>NZ_WKJO01000001.1:1491321-2982643 GCF_009674605.1 Haloferax litoreum
GCGATTTCGCCGAGGTTCGTGAGGCGCGTGAACGCACCGTCTGTCTCGCCTTCGGGGTCTGGTATCTTCAGACGTTCTTGTTCGACGTTTCGTTCCGGAAGGATATCGAGCGCCCGGTCGAGCGCAGATTGATACTCCATAGGCCTTGGAGTGTCTGCCGACGTATAGCCGTTCCGTGAGCGTCTTTCCCGAGGACGCGACGAGGGTGGCACCGCCCCGTCGTTCGATGACGGCACGAGCGAACCGAAGCGACTCCATTCGGTGCCACTCGCCTTCGTTTCGCAATCGCTCAGTGCGAAACCGGTCGCCACTCCTTCGGTGCTGGCGCTCGAACGCGTTCGCATGGGGTACACGTGGCAGTACTACGACCTGGTTCTCGCGGGAATCTTCCTGAGTCTCGTCCTCGGGGTTCTCGTCGGACAGTTCACCGCGATGGAACCGACGACAGCAGTCGTCGGGTTCAGTTTCGTCGCAGCAGCGGTGATGGGCCACGGCCTGTTCGTCAACGGTCCAGTGGACCAACCGACAGACCTCGCCGACGAAGTCGATGCGCTGAACTGAACGCCAGCGACGACTCGCCGCCGGTCACGCTCCTTCTCGCCTCGCCCTCGTCAGTCAGACGCGTCCACGACGGTGTTCGTGAGCGTGCCGACGCCTTCGTACCATATCTCGACGTCGTCACCGGGTTCGACGAGGCCGGGGTTCGCCGGACTGCCGAACGAGACGACGTCGCCCGGTTTGAACGTGTAACGCTCCGAGAGGAACGAGACGACTTCGGCGGGTGAAAACAGCATCTGCTCGGTGTTCGCTTCCTGCCGCAACTCGCCACCGACGTGGGTCGTCATGTCGAGGGTAGACGGGTCCACGTCGGTCTCTATCCACGGGCCGAGTGGACCGGACCCGTCGAACGCCTTTCGTGCTGTCCGACCCGGTTGGTCGAGGGCGTCGAGGTCGTTCAGGATGGTGTATCCGCGGACGACGTCGGAAACCTCGTCTTCGGCCACGTCGTGGCACTCGTGGTCGATGACGGCGGCCAACTCCCCCGCGTATGTCAGTTCGTCGGTCCACGACGGATACTCGACGTCCGCACCCGGGTCGAGCACTGAGACGGGTGGCTTGATGAACCAGTCCGGTTGGTCGGGAACGTCGTAGTCCATCTGGTCGACCGTCGCCGCGTAGTTTCGGCCGACGCAGTAGAGTGCAGACGGGTCGCACGGCGCGAGCAACTCGGCGTCGACGCCGACTTCGTACTCCTCGCCGTCGACCGTCACGAGGCCGTCGTCGTACCGTCCTGTCGCGACACCGTCGTCGGTTCGAATCCGTGCCAATCGCATCGCTGTGGAGTGGACGCTCCACTCACTTCAAGCGATGTGTCTGCGCAAGACGGGAAACAGAAAACGGCCGTCGATGGGGTGCGCTCAGTCGGCCGTCGACGTCCCGGCGGCACCGGATGCACGCATGGACTTGAGGGCACTGTAGATGACAGCACCGGCGACCATGAGCGCAGACCCGAGGATGAGTGCGAGGCTGACGTAGTCGAGAACACCCATCCCGAGGTAGTTACCAGCCTGCCGGACGGCAACTGCGAGGGCGCCGAGGAGCAGCATCAGGCCGAAGTAAATCTTGATTTCGTCTTCGTTGACGATGGACGTCGCCGCGGACCCGACCCGAGCGCCGAGGGCGGACCCAGCGAGGAGCGGAGCGACGATAGAGAGGTCGACACCACCGGATTGCGCGTAGAGGAAGGAACCAATCCCACCCGAGAACATAATCTCGAAGAGGTCAGTCCCAACCGCAATCGGAACGGGCACGCCAATCAGGTAGAACAGCGCGGGCATGCGGATGAAGCCGCCACCGACGCCGAGGAACCCGGACAGCAAGCCAGTCGCGAACGCAACCAAGAGGACCATCCAGAGCGAGACTTGGATGCCACCGCGCAGGGTTATCATCGGCGGGAGCGAGTAGCTCTGAATCTTTTTCGCTATCTCGGGGATATCGTCGGCGTTGATTTCGGCATCTTCGTCGACGTCGTGGCTGACGCCGCCGTCGCCGCCACCTTTCAGTGCTTCGTAGGTGACGAACGCACCGATTCCACCGAGCAGCAGCACGTACGTGATGCTGATGATGTTGCCGGCGAGACCCAGTTCTTCGAGGTGCAGGACGATTTCCTTCCCGATTTCGAGACCGATTGTGGTCCCGATAATCATCGAGACACCGAGTTTGTAGTCGACTTGGCCGAGGTCACGGTGCTTCAGCGTCGCGATGACAGAGGTACCGAACACGAACGCCAGTCCGGACCCGACAGCGACACGAGATGGGTATCCCATCACAAGCAGTGCTGGGGTGACGAGGAACGACCCGCCCATCCCGAAGAAGCCGAAGAGGATGCCGATGAGGAGGCCGAACCCGGCGAACATCGCCAACATGGCGGCCGAGATACCGAATATCTCCATCATCGTCAGTCACCTCCGAGGAGTTTCAGGACAGTCGGGCCGAGGACGCTCTCTAGTGCGCCGTATCCAACGTACAGTACCATGGCCTCGACGAGAACGATTCCGACGAGCGCCGCTGCTTGCGAGTTTCCGGACAGGTTTTCGATTCCAAACATGCGGTGACAGGGTGAGGGGTGGAGGGTGCGGTGTGGTGGTGGGGGAGTCAGTGGACCGTGGGTGAGGGGATTCAGTCGTCGGCGACGGCGCTGTCGGACGTCGCCGCACAGCGGTTCGGGCCGAGTTCGAGTTCGTTCTCTTCGTCCTCGCCGTCCGGTTCGTACTCGCCGGCGTTCGTGGCGATGACCGTCTCGTAGTTCGGGGGCTTCGAGGGGAGGTTCTCGAACATGTGTTCGACGAAGTCGTCTTCTGCCATCCGGAGAATCTCGTTGTTCTCCCAGAGGTAGCCGACCGTCGAGAACATCGGCTGACCGGGCGTCACGTCGATGTACTGCCCGTCGTCGGTGACCGAGAAGTGCCCGGGCAGAATCTTCACGTCGTTCGGTTCGGTCATGATGACGCGGTGGAGCGTCTCGTACTGGACGCGAGCGCCGTCACGGGCGTCCTTGTCGGCGAACTGCAGTTCGGTCCGGCCGATGGACTCGACGAACAGGGTGTCGCCGGTGAGGAGTGCCTCGTCGTCGACGAGGTAGGAAGTCATGCCGGTCGTGTGACCGGGCGTGTGGACGGCCTTGATGTCCACGTCGCCGAGTTCGACGGTCCCGTTCGGTTCGATGGCGTCGAACTCGAACTGTGGGTCGCGTGTCTCGGCGGGCTTGCCGAGGTGGTACGGCACGTCGAGTTTACTGGCGAGGCGGCGACCACCGGAGATGTGGTCCGCGTGGATGTGGGTGTCGAGGATGTGTGTGACTTCCAGACCGCGTTCGGTGGCGGCGTCCACGAAGACGTCGGTCGCACGGGTCACGTCGACGAGGGCGGCCTCTCCTGCCGACTTCGAGCCGACGAGGTAGCCGAGACAGCCCTTCGACCGACGCTGGAACTGAAGGAGGACGAGGTCGTCGTTCGAGGTGGAAATCGGAACGACGTCGTAGACCATACTCCACGACTCCATCCCACCTTCGACGGTCTTGACGTCGTGGGCGAAGCCCTCTCGTTCGAGGTATTCGGCGAAACTGCTCGCCGAGTTGCCGGTGGCACAGATGGTCACCACGGTGTCGCCAGCGCCGATGTCGTCTTTGTAGGCGTCGAAGTCACCGACGAGTTCGTCGTTGTCGCCCGAGTATTCGACGTTCTCGGCTTCGGCGATGTGCCACCCCTCGAAGTCCTCGGGGTTTCGCGTGTCGAAGAGGACGAAGTCCTCGTCCGCATCGATCATATCCCTCAGCTCTTCAGCCGTGATGGTTTCGACCATACACGGTATTGTATAGGAAATGCACGTATAAGGGTTCGAGCGAGACACGTTATTTCCGGCTTCTTACGGGTCGAATCGGCTATTTCCCGTTTCAGAACGAGATACATACAATAATTGTGGCTACCTCTCTCGGAACCTCCCGACGAAGCGACCGGTCACTAGTGAAACAATACCTTCATGCAAGGTGAATTCATACCCAATATTGCGAGGTACATGAACAACTCTGAGATAGAAGACGTCCTCCGAGAGTTGCCGCCGAGTTCGAAGTTCATCTACAATACGCTCCTTCGGATGGGGTCGATGACGCTGAAAGGACTCACCGAAGAGACGCTCCTCTCGTCGCGCACGACGCGCTACGGACTCACGCAACTCGAAGAAGCGGGTCTGGTCGAGTCGTCGCCGGCGCTCCACGACGGCCGACAATCCTGTTACAGTATCGCCTACGGCGCAGTCGGAGGCGACAGAACGGAGTTCGCCCGCGGTGCGCTCGTCGACCCCGAGTGGGTCCGGCAGCGTCTCGACGCGTTCGAGGCGGACGACCCCGAACTTAGACTCGTCGAGGTCACCGACTCCTACGACGAGGGCCACGTCCGTGGTGCGGTTCACCTCGACCCGAGCGAAGACTTCCTCGACGTCGATACGGCGAGTATTCCGGGAACCGAGACGCTCGAACCCGTCCTCGGCGAACTGGGTATCACACCCGACAGTACCGTCGTCCTCTACAGCGACGGGTTGAACGAGTACGCTTCGCTCGTCTACTGGACGCTCAAGTATTACAGACACATGGACGTGCGACTCCTCGACGGCGGGAAGTCGTACTGGGTCGACGCGGGGTTCCCGACGACGCACGACGTGCCTGTCGTCTCGGAGGTGGCATACACGGCGCAGAACCCTCACGAGCGCATTCGGGCGTATCGGCGCGACGTGCAAGCGGCGCTCTCCCGAGACGTGACCATCGTGGACGTTCGCTCGCCCGAAGAGTACCGCGGCGAGACGGCAGGGGGGGCAGATGCTCGCGTCGCCGGCCGGGTTCCCAACACGGTCAACGTGGAGTGGACGCAGATGGTCGGCGATGCGGGTCGGTTCAAAGGTCGCGGCGCACTCGAACAGGAGTTCGCCGAGATGGACCTCGACGAAGACGATGAGGTCATCGTCTACTGTAACGTCGGCGAACGCTCGGCACTTGTGTGGTTCGTCCTCTCTGAACTCCTCGGCTATCAGGCCGTCTCGAACTACGACGGGTCGTGGACGGAGTGGGGCAACATGGTTGGCGCACCGATACGTACCGGCGACCCCTCAGAAAACGAGTAACGCCGCATTTCACCTTTCTTTTCCTGTGCTACTCGCGCCCCACGCGTCCGAGTGCGCGGGCGGCGGCGACGAGTCTCCCGAGTGCGCGACGAACGTCGGCGTCGAAGAGTGCGCCGAGGAGTCCGAAGAGACCGACTGGTTTCGGGTCGTCGTCGGCGAACGCGCCGAGTGTCGCTTCGAGTGCCTCCGTGACCTGTGGGTCGCCGAGCGTCTCGGTGAGTGCGACCACGTTTGCCGCGTTGTGGCCGAGTTCGTACATGTCCACGTCGTGGTCGGCGTAGCCGTCGGCAAATCCGGCGGCGGCCATCCGGAGGTCCTCGATGGCGTGGCGGTTCTCCCGCGTCGCGTCGAGGACGCCGGGGACGAGTTCTTCGGCGAGGTCCGTCGTCGCGTCGAGCAAGTCGACGAGTTCGACGAACGTCTCCATATTCTCGCCGAGTCGTTCGACGAGGACGATGGTCTCCTCGCGTTCGAGGGCGAATCGGAGTCGTTCGACGACGTCGCGGTTCTCTCGAACGGCGTCGAGGACGCCGGGGACGAGTTCGTCCGCGACGCGTTGCGACACTGCGAGCACGTCGAGGAGTTCGACGAGTGTGTCGGCCTCGTCGCCGACTTTCTGGAAGAGTCGCAGCGTCTCTTCGCGCTCGAAGGCGATTCGGAGTTCACGGATGGGTTCGCGGTTTTCGCGGACCGTCTCGCGAAGTTCGGGCGTGAGGTCCGCCGCGAGGTCCTGCGCCGTGACCATCAACTCCAGCAGTTCGGCCAGTTCGTCGGCGTTCCGCTCGATAGCCTGCGCGAGGACTTCGGTGTCGCTGTCGGCGTCGACCATCCCGTCGAGCGCCTGATTTTCGGATGCCATGGTTCAGGGGAGGGGGTCGTACCCGCGCATCCAGGCGTTCCAGTAGAACGCGGGCAGGACGTTGATGTCCATTATCCAGTTCATCCGACTCTCGACCGGAGCGGAGATGCTCTCCTCGTAGTCGAACTCTGCGACCATCGCCTTGCCCTTCTTCGTGAGGAGCGGACACGCCGCGTATCCGCTGTACTCCTTCGTCATCCGTCCGCCTTCGACGAGCGACGAAAGGTTGTCGGCGACGACGTGGGCCTGCTTGCGGGCGGCAGCGGCGGTGCGCGACTTGGGCGTGTCGTCGGCGTCACCGAGGGCGAACACGTTGTCGTACTCGGTGTGTTGCAGGGTGTAGTCGTCGACGGTGATGTACTCGCCGTCGTTCTCTTCGTCACCTTCGGTCAGCGGCGAGTTCTCGGTGACTGCGGGTTGGCCGTACTGAGGCGAGACGGGAGCGTACAGGTCGTAGTCGAGTTCGTCGCCTTCTGCCGAGTGGATGACCTGATTCTCGTGGTCGACTTCGGAGACGGTGAAGTTCGGTTTGAACTCGATGTCGCGGTCCTCGTATATCTCTTCGAGTTTCTCGCGGTAAGGTGAGACGCCGAAGATGGCATCGCCGGGTTTGGTCATCACGACGTCGACGTCGTCGCGGATACCCTGTCGCTGGAAGTAATCTTCCGCCAGCATGGTCATCTTCATCGGCGCGCCGCCGCACTTGATGGGAGTGTCGGGGACGGTCACGACGAACGTCCCGCCGTCGAAGTCTTCGAGTGCCTCGCGCATCGCCACCGCGGCCTCGTAGTGGTAGTACGGATACACCGCGTCGGTCTGTTCCCACCCCTCTGCCATGCCGGGGATGGTCTCGGGGGCCAGTCGGTGGCCGAGCGAGACGACGAGGTAATCGTACGTGAGGTCGTCTTCGGCGGCGTCCAGATTGACTTCCTGAGCATCCGGGTCGATGCCGACGACTTCGTCCTCGACGAACTCGACGCCCGACTGCATCACGTCGCGAACGTCGCGGAACTGGTCTTCCGGTTCCATGTACCCGAACGGAATCAGGTAGAACGACGGTTGGTAGACGTGGTCGCTGCTCTTGTCGACGATACTGATACGGACGTCGGAGCGGTCGAGTTTCCGACGGAGGATGTTTGCCGTCATCGCTCCGCCAGCACCAGCCCCTAGCACGACAATGTGCTCCATAGACATCCACACTATGAGGGTGTACTATCTGAACGATGAGGTAGCAGAGACAACTAGTCCCAGTCACGCCGCCGCCGACGGGTGACGGAGATTATTGTTGGTACTCTGGGGAACGAGCGGAGAGAACCGCCAGCGAATGCGGAGACGCGTCGCTCAGAAACAGGAACAGGATACTCGTACGACGGGCACGTCCCGTCTTTCAGTCCATCTTCGGCATCGACTGGTTCTCCCGGTCGAAGAGGTTGTGGATGCGTTCGGTTCGAGTAGACTCGAACTGGCGTTGACATCGGGCGACCCACGAGTCGGTGCCGGTGGTGTCGGACGTCGTGTTCGGCGACGGGCGGTCTGTTTGCAGGGTCGGTTCGTACGTTGGGCGTGTGTGTGTGCTCACGATTAGTGGGGTGTTGTTCGGGTCGGTCGGACGGCGATGCTACGACGAGGAGAGTTAGTGAAGTACGCGTACGACCGACATGGTGTACCCGGCAGTACAGAGTAATCTATAATAAATGTTCATGTTCAATCAGCGGCGTCTGTCTGATTGTCCCGTCCATCGGCGAGACACGTCGTGGCCGAGGTGACTCCCGGCCGACAGACTCGCGTTACTCGTGTCCCGAAACGCGAACCGATTGGTAGGGTTCTTCGAGGTAGTCGATGTCGGACGACGAGAGTTTGATGTCGAGGGCTTCGACGGCGTCTTCGAGGTGTTCGATGCTCGACGTGCCGACGATTGGCGTCGTGACCCAGTCTTTGTGGACCTGCCAGGCGAGGGCGATTTGGGCCATCTTCACGTCCTTCTCCTCGGCGAGTTCCTGCACACGTTCGTTCACAGCGGGGCCGCCGCCTTCCTCGTATGGGCGGCCGACATCTGCTTCGTGTTCGCCCCGAGTCGTCGATTCGAACTCCTCGTGTGGACGCGTGAGGAACCCGGCGGCCAGCGGACTCCACGGCATCACGGCGACGTCCTCCTTCGCACAGAGCGGGAGCATCTCTCGCTCTTCTTCCCGGTACGCGAGGTTGTAGAGGTTCTGCATGGAGACGAACCGTTCGAGACCGAGTCGGTCAGACGTGTAGAGTGCGTCGGCGAACTGGTAGGCCCACATCGACGACGCGCCGACGTGCCGGACTTTGCCGCGACGGACCGCGTCGTCGAGGGCGCGGAGTGTCTGCTCGATTGGCGTGTCGTAATCCCAGCGGTGAATCTGGTAGAGGTCGATTGTGTCCATCCCGAGTCTGTCGAGTGAGTTGTCGAGTTCCTGCTCGATGGCCTTCCGCGAGAGGCCGCCCGAGTTCGGGTCGTCGTCGCGCATCTGCCCGTAGACTTTCGTGGCGACGACCATCTCGTCGCGGTCGTACTCCGCGAGCACCTCGCCGAGAATCTCCTCGGACTCGCCGTACGAGTACACGTTCGCCGTGTCGAAGAAGTTGATACCGAGTTCGATTGCGCGCTCGATGAGTTCGCGACTCTCTTCGCGGCCGAGTGTCCAGTCGTCCCAGTCGGTCCCGAAGCTCATACACCCGAGGCAGAGTTCGCTCACGGTGGTTCCGGTCGACCCGAACGTCGTGTAGTCCATACGTAACGTTCGGAGGCACCGTATGTAAAATCGGTCGGGGGACGATGGCCGATGTTGACTCGATAGTTGTGGTTGGTTTAGGCAATGTCGTCCCGCGACAGCAACCAGAGGAAAGCCTCAGAAGTACATAAATAGTGGTGTTTGCGTCAAATTCAAATGCTCTGACCCGGTACGACACGATACAGTCTTGCCCGTAATACACAATATGGATTGCGGGACGGACACTGCAACCACATGAAACGGAGAACCTTCATCAACAGATTGGGTACAGTTTCCCTCGGTGGTCTCGCTGCCGCGGGCGTGGCGACGACTGCATCCGCCGCCGACGATGGATACGACCTCGAACTCGCGCCCGGCGACACGTTCTACTTCGCCGAGACGAGTCGAGCGGAGTCACTGATTTACGCGCCGCTTCAGGACGGGAGTACCTACGCGATGTTCCAGGTCCCGAACGGCTTTTTCGACGTCGACACCGTCATCATCGTCCTCGCAGAGAACGGCGAAGTCCTCTACCTCGAGAGCCTCGACGGCGTCCTCTACACAGAAGACCAAATCGGCGAGATGGCCGACCGTATCGGTGAGATGGCCGACCGTATCGTCTACACTGAAGAACTCATCGTCGAGACGGAGTACCTCATCGTCGACGTCACCGAATTCTCGCAGGAGAATCTCCTGACGTTCGTGAGCATGCTCAACCCCCTGAGCCTGTTCTAACCGACGATAGAGCGTCGGCCCTCGAACCTCCATCACCTGACCGGCACCAACACGGACGCCCGTGTCTCCCACCCACCGCCGGTCGTTCTGCTGTCGAAAGACGTCCAGTCGCTCCTTCCTGTGACCACACCCACGTCACTCCCGTGAGTCGTACTCTTGGTAGATGACGTGGCCGCACGACTTGCAGTGCGACGCATCGGGGTCGTGGTACTCCAGTCCGCAACTCTCGCAGACGACGTTGACCTGGTCTTTGTGCGCCCACTCTTTGACGATTTTACTCGCCTGCCATGGGATGAGGATGATACCCGCCAAGATTGCAGCGACGGTGACCCACCTGCCGCCCTGTGTGACGGGGACGATGTCACCGAATCCGACCGTCGTGAGAGCGACGACGACGAAGTAGAACGCGTCACCGAACGTGGCGACACCCGGATTCACCCGGAATTCGAACGAGTAGAACATGCCCGCGGCGACGAAGAAGATGGTCAACACGGTCAACAGTAACTTCATGACGCGAAGCGTGCCGACCGTGACTGTTCCGAAGAAGAACTCTTCATCCTGTGTGAAGCGGTAGAACCGAAGGACACGGACCACCCGAATCGCGCGGAGGAACCCGATGTTGGCCGCGACGACGGGGAACGGAGATATCATGACGGCGAGTGTCGGCAGAATCGCCAGCAAGTCCACCATCGAGTACGCGTTGAAAATCTCGCCGACCCGACTCTTCGCCCCGTACACTCTGAGGATGTACTCCGCGAGGAAGACGAGCGAGATGGCGACTTCGATACGCCAGAACGTCTCTTGGAGTCGCGCCGAAAACGGGTACGTCTCGAGGACGAACACTCCCACGAACACGAGGTTGAGCACGAGAAGAGCGATGTCGATTGCTTTCCCAACGATGGTCCGATGGTCGAGGAGATAGAACCTGACGACGTCTCTCGGTGTGTCGCCGTGACCGGTAGACGCGTGACCCGCCATAGGTGCATTTGGATTCGGTGGGTAATGATATCGTCGCCGACTGACGAGTGTGGTGCCCACTATCAATACATATATCTATATAGCAAATCTCATTTCTGAGATTCACGGGCTGAATTCAACGGACAAGTTATCAAAATGTGACACTACTGTCTACTTGGGGGTCCTCTTCCTCGAACCTCCTAACACCATTCAAAAGCTCTAAAACGCCCACTTGTGCGCACAGCTTGAATATCTCCAGTTAGCGACCGATTTCGTATCTATTCGGCACTATCTCTCTCAACATACTATATAGTAGCTTAATTTATCACTGTTGAGAAACAAGGCCGAGTCGATGCGTAAACGCTGGTTGCGTGGCCGGAAGTTGGTCCCCGTGCGTCTGTTCGACAGCCTCACCGCTCGGATATCGAGTGTGATACCCTCGTCGACCGTTTCGCGGGCGGTCCGGAAGACGTACGCACGCAAGTTCTTCACGGCGGTGGTCCTCGCGATGGTCGTCATGGCGGGCGTCGGTGCTGTCACCTACACGAAGGTACAGGAGTCGCTGGACGACCAGGTCGAACAGCAACTCACGTCGACTGCGGAACTTCAAGCGGATGGGCTCGAGTCGTGGATATCGAGTAAACGGTTGGAGACGCGAACCACGTCTGCGGCGTGGCAACTCCAACTCGGGAACCAGCAGGCGGCGAGTAGTTACCTCTTCCAGCGGAGTTCGGAACTCGGACAGGACGATTTGACGGCGATACACTACGTCGACTTCACCACGGGTGAAATCGAAGAGAGCACGGCCAGTTCGTTGGAAGGAAAGACTGTCGCCGAAGCGGGACTCCCGTGGGGCGACATCGAACAGAACGTCAACCCGGAACCGAACCTCGTCTACGTCTCGTCGGAGACGTTCTCGTCACCTGTCGACGGCGAGCAGTCGTTCGCACTGGCGAGCAAACCGCCAGAAAATGCCGAGTCTGTCGTGGTCGTCACCGTCGGTCTCCCGGCGCGCGTCGCCCAGACAGAACAGACGATGGCCGGAAGCCAAACGACCCTGTACGAGTCCGATGGGTCGGAAATCGTCTCCACGGCGAAGAACGGGAGTGTACCGGCCGCCGCTTCTGACCTCGACGCGAACGGTACGGCACTCGAACAGACAGACGACGCCGTCGTCGCGTACACGACTCTCGACGGTGTCGACTGGACACTCTCGACGGCGGTTCCGACGTCGAGCGCCTACAGTGTCCGCGATAGCGTCGGAAGCGGTCTCCTCGTGACGATTCTCACCGCGATTGGCGCACTCGGTGCCGTCGCACTCGTCGTCGGTCGGCGCACGACACGAACACTCGGCGAGTTGACGACGCGGGCCGAAGAGATGGCGAACGGTGACCTCGACGCGGACCTCGAGACGGACCGAATCGACGAGTTCGGGACGTTGTATCGTTCGTTCGACGAGATGCGTGTGTCCCTCCGACAGAATCTCCGCGAAGCAGAGGACCTGAACGCACACCTCGAATCGAAGGCCGAAGCGTACCGGAGAGTCATGGAACGGTGTGCCGAGGGGGACATCGCGTGTCGGATGGACCCCGACTCCGAGAGTGAGGCGATGGCAGACATCGCGCGGACCTACAACCAGACGATGGACGAACTCGGGACGGTCATCGCCGACGCACAGACGTTCAGCGAGTCGGTCGCCGAAGCGAGCGAAGAGACCAGCGCCAGCGTCGGAGACGTGAACGAGGCCAGTGAAGCGGTCACGGAGTCGATGACGACTATCCTCGACGACGTGGTCGAACAAGACGACCACCTCGACGACGTGACAGAGCGGATGAACGACTTCTCGGCGACGATTCAACAAGTGAGTGCGTCCGCCGCGGAAGTCGCAGACCGTGCCGACGCGGCGGTCGACCGCGGTGAATACGGGCGGGACGCCGCCGCCGAAGCGGTTGCGGAACTTCGAACTATCGAGACGGCCACCGAGAACACCGTCGAACAGGTCGAAGAACTCGAGACTGTCATCGGAGACATCGAGTCTGTCGTCGACTTCATCGACCAAATCGCCTCACAGACACACATTCTCGCACTGAACGCGTCGATAGAAGCGGCCCGTGCGGGCGAGGCGGGCGACGGTTTCGCCGTCGTCGCCGACGAAGTCAAACAACTTGCAGAGGAGACGCAAGATGCGACCGGTCAGATTGGGTCGTCTATCGAGCGAGTCCGTGAACAGACCGAGGCGACGGCGACCGATATCCGCGAGACACAGACCCGCGTCGGCGAGGGCTCAGAGACTATCGAGGAGGCGATGGGTGCTATCGACACCATCGTGGACGACGTCGAAGAGACTGCCGACGGTATCCAGGAGATTCGACGAGCGACTGAACGGCAGGCCCGCGCGACGAGTGAAGTCGTCGCCATGGTCGAAGACGTCTCCGAGATTAGCGAACGAACCAGTGCGGGTGCACGAGACGCCGTCGGGGCGACAGAGGAACAGACCGCGTCGCTGTCGGACGTCTCTGAGCGTGTCGACCGTCTCGCCGAACGCGCCGGTGAGCTCCGTCTCGCCCTCGATAGATTCGACGTGGCCGGTGACACAGTCGAACCCGTCGATATCGACGTAGACGACGCGGCCCTCGTGGTCTCCGACGCGTCTGACGCCCCGTCCACCGACTCACCGGACGACGTCGAGACGACGAACGCGTCCCCCAACGACACTGACGACACGGCTGTCGAACCGAAAGCAGAGGCAGACGGCGGCATCGAGTCCACCGACGGAGACAGGACGGAGAGATGACGACAGAACGGGGTTAGATGACGATACTCCCATCGGGGAGTAACTCACGTTCGGTGCGTGCTGCTTCTCGTCCTTCGTCGACGAGCGTGGGCTGGTCGACTGGTTCCGAGAACCTGTCTGGGTCGGTGTCGACACGCTGAAGCATCGACGAGAACACAGACCCTTTTCGCCCGCCGGCGGAGACGATGCCGCCGTACTTTCGCTCTTCGAAGGGGACCTCGTCGGGGTCTTGGAACTCTTCGCGGATGATTTGGGCGGTGTCGCGGATGTACTCGGCCGCCTCCTTCTGTGAGTACAGACTCTCGTTGTAGTACGTCTCGGCGTACTTGTCGTCGAGTTCCTCTCTGGAGTGTTCCGGCGACTCGTAGAGGACCGAATCCGTGGTCTTGTACCCGCTGGCGAACCGGATGTTCACCGTGAAACTGTCCGGGTACCGCAGGATAACCGGGAAGAACAGCATGTCCGTGACGGTGATGCGTTGTTGCATCCGCCACAGTCCCTCGAAGTAGTACGCCGTCAGGGCACCGACCCGGTCCGTCCGTTCCCCACGCTGGTATGCCTGTGCGACGTCCTCGTAGTCGTCGCCTGCGATGTGACGACAGCGCCGTTTGTAACTCGCGGCGATGCCTTCGAGTTGCGTCTCGTACGCTTCGAGGAGCGATACGTCTGGGTCAGCGAGCATGTCGGCTTTCTGCTCTTGTGCGTCCGCAACGTTCATCATGTTCTCGTAGAACACACGTTCGGCTTCCTCGTTCGGCAGCGGTGTCCGGACTGCTTGCCGAAAGAGCACTTCTGTGTCCCCGTTGAACGTCACCTGCTGCTCGCTCATCTGGCCACATCGTTTGTGACGGAAAGAAATGAATTCGTCGGTCAAACACCGTCTATCTCGACATATCGTGGACATGAATTTAAAAAGGGCTCAGAAATCAACGCCTGCGTGGGAGGTCCGAATCAATCGTCCGCGCGAATCACGGATTCGGACGGCCTGTCGACGTCGACCACGTCGTCTCTCCCCGGTTTCCGGGTCGGAAGGAACGTCGCTGCGGTGAGCATCGCTTCGGCGCTCCCGTCTGGAGCGAAGTGTGGATACCACAGAAGCAGTGACTCTCGCCGTCGATGTGGGTGGTGAGCGTCCCCAAAGCCAAATGTACGTGTACAAATGTCTACCAAAATGGCTCAAAAAGAAATAGATTCAAAAATATTTCTCAAATAGGGAAACAAATACCGATGGTCTTATCCATCTGCTCCGATTGTGTCCAAAAGCAATGGCGAAAGGAAACGTTGATTTCTTCAACGACACTGGCGGCTACGGTTTCATCTCGACGGACGACGCGGACGACGACGTGTTCTTCCACATGGAAGACATCGGCGGCCCGGACCTCGAAGAGGACCAAGAAGTGGAGTTCAGCATCGAATCGTCCCCCAAGGGACCTCGCGCAGCGAACCTGACGCGCCTGTAAACTAGTTTAGTACACCGCTTGACGGCGGCGAAAGACACCGATTTTACCAACGATAACTCTTCCCGAGAGGATTCTATACTGGTTCGGTTCGTGACGTGCGTCTCGCCGTCACCCAATCGAGACGACTTTGTCCGTGTGTTCGACGATACCGAGCAAGTCGCTCATCGCCGACCGAGGGCGGAGTTCACTCGCTTCGAGGCCTCGTGAATCGAGACACGTCCCACAGGCGAACAGTTCACCGCCGTTCTGGAGGAACTGCCGTATCACGCCGTGTGGGTTGTACGTCTCTGTCTCGATGTCCGGCGCTTCGACACCGTCTCCCAGAAGGAACACTTCGACGAGGTTGCCTTCGTCGAGCGCCGTGTTAGCCAGTCGGAACGCGTTCCAGATTCGTTCTGGTTCGTTCGTCTCGATGATGAGCCCAAGGTGCATAAGTCTCGGTTCGTCGTGTCGACTCTTAACAACGTTCTCGATTCTCACTGTGCTACAACAGGGCTCGGCGGTTTGGCCACGTCGGTGAAGAATACAGAGCGAGCGATGCGTAACGCTCTGCTGTGCGCTCAGCACTCGGCTGGTGTGAACCGACGTGCTGCAACCCAGTATGCGAGGCCCGCGGCGCCGACGAGGAGCACAGCGCCAGCAACGACTTGCGAAGCACGCTTTACTCCGGGCGTCTCTCCCTTCTCGGCACCGCGACTGGTGACACGCGCGTCCACGTCGTTCGCGAACGCCTCCGCGAACGCTTCCACGTCGTCCCAGTCGGTGTACTCGTAGTCACGGGAGGTGTCCGTGTCGCCAGTCGTCACCGCCGAGACGAGTTTGAACAGCACGCGTTCCAGTGGGTCGTATTGCGAGTACGTCACCGCGCCGGCGAAGCGGCCGACGTGGTCGGGGTGCCATCCCGTGTTCGACACGAAGTCGTCGACGTACTCCTGTGCACCACTCTGCGCCCACCTGAGTGGGACGATGGACGCGAGCGACAACTGGAAGAACCCGTTCGGCCGACTGGCGAGTTCCTCTCGGTTCTTCTCGACGAACTCGACGACTGCTGGCAGGTGTCTTCGGTTGTTGACCGGCGACCCGACCAGCACCGCGTCGAACGCGCTCACGTCGATATCTGGCTCGTCAGCGACGCGTCTCACGGTGGCTTCGTGTCCTCGTTCCATGAGTTTCTCTCCGACGTAGTCGGCAACCTTCTCTGTCTGTCCCTCACCCGACCCGTACGCGACAAGAATCGATACCATCTGGAACCACACGAAGAGATACGCGCGCCGTCATATTAACTGACAGTCGCGGGGCGAATTCCGCCGAACTCGATGTTCGACGGTTCCCGAACGAGGGGTACGTGTACGGGGGTGGTGACGGTGACGGAAGGCACTGTTCCTCTGTCGAAGGGGCAGTGCGAACATATCAGAATTCGTTACTCAAGGTACAATTATACTGGTCGAAGACGTACATCAAGCCGGACCTACGGGCCACCGTTTGCGGGGCTACAGTTTCGTCCATGTGTATGGAGACAGAGATATCGAGCAGTCGTCGGGCAGTCGGAACCGTCGTGATTCCGGGAATCGCGGCCCCGAGTAGCGTCGCCTGTGTTCGCTCGCTCGGCCGGCGCGGAATCAACACCATCGTCGTCTCAGAGAACCCGACTGCGGCAGCTTTCTCCTCGAAATACTGCGACGAAGCGGTTGTCACTGCCCCGCCGACAGATACCGAAGCGTACCGTGACGAATTGCTGGCACTCGCGAGACGCCCGGACGTTCGTGCGATAATCCCCGTTCGTGAGGAAGACATCTACGTCCTCTCGCGGTTCAAAGACGAGTTCGCAGAACACATCGGGACGCCGTGGCCATCGTTCGAGACGCTTCGGCGCGTCCAAGACCGAAAAGAACTCTTCGAAGCGGCCGCCGAGGCGGGCGTCCCGGCCCCGAAAACGAGGCTGTTCGACGAGTGGGACGACTGGGACCAGCGACTCATCGTCAAGTCGCGGTACAACCTCGTCGCAGACGAGTATCTCGGGAGCGAAACCGGCCAACAGGTGTCTGGACGGGGCACCACGCAGTACGTCGAACAGGGCGAGACTCCCGTCCTCGACGACTTGCTCGCGACGATGAACCACGTCCCCATCGTGCAGGAGTACGTCCCGACGACCGACGAGTACGGGTTCTTCGCGCTCTACGACGACGGTGAGGCCGTCGCGACGTTCCAGCACCGGCAGATTCGCGGCTACAAGTACGCCGGTGGCCCGAGTTCGTTCCGCGAGTCGGTGTCTATCCCGGAACTGGACGCCGCGGGTCGCCGTCTCCTCGACCACCTCGAATGGGACGGGCTGGCGATGGTCGAGTTCCTCCGCGACCCGGAGACGGGCGAGTTCAAACTGATGGAGATCAACCCGCGCTTCTGGTCGTCGCTCCCGTTCACCGTACAGGCAGGCGTCGACTTCCCCTACTACTACTGGTTGCTCGCCAACGGCCGCCGCGACGAAATCGACTCGTCGTACCGAGTCGGCATCGCCGGGCACCTCATCAGGGGCGAACTGCTGTACCTTCACAGCGTCCTCTTCGACGACTTCCCGCTCGTCGAACGCCCGTCTCGACTGAAGGCGTTCGCCGACGTGGCGTGGTCACTCGTGAAGCATCCGCGGTTCGACTACCTCGACTTCGACGACTACCGGCCGTTCGTTCGAGACTTGGCAAATGGATTCGTCAGTCAGCGACGGGCAGCCAACGAACGACCAGAACGTGTATCCGTCCCACCGGAGCGAGACCCACAGACTCGCCTCCTCGAATAACGTACCCGTCTCCCGAAGAGGAGAACAGACGAAACACTTTGTACGAGAACGAGGGAGCGACAAACGTGTCTCGACAGCGTGACCTCGACCGGTTCTATGGACTGCTCTCTGACCTCACAGAGCGAGTCAGTGGGACTCGAAAGCTCAAGGACTGTACGGGCTATATGGAGTGGCCCACCCGCGGTGTCTACTTCTTCCTCGAACCGGGAACGACAAGAGCGTCGTCTGACCAGTTGCGTGTCACTCGTATCGGGACGCACGCTGTGTCTGCGGGTAGCAGCACGTCACTCTGGGACCGATTGAAACAGCACTACGGAACCGGGAGCGGGAGTTCCAACCACCCACACGGCGGGAACCACCGTGGTTCGGTCTATCGGAAGCGTGTCGGCGAAGCGATTATCGAGCGATACGGCCTCCACGACGACTACCCCGACTGGGACGCCCGATGGTCGAGCATCGAGCGCGACCGGTCGGTGGTTCGTGACGAGGAGTACGTTCTCGAACGGCGTGTGAGTGCCTACATCAGAGAACAACCGTTCTTGTGGCTCGCCGTCGACGACGAACCGAGTGCGGACAGTCAGCGAGCGTACATCGAGCGAAACGCAATCGCACTCCTCAGCAACTACCAACAAGCGACCGTCGACGCTCGCTCTGACGAGTGGCTTGGAAACGACAGTCGGAGCGAGAAGATACGGGAATCAGGGTTGTGGAACGTGAACCACGTCGACGAGGAATACGACCCAGCGTTCTTGGACGAGTTGCGTGTCGCTGTCGACGAAACGGACCCTGTTTAAGCGTGACATCTATCGAGCGTACGACTCGAATCCGTGGAAGTAGGGTGGCCTCGGCACTCGAACCAGGAACTATTACCGACCTATGAGCCACTCTGTCAAATCAAATTTCAAAAACAGGGCTCACGCATGAAATGTCTCATCGCAACTTGAGCAGGTCGTCCACTGTCCAGAATTCACCTTCTGCTTCTTGCCGCACTCAGGACACTCTCGCCACACCGAGCGGTTGCCATATGCCATACTTCTAATTACAACGACCTGATGTATATCTCTACCTCGTGATTGTATCCATATTCGTTGAGACCACTTTCACCCTGGTTTGCAGACATTCATCATAGTCGGCCACAGTGTGTAGATAAGACTCGGATAGAGGAACAGGCCCTACGGAACTTCCATACGAGAATTAACCACTATGTCATTCCGAAACAACCGAATTGACTCGCTAAGCGCGAAACGCCGGACAGAATATCGACTTTTCATCTCGCACTCATGGAGTTACAGCAATGAGTACGAACGAATGATTGGTCTGCTGGATGACGCGAGCTACTTCAAGTACAAGAATTACAGTATTCCTTCAGAGAAGGAAATTGATGCTGATACTGACGAGGAATTAGAAGAAGCACTTCGGGAGGGTCAGATAAAGCCATCATCTGTTGTCGTGGTACTCGCTGGGTTGTACTCGACGTATAGCGACTGGATTGGAAAGGAGATACGGATTGCCGAAGAAGAAAACAAACCCATTCTTGGTGTCAAACCTTGGGGTAGTCAACGGACTTCAGACTATGTTGAGCGCCATGCCGACAAAATGGTTGGATGGAATACCGACTCTGTTGTCGGAGGGATTCGTGATTTATCTCCATGAGCAGGGGAGAGAGCGAACATCCAGGAAAAACGAGCGACGGAAATGAACAAAACGCCGAGCTTGAGCAATGGAAATTCTATGGACAGTCTACTCACCAAGTAAGCAACCGCCGACTCAAGAATAATCGCTTCTACCTTCGCCTTCTAATCGCATTATTGGGCGTTACCGGAATAGGAGTTAAACTCGGCTACGTGACCCCTGTAGGAATCATGTTCATCGGGGCTATTGGTCTTCCATTCTGTGTTCTTTGGACATTCCATATCCTCTCGTATAAACAGCTGAACAGCGGGAAGTACCGTGTTCTCTGGGAGATGGCAGAGAACCTCCCATACGACCCATTCAAAATGGAATGGGACCGGCTTGATGAAGGCGACAACCCTGACGTATACATAAAACACACCACAGTCGAAGTCTGGTGGCCACGTGTATTTGGGTTCTTCTACGCTGTATTATTCATCTATGGGACACTCTCATTGCTGAGCCTGTTAAGTTACTATTGGTGGGCTGTTGGCATTCTCGCTGGCATTTGGGCGATATACGCTTTCTTTGTGCTTCGGGGCAAAAGTCCGACGCAGAAATACTGGGATTACACCGGAAATGAATAAGTTACAACGACTAGAGCGAGTGGTCGACAATCGCTCTGACGATTGAATTCTGCCTCCATCCTACCATCTCAATCGCAGCTTCTTCCACTAAGTTTGGTGTCTGCTTCGCCCCGTGTGGACGAATTCCGACGATTGGTTTATCGAATTCATTCGCTAGTTCTATCTCGTTCTGAATCCACTCCCTGTGGGCACTATACATCCCTGCAAGCACGAGGACGACAGAAGTCGTCCGAATTTGGTCCCGAAGCCGAGCACGAAGATGGACATCATTTACCGTATCAAGCGGGTCGGTCAACGGAACGCTGTGGTCCTGCCATTCTAGTTCGTTGAAATCATCGAGGAATTCGACTACTCGCTCGTAATCGTCGTTGTAGTCCCAAGCATGGCTGATGAACACGTTGTACTGGCGGTTTTCGGGACGTGGTCGCTGTTGAGTGGCACCTCCAGCACTTCCAGTTGACGAACTCGTACCCGAATCAAGAATTGTCTTCAATAGGTCCCAGAGGACTTTCACAATAAAAGCCCCGCCAGCTAGCATTAGAACGGCCAGCACTCCATCAGGAATCTCATCCTTGCTATTCAGCAATTGCTGTACTGCTCGGTACTTGGTCACAAAGTAGACGTTCGTATTTCCTGGTTCCCAAATCGCAATATCATCTGGGTTTGCGAAACTTCGATGATGAACTCGGACACCTGGGAGAACATCCGTGTGTCCATCAAAATCATAAGGTATCGGGGGCACCTCGTCTTGTTGGACAAACTCGATTGGGTTATTCCGTTGTACGCTGTGGCGAATTTCTTGCCAAGTCCGTCCTGGTCGGTCCGGCAAATCCATACGCTTCTGTTGTCGCTTATTATGTTATAATTTCGCAACTTAATAACAACTGTTAGAATATTTTCAATTGGTCAGTCTATCAGCAATGGTGCTTGAATCTAAATCCAATCAAGTCGTCTTTTGGCTACGCGAATCGAATAGCACTTCTCGCCATTCGTTTAGCGGCTGGAGAAATTCATCACCCTCTATCCATGATGGAGCAAGGTTTGATTCCATAATGTATCGGTCGCTACTTTCTGCGTCAAAAATTCCTTCTTTGGCCACTCCCGTCTCTACAATGATTATCATTGGAAGGTTAAGCATGTATGCCATTCCTGCTTCCAGATTGTTCCATGCGGTCGGAAGATAGAGGTCAGATATTTTGTTTTCATTCCGGTCCACCCCAGTCTGTATCTGTTTTTGACGGAATCCAAGAATTATCGCACCCTCACACTCTCTCATTACTTCTCGGACCTGCTGTAACGGTGTTTTAATTGAGTAATCCGAATATCCGATAGACCGAACTTCGAGATTTCGGCTGGTTAACTCTCCTTCAAGCTTCTTCCAGAATTGCTCCTGTGAGTCGGTAAGCCCGTTCGGCTTACTCACAAAGATATTCTGTTTCATGGCTACTACCATTCTGTCGAAGTTTCTTAAAGACATAGAAGAAATCACCTTGCTGAAAAATGGCAAGATAGATGATTCTCAGCTTGAAGCGGTTGGAGGAGTGAGGGCAACGTTCTTCAGCCGAATGGCGATGTACGCGATGAGCGCTAGGATACCCGGAAGCGCCACGCCGGTCGTTGCAAAGACGGTGCTGAGAATTCCAGAAATGATGATTTCCTTGCTCATTTGTCGGAGTATGTTGATGACGGTACTCTCCGAACCGCCGTTATGCCCTCAGCAGGACTTGAACCTGCAATACCAGGGTTCCCGTCGATTAACTCCGACGCACCGTTCTTACATTGAGACTCTCCTAGAGATTGATAAACCTGACTCAAGTCTGTTTGAGGTTACTATTGGAGAACTTTGTGCCCGAATTTCGCACATAGACCCGGTTATTACCGGTAATCTCATTATTCTAACAGCCAAATGACTATTCGAGAGTAATTGTATGACAGAGACATCTACGGACAGCCCTAGCGACGGCCAGAACTATCAAACACTCAATGAAAATACGACTCGGGCTGAAATATTCCCAGCGAAACAGCACAAAGAGGAATGGTGGGAAGAAGCCGAACACGAAGGGTCCAGCCTCAGTCGCTATCTCTACGACCTGATTCAAGAAGCCAGGATGTACCGAGACAGCGGCGCACCCTTCATCCAGACACAAGACCAGACAGTGAAGCAACTCCAAAACAAAATCGACGACCTCCAATCCCAACTGGAAGAAGCTCGGCAGGGTGGTGGTGGTGGTCGAACCCATCTCAGTATTGATGACCTCGTTACCCGAATTCTGAACGAGCAATATCAATCGCTAGACGAACTCATCGAACGAATCTCTGCGAGTGATGAAGTAGCCAATCATCTGCAAGGCCAAATCGAGAATCGACTGTACTCTCTCGCAGAAAAAGGCCGAGTAGAATATCAACGCGGTCACGGATGGCGGCTCAAGGAGGAGAACTAGCATGGGAGCTGAACCCGGTTCCTCGAAAATCTATGAGAACAAACACTACGAGGTCAACTACTTCATCACACGAAAACAGGCAGCTGGCAGGAGCGAGAGAACGCTTAATTCGTACAGCCGAGTCCTCCGCAAGTTCTTCCACGACCAATTCCCAGAACTCTCGCCTGATGAAGTAGAGGTTCGGCACGTTGAGGACTATCTAATGGCCCTAACGAAACGTGGCGTCTCCCAGAACTCGAAAAAGAAGTACCTGGAAGTCCTCTCCAGTTTCTATGGCTATACGCTGAAACGGCCGCAGTTTGAGGGAATCACGAGTAATCCCGCAGCAATCGTACTGGAAGAGATATCTCGAATTCGTCCTGACCGCCCCGACTGTGCGACGTGGGAGAATGCCTGTAAACTCATCCACGCCATTCCAGACCCACGAGACAAAACTGTAGCCATCATCTTAGCGAAAACGGGGGCTCGTCTCCTCGAAGCTCTCTCAATCGAAGAAGACGACGTAGACTTAGAGAAGGGATTCATCCGACTCCGAGAACGAAAAGGCGGAGGCCAGACTGTAGTACCCATTGACGACGAGACAATCTACGCTATCAAACGCTATCAGTTCATCAACGCCGATTCCGATTCCCCGTATCTCTTCACGAGCAACCTGGGAGGGCGTCTCAGTAAAGAAAGAATCCGACGAGAAGTAAAAGCCGCTGCCGACCGCGCTGGTGTCGCCCCCAAGGAAGAACGGCGGTTCGAGAAGAAGTTCACACCTCACACGTTCCGAACGGTATTCACAACCCTGATGCGGAAGCAGGGGATGAAGCCGTACATTCTGAAATACATCCGTGGTGACGCCAAGACCGAGACGATGGATATCTATACTCGCATCGACCGGGATGATGCGAAAGAAGAGTACCTGAACTGCATCAAGGAAATCGGATTGTAGCGGCGGACAGCCCGTGTTTGAGGTATCATTGCCATCTTGATTTTCCAGAAGGTACCTTTTTCTAGCGACAATTCTCAATCAACATTCTGGCACCCGGTAGATATATTCCATTGACAGGTAATCATTTGATAGTCATTATAGACGAACTGGCCGTATTCGGGTTTCCCGGATGAATCTGCACCAATATAATTTGAGGATAAGAATGTCCATAGTTCGGGAGTTCGAGGAGTTCTTCGCTTGGTCACTAGTGTCTTCTGTCCGAGTTGGGTTTATTTTGGTCGGCGTGGCTGCCGCGATATTGCTTTGGCCGATTACAATCGTCGTGGGAGCATACTATCTGTTCAAGAGGTTCAGAATTGGCTCGAAAGTAGCCTCTTCAGGATTTGTGGGCTCTCTGAACAAAATAAACGACCAAGTTCAAAAAAATGGGTTATACTCGACACTTCCAGAGCGAATGTCCCCGTATATGAACCTGTTAGACAAGCTTGGAGAAATTTTATTCATATACGGGAGTGTTGCCGTACTTCCTTACTGTATTTGGATGGTCGGAGGCGAGCTCGGTGAAATTGCTGTGGTACTCATGGCAGGCATTGAGGGAGCACTAGCAGTATTTCTGTTCAGACGAATTCTTTCATCAAATAAGAAAGCCAGCAATGACGCATAGAGAGTATTCATTCAAATGGTCGAAATCATTATTTTCAGAAATCCGTTGGAGGACTGTAAAGAGGTTGCCCGTGTTACTATCGAAGGCAATGTCACAGGTGAGACGCCTACCGCGGAGTCTCTCAGGGACCGAATCAAAGACGAAAGAGACCCTATCATTAGTGAATACACGGATGGTCGTGAACTTTTGCGCTACCTAGCTTCTTCTTACTCAAATGGCTATGTCCTGGCGAACTACGATAGTGAAGAGTCCCGGCGAGTAGTAGAGGACCTGAACGATGAAGCATATCGGAATTGGGTTCGAGATGCTGGGCTCGACACCAAACTCTGAACCCCCTCAAACTTTACGCTGATTACTGTCGCTCGACTCCTCACGCATTCCTGAACGAATCGAATAGAATGAATCTCGGTCGTTCTCGAACGGTTCTCTGGCCCAGATAGGTGACACTCAGCCCAATGTTGTCTTGGACTGTGGAGTCCTGAGATTTTCTCTATCAATCAATGGGTGTCCCCTAGTGTGCGTAATTGCTCCAGAGAACGGATTGTTGTTCTCGATGATGATTGGTATTCGAGTGGTGGTGGACGCATTCTCTGTCCTCTCAGCTTTGACCTCCACACCGTTGCAGATCAATAGAGACTGAAACAGTCTGTTGCTCGGGACTCTTATGATGCAACAGAGCGAACACTTTGTACGGTGATTCCACTTGGCATTACTCTTTCTGGGGCTCAACGAGGACCGAGACGGCTGGGATGTCCTCGGCAAGATTGCTGACGGCGAGATAATCGAGGACCCGACTGGCGAGCTTGAGGCGACGTTAAAGGGAGCGTACGATTTGGATGATGAGGTGCGACTGAGAGAGGTGTTCAACAATCACTATATCAACGCTGTTCCGCTGGCAGAGGACGAGGAGTAGCTAATGCGGATTCTCTTTCAGATGTACCATGCCGGCGAGCTACACGACCTTGGTATCATTGAGGATGGCGACGTGGTCGAAAGCATCGAGGATGGTTTTGAGGACTGGGTACGCTTGGAACTAAGTCACCACACGACTCCCGACCTCGATGATGCAGAGGGAATTCTAGAAGCGTATGAGGGGCCGAATCTGATTGCGAAGATAGTCGACGAGTGACTGTCCTAGATATACTATAAATAGGGGAATCTACGGACCCACGCCTCCAGATACGTCCTCTTGTGTGCTCTCCGCATCTATTATGGAATATTCACGGTGTACAGTATCTACAGAGTAGAATTATTATCGGTTCGTGGTCATCGAGAAACTAGATTAGATGTCTAGAAGCAATGGCGGTGGAATTCTATTTGAGACATTCGTAAATGTCGTTCGAGCATTACAAGACCTAGATGGTAAAGCTAGAAACAAGGACATAGTCGAATCAGAGTACACGACTCGGGATGAACGCCAAGTCCTCAATGTTCTCCAAGAACTTCGGAGAATGGGATACGTCACGGATGAAAAACGAGGGATGTACACATACTGGATAGCAGATGAATATGACCTAACTGTCTTCTATACTAGAGAAAAAGAATACTTGGACAATCTAACGACTGGAGAAGAATGGAACGAACAAAAAAGAGAATATATGTTAAAGAAGCTTCGTGACAAGAGTCCCGAATTAGAGTAGGTGTTGTCCCAAAGAAGAGTGTACGAGTCTCCTCTCTTCTATACTACTATAATATAGTAATAATGCATTTCGTCACCTCTGCGCAGTCTGTTGTTTTCCCTCAATGAGAATAGCCAAAATCGACATATATTTTAATTAGATTGAGATGGCTGATTTTTGTCGTGCGAAGGATAGGGGCATAAATTTTATGCAATTATTGACAAGGAAATTATCACTTTTCTATTTGTAACCTTTGGAATGGCCAAAATGAAGTTTCCAAAGGTTACAAGCGCTCTCTCCAAAGGTTACAAACAGAATTCGGAGTTAGATATATACGCACTCGTCAATTTTTCTCAAATAGGCAGAATACCTGCCCAGATAAAATATGAGTAGCGATACTTCATCCAAGCAGCCACCGCTAAAAGCAAGAATCGACGTTCGCCCGACGCAAATGAAAGAGCTCCTTGAGCACGCCGGACTCCGACCAGACGGCCGATACAACTCCTACCACCCTGAGATTCGACTCCGAATCAGCAACGACCAGGTCGAGACGATTGCATACAACTCCGCAAAAGGCGCAATCACCTACGGAGTCTACGAATCCGAATACTTCGACAGTCTCTCCGTCGTAAACGGAGAAACCATCAATGCAATCGTCAACCCCTACAAGATGCAGGAGGGACTGAAGCTCCTTCTGAATCAGCGTCAGGGGACCGGGAAAAAGTCCCCACCCGTGTTCCATATCGAGTTCTATGATGTGGCCCCTAGCGGATACGCACAGAGCTATACAGCCGAGGCAGGGCTGAAACAGATTCGGGAATGTCCGGTTGCAAAGCGCGCGAAGAACAGCTTCCCTACCGGAGTCACAAACCTGTTCAATTCGAACGGCCGACTCTGCATCAGCGACAGCCCGGCACCGACTGTCATTCAGACGAAGACGGACGCTTTGATGCGCATCACGAAGGCAGGGATGAAAGTCAACCACGGCGACTCATTCGAGATTAAGGTCGAAAACGGAGACTTCCGCATCGACATCCACGATAAGAAAGGTAACAGCGTCAGAGGAGTCCTCAGCTCGAACGTTCAGGGGCCAGACTTCAAAAATGCGTACGGAGAGGCATTTGCTCAGGTTGCAAAAAGTCTCGAAGACGGAAACGTAGAGCTACAGAGCGGGCCAGGTCAGCGGCTCGCGGTAATTCAGGAAGGCGACCACTATCGCGCTCACCACGTAATCGCTCCGGTCAAGAAGCCGTAACAGCGCCTCTATAACGGCTGTTTCCTGAATAGATTACCACAGGCGATTCTTTTTCTTCAGAGACCAGTATTCAGGTTGCTGTCTTCGGCGTCCTGAGCGAGTTTTCTCCGTCAATAATGATTCACTCTCACTTCTTCGTAGACCGCGTCTCTGTCACAGCAACGGAAACCTGCTCGCTGTTCTCGACCCTCCAAGCGTGAGTCAGTCCTCAGAACTCCCCTCCTCGTAGCCAGCTTCGTATTCCTCGCGTAGCGTCTCTGACGCCTTCTTTGAGACTTTGATGACGCCCTTGTTGAAGCGCCTGATGGCGATGTAGATGTACAGCAGGAGGAGATACGGCCAGAGAAACAGCCCGATGACGGCATAGACGACGAGTTTGAGAAATCTGTACTCTAACGGACCGATATGAATGCCACCAATCTGAATGCCGCGCGATTCGCCATGCTCGTCGCTGTCTAAATCAGTCATTGTATTCTTCCGGCCAAAGCCGTCGCTGCTAGAACCAGCAACGCCAGTAGGACCTATCCAGAGAGATGGCAGACAAGAATATCAAATTACTTACCATATGTCCTAAACCTGGTTTCTGGACGTCCTCGAATAACAGTGCTCAGCGTACAGTCTCAGAACTGCCGACCGAGTCCACAGTACGAATGATAATTGGCATTCAGTAGACTATCAGATGCGTCATTGCTCGGATGGTGTTACTCTGCGTGCCATCTGTAGCCAATTGAACGAGAAAACGATCAGCTATCCTCTAACAGAGAACAAATCTGCTCGTCCATTCTGTTGTGGACGCGGTCAATATACTCACTGAAACTCTCGGTTGTGGTCGGGATCGGGAATTCTGCCAGAGTAAGAGGATACTCGTCTACGACAGAGTACTGTGTCTCGACATCGCCTCCTTGCTCAGGATAAATCAGAATACCAGGGACATCGTGAGCGAACTGATACGAAACCATCTGATAGAAGTCCGAATTCGGAGGGCGACCCAGCTTCCACTTTGCATCACCAACAAGTACGATCTGCTCTTCCGAGTCCCGAATGAGGATGTCCGGCCGAATTGAAATGGCCCGCTTTCCATCGGTGACTAGGTTTCGGGTTGTCACTTGTGATGCGGCTCTCCACTCGGTATGTCCCTCGGTTACTTCTGCAACCGCTCGCTCTACAGCTCGCTCGAAAATTTGGTTCATGTCGATGAGCAGAGCAAACGAACTTTGGTTCCCAGTTACAAACTCTTTGACGTAGATACTCCTGAGAACAAGTCTTGTGAGGCGGAGTAGGTCTGCATAGTACTCATTCAGACGTGTGAGCTCAACGCGATCTAACGCCGCAGGCTTAGTCGGTTTTAGTGTGACTCGTTGACGAAGGAGATGACGGTGCTTGAGTAGAGAACGCTTCAGATGCTTGCCACGGACGAATCGGGTGAGTATGGATGTTGCAAAGAGAATCGACTGATTTGGGACCGTATCATAGGTCAGCTCTTCGTAGGAGCATTCAAATTGAGTCGGAGCAACGCCTTGTTTCTGAATCTGCTTCTGGACGTTTAGCCGCCCTCGAAGGTGCTTTTCAGTCTCTTCGACTCGCCGATAATCCCGATGTAGACCTTGGCGAATAACGCTCTCAAGTTCAGCTTCATACAGTGCTGCGAGGGCCTCGATAAACGTGCTCCCGGCCGATATAGAGGTTTCTCGCTCAATAGTCACGGACTCGACGCCATGAGCATATCGCAAGAAATGAAGGAGGTTAGTTTGCTTCGTCTTTGGACGAATCTGTATTGTCGGACCATCTGGGAGCGATACAATCCCCACGTGCTGTGTTGCCCGAAGCACCGCATTCCCGTCACGGTCAAATGAAACGCTCAGACGTTCTCCATCGCTGTTAACTTCCGTCTTTAGCATCCGTAGCGCGGAATCAGTCAGATCGAGTGGATCGGTTTCCTCATACTCTCGCAATATGATGTCGACACTCTCGCCATCTTCGCTGTCCAGTAGTGGGAACGAAGTAGACTGTGCCATGATCTGTTAGTGCTCTCTATCTGCGTTCGTCAGTGTTCCCGATTGAACCTCTGAGCGAATGGAATCAAGGCGCTTGTTGTCGAATGCAGGGTGTCGCCAGTAATCTGGCCCCGAAACAGGTCTATCGTGATCGGAGACTTGCTCAAGTACAGCTCTCGCCAACCCGGAGAACGAGTATTCTTCGTCATTGAACAGCCACCGGACACCGTTACTCTGCCCCGATTTTCCGGTGACCTCACATCTCCAGAAGGGATCTGAAGAATCGTATGGTCGGTTAGATTCCTCAGGGACTTTATCGTCGCTAAAAACAAGCTCGTCACCGCTCTGGAGTACGTTCTCTTCTAGTAGAAGGTTCAGCGTATAGATTGTCTCTGAACTGTCGTCAGCACTCCCATTGACCTCCTCCTCAACTAGGTCGATATCTACGAACTCAGCAAGTGCTCGTCGCAGATCATCTCGTGTGAAGTCCGAGATCTCCTCTGACTCCCAGTGGAACAATCTTCCTCCACTCGCCTGGAAGAGCTCTTCTCGAATCCGTTCAAACTGCCCGAAATAGTACTCTTCGAGGAGCGGAAGAATCTCGAATTTCCAGGCGTCAACGATGTCTGCTGCTTCATCGAGATTCATCAGATAGGAATGACCGATCTGCTTCCCCTTCCCCAAATCAGGTGTATCAACGATGGTCTCGTTTAGCTCCCGAACCGCCAAAACTGAGAGCGCCACCAAACTTTGGTAGGGGTCCGAACTGGTCTGCGCCACCTCCTGAATCTCACCTAAGCTCTCGAAGTCGTGGTGGTCGATCAAGACGGAGTAGTTTGGCGGGAATGCTAAGAATCGGAATCGGCGACGAAGGGCGGCGTCAACTAATGCAATCGAACGGTCCGCCGTGTTCATCGTCCCGATCACATAGAGATTTGGAGGGACTGTGAACGGTTCTCTGGAGTGAGATAGAGTGATCTCTACTTCGTTGGGTTGGTCGAGGCGCTTGTCACTTTCGAGGAGCGTGATGGTCTCACCGAAGATCTGCGCGAGGTTCCCGCGGTTGATCTCGTCGACGATCAAGACAAAGCGACGTGCTTCATCGAGGTCGTCATTCTGTTTGGCGTGTTGGTATGCCGTTTCTGCCCGTTGGCAAATCCGTTTGAAAACCCCAGCCTGAATTCTGTATTCCACCATCCCGTCATCAGCCTCAGCGGTCAATCCTTCAATGAAGTCCTCGTAGGAGAATGAAGGATGGAATGTGACTGTTTCGAGCTGCTGTGTCGTCGGTGTGTGATCTGATTGCTGATTAAGCCACCAGTGAGCGAACTGACGTGCAGTATACGTTTTCCCGGTTCCCGGCGGTCCGTAGAAGACGAGTTGTTGAGCTTGCTCTAATTGGCGCTCAATTGTGTCGGTATCTGACGGTTGCCGGTCTGGTGGAGTGAGGATATCACCACCATCTCCCCTATGTCGACCCTGTAGTAGAGCTTTGAACTTCACGTGATTCATGTTCGGAGTGATCTCTACCTCGCTCTGGAGATCACGCAATAGGACAACGAACAGTACCTCTCCCTGATTCAAACTCGAATTTTTGATCGTCCCAGATCCAATCTCGTCTGCTAATTCCTTGAGTTGAATTCGGTGATCTTCGTAGACATCCACGATCTGTTCACACTTGACCGAGTCTGTCGCGGTAACGACAGCATCAATAAGATCGCTACGACGAAGTGCTTCGGTCCAATCACGAACAATTGTCTCTGCGAGTCTCTCGTTTAACCAGTTTTGAGCACCTTCGACCTGATCGATACGTGCACGAATGTCCTTCGTTGCTTCCTTTATCCCGTCATACTGGTCGGCTGGCGGGAGTTGAATATCCCCGTTTAGATCGTATCCTCTCTCTTCGAGTAAATTTGCGAGATGGGGCGACTCCTCAACAAAGATCTTAACCAGCTCATCTGGACACTGCGTGAAATAGTGACCTTGGTTGAGTGAAAGTCGTTTGCTGTAGAATATTTTCCCGCTCTCTTCTCTGATCTCGCGCAGACGGTCTTGATACTCAGGGTTCTCTAGGATCTGTTTGTATACATGGATATGTGGCTCAATTCCTTGGTAGTCTTTGAGCCAACGGAGGTATCCACCTTGCACCTGTTGTTCTTCGGTCCATCGATCATCCGGCGGCCCCTCAAAGTCTTCTTGGAGCGCTGAATCAATCACCGATATTCCAACAATTTGGTGTTGATCCTGAAGGAGATGGAGAACGATATCTCCAGCTTCGGCTTCGCGCATCGCTTCGTAGCGCTTCTGTCCCCCTTTGTCTCGACTGGGGGACATGATCGCCTTCCCGAGTTTGAATTCTCCTTTTTGTTTGTACGGGCGATTTGCAACCTGTGTCTTCTCGATCCAAATTGATGGGTCTGGGCTTGTGTCTTGTCTCATGTCCTCAGAACTTTCTAATTCAGAAGAGTCACTAGTCTCCTCAGTGAGACCAGATGAGCCTGGCCTGCGTTGGACTACATTCTCTTCGTCGAATGAATCCAGGAGTGACTGGTAAAAGCCGCTTTCAACGATTTCCTGGTATGAAGCAACAAGCTCGCACAAATCGATCACAAGGTCATTTTCACTAGGGAATTGACTAGCGTCATAGGAACGGTAGCAGATCGTTGAATCGCCGTAGTACTTGTTTCGCCCAGTCAGCAATTGGCTTGGGAGTTCGATACTTTCCATCTCGAATCGGTCGAGGTCGATCCGAGTTCGGAGTATCTCAGCACGCTTTGAGAGGACCTCTTTCGTTGCCCCAAGGCCATAATTGTCCTTGAGCTGAGTCATCCCCTGGTTGAGAGTCAGAAAGAGCCGATCCTCGACCGTGTCAAACAAATAGACAACATAGAGGCCATCTTGTGGCCCTTCCGCAACTCGTTGATCGAAAACTCCAATCCAAGGGATATTCGCCATTCTCCCTGTACCGCTTGACCCACGTACGTTCAGATGCTCAGGCTCGATTCCATAGGTAGTTGCAGCATCGTGTTTTAGTTTAGATTGAAATTCCCCAGGGAGTTCGGAGTTAATTAGAGAAACGACAGGATGATCCCAATCTTCCTCTGACTTTGCCTCCAGGAAGTGGGTAAGTGCATACTGGGCCTTCATGTTGAGAGAAGAATGAGGGATAGGGAGGCTTTCTGATGAGTTGTTACTGGAGGGAGCGCTCAAATTCTCAACCCGATATCGGCCATTTCCTTTCGCATCTAATTCACCAGCATCTCGGAGCTCTTGGAGAGTTCGCCGAGTAGTTGCCTCCCACGTATTATTATCTGGAAATTTTTCTCGAAGAGTCGATTCGGAGAACGCCAGTAGGTCTTGTAGATCAAATTCCTGCGTATCATGTTGATCGCAGTACCGCGTGATTTCAGCGCGGATCGTGTCCCGCCATTCAGACATACATCTATCACTTCAAGCAGACCATATGAATATGGTGACCACTCTTGTTTCGATGTAGAGGAAGTTAGAACGATTGCCTCGCTTTCTGTTTGACAACTGCTGAGTGAGGCAAGTAACAGCTACTACGAACGATGGTCAAATATCTGTACTGTCATCATAACAGATATGTCCCACACGAACCTTTGTTAAATCGAACAATGGTAAAGGTCCGAACAGAAACGCTACAACGGGCATACAGCAAAATTGTAGACGACGGAAAGGACCTTCATATCTCTGGGCAGCCAGGGATTGGGAAAACAGAGTTCCTCAACAATCTGACCGAAGAGATACCCAGTCAGTATACGGTCAAATCAACGACTGTCCGCGCACACCACGATCACAACAGTCTTGAACGCGATCTCCTTCATCTCGCCCGTAGAGCAGCACCAGAACGAGATACAAAACCAAACCAACTTATCAGCGCTTCTGCTGGTGCCGGACCCATTAGTGGCGGTGGAACAGTGGATGACCGTGTCCGCGACCTATACAAACTAGAGGATCTAACTGCAAATTGGTCGAACGACCCGCTCCTCCTCTGCATTGATGATATCCACAAAATCGCCGACGATGAGCAAGTTGTCCGGGACATTATCGGCGAACTTTCCTCTAGCCTAGGTCAGGGTGTCCAGCTCATCACCCTCGGGCAAATTCGGATGCCTGGTGGCCATGAGCTCGAGGATATCCACCTAAACCTATACACACTTGGTGAGACCCGAGTGTTCCTCCAAGAAGAGTTTGGGAATCTTCCGGAGGATACTGTTCGTGATGTTCACTCTGTAGTTGAAGGCCACCCACTCTATCTCAGTTTACTCACCGAGTCCTCTGAGGATGAAACAGACTTCGATCTCCCTGAATATGCAGTACTGGATACTATCGAAGAACGATACTTGGAAGCTCTCCCCCGAGATACGGTGAAATTTCTGCGCCAATTCGCACCTCTCCCGGAATTAAGCGAAAAACTCTGTGCTGGACTGTTTGAGGAATGGGATGCTCTCGAAATCGACCAGAAACTCCGAGAATTGGATCGACGAGTAATCGTCCAACAGGTAAACCGGACTGATGACGGTGATAAAATCTACAAAATCCACGAACGCTTCCGCACCTTCCTTGTCCGAAAAAACCGTGACGCAGACGACGTCCACCGCGGAGCCTTCCAGTACCACCTCCAAGAGGTGACTGATATGCTGGCGCAAGAGCGTGACGAGAAGTGGGTGAACTCACTTCCGCACTGGTTCTATGCACGGTACCACTTAGATCAGGTTCATGGGGAAAATGCTGGGTCAGAAGCGTTTCGAGAAGAACTCGACTGCATTGATCTCACCTACCCACACCGTGGCCTTGTCATGCTTTATGCGGGAGTCTGCCTTCTCCCAGGAAACATTTTCTCTGCCTGGGAGCAGGAACTTCCCCTGTTCCGGGAATGGGTGTTCGATACGGTTGAGAACCAGCAACAAGCAGAACTGGTTGTTCGGGTATGTGAATGGGCATTGAGCCAGCTTGGAGATGAACCGATGGAACTCTCGGAGATCCAAATTGAAGGGAGCCTGGATGATCTCCCTGAGGAATCACAGGTCTTCAACGATGTTGAATTGGCCGACGCCCATCTTCATCGTCTGCGGAAACTACGGGGGCACATCCTGCGATTTCTCTTTCTTGAGGAGCCGTATCAAAGTAAAGCCCATCGGGAGTTGATGATCAATGTTCTCAGCACATATGGGATCAGCAAAGAGATTCTCTCTCAATTAAAACAGCGTATCAAATCCATTCTCAAGGCAAGTGAACTTGGTGAGGAGTTTGATCAGCTTATAGAGCAGTATGCTGAATCTATTGGAACTGAGTTTGAGAATAGTTTGAATAGCAGCCTTGACTTCTATGAGTTGCGGGACCAAGCGATGAACCTAGGCCGTGAGGCGTTTGACAACCTTCACTACGACCTGTTGCTTGATTCGGGGTTGATCCATGAGATTGCTTTAGAGGGCGGTGAGGTACTCGAGGAAGCAGAGAATCCTGTTTTTGCGATGGTGTGGTACAGTCTATTTGCGACGTACTTCCGCAATGCAAATGTGGTTCCTTCAGCCTTTGACCAGGTGAAGGAAAAATACATGGAGCAGTTAGAGCGGCGTAAGCAGTATGAGCAATCGATTGAGCATCCCATTATATTCGCAGAGGACTCTGCAGAGGGGCTGTCATTAGATGAGCAGGATTAGACTACGGCTCGTTTCTTGGTCACTGCAATACTGATATTCAGTTCAAGACTTTCAGGATCAATGCGGGGCTCAACAAACATCATGGGTGTTCCGTAGGCAACAAGCGTTCCGAGAACATAGGGTTCTTCCTCGGGGTCGACTTCCTATCTCACTATGTGGCGGACAGAATGTTGGCCGGGTAAATCATCGTACCGGAGATTAGAATGAGAGAAATGGAGGCTCGGTGAGAGTTCGGCCTCAGAATTCAAGAAATTCGACACAATTCATAGATATATGAAATCTGGTGGGTAATGGAACCACCACGCACCAGACGCATGAAGGCATCTCGAGATGACTGACAGAGGATGGAGAGACAAGCAAAGTCTAGCCGACGACTCCGGCAGAGTCGTCATCTACTACAAGGTAGACAACCAAAAACAATGGATCCAAGAAGCTGAGAACGCCGGCTACAGAAGCAGAAACGCTATCCTTCCAACGAATCTGTATCTGCATTCTGGCTAAGTGATAGATGGTAAAGAAATATGTATCAGAAAGACTCCAGTGACAGTAGTGCAAATTCGTCGTATCTTTGTGGAAAACTTCAAAGCGATAAAAGGATCTGGGTGGATTGAATTAGAACCCAATCCTACGACCATTATCGGTCGGAATGAAGCTGGGAAGACTTCGATTTTAAATGCGATTTCTTATCTGGGTAATGATGATAGAGTTCCTGATTCCAAACTCAATGAACGAGGTGTCGCTGAATTTGATGGGTCAGGGGAACTGGTTCCGGTGGTTACTGCAGAATTGTTGATCGAAGCAGGGGATAAGACAGAGCGAAAATTGCCTCGTGGTAGTGGTATTGAAACGACTTACTTAACGAAATTCGCCGATGGCTCCAGGGAAGTATTCTATAAACGAGCTGAAACAAGTTCACCTCCGGAGATCTTCGAAGCAGGTGTAGCACGGAACCTTCTCCGGAAAAAATTACACTCAGCTGGTGTAGAGATTCCAAATAATCCAGCCGCCCGAAACGATACTGAAGCTAAAGAAGCATTGATGGATTTTGTATTGCTTGAATCAGAGTATGTTAGGGATACTGTTGGTATCTTCAGAGAGATCGATAGCAGTATCTCTGATGTTGATTATCCTGAGCTAGAAGAAATCGGGCAGGTACTTCAAGAATTGCTAAGTGACGCGGAAGAAGCTAGTATTTGTTCAGCTGATGTCCGAGATGACTTTCCCCCAGTAATTTTTGAGGAGACAACTAGAAAAATTTCGGACTCAATCTCAAGATCAGAGATTGAGGACGGTGGGGTAGGAAAGCCGGTATTATACAACCTTGTAAATTCAATAGATGTCAACTGGACCGATTCAGCTACTGGAGAGATTGAGCGTAAACTCAATAATCTAAGTCGAGACCTTGAATACGCGATAAATGATGCTTGGAGTCAAAAGTCTGTAAGAATCGACATCGTGCCAAACTTCTCTGAAGATGATCTGACTGAAATAGAAATTCGGGTATCTGATTTTCAGACACACGATGGAGAAAGAGCTCGTAGTCCTCGAGATCACCCTTCTGACCGGAGTGATGGATTCCATCGATTCTTGACCTTATATCTGGATGTCATTTCACGGAAACCAGAAAATGGTTCTGCACTCGTGCTTCTTGATGATCCAGGGGTATATTTTCACCCGATCCAGAAGGGAGAGATGCTTGAAACAATCTCGAGCGACTTTGCTGAATCCAGCACTGTAATCTACACCACTCATTCTCCTTTCATGATCAACCTACAGAACCCAGCCGGGACCAGAGTGATTGATCAAGGATCAGGAACGATTAAAAATAGAATAATGGATGCGGAAGAAGGGTCTATTCGTCCGGTATCTGAAGCTCTTGGTTTGTCTGTGGGACTGGATTTATTCGGAGCCTCTGGGCGAATTCTTGCGGAAGGGCCAACAGAGTATTATCTTATTCCAGCAATTTCAGAGTATTTCAGAGAGAATGATTTGGAAGGACTTTCGCTAGACGGTTACCGCGTGCTTCAAATGGCAGGGGTTGGCAACTCAGAAAAATTTAGTAAATGGGCCGTTGAGGAGGACATTCCATTTGTGATTCTTCTCGATAATGATGAGCCTGGTGAAGAAATGAAAGATGAGCTGGTAAGGGATAATCCAGAACTTGAAGACTGCATCCAAATGCTGGATGAGAGAGAAGAAGATGATGACCGGAATGTGGAATTCGAAGATATGTTCCCACCTGACGAATATCTACATGCAGTCAATGACCGATACAGTAGCTTTGATGAATTCACCACAATCAGGGTAGAGGATGAGTCGGAGGGCTGGTATATTGAAGATGAGCTGTACGAGGGAGAAAACTTGGCAAATATTGCTAAAAAACTGGTCGAGAATCAGATCGAGCACGACTTTTCAAAATTGAAAGTTGCACAAACACTCGGGCATCGAATCAGGGATGGTCAAGTAAGCACCGACAGTCTCGATCGATTTGTACAGCTGTTTCAAACAATCAAATATGAACACTAATAAACCGGTCCAGTACGTCCGATACTTACATAGGCGGCCCAACGCACTTACTCCCTAACACAATATATGGCAGATTCTAATACTCCTGAAGCGATCTCTTCTGATGAGTTCACTGATAGCGTTATTGGCGAGTACTTGGATTTGTATGCGGAGATTCAAACCGGAGAACGAGCCGAACACGACTTGATGCCACGGCTCATTGACCACCTTTTCGTTAACATCCTCGACTTTTCAAAAGCTGATTACGAACAAGAAGACGAATGGAATGACATCCGATTCTTTGACGAAGACCGCAATCCGGTAATCATCGTCGAAGGCAAACGCCGAGATGTTGAGGTCGAGGAAGGCATTGAACAGGTCTTCCGATATGCCTCTGGAACGCCTTACGTCCGCTTCCTTGTTAGCACGAACATCGACAATCTTCTACTCTATGAACGCTGTCCCAAATCTCACCCTGACGCTATCACACACTACGGTATCTCCGCACGGAAAATCGCAGAAGTACCCTTCGAAGGAATCGCTAACAGAGCCAGTGGGCAAGCGATTGCCAACGAACTCACTCTTGACGAACGGCAAGCGATTCTGCAACTCAAGCGTCTGCGAAAGTCTGAGATCACCCATGAAGACCGGTATAGCGAATTCGACATCGTCAACCGTCAAGATGTAGATACTGACGAAGGATTCGACAATCTTCTACAAACGCTCGCTACCTGCCTAGAAGACTACTTTATACCCTATACCCTGGCAGCCTTTGATCACTACGAGGAACGGTACCAAGAATTTGAGCGTGAACGACAAGACCTAGAAGCCCAAATCAAACGGTTGAAAGACAGCGGACACGACGACTCCGAAATCGCAGATTTGGAAAGCCAACTTGCAGATCTCAGGGACGAATACGAGATTTACGAGCAGTTCAATAGCGACTACGAAACCTGGGTCCGACTGAGCAACCGTCAAGACACAGACTACGACGAAAACAAGGAGGTATTCTGCCGAGAGAGTGTCTACGTCCAGCTCAATAAAATCCTGCTAATCCGAATTGCTGAGGACAAAGATCTCACAAACCGGATGATCAGCAATGGTGGAGTAGACGATTACTTCGCCTTTTGGAATGATTACACACGCTACGTTAGCCGAAACTACGTTGATTTGTTCGAACTCGCCTCAGAAGAACTCGGCGAGATATACGACCATCTTTACACGCGACGCATCTTCGACTGGGAACTCCGTGATGATCCAGACCTCGATAATGTAATCCAAAGAACTCTTTGGCATCTCAACCATTTCGATTTCAGTGATGTCGACAGAGACGTTCTGGGTCACCTCTACCAAGAACACTTACCTCCGGAGGAACGCAAAGCTCTGGGCGAGTTCTACACACCAACTGCTGTTGTTGACCTGATTCTCGACAGTGTCGGATACACTTCAGACAAGCAGTTAGAGAAGGAAGAGTATGACTTACTCGACCCGGCATGTGGGAGTGGGACCTTCCTCGTTCGTGCGGCCAAACGGTTGTTAGACAGACTGGATCAGAAAGGAGTCCCACCACGAGACGCGATTGAGATTGTACGTGAACGGCTCCACGGATTCGACTTGAATCCATTCGCTACTCACATTGCGGAAATGAACCTACTGTTCCAAGTCATTGATCTCTACCGCGAAGTCAAGGAAGAAGATCCAGAATATACCTTGGATCGGTTCCATATCTACCAAACGGATTCGCTTCGACGAGAGAACCAAGAAAGTTTGACTGCTCTTCATAGCAGTGCAGTTCAACGCCGGTATCGGGAGGAAAGACGACAAGCAAATGAGATGAAAACCCGAAAGGACTACGGGTTTGTTGTCGGCAATCCTCCATACGTCCGAATTCAAAACATTCCAAAAGGACCTGCGCGTGATGATTACGACGAATTTCATTCAGCCCACTACAATTACGACCTCTACATCTTGTTCATCGAGCGTGCAGGTGACTGGCTTGCCGAGGGTGGAGAACTTGGCTTCATAACTTCGAACAAATTCATTCGTAATCGATACGGTGAGAAGATTCGGGACTACATCATCCAGAATTACAAAGTCGAAGAGCTGATTAATTTTGGAGATATATCTGTATTTCCCACGGTTCAAAGTTACCCAATAATTCTCGTAGGACAGCGAATTAATAAGGAGGAGCGAGCTCGGTCCCCAGAAGAGTTCAAACCAGATCAGTATGCATTCACCTATGCTACTGTCCGAGAATCGCTTCCAGAGATCACCCAAACCGCATTGAATGGGGCAACAGGAGATGAGAAGTCCAGTGCGAACGGGGGCAGCCGGATAGCTGACATTATCCGATCTTGCCTACCTGAAACACCAGGCGGTGAACCGCCGAGCGAAGAACTGGTACTGGAGCGGCTAGGGAATGTCGCGTCCGATGTAGAGGCCAACACAGTTCCTCTAGATGTCTTCCCTGTAGAATCACTGATGTTGAGTGACGGTGACTGGCGGTTCGTTCCAGCAGATGAGGGGAAGGCAATGCGAGCGATAGAGGCTGGCGGTGATGAATTCGGTAGTTTCGCCGGGGCTCAAGCGATGAACGGTGCCCAGACTGGAGCGAATGACGTGTTTGTGATTGATTCAGCAACAGTGGAAGAGTGGGATATGGAAGAAGAAATTGTCAAGCCTTTAGTGACTGGTGAAGACATCCACCGCTGGCATACCGAGATCGAGGATGAATACTTAATCTACACAACTCCTGACCTGGATCTCGATGAGTACCCGAGAGTGAAGGCATATCTGGAATCGAACCGAGAGGAATTGCAGAACCGATATGCTGTCCAGCAAGGAAAAAATTGGTACCAACTTGCACGTCATCGTCCTGGTACTTTCGATCGTAAGAAGGTGGTCTCTCCAGACATTTGCTACTATAGCAACTTCTGGTTAGATGACAGCGAGGAAGTGACTGCTTTGAACACTGCATACTGCCTCTGGGCAGACTCTCTGGACGGCGATTATCTTACTGGGATCTTCAACAGTAATGCAGTCCAGTTCTACATGCGTCGGTCGGCCCCGAAGTACAGCAACAATTACATGCGTTACCAGCGGGACTACTTGCTGGCAGTACCCATCCCTAATCCTGAAGAGAATGAATCTGAGCAGACAGAACTTGTGATCGACACAGCAAAGAAGCTCAAAGAGACGACTATGAAGTATCGACGCGCTCAAAAAATAAGAGAGCATCCAGAGTCGTTGCTCGAAGATGTAGATACTGAGTCTCTTTCGTATACGGAGTATATAATGCAGATGGATTTCGATAACGATGATGCGGATGTGAGCCCATCACATGATGGGGTGACGGTACGACTCAACGTTCAGGACAGTATCGAGTTTATCGGGGAGAATTGTGCCGCTGCATTTGTCCGGCTTCTCAATGCATTGGACGTGGGAACAGTAGGGGAACTTCGGAAGCTGGAGGTCCCTGTATCTGCAGAGGAACTTTCCAACCTAATGAAATCTTATCATGATGCAGAACTGGCTGTCAATGAGTTGGCTGAAGAAGCTATTTCCTTAGAAAAAGAGCTGAATGGCGCGGTCTACGAGTTGTATGGCCTTGGGGACGAAGTAAAACGATTAATAGAAGAGAGAGTTGATCGACCTTCTAACCCGCTTGAGTCTAAAGTCCGAGGGTAGGGCTCATACAAACAGAAAAACGCATAAATAGTGATCTCTGGGTTTCAGTTCAGTTGGGCACTCAATGACTCTCCCAAACGATGACAGTAGAGAAAAATCGCCTCCTTTGGAGTTAGGGTCTGAACCAGCCGAATCAGCGTTACAGCTTTCTGATGACCGCTTGTTTGATCTTTCTGACGAGGAAGTTAACCGGGTAAAGGAGGCGGCCAACGCGTTGGCGGAGTATGAGCGTGCAACGGCGGAACGGGAACGGGCTGGAAAGGAGAAGGAGAATGCGGCTGCTAGTCGTGAAGCTGCTGCATCACGACGGATATTCATTGAACGAATCGGAGAACAGTACCTACCCTATGCCGGGTACATCTTGTTCGTCTTCCCCGCGATGGTGATTAGTTATACCCAAATCGTTCAATATACTGATTTCCGTTTCTGGATTGGAAGCCTGGTTTTGTCGCTTGGACCTGTAGGTGCTTTTCTGCTGTTGATGGCTGCTGACTGGGATAATATTTCTAATTGGGTATCCTAGATTACGGTAGGTCTGGAAAATTATATCGAGATATTATTAAAAGCTCTATGCGGCATTCTTAGGAAGAATGTGCACCTCCAAATCCTATAGGAGATGCAGACCTCGGCATTCACGTTGAGCGTTGATGTCTGCATTCTATTGTTCTGCGATGAGCGAGAGAAATGAAGAGTCGGTAAGAGTTCGGCCTCGGCACTCATAGGGCTCCGCATCACCGAGTGCCTAGTTCGGTTCGGAACGGTGCCGTCGTCATCGGCCACCTGAAAATCGCCCTGCATCCGAGTAATCACCATCGGTCTCGAACCGACACCTGACTCACGCCTCCTCCAGTACCGACACGTCGATTCGTGGGTAGGTCACGCCACCAGAAATTGAGCCTTCGCCGGCGACGACGCCCCAGAACCGAACGCGCTCGCCTTCGAGCAGTCGGAAACTGACGTCGTTGTCGAAGAACTGTCCCGTGGGCCACCGGATGACGACGTCACCACGTGGTTTCCCGGCGTCGTTTTCGACGGTGACGGTGGCGAGGCGTGTGCCCTTGCGCTCGAGCGTCTCGGAGACGCGGCCTGCGTAGGTCACAGACGTGCCAGTGTACGAGTCTGGGTCCGTCCGGAGGTCTCCGTACGGAATCACCGACGCGTCGTCGAGAGTGCTCGCCGTCGTCGTGGTGTTGGACTGCGGACCGTCTTCGTAGAGTGGTTGTGGTTCCGGGAGCGACCACTCGACAGACGGCAGTTCGATATCAGGAAGTCGGGAGTCGACCCACGCGACGCGACGTGCGATTGCCGCACGGACTGCCGGCGACTGTTGGACGAGGTCGGAGATGCGTTCGACGACGAGGTACGTGACGAAGCCGCCAACGACGTACTGACTCGCCTTCTTCAGGGCTTCTCGCCGGGAGATAGCGTCGTCGTCTTCGTCGGATGTATCGGCGTTCGACGCTTCTTCCTCACCGGACTCGTCGCCATCTTCGATTGGGTCGCCCAACCAGTTCGTCTGCGGTCGGTCGGTCGAAGCGGCCATGTCACGGACGAACGACTCGATACCCGCCTCGCGGACTTCGACGGCGATAGTGGGGGCATCGAGTTCGACCAGTCCGGGTCGGTGTGCGTCGTCTTCGAGTCGGCCACGACCGATGGCCGCCACGTAGGGTTCCTCTCCGGCGTGGTCGCAGTTCCGAACGAACGCGCTGGTCTTGTCTGCGGTGACGCGCTTCGTCGTCGAAATCCAGATGCGGACCGCTCTGTGTGCGCCTTCGGTCGTCTCTCCCTCTGCTTCGACGTGAACGTCCGTACCATGAAAGGTGACGTGCGTCTCGTACCCGCGGGACTCCCAAATGCGCTCGAAGATGGCGGCGAGTTCGACGTCGGAACGGTCTGCGATGACTGCCCCGAGCGACCGGTCTCTCATTCGGTTCGAGGTTGTCACTTCGGCATTGTTAGCTGTTTTCTCCCAGTTCTCGGCGGTGAGAACAGCGACCAACGAGCGGGAAGATAGTGGGTACGAATCGACAGCAGAAGAGCAGACGGCACGAAGCGACAGCGAGGTTCTCAGTCGAGCAGTCGAACGGCGGCGTCGGCGACGATGTCCGCGACTTCCACCACTTCGTCGGTGTAGACGAACTCGCCGGCCCCGTGGATGTTCTCGCCGTCCGGGCCGACGATGACTGTCGGGAGGCCTGCCCTGTCACCGAGGTAGTTGAAGTCGCCCACGCTGGAGAAGTAGCCGTAGTCCGGGTCGGTCCCCGAGACGGCGCGGGTCGAGTCGGTGAGGGCCGTGACGAGTGGGTGGTCCTCGTCCGTGACGTACGGACCGTAGAGGATGTCGTCTTCGGGGGCCTCGCGGAAGCCAACGTCTACGTCGCTCTCTAGGCCGAGTTCGTCGACGACGCGTTCTGCGTCGGCGCGGGCGTCTTCGAGCGTCTCGCCGACGACCACGTGGCGGTCGACCATGAGGCGTGCCCGCTCCGGCACCGAGAGCGTCTGACTCCCGCCTTCTATCTTCAGCGGGCAGACCGACCCGTCGCCGAGTTTCGGATGGGACCCGACTTCGAGGTCGTCCAGTGCTGCGGCGAGTTTCCCGGCCTCGACGACGGCGTTGATACCGGTGTGGGGTTTCGACCCGTGAGCGGCCTTTCCGCGGACTTCGATGTCGTAGAAGTACCGCCCACGAGCGCCGAGTAAGAGCGCCGGATTCTCGATGTCCTCTTGCGCGAGAATTGGACCGGGTTCGGTGACGATTGCCGCGTCGCAGTCGTCGACGATGCCGTCTCTGATGAGGCGGTCGGTCCCGAGGCCGTACGGTCCTTCTTCGTCCACGACGGCCGTGAGAAGCACGTCGCCGGCGAGGTCGTACTCCGCGAGTGCGTCGAACGCCATCATGACGGCCGCGAGGCCGCCTTTCATGTCGCACGCACCCTGTCCGTACAGTTTGCCGTCTTCGATGCGACCCGACGTGGGGTCTTCCTCCCAGTCTTCGACGAGGAGGACCGTGTCCATGTGGGCGTTGAGCAGGAGTGTCGGCGCGTCCGGGTCAGACCCTTCCAACCGGGCGACGACGTTGTCGCCTTCGTACTCGGTGATGTCTGGTTCGCTCACGTGGTGGTACTCCGGGTCGTGTCCGCGGGCGTCTAGCCACTCGTAGACGAACTCGGCTATCTCGTCTTCCTCGAAGTACGGACTCGGAATCTGCACGAGGTCTTGCAGGAGGTCGATGGTTTCGTCCGGGTCGACGCGTGGGGCGTCGCCCGATACGCGACCATCCTCCCCAGAAGTGTCGAGTTCCTCAGTCATCGCTCACACTCCGAACAGAGGGGTTGTACTCGTCGGATGGCACGCCCGGAAGCGTGCCGAGGATGGCCTCCACGTCGTGGTCGTTCTGCTGGCCGCGGTACCAGTACGCGCCGAAGATGACGAGGCCGAGGGCGACCCACGGGACGTACACCGACAGCGACCCTTTGTACGCCTCGGTCAGGAGGCCGACGGCACCGAGCGACCCGACCAGACCGGTGATAGTGAGGAGCGCCGGACGCGAGAATCCTGCTTCTTCGCCGAGCGTCGAGTCGGTGTAGAGGATGTAGAGGACCGTTATCGACACCGCTGCATAGGCGATGAGGTAACTGAACGTCGCGATGGCGATGGCCTGACTCAGACCGGTACTCCAGAACGTGAGACCGGAGGCGACGACGTAGAGCGTCAAGAGCGACCAGTGCGGCGTCCCGAAGCGGTCGGAGACGGCCGAGAATTTCTTCGGGAACACTTCGTCCCACGCCCACGAGTACGGCATCTTGATGCCGGCGGCCATGACCGCGTGAACCGACGAGGCAGTCGCCAGCAGGCCACCGATGGCGACGATAGTCGTCCCGACGTCGCCGAGGAACACTTCCGCTGCCGTCGAGAGTGGACGCGCCGAATTGGCGAGGACGGTATAGTCGCCGACGACGCCATAGATGACGGCGGCAGTGAACACGTACAGCAGGATGAGGATAGCCGTCCCGCCAGCCATGGCGAGTGGCAGGTTGCGCGAGGGGTTCTTCACTTCTGCGCCCATCTGGCCGGCGACGGCGATGCCGATGTAGGCGTAGAACAACGGGACGGCGGCGGCGACGAAGCCGTCGAAGCCGCCGGTGAAGAACGGTTGATAGTTCGCGGCGTCGATGTTGAGCGCCCCCGGAAGCACGAGGACGAGTATCGACAGGATGAGGAAGCCGAAGATGGCGTTCTGCGAGACGCTGTAACTCTTCGACCCGACGAGGTTGACGAGGAAGAGGACCGTCAACAGTCCGAATCCGGCCAACGCGGGGTCGACGGCGGGGTAGAACACCTGCAAGTAACTGCCGAACCCGATGGCGAGGACGGCGTCAGCGGCCATGTATCCCAACCACTTCGACCACGTGACCACGAACCCGGGCAGGCGACTCTCGAACGTCCGAGAGACGTAGGCGTACGACCCGGCCGCCGCGGGGAAGATGGTCGCCATCCACCCGTAGTTGAGCGCGATGCTCATCGCCAACAACCCAGAGAGGATGACGACGAGAATCACGCTCGGTCCGGTCGTCGAACTTGCGGTGCCGAGCGTGACGAACAACCCTGCGCCGAGAGTTCCCGCCACCACGGTACTTATCGCTCCGAACAGTCCGATGTCGCGGGACAGACTCCGTCCGTCGTTCACGTCTATCGATGACATGCTATGACATGGAACGATTGTTCGGTAAAAGACCCCTGCCTCTCATGAGAGGGACGCGTCTCAATCGTCGCCGAGAAGCTTCGACTCTGCCTTTCTGAGGTGTTCGAGGAGCGTCGCCTTCGAGATGTCCAACTCGTCGGCCAACTCCGCGGCACTCACTTCGCGCGGCCACGTGTAGTAGTCGCGGCGGCGGGCCAACTCGTACACCTCTCGCTGGCGGTCCGAGAGCGTGTCCATCCGGAAGATGCCACTCCCACTGTCCGGTGCGGTGATGAGTTCGACGTCGACGTCCGCGTCCATCTCGTCGCGGACTTCTTCGAGACGTTCGTGGACGGTCTGGCGCGTCTCGTGGACGATGACGGTCCACCGTTCACGGCCGCCCTGCATCCGCACCGGTTCGTCGGGGATGAACCCCCGCGAGACGAGTGCGTCGTTGATAGAGTTCGAGAGGTTGTAGCGGACGACGATACCGCGGGAGGCACGGCCCGGAACAGTGGTGTCGCCGTCGTGTTCGTCCGTCTCCCACACCGACTCCGTCAGGTCGGACGCCCGAATCGTCTCGACCAGTTCGTCGAGTTCGGACACCGTGTCCGCGTAGGCCGTGAACCGGCCGTTCGCGAGACCGTCTATCTCGTGGACGCCGTGGCCGAGGAGTCCTGCGTCTGTCTCGTCGGTGACTTCCAGTGTCCAACAGTCCGGATGCCAGATATCGAGACAGACTCGAACTCCCCGCGCGCCCTCCTGTGCCATGTCTTCACGTTGAAGGGTACTATTCGTCCAAAAAGGTATCCCACGACCGTCAGGTTGGGGACGGGAGTGACTCGTTCAGTTCAGTCGAGACGGTCTCGCGCCGCCGCCACGAGCAACGGGAGCATGATGGTCGCGTCGCCGAGGACCGTCGCGTTCCTGGCGTCTTTCTCCAACTTGCCCCACGAACGCGCCTCGTCGAGCGTCGCACCGGAGAGGCCGCCGGTCGCCGCGGGGTCCATCGTAATCTGGACGCCGTAGTCGTACGCACCGGGCGTGACGAGCATCGTCTGGAGCGTGAAGTTCTTCGGGACGCCGCCGCCGACGAGGAGGCACCCTGCTTTGTCGGCGTCGTACGCGAGGTCCGTGAGCGGCGTCATGTCCGAGAGTGCGTCCAGCGAGAACGACGACGTCTGCGAGTACATCCACGCTTGCAGACCGAGGACGGAGTCCTGCACTGCGGGACAGTAGATGGGCACGTCGGACTCGTAGGCCGCGGCGGCGACACCCGCGTCCTCTTCGATACCCTTCTCTTCGTTCACCTCGCTGTTGGCCCGGCCGAGTTCGCGGCAGAGGCGTTCGATGCTGACGACACCCTCTGCTTCGAGTGCCGGGAACACCTCTTCGCGCAGGTGCGACTCGAACAGGGCGAAGTGTTCCTGTGGGAGGTAGACGTTGTAGATGCGGTCGACTTCCTCGTCGCGGAGCGTCTCGTCGTGTTCGCGCGGGGTCTTCTGGTCGTGATGTTCGGCCCCGTGGTGGTGTTTGCCGCCGATTGCCTCGATAGCGTCGTGCGTCAGGTTCGCGCCCGTCGTCACCAGTGCGTCCACGTAGCCGTCGCGGATGAGGTCGGAGACGATTTTCCGCATCCCGGTCGGAACCATCGCGCCCGCGAGCGACATGAAAACCGTGCAGTCCTCGTCGGCGAGCATCTCGGCGTAGATGTCGGCCGCTTCGTGGACGTCCGCCGCACCGATGCCGGCGTGGCCGTACTGTTCGACGAGTTCGCCGACGGTCATGCCGGCGTGGACTTCAGCGTGGCCGAGTGGGTCGTGACTGAATTCCTCGCGCTCTGGCATCTCGTACCCGCCGTCGTGGTCGTGGGCGTCGTCCTCGTGCCCCCCATCGTGGGCGTCGTCGTGGTCGCTCATGCGAGGGAGTGCGACGTCCGAGCGTTTGAACGCCCCGGTCCGGCGAGGCTATGCGGGGGATTGCCAGACGAGACGACGGGGTGACGACCGTCCTACAACCCGGTCGGGTGACTGATGTACACCGCTTCCAGCCCCATCTTTCGGGCACGCTCGGCGAGACTGCGAACGCCGAACGTCTCCGTCGCGTAGTGTCCGGCGAGGAAGACGGTGATGCCCGCCTCACGCGCCTCGTGGTACACCTTCTGTTTGCCTTCGCCCGTGACGAGTGCGTCCGCACCGGACTCGATAGCCTCGTCTAGCCAATCGACGCCCGACCCGGTGACGATGGCGACGTCCGAAATCTCGTCGGGACCGAAGTCGAAGACCTGCGTTTCCTCGTTCCCGTCCAGTTCGTCGAGTGCGTCGCGGACCTCGTCGGTCGTCTTCGGCGACTCGAACGACCCCGCCTGCCCGATGTGGACCGGTCCGAGCGACCCGAATGGGTCGCGGTCCACGAGGCCGAGATGGTCCGCGAGGCCGGCGGCGTTGCCCAGTTCTTGGTGTCCGTCGAGTGGCAGGTGCGACACGTAGAGCGCCACGTCTTCACGGATGAGTGGTTCGATGCGGGAGAAGTCACGCCCAGTTACGCGGTCGAGGCCGCCCCAGACGAGTCCGTGGTGTGTGACGAGGAGGTCTGCGCCAGCCTCGACGGCGGCCTCGATGGTCGCTTCGGCGGCGTCGACGGCGAAGGCGACCGTCTCGACTGACATCTCGTCCGGTCCAACTTGCAGGCCGTTCGCGCTGGCGTCTACGTCGGCGAACTCGCCGGTCGCGAGCGTCTCGTCGAATCGAGCGACGACGGTGGAGAGGTCCATACAGGTCAGTTGTGGCTCGATGACTTGTAAGAAGCGGGATGACGACCGAGACGTGGTGGTCGAATCCGATGTGGCGGTGGCCGGCCCCGATGGTGGTCAGTCGTGGGCGACGGCGTGTGAGAAGACGAACTCCCGCAGCACCTTCGCCGCGAGCGACGCCGCCTGTCCGTCGTCTCTGTCGTTCACTTCGACCACGTCGAATCCGTCTGCATACGGTGCGACTGCGCGGACCACGTCTCGAATCTCGCGGGAGGTGAGGCCGAACGGTTCTTTCGTGCCCGTTCCCGGTGCGAACGCCGGGTCGGCGGCGTCGATATCGACGCTCAGGTAGACGGACTCGTCGTCGAATTCTGGTTCCCACTCGGGCACGTCTTCGGGAGCGACGACGGTCACGTCGTCGGCCTCGGCGCGTTCCCACTCGTCAGGGGACCCGGTTCGTGCGCCGAGAATGACCGCTTCGTCCACGTCGAGTTCGTCGAGGACTCGGCGCGTAATCGTCGCGTGACTCCACTCGTTGCCGTCGTACTCTTCTCTCAGGTCGAGGTGGGCGTCGAGACAGACGAACACGTCTGGGTCGATACCCGTGACGCCCGCCGCGGTGACAGTGTGCTCACCGCCGAGGACGACCGGAACGGCGTCGTCCCAGACGGCGTCGGTGACGCTCCCGGAGAGCCAATCGATGTAGTCGGGAGCGTCGTCCCACGCGCGGACGTCGCCCGCGTCGTGGACAGCTAATTCGGTGAAGAATTGGTCGGTCCGCCGGTCGTAGTCGTCGAACGACTCGGCGAACCGGCGGATGCGATTCGGTCCGAAACGGGTTCCTGGTTGGAAGGACGTGGAGATGTCGAGTGGGGCACCGAGCAGTACGTAGTCGGCGACCTCGCGGTCTGCGATTGCCCCGGGGAACATCTCTGTGTCTCCCGTTTAGACGATTTTGCGCTGGCCTTCGTACTCGAGGTACTCGATTTCGTCTTCGGGGTTGAGGTCCTCGTCGTCGGGGATACGCATCGTGAACGTCTGGTAGGTTTCGAGGTCCATAATCTGGGCGTCGTCGCCAGTGACGGAGACGACCTGTCCCTGCTTTCGCTCGATAATTGGGACCCACACCTTCGCGTCGACGGGCTGGGAGAGCGAGCGCTTCTTGCCGTCGAAGACGCCACGGGCCTCGACGCGGGCCTTGGCGCTACCGTGCTTACCGGGCTTCGCGGTACTGTAGGCGTAAATCTTGCACGGCTTGTCTTCCATGTTGACGTAGCTGCCTTCTTGGAGCTCGCGCACCTGCTTCTGCTCTTTCGCCATGCTCATTCGTTATCGGATGGAGGGTATAAACGGTTTGGAACCGCTCTCGCACGCGAATCTTTCACGTAGCCCCGCTGAACCTCGAGAGGCCGTTCTCGTCGGTCAGTCTCCCGAGTCACCTCGACCGCTTCACGCACTCGTCGTCAGGCGTCCTCGACGGCGTCTACCTCTGCCATCGACGGGTCGAACCACGTTCCCTGCGCATCGCGCCGTCCGAGACTGCCGAGCGCTCCCGACGCGACGTTCGGCAACGAGAGTGCCAGCATAATCGCCGTCGTGAGTTCGCCGGGTGACTCGAACATGGGGATGAGGTACTGGAACGGAAAGAGAATCGGCGTCCGGTTGAGGAACGTGAGGAGAATCGCGACGGGCATCAGGACACACCCCCAGACGACACCGGTCATCAACCCGTGCCAGCCTCCGTCGGCGGGGTCGGTGCCGACTGTATAGCCCGCGAGGGCGCTTCCGGTGACGCCGCCGACGAGGGTGAACTGCCCCGTCATGAAGAAGACGAGTGCCTCGGTACACGCGGCGAGGCACACCCCCACGACCACCGGACGCCACTCCGTCATGGCCGGAGGTAACGCCACGGGGGCGCATAAAATTACGCGCCCGATTCTCAGCTTTGATTACTCTTCGCGGCGCTGCCGAAGGTTCTGCCTCGTGAACTGTGGCGTCGCCCGGATACCTTTTCGACTCCGGAACGACCGCCACAGGAGGACGGCGACGAACGCCGTCGGGACGCCCGCCGCGCCGACGGCGAGGAGGTTCTGTGGGTCTAACGCGTAGACGATGACCGTCGAGACGAACCCGAACGAGAGGAAGATGCCGTAGATGAGTCGCTTCGCCAGTTTGTCGAGGACGCCTTTGTTGTCTTCGAGACGGACGTTGACCGTCAGGTTGTCGCGGTCCGCCCTGTCGAGGACGCGTTCGAGTTTCGGTGGGACGCGGAACAGCGATTGGGCGGTCTTCTGTGCCTGTTGGCCGACACCCTTGGCGACTTTCTCGATGCTCTCTTCGCGGTACCCCTGTTCGGTGAGGTAGTCGGTCGCCACCGCGATGAAGTCGAAGTCCGGGTCGAGGGTGACGCAGACGCCTTCGACCACACCCGCGACACGGAGGACCAACGCGAGGTTGCGCGGCAGTCGGAGGGGGAACTCGTAGATGGTCGATTCGACCTGTTCGAGAATCTGGTTGACGCGGTACTGTTCGATGTCGTCGCCGCGCGCGTCGGCGATGGCGAGTTCCATCACGTCGCCCATCACCTGTCTATCGACGTTGGGGCTGAGCGTCCCCATCTCGATGAGTGTGTCGAGGATACCGTCGACGTCCTGGTTGGCGACGGCGATGTAGAACTCCACAATCTTCTCTTGGATGAACGGGTCCACCTCGCCGTGCATCCCGAAGTCGTAGAAGATTATCTTCCCGTCGTCGGTCACCGAGAGGTTTCCGGGGTGCGGGTCGGCGTGGAAGACGCCGTCTTGGACTATCATCTGCAGGTAGGTTCGCTGCAAGTTCGTCGCCAGTTCGGTTCGGTCGATACCGAGTTCGTCGAGGGCGGCGACGTTGTTTATCTTCGTCCCCGGGAGGTACTCCATCGTCAGCACTCGGTCGTCGGAGCGTTCTTCGATGGGTTCGGGGATGACGAGTGTGTCGTCGTCTGCGAAGTTCTCCTGAATCTGCCGGAGGGTCCTCGCTTCCTCGTCGTAGTCCATCTCCTCGCGGATGGTCTTGGCGAACTCGTCGGCGAGGTTCTCCAACGAGAAGGCGCGTCCCTGTCCGATGAACCGCATGAGGATGGGAAGCGACCAACGAACAACTCGCAGGTCGGCCTCGACGAGGGCTTCGATACCGGGGCGACGAACCTTGACGGCGACTTTCTCGCCTTCGTACTCCGCGACGTACACCTGCCCGAGACTCGCGCCGCTAATCGGGTCGGTGTCGAACGAGTCGAACGCCTCGTCGACCGGGCCGAGTTCCTCTTCGATGACCGCCTTCGACTCGGCCCACGGTGCAGGTGGGACGTTGTCTTGCAACTGGCCGAGTACGTCGATGTACTCGGGTGGGAGGATGTCGGGGCGTGTCGACAGCAGTTGCCCGAGTTTGATGAACGTCGGTCCGAGGGTAAGTAGTGACTCTAAGAGGACTTCGGCGCGTTCGACACGCATCTCTGAGGAGACGGTGCGTCCACGGCCGAAGAACAGGTACTTCCGCTTGTCACGGGTGTACGCGACGATGAGCGGGAAGAACTGATAGACGACGACGAGGAACCGCCAGTAGGCGCGGAAATTGACCAGCGTGACCACCTCGCCCCGTCAGGCGTCGCCGTCGCCAGAATTCTTCTGACCGGCCGACGAGGCTTCCTCGTCACCTGAGGTGATGGGGATGGTCCGCTCCGGGGCGGCCTCACGTTTGGGGAGGCGGATTTCGAGAACCCCACGTTCCATCGACGCCTCGGCGTCGTCGGCGACGGCATCCGGGGGGAGGGGGAGTTCGGCGTCGAGAAACAGCGGACGCTCTTCGCGGACGTAGTCGAACTCCGGGGGGAGTTGCTTGTCACGCCGCGCCTCGACGAGCAACCGCCCTCTCTCGACTTTGAGGTCGGCAGTCTCAGCGGTCACGCCCGGAAGGTCGAGGACCAACAGGTACGACGTCTCGGACTCCAACAGGTCGGCGAACACCGCGTCCGGCAGTTCGGACAGCGCGTCGCGCAATGTTGACATGAACGACCATAGGGAGGCGGTGTCGAAAAAGCCGGCGGTAGTTCACCGTGTGTATACGCGTGTGAGTCGGCAATTTCGGCCGGCACCGAGGGGTCGTTCGAGACCGGCCGGTGCCGTGAGGCCGACGCTTTTTGCCCCCGGCACCGAAGGACGGCCATGAACCACCACGACCGACGCACGGCCGGGTTCAAGGAACGAACTCGGCTTGCGGACGCCCGCGAGACACTCCTCGCGGCGGTCACGCCGCACGAACGGACCGAACGACTTCCGCTCGGCGAGGCCGATGGTCGAGCACTCGCAGACCCGGCCGTCGCGCCCGCGGACGTTCCGGGCTACGACCGCGCCGCGATGGACGGATTCGCCGTCCGCGCTAGCGACACCTTCGGTGCCAGCGGTCGGTCCCCGAACGTCCTCCGGGTCGCCGACGAGTCAGTCGCACCGGGTGAGGCAGTCCGCGTCCACACGGGGAGTGACCTCCCGGACGGTGCTGACGCCGTGGTGATGGTCGAAGACACCGAGCGATTCGACGACGAACTCGAAGTGTTCGACGCCCTCGCGGAGGGGGAGAACGTCGGCGAACGCGGCGAAGACGTTCGCGAAGGTGACGCACTCTTCGACGTTGGACACGAACTTCGTCCCTCGGACCTCGGCCTCCTCCGCTCTGTCGGCATCGAGGAGGTGACCGTCTTCGAGCGTCCGCGTGTCGCCATCGTCCCGACCGGCGAGGAACTCGTCGAGTCCGACCCCGGCCCCGGCGAAGTCATCGAGACGAACGGATTGACCGTCTCGCGTCTGGTCGAGCGTTGGGGCGGCGACGCGACGTATCGAGACATCGTCGTCGACGACGCCGACTTGCTCCGCGAAGCGGTCGAATTTGACCTCGACCACGACGTCATCGTCACCACCGGCGGGTCGTCCGTCGGTGAGCGTGACCTCATCCCCGAAGTCGTCTCCGAGATGGGCGAGATACTGGTCCACGGCGTTGCGCTCAAACCCGGCCATCCCGTCGCCCTCGGCGTGGTCCAAGACACCCCCGTCGTGATGCTCCCCGGCTATCCGGTCGCCTGCGTCGTCAACGCCTTCCAGTTCCTCCGCCCGGCGCTCAAGGCCGTCGGGTCGCTTCCGATGCGACCCTTCCCGACTGTCGAAGCGACGCTGACCCGGAAGATTCCCAGTTCGCCCGGTACCCGAACGTTCGCCCGCGTCCGCCTCGACGAGTCGGGCGACGAACCCACCGCCGAACCGACCAGAACGAGTGGGTCCGGTATCCTCTCCAGTGTCGCCCTCGCGGACGGGTGGGTCGAAGTCCCGGAGAAGAAAGAGGGGTACGAGGAAGGCGAAACCGTATCTGTCGCGGGATGGGAGTGGTCCGCATGAGAAAGCAGTTCCGTGACCTCGCGTCCCCCGAAGCGGCCCGTGAGACCATCGCGTCGCTCGAACTGACGCCCGACACGGAGATGGTCGCGCTCTCGGACGCCCGAGGCCGAATCCTCGCCGAGCGAATCGACGCCGAGATGGACGTTCCCGGATTCGACCGTGCGAGCATGGACGGCTATGCGGTCCGCGCCCGCGACACCTTCGGCGCGGACGAGGCCGACCCTCTCGAACTCGAACTCGTCGGGGAAGTCCACGCAGGAACCGAACCCGACGTGGAAGTCGAACCCGGAACCGCCGCCGAGATTTCGACGGGGGCGGTCATGCCACCCGGTGCGAACGCCGTCGTCATCGTCGAACGAACTGAGGAACGCGACGGGAACCTCGTCGTCTACAAGGCCGTCGCACCGGGCGACAGCGTGATGCCCGCCGGGACGGACATCGCGGCGGGCGCACGCGCCCTCGGACCCGGCACTCGCATCACGCCGCGGGAGATTGGCCTCCTCTCGGCGCTCGGACTCGACGAAGTCCCCGTCCGCGGCGCTCCCGTCGTCGGTATCGTCTCGACTGGTGACGAACTCGTCCGCCCCGGCGAGGACCTTCGTCCCGAGGCGGGCCAAATCTACGACGTGAACTCGTACACCATCGCCGCTGGCGTCGAAGAGGCGGGTGGCGTCCCCAAACTCTACCCACACGCCGGCGACGACTACGACGAGATGGAGCGACTGCTCCACGAGGCAGCAGCGGAGTGTGACCTCGTCCTCTCTTCGGGGTCCACCTCGGCGAGCGCCGTCGACGTCATCTACCAAGTCGTCGAAGAACGCGGTGAACTGCTCCTCCACGGCGTCGCGGTCAAGCCGGGGAAACCGATGCTGGTCGGCACGCTTGGCGAGAGAAGCGCCTACATCGGCCTGCCGGGGTATCCAGTCTCGGCGCTCACCATCTTCCGAACCTTCGTCGCGCCGGCCATCCGCGACGCCGCCGGCCTCCCCGAACCACAGACGGCGACCATCGAGGGTTCGATGGCCGTCCGCGAGCGATACGCCGAGGGTCGGACGCGACTCATGCCAGTCGGTCTGGTGACTGACGGGTCGGGTGAGACGCTGGTCTACCCGGTGGACAAAGGGTCCGGTGCGACGACGAGTCTGGTCGAAGCGGACGGCGTGGTCGAAGTTCACGCCGACGTGGAGTACCTCGCCGAAGGTGAGACGGTCACGGTCACACTCTTCTCACCCGACGTTCGACCGCCGGAACTGCTCGGTGTCGGCGAGGACGACCCGGCACTGTCGCGACTGCTCGACCACGCTCCGTCGCCGCGATATCTCGCCGTCGGGTCGCGAGAAGGACTCCGGAGACTTCGTGACGGCGTCCCGGACGTTGCCGTCGTCGCGGGCGACTCGCGAAGCGACGTAGACGCCGTCGAACTCGGGTCGTGGACCCGCGAGTGGGGACTCGTCGTCCCCGCCGACAACCCTGCCGACGTGGCGGGCCTCGGCGACTTGGTCGACTCGGACCTTCGGTTCGTCAATCGTGATACGAACTCGGGACTCCGAACCGAACTCGGAACCGCCGTCGCCGCCCTCGCGGAGGAACGCGGGGAGACACGACACGAACTCGTCGAGGGAATCGTCGGGTTCGACAGTGGGCTGAAAGCGTTCGAGAGTCCCGCACGCGCCGTCCTCTCCGGGCGGGCGGACGTCGGTCTCGGCCTCCGGGAGACGGCCGACGCACTCGGTCTCGGATTCGTGACACTCGGCGAACAACCGGTTCGTGTCGTCGCCAACCCGGACCGAACGGAAAAACAGAGCGTGCGCCGTCTCCGCGAGTTACTCGCAGACAGTGACGACGTGTTCGAATCGCTCAGCGGGTACGAGAGCGAGTAAACACACCGCTCGAACGGTTAGACACTATCGTCTCAGAGAACTATAAGATACGTAGAATGTTTTTATCCTCGTAGTGAGTACGACCGGGTATGTGTAGCTCCCGGACGGTCCTCCACGTCGACGACGATGCCGATATGCTCGCGCTCTCAGAGGCGACGTTTCGGCAACTCGACGCTGTCTCTCTTCTCACCGCAGCAACAGCCACTGAAGCCCTCCAGGTCCTCTCGTCACACCCAGTGGACTGCGTCGTGAGTGACTCGCTGGTGCTCCCTGACGGCGTCCCACTCGTGGAAGCACTTCGGCAGCAGGACGAGGAGGTTCCCATCGTTCTGTTCACCGCGAAAGAGTGGTCTGAAGTCGCCGGCACCGCGTCCAACGCGGAGGTGTCCGAGTACGTCCAGAAGGCCGGCCCGGACGACTTTGCGGCGGTCCTTCGACACGTGGACGAACTCGTGTACGGTACCGGTGTTGAGAAGTCACTCACGGGTGGTATCTCGGCGATAGCCGAAGCACTCGCAGACCACGAGAGCGCCACCTCCGAGGCGACGCTTCGCCTCGACCAGGACTGGGAACTCATCGGTCAGTGGCTTGGTGAGGAAGAACTGGGTATCGTCGTCGTCGAGTCCATCGAGTCGCACGCTGGGCTTCCGGCTATCGAACATCCACTCTACGAATCTATCGACGCCGACGCACTCGAAGCGTTACTCCGGCCGGTCCTCGAAGACGAAGAACGACCCGGTATCGAGGTTCGGTTCCCGTACGGCGACTACCAACTCGCCATCACGAGTTCGGGCGACATCTTCGTTCGGCAGGCGCCCGACGAGACGCTCTACTGAATATACGATTTCTCTTCTACTGCCGTTCGACGAGTTCGGAGATTCTCGGTCTCACCGGGTTTCGAGCCGTCACGCCGACCGGAGGAGTTCGTCGAACGTCTGGACGCGATACTCACCGAGGACACATCGCCCACGGTGTTCGGGGCCGTGTCGTTCGACGTGGATGCCGTCGAGGCCGGCGTTCCACGCCGCGCCGATGTCGCTCTCGCCGTCCCCGGCGAGGACACCGGACGTTCCGCCGTCAGTCAGGAGTTCGCCGCCGAGTCCGAGTTGCGAGATGGCGCGCTTGACCGGTGCGGAGTCGGGTTTCCACCCGGTCTCTTCGGTACAGCAGACGACGGTATCGAACCAGTCGCGGATGTCGAGGTGGTCCAACACGGGGTCGGTCAGGAATTGCTGACAGTGCGTGACGATACCGACCGGTCGGCCGGTGGCGTGGATGTCTTCGACCAGTCGGGCGGCGTCGTTGTGGAGGTACGTCGCCTCGGCACGCTTCGACGGGTCTTCTTCGCGGTGGAAGGCAGGCCAGAAGTCCTGAGGGTCGACACCCCACTCGCGAAGGGTCGGGTCGCGTGCGCCACCGAGCCCGTGCCAGATTGTCTCCGCCTCTCGGTCGGTAAACTCGCGACCTAACCGGTCGCCGACCCGGTCGAACACGTCACGCGTGTACGACCACTCGGCATCGACGAGTGTTCCATCGAGGTCGAACAGCCAGAAGTCGTAGTTGTCGGCGACCATTCGGGCAACCAAGTAGGTCATCTGGAGATAAAGGTCTTCTGCCGACGAGTATCGCCGGTCGTCGGCACCGTCTCGCCTGTCGTCGGCACCGTCTCACCGGTCCCCGTCGGGGAATACTCAGTCCTCCCTGTCCGCCGATTCCACGTGAATCGCGCTCCCGAAGTACTTGTGAAGCACATCGCGGACCGATTCGGCGTTGAACTCGTCTAACTCGGCGGCGATAGCCTCCCGAAGGGCCGTCAAGTCCTCCTCGTCGGTTCGGAGTTCGGCGAACTCACAGGAGACGACCGGAACGTCTAGCCACGACTCCGCGAGTTGGCAGGCGTAGACTGGGTCGTTCACCTCGCCGCGCCAGAGTGCATCACGGAACAGCATCCACCCGGATTCACCGGGTTCTGGTGGGGTGACGCGGACGACTGTCTCGAACTCTCGGGGGTCGGTTCCGACGCCGGGGGCCGTATCCAGTCGAAAGCGCACCCGGAAGACGTATCTGAGCGGCATCCCTCACAACTCGGCGTCGAACAGGTCGGCGAGACGCAGGTCCTTCTCGGTGATGCCGCCTTCTTCGTGACTCGTGAGGCGGACTTCGACCTTCTTGTACCGGATGGTTATCTCGGGGTGGTGGAACTCCTCTTCGGCGACTTCGCCGATGCTCGCGGCGAACGCGACGCCGTCGAGGTAGTCGTCGAACTCGTAGACACGGACGATTTCGTCGCCGTCACGCTCCCACTCGTCGTTCAACCGTTCGTCGACGTCTGCTTCGGAGAGTACCTCGGCCATACCAAACATGTCGTCCGGCGAACCGATAAGGATTCGCCCGGGTCACGGCGGCGGCGTGACGACACACCGTGGGCCAGTTAGTATCTGCGTCCCGCCACGCCCCCGACGAACCCGCCCACTCACCGACACGCGGTCACCTTCGTCGACGGCTATCTGAACGGTGGTTCGCCCACCGACCGCGGTTCGCTCTCCGCCCTCGCCGACGAGGACGCCGCTATCGGGCGGGACTCGAACTCGAACGTCACCGGTTCCATCGTCCAAGACGAACGGCCGTGTCTCCCGTCCGCTGACTGGGCGGCCTTCGGCCTCGGTTTGGACCCACGTCCGGAGTGCTGGGCCGTCACCGGCGACTTCGGTGACGGTCCCGACGACAGTCGCCCGGTTTGCGCCGGCGAGGTCACAGACCCGTCGTCTCGGTGTCGCCTCGGCGAGGCGGCGGTCACGGGACGTGCGAAGTCGAACAACGAGTCGTCTGGTACGCGAGCGTACCCAGTGCGAGACAGCGTTGGAACTCCGCTGGACGGTCCACTGGTGGAGTGAGACAGTCATCGAAGCGACATGGCCTCGGCTTGGTACATGAACCTTCGCCGGAGAACGGGTCGAAACAGAACAGTCGTCGTCAGTCGCCGGGCACGGCCGTCGGTTCACCGAGGTCAGTCACCAGTCGTCGCGGTCAGTCGTCTGAGAGTTGCTCGATGACGCGGCGAGGTATCTCGTCTTCGGACGACTCACCGTCGATATCGGGGTGGTTTCCCTCAGAGACATCTCCCAGACGACTGGACGACGTCGCAGTGTCCGGGACGGAGTAGTCGTCGAATCCGGGGTCGAACAACCGCATCGCCGTCTGGATGGTCGTCCAGTCGTCGTCGCCCGCGGCGTCGCGGAGACTCTTCGTCGGCGCGGAGAGCAGTTGCCCGATGAGTGCGTCCGCGAGGGACTCGACGGTTTCGCGCTGTTCGTCGGTCAGGTCGCCCTGCGCTTCTAACTTCGAGAGAGCGGTCGAAACCTCGCGGCGTTTGACGTGTTCTGCCGCCTCGTACATCGAACTAATCGCCTCGTCGGCACGCTTGCGCTTGTAGGCGGCAAGCAGGCGGTCGAACTCCTCGTCTATCATCGCCTCGACCTGTTTCGCGGCCTGTTCGCGCTGGGCCGCAGTCCGGTCGGTGACCGTCTCTAAGTCGTCGATGTCGTGGACGCGGACGCCGTCGACGTCGTCGGCGGCGGGGTCGACGTCGCGGGGTTGTGCAATGTCGATGAGCATCGTCGCACCGGCCGCTTCGAGGTGTGCCGACTCGACGACGTAGTCTGGACTGCTCGTCGCTGTGATGACGATGTCGGCGTCGACGAGCAACTCGCCGAGAGAGTCGAGTCCCGCGGCGGCGGTGATGCCCGGAATTTCGCGTGACAGATGCGCGGCGTGGGAGACGGTCCGGTTCGCGACGACCAACTCGGACACGTCGACGGACGCGAGTGCCTTTGCGGCGAGGGTGCCCATCTCGCCTGCGCCGACGACGAGGGCACGGGCGTCTTCGACGGGGTGCCCCAGTTTCGAGCGAGCGAGTCTGACGGCGGCACTACCGAGCGAGACGGCACCTTCGTTGATGGCCGTCTCGTCGCGGGCGCGTTCGCCGACGTGGATGGCTTTCATCAGTGCGTCTTCGAGCATTGGCCCGATGCTCCCGGCGTCGTGGGCCGCCTCGAACGCGTCCTTGAGTTGCCCGAGAATCTGGTCTTCGCCGAGGACGAGCGATTCGAGACCCGACGCCACCCGCATCAGGTGGCGAAGGCTCTCTTCGTGGTCCATGTGGCGGACGCTCCCGTCTCGAACGTCGGGTGCGAAGTCTTCCAGCGCACGGCGTCCATGGGTGGCGTCGTCGGTGACGACGTAGGCTTCTGCCCGGTTACACGTCTGCAGCGAAAACGCCTCCGTGACGCCCTCACACGCGAGCAGTCGAGCGACGACCGTCTCGACGTCGTCGCTCGACGCGGATTCTATCTCCTGAACGCTCGCCCGGTCGTGGGCGACGCTCACACCAGAGATGACACCCGCGTTTCTCATGAATCACCTCGCATTGTGTCTGTAATCACGCGCGCTGCCTCTCGTCGGGGGTTTGTATCCGCACTACGTAAAGCCTTCCAAACCGACGGGTCGCGCACGACGGCGCGAATCGCGTCACGGCGTTCGGCCGGCGAGTGGTCCGCGTCTTTGAGTTCGTCGCGGAGGTCGGCCGTCAATTCGGCCATCGCGCCGGCACCGTCGAGTTCGGCCTCGATGCGCTCACGCAGGTACTTCGACAGGGCCGGACTCGACCCGCCGGTTGTGATGGCCACGGACACATCCCCGTCGTCCACGGTGGCGGGGACGACGACGCTCCCGGCCTCTCGTTCGCCGCTACGGTCTGCGCGGTTGACCAGCACGCCCCGTTCGCGGGCCGAGTCGACGATGGCGTCGTTCACCGCGGAATCGTTCGTCGCCGCGACGGCGAGTGCCGGGTCGAACCGGTCGAACCACTCGGAGATGTCGTCGGGTGCCGGGGCCGCACGCACGAGTTCGGCGTCGCCGAAGTCCCGGTCTGCGAACTCGGGGCTCACGACGACGGTCTGGGTCTCGCGGGCGAATCGCCGGGCTTTGCGGGCACCGACAGGTCCACCTCCGAACACGAGGATGGTCTCGCCGGACAGGTCGTGAACCAGTGGAATCATCTCACTCCGTGTTGGCGTCTGCTCGCTCGTCCAGTCTGATACCGGTCTTCTTCAAGATTCGGGTCGAGAACAACGTGTCCCAGTCGTCGTCACCGACCTCCCAGTGTTCACTCATGACCTCACGGACGCGCTCGACGCGGGCGTCGCTCTCTGCTTTCGACCGGCCGTGGGTCATCGCGAAGAAGTTGTACGGCCAGACGCCCTCGTGTCGTGGCCGGCGGTAACAGTGGGTGACGAAGTCGAGCGAGGCGATTTCCGGGCCAACCTCCATCACGATGTCGTCGGGGACGTTCCAGACCGTCATCCCGTTCTCGCTGTACCCGAGGGCGTAGTGGTTCGGGATGACGCCGACGCGGCGGACCTTCCCTTCGACGTCGAAGCGTTTGATGGTCTCGACGACCCACGCGGTGTCCTGTCCGAGGGCGTCGGCGACGTCGGCGTACGGCGTCTCCGTGACCGGCAGACCGCCCTGAATCTCTAAGACCAAGTCGCGCTCGTCCGGGGTGAGCATGCGCTCGTCGGACGGTTCGACGTCGGGACCGAGGTGTGAGAGGTCGAGGTCACCGTCGGAGATGGGGCCGTCGAGGAGGAACTTCGCGCCGACGTGGAACTCGTGGCGTTTGGGCATGTTGTACGTCGGTTGCCCCGTCTCCGCCTCTATCTCGCCGAGTACCTCGTCGACACGTGATTCCGTGGCGACGGAGACGACGAACCACATGTTGAGGTGTGGGTGTTCTCGCTCGTAGTTGTGTGCGACCTCTCGGTGGGCGTTGACCTGCTCGGCCACGTCGTCGAATCGCTCCGGCGGGGCGTGCATGGCGACGAGCGTCGCCGTCCCGCCAATCTCTTCCGCGTTGACGAGTGCGCCGAACCGCGAGAGGATGCCTTCGTCGTCCAGTTCACGGATACGCCGACAGAGTTCCGACGCCGTCACGTCTACGCCGCGGTCACGGAGCGCCTCCGCTGCGGGTTCGAATGGACGTTCGACGACGGGGAATCCACCCTGAAAGGCGTTGACGATGGCGCGGTCGAGATGAGAGAGGTCCGCGTCCGCCTGTATCATGGGCGTGACTCAGGATGCGAAGGGAATAAACGACTCGCTTATTCTCACGGGTGTGAGACGGCCTATTCGGTCGCTGACGAGTCTGTCAGGCCGAAATTCCGGTTATTCGGTGTTCGAAAAAGTACGGTAAAACGCGTTCAGGGAACGGGCGTGACGCGGTCGACGTGGTCCAGTGCTTCGAGGTTCTCGACGATGGCGTCGTGGTCGGCCGTCGCCTCGTAGTAGAACACGAGGTCGAAGGTCCCCTCACGGAGGAGTTGCTGGCACTCCCAGACGAACTCGTCGTCCTCGACGCTGAGGCCCTGGAACTGGTTCGAGGAGAAGTCGGTGTCGTCGTTGCCGGCGTAAATCCACGCGTCGCCCTTGTCTGCGTGTTCGGAGATGACGTCGTTGATTGCGACGGTCAGTTCCTGCATCTCGAGGTCCTCGCGACCGCTGAGAGTCGTGTGGACGATAGCGCCGACCAACTCGATGTCACCCGGTTCGAGCAGTGCGAGCGTCCGCTTGTAGAGGTCGTCGTCGATGGTCTCGCTCATGGTCATCTCTTCTCGGGGAGGTACAAACGGATGGCGATTCGTCGGTCAGATTCCTCTCGCAGTCGTCGTCACTCCGGCATCCGTTCTGCCCGACCGAGACGACCCACAAGACACATAGGCTCTGCATGCAACGAAAGGGACATGTTCGGGTGGGTCCGACGCGGCTTTCGACGCGCCTACGAGCGGGTGCTCTCTCGGGAAATCGACGACGGACCGACGCACGTCGCTATCATCCAAGACGGAAACCGCCGTTACGCGAGAAAGCAGGGTGACGACGCACCCGACGGTCACCGCGCGGGTGCACAGACCACAGAGAACGTCCTCGACTGGTGTGAGGAACTCGGCATCGAGGAGTTGACGCTGTACGCGTTCTCGACCGAGAACTTCGAGCGCCCTCCACACGAGCGCGAACCCCTCTTCGACCTCTTCGAGGACAAGTTGTACGAGTTCGCCGACGCCGAACGCGTCCACGACCGAGAAGTCGCCGTCCGCGCAATCGGGGAGGTGGACATGCTCCCCGAACGTGTCCGCGACGCCATCGACTACGCCGAGTCACAGACCGGTGACTACGACAGTTTCACGCTCAACATCGCCCTCGCGTACGGCGGCCGAGCAGAACTGCTCAGTGCCGCCCGTGACGTGTGCCGCGACGTCGAATCCGGCGTCCTCTCCCCCGACGACGTAGACGTCGAAGCGGTCGACCGCCACCTCTCGCGGCAACCCGTCCGCGACGTTGACCTCATCATCCGCACCGGCGGCGACGAACGAACGTCGAACTTCCTGCCGTGGCACGCCAACGGGAACGAAGCGGCCGTCTACTTCTGTGCACCCTACTGGCCGGAGTTCTCGAAGATAGACCTGCTCCGCGGCATTCGGACCTACGAGTCGCGCGAGAAGTCGTGGCAACGGACGCGAACCGAACGCGCCGTCGCACTCGTCCGGGCCGTCGCGGAAGTCGAGTTCGAAGACGCCCGTGCTGTCGCGGGTCGCCTCCGCGAGCAACTGCCGTCGTCGGGTGCCGACGAGGTGTCTGCCGAGTTGGCGAAGCGGACCGACGAGACGGCGGACTGAGGGTCGTCGAAAACGGATTCTCCAGCGTTATTCGTCGCCCTGTGCCGCGCCGGCGTCGACGACGCGGCCGTAGAACAGAATCGCGTCGGTCGGTTTGTCGCGGATACAGAACAGGAACGGCCGGTCGAACCGGAGTTCGCCCCACGACGGGGGCAGTGACACTTCCATGACGACTGCCGTCGCCGCCGCCGCCTCGGTTCCGTCTTCGTCCACGGAGACGAACGACTTGTGGAACACCTCGTCGACGAAGAGGCCACCGCCACCGTCTTCGACCATGCCACTGAAATCCGCGCCGGGGCCGAATGCGACGGGCATGCCGAGGTCCGAGAGCGCCGTCGACAACTGGACTTCCGTCTCGAACTCGAACTTGGGCAACGCGAGTGTTCCCCTGGCGTCGCTCATCACGTCGAAGAGGCCAAACAACCGGTCGGCGGTGAGGTTCTGCTCGAACGACTCGAACTCGCCTTCGTCGGGGAGAATCAGCACCATCGACACCTCTTCTCCGATGTACGGCAACTCGACGGCCTGCGCGCCGGGTACCGACGCATAATTCAGCCGAGAGAACTCGTGGTGCATGAGCGGAACCGTCGATTCGGTGCCGTCCAGTGCGGTGAAGGTTCCCTCCTCGGTGTTTTCGGGGTCGAACTTGTGCAACCAACTCGCCATGAAGTAGATGGCGTTAGTGAGCACGAGGATCGTCTGCGGGGTGATGGCGTCCGCCGGGAGCAGGTCTTCGATTCGGTCTTCGGTCTGGTCGGCGACCCACTCGTTGATTCGCTCACGTTCGCCGTTCGGGTCGCCGCCGAAGTCCGCCCGGCGAAGGCCTGCGCCGTAATTCTCCTCTAAGAGTGCGAGGTAATCCTCGGAGAACGGGTAGTCCTCTTGCCCCCACAGTGCGTTCGCCACGGCCAACTGGAAGGCGTCGACTTCCGTGTCGTCGAAGCGGTCCGTGGTCGTCGCTCGACTGTCGAGTTCGGCTTGGAGGTCGGAAAAGGCAGGATGCACCTCCTCGCCGAGCGTGTAGTGGAGTGTCTCTTCCATCTGTTCGCGAGTGTCGCCGCGAGCGCCGGCGTAGGTCATCGCCAGCGCGACGGAGATGCTGTACGGCGAGAGGAACTGGTTGCTACCCGTTTTGGCCGCCAGATGGTTGTGCAGTTCGAGGGCGAACGCGGCGTTCCCGGACGCGAGCGCGGCGAGTCGTTCGTCGTTGACGTTCGGTGACCCAGTCGGTGGTTCCTCTGTCGGCGTGTCTGTCGACGTCTCGGTCGGGGTATCTGTGGTGGGCGGTGCGGTCGTGTCCGTTTCGGGCGGGGACCCACCGTCGCCCGTACACCCTGCCACTGTCGCGGCGGCGAGGGCACCCGAGAGCGCGAGGAGTTCGCGACGCTTCATGTCGGAACGTTCACACAGTCGACAATATGTTTTCTGTAAGCCCAAACGGTCGTTTGAGTCACGGGCGGGCGCCTAAAACCCGTGTCAGCACAGCTATCACGTGGTTTGGACTATCGTCCAAATTTCTGTTCCACCCTTCGGGCGCAACAGCGTTCGGACGGTTCGCTCGCGCTTACCGTCCAAATCTCCGTATCGGCATAGCCGCCACGTGGTTCGCCCTACCGGCCGAACCTCCGCTGTCTGTCCTGATAGTCCCGCAACGCCCGCAGGAAGTCGCGCTTCCGGAAGTCACGCCAGTTCACGTCGGTGAAGTACAGTTCCGCGTAGACCGACTGCCAAATCATGAAGTCGGAGAGGCGTTCGGCACCCGTCTTGACGACGAAGTCGGGTTCGTCGGGGAACACCAGTCGCTCTTCGATGTCGGTGCCGTCGATGTCGTCGGGGTCCAACTCGCCGGCGTCGACTTCTTCGGCGAGCGAACGGACGACGGCGGCGAACTCGCGTTTCCCGCCGAGGCCGATGTTGACCTGTACGGGAGCGTCGGCGCGTTCGGTGTCACCGGGTTCGCGGACGGCGATGGGGTACGGTGTATCGAGTTCGCGGAGTTCACGAGAGAGCGTCGGGACGACTGCCTCGTCGAGGACACTCACCGAGACGGTGACGCGTTCGGTCCCGTACTCGAACGCCCAGCGGATGGCGTCTTCGAGTTTGGCGTACGCACCCTGTTCTAACAGGTCGCGCTCGGTGATGACGAGGGCGACGTGCTCGGGTGCCGCCGTGTCGTCGAGGCGGAATCGGAGGGCGAGGTAGTAGTCGTACAGTCCCACGGAGGTCTGTACACGCGCCGACGTTTCTAACGCTTCGGGTTCGGCGTGATGTGCGGGTGTGCGGGTCGTCAGACGCGGGAGGAGCGTTCGAGTCACCGATGTCGGGAGGGTTAAGTGCGAGTCGGGGATACCGAACGATGTGACTTCCACACTACGGCGAGCGGGTGGATTCGCGGTCGTCGGGACGCTGGCCCTCGCGGCCCCTAGTCTCGGCGCTGCCGCGTTCGCACCTTTCGCCGCAGTCGCGCTCTTGGCGGCCTTCGTCATCGACGACGGGCCGCTCTTCGAGCTGTTCGCCCGCCCCGGCGACCGGGAGGACGGCCGCCTCAACGGGTTGGCCGGCTTTTCGCTCGCCGCGACCGGGTTGGCGCTTCTGGCGACGGTCCCACGGGAACGGATGCCCCTCACGGTGTTCGTCGCAACCGTGCTGATACTCGCCTACGGGAACCTCGGAGCGCGACTGGTGGATACGCGATTCGACGACGAGTTCCTCCACTCTGCCGGGTTCGTGGCCGCCGGCATCCTCGCCGGGACAGTCGGACAGGCAACCGTCGTGAGTCTCACCGGCGACCCGATGGACCTCGCCCGGTTCACCTTCGTCGCCGCACTCGGTGCACTCGTCGCGGCACTCCTCCGGTCTGCGCTCTACGAACGCGACGACCCCGTCGTCATGCTCACCGTGGGAATTGCACTGTGGGGCGTCGACTGGTTGGCCGGTCCCATCACGCCCACACAGACCGGCGTCTCGCTGTTGTTGACTGTCGCACTCGGCTACGCCGCCTACGCACTCGGAACCGCCTCCGTCGCCGGCATGATTACTGGCGTGCTTCTCTTGCTCGTCGCCGTCGGGTTCGGTGGGTTCGGGTGGGCTCTCGCCCTCGCCTCGTTCTTCGGCATCGGCGCACTCGCGACCAAGTTCCGCTACGACCGAAAAGCCGAACGCGGCGTCGCCGAAGACAACGAGGGGGCGCGCGGCACGGGGAACGTGCTCGGCAACTCGGCCGTCTCGCTCCTCGCCGTCGTCGGGTTCGCCGCGATGGAGACGATTGGACACCAACTCGGTAGCGACCTGTTCGTCCTCGCGTTCGCCGGGTCTGTCGCGGCCGCGATGAGCGACACACTCTCCAGCGAAATCGGTGGCCTGTTCGACAACCCTCGACTCATCACGTCGCTCAGGCGCGTCCCGCCGGGAACCGACGGTGCGGTCACGTGGCAGGGCGAACTCGCAGGCATCGTCGGCGCGGGACTCGTCGCCGGTATCGCGTACGTGTCGCTTCCGCTCCCGATTCCGAATTCGGCGGCGGCGGTCGCAATTCTCGTGGGCGGCGTCGTCGGCATGACTGTCGATAGTCTCCTCGGTGCAACCGTCGAGGGTGCCGGCCTCGGCAATCAGGCGGTCAACTTCCTCATGACGCTCGGCGGTGCGTTGGGTGCGGTCGTCGCGTGGATTCCACTGTGACCGTCCGCCTCGCCCGCCCCGAGGACCGGGGCACACTCTCGTCGCTCCACGGACTTCTCAGCCACCCGTCCCCCGAACTCTTCGACGCGTGGCCAGCCGTCGGAACGCTCCTCGTCTCCGTCGATTCTGACGACCATCCGGTGGGCTATCTCCTCGGCGTCGGCGACCACCTCGCCGAACTCGTCGTCGCCCCGGACGCCCGCAGGGAGGGTCGTGCTACTGCACTCGTCGAAGCGTATCAGGCACGCCACTCGGACGCGTCGCTCACGTTACTGGTCCATCCGGAAAACGAGGGCGCACGAGCGTGTTACGATGCACTCGGGTTCCGTCACGACGAACGTGTCGGCGACGCGTTCGACGGTGACGACGCGATTCGTCTCGTCTACGACGGGTGAGCCAACGCTATACGACAGGTGAAGTGCGACGCCCCTACGTCAACAGTTGGTCGGCGGTCCTGACACGGACGCTGACGGGTTTCTTCACGTACTCGCCCTTCGAACGGGCGACGAGGTCACCGACGCCGCGTTGGGCCGCGATGTCGACGAGTTTCTGACTCGCCTCGCCGTCGACGACGACGAGTCGGGGGGCCGGTTCGGTCTGTTCGAGCGTGTCGTAAATCTTCTCGACGGCGACTTCGTCCAGTAGGTCGAGTTCCGAATCGAGGAGGCGAGCGAGTCCGCTGCCGTCGGTAATCGTCTCGCGGACGTGGTCCGAAAGCGACAGCGTCGGGTGGACGGGGTCGACCGCTTCGGCGACTGCCTCGGACTCGTCGAACACGTCGTCTGGGGCGTGTTCTGCGTCTGCGCTGGTGTCGGCCTCTGTCGTCTTTTCGACGGTGACCGTCCCGCCGTTGTCGGAACTCGCTTCGGGAACCGCATCGGTGGGGCCATCTGCGGGTGGAGTCGACGACGAACCGTCAGTCGTCGGCGACTCCGGGCGAGGGTCCGACGGAACTCCCGGCGTGTCACCGGCGGCAGCGACTGCGGCCCGGTAGTCACCGTCGTCCGGAAGCGAGGAGAATGCGACCTTGTTTCGGAGGGCACGGATGACCGCGGCGCGGTCGAGGTCCTCGACAGACTGTTTGTCGGGGGCGAACGCGACGTAGTCCACGTCGCCAACTTGCGAGAGTTCGCGGAGGATGAGTTCCCCGCCACGGTCGCCGTCCAAGAACGTCGTGACCGTGCGTTCTTGCGTGAGCGTGGCCACGTCGTCGGGGATGTTGGTCCCCTCGACGGCGACGGCGTTCTTGATACCGAATCGGAGGAGCGTCAACACGTCTGCACGACCTTCGACGACGATAATGGCGTCGGAGTCGGCGACACGTGGTCCTGCCGGCAGGCCGTGGTACTCGGTGATGTCCTCGACGCGGACGCTCTCTTTGACCTCTTCGAGAATCTCGGAAGAGGTCATGACGGTGTCGTCGAACGACTCCGTGAGCAGTTCCTTGGCGCGTTCGACGACCATCCGGCGCTTCGCTTCGCGAACGTCTTCGATGTTCGTGACTTCGATGACGGCCTGACACGGTCCGACGCGCGTGAGCGTCTCCAGCGAGGCGGCGAGGATGGCCGTCTCGACTTTGTCGAGACTACTCGCGATGGTCATCTGACCGAACGAGTGGCCGTTTTCGGAGTCTATCTGTACGTCTATCCGACCGACCTTGGAAGATTGTTGGAGGTCACGGAGGTCGAGTTCGTCGCCGAGGAGGCCCTCGGTTTGCCCGAAGACAGCCCCGACGACGTCGCTCCGTTCGACTACTCCGTCGGCGGAGATGGAGGCGTGAATGAGATATTTTGCAGTGTCGTCCATTGGTGAAGTCCTCCCGGAGGAGGTGATGATGTGATGATGGTGATGATGTCATGGGTGGAACCCACGAACGTCTTTATATAAGTCGTGCCCGAGGGAAATATCTATCGTGGCCGACGATTCGAACGCGGCAGTCGCTCCTTCACGATTACGACTCTCTGCGGAGTGACGCCACTGTCTCACCAGCGGTGCGACAGAACTCGGCCGGGTCCGACGGGTCGTCGTGTTCGACGATTGCCCACTCGACGAACCCGTCTCGGGCGGCGGCGAGACAGGCGTCGACGTCGAGTTCCCCATCCCCGAGCGAGACGGGACGACCACCACGCTCGGCGTCCGCATCGAGGACCACGTCTTTGAGGTGAACGAGTGGCGTGCGGTCGGCGTATCGGTCGAGATAGTCGACGGGGTCGTATCCGGCGGCCAGCACCCACGCGAGGTCCAGTTCGAACCCCACGCCGGATTCCTCGGCGAGTCTGTCGAGTGCGGGTTCGCCCGCGACGGTCTGGAGTTCGTGGTCGTGGTTGTGATAGAGGAGTCTGAACCCTCGGTCGTCACACTTCGCCGTCAGGTCGTCGAGTCGGTGTGCTGTCTCGTCGACTGTCTGAGCGTCTGCGAACGCCTCTGGTGGGAGGTAGGGGACGACGAGTGTCTCCACGCCGAGTGCGCCGTATCGTTCGCAGACTGCGTCGAGGTCGGATTCGAGTTCGTCGACACCGACGTGTGCGGCGGGTGCCGTCAGGCCCGTGTCGGACAGTGTCGTCCGTATCGTGTCGCCGTCGTCGAATCCCGCGAATTCGACGCCGTCGAACCCGGCGTCTGCGGCGCGTTCGACCAGCGCCGAAGTCGGTTCGTCGAGTGCGCGGAGCGAGTACAACTGGATGCCGAAGTTCATACACCGACGCTCTCACGGGATGTGGGAAATTGTTCCGGCGGTGACCACTGTCGAGCACCGGTCACACCGGCGACGACTGCGGAAATCACAGCGACCCCCGGATGGCATACTTCCACGCCCTATGAGTGGTCTGAGAAATTCGTCACCGCGTATTGAAGAAAAATATTCTCCAATACGATGCAACGTAGGACAATAGGGTAAGATTTACGTTCTATTGTTAACTATGGTCTCCAAGCATGACGAGAGCACGCATCGATTACCTCTGGATTGCGACGTTCGCAGTCCTCGTGACGTTCGCCGTCCCGTGGTTCCTCTGGGGAGATAGTCGGGTGTTCGCCGGACTTCCACTGTGGCTCTGGTGGCACATCGGCTGGATGGGACTGACAGCGGTGGTCTTTCACCTGTTCACGCGCCGGGCGTGGGACCGCGGAATCGTCGAGGGGGCCCGCTGATGGTCTCCGCACTCGGTATCCAACTCGGCGTCGTCGGCGTCTACCTCGTGGTGGCCCTCGCAGTCGGGTTGCTCGCGTACCGCCTCACGAGTAAAGACGCCGAGGACTACTACCTCGCGGGGCGCTCTATCGGAACCGTCGTCCTCCTGTTCACTACCTTCGCGACGCTCCTGTCCGCGTTCACGTTCTTCGGCGGTCCTGACCTCGCGTTCCGTGCCGGTCCCGAGTGGATTCTGGTGATGGGCGTCATGGACGGCGTCCTGTTCGCCATCCTCTGGTACGTCGTCGGCTACAAACAGTGGCTCGTCGGCAAGGCCCACGGCTACGTGACGCTCGGCGAGATGCTCGGTGACCGCTTCGGGTCGAAGCGCCTCCGGGCCGTCGTCGCGGGTATCAGCCTCTTTTGGCTGTTCCCGTACGTGATGCTCCAGCAGATGGGTGCCGGTGAAGCCATCGTCGGCCTCACGAACGGAATCGTCCCGTACTGGGCCGGTGCCGCCGGTATCACGGTGTTCATGATTGCCTACGTCGTCATCGCCGGTCTGCGCGGCGTCGCGTGGACCGACACGCTCCAAGGCCTGTTCATGCTCGGCGTCGTCTGGCTCGCCGTCGGGTGGGTCGCGACTGCCGCAGGCGGACCCAGTTCCCTCTCGAACGCGCTCGCGACGAACAAACCAGAGTTCCTCGCCCTCGGCGGCGGCCTCTACACCCCGCAGTTCATCATCTCGACTGCCGTTACCATCGCCTTCGGCGTGGCGATGTTCCCGCAAATCAACCAGCGGTTCTTCGTCGCCAAGTCGGGGGCAGTCCTCAAGCGCTCGTTCGCCCTGTGGCCTGTCCTCGTCGTCTTACTGTTCGTCCCTGCCTTCATCCTCGGGACGTGGGCGGCAGGTCTCGGTATCTCGGTCCCAGAAGGCGCGAACGTCCTGCCGGTCCTCCTCAACGAGTACACGCCCGTCTGGTTCGCCGCCCTCGTCGTCGCCGGTGCGATGGCCGCGATGATGTCCTCGTCGGACTCGATGCTCCTCTCCGGGTCGTCGTACTTCACCCGTGACCTCTACCGGCCGTTCGTCGACGCCTCGCTGAGCGAGGACCGGGAAGCGTGGATTGCGCGCATCGGTGTCGCACTGTTCGCGACGCTGACGTTCGTCGCCAGTCTGTTCCGCCCCGGAACGCTCATCGAAGTCGGTGACACCGCGTTCGGCGGGTTCGCGCAGATGGCGCTCCCCGTCATCATCGCACTCTACTGGGCGAAGACGAACCGCTCTGGCATGTTCGCCGGCATCCTCGGTTCACAGGCGTTCTACCTTGCACACGTCTTCGTGCCGACGGTCGAACTCGCGGGCGTCTCGGTGTTCGGCCCGACGTACCTCACGTGGGACTTCGCCCTCTGGGGGATGCTCCTCTCCGCCGTCTTGACGGTCGGCGTCTCTGCGTTCACGGCTACCGCACCCGAAGAGAACCAGCGTCGGTTCTCCGAAGGACTGCGAGCCGACTGAGCTCTCGCGCTACCTGAACTCCGCTGACTAGCGCCTTCCGACTCGCCCTCCGGCACACTTGCTGCCACCGTGGGGAGGTTTATTCCCTTGTGCGACAATTGTTCTCTCATGCCTGAAGAAGTTCTGTTCAAATCCGAGAACCGACAGAGCCGTGCCGAAATCGCGTCGTACCTCCGTGCCGTCGCCGACAAACTGGACGCTGGCGAGCCGATTACACTGAAAGCGGGCGACCAGTCCGTGACGATGGACCCGCCGGCGTCGCCGACGTTCGAGGTGAAAGCCGAACGCGAAGGCCCCGCGGGACAACCCGGCGAACTGAGCATCGAGTTCGAACTGGAGTGGGACGAAGACGGCGGCGACGGCGGCGCGGGCGGCGGCTTGGAAATCGAGTGAGGCGGTTCGCCCGCTCCGAACGAATACTTTTTTGACACCTCTGCGAGTCGTCACGCCACCATGCAGATTCGTCCACTCACCGACGACGACGTACCCTCCCTCGTCGACGACCTGTGGCTTCCCTTCGCCGACGAGATGGGTGGTATCGACCAGTACGACGCACTGTCCGAGGACACCGACGTTCGCGCCGAGGCAGTCGAGTACCGTCGGAACCAACTCGACGACGAGGACAGACAGACGTTCGTCGCAGTGGACGACGACGCTGAACGGCGTCTCGTCGGGTATACGACCGTTTCGTATTCCGAGTCACCGCCAGTCTTCGCTCGCGGGGCGGTTGCGAAAGTGAAAGACCTCTACGTCGCGCCCGACGCTCGGGGCGACGGACTCGGAACACGATTACTCGAACGGGTACACGAGTGGGGGCGCGAACGCGGGTGTGAACGCGCCGCGTTGAGCGTCCACGTCCGCAACGAGGCGGCACAGTCCTGCTACGAGTCGATGGGGTACGAGACGCGGTACGTGAAGATGGACCGACCCCTGTGAATCGCCGGACGACACCGATATCTACCCCCGCGATTTCGGGGGCGTCATTCGACCACTAAACCCGAACCCTCAAATCTCCGCACACTAACCCCCGCGCATGAACGAGTCGGGACACCAGGTGTTGATGGAGCAAGACGTGCTTCGTCATCGCCTGGACGACGACGACCTTCCCGAGTGGGCAGCGCAACACTATGAGACGTTCCGCGAAACGATGCTCGGTGACAACGACGGCGCACCCTTCCCGTGTTACTTCGGCGTCGAGTCTGAGCGAAACGGCGACGCCCTGTACACGTTCGTCGATTCGATGACCGACAAAGACGCTCTGTTAGCGCTCCGGGACACGGTCTTGGAGTACCTCGACGTCTACCGCGACTACTCCGAGGCGTGTTCGCTCGTCACGTTCTTCAAACCGCCCGAAGAAGACCTGACCGAGGCCGATTACCACGAACGCCTGTGGCACATTCTTCAGTTCCTCCACGTCAACGACCCCGAACCGTGGCCGGAGGACATTCCGACCGACCCCGACGATTCGACGTGGGAGTTCTCCTTCGGCGGCGAACCCATCTTCCCGACGACCCGCGCGCCGTTCTACGACGAGCGCCTGAGTCGCTACTGCCCGTGGGGGCTCGAAATCACGTTCCAGCCTCGGTCGCTGTTCGACGGTATCACCGCCGACACCGAGGCCGGACAGAAAGCCCGCTCCGTCATTCAGAACCGCATCGAGGAGTACGACGGTGTCTGCCCGCACGCCGACCTCGGCGACTGGGGCGTCGAGGGTGACCGCGAGTGGCCGCAGTACATGTTCTCGTCGGACGAGTCGCAAGCACCCGACGAGTGCCCGATTCGCATCACGCGCGACCACCCGAAGGTGTCGATGGCACCGGCGGACGACTAACATGGTCGACCTGCCGACCGATGCCGTCCTCGTCTGCATCGATATGCAGGTCGGGTTCGACGAACCGCGGTGGGGAACACGGAACAATCCCGAGATGGAAGCGCGCGTCGCGGACTTGCTCGCCGCGTGGCGCGACGCCGACGCGCCTGTGGTCCACGTCCGACACGACTCGACGGAATCGGACTCACCGCTCCGGAGCGATAGTGGGGGTTTCGACTGGAAACCAGAAGCCGAACCAACCTCGGGCGAACCCGTGTTCACGAAGCACGTCAACAGCGGATTCGTGGGCACCGACCTCGAATCGTGGCTCCGCGACCACGGCTACACGACGCTCGTCGTCTGCGGCCTTACGACCGACCACTGCGTCTCGACGACGACGCGGATGGCCGAAAATCTCGGCTTCGAGGTGTTCCTTCCCGAGGACGCGGTTGCGACGTTCGACCGCGAGGGACACGACGGGACGCACTACTCCGCCGACGAGATGCACCGAACTGCGCTGGCGCACCTGAACGACGAATTTGCGGCAGTCGTCGAGACGGCGGACGTGTTGGCAACTCGCTGACCACCGCGTCGGGAGCGTTCTGCCACTTGTGAAACCCGATTCGGTTACGTTCTGCCGCCTGTGTGGTGTGCTATTGTTACGCAAATATATTTACCGAACCACAGAAAATGTCCCGCCGTGGGCGTCTCGTTCCTCTCTCGCGACAACCTCGCCCTCGAATTCACGTGGAACGAGTTCACGGGCGCGGTAGGAGATTCGGTTACGGTCCTCCCTATCGTCGTCGCGCTCTCACTTCTCTCGGACCTCTCGCTGACGCTCGTCCTCTTCTGGTTCGGCGTCTTCCAAATCGTCTGGGGCCTCTACTACGGCGTTCCACTGTCCGTCGAACCGATGAAAGCGCTGGCCGCACTGGTCCTCGCGGGTACTGTCACGACGACCGAAGCACTCGTCGCCGGGGGCCTTCTCGGCGTCGTCTTACTCGGTATCGGCCGGACGAACTCACTCGAACGAGTGAGTCGGTACATCGGCGCACCCGTCGTTCGCGGTGTTCAGTTCGGCGTCGCTCTCGTCTTGCTCGAAACAGGACTCTCGCTCGGGTTCTCGGACCCCGGTCTGGCCGCCCTCGCCGGCGGTATCGTCGTCCTCGCGGTTCTCCTCGGTCGGTGGAACCTGAGCGCCTTCGCGGTGCTCCTCGTCGGTGGCGGCATCGCCGCGTTTCACACCGGTCTCCCCACGCCGACGCTCCCCTCGCTCGATGGGGCGTTCCTCGTCTCGCCTGCGGGTGTGACCGCCTCGGCAGTAGAGGGTGCCGCCGGCCAGTTGGCGATGACCGTCGGCAACGCCGCACTCGCCACGTCCGTCCTCCTCGCGGATTACTTCGACCGCGACATCTCGGCCGACGAACTCGCGACGAGTATGGGTGTGATGAATCTCACGGCCCTCCCCTTCGGTGGGTTCCCAATGTGCCACGGAAGCGGCGGTGTCGCCGGCAAGTATGCCTTCGGCGCTCGAACCGCCGCCGCGAACGTGATTCTGGGCGTCGGGTACGTCGTCGTCGCCCTCGTCGCAGTCGAACTCGTCGCCGCGTACCCACTCGCGATGCTCGGCGTCGTGCTGACGGTTATCGCCCTCCAACTCGGCCGGACGAGTATTCAGAAGACGGACGAGTACGTGCTGGTCGTCGGGATTGGCATCCTTGGTGTGGTCGTTAATCTGGGCGTGGCGTTCGTCGCCGGTGTTGGTGTGTGGTTGGGGTGGACGCGGTGGACTGGACAGTGAGTGTCGTGAGAGAATACTCGTGGGTCGGTTGGCCGGACCGGCGAACCCCACCGCGACGTGCCACGTCGTGGCTTCGTGTGCGTACGAGCGAGAGTGACGTTCGAGACACTTTCTGCCGACCCTGAAATAGCGTCAAGTGACTCTGGGTTGTCGAGTATCGTATGTGGGGAGCGCGCATCGCACGGCGAAGACCGTCACCGAACGTGAGGTGGCAACGCCGATGAATCGACGTACTGTGTTGAAGACGGCCGCACTCGGACTCGGCGGCGGGGCACTCTCGACCGGGGTCGTCGCGGGGTCGTCGAGAGGAACGACACAGACGGAAACGCGGACACTCACTCTCGCAGCAAACGGCCCTGTCGAGTACACGCTCACCGTCGACGGGAACCTCGAACCCGACACGGACGGCGGAGATTTCTCCGCGGACGGCGACGAGGAAGTCCAGTCGCCGGCCTTCGAGGCCGTCTCACGGATGCGCGACGAGACTGGCCCCATAGAGAACGCCGGGGGGACGAGGTATCTCGGTGACCGGTACCTCGTGAGCGGAATCGTCGAGGTGTGGGGACTCGAAACCAACGGCTACGACGTGCACTTCTACGTCGATGGGTCGCACGCGGGGTCCACGCACGACGCCGACGACGACGGCGTGTTAGTCGACGACGTTGGGGAGTTCAGACCCGACCGCTCGGTGATGATAACGGCGAACGGACCGATTGCGTACGAACTGTGGACCCCGACGACGGAGGTGTCTCCTGACACCGACTCTGGGGACTTCTCGGCCGACTCGAACGACACGCCCACAGACAACGGCGACGGAACGGTGACCGTGACGGACGAGACGGGACCGATTCCCGACGACGCGGGCGGGGCGCACTTCCTCGGTGACCGGTACCGCTTCTCCGGGTCCATCGAGGAGTTCGACCTGCAGTACGACGCCTCGCGCTACGAGGCGTACGTCTATATCGACGAACGGACCGTCGACCCGGTCGACGTCCGCAACAACGTGTTCTGAGCGGTGTCGGAACAGACGACACGGGTCTGTTACTTTATATAACTACCCCGCCGACGTACCACGTATGCAGACGCACATCGTTCCCGTCGGGTTCGACTACGACCGACTCATCGCGCCACTCATCCGCGATCAGTTGGATGTCGACCGCGTCATCCTCCTCGAAGGGGCCGTCGGGAGCGAGGCGAACGTCGAGTACTCGATGAACCTCTCCGGGAAGTTGGAGAAAGACTTCGAGAACCTCCTCGGCGCGGAGACAGAACGCGTCGTCGTCCACGACGTGTACGACTACGACGCCGCGTTCGAGCAAGCGTACGACCTCATCAACGCCGAACTCGACGCCGACGACGAGATGCGGGGAGACGACGAGGAACCCGGCGAAGTCTGGGTGAACGTGAGCGCAATGCCGCGGCCCGTCTCGTTCGCGTTCGCCACGGCGGCCCACTCCATCATGGTGGAGCGACAGGCCGACAGAGACCGCATCCACACCTACTACACCGCCCCCGAGAAGTATCTGGAGACCGAACTCGCCGAGGAACTTCGCTCCGGTCGTGACCTGCTCGAATCCATCCTCGAATCGGGCGAGATAGACGAGGCGGAGATTCGCGAACGACTCGACGTGTCGTCCGACCTCCTCTCGGAGTTCGACGAACGCGGGACGACCATCGGCGCGAAGCAAATCGGTGAGCGCCACATCGTCGAACTCCCCGTCGCCTCCTTCTCGAACGTCAAACCGTTCGAGGAAGTCATCCTCTTCAAACTCGGCGAACACGGCGAGTTCGGGTCCGTCTCGGAACTCGCAGAAGCGCTGGCCCGCGAGATGAACGAAGAGTACACCGACTCCTTCCGGTCGAAGGTCATCTACAACGTCGACCGCCTCGGCCCCGGTGGGAAAGGCTACATCGAGCAGGAAGAACGCGGGAAGTCCTATCGAACGCGACTCTCCCGTATCGGCGAGTTGTGGGTCCGCGCGCACGCCGATAGCGACGAGTAGGACCGACGTGCCGTCGTCGCTCCTCGGGGGTCGATGCGGGGAGACGAGTCGAGCGTGAACGTCGAACAGCACGTTTCTGTGCGGTCTGGCCGCGTCCCACTATAAGAACCTTCGGCGAGGGTGTGCCACTCACCCCCACGTGCGCAGTTCTTAGGTTCTTCTTCGACCTACCGCTTGTCGGGTGAACCGAACGAACCGTTGCCGAGTGCGTGCCTCAGTTCCCGCCGTGGCGACACCAGTCGATTGGTTGCCCATCCTGTACACCGTCCACTCTCCCCTCTCCCCCTACATTTCAGAATTCCAGACCCACCGGGTCGTCAGTTGGCGCTAACGGACTCCGTGGAAGCCCTTCCGGCGGTTCCGGGAGGTTGTACGCGCTCGGTGCGACGTCGTTCGGGCCATCTGCGTAGAACACCGACGCGAGCAGTTGGATGTGGTCGCGCCCGACGCCGAGTTCGAACTGACCGCCGCCGTAGAGTGACATCCCCCGTTCGTGGGCGTACTCGATGGTCTCGAAGAGTGATTCGACGGTGCCGAACCGCGAGGGCTTGATGTTCAGCCACGATGGTTCGAACGGCAGTTCTTCTACGGATTCGACGCCCGTAATCGGGGAGTCCCACGAGACCCGGCCTTGGTGGCCGTCGAACAGCGGTCGGGTCTCGTCGGTGAACGCGGGGTCTTCGACGACTGCGTCGGGGAATCCGGAGAGGACGCGTTCGTAGAGGGCCGGGTCGGGGGCCTGGTCGACCTCGGTCCCCTCGTACTGCCCCTTCAGGTCGAGGATTCTGACGCACTCGTGGTCGGCGAGCGACGCCACGAGGTCGTCGTCCCAGTCTGAGGTGGGGTCGAGTTTGAACTCGCAGTCTGGGTCACGGTCGAGGAGCATCTCGACGCGGTCGGCAGACGGCGGGTCGCCGAGGCGGGTACTCACGACGAACCGCACCGGGTCGCGTTCGCGGCCAACCGCGGTGGCGAGGTCCGTGTCGTTCTGACGAAGCGCGAGGTCCAAGCCGGCGGATTCGAGCGCCCAGCGGCGATAGTGTTCGGACGTGGCGCGTTCGGGGTCTTTCGTCGGAAAGAGCGCAACGTCGTCGAGGGTGGCCGAGAAGTCAGCGAACGAGTCGTACGACCCCGCGAGGTCGAACACGTCGTCCGGCGCGTCGGCGAGGGCGTCGTGGTCTGCTGCGTCGTAGGTCACGTCTTCGCCGCGGCCGACGTGTCCGTCGCCAGCGAGTGCGAAGATGGTGGTCTTACGGAGGAACCCGCTCGACGTGTCGCTCTCGTGGCGCGTGCGGGAGACGGAGTCGACGGTCAGCGGCAGGTCTGCCACTCGGTCGAAGAAGGTCATCGGGTGACAGGTTGGGCGCGGCGCGGCAAAAGCGTACGTCCCGAATCGACGTTCGTGGATGGTCGGCCCAGACCGCGCGGTATCCCCTCTTCAGACTGCACCGCGTTCGACTTTCACGACGCGAGTCGAGAAGGCGAGGAACGTCGCAGTCAACGTCAACACGACGGCACCTGCGGCGGCGAGTTCGTGGGCCGGCGCGACGTGCTGGACGACACCGTCGAGAATTGGCTCGGCCGGGATGAGCGTGTGGTGTGGCGTTCCGACCAGCGGGACGAAGTAGTCGACGACGTCGTTGAAGCCGTACCAGAGGACGGCGGCGAAGACGGCGACGATGGGGAACTTCGCGTAGCGTTGGATGAGGAACGCTTCCACGACCATCGCGAGGTGACTCCAGAAGAGGAAGTTGTACATCGCCCAGTGGAGGTACGAGAAGTCGCTCTTGAATACGAGCAAGACGTACGGTGTCCACAACCCGAGTTTGAGACACCCGAAGAACGCGAGGGCGTTGAGGTACTCGTTAGAGCGGCCGAGTTTCCACAACGCCAGCGAGAGGGCGATAAACAGCGTCGCGACGGGACTGTCGGGGACGAACGGCCACATCACGACGGGTTCGATGCTGAACTGAAACCCGTAGTACCAAAAACCGAAGGCGGTGCCGACGAGGTTGATAGCGACGACGACCCACGCGACGTTGAGGCCGAAGTTTTCGAGCCACTCCGGAAGTGGGTTGAGCCACCGCGGCAGGTCTGCCGTCGCGGGTAATTCGTCGTCGCCGAAGAGAGACCTCGGGTCGTCGAGTAGTCGGCGCAATCGCGTCACCGCGTCCATACTCACGCCGAAGCGTGGGGAAGTGAAAGCGGTGCCGGTCTCACCCATGGGGGACGGTGTCGGATGAGAACCGCTGACGGTCGGAAGAGATTGCTTAAGTGTACCCAGTCGCAAGCCACGAATATGGCTGAGGAGACCGACCTGGAGGAACTCCGGCGCGGCACTGAACTCGTCAAACGCGGGTTCGCACAGATGCAGAAAGGCGGCGTCATCATGGACGTCGTCAACGCTGAGCAAGCAAAGATAGCCGAAGAAGTCGGGGCAGTGGCCGTCATGTCTCTCGAGGCGGTTCCGGCCGACATCCGCAAGCGTGGCGGTGTCTCTCGGATGGCCGACCCGGAGAAGGTCGAAGAGATTATCGACGCCGTCTCTATCCCGGTGATGGGAAAGGCGCGTATCGGCCACTACACCGAGGCCCAGATTCTCGAAGCCGTCGGCGTCGACATGGTCGACGAGAGTGAAGTGCTCACCCCCGCCGACAACGAGTACCACATCGACAAGCGCGACTTCACCGCGCCGTTCGTCTGTGGCGCACGCAACCTCCCCGAGGCGCTCCGCCGCATCAACGAGGGCGCGGCGATGATTCGCACGAAGGGCGAGGCTGGCACGGGCGACGTGAACCAGGCGGTCACCCACCAGCGAACTATCAAGAACCAGATTCGTACGCTCACCGGACTGAACTTCGACGAACGCGAGAAGTGGGCCCGCGAGCACGAAGCACCTGCCGAACTCGTCCACGAGACGGCCGAGATGGGCCGCCTGCCCGTCGTCAACTTCGCGGCCGGCGGTATCGCTACCCCGGCAGACGCGGCACTCATGATGTACCACGAGTGCGACGGCATCTTCGTCGGGTCCGGCATCTTCGGTGCCGAGGACCCAGAGAAGATGGGCACGGCGGTCGTCGAGGCGGTCAACAACTGGGACGACCCGGAGAAACTCGCCGAAATCGCCACGGGCATCGGCAAGGGCATGAAGGGCGAGGCGAACGTCGACATGCCCGAAGAGAAGAAACTGCAGGGCCGCGGCGTCTAACTCGGTCTACGACGGACGCTTCTCATTCTCTCGTTCGATTGCGCGAACGCGGTGAGACGGTCGATTACGCGAGAGTGCGCTTCTTTTCTTTCGACTCGGAGTCTGTCTCGTCCTCTTCGGCGAGGAGGACCGTCACCGGACCGTCGAACTTGAGCATGATGGACTGCGTGGTGTCGCGAGAGATGAGTTTCCCCGTGGGCGAGCGACGGCGACCCGAGATGAACAGATGGTCACACGCTTCCCACTGGGCCGTCTCCAGGACGGAGTCCACTTCGGGGCCGATGTCGGCCACGACACGGTACTCCACGTCGAGACCATCGAGTGCCTCGCGGGCGAGTCGCTTCGCCCGGCGGCGCGCCGACTCCGTCGCTTGGTCCACACCGTAGACGACGTCGGACGACCCGACGTCGGCGAGGGCGGACCGGGTCTCTTCGAACTCGTCGTTCGGGATGACGGTGAGGACGACGAGTTCTGCCCCGCTTCCGGCAGCGAATTCGCCGGCCTCTCGGAGGATACGCTTCGACCGCTCGTTGGGAGTCACGACGACGAGTGCTCGGTTCATGTTCCAAACTTCTCGCGTTTGTGAGAAAAGTCTTCTCGGAATCGTGTTACCACTGACCATGTGAACTCGCCACGGCCTCTCAGTCGGGAGAATTCGTGAAGAATGAGCGTGTGGGAGGGAGTCTCAACAACGCTCAGATATCGAATACTTCCGCCCCGCTTCCGACGCGGGTCTTGTAGGCGCGGGCGGCAACGTCCGCCCCGTCGAAGGCTTCGACCATCGCCGCGGCGACGCGCGTTCGGTCACGTTCACCACAGACAGCGAGCACCGATGGGCCGGCACCGGAGACGGTGACCCCGTCTGCACCCGCGGCGAGGGCCGAGGACCGAACGTCGTTGTACCCGGTGATGAGTTCGGCCCGCGCCGGCGTGACGATTCGGTCGTCCATCCCCGCGCCGACGAGGGCAGGGTCGCGTCGGCACATCCCGACCGAAAGTGTCGCCGCCCGGCCGACAGTGTGGACGATGTCTTCCATGCTCGCGGTGTCGGGAACGACGCGCCGTGCGTCGCGGGTCGAGACGGCGATTTCGGGGAGACAGGCGACCAGTGGAATGTCGGCATCGACGGTGGTGACGCCCTCGTCTGTCGCGACGGTGAACCCACCGAGAAGCGCGGGTGCGACGTTGTCGGCGTGTGCTTCGCCCGAGACGACTGCCTCTCCTTCGGCAGCGACCGGAACGAGTTCTTCGCGGGAGAGTCCCCTGTCGTACAACTCGTTCAGGGCGAGGGCGGCGGCGGCGGAACTCGCGGCGGACGACCCGAGACCCGACGACGGGCGAACGCCCTTGTCGATGCGGATGTGTGCGGGTGCGTCGAGTGCCTCCGCGACGGCACCGACGACGTTTCGGTCCGGGTCTGTGGGGATGTACTGACTCCCGACACCCGTCACTTCGATTGTTGTCCGGTCCGCTCGCTCGACGTGAACGACGTCTGCCGGGCGGTCGAGAGCCACGCCGAAGACGTCGAACCCACTTCCGAGATTGGCGCTCGTGGCGGGTGCGCGGACCGTAACCATGCCCCGGAGTTGCCGTATCGCAGATAAAAATGTGGCGAACGTCGCATTCGGACGGTGTCTCGGCGTCGGAGTCCCGTCTCAGTCGTCCATCGACTCTGCGGGAACCGCCTCGTCGTCCGGTTTCGTTGCCGATTCGATGCCGCTGAACTCGAACCGAGCGCCGCCTGCGGACGACGACGTCAACGAAACCGACCACCCGTGTGCCTCGGCGATGGACTTGACGATTGGGAGGCCGAACCCAGTCCCGTCTTCGTGTGTCGTGTAGCCTCGTTCGAACACGTCTTCGCGTTCAGGTTCGGGGATACCGGGACCGTCGTCTTCGACGTAGAAGCCATCGTCTCGCTGGCCGACGGTGACAGTGACAGCGTCGCCGCCCGCACCTCTTTCTGTCGTCGTCCCGTGTTCCACAGCGTTCCGAAACAGGTTCTCGAACAGTTGTCGGAGACGGCCCCGGTCGGCGACGACAGTCGTCTCGGTGCGGACGTCGAGCGTCGCGTCGCCGACGGCGACACTGCTCCACGCCTCGTGTGCGACGGTGCGAAGCGCGACGGGTGAGACGTCGGTGAGCGTCTCTCCCTGGCGAGCGAGGGTGAGCAAGTCTTCGATAATCGTCTCCATCCGGTCGTGGGCGTCTTCGACGCGCTCGAAGTACTCGTCGTCGCCCGTCTCGTGTGCCAATTCGAGGTAGCCACGGGCGACAGTCAGTGGGTTTCGCAAGTCGTGTGAGACGACGGACGCGAACTCTTCGAGACGGTCGTTCTGCCGCTTCAGTCTGCGTTCGCGCTCTTTGCGCGCGGTGATGTCACGGACGAGGAGGAGCGTTCCGGTAGTCGCAGCGTCTTCACCGAGTTGCGTCGTGTTCACGAGGAAATCTCGCTCCACACCGTCGGTGGTCATCGTCACCTCGGACCTCGATGGGTCGTCGACGGCCGCCATCACCGCCGAAGGAAGCGTCTGTTCGGCGGGGAGACCGTACGAATCGACGAGAGGTCTGGCGAGCAATTGTTCACCAGACGGGTTCACGTCGAGGATTCTGTTGTCTCCGTCGAGGACGATTGCGGCCCCGTCCATCGACTCGACGGCGGACTCCCAGGCGATAGGGACGACGGTGAAGAGGCGATGACGGAAGACGTTCCACGCGACGACCGTAGACGTCAGTGAGAACGCCAGTGCGGGGAGGTTCAACCCTGGAACGGGACTGGCGTCCACGACGTAGACGACGCCGCCGATAGCCGGGACGAGTCCCCCGACGAGCAGGCCGAACGTCTGTTTTCGGTAGATGCCGTCGGCGCGGAGCAGCGTTCGGAGGAGGACGCCGACGCCGACGAAGATGAGAATGTACGCGTAGACGATGAACGCGGTGAACGCGATGTTGTGGTCGTTCACGAGGACGACGTACCCACTCTGCCGCGAAAGCCAGAGGCCGTCCCAGATGAGGCCGTGCCACTGGTTCGTCAACGCGAGACCGGCAACGAGTGCCGAGAAGCTTCCAAGTCCGACCCACGCCGCGCGGGGGAAGTCGTCGAACCCGGCGTGGCGAAGCACGTACGCCAGCCACAACAGGGGTAACGGCGCGATACCGAGGTAGCCGAGTTGGTTCAGGAGAACCTTGGCCGCGAAGTCCGTTCGAGAGAGTTCGAGGGCGTACATCCCCATCCAGAGACCGGAAGCGAACAGCAAGAGTGCGCCGAGGGTCGCACCGGGGACGAGGCGGCGCGCCGTCCGTCGACGGAGCAAGTAAACGCCGAGAATCACGAAGAGGCCCGCACCGACTCCGAGCGGAATCGTGTAGGGTGTGGCCTGCCAGTGAGACGCGCCGTGCATGCAAAGGACTGGGTAGACAGGGGTTAAAACTCCAACCTTCGCTGTCCGAGACCGACCAATCAGAAAGGACTTTCCGACGCCCATCGAACCCCGGTCTATGATAGGCATCGTCGGCGGCGGCATCGCGGGCCTCGCCGCGGCGCATCGACTCCGTAAACGGGGTCACGACGTTCGCATCTTCGAGGCGGCCGACTCACTCGGCGGTCTCGCGGCAACGTACGAGACGAGGGGCGACGACATCGAACGGTACTACCACCACCTCTCGAAGTCCGAAGAGACCATCGTCGAACTCGCAGAGGAACTCGGCCTCGGCGACGACCTTGAGTGGCGCATCGGCAAGAACGCCTACTACGTCGACGGTGTGGTCCACCCACTGGACACGGCGTGGCAAATCGCGGCGTACCCACACATGAGCCTCTACGACAAGTTCCGCCTCGGTATGCTCACCCTCGGCGTCGACGTGCGCGGCGGCATTCCGGACTTCGACGCCTACGAGGAACTCGCGGAGTACGAACACACGCCCATCCGCGACTTCGTGGTCGAACACACGACGCAGGGCGTCTACGACAACTTCGTCGAACCCCTCCTCGACGGCAAGTTCGGCGAGCGCAAAGACGACGTGTCGGCGGCGTGGTTCCTCGGACGCGTCCGCTTCCGGGGGGAACGTGACCTGCTTCGCGGCGAACTGCTCGGCTACTTCGACGGCGGGTTCGCCCCGCTCATCGACGCCCTCGTGGACGCTGTCGGCCGCGAAAACATCCAAACCGGGTCGCGTGTCACCGGCCTCGACACCGACGACGGCGAAGTGAGCACGCTCAGGGTCGAGACCGACGACGGAACCGAGACACACGACGTCGATTCGGTGGTCGTCGCCGCGATGCCGAACGTCCTCGAAGACCTCACTGGCTTCCAGTGCGACATCGACTTCCAAGGTGCGGTCTGTGGCCTCGCCACGATGTCCGAGTCGCTGATGGACACCTACTGGCTCAACATCGCCCACGATGCGCCGTTCGGGTCCCTCATCGAGCACACGAACTTCGTCCCGCCGGAGCAGTACGGCGGCGACCACCTGCTCTACGTGGCGAGTTACGTTCAGGGGCCGCACGAAGACCTCTGGCAGATGGACGACGACGAAGTCGAGGACGTGTGGTTCGACGAAATCGAGGACATGTTCCCCGACTTCGACCGCTCTGTCGTCGAGGACTTCAAAATCGCCCGTAACCCGCGCGCCGGTCCGGTGTACGAACGGGGCTACCTCGACCTCGTCGTCCCCTACGACCTCGCGGACGACGTCGCCGACGGCGTCTACTACGCCGGCATGGCCTCCGAGGCGCAGTACCCAGAGCGCTCGCTCAACGGTGGCATCGTCGCCGGATACGAAGTCGCCGACCGCATCGACGACCGACTGTAAGTCGGCGTCACGCCGCAGTTACGTTTCGACGGAGTTCGTGTCACGCTGAGCCACGCTTACCGGCAATCCACTACGAATCCGGAACCCCTTTTGGCGTCACTGACTGACCAGTCAGTTAGTGAGTTCTGACGCGACGCCGGACCAGTCTGTCCCCGACGAGGTCCACGACGAGTTGATGCAGGCGACGTATCGGGCACTGTGCGCCCACGGGTACGCCGACTTGACGATGCAACGAATCGCCGACGAGGCAGGCAAGAGCAAGTCCCTCCTCCACTACCACTACGGGACGAAACGTGAGTTACTCGTCTCGTTCCTCGCGTACCTGCTGGACCGCTTCGAGGAGAAAGTCGAGGCAACTGAGGGCGACGCGCCACCGGAGCGACTTCGGTTCCTCCTCGACAAGATGGCCCCCGACGAGGACGACGACGGCGACTACGACCGATTCGGCCTCGCGTTGATGGAACTTCGGACGCAGGCACCGCACGACGAGGCGTACCGAGAGCAAATCGCCCAGAACGAGGCGGCCATCCGCGAGCGCTTCGCCGACATCGTCCGCGACGGTATCGAACAGGGTGTCTTCCGCGAGGTGGACGCCGACCAGACGGCCTCGCTTCTGTTCGCCGCACTCGATGGCGCACGTCTCCAGCGAGTCATCGTCTCCGGGTCCGACGCAGACGACGTGACTCGTTCGGCACACGACGCCCCCCACGACGTTCGTGCCGCACTGGAGACGTTCGTCGTTTCGAACCTCCTCGTCGACGACGGTGAGGGAGAAACGAGCGTGGCGACGGAGGGTGACGAGTGAGCGCCCGCGACGTCAACCTCACCGAGGGCGACCTGCTCAAACCGCTGTTGACGCTCTCGATTCCCATCGTCCTCTCGCAACTCATGCAGGTCGGCTACAACCTCGCCGACACCTTCTGGGTCGGACGCGTGGGCGAAGCAGCAGTGTCCGCGCTGTCGTTCTCGTGGCCGCTGGTCTTCCTCATGATATCCATCGGGATGGGGTTCACCGTCGCCGGAACCGTCCTCGTCGCCCAGAACAAGGGCGCGGGCAACCACGACAGAGTCGACCACGTTGCCGGCCAGACTATCGCGTTCGTCACGCTCTTGTCGATATTCTTCTCGGCCGTTGGCTACCTCCTCGCGCCGACTATCTTGCCCCTCATCGGGACGACGCCCGGCACTGAGGTCCACAACTTGGCCGTCGAGTACACGCGGACCATCTTCCTCGGTGTCTACTTCATGTTCGGCTTCTTCATCTTTCAGGCACTCCTGCGCGGGTGGGGCGACACGCGGACGCCGATGTTCCTCATGGCGTTCGGCGTCGCGCTGAACGTCATCATCGACCCGTTTCTCATCCTCGGGTTCGACGGTAACCCGCTGTTTGGCCTCTTCGGGCTCAACGCCCTCCAGTCGCAACTGTTCGCGGCCACGGGGTTCACTGGGTTCGGTGTGCAAGGTGCGGCCATCGCGACGGTGTTCGCGCGCGGACTCGGCGCACTCGTCGGGTTCGGCCTCCTCTTCTCCGGGCGGGTCGGCATCCAACTCTCGCCGCGTGACCTCGTGCTGAAGGCCGACACGGTGCGAAAAATCGTCAAAATCGGTGCCCCCACGAGCGTCGAGCAGTCGACCCGTGCACTCGGTGTCACGGCACTGACGGCCATCGTCGCGTTCGCCGGCGCGGAAGCAGTCGGCACCGACACCGCCGCGGCAGTCGCCGCCTTCGGTATCGGAATCCGCCTCAACTCGCTCGTGTTCCTCCCGGCAATCGGTCTCCAGCAGGGTATCGAGACGGTGGTCGGCCAGAACCTCGGCGCGGAGAAACCGGACCGCGCAGAGCACGGCGTCCACCTCGGCGCGGGCCTCATCGCCGGCGCACTCGTGTTCGTCTCTGCGGGGGCGTACTTCTTCGCCGAACCCATCTTCTCGGTGTTCATCCCCGGCGAACCGAACGTCATCCAAATCGGCGTGGACTTCCTCCGCATCATCGCACCGTCGTATCTGTTCCTCGGCGTCTTCCGGGTCGTCTCCGGTGGGTTCCGTGGAAGCGGGTCCACGCGGACGGCGATGATATTCACGCTCCTCTCGCTGTGGGTGTTCCGCATCCCGCCGGCGTACCTCCTCGTCGCCTACGGCGGCATGGGTGTCACCGGCGTCTGGTGGGCGATATCGCTGTCGAACGTCGTCGCTGCCGTCGCCGCGTTCGCGTGGTTCACGCGCGGGACGTGGAAAGACAACGTCGTCGACTCGCCGCGGATGGCCGCAGCGGCGGACGACTAAAACAGGAGTTCGGCGACCTTACGCCGTCTCTTCGTCGACGTCTTGCAGACCGGGTGCCGCGTTCACATCTACGTTCTCCGGTTCGTCGGTGCCGCCGACGTTGACCTCGCCAGTCTCGTCTTCGACGTACACGTCGTCGGCGAACCCGCCTTCTGCGTGTGGGTGGACGGGATTGTCCAACTTCTCCAGCGTCGCGGGTGCGTCCGGAATCTCCATCGTCCGGAAGTCACCGAGTGGGTTGGCGATGTCGATGTCGTAGCGCTCGAAGAACTCTTCGTAGCGTTCGTAGTGGGCTTCGAGTTCGTCCGCGGGGAACTCCATCATCTCGGTCCACCCGTAGTTGTAGAAGTCGAAGTTGGCCTGAATGTGAGTTATCTCACGGGCCTCGGCCTCCGGGAACCCGGCGTCGAGGGCCGCGAGATAGGTGTCGAAGGTACACTCGAAGAACGCCGCCATGTGGGCTTCGCGCTCGTCCCGGTGGTCCGGGTCGGCGCGTTCGCCGAAGATGCGCACGTGCAGGTCGACCATCTTCTCGGTGGCGATGTCACCGATGACGGGCATGGTGAGAGCCTTCTTCGTCGCAAAGTGGCGGATGTTCTGACGAATCTTCATTCAGTCGCCGGCTTAGGGTCGAATACACGTAAAGACCACGCCTATGGAGGTGCTGAACGAGATTTCACGACGTGTTTTATTGTATCACGTGTTCATGTCCTGACTATGAGCGACTCCGCATCAATCCGCGAGGACTCGGTCCTCGACTGCGACGACTGCCTCTCTCCCGCCGAGGCGTTCGCAATCGTCGCCGACGAGACGCGACTGACCATCCTCGAAGCACTCTGGGAGTCACCTGACCGCCCAGTCCCCTTCTCCGAGTTGCGCCGCCGTGTCGGCGTCGACGACAGCGCACGCTTCAACTATCACCTCGGCAAACTCCGCGGCCAATTCGTCCACAAGACTGAGGAGGGCTACGACTTCCGCCACGCCGGTGAGAAAGTGGTCCGCGCCGTACTCGCAGGGACGTTCAACGAAGACCCGGTCCTTCCCGCGTTCCCCGCGCCAGGGTCGTGTGTCTCGTGTGGTGGCCCACTCGAAGCAGACTACGGCGACGAGAAACTCACAATCGCCTGTGCCGACGCCGACTGCGGGCGAGTCCACGCGCACGAGGAGTTCCCTCCGGGTGGCCTCCAGAACCGGTCGACTGACGCGCTTCTCTCGGCGTTCGACCAGCGAGTGAGACACCTCCACTGTCTCGCCGCCGACGGCGTCTGCCCCGAGTGCGGCGGGACCACGAGTACCGAACTCTCCCGAGACACCGACCCGTTCGAACTCGACGTGGTCGTAAACCACCGCTGTGCGCAGTGTGCGTACGAGGCAGTCTCGCCCGTCGGACTGGTCTTACTCGACGAGTCCACCGTCCTCGGGTTCCTCTCGTCGCGGGGCGACGACGTGTGTGGGACGCCGTTCTGGCGGTTCTCGTGGGTCGTCGGCGACGAGGCACTCACTATCGTCGACGACGACCCGTGGCGCATCAGCGTCCGTATCGAACACGAGTCGGACGCGCTCGTCGTCGAACTCGACGAGACGCTCGCGTGCATCGATTCGCGCGTCGAACACCTCGGCGAGATTGCATAAATTCGGTACGGTAAGCCGGCTTACAAAAATATCATTCTGCTTACCCTTTTGGTATAGGGGGTCGTCCGTCTAGACGAGGAGAACGAACATGACCCACGACAACAAACTCGGTCTTCCAGACGCACTTGACAAGCGTCCGGATGGAATTGGAACGCTCGGAGACACGGTGTTCGTCGCACTCGCGGCAGTGGTCGGTATCTTCGTCGCGACGCTCGCCGCCACACTCGTCGCTCCCCTCGGACCGGGAGTCGGCCTCGTGGCCCTCTTCGTCGGATGGCCACTCGGATTCCTCGTCACGGCGCTCGGGTTCCGTGCGGGCATCGGCGTGGTCGTCAGGACGGGTGCCCCCGCACTGGTTCGTGACGCCCTCCGCCGGACCCGCGCACCGACCCGCGTCGCTGCCGACGGTGGTCGACCGGACGACGTGCCGTGCGACTGCCACTAGTCGGCAATCGCTCCCCCGAACTGAGTAACTCCCTCGCGACCCGGCTATCTCTGCCCGCGAACCGGCTATTCTCTCCGTTTCTCGTCTCTCGTGGCGGATTTCCGCTGACTAAACAATCATGAGGGAGATAGCAATCCACATTAACCCCGAATACAAACGTCGGGTCATGAGTCAATCGTACGTGATCGTCGGCGACGGCATCGCGGGGGCCTCAGCGGCCGAGACCCTCCGTGAGGAGGAACCCGATGCCGACATCACAATCATCACGGACGAGGGTGAACCCCTGTACAATCGCATCCTGATCAAAGAGTTCGCGAAGGGCAAACTTCCCGAAGCGCCCATCTCCATCCACGACGAATCGTGGTACGACGACCGGGATGTCGACCTCGTTCTGAACACGCTCGTCACGGACATCGACCCCGACGCGCACACGCTCACCGCCCACGACGGCACCGAGTACGAGTACGACAAACTCCTCCTCGCCATCGGTGGCACCCCGACCCAACTCCCCGTCGAGAACTCCGACGCGGAAGGCATCCACCACTTCTGGACGTTCCAGGACGCCCGCGACATCAAAGAGCACATCGAACAGGCGGACAACTCCGTCGTCATCGGTGCGGGCCTCCTCGGCATCGACCTCGCGGCCATCACCGCCGCACAGGGCGTCGAAGGCAAGTACCTCATGCGCGGCAAGGCGTGGTGGCGCTACGCGCTCTCGCAGGAAGGCGCGGAGATTATCCACAACGCGCTCCGCGAGCGAAACGTCGAACCGGTCTTCGACTCCGGTGTCGACCACTTCGAGATGGATGATGACGGCGTCGTCACGGCCGCTATCGACCCCAACGGCGACCGCTACCCCGCCGACTTCGTCGGCATCGCCATCGGCCTGAACTTCAACACGGAGATTCTCAGCGGCACGGACATCGAGTACGACACCGGCATCTACGTGGACGAGTACATGCGGACGAACCACGACGACATCTTCGCGGCCGGTGACATCACCGAGTTCCACGACGTCATCCTCGGCGAGCGTGCACAGAACGGTGCGTGGGGCTCCGCCAAGGAACAGGGAACCATCGCGGCCAAGAACATGGTCGACTACGGCTCTGCGGAGTTCCGCTGGGTCTCGTCGTACTCCATCACTCACTTCGACTTCCCGTTCCTCTCGTTCGGTCACCCGACCCTCGGCGACGAGAGTGTCGAAGCCAAGTACTCCGACACCGAGTGGCGGCGTCTCGCCATCAAGGACGGCAAAATCGTCGGCGGCGTCCTCATCGGCGACCTCTCGCCGCAGACGAAGTACAAGAAACTCATGCGCGAACAGGTCGACGTCAGCGGTCAGTTGGAGACACTCGTGAAGCAGGACTTCCAACTCGAAGACCTCGAAGGCGCGGCGGCCGAACAGTAACCGGCCAGACCCTCCCGTTTTCTCCCTCTCTCAGCACCGACTGCGCCTCATCGAGAGGCACCTTGCGGTACTCGATTGACTCACCCTTCTGCGACGCTCTCTTCGTCTCCTCGCGCCCGGCCCAGTCGGGCCACGACGTGACTGCTGACTGTAATATCCCCTCCCGTCTGCAAGTTCTGGCAAACATTTATGTCATTTGGTGGCATGTGTTACCATATGTCATCTAAGGACGAACAGCCCACGTCTGCGCCAGACGTCACCACGTCGCCCGTCGTCGTTCCCGTGACTGACGTGCCCGCCGGTGTTCGGGTTCACCACTTCGACGAACTCAGTGAGCAGACCCAGCACGCCCTCGCAACTGTGTCCCACTCGGGTCGTCTCGACATCGACCCGACCGCCACGCGCCTCTCGCGTGGCGACGTCGTCGTCTTCACCAAATATTTCCGGGTCCAGTAATCGCTGACGACGGCCAACCGACCCGTTTTCACACCACTTCGTTCGACGCTCTGTCGAGTCACTGCTGACCGTCGGTCCGGTCGGCGAGGACCGAAGTGGTTTTCCACGCTTCGCCGCCTATCGGCGGACATGGCTGCAGGTGGCGGACAAGGGACGATGACGCTCGCGTTCGAACTAGAGGCCCTCAAACGCCTCGCAGACCCGAACGCGGCGTTCGCGGACGCTCGCACGTGGACGAAGTACGTCGGCGTCGTGAGCGAGAAACCGACGTACGTCGTGACGAACTTCACCCGGAAAGAGCGCATCCGTCAGGACTTCTTCTCCGGTCCACGCGGCGTCGAAGAGAGTCTCGAGAACGTGATGCGACAGTTCGACACCGACAGACACGTCTTCGTCGGGACCAGCGACGACGACAGGGCCATCGCCGAAGAGACTGGGTGGGAGTACCTCGCCGTCGAAGACGCGGCGGACGCGGCCGAGTGGCCCATCGCCGAGGACGACGAGTCGGTGGAAGACCCGTTCGAGGACGACGGGCGCGACGATTGGCCGTAGTGGACCGGAGCACTCCGTCCTCCAGCGGTTTGTTCGCCTATCGAAAGCACTAATCAGCAACGGCACCTCTTACTCGCTGATGAGTCACCAGTTGCCTGACGTACAGGCCTCTCAGCCGGACGTAACCGTCGGGCTCAGCCAGGTCGGCGTCACAGGCGTCGAGAAGCTCGTCAAGATTGCCCGCGACGGAAAACGTCCGCTCGTCTTGATGGCGGAGTTCGAAGTCTTCGTCGACCTCCCGAGTGGTCGCAAGGGCATCGACATGAGCCGAAATATGCAGGTCATCGACGAGGTTCTCGAAGCCGCCGTCTCCGAACCCGCCTACCGGGTCGAAGACATGTGCGGTGACGCCGCCGAACGTCTCCTCGCGAAACACGAGTACACCACGACGGCGGAGGTTCGGATGACTGCCGAACTCGTCGTCCGTGAAGATACTCCGGCCAGCGGACTGGCAACCCAGAGTACCGCACAGATTATCGCCAGTTCGACGGCCACCGAAGACGGGACCCGCGAAGAAATCGGGGCCGAAGTCGTCGGGATGACCGTCTGTCCCTGTTCGCAGGGGATGTCAGCTTCCCGCGCCCGCGACGTGCTTCAGGACCTCGCCGTCGACGACGACACTATCGAAGAATTCCTCGAGAAGGTCCCCCAACCCGGCCACTCCCAGCGCGGTCACGCGACGCTCACCGTCGAGACGGAAGGGTCTCCCAACGTCGACCTCATGGACCTCATCGACATCGCCCGCGACTCGATGTCGGCGCGTATCTACAACCTCGCCAAGCGCCCGGACGAAGACCACATGACGTACCACGCCCACGCGAACGCGAAGTTCGTCGAAGACTGCGTCCGGTCGATGGCCGAGATGTCTGTGGAGGAACTCGCACACCTCCCGGACGACGCAGTGGTCCACATGAAGCAGTCGAACGACGAGTCGATTCACCAGCACAACGCCCACGCGGAACGCGAAGTGACGCTGGGTCAACTGCGGGACGAACTCGACGCCTAACGCACTCGGTGCGCTGTTTTCGACTCGTTGTTACAACGGGAGCGGTGCTGCTGCTTCCCACCGGGGGTCGAACGTCCCCCTGAGGTCTGCCGCGAAATCCGGGTCCTTCAGGTCTATCATCGCGAACACCTGTCCGGGGTCCAGTGGGTTCGGCACCTCGATACAGACTTCCACGTCGTCGATGAGGTTGAACACGCCCGTGAGGTTCTCCGCCGTCCGCACGTGGAAGTCTGGGTGGTCGGAGAGTCGGTTCATGTACCGCTCGCCGACGCTCTCTGGCAGGCTATCGACGAGGTCCGGCGACATGAGAATCGAGACTTCCACGCCGCGTTCGAGTGCCGCTTCGAGTTCTTCGACGACGAGGTCACCGACCGCCCCGAGGTCGAATTGCGGCGACATCGTTCCGGCGACCATCACGAGCGAATCGTCCGCCGCGGCTAACCGCTCGACGAGGAGGTCTATCGTCTCGTCTGCGCCGACGGCAGCAGTCCAGAACTGGTCGTGGACCGGTTCTGCGGCGTCGAGTTCGTCGTTCAGTTCGTCGACGACGGCCTCGTACTGCTGGGCCTTCTCGTCTAGCTCCTGTCGCTTGCTCTCGAGGAGGCGGTCCAGCGCCATGTCGGGTTCGACGGCGACGTACTTCTTCGGCCGACTCGCCGCCTGACTCCGAATGAGGTGGTACTGTTCGAGACTGTTCAGCACGTCGTAGATGCGGCCCATCGGCACGTCGCTCGCTCGCGACAACTCTTTCGCTGTCGTCGCCCCCGTTCGCAGAAGTGCGCGGTACGCCCGCGCTTCGTACTCAGATAATCCGAGATCTCGAAGACTAGCCATGCATCGTCTGTCTCGTTTCTTCGTTATAAACAAACCGGATGTTTACACCACGTGCCAGTTGGCTGGCGTGGCGACTCAGGCGTCCGATGTGACTGAGGAGACAGCCTCCATCAACTCGTCTGGAGTGGTTGCTTCGTATGTGACTGCCCCCGAACTGACAACAGCGGTGTCCGCGTCGATGTCGGCTTCAGGGACGACGACTGCCTCGTGGTCGGCGACGCGGAGTGCAGCACGATGGAGGTCGGAACCGACGTCACCACCGATTTCGACGACGAGTGGGTCACGGAGAAGTCGCGCCGCGACAGTCCCGTACTCGGCGACTTGGACGCCGATGCGGTCCCACGCGCCGGCGAAGGCACCGATGGCCTCCTCGGCGACGTCCCGATAGCCCTCGGTTCCCGTGAGGACGGCGAGGTCGACCAATGCGTTGGCCATCTCGACGTTGCCGTCGATGGGGCGCAGCGGCGACGAGAGGAGTCCTTCGCCGGTCGCGGGACCGTCGACGAACGACCCATCTTCGAAGAGTTCGTCGATGGCGGCGTCGGCGACGTCGGTCGCAAAGTCGAGGAACGGGTCGCCCGCGACCGAATCGTCACCGAGAACTTGTCGCGCACGACAGGCGGCGGCGACGACGCGCGCGTGGTCTTCGAGGAGGAGTGACTCGCCGACAGCACCGCCCGAGTGGAAGCGCGTGACGACGCCGTCGTCTACGAGGTCTTCGGCGACGCGGTGGAGTGCACGCTCTGCGAACTCACGGGCGCGTTCGTCGTCGGTGAGTCCCGCGAGGACCAACAGTGCGTCCACTGCGAGGGCGTTGCCGCCGGCGTACACCGTGAGGTCGGTCCGCGGTCCGGGGGAGTTCTCGCGTCCTTCCGCACCGAGGAGATAGTAGTCGGTGCCGGCGGCAGGACCCATGCTCCCGCCGAATCCGGTCCCGGTCCACAGCGAGTCGATGAGGAACGAGGCGGTCTGGACCGCCGGGTCGAGGTAGGCGTCTTCGCCGGTGTAGCGATACCCGTTGGCGAACGCCCGGAGGAGGGCGGCGTTCGATTCGAGCGTCTTCTCTCGGTTCGGTTTCGTCCACGCAGCGTCGTCGGCATATCGGAAGAACCCGCCTTCGACGGGGTCGAACAGGCCGTCACGAATCGCGTCGAGGGTCCGGAGCGCTCGCTGTCTGTCGCGTTTGAGCGCGAACTCGACCGTGCGCGGGAGTGGGAACTTGGCAGCGTCGCCCCACCCGGCGTGTGCCTCGTCGAAGGTGACCTCGAGTTGCCCGGCGAGGTGCGCTTCGATTTGGGGGGTGACGTCGCCAGCTGGAGGCAAGTCGCCGGCGAGTGCCCGCGGGAGTCGCCCGGCGTCGGCACCCTTCTTCTCCCAGACTTCGCGGACCCGGTCGATGACCTGTCGCATCCCGTCGGGCCCGATGAACGTCGCGCCAGTGATGGGTCGGCCGTCCGGCGCGAGGAACACCGTCGAGGGGAACCCGCCCATGTTGTACCGCTCGCGGATGCGCGGGTGGCGGTCGACGTTCACACGAATCGGGACGAACCCATCGTTGAGATTTGCGGCGATGCGTGGTTCCGCGTACGTCTCGGCGTCCATCTGGTGACAGTCCTCGCACCACGTCGCCGTCAGCGACAGGAGAATCGGCTTTGCTGTCGCCTCTGCCTCGGCGAACGCGTCGGGGCCCCACGGCCGCCATTCGACGCGCGTCTCGTCGGTCATGTCCAGTCATGTGCAGTGGATGCGGGTAAGCGCTTCGAGGCCACGTGGTACGGGACGGCGCAGTCGTTCGATTCTCTTCGGCCTCAGCCGGGGACAAAAGGGCTATGGGCCGTGACCCGGTAGAGACGAGCATGCGAACGCGCACGCTTCTCGCGCTCTTGCTCCTCATCCCCCTCTCTGACGCGTTGTTGCTCGTGGTCGTCGCGCAGTACATCGACCTCGTTCCCACCGTCGCGCTGGTGGTCCTGACCGGGTTAGTCGGTATGCTGCTCGTCCGTGCCGAGGGGCGACACACCTTGCGAAATCTCCAGACGAAGTTCGCCCGTGGCGACCTTCCGACGAACGAACTGATGGACGGTGGCCTCCTCATCGCGGCGGGTGCCTTCCTCCTTACGCCGGGCCTCGTCACCGACACGATTGGCTTTCTCATTGCCATCCCCGTGACGCGGTATCCCATCCGTGAGGTACTCAAGCGCGTCGTCGTCAAACCGTACCTCGACAAGCAGGCCGGTGGGTTCGTCACCGGCGACGTGTGGACCGCCGGGTTCCCACAGGACGATACCGGCGGCGACGGCGTCTACGACGCCGACCCGGACTCGTACCGCTTCGGCGGCCAAGACTCGGAGTAACGGTTCTCTGTCTCTTTCGACGTTCTCCCCCCGTTCGAGCGCCTGCACTGGGAGTGCAAACACAATCTGTCAGCTGGTCCCGAATCGGCCGACGACGGCGACATTCACTAACACGGACCAACGCTGGTTCGAAAAGAAAGTCTTAAAATCAACAGCGCACAACGAGTGAATGCGCTTACCTGGGCCAATAGCTCAGTCAGGTTGAGCGCTCGGCTGATAACCGGGAGGCCCGCGGTTCAAATCCGCGTTGGCCCACTCCAATCGGCAACGATTCGTCGCCGATGGGAGTTTGGGGCTTACACTCCCCGGCCACCCAACTTCTGCAGTCTACAACGACCGATAGAGCGTCGTCTGTCGCATCACACTGACTCACGTTCTAACAGAACCATCTCTCAGTGTGTGGGCAGCACCGCGTAGACACATGCAGGAAATTTCAGCAGATAGTTAGAATTCGGGGCTCTTAAAGCCAAAATTTTCGACCGAGCTGGCGAGATATCGCAGAATTTGTGTTTGATTGTGTCGAACAGGGGTAACCTATTTATGGAGCCATGATGTGCTATCAACCAACATGGTCTTCAAACTCTCCTGTCTCTACGGATGTGAGTTCACAACCACTGCGGACTCCCGCGAGGACGTCGGCGTCCTCGTGATGGAACACATGGACGACGAACACGACACGCCCGTGGACCCACTCGAAGTGGGCGAACTGGCGCTGAAGAGTCACGATGGCGCGCTATCGACCAGACAGTCGAACTGAAACAATTCAATCAGGTCGTCCCCGGTGTGAGTCTGCCACTATTTCACATCCAGTTGGATACCACGTCGGAGCAGTCGCACGGTTTTGTGAACCTAAACAGCTATCGACGAACAAATTTACTCAGTTCTGTATTCCAGTAGTATTAAAGTCGTACACGACATATGTGATGGTGATGCCAACCATCGACGTCTCCGAACACCTGTACCGCCAGCTCCAGTCCGCTGCCGACGGCGATGACCTCGACGCGGCGATGTGGAAGATGGTCGGTCGCTACCAGCGCGGCAACACGCCTGGCGACTAAACAGGTTCGAGACACCCAACCCGACCGCTCTTGCGGTCATCATCAACCCCTCTCGTCGCGGTATGCCCTTTTCGCGACGAGTTCATTTATCGCCGAGAGCGGCGGCGCTGTTTCGTCGTACACAGCGGTGGTCACAGCCGAGAGTCCTCCGAACGTAGATAGCCACTTATCCACAGAACGCCTCCGAGAACTCGTGGCAAAAGAGACCAAAGATTTCTCCGCTATCAGCGGCCTGCCCGACGAACTCGGCATCGACGACGACCTCTCGAAGGTCGGTCAAGTGCTTTCGATTCGGAGAGACACACGTCGGTACGGTAAACCGATGACCATCGTCTCCGGGTTCGAGATGGACCGCGCCGAGATGAAAGCGCTCGCGTCGGAACTCAAGCGTCGACTGGCCTGCGGTGGGACTGTCCTCGACGACGAGATAGAACTACAGGGGAACCACGTCGAACGCGCACGAGACATTCTCGACGAACTCGGCTATCAGGTCGCGTGAGCGTCGCACGCGCGCCTCGGCGTCACACTGAACCGACCTCGTCATCCGACGAACGAGGTGACGCCGAGACTCTCGGCGAGTAACCACACGAGGAAGAGCACGTAGGTTGCGAGCAGGACGTACGCCTCACCGCGAGTCAGTGCCATCTCTGTTCGGAGGACGGCGAAGAAGACGATGGATGCACCGGTCAGGAAACTCATCATCGGGACCACTTCGTCGAAGACGACGATGGTCCCACCCGCGACGAGGATACCGACGGGGAGGGCGACGAGCAAGGCGAAGACGTTGCTCCCAAAGACGTTCGCGAGACTCATCGCCGCATTGCCCTGACGAGCAGCGGTCACGCTGACGAACGTGTCCGGGAGACTCGTCCCGGCCGCCACGACAGTCAACCCCCAGAGGAACGGCGACGTGCCGAACACCTCACCGAACCCGACTGCCGACCGGACGAGCAGTTCGGCCCCGGCGAGGATGATGCCGAGCGAGACGACGAGGACGACCCACTGCCGCCGCGGGTCGATATCAGTGACGCTCGCAGTGAGCGTCGCGCGGTGGTCCAACGTGTCGTGGTACTGCATGAACAGGTAGAGGCCGTACAGTGCGAGTGGGATGAGCGCGAGCGGACGGGTGACGAAGCCTTCGAGACTGGTCGGACTGCCGAATGGCTGGTAGATGACGGCGAGCGAGAACGTGAGCACGAGAACGGCCAGTGAGAGGAGGTAGAACTGGGCTTCCTTGTACACGAGGTCACGGTTCGACGCCAGTCGTTGTCCCTCGCCGGCGAGCGCGGACACCGCCGGAATCACGAGGATGTTGAACACTGCCGACCCGACGACGGCACCGATACCGATGTCGAACGCGCCGTAGCGCAGGGTGGCGATGACGATACTCGACAACTCTGGGAAACTGGACCCGACGGCGGCGATGATAGCCCCTTGTACGATGGCCGGCAGGCCGTAGTACGCGCCGAGTCGGTCTGAGGCCTGTACGAGGTAGTCACCACCCTTCCACGCGAGGGCCGCACCGACGCCGGCGAATAGGACGAGAACTGAAACCGATGCCACATCTGACTATCGCGTGCGGGTGACAAAAAACACCTCGGACAGGAGAGCAGGACCAGAAGGTGGGGGAACGCTCAGAAGCCTTCTCGGAGGTACACGTCGCGCTGGCTGAACACGTCCCGGAGGACGCCACCGACAGTCGAGTCGTCGACGGTGAGGTACTCGGTTCGTGCCAGTTCGTCCGCCGAGCGAGACCCGACGAGCAGTTGCGAGAGCGCCCCGATTTCGGCGGTCACACCCGGTTCTTCGCTCGTCGGTTCGACTGACGCCTCGCCGTCGGCGACGACGACGCGGAACGTCTCGTCGTTCCACGGACACCGGTCGTCGGTCACGCCGAGCACGAACTCGCCGTCCGCGTTCGTCGGGAACGACACCGCTTCGAGCGCCGCCGGGACGTCGACGATGCGGACCATCGGGCCGGGCTTGATTTCGACTGTCGCCGCTCGTGGGTCGGTCAGGTCGTCGATGAGGTGCGTCCGTTCGTGTGCTCCTGCGATGACCACCTCGTCTACCTGCGAGTCGTGGTCGCGGAGGAAACGCAGGAGGTGTCGTCTGGCCTCGGCATCGACGCCGGCGAGTTCGTCGACGTGCATCGTCCGCGAGTCCCAGTCACCTTTTACGCGGTAGACGACGTACCCTCGCAAGTCACCGTCACGTTCCCACCCGTATACGTACGGGTCTTGGTCCCAACTTCGGAAGATACGGTGTCGCCACCAGCCTTCGGTTCGGTCGAGGGCGAGGTCTTCGGTGGCCGATTCGGTGTACACCTCGTCCAGACGTGCCCAGTCGTCGGCGTCGAGGCGGACGAACTCGCCTTTCGCCTCCGGACTCACCGCTGTGAGTTCTTCCGGCGGAACTGTCGTCTTCGTGTAGTTGTTGGTTGTCGCCCATCCGAATCGCCGGTAGAACTCGTACTTGAACGGCCAGAGTGCCGAGAGATACCGCCCGGAGTCGCGGAACTCGACGAGCAGTTGGTCGAGCATCGTGGTGATGTGGCCCTGCCGACGTGCCTCGGGTGGTGAGGCGACGGCGGAGATTCCCGGGAGTGGATGCCACTCGCCGCGCACGCGCGCTACGTAGTCGTAGAAGGCACAGACTGTCACGAGGTCCGATGCATCGAGCGCATCGGGTGGTGTCTCAGCCGCGGTGTCGTAGAGACCACGCGGGAAGTAGATGTCCGGGTCAGGGAGACTGGTGTCGTCCCAATCGGGGCCGTCTTCCGGACGGAAGGCGTAACTGAGGAACTCGCGGTAGGTGTCGCGGTGGTCCTCGGGAAGCGGGTGGAGGTGCATAAAATCGGTCCGTCGTCCTGCGATATATGTTTTGGGAGGTGGCGTGAGTCGGTGACGAGACGGGACCACCGAGGTGCCCCGAGAACCGTGTGATTCACGTCGCCGCGGCCCCGACGCGTCACCATGAGCGAGATGCGGAGTTCGTTTTTGAAGCGGGGGAACCTGCTCCTCGTGGCCGTCGTGACACTGGGAATCGTCATCCCCGGTATCGCACGACGGTTCCTCGGTGAGGCAGGGTACAACACCCTCGGGATGGTCGTGTTCGTCCTCGGGTACGCAGGCATGATATTCGTCGTCTGGTACGGCTGGATTCGGCCGCTCGACATCTCTGGCCCGGACCGATAACGCCCGCACGTCACTGTCTCGACTATCCACCCCAATATCGTGGGCGAGTGTCGCCCAATCGGAGCGGGAATAACGGAACTTTGATAGTCGATTCGAACCGACCGAGAAAACAAGAGATGCTTCCCCTTCAACTCATCGACAGCTTCCTGCTCAATTACAACATTGGGCAGGCGCTGTTGCTCGTGTTCGTCTTGACGACGGTCGGGGCGCTGCCACTGAAGTCGCGTCGAGTCCTCGGCATCAACACTATCGTCTTCGGCCTCATCTTCCTGTTGACGCCGCAGGCGCTGGCAAAGCCGCACTACCTGTTCCTCGGCATCGCGCTGCTCATCGCTGGCCCCATCCTCTACGCGACGGGCAACCGATAACCGACGACCGACCCGCTGACGACGACTTCTCTCCACTTCGACTCCCAAGAACGCGACGTTTAAACAGTGAGAACCGTAACGCACGGGTATGTCTGAACCGCGCGTTCCCGGCGGTCGCGGGGCGATACTGGACCTGCCCTGCGGTGAACAAAAGCGCGTCCGGGAACTCGACTTGGGCAAACGAGAGTTCGACTGTCCCTGTGGCGGCACCCACGCCGTCGTCATGGACGTGCACCCACCGGACCGATTCCTCCCGGAGTTCCTCGTCGAAATCCTCCAGAGTACCATCGAGACGACGAGCGAGGACATGCCCGAGTTCGGGACGGCGCACCTGATGGGCATCGTCCTCGAAGAGTTCCCCGAGGCAGTCGTCTCCGAAGATGTCTCCGACGACGGCGAGATGGGCGCGGGCATCGTCTGGGTCACCGATTTCGATTCTCGAAGACTCCACGAGATTATCGTCGAACTCGTCGTCGAACTCATGGAACACGCCGTCAGTCACGCCAACGACGACAGCGTCATCTCCGAGTTCGAGTCCAAGATGCTCCAGTTCGACGTGAGCGAGTTCGTCGAGGAGTATCGCGCGCAGCGTGACTTGGACCCCGGTCCGTACGCCTGAACAACTACGACGCGGCTAGGCGGCCAGTCTTCCGTCTCTTCTACTCGAACCGAATCTGTCCACCCGCCGGGTCCAGCGTCGCCGTCGCCCCCAGCGGAAGCGGGACGTTCGGGTCGGCGTGGCCGAATTCCACGTCGAACACCGCCGTCGCGTCGGGATTGTACTCGTCGAGGACGGACACGACTTCTTCGCGTAGTTGCTCGCCGTAATCCGCCGGCGGTTCCCACTCCAACTCGGGCGAGTACGTCCGCGGTCGGCCCATCAGGAGGCCATCGAAGCGTTCGAGCAGGCCGCGCTCACCCATCGCGCGGAGCGTGTATTTCACCTCACGAGGGACAGGAACGTCCTCGGACGTTTCGAGGGCAAGTATCGTGCCGTCCAGTTCCTCCGCGGATGGGAGGTAGCGGTCGGTCTGGAGGTGCCACTTCACGATGGCGAACGACCCGCCCCAGAGTCGACCGGTCACACGTTCGTCTCCGTGCCACGACCGCCCAGTGTTTTCACGCCACTCTCGCGGCTCTTCGGTGTCGAAGTCGAACCACTCGTCGGTCCACTCGTCGGCCGGTTCGACGACACCGAGCGACTGCTCGAAGAACGCGCGTCTGAGGTACCGTTCCACGTAGGGGTGGATTTCGGGGTCGAGGGTGAGCGTCGGGTGGAGGGTCGCACCGTAACTCACGATGCCGTGGTTCCAGAGGAACAACCTGATGTTGTCGTTGTCGCTGAACCCGTAGAAGCGCGTCGGCGAGGCGGCCAACCGGTCCGGGTCGAGGTGCTTCAGGACACGAATCTGGTCGTCGCCACCGGTCACGGTGACCACGCCGTCGATGGCCGAGTCCTCGAACGCATCCATGATGTCCTCTGCGCGCGCTTGCGGGTTGTCCTTCAACCACTCCCAGTCTCTCCGGGCCGTCTCGAAGACGACCGGTTCGAGGTCGAACGTCTCGCGAAGTCGCGCACACGCACGGTCTCGCAGCGAGTCGTCGATGGGGCGGGAGGGTGCGACGATTGCAACCTGACTCCCCGGTTCGAGTGGCGGGGGCGTCGTGAACACACGAGGCATGACACGTACTCGTTTCAACCCCGTGAAAAGCCTTTGCCGGGGCGTACACCGCCGTTTGGCAACTTTTTCGAAATTCGCAATCCTGTTTCGGACCTCGTAATTTTTCGCCGGACTTATTACGATGTGCGGATTGGATTGCATCGATGACCGACGAGGACACGACACCCGGTACCCCGACAGGAACCGAGGACCGGACGATTTTGCTCATCGGAAGTGGCCCGATCCAGATTGGACAGGCGGCGGAATTCGACTACTCCGGCGCGCAGGCCTGCCGCGCGCTCCGAGAAGAAGGCGCACGAGTTGTCCTCGTCAACTCGAACCCCGCGACCATCATGACCGACCCCGAGATGGCCGACAAGGTCTACATCGAACCCATCACGACCGAAGCCATCTCCGAGATTATCCGGAAAGAACGCCCCGACGGCGTCATCGCCGGACTGGGGGGCCAGACGGGACTGAACGTCACGGCCGAGTTAGCAGAAGAAGGCGTCCTCGACGAGTTCGACGTGGACATCATGGGGACGCCGCTGGACACCATCTACGCGACGGAAGACCGCGACCTCTTCCGCCAGCGTATGGAGAAGATTGGACAACCCGTCCCACGCTCGACGACCATCTCGCTGGAAGACGGTGAGAAAGTCTCGAACATCACCGAGGCGGACCTCGAAGAACGCGTCGAAGACGCTGTCGACGACGTCGGCGGCCTCCCCGTCATCGCCCGCACGACGTACACGCTCGGCGGGTCTGGTTCCGGCGTCGTCCACGAGATGGACGAACTCGTCAGCCGCGTCCGCAAGGGGCTTCGCCTCTCGCGCAACAGCGAAGTGCTCATCACGGAGTCCATCTCCGGGTGGGTCGAACTGGAGTACGAGGTGATGCGCGACGCCGACGACTCGTGTATCATCATCTGCAACATGGAGAACATCGACCCGATGGGGATTCACACCGGCGAGTCCACCGTCGTCACCCCATCGCAGGTCATTCCCGACGAAGGACACCAGGAGATGCGTAACGCCGCGCTCGAAGTCATCCGCGAACTCGGCATTCAGGGTGGCTGTAACATCCAGTTCGCGTGGCACGACGACGGCACGCCCGGCGGCGAGTACCGCGTCGTCGAAGTGAACCCGCGCGTCTCTCGCTCCTCTGCGCTCGCCTCGAAAGCGACTGGCTACCCAATCGCCCGCGTAACGGCGAAAGTCGCTCTCGGAAAGCGCCTCCACGAGATTACCAACGAGATTACCGGCGAGACCACCGCCGCCTTCGAACCCGCAATCGACTACGTCGTCACGAAGGTTCCGCGCTGGCCCAAGGACAAGTTCACCGACGTGGACTTCGAACTCTCGACGGCCATGAAGTCCACGGGCGAGGCGATGGCCATCGGGCGGACGTTCGAAGAGTCCCTGATGAAGGCGCTTCGCTCCTCTGAGTACGACCCCGCCGCCGACTGGGACGAAGTATCCGACGAGGAACTCGAAGCGGACTACCTCGTGAAGCCGACCCCCGACCGCCCGTACGCCATCTTCGAGGCGTTCGAACGCGGCTACACGGTCGACGACGTGGTCGAACTCACCGGCATCGAAGAGTGGTACGTCGAGCGCTTCGGCCGCATCGTCGAATCCGTCGAAGCGGCGTCCGAAGGCGACTTCGCCGCCGCCGCGTCCGCCGGTCACACGAACGCCAGCATCGCCACGGCGACTGGGACGAGCGTCGGCGACGTCGAACAGCAAGTCCCCGGCCGCACGTACAAACAGGTCGACACCTGTGCCGGCGAGTTCGCCGCGCAGACGCCGTACTACTACTCGGCCCGCAAGCCCGAGTTCTTCCGCGGGCCGTTCGAAGGCGAATCCGCAGGGAACGAACTCCGCGTCGACCGCGACATGGAGAGCGTCGTCGTCGTCGGCGGCGGCCCGATTCGCATCGGACAGGGTGTCGAGTTCGACTACTGTTCGGTCCACGCGGTGCAGGCCCTCCGCGAGATGGGTATCGACGCGCACGTCGTCAACAACAACCCCGAGACGGTCTCGACCGACTACGACACCTCCGACGGCCTGTTCTTCGAACCCATCACGGCCGAAGAAGTGGCCGACGTCATCGAGGCAATCGACGCCGACGGCGTGATGCTCCAGTTCGGTGGGCAGACCTCAGTCAACATCGGCCACCCGCTCGAAACCGAACTCAAGCGCCGCGGCGTGGACTGTGAGATTCTCGGCACGACCATCGACGCGATGGACCTCGCCGAGGACCGCGACCGGTTCAACCGCCTGATGGACGACCTCGGCATCCTGCAACCGCAGGGTGGCTCTGCGACGAGCGAGGCCGAGGCACTCGACCTCGCCAACGACCTCGGCTACCCCGTCCTCGTTCGCCCGTCGTACGTCCTCGGTGGCCGCGCGATGGACGTGGTTCACTCCGACGAGGAACTCTGTGAGTACATCGAGGAAGCGGTCCGCGTCTCGCCGGACAAGCCAATCCTCATCGACGAGTTCCTCGCCGACGGCGTCGAACTCGACGTGGACGCCGTCTCCGACGGCGAACGCGTCCTCATCGGTGGCGTGATGGAACACGTCGAGGCAGCCGGTGTCCACTCCGGTGACTCCGCGTGTATGATTCCGCCGCGCTCGCTCGACGACGAGACGATGGGCCGCGTCCGCGAAGTCACGGAAGACATCGCCAAAGCCCTCGGGACGGTCGGTCTGATGAACGTCCAACTCGCCGTGAAGCAGAACGACGACGGCTCGAACGACGTGTACGTCCTCGAAGCCAACCCGCGCTCGTCGCGCACGGTCCCGTTCGTCTCGAAGGCGACGGGCGTGCCGATTGCGAAACTCGCGGCGAAGGTCATGGCCGGCAACACGCTGGACGAACTCGACGCGACCGAACAGATTCCCGAGCAAGTCTCGGTCAAAGAAGTCGTCCTCCCGTTCGACCGCCTGCCGGGGTCGGACCCGCGTCTCGGCCCGGAGATGAAGTCGACGGGCGAGGTCATGGGCACTGCAACCACGTTCGGCAAGGCCTACGAGAAGGCGCAAATCGCGGCGAACGACGCCATCCCGCGCGACGGGACGATATTCGTCGACCTCGCCGACCCAGAGTTCCCCGACGCCGACAGCGGTGAGGGACAGGAACTCCTCGACGCGTTCGCTGAGTACTACGACGTACTCACGCCCGACGACGTGGACGACCTGCTGACGCTCCTCCGCGAGGGCGACATCGACTTCGTGGTCTCCCGTGACCGCGAGACGCTCATCGACTGCGTCGAAGAGGAAGTCGGGTACTTCTCGACGTACGCCTCTGCGAAGGCGGCGCTCGAAGCACGCGGCGCGACGGACGAGGACATCGACGTTCTCCCCGTCTCCGAGCGCCCGCGCAACGTCGCCAACTGGGGCCAGTAATCGGCCACCGCTCGACGCGAACGGCCCTCCTTTTCGACCGCCGAACCCGCTGACCATCGGTTCGTCTGGCCTGACTTTTGACGCCTTCACGAAGGTTATTGAGGTTGGACGCTATGCGCAGGTATGACACGGAAGCGCGGCCGCGTCCTCGTCGCCGGTGCGACGGGTCGAACCGGCCGACTGGTCCTCGACACGCTGGCGGAGACGCCGTTCGTCGTGAGGGCGCTCACCCGCGACTCCGACGCGGAAGCGACACTTCGCGCACAGGGTGCGGACGAAGTCGTCGTCGGTGACCTCCTCGACCGAGACGACGTCCGAGAGGCGGTCCTCGACGTCGACGCCGTCGTCTCGACTGTCGGTGTCGCCTTCGGCCTCGAGACGATTCGCGGTGACCTCGTCGATGGCACCGGTATCGAGAACCTCGTGGACGCCGCGACTGCCGCTGGCGTCCAACGATTCGTCCTCACGTCGTCCATCGGGGTCGGCGATTCGAAAGACGGCCTCCCGCTGTCGCTCCGCGCGATTCTGACCGCCGCCGGCGTCCTCTCGGCGAAGGCACGAAGCGAAGAGCGACTTCGAGACGCACCACTCGACCACACCATCGTTCGACCGGGTGCACTGACCGACGCGCCGGCGACCGGCGAGGTTCTCGTCGGCGAGGGTGGGGACTCCGTCTGTGGAAGTATTCCGCGAGCGGACGTGGCTAACGTCCTCACGAGTTCACTATTCACGGAGACGACGGAGAATCGGACGTTCGAAATCGTCTCACGACCGGGGCTTCGCGGCCGACCGAACAACGTCGTCGATATCCAGTGGCAGCCAGTTCCGCGGGTCGAACCCGCCGATTAGTCGAGTTTTCCCAGCGCTTCGAAGAAGTCTGCGGTCGGACCGGCGAGTCGGACCGATGAGTCGGACTGTTCGATGCGAATCTCGGTCGGTGTCGAGACGGTCCTGCGAGTCCGCCCGTCGCCGACGACGACGGCAGAGTCGGCGTCTGTGACCGTCACGGTCACCGTCGCATCCAACGGGACGACGAGCGAAGGCATCCCCTCGCGTGCGGCCATCTCGGTGACGACGAGTCCGTCGACGCCGGGGTGGACGAGCGGCCCGCCTTCGCTGAGGTTGTAGGCCGTACTCCCCGCTGGTGTCGTGACGAGGACGCCGTCTGCGTGGCCGCCGGAGTAGAGTGACCCGTCGACGCGGACCTCCAGCCCTGCACCACCGCCGTGGCCTCGTCGCGGCCCGTGGACGACGACTTCGTTCATCGAGGGGTCCATCTCCCAGTCGTCGCCGCGGGCGACGATGCGCGGCACCTCGCGGACCGACGGCGTGCCCTCGCGGAACGCGGAGACGGCGCTCAGCACTTCGTCGATGGCGTCGTCGGGTGAGACGGCGTTCAAGAAGCCGACTTCTCCGAGATTCACGCCGAGGATGGGGACGCCGTTCGCCCCTCTCGCGGCGTAGAGAAACGTCCCGTCGCCGCCGATGCTCACCACGAGGTCACACGCGTCGAACGCCTCGACTGGGACCCCGGTGACGTCCAACTCCTCGGCCGTCGCGTCGTCGACGACTGCTTCGACATCGACGGCCGCGAGTGCCTCGCACATGTCTGCGGCGAGGTACGCGGCCCGACTATTGCCCTTCTGCGCGACGATGCCGACCTTCATAACCCGCGGTTCTACGTCACCGGGCAAAAGCCCACCGTCACGTCACCAAGTGGCGCGTCTACGGGAAACGTTCATGGGGGCCCCTGCCGACGTTGAACTGATGGCAGGCACGGGCGTCGACCTTCCGAACCAACGGTGGTCTCCGTGAGCGACGACGATTGGTTCGAGCGAGCGCTCCGCGAGGAGGACGACGCGGAGGCCGAGCCAACCGATGCGGACACCGAGACACAGGACGAAGCAACCGAAGGGAGAGACGAGTCTGCTGACGACGGTGAGACCGAGCACTCCGAAGCCAGCACCGACGCGGAGGGCGCGTCTACGAATAGTCCGTCCGACGACTCACCACAGGACGACTTCGCTTCCGACGCGGGCGAGGACCCGTTCGCGACGAACTTCGCCGAGGCGTTCGAGAACGCCCCGATGCCGGATGTCGACGGCACCGGTGGTGAGTTCGGCGACCCCTCAGGTGACGGAGTGGGAGACGACTTCTGGGGGAGTTCTGATTCGCAGCGACAGTCGCCGCAGTTCGACGACGAGGAGTTCGAATCGGACATCGACCGCATCGACATCGGTGTCGATGGCCTCGACGAGATGATTCTCGGCGGTGTCCCGAAGCGGTCGCTCATGGTGACCATCGGCAGCGCCGGGACGGGGAAGACGACGTTCGGCCTCCAGTTCCTCTACAAGACGCTACGAGACGGTGGCAGCGGCGTCTACATCACCCTCGAAGAAAGTCGCCGTCGAATCCTCGACACCGCCGACGAGAAAGGCTGGAACTTCACCGAATACGAGGCCGATGGGAAACTCGCTATCGTCGATTTAGACCCGGTCGAGATGGCGAACAGTCTCTCCAGCATCCGAAACGACTTGCCACGTCTCGTCGAAGACTTCGGCGCGGACCGCCTCGTCCTCGACTCGGTGTCCCTTCTGGAGATGATGTACGACCACCCGTCAAAGCGGCGCAGTGAGGTGTTCGACTTCACTCGCTCGTTGAAAGACGCCGGCGTGACGACGATGCTCACGTCCGAGGCGGACCAATCGAACCCGTACGTCTCTCGGCACGGCATCGTCGAGTACCTCTCCGATGCGGTGTTCGTCCTTCAGTACGTCCGCCCGGACGACTTCCGAGAGACGCGACTCGCAATCGAGATTCAGAAGATACGCGACGCGAACCACTCCCGCGAGACGAAACCATACGAACTCACGAACGAGGGAATCAGCGTCTACCGGCAGGCGAATATTTTCTAAGACCCACCGTTTACCGTTCGGAGTCACCAGAGGTGGCCCGCTATTCGCGTGCGACCCCACTGTTATCCGCGTGCATCACCTATTCTGGTATATGGCAGATGATAAACAGGGCAGAGATGAGCAAGCGGACCGTAAAGAGGAACGTCAGCGTGAGCGGGAGATAGAGGAGGCCCGGGCCCGCGGCGATGAAAAGGAACCGATGGGTGATGACCCAAGTGGGCGACTTGGTCATCTCGATGAAGCACTCGAATCTCACGACTACCCAGCCACGACAAATGAGTTGGTCGAGGCCTATGGTGAGTACGAACTCGAAACACAGAGCGGTGAGAAATCCCTCGAGGACGTACTCTCTTCGACTAAAGACCAAACGTACGATTCAGCCGACGACGTTCGCAGACGGGTACTGGGACTCATAGGCCGATAGTACAACGAATCCAACACACTCATCTTGCAGGTTGACTGCCTGTGCTGAGATACGCTTCGTCTGTCGTTCCCTCTCCTTGAACTCACCCTCTCTATTCAGCATGCAACGTCTGTCAGTTGTTGAGTGTCTCAACAGCGCCACTCGATGCTGTCGACGCCCAGCAACGCAGTCAGACCGCCTCTCCGACTTCGTCGCCCACTCGTGAGCGCCGCTCTCGCGGAACCGCGAGGACGAACTTGATGGCCAGCGTCGCGGCGATGGCCGCCGGCAGGACCGTGAACACGATGACGAGCACCGATACGGTAACCTCGCCTTCAGTGAAGAGGAGGAACGTCGCGAGCGTGAGCGTCGGCGCGAGAACCGCACCGAACACGAGACTGACTCCTGCGAGGGTGTACCCCCACTGTCGCCCTCGCCAGAGCCAGATTCCACTGACGACGAGTGCCGGAACGACGACGGTGAGGTCGAGGAAGTGTGAAATCATCGCCTGTGGGCCGACTTCCGCGACGAGGAGTGGTTCCGTCCCGGTGAGCGTGGCGGGAACGACTTCGGAGAGCCACAAGAAGGCGAGTCCGAGGGCAATCACGACCAAGAACGCGCCGTAGACTCGTCCCGAGACGCGCCCAGATAACTGGTCGTGAACCTCCTCCGCGTCGGTGGTCACGACGCCGCCCACGAACGTGAACAGCGAGAGCGAAAAGAGGGCGGCGTACCCGAGGAAGAACTCGTTGAACGCCACCTGCAGGCCGATAGACGCCCACATGTACGTCATGTACGCGAGTGACCCGAGCCAGACGATGCGTCCCCGGAGCGACCCACGCACAGTAAACCAGAGGCCGAGTGCTACCACGGGGACGCCGACTGCGAGCATCATCAGGTCCTGTGCGAAGTACGTCGGGAGGAGTGCGGGTGCGTCGTTGTAGTGTCCCGGTCTGAAGAGTCCGAGGAGGGCTGAAACGACAGATAGCACGACGAGTACGCTCGTCGTGACGACCTGCCAGCGTCGAATGGATGTCGTCATCGGTGAACCACCACTGAGTGATACGTCGAAGAGCAGGATAACCCAGTTCGACGGTCCCCGGAGGGTGAGAACGTCGGCGCAGCGGAACGTATTCACTCAGGGTGCGCCCGGTGCGAGAAGGTGAGGGGGGAGGGAACGTGTCCGAGGGTGGTGTGGAACGTGCCCGAAGTAGGGGGAGAGGTTGGAACGTGTCCGAGGGGGCGTCTCCCTGCTCAGTCGTCAGCAGGTGCGGCAGGTGCCTCGTGTTCTGGCGCGAAGTCTTCGTAGTGGACGACTTCGTCGACGGGGCGACGGTACTTGGCCTCGGCCTGCAGTTCGCCGGCGTCTTCGGCGGGGATACCCATCGTCATGAGCATGACCGGTTCGTACTGCTCGCCGTCGATGTCGAACGCGTCGAGGACGGCGTCGGGGTCGAACCCACCGATGGGGCAGGTGGCGACACCCTCGTCCCACGCGGCGTGCATGAGTGCCATCGCGACCAGTGACGTAGAGCGAACGGTCCAGACGCGGCGCTCCTGTTCTGGCAGGTCCGCCATGCCGGCGATGTTTTCGAGGATGCCGTCGCGGACCTCCTCGTTCGGGAGGTAGCCCTTTTCGAGCATATCGTCGGCGACGGTTTCTGCGTGTGCCTCGGGGTCTTTGTTGCCCAGGACGATGACCGACGCGGCGGCACCCGTGACGTGTTCTTGGTCGTAGGAAGCCTCGCGCAGGGCCGCTTTGGTCTCGTCTTCCCGGAGGACGACGAACTCCCACGGCTGAAGGTTGTAACTCGACGGTGCCTGAATCGCGTTCTCGAAGATTGTCTCGAGCGTTTCGTCGTCGAGCGGTTCGTCAGCGTATTCGTGGACCGAACGACGAGTCGTCACGACCTCTGTGAAGTCCATCGTTCCCCTCCAAGGACGATACGATAATAGGGCGTTGCAATGCGGGCTAAACCGCCGATTCCAGTGTGTTCGCAGGCCTCATTCCACTGATTTCACCAGGTGACACTCGTGTCACTTGGGCCGGGGTGCTTCACCGGACAATCGTCACCGGAACTGGTGCGCGACGGACGACTTCTTCGGCGACACTCCCGAGAACGAATCGTGAGACACCGGTCCGTCCGTGACTCCCCATCACGACGTGGTCGTAGTCCGCCTCTTCGCTACTCAACACGTCCACGATGGTCTTCGCAGGATTCCCAACGTCGATGACGTCATCGGCCATCCGGTCGTCGTCGACGAGGCCCACTTCCGCTTTCACCTCGGCGAACGTCTCGCGCGCCTCGCGTTTCTCGTCTTGGTACCACTCCTCGGACCCGCTGAGTGCTCGTTCTCGATAGTCGGCGTCTGCGGGGTTGATGACTTTCAAGAGCGTGAATCGAGCGTTCGGCCACTCCGAGACGGCGAACCGAAGCGCAGCGACAGACTGCGGTGACCCATCGACGGGGACGAGGACGTGTTCGGCCATATCTTCGCCTACTCGGCAGGAGGACAAAAACCGCCCGGCGAAACGGGTGCCGCCACCGTTGTCACGTGGACGCGCTGTCGTTCTATCGTCAGTCGCCGTGCCGCGTCACGCAGGTCGACAGGCCCTTCAGTTCGACTGGTTCGGAGTTGTCCGGCGAGTAGACGACCATCTGACCCTTCTCCATGTACGGCACCTTGTCTTCGAGGTTCGGCGGGATGTTGACGCTCTTGATGGCGTCTTCGTCGCCGAGGTTGAGGACGACTTTCGTGTTGATTTGCTTGAAGACGGAGTCGGCGATGTCCTGTGGGTCCTGCGTGATGAGGAACAACCCGAGTCGCTCTTTTCGGCCCTGTTTAGCCGCCTCGGTGAACTTCTCAATGACCTTCCGCGCCTGCACGGTGTCGGCGTTGGTCAAGAAGTTGTGCGCCTCGTCCATCCCGAGGACCAGCGGTGTCTCCTTGATTCGCTCGCTGGTCGGGTCGTTCGAGAGTTTGTCGTCGATGAGGAGTGCAGAGACGGCGAGGACGAACAGTTCTTTCGCCCGACTCGACGAGAGGTGGTACGTTGGGACGACGGTCAATCCGCCGGGACGGACGAGTTCGTGGTCGAGGTCCGTGATGGGTCGTGCGTCTTGGTCGAACACGCCGTTCGGGACGCCGCGAACCCGACGTTTCACCGCGTCGAACGTGGCCTCGTGGACGCGACCCGACTCGTCGAGTTCCTCTTTGAGCGCGGGGTCGTCGAGGAACGTCAGGAACTCGCGGTAGGTTCCGCTGTCGCCGTAGTTGCGGAAGAAGCGGTTGAGGAGTTCCAGCAACGCCGGGTACTGGTTGTCGTTGAGGCTACTGCCGGCGACCAACCACGGCAGGTCGCGGGCCATCGAGAAGGGGATGGTGAACTCCAACTGCTCCGCCCTGTGGTTCGACCCGGGGTACGACGACCCGTCCATCTTCGGGACGAGTGCGAGCGTGTCGTCGTGCCCGCCGTGGGCGATACCTTCACGCTCGTAGCGTCGGGCGGTTTCGTCGTCCATGTCCGGGTTGTCGTCGTGCATCTGTGCGTACTCGTCTTGCGGGTCGAACTGGACGACTGCGGTCTGCACCTGGCGCCCGTCGTCCATCTCGTAAGTGCGCTCCGACGAGAGGTACTGCCGAAGCATGTTCTTCGACCCGTGCGTCTTTCCGGACCCCGTCCCCCCGGCGACGAGCGTGTGTCGAAACACGAGTGGGTCACCGTCGGTGTAGTCGTCTTTCAGTCGGTAGTCGATGGTCGGCGGTTGGGCCGCCGTTCTGACTTTCTCCCCACCGACGGAGAGGTGGCCGAGGAAGACACCGGCTTCGGGAATCTTCAGGCCGGTCTTGATTTGCGTCGCGTCGTCTGCTTCACCCACCGTCGCGCCGGGTTTGGGCACGCGGTCCACCATCCGGCGCTTGAGGTCGCCGCGGTCCGAAAAGAGGACGGCGATGGGTTCGAGTTCGGCCATGAACTTGTAGTCGCGTTCTTCGAACTCGTCGGATGGGCGGCGCATCGCACGCCGCGCGTGAATCTCGGTGGCGTCGTCGGCCTGGAACTCCTGGGCGTATTCGAGGCCGACGATGCGACAGAACAGCAGTTCGTCGTCGGGGTAGGGGACGATGAGGTACTTCCCGAGGCGGACGTGTTCGCGGTTCCCGGCCGTGACGAACGCACGGAGCGTCGTCCGTTCGTGGTCTTCGGAGACGCGGAGGCCCTGTGAGACGGCTATCGCGCCGACACCGCGTTCGGTGCCGACGGGGTCGGCGTCGTACTCCTCGAACTGGAGGTCACCGCCAGTGCCTGCGCCTGCCTCGGCAGTGGACGACGCGGACTCGTCGTCCGTCTGGTGGGTCTCGGTGTCGTCGTCACCCGAGGGGCGTCGACCCTCGCGTTCGTCTCGGTCCGTCCCGTCGGTGTCGTCGCCGACGTAGTCGTTGAAGTCCCCCAGGTCGGTCATGTTCCAACGCTTGCAGGCGGTGTGTAAAAATCCTCACGTCGCCGAGGCGGCCCGGTGGCGTCGCACGTTCGACCACCGGTATTGCCGTGCGCTCTCGTGCGTGTGTCACGTTCCCGCGGACGACTTTTCTGTGTCGAATCCGTATAGCACGCATGCTTCTCGTCCGCGGCCACGGTGGTGGGACGGCGCTCACCGGAACCATCTTCGAACGAGGTGAGGAAGCGCCGACGTATCGCGGTGCGCCCAACGAAGATGCGCCCTACGTCTGGGTCTGCGACGAGTTCTACGAAGTCGAAAGCGGTGGGAGTGAGACGGTCATCGACGGCCGGACGATTCGAGTCGCGTTCGACACGCCACTCCCGCGAGGATTCGACACCCGCGAACAGGCGCTGACGGCCGCAAAAGAACATATCCGGACCCAGTTCGCACGCGTCGGCGTCGACAGCGATGCGGTTCGAATCGAAGTCATCAGACCCGACGAAGAGGGACGACCGGAGGAGACGACGTGACTTACTCGTCTTCGTCCACCCAGCGGATGTTGTCGTAGCTTTTCATCAGGTCCGACCCGAGTTTCTCCGCGAGTTTTCGTCTGAGGGCGGCCTTCTCGCCGACGCTCACCCGCGCCAGTTCGTCTGCTTTCTCGACTGCGAGTGGCGGTCCACGCGTCGCCGCGACGTCGCGCACGACGTGGCGCATCAGTTTCTCTCGCGTCGCTTCGTCCTTGGTGAACGCGTAGGGTGCCTCGACTCGGTAACAGACGTCGGTTCGCGGGTCGTACAGCACGAAGAACGTGACCGTGTAGTCTGCCGGGTCGAGGTGTCGTTCGACGCCGAACGCGTCGCCATCGGCGCTCATCTGCCGGTCCGACCCGCCGCGAGAGACGAACCAGTTCGTAAACGTCAGCGCGTCGGTCCGCCTGTCGTCTCCGTCTGGCCCCTCGTGTCGTTCGAGGAGTCTGACGAAGAACGAGGCGTCGTCGACCCACGGGACGTCGCCCGACCCGTTCTCGCGGAAGTGTCTCTGTACCGTGCGAACGATGTGCTTCGCGCCGGGGTTCTTGACGAACCCAGTGATGGGAACGTCGCGCTCGACGAATCGCTCGACGAGACGGACGTAGTTCTCGACGATGGCTGTCGGTTTCGCGTCGCGGGCGAGGTCCTTGAGTTCCGCGTCGCGGTCCCGCCAGTTCAGGAGTTGCTTCGGGTAGAGTGGCCCGTCGAGGACGAGGAGGTCCGACACGTCGTCGGCGTGTTCGAGTGCGTGGGCGCTCTCTGCGAGGTACAACGAGAGCGCGTGGACGACGCCCTCGGCGTAGCGGTTGACTCGGGGCGCGCGGAGAATACGTCTGCGGGCGTACCCCTCGTCGGACTTGTGCCACTCGTCGGTATCGAAGACGGAGAACGAGTCACGGGTGTGCACGGTCATGACGATAGACCGCGAGCGGTGGAGGTCGAGGTCAGACGGTTCGGCCGCCATCGCGGCGTGGGCCACGTCGAGGACGAGGCCGTTCTTGAACGTCGTCGGGTTGATGGTCCCCGAGTCGAGGCCGTGGACCGTCGGAAACGGTGCGTCGACGAGTGCAACGTCGTCGATGGCCGCCGCGTGGAGGCGTTGCTCGCCGACCGGTTCGACGATTGGATTCTCACCATCGACCGGCACGAGTGGGTCTAACCACGATTCCCAGACCGTCCGTGCGAGGTCCTCGTAGTCGGTGTCGTCGACCGAGTCGGCGATGGAACTCGCCATGGAGGCGATGTCGTCCACGTGGACGGGGTCGAGGGTCATACCTCGGCGTCGTCGCCGACGGTGAAAAATCCGACCGTCTTCTGACCCGTGGGAGATAGCTCGGTCCCGGCACGCTCATATCACTTCGTTTCCAAGCTTCCGGTGACGATGTCAGTCAGCGCGGTCGGGTTCGACCTCGACTACACACTCGCCGTCCCCACACGGGACCGCGAGACAATCCTCTCTGAGGCCGCGGCAGCGGCGGGTGCACCGCCACTCTCTCGAGAGGCGTATCTCCGGGCACACCAAGAGAACCTCACGCGCGAGACGCGCGCGCCGATTTTCGAGGACCTGCTCGCCGAACACGACTCCGCCGTCGACCCAGAACACGTCGCGACGGCGTACCGGGAGCGCATCACGGATGCAGTCGTCCCTGTCGGCGGCGTCGAAGCGATGCTCACCGGTCTCCGGACGACGTACCGAGTCGGTCTCTTGACCAACGGTCCAGTCGTCGCACAGGAGGACAAAATCGACAAACTCGGGTGGCGAGACCACTTCGATACGGCGCTCGTGACCGGTGCACTTCCCGCGGGAAAACCGGACGTTCGGTCCTTCGAAGCGCTCCTCGATGGCCTCGATACCTCACCCGAAGAGACCGTCTACGTCGGCGATAGCGTCCACCACGACATCGCCGGCGCGTACGATGCCGGAATGCTTCCGGTGCAGGTCGTCGGTTCTGACTGCGACGACCCGGACCCGCGTGCTATCGCGCACATCCCGCGCGAGACGTTGCCGACCAGACTCCCAGAACTCCTCGCAGACCTGTAATCACGCCGTTTCGGCGTGGTCGGTATCGCTGTCTTCTCCCGTCCCATCTGCACCGTCGGCCTCGAGCGCTGCGACCAGTGCGCGGAAGGCAGGAAGCGTCCACTTGACCTGCGCACCGTCTTCGACGAACACGAGCGTTCGCGGCGGGCGGACAGCCTTGGGTCGAACCCGAAGGCCCTGTTCACCGGCCGCCTCAGCGGTCACGTCGGGGTGCGAGACGAACTCGATGCGTGCTCGGTCGGGTTGGACGTACACTTCGGCGACGCGCGTGTCGTTCGCTGCAACCGCGTACGCGAAGGCACCGTCGTCGGTCGGTTCCACGTCGGGGTCGGCATCGACCACCGAGAGCATCGCGAACGCTGCTTCGTGGCCGGTCAGTTCGGAGGCGAGTAGTTGCGCGATGCGTGTCCCGTCGGCGAGTCTGTCGACGACCATACTCCTCGTTCGGCGGCGAGTGGTTTCGGGGTGTCGCTTCGAGAGCAGTGTGAAGCGCGTCTATCCGGACAGACCGTGCTTCGCCTTCGACGCCGCTTCGTCCACGTCCACGTCTTTCTCGCGGGCGAAGAGAACGGCGGCGGCCTCTGCGGTCACGCCGAGATTCGACTGGCGTTCGTTGATGCCGGCAACGGCCGCCTGCTTTTCGATGCCGGCGGCGACGCAGGCGTCGAGAATCTGCTCGAAGGCAGACTGCTCGCGAAGGACAGATGCGTCGGGTTCGAACTCTTCGGGAATCTGGACGTCGGCGGGGTCGAATGCCGCGACGACGTCGCCGTCGTCGCGTTCGACGAGTCCGCGACCTGCGGCGAGGTCGATGAGGCGCTTGGCTTGGTCGGGTGAGAACCAGTCGCGGTCGAGGGACAGGGCGACGACGAACTCGCCTTCGCCCAGTCGGGTCGACCCGTGCTGACGGAAGGGGACGGCGACGGTGACGTCGAGACTCATCGGTTCGACGGCGGGTGCGGGTGAACTAAACGGTTTGTGTTGCTCGCGGCGGTCTCAGAGCGTGCTGTGGCACCACTTGACGAGAGTTGATTCGAGCGATTCAAGTAGTCACCGAGGTTTTTACCCCGTATGAAGGACCAAGGACGCTCCAAGCGGAAGCGGACCGGTGGACGGCTCAAGCCGTCTTCGAACAAGAAGCGCTACCAGCTGGGTCGAGAACCCGCCGCGACGACGGTTGGCGAACCCCGATTCCAGGTCATCGACTCCCGCGGTAACAACGAGAAGCTCCGCATGCTCTCGACCAACGTCGCGCAGGTCGCCGACGGTGCCGAGGTCACGGAAGCCGACATCGAAGGTGTCGTCGACAACCCGTCGAACGTCAACTACGCTCGCCGGAACATCATCACGAAGGGTTCCATCATCGACACGAGCGCCGGTCGCGCCCGCGTCACGTCCCGACCCGGACAGGACGGTCAGGTCAACGCAGTTCTCGTCGAAGAGTAACCTCTTTCACCGCGTCGAGATTCGACGCGGCCCCGTTTTTGCAGGCTGAGCGACAGCGACGCGTACGCGTGGGTACTGCACGTCGACCCCTGTCGAAATCGTTCGCAACCGAGAAAAACTGCGATAGCGTACTGTTCGGGGAGCGGTGGGGCCCGTTCAGGGCGTCGGTGCGGCCTTCTGGAGTGCCGTCTCGGCGATGTTGCCACCGTAGTCGGCGCTCCGCGAGACGGAGTCGACGACGAGGCCGAGCAGTTGTGCACGGCCCGGGTCGAGGTCACGGAGGAGTTCGTCGATTTTACGGGCGCGTTCGTCGATTTCCTGCACCGCCTCGCGGGACTCGTTCGCGAGACGGGTCGCTTCGTTGCTGTCTTCGGCGAAGAGGGCGTCCATACCGCCGTTGACGACTTTCTTCGACTCTTCGAACAGTTCCTCGATGGCCGCGATAATCTCTTCGCTCACCGGTTGTTCGAAGTTCAACGAGAGGTGTGCAATCTTCGTCGCGTGGTCGCCGATGCGTTCGAGTTGGCGCGCCGCGGACTGGTAGTCGAAACAGACCTCACGGGGGAGGCCGAGTTCCTCGGCGGCCTTCGGGGTGCGGAGCGTCGCACGGAAGATTCGGGAGACGACCATCCAGAGGCGGTCCACGTCGTCGTCGCGCTGAATGACGTCGTGGGCGAGGTCTTCGTCCATCTCTGCGATGGCGGCGATGGCGTCTTCGAGCATCGAGAGGGCGATGAGTCGCATGCGCGTGACCGCGTTGTGGATGGAGAGTTCCGACGAGTCGAGGAGGTCACGGATGACGACGCGGTCACGGGTCTCTTCGAGAACTTCGAGGCCGACGAGGCTCTGGGTGGCCTCCCGGATAGTCCGGCGCTGGTCGGTCGTGATTCGTCCACTCTCCAGCGCGATGATGTCGAACCCGCTGACGTACATCGTCATGACCGCGCGCGTGAGTTCGTCACCTTCGAGGTTCGAGATGTCGAGCGTCCCTTCGGTTCGTTCCTCTTCGGACCGCGGCGTCAAGAACAGCGAGTCGCCCTCGGGATAGAACTCGACTTCGCTCCCGGCGGAGACGCCGTTCTCGGTCGCCCAGTCTTTGGGAATAGAGACAGTGTAGGTGGAACCGCCCGTCACCTGCACCTTTCGGGTTTCGACCATACGCGTCTCTGGACCTCATCGCACAATAAAACTGTCTATACCTATATACTAATTGAACGGATTACCATCTAGGTACGAGAACAGACGAAATTGGGCCGTATTTCTCGACTGTTCCGACTGCTCTGGAGTCGGACGTGGTCGTTCATATCCCCGTACAGCAGTACGTACACGGATGCCGTGACAGCAGTTCACACTCGCCAGACCCGTATATTTTGGGCTGTGACGGCACGCCCTCTCTCGGCGTGATCGAAGGCGTTGTCATCCGTGTCACACATATCAGAACATATCTCTATATATTTGTCATAGCAGAGTATTTACCCACAAATCGACTCGAAATCGATGATGACGAGCAACACGGATGATGTCCTGTCTCGGCGTAAATTCCTGATCGCTTCCGGCGCTGTTGGCGTCGCTGGCCTCGCTGGATGTACCGAGAACAACACCGGCGGTTCGGACGGCGGCGACTCCGGTGGGTCGGAAGGCGGTGACTCCGACTCCGGTGGCGACGGGAGTGAGGAACTCTCGGGCGCAATCGACATCGCAGGCTCTTCGACCGTGTTCCCGCTCGCCACCGCGATGGCCGAGCGGTTCCAGAAGCAGAACTCGGGCGTCAACATCAACATCCAGTCCACTGGCTCCGGTGGTGGCTTCGCGAACTACTTCTGTCCCGGTGACACCGACTTCAACAACGCGTCGCGCCCAATCAAGGGCGAAGAGGAAAACCAGTGTGCAGACAACGACGTCACCCCCATCGAGCTCAAGGTTGCGACCGACGCCCTGACCGTCGTCGTCAACAACGACAACGACTTCATCGGCGAGGGACTCACCGTCGAGCAACTCCAGACTATCTTCTCTGCCGAAGAAGCACCTACCACGTGGTCTGACGTGAACTCCGAGTGGCCCGACGAGGAAATCGAAATCTTCGGTCCCACTGACGCCTCCGGTACGTACGACTACTTCATCGAGGCCATCATCGGCGAGGAAGGTCCGGGCCACCGCCAGGACTACTCCGCGACCGAACAGGACCGCACCATCATCCAGGGTGTCGAAGGCTCCGAGTACGCAATCGGCTACCTCGGCTTCGCGTACTACAGCGAGAACACGGACTCCGTGCAGGCTGTCGCCGTCGAGAACGACGAAGGCAACTTCGTCGAACCATCGCTCGATACCGCACTCTCCGGCGAGTACAACCCACTCTCGCGCCCGCTCTTCACGTACCCCTCGCAAGGCTCTCTCGCAGAGGAACACGTCGCTGCCTTCGCTCGCTACTGGATGGAGAACTCCACGAGCAAGGAAATCGTCGCCGACGAAGTCGGCTACGTCCCGCTGGGTGACGACGAGCAGCAGGAGATGCTCGACAAACTCAACGCGGCCATCGAAGAGGCTAACTGAACCTCTATTGGCAGAATAGACTAACGAAGCGTTTTTTCATAACCCACGATTCATACAATCCAATGAGCACAGATGACCTCGAAACTGACCTTACGCGGAAGACAGAAAATTCCCCGCGTGAGTTGCTGACGCGGTCGTTCTTTTTCTTGTGCGCGGCGTTGTCCGTCGTAACGACCATCAGCATCGTCGCACTCCTCGTCACCGAGGCGGCGAAGTTCTTCACACTCACTGCCCCACTGATGGGTGTCACGGGAGAAACGGCCTCGCTCGTCGACTTCCTCACGGGGACGACCTGGCAAATTCACAACCAGGAGTTCGGTGTGCTGGCACTCGTCTCGGCGACGCTGATGATTACCATCGGGTCAGCAATCATCGCTCTGCCGCTCGGTGTCGCGACGGCGATTTACCTGAGCGAATACGCGAGTAAACAGGCTCGCTCAGTTCTCAAGCCCGCCCTCGAAATTCTCGCTGGCGTGCCCACCGTCGTGTACGGGTTCTTCGCACTCATCTACATCACGCCCGCGATTGGTGTCGTCTTACCCGGCATCGGGACGTTCAACATCCTCTCGGCGAGCATCGTCGTCGGTATCATGATTATCCCCATGGTCGCGTCCATCAGTGAAGACGCGATGTCCGCCGTCCCCGACGACCTCCGTCAGGCAGGGTACGGCATGGGCGCGACGAAGTTCGATGTGTCCACGGGCATCGTCGTCCCCGCCGCACTCTCCGGTATCTTCTCGTCGTTCATTCTCGCTCTCTCGCGCGCCATCGGCGAGACGATGGCCGTCACCGTCGCCGCGGGTGCGCAGGCGAAGTTCCTCAACCCCCTCGACCCCTCGTCGTACCTCGAAGGTGCGCTACCCATGACCGCGGCGATGGTCCAGTTGCTCACCGGTGACATCACGGGTGGCGGACTGGCCTACCGCAGTCTCTTCGCAATCGGTCTCGTCCTCTTCGTAATCACGCTCATCATGAACATCATCAGCGACTACGTCGCACAACGCTACCGGGAGGCGTACTGAGATGGCAACCCAAAGCGACACCGACCAGATACAAGGCTTCGGGCAAGTCAGCCGAACGACCGGTATCATCTTCCGGTACCTCCTCATGGGCGCGACGATGTTCGGTATCGTCACGCTGGCCATCCTCCTCGTCTACGTCGCCAACGACGCGATTCAACCGCTCACCGCAGACGCTGGATGGTATCTCGTCTTCTTCGCCACGTTCGTCGCTCCGTCGACGCTCGTCGGCGCGTACCTCTATCGGACGAACGTCGACGCACTCAAACTCGGCCTGTTAGTCGTCGGGATGCTCGCGGTGACACTGATGTTCAGCGGTGGTGTGGCTATCGTCTTCGTGGACATCGTTCCACCACTCGTCAGTCTCTCGTACGCGATTGGACTCGTCGTCCCCTTCGCCGCCGTCGTCCTCATGACCAAGTACGAGGACGCGATTCCGTTCACTGCGCGCGTCGCGGCGACAGGCGCTATCTTCTTCCTGTCGCTGTTCGGGATTCCGGGCTACTACCACAGCATCCCCGAGATGGTCCAGAAGATTCCCGTCGTCCCGACAGAGTGGGTCATCATCACGCTCGTCTTCGGCGGCGTCGTCGCCGTCGTCGTCGGCCAATACTTCGCCCGAATTCGTGAGAACGCGCGAGCGGGTGTCGTCGCTGGTGTCGCCGCCCTCGCAGCGACCGGCGTCGCCGCAGCATCCGGGATGTTCACCGGCGTCAATCCGACTGCACTCGCCGTCGTCGCGGCCGGTGCGTTCGTTCCGACTGCCGCCTACGCTGGCGGTGCAGCGCTCACCCGTGAAGAGGAACGAATCGGCCTGCTGTTCGCGGCCGTCGTCATCGGCGGGTCTCTCGTCGGTGCCGGCGTCGTCGACGTGCTCGGCTTCGCCGGCCCACAGTCGTGGGTCGACTGGCAGTTCCTCACGAGTTCGCACAGCGGAACCGCCGAGAACGCGGGACTCTATCCCGCTATCGGTGGGTCCATCCTCCTGATGGTCACCGTTGCGGCGCTGTCGTTCCCACTCGGCGTCGGTGCCGCGGTGTACCTCGAAGAGTACGCCCCGGACAACGTCTTCACGCGCTTCATCGACGTCAACATCTCGAACCTCGCCGGTGTCCCCTCTGTCGTGTACGGGTTACTCGGACTGGGTGTGTTCGTCACCTACCTCGGCCAACCGACGGGGACAGTCCTCATCGGCGGTGCGACGCTGGCATTGCTCATCTTGCCCATCGTCATCATCTCCTCCCGAGAGGCGATTCGCTCTGTCCCGCAAGACATGCGACAGGCGTCCTACGGGATGGGGGCGACGCGATGGCAGACGGTCAAGAACGTCGTGCTCCCCGAGGCGTTCCCGGGAATCCTCACCGGAACTATCCTCGCACTGGGCCGGGCAATCGGTGAAACTGCGCCGCTCATCATGATTGGCGCACCGAACGTCCTGTTCAACTTACCGACCGAACTCAGTTCGAAGGTCAGCGCCATGCCGCTGCAGGTGTACGCGTGGTCGAGTCTCTTCGCCAGCGAGGACTTCTACACGAAGGCCGTTCCGGCGGGTGTCGTCGTGTTGCTCGCGGTGCTGCTCGCGATGAACTCCGTCGCTATCGTCCTCAGGAACAAGTTCGAAAGCGAAAGCTAATACAAGTACATGAGTGATAAAGAGAATACAGCAGAGGTTGAATCTTCAAACATGACCGGGACAGAGGACCCGACGAACGACGAGATGCTCGTCCAGACTGACGTTAGCGATGGCCTGTCGGCGTCGTCGTCGTCGGTGTCGGAGACGACGAACGCGGAGACGATTATCCGCGCAGACGACATCAACGTCTGGTACGGTGACGAACAGGCACTCCAGAACATCTCGATGGAGATTCCCGAAAACAGCGTGACCGCGATGATTGGTCCGTCGGGATGTGGGAAGTCGACGTTCCTTCGGTGTATCAACCGGATGAACGACCTCATCGACGTGGCACGCGTCGAAGGGGAACTGACGCTCCGCGGCAAGAACGTCTACGACGCCGACGTGGACCCGGTCGCACTCCGCCGTCGTGTTGGGATGGTCTTCCAGAAGCCCAACCCGTTCCCGAAGAGCATCTACGAGAACGTCGTCTACGGGCTGAAGATTCAGGGTATCGAAGGCGACTACGACGAAATCGTCGAAGAGTCGCTCAAGCGCGCCGCACTCTGGGACGAGGTCAAAGACCGTCTTCACGAGTCGGGTCTCGACCTCTCCGGCGGCCAACAACAGCGTCTCTGTATCGCCCGCGCTATCGCGACGGACCCGGAAGTCCTCCTGATGGACGAACCGGCGTCCGCGCTCGACCCGGTCGCAACCTCGCAAATCGAAGACCTCGTCGAGGAACTCGCCGAGGACTACACTGTCGTCATCGTCACGCACAACATGCAGCAGGCCGCGCGTATCTCGGACAAGACCGCCGTGTTCCTCACGGGCGGTGAACTCGTCGAGTTCGACGACACCCAGAAGATATTCGAGAACCCCGAGAGTCAGCGCGTCGAAGACTACATCACCGGGAAGTTCGGGTAACTTTTCGGCTCGGCCCACCTGTTCGTCGGTCCCGGCTCGACCATCGAACCCTCTATTTTGTCACTGGTCTGTCACCATCGGTAGGGAACGTCCCGTCACTCCGTCTTGCGTTTGGCTGACGCCGTGTCACTTGTACCATCACAAGGAATTTGATGGTTCCTCTCGGAAGATTAGACATGGCTAGAAACGAGTACCAATCTCGACTCAAGGAACTCGAAGAAGACGTCTCTTACCTCGGTGAGTTGGCGGCAGAACGCGTCCGACACGCACTCGACGCCCTCGACGAGAAAGACGAAGAACTCGCCCAGCGAGTCATCGAAGGCGACGGCGAGATAAACCGCCTCTACCTCGACCTCGAACAGGACTGTATCGACCTGCTCGCCCTCCAGCAACCGGTCGCAGGCGACCTCCGATTCGTCGCCGCATCGTTCAAAATCATCACCGACCTCGAACGCATCGGCGACCTCGCGGTGAACCTCGCACAGTACGCCCTTGACGCCGAACAGGACGTGTACACCGAAGTCGACATCCAGCGAATCGGTGACGCCGCCCTCGACATGGTCGACCAGGCGATGGACGCCTATTCGACCGAAGACTCCGACCTCTGTCGCTCTGTCGCCTCCCGTGACGACGACCTCGACACGATGTGTGACGAGGCATCCCAGACTATCGTGCGGGACCTCATCACCGGCGGCGACTTCGAAGGCGACGACGAACTCGACGCCGAGGAGTCTCTCGTCGACGTGCGCCGTCTCCTCCTCACCGTCCGTGACCTCGAACGTATCGGCGACCACGCCGTCAACGTGGCGGCGCGGACGCTCTACATGATCGACAACGACGACGAACTGCTCTTCTAATCGACCGACGTCTCTCTTCGACCGTCGCTGTTTCGTAACGGTTCACTCGTGCGGAGCGACGCGAAAAAACACGTCCGAGACAGCGGTTCGCGGCTTACTGGAAGCCGAGACGGCCGTCGCGGGTGTCGGGTGAGAGACCCTCGCGAGCACCACCCTTGAACTGGTCTTGAATCTGTTCGTAGTAGCTCATCAGGTCTTCGGTGATGGTCGGGCGGACCGACTCCATCGCCTTGCGGAAGTGGCGCATCTCGATTTCCTCGGCGTCGCTGTTCTCCCGGAGTGCCTCGATGGCGGCCTCGCGGCAGATGGACTCGAGGTCAGACCCGACGTAGCCGTCGGTAATCTCCGCGATTTCGCGGAGGCTCACGTCGGGCGCGAGCGGACTGGCCTGCGTGTGGATGTCGAGAATCTGCTCGCGGCCCTTCTCTTCGGGTTGTCCGATGAGGACGAGGCGGTCGAAGCGACCCGAGCGGATGAGCGCGGGGTCTATCATGTCCGGGCGGTTCGTCGCCGCGATGACCATGACGTTCCCGGCGTCTTCGAGGCCGTCTAACTCCGTCAGGAGTTGGTTGACGACGCGCTCGGAGACGTTGTTGCCGACGTCGTTGCCGCGGGCGGGCGCGAGGGCGTCCAACTCGTCGAAGAAGATGATGGTCGGCGAGACCTGCCGCGCCTTGCGGAACGTCTGCCGAATCGCCTTCTCCGACTCACCGACCCACTTCGACAGCAGTTGCGGCCCACGCACCGAGATGAAGTTCGCGTTCGTCTCGTTGGCGACGGCCTTGGCGATGAGCGTCTTCCCCGTTCCGGGTGGGCCGTAGAGGAGGACACCTTTCGGTGCCTCGATGCCCATGCGCTCGAACTTCTCGGGGGTGGTCAACGGCCACTCGACGCTCTCTTTGACCTTCTGCTTGGGGTCTTCGAGGCCGCCCACGTCGTCCCACGTGACCTTCGGAATCTCGACGAGCACTTCGCGCATCGCCGAGGGTTCGACCTCGCCGAGTGCACCGCCGAAGTCGTCGTTCTTGACCACCATCCGGTCGATGAGGCTCGGTGGGATGTCCTCCTGGTCGAGGTCGATTTCGGGCAGGTAGCGCCGCAGCGCCTTCATCGCTGCCTCTTTGGTGAGTGCCTCGATGTCGGCACCGACGAACCCGTGGGTGTCGTCTGCCAAGTCGTCGAGGTTCACGTCGTCCGACAGCGGCATGCCGCGGGTGTGAATTTGGAGAATCTCCTTGCGGCCTTCCTCGTCGGGGACACCAATCTCGATTTCACGGTCGAACCGGCCGGGGCGACGCAGTGCTGGGTCGACAGAGTCGACACGGTTCGTCGCCGCGATGACGATGACCTGTCCGCGCGCTTCGAGGCCGTCCATCATCGTCAGCAACTGGGCGACGACGCGGCGTTCGACTTCGCCGGTCACGTCCTCGCGCTTCGGCGCGATGGAGTCGAGTTCGTCGATGAAGATGATACTCGGCGACTCCTCTTTGGCGTCCTCGAATATCTCGCGGAGTTGCTGTTCGGACTCACCGTAGTATTTCGAGATAATCTCCGGGCCAGCGATAGAGAAGAAACTGGCAGACGTCTCGTTGGCCACCGCACGGGCGAGCAGGGTCTTCCCCGTCCCCGGCGGACCGTGCAGAAGCACCCCTTGCGGCGGCTCGATGCCGAGTTTCTTGAATATCTGCGGGTGCTTCATCGGCAGTTCGACCATCTCGCGGACGCGCTGAATCTCGTTGGTCAGGCCACCGATGTCCTCGTAGGTGATGCCACCACCGGTCTTCTCGAATCCGGAGATTGGTTCCTCACGGAGTTCGACGTCGGTGTCTTCGGTGACGAGCGCGACGCCGTCGGGTTTCGTCTCGACGGCGATGAGCGGAATCGCCTGTCCGGGCGACCGCATGAATGGGTGGTTCGTACTCGACATCACCGGGACGATGTCGCGTTCGACCACCGGACGCTTGAGAATCTGGCGCTTGACCATCCCGGCCGCGTCGGACCCGAATTGGACACTCGCCTCTTCCGGCGGTGCCAACACGAGTTTGTCGGCCTTCTTGGCATCCGCTTTGCGGATGGTCACGCGCTCGCCGATGCTCACGTCGGCGTTCTGCCGCGTGAACCCGTCTATGCGAACCGTATCAGTGTTCCAGTCCTGCCGGTCTGCCCGCCACACCTTCGCGGCGGTCGTCTTTCCTCCCTCTATCTCGATGATGTCTCCCGGCGAGAGCTTGAGATGGAGCAAGGTGTCCGGGTCAAGACGGGCGATACCACGCCCCGAGTCGTTCGGGTACGCTTTCGCCACTTCAAGTTGGACTTCGTTCATATGAATTACCTCGCGGGGATGCTGATACCTGTGGGAGGCCACCGGATAAGTCCTTCCCCGGTCTGTCCGGGGCGGCGTCTCTCGCAGGTGACAGCTTAGCACACAATAGGGCGGGTGGCTACTAATCCCTACCGACTAAACTGAATTCGCCGCGTCGATGGCTGGCGTTTTTACCTCCGCGTGCCGACGAATAGTATCATGAGACTCCTCGCGTTCGACGGGCGGATGGGTGCGAGCGGCGACATGCTCCTCGGAGCGCTCGTCGCCGCCGGTGCCGACCCGTCTGTTCTCACCCCCGTCGAAGATGCCCTCGACGTCGAGTACCGACGCTCCGAGGTGAACAAGAACGGCATCGTCGCCACCAAAGTAGACGTGCTCCTCGCGGAGACGGACGGCGGTGACCCGCGCGGCGAAGGCCACGACGACGACCACAAACAATCTCCCGACGACCAGCACACGGGCGACGACGAAGACGACAGTGACGACGAGACACCAGCGCACCGACTGCGCGGGGACTTCGCTCTCGGCCACGGTCACGGCCACGGAGACCACAGTCACGGCCATGACCACTCTCACGCACACGACCACAGTCACGACCACAATCATCCACACGACCACAATCATCCACACGACCACTCCCACGCACACGACCACACCCACGCTGAGGGCCACGGTCCACACCGAACGTACCCGGAAGTCGTCGAACTCGTCGAGTCGATGGACCTCCCGTCGAACGTCGAAGACGACGCGACGGCCATCTTTCGCATCCTCGGCGAAGCGGAGGCCACCGTCCACGGCACGGACCTCAAAGAGACACACTTCCACGAAGTCGGCGCCGACGACGCCATCGCCGACGTGGTCGGAACGTGCCTCCTTCTTTCGGACCTCGGGGTCGAACGCGTCGTAACCGGTCCGGTCTCCGTCGGCGGTGGCGAGACCACGATGAGTCACGGCACCTACCCGATTCCGGCACCAGCAGTCCTCAACGTGGTCGAACAGGCCGATTGGTCCATCCGCGGCGGCCCCGTCGAAGCCGAACTCCTCACCCCGACGGGCGCGGCGATTCTCGCGCACGTCGCCGAGGGAGTCGAGACGCTTCCGTCGCTGTCTGTCGAGTCTTCGGGCTACGGTGCCGGGGGATGGGATTTCCCAGACCACCCGAACGTCCTTCGGGCCATCGTCGGCGACGGTGGGTCACGACTCGCCCGCGACGAGATATCCGTGTTGGAGACCAATCTGGACGACGCGTCCCCCGAGATTCTCGGCAGTCTGCAGGAGACGCTGAAAGACGTCGGCGCACGCGACGTCTCCATCATCCCGACGACGATGAAGAAGTCCCGCCCCGGCCACCTCGTCAAAGCCGTCGTCAAGCCCGAAGACGTCGAACGCGTGGCATACAAGCTTGCCGTCGAAACCGGAACGCTCGGCATCAGAGAACACGGTGCTGGCCACCGCTGGACCGCCCACCGCGAGTTCGAGACGGCGACACTCGACATCGGCGGCAACTCCTACGACGTGACGGTCAAAGTCGCCAGCGACGCCGACGGCGTCGTCTACGACCGGAGCGCCGAGTACGACGACGCCCTCGCTGTCGCGAAGGAGACGGGTCTCGCAGTCAGAGAAGTCATGCGTCGAGCGGTGGACGTAGCCGCGACAGACGAGTGAGGTGCCGGCCCTCGCTCAGTCGTCGGTGAGTTGCGGGTACGCGACTTCCCACAGGTGACCGTCCGGGTCGGCGAAGTAGCCAGAGTACCCGCCCCAGAACACTTCTTGGGCCGGCTTGACGACTCTCCCGCCGGCCGCCTTCGCTTCTTCGAGGACTGCGTCGACCTCCGATTTCTCCGCGACGTTGTGGGCAATCGTGACTCCCGAGAACCCTCCACTCCCCTCGTCGGGAACTGTCGCGTCTTCGGCCAGCAACTCTCTCGGATAGAGTGCCAGCCACGACCCTTCGAGCGTGAAGAAGGCGATGTCACTGTCCGGTTCGCGGTCCCGAAGTGGCAGTCCGAGGCCATCTCGGTAGAACTGAATCGACGCGTCGAGGTCTGAGACGCCGAGGGTCACGACTGTGATACGAGGGTCCATTCAGAACGCTTCGCTCGGACCGAGGATAAACACGGTGTGGACCACTCCGTCTCTCACAACTCGTCGAGGAAGTCTCGAACGAGGGGAACGAGGTCCGACCCGAACTCCTCTTGGACGTAGTGGCCGACGCCGTAGAGTCGAACCGTCGAGGAGTCTTCGAACAAGCCTTCGAACGTCCGAAGTTCCGCCTGTCGGAACGCCCCGTCGTCCATCCCCCAGATGAGGCGCACGGGGATGTCTGCGATGTGGGTGCGACGCTCCCAGAGCGACGAGAGCCACGCCTGTGACCCGACGATGGCCTGTGGGAAGACGCCGGTTCCGGTTCGGTCGCCCTGATTCGCCATCCAGTACTGCTCGCGCGCGCCCTTCGTGAACTTCGAGCGGTCGGCGAACCCCATCGGCATCACGACGCGGGTGAACAGGTCGTAGCGCTCGCAGAGTTCGCGGCCGATTCGACCACCGAGGAGTCGTGAGAACCGCGCGAAGTGCGGGTCGTCGGTCACCGGCCACATCCACGTGTTCATCACGACGACGCCGGCGAGGTTCTCGGGGTGGTCGAGAGCGTACGAGAGACCGATTGGTCCGCCCCAGTCTTGCACGACGAGAACCACGTCTTCGAGGCCGAGTTCGTCGATGAACTCCTCGACGACAGCGGCGTGGTCCTCCGGCCGGTAGGAGAAGTCTGACGGACGCTCCGAGAGACCGAACCCGAGGTAATCGAGCGCGACACAGCGATAGTCGTCGCGCAGGCCACGAACGAGGTGTCGGTAGAGGAACGACCACGTCGGGTTCCCGTGGAGCATCAGGAGCGTCGCCGCACCACCGTCTGTCGGCCCTTCGTCGACGTAGTGAACCGCACCGGCAGAGAGACCGAGGCACTTCGATTCGAACGGATACGCCGAGCGGTCGACCCACCCGGCCCCCGTGTGGGCCGCCGAGATGGACTCGTCGAGTGCGTTCGTGCTGAGAGAGGTCATAAGCGAACTACGCGCGCTATCGGCATAAGTCGGGGCGACGGATAACGCTGAGAACGCCGGGAAGAACGCGTCAACGTCTCGTTTACGCGCTTCTCCCCTACAGAGACACGACGACGGGTGGCACTCGGCCGGCGACTTACTCTTCTTGTGCGCGGTGTTCGTCGAGTGCCTCGTCGATGCTCAACTCGCCGCCGGCGACTCGTCGTGCGAGCGTCTCGTCTATCGTTCGGTTGTCTTCGGACACCTCGCGAGAACGGGACTTGATACGCTGGAGTTCGCCCGCGGTTGGCTCTATCTCCCGAGATTCGACTCTCTCACCGCTCATCCGGGCGATGTTGACCGCCGCGAGAACGTCACCCATCCCGCGCGCACCGGACCCGAGATACGGCGTCGTCCCCGTCTCGTCGACGAGTTCGACTGCGACGCCGTCGAGTTCGTTGATGAGTTTCGCCCCTTGCAGGCGGGCACCGTCGCCGATGCGAACGACCGGGTCGATAGCGTCCTGCGTCTCGCGCCGGATGACGTCGACTGCATCCGCAAGCGGAACGTGGAACGCGGCGACGACAGTCTGCCCCGAGAGAACCGCGATTCCGGGCCGTGTACCGGGGTCGACACCGACGATTGTCTGGCCGCCACCGCCGCGGAGCGTCGCGAGGGCTTCGTCGACGGCACGTCGGGCGTCGTCACCAGTCGCGGTCACGCGCGAGACGTGCTGGTCTGACTCGACGTCGTCGTCCGGACTTGTGATGAGAACACGCGCTTGCTCGGGGAGCGAGTCGCCCGGTTCGATGGTGGTAAACGTGACTCCGCGACTTCGCAGTTCGGCCACGGCTTCGTGGTACAGTTCGAAGTCCGCGGTGGCGACGACTATCACGTGTGGGGGTTAGCGGTGGTGACGAATAAATCGTGTTGCGTTATGGTAGCGTTTGCAATTGGATACACATCCAATCGCGCGACTGCGTGCGATTGAGTGTGCACTGACTTGCAAACGCGACTATAGTCGCCGGTCCGCCGCCGGGTGGACCGAGGACTTTTTCGGTCGGTGGCGCGCACTTCCGTCCGTGACAGAGCCAGTCTCCACCGGATGTGCCTCGCTCGACGACCTGCTCGACGGTGGGTTCGAACGCGGCACCGTCACGCAAGTGTACGGACCACCGGCCGCAGGGAAGACGAACGTCGCTCTCTCGGCGGCCGTCAACGTCGCCGCCGCGGGCGGGACCGTCGTCTACATCGACACCGAGGGGTTGTCCGTAGATCGCTTCCAGCAACTCGCCGAAGCGGCCGCCCCCGCCGACGTGGAGACTGTGACTTCGCGATTGATGATCAGCGAGGCGTACGACTTCGAAGACCAGGAAGAGGCCGTCCGCGACGCCGAAGAGTTCGTCGAACAGGCGGACCTCATCGTCGTCGACTCCGCGACGGGTTTCTATCGACTCGAACGGACGGCCGAGGGCGACGGTGGTGAATCGCTCCGACGCGTCGCGCGACAGGTGACGCACCTCCTCTCACTCGCACGAAAACACGACTTGGCCGTCGTCTTGACGAATCAGGTGTACTCCGACCCCGAAACCGACCGAACACGGGCCCTCGGTGGCCACACGCTCGAACATTGGACTGGGACCGTGCTTCGTCTCGACCGCTTCCGCGGCGGGAACCGACGAGCGACGCTGGAAAAACACCGAGCCAAACCGGCTGGTGAGACGGCGACGTTCAAGATTACGGACCGCGGCCTCGCCAGCACCGAGTTCTAAGAAAAGAGGTCGACGGGGGTGGGCCCGTACCACCCCGGAGTGCGTTGCTTACAGTTCGTTCAGTTTGCGCAGCAGTTGGCCGCGGTAGCGCTCGTCCGCTTCGAAGCCTTTCACTTCGAGGACGTTGCGTTCGAGTTTGTCCAGTGCGACGTGGAACGCGTGTTCAGAGCCGTAGCCCTCGCCACTGCCGGCCAGTTGTCCGTGGCTGGTGCGGAGGCGAATCTGGCACTGGATGAGGGGCGTACCGCGGAGTTTCTCTTTGTGTTCGTGGAAGCGAACGTGGGCGTGGTGGACGTTCATCCGCTGGTACTTGTCCGCCACCTCGGTGATGGCCGAGACGATGTCGGTGCGGTCGAGCGTCTCCAGCAGGCCGATGTTCGTGACCTGCACGTCCATGTGTTCTTCTTCGGTGAACGTGAGTGCGCGGAGCACGTCGGTCTTGGTCAGCACGCCGAGGACTTCGCCGTCGTCGTCTTCAGGGGTGACGATGAGACCTGCGATGTCGTTTTCGAGCATCCGAGCGACTGCGTCACGGACGCTCTCTCCGGGCGTCGCGGTGAGCGCGGGACTCGTCATCAGGTCGTAGACCGGTAGGTCGAGCATCCGGTCGGTGTCACCGCGACGGTCTTGCTTCCCCTGTCGCCCTTCGTCGCGAACCATGAACTCAACGAGGTCGTAGGTGGTCAGCACGCCGGCGAGTCGTCCGTCACCGCCGATGACCGGGAGACGCGAGATGCCGTGTTCGCGGAGTCGGTTGATGGCCTGTCCGAGGTGGTCACGTTCGCCGATGGTGACCACGTCGTTGGTGTAGATTTGCTCGACGGTCAGCGCGTCGAGATTCTCGAGAACGGCTTCGAGGATGCCGTTCTGCGTGATGATGCCGTACTGCTGTGCGCCCTCGTAGACGGGGGCGACTTTGGTGTCTCCCTCGACGAGCATGCGTGCGACTTCGCGCACGTCCTCGTGTCGGTCTATTTTCGGGACCGCTTTCGTCAGCGCAGCGGCTTTCGTGTTGTCTTCGACGTGCGAGTTGATGAGTTGCTTCTCACCGATGACACCCGCGTAGTCGCCGTCTTCCACGACGATGATGCCCTTAGGGTTTTCCCGCTCGAAGATAGAGCGGACTTTGCCTAATCGCTCGTTAACGTCGACCTCGATGAAATCAGGAGTGGCGATATCAGCAATATCCATAATACATCTTGATATACAACGTGTCCTCTCTTGAAACTTCGTCCCGTTTCCACCCCACAAGAACCACCGAAATCGCAAGGCGTCGGCGAGTCTGAACGGTCGAATTCTGACGACTGACGGGCTGTGTGTCTCATTACCATACTCACAGAGGGTGGAAGATGATTGTTGGCAGACACTCCCCGACGACGACCACTAGGCTGGTCGTGCGCGACGACCCGAAAATCCCCGGCAATTTTGGTCTCATAACGGACGAAAAGCCGTACCTTGGCCGAACGAATGTTCTCCTAATTCGGAAGGTAGGACCGTCATAACTCCTGATATTCGGATATCTAGTCGCTCCATACTTACACGCTTTCCGACCGTTCACATTTTCAAGAGTATGGCGACTCCTGACAAGAACACCCAGACCGACCGCCACGAAGGCGAGGAATCGTACCGAGCAGATGGCTCGGGGCGCACCGAACTGGTCCCGACGACGGGTCCTGACGCGATGGCCGCGCGTGCGATGGAGCTTCCAGTCCCAGCAGCGGCCCGCATCGAGTACGGCCCCGAAGACATCGGTTCCGAGGCCGAACACTCCGACACAGAGGAGAGAGAGACGCCGGAGACGCTCCGCGAGGTGGTGCTCCGTGAGGTCAAAGCCTTCTTCGCCGACATCGACGACAAGACGGCGTTCGCGCCGACCCCGTCGGACGAATTCATCGAAGAGAACTTCTTCGACTTCTCGTTCCTCGAAGGGGTCGAAGACGTCGAACACTACTGGGTGAACAAGCCGTTCGCGTTCGTCTCGATTCTCTACGACCACGACCAGCGAGAACACAGATACCACGTGAGCGAACCCATCCTCGACCCCTTCGAGACGTTCGTCCGTGACGACCTGACGAAGATTCTCCGCAACAGCCTGCTGTACCGTGACCTCGACCACGACGGCGACCGCGAAGACGTGTTCGACGGTGAGGCTCGTGAGATAATCTCCGAACACGCCGCGACGGTCGAAGATGGTTCTCTCTGGAAGTTGTTCTACTTCTTGCTCCGCGACTTCATCCACTTCGGCCGTATCGACCCTGTGATGCGTGACCCCGGAATCGAGGACATCTCCTGCGACGGTGACGGCGTCCCGGTGTACATCTTCCACGGCGTCTACCGCGACATGCCGACGAACGTCGTCTTCGACGACGGCGACCTCTCGTCGTACACCATCCGCCTCGCGCAACGCGCGGGCAAGCAGGTGACCGTCTCCGACCCACTCGTCGACGCCAGCCTCCCGGATGGCTCTCGCGTGCAGTTGACGCTCGGGTCCGACGTGGCGACCCGCGGGTCGAACTTCACCATCCGGAAGTTCGCGGACGAACCCCTCTCGCCGGTCGACCTCGTTCGCTGGAACACCTTCAGCGTCGAGCAGATGGCGTACTTCTGGTTGGCTATCGAGAACAACCGCTCGCTCATCTTCGCGGGCGGGACGGGGTCCGGAAAGACCACCTCGATGAACGCGGTGTCGTTCTTCGTCCCCGGTCACGCGAAGGTCGTCTCCATCGAGGACACCCGCGAGATTACCCTGCCGCACGAGAACTGGATTCAGTCGGTCACGCGCGACACCTTCACGGCCGATGGCCGCGGTGAAGTCTCGATGTATGCGCTCTTGCAGGCCGCCCTGCGACAGCGTCCCGAGTACCTCCTCGTCGGTGAGATTCGGACGGAAGAGCGCGTCGCACTGACTTTCTTCCACTCGATTGCGACGGGACACACCGCGTACACGACGTTCCACGCGGACTCGTCGGAAGGGGTCGTCCACCGCATGCGCAACGAACCGCTCGGTGTGCCCTCGCAGATGCTGTCGGACCTCGACATCATCTCCGTCCAGAAGCAGATTCACCTCGACGGCGACCGGACGCGCCGCAACATCGCTGTCACCGAAATCGTCGGCGTCGACCACGAAGGCGAAGTCGAACTCCGCGACGTGTTCAAGCGAAACCCGACCAACGACGCGCACGAACGAGTCGGCGAGTCGAAGATTCTCGACGAAATCGCCGCAGAGCGCGGGTGGACTCAGGCCGAACTCCAGTACGAACTCGACATTCGTGCCGACGTGCTTCGCTACATCGCCGCACAGGGAATCGACGACTACCGCGCCGTGTCGGCGATGATTCGCCGGTTCGAACGTGACCGCGAGAGCCTCCTCGCCCACGTCTACGCGGAAACCTCGCTCGCGACCGTCGAATCTGACGAAGACGATGACGCTTCGGACGGTGGCACCGCCGAACCCGACGCTGCTGAACCGCTGGACGACGTCGAACTCGCCGCAGAAGCAGAGGAGATTCTCTCGGACCTGTTCGACATCGAAGTCGGCGGCCCCAAGGACGGGGACGCCACTGGAGACGACGAATCAGTCGACGACGACCACGCCGCTGACGACGCTGTCGGCGACGCGGCCAGCGACGATGACGCCGCCGAACCTCCCGAGGCAGACGACACGACGACCGACCACACGTCCGAGGAAGACGCCGACGCGTCTGCTGATGACGACGTGAGCGACGAGACCGATTCGGAGGACGACGATGCCCGCTGACTCCCCCTCTTCGGTCCCGCTGCCCGACTACGAAGTCGAGCAGTACTTCCCACGCGAACACTTCGACGACTCGCCCGAAGACGTCCGTCGCCTCCGCGAGCGCTACGGGTACATTCGCACGTACTTCAAGCGCCACCCCGCGGGGCACCGTGACCTCCAGCGCTGGTTGAACCAGACGCGAATCGGGACGACCTACGACGTTTACCTCACGCAATCCGTGAAACTGGCGCTCGTCGCCGCGGCACTCGGGTCGCTCCTCGGACTCGCTGTGACGCTCGTCCTCACCCAGATGGGTGTGCTCGCGAACGCGTCGAGTCCCGTGCGAGTCGGCGTCGGTTACAACCTCATCGCGCCGTTGCTCCCGTACAAGGTCCTCATCCTCGGGACACTCCTCGTACTCCTGCTCGGCGGACTAGCCGGTGCCGGGACCTACTATGCGCGGTACTACCTGCCGCGGAGTCGCGCCGAGATGCGTGGCCGCAGCGTCGACATCCTGCTCCCGCACGCAATCGTCTACATGTACGCCCTCAGCCACGGTGGGATGAGCTTCCTCGAAGTCATCCGCTCCGTGGCGGATGCGCCCGACTACGGCGAGGTGTCTCGCGAGTTCGAAATGATAGACCGCGACATGAAACTGTTCGGGAACGACCTGTTCACGGCGCTCCGCAACGCGCGGAACCTGACGCCGTCTCTCAACTTCGAACAGTTCCTCGACGACTTGCTGTCGGTTCTCGACTCCGGTGGCGACGTCACCGCGTTCTTGGACCGCGAGTCGTCGACCTACCTCGAAGAAGCACGTGACGAACAGGAAGACTTCATCGAGACGCTCTCGATGCTTTCCGAGGTGTTCGTCGCAGCGTTCGTCGCCGCACCACTGCTGCTCATCGTCACCCTGATGGTCATCAGTTTCCTCGGCGGCAACACGCTCGTCCAACTGTACGCGCTGAACTACCTCATCTTCCCGCTGGGGATGGCGTTGTTCTTGCTCCTCATCGACGTGCTGTCGGCCCCGTACACGCAGGACACGGTCCGAACGAAACACGACAGCACAATCGTCCAAGAGATTTGGACGACTCTCCGGGAGTTGGGCGCTGTCGCCCGCCGTGAGATAGAACGTGCCCGTGAGGAACGCTGGGGTGACTCCAACACGATTGCCTCTGACGGAGGCGTCGTCGACGCTCGCTACGACCACTACCGCCGTGCGAACGTCGTCTCGGACCTCCGCGAACTCGTCGGCGACCCGGTCGACATCATGCGCCGACAACCGTACCTCTCGGCCGTCATCACGGTGCCCATCGCACTCGTCGCACCTCTCGCCGCCGTCTCCTTCGGCCTCGCGACGCCGAGTATCGACGCCATGCTGGCCGACCCGTACAACACGACTGTCTGGTTGGTCGTCCTCCCGTTCGCCATCGTCGCCATCCCGCTCACCGTGTTCCACGAACTTCGAACCCGCCGCGAGCGAACCCTCGAACAGCGCTTCCCCGACACGCTCAACCTGCTGTCGAGTGCGAACCAGATGGGTATCCCGCTCGTCGAAGCACTCGCACTCGTCTCGCGGTGGTCGAGCGGTGCCCTCGCCGACGAACTTCGCGCGCTCCGTAACGACATCAGCTGGAACTACGACGCCCACACGGCGCTCATGGCCTTCGCCAGTCGCCTCGACGTCCCGCAACTCTCGCGGGTCATCCGCCTCATCGCCAGCGGTGGTCGAACGAGTGGTGACCTCTCGCGAGTTCTCAGCGTCGCCGCCGAAGACACGCGGAATCGGTACAAACTGGAGAAATCCCGCCGTCGCGCGATGGGGTCGTACATCGCAATCGTCGTGATGGGCTACCTCGTGTACCTGTTCGTCATCCTGATGCTGGGTGCGAGTTACCTCGGCCCCCTCGCCGAGATGACCGTGCCCACCACGGCGTCGAACGGCCAATCCGTCCCCATCGCAATCGCGTCCGTCCCACTCGCCAACTTCCACGTGGTGTTCTTCCACTCCGCGCTGGTCCAGGCGGTGGGCAGTGGACTCCTCGCCGGAAAGTTAGCCGACAACAGTGCCCTCAGTGGCCTCAAGTACGCCCTCGGACTGTCCGCGCTGGCGCTCGTCGCCTTCGCATTGGTGTAGAACCATGACTCACAAACAACCCTCCAAACACACACAACCGCCACTCAGGCACGTCTCGCGCGGACTCGTCGCACGCTTCGGAAGCGACTGCTCGCACCTTCACTCCGACCAGCGGGGCGCATCGGCCATCCTCGGTACGATGTTCGCGTTCGCGCTCGTCGTCTCCGTCGTCGCTATGGTGCAGGTCTCGGCCGTTCCCGCGTGGAACCAACAGACCGAATTCGAGCACCTGACCGAAGCAGAGCGCGACTTTGCGGCGCTCGACGAGAGCGTCGCTGCCGCATCGATGGGGACACAAAGCCGCGCCTCCGTCGAGGCCGGCGTCAACTACCCCACCCGTGCGTTGTTCCTCTCTCCGGCGGGAGGCGCTGGCACCGTTCGAACGACCTCTCCAGCGACTGTGACAATTTCCAACGTCAACGCCACGACGAGTGGGACCGCCGAGTACTGGGACGGCACGGACAAGACGTTCGACGCTCAGTCGCTCACCTTCCAGCCCGATTACCAGTACCTCCAGTCGAGCCCTGTGTTCACGCACGAAGGGATTGTCCAGTACACGGCGTACTCCGACGGAACCAGTCAGTCGGAAGTCGGCGCGACCCAGTCGCTCGTCGACGGGAACAGAATCTCACTGGTGCTCCTCGAAGGGAACATCGACACTGCATCAGGCGAGGCGATGACGCTCAGCGTCACGCCGCTCAGTGCGGGGACTGACTACATCACGGTGACTGATGGGGACGGACCAATCAGTATCTCCGTCCCGACCCACCTCTCGAACGAGACGTGGCACGAACTCCTCGAAGACGAACCGAACGTGCTGTCTGTCTCGTACGACGACAGCACCGACCCACACGTGGTGACTGTGACGCTCGTCCCCGGAAAGGAGTACGACCTCCACATCGCCCGTGTTGGCATCGATACGCACGGAACCTTGCAGGACCCGGTCTACATCGTCGACATCGCCGGTGACGACGCAGTCGTCCCTCCCGGTGCGACCCACCGAGCAGTTGTCGAGGTCCGTGACGCACAGAACAACCCCGTTCCAAACGCCGTCGTCCGTGTGGACGACGCTGGGACCGACGGCGACGTTCGGGCGCGCGACGGCGACAGCATCAAGACCAGAACTGACGCGAACGGTCGCGCCACGTTCCTCTACCGCGCACCTGACAGCATATCGAGTCTCTTCGGCGACGACGGAACGAACGGCATCGTCGAAGACCAGTTCGACGTCGAGGTTCTCGACGAGAACCTGACCACTGTCGATAGCGTCACCTTCGACATCGAACTCCGCGAAGGGAGTTCGTCCACGACGCGTCGCGGCCTCGTCGCGGCCGTCGACGACCCCGGGTTCGCCTACGACGATAAGAACAGAAACGGGCTGTATGATGGGAATGACACGAGGGTGCCGTTCGAAGAAGGAACGTACGAGGCTACCGTCGGCGTCCTCGTTGTCCCACCAAGTAACGGCACTATCATCTCGGACGACTCGATTACGTTCATTGGGAACGGAGTCTCCTTGCACACTGACGCGGTGTCGACTAACGGAGACATCAAAGTCAACGGCAGGGGCCACCCCGTGAAAGCCATTGGTGTGAGTCTCACCGCTCCTAGTGGGGTCATCGACGTCGAGACAAGTAGTACTGTAGACGTTACGGGGGCTTCACTCTCTGCTGATGGGGAGATTACCGTGAGCGGTGACCTCGGTGTCAACCTAAAAAGTGCCGGGTTGACCAACTACAAAGGTGGGAAGAGCAAGGCCATCTCGGTCGCCTCGTCAGATGGGTTTGTGGACGGCAAAAATGTCGACATCTCCAGTCAAAAGAACATCAACATCACCGGCGACAAGGGTGTCGACCTCGCTGGGGCAGGACTCTCAGCGGCCCAGAGCCAGTCCTCAATCACGATTGGGTCGGATAACGGTAAAGCCAACTTCGACGGTATTGTCGCCCTTGTCGACGGCGACTTCAACAGCACCATCGACGGGAGTATCTCCCTCGTCGGAGCGAACATCGCATCGACCAAGAGCGAAGATATCACAATCGCCTCGACCACCGGCAAGCTATCCGGAAAGGAAGCCGCCATCGTCACCGGTGGAGACGTCACGCTCAAAGCGACGTCATCGTACATCACTCTCCCCCGGTCGAATATCGATGGTAACTTCGTCACGATTGACGCCGGCACGTACGTCGACCTAACAGATGCTACCTACCCGAAAGAAGCCGACGGTGACTCCGATATCGACCCAGACCCGGTGGGGGAATAGGAGGCCACAGACATGTCATTCCACGCTCTGTTCACCCGACCGGTCGACCGAACTGACCGCGGCGTGTCCGAAATTCTCGGACTCCTCTTCGCGTTCGGACTGGTCATCTCGATTATCGCAGTCGTCCAACTGGCTGGGACGCCCGTGTGGACCGCAGGCGACGAAGCAGACCACCAGCACCGCGTGGCGTCTGACCTCGCCAGTGTCGACGGGGCAGTGTTTCGAACCGCCGGGATAGACCCAACTGGCAGCGTGGCCGTCGAGACGGACACCACGTACCCACAGCGATACCTGGTCGTCTCTCCACCCGAATCGACCGGCACGTTCACCACGACTGAGAGGGGTACGGTGACGCTCAGTAACGTCACTGCGGTTGGCAACGAGGCGGCGTATTGGAACAATTCGACTCACGTGTTCGGCAACGCGACGACGCTCGTCTACAGCCCCGACTACACCGAGCGCGAATCACAATCGCTCGTCATCGAATCCGGCGTGTCGTACCTCGAATCCGACGGTGAGGTCGTCGTCCATCGCCAGTCGCTCGTCCACGGAACGACCGTGACGCTCGTCGTCCTCGAAGGCGACCTCGACGGACACACGACCGCTGGTGAAACTATCAAACTCTCAGCTGTCTCCGTCCGGAGCGAACCACTTCCGGTCGTCGACGACGGGACGCCGATTCGGATTTCGGTCCCGACTCGCCTCGACGAGTCGGACTGGTCCGACCTCCTCGCCAGCGAACCATACGCTGCTGTGGTCGCCGGTGACCCCGATGGCGACCCATCGACGGTCACCATCGAACTCGTCTCTGGGAAGACGTACGACCTCCGTATCGCGCGCATCAGCGTCGGTACGGCAGTCGAACCGACGCCCGCAACGTACCTCGTCACTGAATCAGGTGACTACGAGTCGGTCCCAGTGAACGGAAGCCAGACGCTCGTCGTCCGAGTCTTCGACGAGTACGGGGCCCCTGTCGCCGGCGAGGAGGTCGACTTCACCACGACGACCCTACTCGGTGGAAACGTCACACCACTCGATGGACCGGTGGCCGTCACTGACGAATCGGGTCGTGCGTACCTCTCGTATCGGGCACCGACTGACGTCGTCCACATCAAGCGTGACACGGTCGACGTCAGCCTTCCCAACTCGAGTGCACCGGGTAATACGACGACTATCCCTCTCGAAGTTAGAGGGTCGACCGAACCTGCTCGGTTCCTTATCAGTGGTGGGAGCATCGTCGTAGAGACGGACTTTGGTAGTGACTTCGACGTGATTGGCAGCGCTATCAAAGACGGGGATGGAAACGACGTCCCAGTCGATATCACACTCAGAGTCGGTGGAAAATCGCATCAACCGTGGTCCAACATCAACGACGGCCAGAACCACACGTTCGCTACCACAGGTGCAGATAGCGATGACATCACCATCACTGCCGAAGCGGAATTCGACGGTGGGTTCACCGTTCGGTCTAGCCGCCCGAGTGACTCAGACCAGGTGCTCGTACTCCGGGACGGTGACGACGTTCCCACCGTCGAGGGATACAACGGTCAGGAGGACGCTGCGGAGTTCCTCGAACCGTACATCGGTGACGACGGCACCATCGTTCTGGACGACAATCAGGCAATCTTCCTGTTCGAACTCGGGACGACAGACGAGACCAGTCCGGCGTTCGACAGACAAGACGCCGTCATCCTCGTGACGCTCTGGAACACAGATATCGAGTGAGCCGAACGAGGATATCGGTCCACTCCACACGACCAACACAGAGTTAACAAACCTCACACCGTACGTCTCGGACATGGCTTTCGACCCTGACCGCGTTTCGACCGTCACTTTCGATTCCTACAGTACGCTCGTCGATGTCGACGCCGCCGAGAAGGCGCTGGCGGACCGCGTCACCGACCCGGAACCAGTCTCGAAACTCTGGCGCGCCCGTTCACTCGAATACACGTTCGTCGGGAACCACGTCGACGAGTACCGCCCGTTCTACGAGGTGAACCGTGCCGCCCTCCAGTACGCACTTGACGCCCACGAGGTAGCCGTGTCTGAGACCGAACGCGACGAGATTCTCTCCGTCTACCACGAACTCGACGTGTTCGACGACGTGCGAGCGTCCATCGAACGACTCCGAGACGCAGGGTACGCCTGCTACGTCGTCTCGAACGGGAATCCCGAGATGCTGGATTCGATGGTCGACCACGCGAACATCCGTACGCTCCTCGACGGCATCGTCAGCGCCGACGAAGTCGAGGTGTTCAAACCTGACGCGGAACTCTACCGCCACGCCGCCGCCAGAACCGGCACCGCAATCGACGAGATTGCCCACGTGACCGCCGCGTGGTTCGACGTGATGGGTGCGCAACACGCGGGAATGCAAGGGGTATGGGCCAACCGAAAGAACTCGCCGTGGGAACCGTTCGGCCCGACCCCCGATCTGACAGTCCCGGGGATTGCAGAGTTCGTCGACGAACTCGGCGTCTGAGTGTCGAGGTCTATCTGCCGTTTTCGTTTTCACTCCCTATGACAAATGGTGACAACACTATTCGTGTCGGAGCGATATCTAATTGTATGGAAAGACGGCGAGTCAAAGGCGGGTTCTTCGCAGTCGTCGGGTTCGTCCTCTCGCCGTTGTCGTGGTGGAACGACCTCGTCGTCAACCTCCCACTGGCGTACGCGTTCGGTATCGCTGTCGCCCTCATCTCGCGGGAGTTGTTCCTCCCGGGCGTCATCGCGGGGTACTGGCTGACGAACGTGGCCGGGTTCGTCTTACTCCACAAGGGTGCAATCGACGTCGTCTCGGGCGAACCAGAACCGTATACGACCCGCAGTTTCGCCAAAGACTTCCTCATCTCTGTCGGGTATACGGTGCTCGTCGTTCTCCTCGTGAGTTTCGGTATCTTGACCGTCCCGGACGAAATTTTGTCTGCGCTCGGACTGTAACCCAACGGTCCCAGTCACGCAGGAGTGGCAACCAGACGCAGTCGCCACTATCAGGCATCGAGACGCAGTAAAAAAAATCGGCTGCAACGTGTCTGTGCCTCTCGTGTGGACAGACCGGTGCAGTCCCGTATCTCCGTAGTTAGGCTTCTGCCGACCCGCCTGACTCAGTCTGGGTTTCTTCTTCAGTTGGCGATTCTTCTTCAGTTGGCGGTTCTTCCGTCATTTCACCATCGACGATGGTTATCTCTGCAGTGTCGGTCACCGGTTCACCGTCCGCGGTGTAGGGACCATCTTCTGCCCCATCAGACGTGATGAAGTCGAGTTCTTGATTGTCGTTGGTGTCCAGGTGTGGCATCGCCGTGAGCGTGGCGTCCTCGGTTAGCGGTTCGTCGATGCGGACCGTAATCCCTGAACTCTCTCCCGGTTCGAGATATTCGGACGCACCGATGACGGAACCATCTTCTGCGTGGATTGCGATAAATCCGCCCTCAGAGAGTGACACACTCGACACAGTCACCACTGTCCCATCGGACTCCTGGTCGCCGAACGTAACGCTCGCGGTCGCTTCTTCAGCAGGAGTTTCAGTTTCGGTGGCTGGTGCCTCGGTTTCAGTTTCGTTAGTTGGCGTCTCGGTTTCGTTGGTCGGCGTTTCAGTTTCGTTAGTTGGCGTTTCAGTTTCGTTAGTTGGCGTCTCGGTTTCGTTAGTTGGCGTCTCTGGCTCCGCGGCCTCGACCGTCACGTTCGCGTCGTCAGTGACTGGTTCGCCATCCACCGTGTAGGGGCCATCTTCGGTCCCGTTCGAGGTGAGGAAGTCGAGAACCTCGTTGTCGTTGGTGTCGAGGTGCGGCATCGCGGTGAGCGTCGCGTTCTCGGTCAACGGTTCTGCGAGGTCGACCGTCACGTTCGACTGGTCACCGGGTTCGAGGTACTCGGACGCGCCAATGACGTCACCGCTCTCGTTGTGAATTGCGATGAACCCACCTTCTGAGAGTGTGGCTTCCGCGACGACCACCGAGTTACCGTCGGTGGTCTGGTCGTCGAACTGGACTGACGCCGTGGCTGGTTGTTCGGTGCTCACGGTGAGGGTGGTCACTTCACCCATGTCGCGCGTTTCGACACCGTGGATGTAGGTACCCTCTTCGAGACCTTCCGTATCGACTTCGAAGGTAATCGTCTCAGTCTCGTTCGGGTTCAGTGCCCATCCTCTCCGCTCGACGACGTCACCTTCGAGGCGGAACTCGACGCACTGAACCAGCGGTGCGTCGTTCGGGTTCGTGATGTCCGCCGTCACCGTCACCGTCTCTCCGGGTTGCACCGACGATGGTGCAGAGAGGTTACCCACGTCGTACGATTCGAACGACTCGTTTACCGGATATGGACACTGTCCAGTCTGTTGTTGTTGTTGAACCTGTGCGTACTGGGCTCCGACTGCCTGTGTGCTTGGCCCATCAACTGCCTGTGTTGTTCCAGCAGGGGCGGCAAAGCCGACACCTGTCGCCGCCACTGTGACGAATGCGGCGACGGCAAGTATCCCTGCGATGTGTGTTCGGATATTCATGTGTCTGCGATGACAACGTACCGAATCGACGGACAAAAGGTGACGAGATTGTTTCAGTAACTCGTTGACGTGACTATCAATTTACGTGACTGTATTATGAGGTTAGCCTGTCTTTTAGGCCGGACTGGGTGGTTGATTTCGGCAAATCCGAGATAGTTCAATCCCCACGATTGTTTTCTTCTGACTGTTTCAGTTAACTGTCAAAGAATTGTTTCACTATCGGAAGTTGATAGTCTGTCGTCTCCGTTTTGAGACTGTCCTGACAATTAGATGGATGCGTTTTGGAGACTGTTCTGTTGGCGTCGATGTGTGGGTTATTGGGAAGGGTGGGCAGATTCGAACCTCACTCGCAACAAGTTGCTCGCTGACTCCCACCTCGCTGCGTTCGATGTGGATTCCGACCTGCTCCTTCAATAGCATCAACAGAAGTGATGGGTTGGGGCAGATTCGAACTGCGCGTAGAAGGCCTCAAACAGCCGTTTTCGGCCTTCTACTCAGACTCGGGGTTCGGCACCCCTCACCCCTCATTGCCGACCTGCTCCGTGTGAAGGAGCCGTCACAACCGGGAGCGACCACCTTCGACACGAAGGACTCGTTCCCATCGGCGCGCGCGGGGCAGACTTACGTTCTGACTGCCGGGGAACTGGGCCGCACGGGATACCAAACCATGACTCGGAAAATTAGTCCAAAAGAGGCCGTCAATAGGTATCTCGCAGAACGAAAATCAGAGGTAAGCAAATCATCCCTGCAGAATTATCGCTACCTCCTCCGTCGATTCGTCGAATGGTGTGAGCTGAACGACGTCGACACGCTAGAACAATTAGACGGGTTCGACATTCACGACTTCAAAATCCATCGTCGGGACGAGGACGGAATCTCAAACCTCACTCTGCACAAAAATATGTGCAACCTCAGGGTGTTCGTCCGTCACCTCGAAGCGTGGAACGCTGTCGAATCTGGTCTATCAGAGTCGATTATCGTCCCGAACATTGGAGACCCATCAAAAGACCGAAGCATCGACCCTGAAACGGCAAAACAGATTCTCGATTACCTCAGGAAGTACGAGTACGCATCGTTCAACCACGCACTATTCGCGCTCCTTTGGGATACAGGAATGCGAGTTGGCGCAGCACGCTCTCTAGATTTCAGTGATGTCTATCTAGAAGAGATGTACGTCGACCTCCATCATCGGTCGGTGGAAGGTACACCTTTAAAGAATGGAGACGGCGGTGAACGTCAGGTGAACCTCCACGCGTGGGTGTGCGACGTTCTAGAAGACTATGTTGACCAGAAACGCGTCGACAATACTGACGACTTCGATCGCGACCCACTGTTCACAACGCGACAAGGCCGTGCGCACGTCAATACACTCAGGGCCAGAGTCACACAGGTGACGCAACCATGCTTGTACACAGGCGAGTGCCCGCACGATCGAAGTCAGGACGACTGTGAGGCATATCAAAGTAGAGAGCATGCAGCGAAGTGCCCTTCTTCGGTGTCTCCTCACGATATCCGGCGATCATCGATTACTGCTTGGCTCAATCAAGGACATCGTAAGGAGTTGGTGAGTGACCGGTGTGATGTGTCTCCCAAGGTTCTCGACAAGCACTACGACGTCAGGTCAGAGTCAGACAAACGAACTGCTAGACGGGATGCATTCGACATGAGCTGAACACCTAGACGCTGTTGAACTTCACACCCAAACCTCACGCCTTTGATCATGTTGCACACAAAAACTCAGTATAGACAACTTCTACACATCAGACGACACTCTATCCCCGACTCTGAAAACCCCTAGGCGTCCTCAAACTCGTCCTCAAACCAACCAAGCAACGTGATACGGTCATAATTATAGACTCTCGGCCCGTGAACATCCTTTTCCACCCTCTCAACGTCACCATCCTTGCCGAATTTTTTCACGTCCGATTTAATAAGAGACGCCCCAAGACGCATTTTGTCCACAATGTCCTCATGTTTGGATTCGTCAGCAGGCTGTTGGTAAGCAAGATAATTCAACGACCGAACCACACAAATGTGGAGCCGTTTCGCAACTTTCGCGCGCTCCATCATCACCTCACGATTAATCTCTTCCGACGACCGCTCCACGTCCAACCCCTTGTGTTGACGCATATCCTCATCACGCTCATAGCCCCGAATACTGCTCACCATATCCCGGAGATTCCAATTATATGCCCTTCCCAAACTCATAGTTTCATTAAACCGGGAGTGAGGGTCCGTCGCTAACTTTCCGTGAGGCATCCACAGCAAACCAGTTTCCTCCATCAACACATCGAAATAGGTATCCCGGTCACTCCGGTCGAACAGTTGCCGGTCACTCCGGTCGGGATGCACCTCCCGCATCACCTCTTTAACCCGGTCAACGGACAGTGAATCCTCATCACTTTGCTTAATGATATAATTCACACGCGCATAGACAACAGCCGCCATCGCCCGCTTAGACGACATGGTGTGGTGGTCGCCGGTGATCGCGGACGGACCTAACAAGACAGAAATACGATATTCCTCAACCAACCGTTCAATCTCTTTGATGTCGTCATTGCAGTCGATTCTCACCGGCTCACCGCCTAACTCGGCCATTCGCGTCAACGCCAACGCATCACCCACATCATGTTCACGATAAACCGACAGGAATCGGTCTGCTATCTCAACACCATCAACGATACCGAAGTCATCCGCTTCTTCCTTCTTTTTTGCGACCTCTTCTTCGGTGACTTCACCGTTGAGAATGGACATTGCAGTGCTGAGTTTCCGATCGGTTTTGTGTTCCGGGCGTTCATGACGGCGTTCAGCAACAACCCCGTCGAACGTCTCGATTATCTCTTTCGCCTGCTCGTTCTCGTCGTCAATGACGGCCATCAGCATTTGGCTCATAGCCTCAACCATCTCTAGCAATTGCTCGGTGTTCTTCGCAATATTCTCACTACGAGCCTCGAAACTATTGTTGACAATTCCTTCAACATAGTTTTTAAACGCCGCGTTGTACGTCTCGCGGTTTGCGGACGGAGATTCGTTAGCAATATGTTGAATCTTATTTTTAATGTTCCTGTCAACCTCGATGGTCATCGTCTCAGTTTCCGGGCCGATACTGACGAGATTGTCAGGTTGACGTTTATAGACGTCTTCACCGTCCATGTGTTTCGGAGCGAGTTCGTCGTTGGTTGTGTCGGTCATTTTTCCCTCGTTGATAGTACCTGCCTTTATACCTTCACCACCCCCGCACTTGCTAGACAACTCAAATCTTAATCTTAACACATGACGACTGATTTGGGCGACCGTCACCGAAAAACACGGTCCCACGACCCTCTAGAACACGCCAGCACGCGCCCTCGAAAACCAATCTGGATATGGGGGGATTTGGTCGCCCTGTGTTTAGGTGGGATGAGGAATTTTAAGATTTTATCGTGGTGTGTTGGACGCTCTCTTGCCACTCTAGAATCTTCGGTCGCTTGTTGGCGGTGGTGATTTCACGACACCACCCAAATCCGAACAACATCAGCAACAACAGCAACAACAACAATAATTTCTTACTACTACTACTACTACTACTACTACTACCACCCCAATCTGGGGGACGGCCTGAAAATGTAACCGTGAAACATCGGCTGTGCAAAATAGATACACGAGAGAGCGGCTAACACGACTATTTAGACTTCTGGATTTCTTCACTACGGCTACTCACGACCCGGCCAAATCCCCCCAGATATCCACCGGGATAGAAGGTGGGTTACATCGACATTCAGAAAGAGCCTCGACGTGTTCTAGAGCTGATGGACTTGGGTCTCATATCGATTTATACACTTTGCACGTAGGGTATCGATTCGAGTTGTGGACTGATTCCAGATTAGAGTGGTTTCAGTGATGACGAGTTGTTGAGATGCCACGGTTTCTAGAACACCTTGGGTTCCTTCTGGATTCGACTCGATTGGGTACTGGTGATACAAGTGAGATGGGTGTCTGTTTTGGTTCAATTCCCCCGAATTCATAACTCAGTCTGAGGATTGATGTGGGTTGGTTTCGACTCCTCTCAATTCGGATTCCGTCTTGTCGATTCTGCATCGGATAACTGATTTTTCGTAGAAAAATCAGTAACCCATCTTTTGGGTCAGGGTGGAACCCCCTATTATATCGTCCCGGTTTGATGGGTTACGATTCGTTACTAAATAACTACAAAAACTCGTTACGATCTTCGGGTAACCCACGATTAGTAGGGCTATAGATGTTAATACCTACAGATAGTACCCCAATGGGTTGTGATTTGGTTTACTTATGTATCGTAACCTATCAGGGGTAACGATGGCCGGTAACTTGCTGTGATTTCTATGAGTTCTAGAACACCGCCATGATTGATTATACATAAGTTTTTGATGGTGTTTCTGACCCCAGCGGAACTGGTGATGTCACCGGAACCAGTGGTGTATCCCGTGCTAGAACTCATAGTGGAGCAGACTCAACACCTCAAGTATGAACGACCTCCCTGCTGACAGTCTATTTAGTGAAGAGGATTATCGACGGATGGCGAGGACCGCAGACCGGCACATCGATCTGCTCACTCTGCTAGATGATTCTGACGGGTTGGAATCTGGCAGGCTTAGCACCTATCTCAAATGGCCTGTATGGGGTGTTGAGGATGCTATCCGAGAGTTACGCCGGGTTGCTCTTGTCGTCACTCACGAAGACCCGTCTCGAAGCCGGTCTCGGTATCACGAAATAACGGATTTAGGCCGGGTTATCGTCCGGTATGGGGTGGTTGACGGGATTGCACGGTTGCGTTCTGAGGAGTTCGATTTCTAGCACAAGACTTCTTTTTCCGCAGTAAAATCAGGCGACGTCTAAGTGGGTGTAGATTGATTCGGTGGTTGTCACCGAGGAGTGACGCAATCTGCTTTTGACCTTGTATATACCTTCGTCCTCTCGTGCTAGAAGTCGATACGCGACCGAGTGCCGGAGTGTGTGCGGCGTCACGTCTTTCGGTTCTCCACGCCCCACACCTCGATAGGGTCGAATGTCGGCTTCGAGGGCGGCGTCTTCGATGATGTTCCGAGCGGTTTCGGTGGTCATACGTTCCGATTGCCTGCTAGGGAAGAGGTAGTCTGAGTCCTTCCAGCGACTATTCAGGTAGGTCCGGAGAGTTCGGAGGGTTTCCGGAGCGAGGGAGAGCGCGGCTGGTGGCCTCTGTCCTTCAGGGGGTTGTTTCTGAATGTGGCTTGGAATCCGTAGAACGCCGTCGTCAAAGTCGATCATCTCGGTTTCAATATGGACGGCTTCGCTCACTCGGAGTCCTGTGTCGGCCATGAGTGCTATCAGGGCATCGTTGCGACCGGAGAGATAGGGTTGACTGATTTCGACTGTGGCGTTTCGGAGTTCGTCTATCTGTTCGGGCTTCATCCAGACCTGTATCCTCTCTTCTTCTTGCTGAGTTTTGGAATTCATATTTAGGTTGCTTTCGTGGGGATGTTCGTGTTCTAGAACGCGGTTCTCGGGGTTTTCAGAATCATTCTAGCAGCCGAGTTTTGGTTTTCTATAGGAGATTCCCAAACTCGTCTGAATAGTTAACACACTATCACGCGGTATTAAAAATTTAACTACAATTAATAGAACTTATTAAAGTTATACTATAAATTATTAGGTACCATTCTATAGGCAAAATATTTATCCCATATCTCATACTGTGTGGGTATATGGACGAGAAATTCGACCCTAGAAGTATGACGGGGGCACTTGATGAGATTATCCCTCCCAACGAGACTACTATCGGAAGCAAAGCTGCACTCAAAGAGATGGAGCCTGTTGTTGATAGCATATCTGAAGACATCTCTGGTATCGGCCGGAAAGCCGCACAGCGTTACCTATTGCGGTACGAATACGGTATGTCGACTAACGAACTCGCGAGCGAGTTCGACGTCACCCCACAAACAATCTCGAATCAGGTTAGTGAAGTCCGAGTTAAGGTACTGAAATATCCGCGATTGGCGAGTGTAATCGGTACGCTCCGTGCTCATCGGTCAGGCCTTTCTGAACCTGATATTGAAGATGGCCACACTTGGGATGGCGAAACTACCCTACAAGGTGTACCCATTGAATACAGCTGCCAGTTCCGAACTGGTTCTGCTTCCCGTCCTTACTCATGGGCTTACCTGTGTGAAAGTCGATACAGAGATGACGACACAATCTACCATCTCTTCGTTGACTACTTGATTGACGCAATCCACGGTGTCTTCCTAAAGCGGCTTAGGATGGGAATCTCGAAAAAATCGTGGGAGCGTCCTCCGATCACAGAAAAGCACACCTACTGTGCATACCCGCTCCCCAACTTAGAAATCCCAAACAACCGAAACGGTACGCTCCTTGACGCGGCTGAGTACCACTGGGCTTACGATACAAAGAACTATTTCGAGACGCGCGTCACGGAAGGGGTCGAGAAAGGTGACTTGGAGTATTCTGCAGAAGATGGTAATACAGGTCTTGGGCGAAGCGCATACCTCACCCGAGATGATGTTCTCTCCCACCGAATCCGGAATTGCCGTGATCCTGAAGAGGCAATCGAAGAATATGCTGAGGCTGTTTTTGTGCGAAATAACCTCGAACGATTATGCCTGACATATCCATTCAGCAACCCATTCGATCTTGAATACGAAACGATAACACAAGTCTGGAACGGCCAGCCGTCTAGATTGGACAACTATGAGTTCACAGGTAAGTTCGATAAAGAAAAAATGTATGACATCACGATAAATATGAGGAGCAGATACCTCGGAAGGGACGTCCGTGCCCCCACTAAGAGGAACAGCGTCGATATGCCTACATGGAAGTCGTACTAAGCTCCCTTCCATTGAGGTTCTCAGCCAGCACCTGAAAATATCAGGGTAATAATCATAATGGCTAGGGGACATTATGTGTCATGATAAGAGACTTGTCAGCACCAAATAATTTGGTTGGCATCGAACGGGGTTCAGGTGACGCATATCCAAATGTTTTCTATGTCCGTCATGCCGGTATGACCGCCCCTGAGAGGTTAATTGAGGAGATGTGCCGCGAAGGGAAGATCATTGTACATCATGCAGACTTTGAGTCGGTTGAACCCTCCGATTACGACATTGATTCAACGAGTCGATATGCAAGGAATGATATCCGCGACCTACGCGAAGCAACTTCAGAAGGCGCTTTGGTGGGTGTTACATACGGGATGATTAGCAAGAAATTCACCCGAGTCGGCGTCATTGAATCAGGAACTGAAATCGAATTTGTTCGACGTCATTTTGACGGTCAGGAACGGGTCTACAAAGTTGCTGACATCAACGACTATATCGACGTTGATTTTGTGGAATGTCCCGTTATATTTGTCGCGCGATCACAACAAGGACCAACAATCTCACGTTATCCAACTGCTAGCAAGCGAGCGATACGGGCAATCGTTAATGGTAGTAGTGTAACTCGGGATGTTTGGTCGCTCTCGTCAGGCCAGTTTGAGTTGCTAGCTCGGCGGGACATTGAGGAGTGCCATGATAATTTCGAACTTAGGTTACCCAGTGGCCGGACGTTAAAAGACATTGACATCGTTGGTGTGGATAAATATAGTTCAGACATCATCGCGCAGGCAACCCTGAAAAAGGGCCGGAGAGAGGTGAAGAACAAACGAGATGATCTCCTCGACTACGATGCAGATGAGCGGTACCTGTACCTTCCACAGGGACTGGAAGATGTATGCGATGGATATGACGTGACACCCAGACCCGCTAAGAAAGTATTCGCTGAGCTTGATCAGAAAGAGGTTGCCTCGAAGCACATCTCGAAAATGCTTGACCTCTCACGTGTTGGGTCTAGATTCAACAATTAATATACGGTCCTGTCGGACATCTTGGCTGCTGATAGTTTGTTGAGACCGTGCTGAATACAGAGTGTGTGTAACAGAGCAGATTACTTCGTTTCAGAGCTATCGAGGTGAATCAGCTGTTCAGCTCGCTTGCCTACTATACGATAAGTCGTGCTACTATCTGGGAAATAAAACCGGTACCAAGGAGCAGGAATCCAGCCCCGCGAATAAACGCCTGCTGTCGGTCAAGCCGCGTCTGAAGCCCCTTCTTAACAACACGGTAATCAACGTCAAGGCCGAGATCCTTCCCGAGAGCAACCTGCTTATCCTCGTCATCCGGGTCTGTGAACAGGTACACGGTCTCGTAGCCATACTTGGACATTGTGTAAAACCCTACCCTCATTGCCCACACATCGGGAGGGAACTCGACATTGTAATGAGCTTCAAGGATTTTCTTGAGCTGGCCGTAGCCCCGTTCTCCCTCACGAATACCGGTACCCTCCATTCTATTCAACCCCCGCCTTACGACTGCTGACCACAATATCAGTTTGGCTCTCGGGATATCTGGCAGAGCGATAATCGCGGCTCCAAGAATATCAAGAGCCAATCCACCCGTGGCGAGCAACGTCGAGATGGTAGCCATGGCAGAGGAGTTGAAGCCCCGCATACACTATTTTGTTGGTCACTTCATTCTCTGGATCGGGGGTATTTCCGTACGACGCGCTTTGGAAACCACGGTGCAACATACGCGCCCTGTATTCAGCACGAACGCAGCAACCTATCATCTACTGAGAATTTCAATAGAGGCCAATTCCCCGGGTTGGATGTAAATATACGACCGTCAATTTACAACTTGTAAATTACCTTCCCTATTTTATAAGGGCGGGTGCCTGTAAATTCCAACTCGAACAATGGCTCAAGGTCGGAGTTACGCGGCATACATTCGACGCTCAACAGAAGACCAATCCGACGAACACCAACTGTCCGACATCGAAGACTGGTTGGATTACAACGATGTATCTGTCTCCGAAGTCGACTTCTACCGAGAACAGGCCAGTGGTGCGAAACGCGACCGCGAAAAGTTCAACCAACTAATCGAAGATATTGAAGACGGGCACTATACTGATGTGGTTGTCTGGGAAGTCTCACGAGTCGCCCGACACGGATTAGCCGCACAACGATTCTTTACAGTCTGTGAGGAAACTGGGACCGTCATCCACGTCACCAACGGGAGCGTTCGACGTATTGAACCCGAGGGAGAAGGTCGTATGGTGGCAGGAATTATCGCCGAGGTTGCCGCAGAAGAGCGACGTAATCTAATTCGTCGAACTAAATCAGGCCTGCGTAGAGCACGTGAAGACGGCAAGTGGACCGGTCCAGCTCCGACAGGGTTCACGACCGACGACGGCTATTTGACCCCAAATCTCAACCCGAACTATGACAATAAAGAAACCGGATTTCTGGACGTTGTTGACGCTCTAGAACGCATTGTATCGGGGGAGTGGAGTTACAACAAAGCTGCGGAGCACACGCCGAACATTACGCGACAGACGTTTTCTAACATTCATCAGGATGAAGAACGGTTGGCGTGGTATCTTGAGAGACGTGCTGAGGATGATCGTGTATCCGAAGCATTGGGGGAAGTTGAACTTCAGTCGTAACGTGTTCTAGAACACGGGTATTGTGGTTGGTGGCAATCTGGGTTGTGAGCAGGCAATTCAGCGGGCTTGGTGCTGTTATGTTGTAATCCTCAATGGATGTCAGGCCTCAGCGGATGTGCTGAATACAGAGCAAGAGTCGGTCAGCGGTTCCGTGCTTAACGTGACTGAACTGAATCGTTCAGTACAGACGACAGAATTATTATGACAACAAAAAGAACAGATGGTGATGGAGATACCGCCCGGCCCCCGAAAGCTCCGCTACTTCCTTAATCTCCTTATGTTGGCGGTTTTCCTCTACGCCATAGGCTACATCCTCTCACAACTCTACGGATTTACGCTCTTAGAGAACGTTATTTCGCCTTTCATAGAGAACCCAATGGCGCTTTTTGAATTGGCGGGCGTTCTATCACTGATAGCCCTTGCAGCCATTGGTCGGAAGTATCTCTCTGATTTCTAAGTCTATTAGTTTCCGGGAACCGAAGCCATCTCAAAATTGGCAGAACTAGAACTTGGTCGGGAGTGCTACTGTGAGACTTCCGACGTAGTGGATTCGTCCGCATACCGTTCTCGGAGTGTTTCGACCAAGATAATCTTCATCGGGATGTTCTTTCGAACGCTTTCTTCCCGCAGGTCATCGTGAATCGCATCAGGGATGTCGTAGCTAATCCGGCTCATTGCACTCGGGCTTACTGCTTTGAATACAAGAACTCTCGCAACAATGACACCATAGTCTTTGCCACAGATTGATATGAAACGAGTGTGTCGGCCATCGTATGACTCTCCAGCAAATCAAAGCCGCTGACATCGCCGGCTGGGACTCTCTACAGGATATTGCTGATTCTCTCGAGAAACGGGGGCTCAAGACACGGCCGAACCTTGGTGAAGAACACCAACTTGTTCTTCAGCTCTCTGACAACGAATTCGTCGTCATTGTAGAAGCCGGCCCCGGCGAATCTGCAACCGACTTCAAACCCGAGAACCGTACACGCCATACGAACCTCGTAGCGACCAACGATTTCGAGGAGTTCACTTTCCTCACGCGTGTTCGAAGTTGGGAGGGACAGCAGCACGGCCGAATCAAGCACCAGAAACTCTCATTCAGTAAAGAACAGTTCGAGCGGGATAGTGGTGAGAAAAATACGATTCTACAGAAACTCAACTCCATAGAGTACGGGACATCTGCGGCAATTTACGATACACTCTACGACACCCGTCAAGTCGTCAAAAAGTTCTACCAACAATTTGAGAACCTTCGTACCGACCTTGTGCAGGAGGTCTCGGGTATACCTGATGACCGTGGTGACGCAAAACAAAGGTACGTGCAGGTCATCCTCGACCGGATGATCTTCCTCTACTTCATCCAAGAAAAGCGCCTACTCCACCGCGACCGCGACTACCTCCACGAACAGCCCGCGAAGGTCGTAGACGAAGGGGAAGATCGCTACGAAGAATTCTACGCGCCGCTATTCTTTGACTACCTCGCGGAGGATAAGCAGAACCCGGACTTCGGGAAACTCCCCTATCTCAACGGTGGCCTCTTTGCAAAGAACCCTGTCGAAGAGGAGTTCGAGGACGCAAAACTGGGCGATTCAGCCGAGAAGACGAACGAATTGTTCGACGATATTCTGGACTTCCTTTCCGACTGGAACTGGAACGTTGATGAGCGACTCGACATTGTTGACCCGAAGAACCTCTCCCCAGCGGTTCTCGGTCACATCTTCGAACAGACTGTTAACCAGAAAGAGATGGGCGCATACTACACGCCCGAGGAAATCACCGGTTTCATGGCCAGACGAACGGTCCACCCATACCTCCTTGACCAATTGAACGAGACCGTCGGTGCGTCCTACAACGAGATTGACGACGTGTTCGGCTTCACTGAGATAGACGCATCCAAAGAAGCGGCAGCGCTCGCAGACGGCGGGATGGTCACCCAGCAGGCGCCAACTGAGAATGTCGATGTCGGGCATGTTGAGACACTTTATCACGACATCCTGAAGGAGACAAAAGTCCTCGACCCTGCAGTCGGTAGTGGGGCGTTCCTCCTCGCCGGACAGGAGGTGCTGCTCGACCTCTATATGCAATGTATCGAGTTCTTCCAGCGCCTCGAAGACGAGGGCAAGGGATGGGAACTGTCATCGCGGACACGCGATGAGTTGGAAACTATCGCGTCTGGGAAGGGGAACGCGTCGCTGTACGCGAAGCGTACTATCATTCTGAATAACCTCTATGGTGTGGACATTGACGATGGAGCGGTCGAAATCTGTAAACTCCGACTATGGCTCTCAATGGTCGCAGACATTGAGGACGAACCGGGTGAGGTCGAACCGCTTCCCAACATTGATTTCAACATTCGTCAGGGAAACAGTCTAATCGGATTCACTGAACTCACAGAGGTTGCTACAGAAAGTGGCGATGCATCTCTTACGAATTATGGCGGGGGTGTCGGCGAAAGTGTAAGAGAGATGTACGAGGACGTCATCAAGGCTGTAAAAAGGCACAAACAAGCAAATACTGCTTCCGAGGCAACAACTGCACGTAATTTAGCAGAGTCACGCATTCAAACCTATAGCGAAAGTTTAGACGAGAAAATCCTTGAGGAATTCAGGGACTCCGGTGTGGACGATGTTTCGTTAGAAGACATTAGTAATTATGAGCCGTTCCATTGGGTTTTGGAGTTTGCCACGGTGTACCAAGATGGTGGATTTGATCTCATTATCGGAAATCCACCATGGGATGTCTTGACCAAAGACCGGAGCCACTTCTTCCCAAAGTACGATGAGATATTTAGAACGAGAAGTCCTAGCGGGAAGAACAGCATTCAAGAAGACCTTCTAAAGGACCCAGAAATCGAAAAGGAATGGGAGCGATACCAAAAGGACATGGAGCGGCGGTCTGCCTATTTCAATAATTGTGATCGATTCAAATTACAAAGTCCAAAAGTAGCAGGGCAAACCGTCGCGAATGAGAATGACCTCTCTATGTTGTTCCTTGAGCGCGTTTATAAACTAATCTCTGATGGCGGGTATGTGTCATTAATTCTCCCCGGGGTAGTTTTCAATGGAGGTGCAGCGAAAGACTTGCGGAATTATGCACTTCAGAATACGACATTAAACTACGTTCTTGGGTTTGAAAATCGTGGGATTTTCCCGGAAATCGATAACCGCTATCGGTTTGGAATCATGGTCTTCAAAAACACCGGTGGAACCGGTTCTGTTTACGGGATATTTAATCAAACTACGGTCGATGTTCTAAGAAATATAGAAGAAATCTCCTTTGAGATTCCAAAGAGAGTACTTGAAAACTATTCGCCAGAAGCGGGTATCTTTCCCTACGTCGACTCCGAAAGAGAAGTAGACGTACTCAATCAAATTTTGAAACATCCTCCAGCGTCTGCGGAGATAGATAGTGCGTGGCACGCTGAACTGTACAGAGAACTCGACAGTTCCTTAGATTCAGATCGCTTCTTTGAGAACGAAACTGTTGGCGACTATCCGATATATCAGGGAAAAAATATATTCCAATATTCTCATGATTCCAAATTCGTTGATGACCTTGAAGAGGTTAGCTTGTGGGGCATTGAGTGTGACAAAGACAGAAGCGCAAAGTGGCGCATCCGTGAGAAAGCGTTCAGATCACGTGACCCTAGTGTAGGCTTGAAAAAAGCGATATACACTAAATTCAATGGTACTGGTTCACAGAAGGGGTTTGTAAATAACCTTCTAGAAGAACACGATAGGGAGCCATTGTCTCTTGAGGATGTATTACTGGACTGTACCGAATATCGTGTTGCATTCAGAAAAATCGCACGCTCAACAGATGAAAGAACTGTGATTGCGACGGTATTACCGAAAGGAGCCGTCGCTGTCGATAGTATCCACACTGTGAGGCCTTACAGTGTTGACCCGGAGGAAGAACATCTTGGAGACTATCCCTTGCATTCCGCCTATGAGAGGGTCTTTACCGATAAGGAACTCTTCACGTTTGTTGGTCTACTGAACAGTATCCCATTTGATTATTTGCTGCGAACAAAAATTGATTCGAATATTCTAAAATACAAATTTGAGGAGTCACAGATTCCTCGACTCACTCAGGGTGATGACTGGTTTGAATTCATATCGATACGTGCGGCTCGGTTGAATTGTTATGGTGAGGAGTTTGAGGAGATGCGCCAAAGGCTAGGTGGTGTTGATGTTGTTGACTCTGAAGAAGAAAGGAAAACAACGCAGGCAGAGATTGACGCAGCGGCATTCCATGCTTATGATCTATCTGAGGACCAGATGGATTACATCCTTTCTGAGTTCCATACCGTGGACAGTCCACGCGTAATGACAGATGAATATATCTCCTCAGTTAGGGACAAGTACCACCAACTGAAGGAATAACGGCGCTATTCCCACGCGCCACTGAACTCTACTTCGAGACCGCACGCACTTGCTAATCTTGAAATGTCTATCTGTTTTCCTCTTTTATTCACCAAAGTGTCAACATAATACCCTTCGGTGAATTCGTACTTCTGCCGCCGAATATCTTCGTCTTCGTCAGTTATTTCTTCAATTATCGGGGTCTTTTTCCGGTCTGGTTTGTATGGTATTTCAATATTTTCAAGTAAATCATATTCACTGCTGAGAATCTCAGTTACTGTTACCATTGCGTCTACTTGCTTCCCACTCCGAATTGTATGGACCTCTTGACCCTCCCTGAGAAGAGTAGTGATATAGTCGTTATCAGCCATAATCGGCCCTCTCACTCGCACCTCAATAATAGTTTACCAATCAATTCAATTTCCGATTACTCCCCAGCAAATGAGACGGGCATTCACAGCACTTTCTCCAACTAGTGTATCTTGGTACTCGGTTGATGATTCGATGTTCTCCTCAAGAAACACTTCAAGTTCTTCAAGGAATTCGGTTGGTGGCCAGTCAGGGAGAGATCCATATTTGTCGTGATGCCGGAACGTTCCACGAAGAATTCTGTCCTCATCGGTATTTGCAAGCTTCACCTCGTCCAGACGACTGTGGAGGTTGTCCGCCCATTCTCCAACCGTGTCGTGGTCTTCACGACGACAGGACTCATCCCCGAAGTTTGGTCTAATATAGTGGAGTATGAAGTCCAGAATCGTCTCCTGCTCTTTCGAGTAGGAGTCTCCCTGCTTGAATGCACCCTCGACCTGTCCTTCGCGTATCTCTTCGAGTCGCTCGTCGAGAATGTATGTAATCTCCTCTCGGTTCGCCAGCACGTGATCAATGTTCCCCGATACTGGCTCGCCCTCCACAGATGGATTGATCGAAAGCGTCTGTACCGATCGCTCCTTCACGCCATCACTGAACGGCTTGTAGTAGAACGCCCGTCGAACACGCCCTAGTGGGGCTTCCTCCACATTGTCATCGAACCACAGATGAGCGAGCGCGAACACACCCGGACGGGGACCCTTCTTGTGGTTGACCGCGTTCGTATACAGGAACTCCCGCTCCCCGGGTGGGTCTGCAAAGAAGCCCTCTGCGTACTCGAAGTCGTCTGCAGTAAGTCCATATTTCTCATTTAATTCGCGCTTGAGCAGGAAACGGTCATACGCTGCCTCCTCGTTACTTCCAGCGTTACGAAGAAGTGGGTTCTTGCTCGTGTCGTCAAGTTCGTTGACGTCCTCAATCTCTCGCGACCGCCGTAGCGAGTCTTCAATCTCGTCGACTTCCAGTTCCCCAATTGTCTTTTGGGTGCTGACCCCCGCTTGTTCTAGAATCTGATCCTCGTTCGGGTCTAGAATATTGTTCTCTTTCCCAACGATGAGGGCGATGTCATTGATTTTCGCCTGTAGCCGCTTCAGCAACTTGATTGCGGCTTCGATATCGCCGTCCGGGTAGAAGTTGTGGACATGTTTCTCCGCCGTACTCCCGATACGGTCGATACGCCCGACACGCTGGACGATTCGCATTGGGTTCCAAGGTAGGTCGTAGTTCACTGCGACATGGACGTCCTGTAAGTTTACACCCTCACTGAGTGTGTCCGTCGCTACGACGTACTGGACCTCATTCTCATCTGACTCTGCAAGTGTACTCTGGTACCCAGATGCCTGCGGCGCGAACCGTTGAATGATGTCTTGCTTGTTCTCGTCCCCGCCTTTCACCACCGCACTATTCGCGGCTGTCAATGGTGAGTCCGGGTTGTCGCGAAGCGTCCGATAGACGTAATCTGCAGTCCCACGATATTGTGTAAATATCAGAACTTTCCGGTCGTGGTTCTGAAGGACCTTTGCGAGTCGGTCGATCTTCGGATCGCGGAATTCTCGCAATGAGAACACTGCTTCGTAGAAGTTCCGAGTCGCAACATCCACTTCTGAGAGGTCGCTCTTCGGGTACAGTACCGGATTCACCTCATCTTCGGGGACAGTGGGAAGTGTCCCTGCATCATGGTCGTGGAGCCAACCACGCACCCTGACGGCGTGATCGCTAACATCTCCAGTATCTCTGGCTACGTCTCCAATAAACTGCGTGAGGAAATATGCTAGCAGCGTCAAGTCCTCACGAATGTAGTTCTTGACCTCCCCTATCGTTGCGTCAGCCAACTCGTTTTCTGTGTTCTCATCGCTACCGTCAGCACGAACGGCGGTTGAATCGAATCCAAACTCTTCAAGTGTCTGTTCTATATCTTCAGCGGCGTCTTTTCCTTCAACGAAGTCATCGATGGTTGATGGGTTCTCCCCATCTTGTACCGTTCGAAGAAGATTGATGTCCTCACTTTCAGGGAGGTCTTCTAACAATCCGAGTAGCTGGCGCTCGCTCCGATGCAACGTTTCGATGGACTGTACGAACGCGTATGTCGAGGATTCCAGCCGCTTGAGTAGGTTCAGTTTATAGAGTGCTTTCAACGTACCGCCCGCCTTTGGGTTTTTCACTGTGATGTGTGGAAGGTGGAGAGCGTCCATCACGTCGGGGAGCATCCGATAGATCGGTTGGTAGGCAGGTGGGAGTGAATATTGCTCTTTGTGGAGTTTTGGGGGCTTGAAATTCATCTCGAAGTCCTCTTCATCCTGAATAAGGTCTTTCACATGCTTGCGTGTCCGAAGGACCATCACCTCGTTGAGGATATTCGAGATTTCGGTCGATTGGCGCTGTAATTGCTCGGTGATTTGCTGTTGCTTCTGATCAGAAACTTCCTCTTTCCCGGCGGCGATACGCTTTCGTGTTTCCGCGAGATCGATGTACTCGTCGAACGCGTCGAAGTCAAGCGACGCCTTGTTTCGAATCTCTTCTGGACTCGTGAACAGGCTGATTAGGTTCTTCAAATCAGTGGCGCTGTTGTTGATAGGCGTCGCAGTCAGCATGACCATCGTCTTCCCGCGTAGTTGCCGGAGATTCGCGTGACGTCGCGTTCCTTTGTAATCGTCATCGTTGTCAGGGTTTGGACGCCACTTACCGAAGTTACGGAAACGGTGGGCCTCGTCGATGAGCAGCACATCAAACTTGTCCCGGAGAGTTTGTACCTCCTCGTATGAGAGGTTCTGGAACTTGCTGACGCTCATCACATCGAGGTGTGTGCCGTCTACCTCCAGTCCGAAGTAAGGGTCCCCGTCTTCGTCCGTCCCGTGTTGAAGCAGGTCTTTCCACTGGTCGGTCAGGTTAGCAGGTACGATGAGAAGGCAACGTTCCCCACTCTGTCGATAGTCGTAGAGGAGTTCACCGCCAATGAATGACTTCCCTAGACCAACAGAGTCGGAGATTATACAGCCGTCGTATTGAGAGAGTTTCTCTCTTGCACTTTCATACCCCAAAGTCTGGAAGTAATAGAGTGGGCTGTCCCGGACGCTGACGTTGCCGCTGAGTTCGTCGTATGCTAGCAGTTTGTAGAGTTCGAAGGGTTCTAGATAGGTCCCCAGTTCGTCGTCATCAGGGCCTCCGGGCTTTTGCTTCTCCTTCCACTCCTTATACTGGTCACTGTTCTCGATGACTCGAACAATTTCTTCATCGAAATCTTCAGCGTTTGCCCATTGATTGTCGTACCAGTCTTCGAATTTCTGCGTCTGGTATCGGTCTTGGCTAGTGAGGTTTAGTTCGATGTTGTTTCGGTGACCCGACGCAGAGAAATTCGAGGACCCAACGATTGTCGCACACGCACGTGTATCTTCACCTTCTGGAGCAGGCTCTTCACCGTCGTCCAAAGGGGCTCGGAAGGCAGCCCCTTTTGCATGAAAATAGCCGTTCTCGGGATTCCGGATGCGGACTTCGACGATACCCTCAGCAATGAATTCACGGAGGCGATTCAGTCGTCCAAGTTGCGCGTTGTTCAGATTCTCAATATCGTCTTTGAGTTCCTTTCTGAACGACTCACGGAGGCTTTGACCTTCTTCGATTTCATCAGCAGTCTGTTGATTAGTCTGACGCCCCATCAGAATTCGAAGTGGAGCCCGACCGAGTTCCTCAGGGTCTGCTAAGTTATCTAAATCTTCCTTATAGAGGTCGAATCCGGAGAGGTAGAAGTATCCTGTTGCAATCCGAGCCTCTTCGATCTGGGGAATAATCTTCTTGTAGACCTCTTCGAGACTCTTGTCGGCATTATCGACAAGCGGGGGAACAGAAAGCATTCTAGATACAACCAATTGTCAGTAGACAAACTTAGTCTTTCTCGGGAGTCTCGATTGACACCGACCGCTTGACTCACTGTGTTAGATGAGCCCCTGTTGTTCGGCTTCTATTCGAGTCATCTGTGGGAGAAGGTCGTCACGGAAGCCTTGTTTGTGATGTATTTTGGCGTGGCAAGTATCACAGACTAGCATTGTCTCTTCTGGGTTGTACGAAGTGTGATGATTCGCTCGGTGTTCTGGATGTAGGATGCCCTCGCAGACTTCACAATACTCTAAATCAACGCTGTCGCCAAGCGAGGCTTCAATTTCACGTTGGTGCAAACAAGCGTCACAGACCTGCTGTTCGCGTTTGTACGTGAGTTCCTCACCACAATCCACACATGGGTAAGATACCTCAACGACGTCAACTACCTCGTACTCTTCGCGTGCCCGATCCCAACTCTGGAACGCTGCTACAGTGTCGAAGACGTGTTCGTGGATGAAGTGGTTTCCTTGATATGCGGTGCAGTTGGTACAGACGTTCCCGAAAACTTCCAGTCCTTGTGTTCGACTGAAGGTCTTCTCGACGTTGCAGTACTCTTTGTCTACGAGTTTCTCTCCTGCTAGTTCCCATGTTCCACCACCAAACCCACCTAGCCCTCTGGGATACACTACCTGAATCTGCGTGCTGCATTTCCAGCAATCAGTGTCGTAGCGCCAGATTTCGATTCCGATCATAGAAACGAAGACTGCCTATAGTGTCATCAACCTATCTGGTTCGGGATAGGCTGGCGAAGCAAGAAAGGTAGCAATAGGTTGCGTTACTTGATTAACTAATTCAAGAATATTCAAATTTTGAAACAGACAAACTCGCCAATAAACTGATTAGTCAGTGGATTAGTTAATCAATTAGTTAACTAATCAATTAACCAAATTTTTGAGCAATAAATTGGTTACTGTATGAATTCATGGGCTGATTGACTTATAAATTAGTTAATTATCCTAAACTCACTGGCTAAGACGTATCCGCCCACTCAAGCATTCGGGTTGTAAAATATCTCGAAAGAACCCAGATGTTCGAGTGCTCTCATACGAACATCTCTCCACTAATAACTGCACGGGAGGACGAGTATATCAGCCCATGTACTGACATATAGATATGGCTGATCTCCGTGAAGAATACCACACATTTCAAAAAGAACATCCAGATGAATCTGACGTCCTCAAAGAACTTGACGACCTCATCAGCGATTACGATGTCCGTCACGAAACCAGTCTAAAGGATCCGTTCTTGACCGCATGCTTCGAACGAATTGACCCAGAGCGTAATTGGGAAGAACTCGTCAGAGACGCCGAAAACTACGAGAACTGGTGGGGAAAGAAAAAAAGACGGGCGACAGCGCTGCGTATGCTGATGACCCTACAGATTGGCTGGCCAGAACATAAGGGATTACTAGAGTTTGACTGGAAATATCTAATTGGCATCCTATACGCAATCAAGGCAAGTGATGATGGAGTTGACCAATCCGAGGATCACGTACCCGTAACGTATCCCCCGGATCTGGATCTCGAACTGCTAGAGCGAGACTTGCCGGAACGAACTGTGCCCAATTGCGACATCCCAACCATACTTACCTTCTCACCAGATATCAAAAATAATGCGGTAGAATCTCTAGCGGAGCGTAGCATTAATCCTGAGGCTAATAACCATCACGTAGTTTACGTCATTGACTGCACCCCAGAAACAGAACCCGAGCGGTCTGCAATCACCTCAATTCGGCACTATGCCCAAGCACTCCGCATTGGGGGGAAACCCCTCAATGACCGAGAAGCTGCAGCCGTATTACTGAATGAATCTCAAGGCCTTCTCTACGTAGGATATTCCCACGAGTTCCCGAAGAGAATGAATCGCCATTTCAAAGGGAAAGCTACTGGTGGGGCAAATTTCATGAACCTTTACAAGCCGAAACGACTACTCGACATAGATGATTACCCCTCTGACGAGATTGCGGAAAGTGAAGAAATAGATCGCGCCAGTGAATTGAAACGTCAGACTGAGTGGTTTGTATACCAGTACTAAATCTATTTTCCACTGACACCCATCGTTTTGGTCAGATAACTTTCAATGCGGAAGTTGAGTCTAGTATACTGGGGAACCCAGTCTGCGACAAACCCCAACCAGATTCCACTCTGAGCGACTCGCCTCTCTGTTCAAACAGTGCCGTCATGTCTCGCACAACATCTGAAAATCATGTCTCTCGCACCCTGAATTACTTAAAGCAAGCAAAGTAAATTCACCACAATCCCGTGATGGCAGCGACCCGGCACAAGCGGGCTGTTCGAATCAGACGTGCTAGCGACTGCTCTATTAATAAACGAAGCCGTCCCGTACGTCGATTCACTTTCTGTCAGAACAAAGATGGGTTGGGGCAGATTCGAACTGCCGACCTGCTCCGTGTGAAGGAGCCGTCATAACCTGGCTAGACCACCAACCCAGCGACGACTGTTCGTTCCCTGCGCCACCAATTAAGACTTACGTTGTGCCGTAATTACGGGGACCGCACCGACCCGCTCAGGAACTGGTTCGCCCAACGCGGCGTCGAACCTTCCCGGCCGCTTCTCTGCTGCGAGTCGCTGCACGGCGTGCTTCGTATTCGACGCGCTCGCGACGCGTCTGTGGCCCGACTTCTTCTTCGGCTTCCGGTTCACGGCCGAAACGCTCCATAAGTTGGTGGCGGAGCGGTTCTGTCTCTTCGTCGATTCCCGCGTAGAGGTGCTCGAATCCCCGCCGGAAGTAGTACCGTGCGTCGGTAAAGTGTCGGTTCATGACCTCAGATAGTCTCGGGAACGAGAAAACAATTATGTCAGTCGGTACCGAATGTCATGCCTCCGCGAACGAGCGACACTTTTTTGTAATTCTTAGGTGTACCTAAAACACGGGCAAATCGGCTACGTCCGTAGTCGGAGCCCCGTCTTGCGTCTGTCCTTCCGGGACGGTAGAACCGTGGGCACGCTTCGTCCGTCCTGGAATTCCCACGACTTCGAGCCACCAGTTCGTCCTGAGCCTCACTGCTGGGTCGCGAAGGCCCTGTCTTGGCGCTCTCGTCACCGGTCGTACACCCCACAACTCGTGGTTACTATCTCGCCGGCCACGACGAGACGTGCACAACACGCTTTTTCGCCTCCAGCTTCGTCGCCTCAGTCCGCACCTTGTGGCCCCCACCACGGGCAGTCGGTACATCGGTCGATTCCTGTCACAATCGAGGTTCCCCCGCCGCACTCGGGACACGGTGGTCGTGTTCGCATACGAATTCGGTCGGTCGGCAGTCGATAGGAATGGGTACCCAACCATAGTCGGGTCGGGGTCCCGGCCACCGGTGGTCGGTGGGCGAAAGCGCCCCCTACTTCACCGAGACTAGGTCTTCAGTACGTCGGCGAGTCTTCCCGGACACCGTCGCGTTTGTTGACCAATCGGGCGAAGACGAACAGGGCGTCCGACAGTCGATTGAGGTAGGCGACGACTTCGGTGTTGACTGGTTCCTCTGCAGCAAGTGAGACCACTCGGCGTTCCCCACGTCGGGAGACTGCACGTGCGTGGTGAAGTTTCGCTCCCGTCTCGCTCCCGCCGGGAAGGATGAACGACGTAAGCGGGTCGAGTTCCGACTCAGCGTCGTCTATCCACGCTTCGAGGTCGTCCACGTGTTCGGCCCGTATCTGCGGGTCGTCTTCGTCTGGGTCGGGGTTCGCAAGGTCCGCTTGCACGATGTGGAGGTGGTTCTGCATCGCTTCGAGAACCTCGTCCACGTCGTCGTACCCCGTCGGCCGTACGGTTCCGATGAGTGTGTTCACCTCGTCGACCGTTCCGTACGCTTCGATTCTGCTGCTCGTCTTCGACACGCGGGTCATATCCCGCAGGTCGGTCATTCCCTCGTCGCCGCGGCCGGTGTATATCTTCATCGTGCGAGTGTGTTCTCGATGTACTGGCTGATGTTCTCACTCTCGTTCATCGTCACGCCGTGTTCCTCGTCGACGAGAACGGGGACGACGCGCTGACCGCTCACCCGTTTCACCTCGTCGCGGTCGGAGTGGAGTGGTTCGACCCACTGCGTCTCGTAGTCGATATCTGCGTCTGTGAGGGCGTCGTGAACCCGTTCACAGAACGGACATCCATCGAGCGCATACAGAACGATTCCCATACCCCGTCGTTAGGAGCGACCGAGCAAAGAGATTTGGACACCGGACGGTGGGGTGAGTGTCCGTCGGTCGGCCGACTGCGGACGGTGGTGTAGCACGATAGCTATGCTAACTCCGGTCGTATCAGCCAGTAATGATGAGTGATTCACCGTCCATCGACATTGAGCGCGCCAAAGCGGCGTACCGCGACGAGATAGACGGTGCCTATCTCTACGACGTGCTGGCGGACCTCGCCGACACGCCGGAACTCCAGTCCGTCTACGACAGACTGGCGAACTCGGAACGCAGTCACGCCGAACGACTGCGAGAAATCATCGACGACGACGATTCGCTGTCGTCGACGCCGTCGTGGCGTGCACGGGTTCTCGCACGACTCGCACGACGGTTCGGTCCCAGTGTCGTCCTGTCCACCCTCACCGAACGCGAAGTCGACGGCGCAGCAACCTATCTCGACGCTGGAGAGACGGCCATCGCGGCGGACGAACACGGCCACGCACGCACACTTCGGGCACTCTCTGAGACGACAGAAGGCGTGCAGGGGACGACGCTCGCGATGCTGGAGGGACGTCACCGCGCGACGAGTGGAAACACGCTCCGAGCGGCGGTTCTCGGTGCCAACGACGGATTGGTCTCGAACCTCAGTCTCGTGATGGGTGTCGCCGGCGCGTCGCTCTCCCCTGAGTCGGTTCTCATCGCCGGTCTCGCTGGCCTCGTCGCCGGGTCGGGGTCGATGGCGATGGGCGAGTGGCTTTCGGTGCAGAGTTCGCGCGAACTGTACGAGCGTCAACTCTCCGTCGAGGCCGCCGAGCTCGAAGCGACACCGGAACAAGAGGCCGAAGAACTCGCGCTCATCTATCGCGCGAAGGGAATCCCGGACGCGCGGGCGACCGAACTCGCGATGCAAATCGTCTCCGACCGCGAAACCGCACTCGACACGCTCGCGCGCGAAGAACTCGCTATCGACCCGGAGGACCTCGGAGGGTCCGCGTGGGGGGCAGCAGCGAGTTCGTTCGTCCTCTTCGCTATCGGCGCTGTCATCCCGGTGATTCCGTTCTTCTTCATCTCTGGACTGACGGCCGTCGTCGTGAGTCTCGTACTGAGTGCCATCGGACTCTTCGCCATCGGTGCGGGAATCACCGTGTTGACTGGGCGAAGTCTCCTCTTCTCTGGTGGTCGGCAGGTCGGTATCGGCCTCGTTGCCGCTGCGTTGACGTACGGAATCGGGTCGCTCGTCGGGGTCGGCTTAGTTGGATAGAAGGACTATGTGGCACTAATTTTGACGCGTCTAAATTCAAACTTAGAGCAATACATCTATATGCTTGCTCCAGTCTATATCAGATAGTAATGACCAACGAATCTCGTTTCGAACGAGAACGAACGGTATCTCGACGGCGCGTACTCGCCGCTGGAACCGGTCTCGTGACTGCTGGCCTCGCCGGGTGTCTCGGTGGAACTGGCGGTGCTTCTGAGAGTGATTCGAACTCGAACGCCATCGAATCTGACGACGGTCCCGTCGTCGTCGCGTCTTTCTTCAGTTTCTACGATTTCGCCCGAAAGGTTGCGAAGGACACACCGGTGACGCTGAAGAACTTGATTCCCACGGGTCTCCACGGCCACGGGTGGGAACCCGACGCGAGTGTCACACGGGACATCATCGAGGCGGACGCCTTCGTCCACGTCGGAGAGGACTTCCAACCGTGGGCCGACCGCGCGATTCAGACGCTGAAAGACGACGACGTGGACACGCAACTCATCAACGTCCGCGAGGGCGTCGAACTCGTCGAACTCGCCGCCAGTCTCGACAGAGAAGAAGAGGGCGTGGGCCAGGGCCGAGGGAAGGACCCTCACTTTTGGCTCGACCCTCAGCGCGCGAAGACCGCTGTGGACAACATCACCGAGGGCCTCGTCGAACTCGCACCCGAGTACGAAGACACCTTCCGGGACAACGCCGCGACGTACAAGACCGAGGTTCTCGACCGAATCGACCGCGACTACCAGCGTATCTTCGACGAAGCAGAGCGGAAGGTGGTCCAGTTGGCCGCCCACAACGCGTTCCAGTACATCGGTGTGCGCTACGGCGTCGAGATGCGCCCACTCGTCGTCAACCTCGCGGCCAGTGGCGACGTGAAACCGTCCGACATCACCGAGGCGAAGCGTGTTATCGACGAGAACGACATCAAATACGTCGGTGCCGGTGTCTTCGAGACGCGAAAGCCAGCGAAGCAGTTGATTGCGGAGACGGACGTCGAAGCCTACTACCCGGTGACTCCCTACGCGGGCGTCCGCGAAGACTGGGTCGAGAACGACTGGGGCTACGAGGAAATCGCCTACAACATCAACATGCCGACGTTCGAAATCGTCCTCGGAAACAAGACGCCCGACGAAGTCGGGTACGATGGGTGGAACGACGAGTGGAGGAACTTCGAGTGAGCACGATGACCGCTTCCGACCGGGCGTCTGAAGGTCGGTCTGCGTCGCAGTCCGAAGAAGCAATCGTCGAACTCTCGAACGTCGAGTTCGGCTACACCGCGAGCCCTGTCGTCGAAGACATCTCACTCCGCATCGACCCCGGCGAGTACGTCGCTGTCGTCGGCCCGAACGGGTCTGGGAAGTCGACGCTGATGAAACTCATGTTGGGCCTGCTCCGCCCCGACGATGGCACCGCGACCCTGTTCGGCGAACCGTCACACGTCTTCGACGACGGTGCCCGAATCGGCTACGTCGCTCAGCATGCGAGTGCCTCGAAGGAGATGCCCATCACGGTGCGCGAAGTCGTGCGCATGGGTCGGTTCCCACACGTCGGGTTCGGACGTCTCTCTGCCGAAGACGACCGAATCGTCGACGACGCTCTCGAAACAGTCGGCATGACGGCCTTCGCAAACCGGCGCGTGACGAAACTCTCCGGTGGCCAGCGACAACGAGCGTTCATTGCACGGGCACTCGCGAGTGAAGCAGACCTGCTCGTGCTGGACGAACCGACCGTTGGGGTGGACGCGGAATCGGTCGACGCCTTCTACGAACTGCTCGAATCGCTCAACGAGTCGGGTATCACCATCCTACTCATCGAACACGACCTGAGCGCAGTCACCGAACACGCAGACCGAGTCGTCTGTCTCAACCGTGAGATATACTTCGACGGCCCGACCGAGGAGTTCGTCGAGAGCGACGCACTCGCTCGCGCGTTCGGGACGGCAGCGACGTTCTTGGGAGGGAACTGATGACCGCGGCCCTCCTCGTTCCGCTGCAAACAGGCCTCCTGGACACGCTCCTCGCGCCGATGTACGGCATCCTCGAGTTCTGGTACTGGCTGTTGACCCAACTGTACTACCTGACTGGCCTCGAACTCATCAGCCCGCAGTACAAGTTCATGCACCGCGCCATCCTCGTCGGCCTCTGTATCGGCGTCATGGCCCCCCTCATCGGGACGTTCCTCGTCCACCGACAACTCGCGCTCATCGGGGACGCCCTCGCACACACGGCATTCGCCGGTGTCGCCGTCGGATTGTTCCTCAACGGCGTCCTCAGCCTCGGCGTCTCACCGTACCTGACCGCCGTCGTCGTTGCAGTCATCGCCGCACTCCTCATCGAACTCATCTCCGAGGCGACGGACGCCTACAACGACGTGTCGATGGCTATCGTCCTCTCGACGGGGTTCGCACTCGGGACGGTACTCATCAGCCTCAACGCCGGTGGTCTCGCGGTCGGTATCAACCAGTACCTCTTCGGTAACCTCTCGACTGTCTCGGCGGAGAACGCAGCGATTCTCCTCGTACTCTTCGCTGTTATCGTCGGTACCGTCGCACTCACGCGCAACCAACTCCTCTACGTCACCTTCGACGAGACGGCGGCGGCAGTCTCCGGTCTCTCAGTCACGTGGTACAACCGCGTGATGGTCATGCTGACCGCACTCGTCGTCGTCGGTGCGATGCAGATTATGGGCGTCATCCTCGTCGCCGCGATGCTCGTCGTGCCCGTCGCCGGCGCGGCGCAGGTGTCGCGGAGTTTCTCCGAGTCGCTCCTCGTCTCCGTCGTGCTCGCCGAACTCGCCGTCCTCATCGGAATCGGCGTGTCCTACTACGGTGAGGCGACGGCGGGCGGCGTCATCGTCCTCGTCGCAGTCGGTATCTACGTCGTCTCTGTCGCTATCGGAAAACTGCAAGCGCGGGTCCGCGAGGACACGGCACCAGAACTCGGGAGTATCGACGCCGGTGACGCCGGCGACGCGTAGCCGTTCGTTAGAGCGAGACGGTGACCGTCTCGTCGACTCCAGAGAGGCCCGAGGTGGTGAGCGTCGCCTCGCGCCGTCCGGTCTTTTCGACTTCGATGCACGCTTTGAACGACGTCTTCATTCCGGCGACGACGCTGTTCACGCTCGCGCCGATGTCGCTACTCGTGTCGAGGGCGCAGATACCGATTCCGTCGCCGCGTCGGAGTTCCGACAGGAAGTTCGAGTTCAGCAGTCGGTAGACCGAGCGCACGTCGTCGGCCTCCGCGCAGATGGTCGAACAGAGGTAGATTCCCGCCCGGAATCGAGGTGTCTGTTGCTGTGACTCCGAGAGGTGCATCGAGAGGTTCATCCCGAGTTTCGTGAGGTCTCCGAGGTCGTCTATCGCGTCGATGTCGGTCCCACTGGCGCCGGTTCCGGTCAACACGGAGGACCGAGACCCGGCCCCGCGGACGGCCCGGTTGAGGGCGCGTTGGACGCCTCGCCCACTCTCGTTCGTCGCGACCACGACGCTTCGTTCGTCCTCTTCTGCGGCGACGAGTCGGTAGAAGACGGACTGGAGTGCGTCCGAGTCGTCGCCGACGAGCAGGATGCTCGTCCCACTATCTATCGCGTCGAGTCCCATCGAGTCGGCGGTGAACGACGCCGAAGACCCGAGACTCATTGGACTACCTCCACGGTTCGCGTTCTACGCGCACCCTGTCTGAGTTCGAGAATCTCCATCGCCGTCTCGGCGAACTGCTGGAGTTCGTGTCGCTCTTCGGCGTCGTACGTCCGCACTTCGTGGTCGATGAGGCACACTTGTCCGATGACGTGGCCGTCGCTGGTCGTCATGTTCGCGCCCGCGTACGAGCGGATGCCGAGGTTCGCGAGGTGAGGGTTCTCGCTAAACCGCTTGTCTTCTCTGAGGTCTTCGACGACCATCACGTCCTCCTGTAACATGCTGTGGGTGCAGATGGTCTCTTCGCGCGTGAGTCGGTCCCAGTCGCCGCCGTGACACGAGAGGATGTTCTCTTCGTCCGCTTCGACCAGACCGATGAACGCGATGGCCGTGTCGAAGTGACTCGCGATCAAATCTGTGAGTCGGTCGAAACTCTCCTCGATAGGGAGTTCGTCGATATCGTACTGTGCGAGTGCGTCCAGTCGTTCCTGCTCGTCGTCCGGTTTCAAGAAACTGACCTGCGCGCTGTGGTTGATGACGTCGTCGACGACGAACGTCAATCGGTCGTACGCGTCGGGTAAGTCTCGGTTGACGTACTCTAAGAGCACCTCCTCGAAGGATGCCGTGTCGATTTCTCCCGGTGACACGTCGGTGAACAGCACACACGGTGTCTGCGGTGCGGTCTGTCTGATTGCCTGAGCGATTTCGAGACCACTCCCACCGTCGAGTTCGTATCCCGTGACGACACAGACGACGGCCCGTTCGTCCAGTATCGTTCGGGCATCTTCGACAGACGTGGCTTCGACTGCCTCGAACGTCTCTTCGGCATCTATGGCGGCCGACACCTCGTCAATTCGACCCGCTGTATCGACGCACAAAATTGTCCGACTCATTGTTCACTCGAAAATTAGTGAATGTGTGTAAAGTTCTATGTGCCAAATTATCGCCCTCGATATTCAGGTCATTTAAGTGGTACACTGGCCGGTTTACCGTCGAATTCTGTCGGACCTCTCGACTCACCGACGACAGCGACCCTGAGCACTCTTTTTCTCCGAACCACCCGATTTTGTATCGCGCTATGTAGTTTATGGCGTCAGAATACGTGCCCTTTGGCTGCACACGGGACCGACCACGAACCAATATCTTCAACAACGACCACGACGGATTCGCTCTCATGAGCGACCTCGAAATCGAACGCGACTGCCCGGTCTGTGGCAACGACACGTTCTACCTCGCCGCCAGCATGCAGGTCCACCTCGGAAAGAAGACCAAGTGGCACTGTACGAACTGCGACTACGGCTACATCCACATCACGGACGACGTGGAGACCTACGCGAAAGCCGAAGCGTAAGAAAAAATCGAGTTTCGTTATTCTTCGTCGCCGAGCGACTGCCAGGAGAGTCGCGGGTTGCGTGCCGCAGACACCTGGTCGATGCGTCGGGCACTCGTCTTCGAGGGCGCTGTCTCCAGTGCCTCGTCCGAGTCGGCGTACGCGGCGTTGAACGCGTGTGCCAGGTCGTCGAGCGACGCCTTGTCCTCGACTTCCGTGGGTTCCGTGAGCATCGCCTCGGGGACGAGTTCGGGCCACTTCGTCGTCGGCGGGTGGACGCCGTAGTCGAGCATCCGCTTTGCCACGTCTGCGGCGTCGCGGTCACCCGACGTGGCCGCGAACTCGTGGTGGAACGGTCCGTACGGCACGTCGAGGTCGATTTGCGAGGCGAGGTAATTCGCGTTCAACACAGCCTTCGCGCTGGCGTCTGCGAGGCCTTCGTCGCCGAGACGGGCGATGTAGGCGTACGCCTTCACGAGCACCAACCAGTTGCCGGCGAACCCGTGGACTTTCCCGATGGACGACTCGGGTTCGTACTGTTCGTACCCTGCTGCCGTCTCGCGGACCATCGGACTCGGGAGATACTCGGCGAGTTCTTCGACGACACCGACCGGGCCAGCACCCGGTCCACCGCCGCCGTGGGGCGTCGCGAACGTCTTGTGGACGTTGTAGTGCATGATGTCGAAGCCCATGTCGCCGGGGCGAGCACGGCCGAGGAGTGCGTTGAAGTTCGCACCGTCGTAGTAGAGCAGTCCGCCTGCCTCGTGGACCATGTCCGCGATTTCGACGATGTCGCGCTCGAACAACCCGAGCGTATTCGGGTTCGTGAGCATGAGCGCGGCCGTCTCCTCGGAGATGGCGGCGTCGAGCGCTTCGATGTCGACGCGGCCATCCTCGTCAGAGGGGAGTTCGACCACGTCGTACCCCGCCATCGCGGCGGACGCGAAGTTCGTCCCGTGGGCGGACGCCGGAATGATAATCTCCGAGCGGTCGTCGTCGCGGGCCTCGTGGTACGCTTTCGCGATGAGGATGCCGGTGAATTCACCTGCGGCACCGGCCGGCGGTTGGAGCGTCACGGCGTCCATGCCGCCGATGTCGGCGAGGTGCTCCTGGAGTCCGTGGAGGAGGCCGAGCGTCCCTTGGACCGTTCGGTCAGACCGGTCGGGGTGAACCGCCGCGCGGGCGTCGCCAGCGACGTCCTCGGTGAACGACGGATTGTACTTCATCGTACACGACCCCAGTGGGTACGGTCCCAGTTCGACGCTGTAGTTCATCTGCGACAGGCGGGTGTAGTGCCGCGCCAGTTGGGGTTCCGAGAGTCCCGGCAGCGTGAGTTCGTCGCGAGTCAGGTCGTCGGGGAGGACGCCGTCGGCGTCGACTTCGACGGTGGTGCTGTCCTTTTCGGACAGGAGCGGTTCGTACACGTCGTCACGGCTGAATCGGGCTTGGTCGAAGTTCATCAGGCTACCTCCTCGAAGGCCGCGACGAATTCGTCTGCGGCGTCGGCGTTCGCCTCGGTGATACAGACCTGGATGTGGTGGTCGTCGAGTGCGTGGACCGCGAACCCGCGACCCGCGAGGTCGTTCGTAATCGCCGGTGCGGGTTGGTCGGTGTAGACGACGAACTCGCGGAAGTGGTGCCGGTCGTGGACCGGAGCCTTCACGCCCGAGAGGTCGTCGAGACGCTCGGCGAGGTCACGGGCCTCGGTGACAGCGTCTTTCGCAACGCCGACGAGGCGGTCCGGGCCGAGCCACGCGATGTGCATGGCAGTTCGGAGCGCCACCCACGCCTGATTCGTACAGATGTTCGACGTGGCTCGCTCTTTGCGGATGTGCTGTTCGCGGGTCTGGAGCGTCAGCGTGAACGCTCGCATGTCTTCGGAGTCCTCGGAGACGCCGACGAGGCGGCCCGGAACCTGTCGAAGGTACTCTTCACGAGTCGCGAAGATACCGAGGCCCATGCCGTAGGCCGACCCGATACCGAGTGCACCTGCTTCGCCGACGACGACGTCGGCACCGACGCTCGCGGGTTCTTGCAGGAGTGAGAGGGCGACGACGTCGCTTCCGAGACAGAACAGTGCGTCGTTCTCGTGGGCGATGTCGCCGATGTCGGCGAGTCGTTCTTCGATGACGCCGCGGACGGTCGGACTCTCGGCGTAGACCATCACCGTCTCGTCGTCCACGAGGTCAGAGAGGGCGTCGACGTCGACAGCGCCGTCGTCCATCGGGTACTCGCCGATTTCCATGTCTGCGCCGTCGAGGTAGTTTTCGAGGACACCCAGACGGCCTTCGTGCAGGTGCTCGGGGACGAGCACGCGGTGGCCGCTCGCACCGCGTCGGAGGCGGTTCGCGAGGAGTGCGGCCTCGGCGAGGGCCGTCGCGGCGTCGTACATCGAGCAGTTCGCCACCGGAAGGCCGGTCAGTTCGACCAGCATCGACTGGTACTCGAAGAGAACTTGCAGGAAGCCCTGCGCAATCTCCGGTTGGTACTGTGTGTAGGACGTGAGGAACTCAGAGCGGCGCGAGAGGTCGTCCACGAGTGCCGGCACGTAGTGGGCGTGGTGGCCCCGGCCGAGGAACTCGGTCAACTCCTCGTTGCGGGCGAAGAGGTCCGCGAGCGACTGTCTGAGTTCTCGTTCGTCGGTCGAATCGATACCGAACTCGTCGTCGAAGCGCACGTCGGCCGGGATGTCGAAGAGGTCTTCGACGGAGTCGACACCGATGGCGTCGAGCATCGCGGCCTCGTCAGCGTCTGTGTGAGGGGCGTACGGGCTTCCGACCCGTCGTCCGTTTCCAGCCGTCATCTCACTCCGTCTGCTCGCGGTACTCCTCGGGGGAGAGGAGGTCGTCGAACTCGTCCGTGTTGGACGGTTCAAGCTCGAGCATCCACCCGTCGCCGTACGGGTCGTCGTTGACGAGTTCGGGCGCGTCGAAGAGGTCTTCGTTGACGGCGACGACTGTGCCCGAAATCGGGGCGTAGAGGTCGGAGACCGCCTTGATACTCTCGACGACGCCGAATTCGTCGCCGGCGGCGAGTTCGTCACCCTCGGCGGGGAGTTCGACGAACACGACGTCGCCCAGTTCGTCCTGAGCGAAGTCGGAGATGCCGACACGGACGGTGTCGCCGTCGGTGGTGGTCCATTCGTGCGATTCGAGGTACTTCTTGTCGTCGGGAATTTCGAACATTATCGGTCGATAAAGGGTGGTGTGACTATCTCTGCGCGCTTTTCTCTGCCGCGGACGAGGACGTACAGGACGGTCCCCTCCTCCGCGTACTCGGTCGGGACGTATCCGAGGCCGATGGGTTCCGACAGCGTCGGACTCATCGTCCCACTGGTCACCACGCCCACGACGTCGCCGTCCTCGGTGGCGATGTCGTAGCCGTGACGGGGGACGCCTCGGTCGAGGAGCGTGAAACCGACGAACGTCTCGTCGACTCCTGCTTCCTTCTGGCGTTCGAGGGCGTCGCGCCCCACGAACTCGGTGTCTCTCTTGACGACGAAGCCGATGCCCGCCTCGTAGGGGGTTCGGGGTTCGTCTTCGGGGTCGAAGTCCTGCCCGGAGAGCAGGTACCCCATCTCCATCCGGAGGGTGTCGCGGGACCCGAGACCACAGGGTGTCGCGTCGAGCGACGACCAGACTGTCTCGGCGTCGTCCCACGGACAGAGGACTTCGAAGCCATCTTCGCCGGTGTAGCCCGTGCGGGCGACCCAGCACTCGACGCCCGCCACGTCAGCGAACGTCGCTTGGAACTTCGACAACTCGCCGAGATTCGCGTCGGGCGCGGCGTCGGTGACTGTCTCGAGTGCGTCGGGCCCCTGTACCGCGAACATGGCCCAGTCTTCGGTCACGTCATCGACGGTGGCGTCGAGGTCCCACTCGTCGCGGAACGAGGTCCACCGGTCGTACATCTCTTCGTCGTGCCCTGCGTTCGGGATGAAGAGGTACACCCGGTCGTCGCGGTCGGGTAATCGGTAGACGACGGTGTCGTCGATGATGACACCCTCGTCGTTCACGATTGCCGAGTACTGCGAGTCACCCGGGTCGAGGGCCGTCACGTCGTTCGTCGTCAGGCGTTGCATCAACGCGGTTGCGTCCGGGCCGGACACCTCTATCTCACTCATGTGTGAGACGTCGAAGATGCCGACGGCCTCGCGGACTGCCGCGTGTTCTGCCTTGATGGAGTCGTACTCCACAGGCATGTCCCATCCGCCGAACTCCGTGAAACGCGCCCCGGCGTCAGCGTGGGCGTCGTACAACGGCGGCTTTCGAAGGCCCATACCCGGCACTGCGAACTGCGATAAGTAATGCTTTGGTATCTCCTCTCGCGGAGTAAGCACATATGTGCATCGAATGGTACTCGTGATTGGGTGAAAACACCACGAACCCGCAACCCGAACGGCGAAATCTGCCACCTTGCCGGAGTTCGGGTAGAAGACGGAGTGACGCACCAATAAACTAGATAGTGCGATACAGAATGGATCGTCCGCCCGATGCGGTCGCTCGTGACACAGAGTTGCTAAACAAATGGGCGCGAACGCGAGAGAACAGGCGGGCTATCGACTGACGATGTCGGCAACCTGTTCGAGTTCGACGAACTCCGTGTCGCCGTCGCGTGTTTCGAGTTCGACTTCGCCAGTCTCTCGGAAGTTGTTTCCGAGGACTGCCTTCCGGGGGATACCCAGCAAGTCACTCTCGGCGAAGCGTTCGCCGATAGTCTGGTCGGGGTCGTCGAAGAGGAGTGTCTCATCGCGCCCGCACGTATCGTGGAGTCGGTCGGCGGCCTGCGCTATCGCTCCATCGTAGTCGAGGGGGACGATTGCGAGGGTGTAGGGTGCGACGGTCCCGGTTTCCGTCACGGGCCACCGACACCCGTCGTCGTCTGCGTGTTGTTCGATGAGTGTGTGTACGAGTCTGTCGACACCGATACCGTAGCTTCCCATCTGGACGGGTCGCGTCGACCCATCGGCCGTATCAACTGTGAGACCTGCGGGGACGGAGTACCGCGTGCCCAGTTTGAAGACGTGTCCAATCTCGATGCCCTCTCCGGCGGTGAGCCTGCCCCCACAGACGGGACACGAGTCGCCGGCAGCGAGGTGGCCGTCACCCGACTCGTCAGTCACACCGACGCGACACCCGTCCGTCTCACAGGAGACGAGTGCGGTGCTCCCCGTCTCGACGAGTGCGACGAACTCCTCGGACGCAGACCCGCCCATCACGCTGTTCTCCGCGTCGACGACGACGAAGTCGATGCCGAGTGCGTCGAAGATGCGGCAGTAGGCGTCGCGCACGCGAGCGTACCACTCGTCGAGCGACTCCTCGGTGGCGTGGAGGCTGTACGCGTCTTTCATCGTGAACTCTTTTGTCCGGAGGAGTCCGTTCCGGGGGTGGTCGTCGCGGTGTTTCCGCGCCACCTGATAGAAGAGTCGGGGGACGTCTTCGTATGACCGGACGAACCCCTCGACGAGGTGGACGACACCCTCTTCGTGCGAGGGTGCGAGACACATCGCTTGGCCGTCGCGGTTTTCGAACGTGAACATCTCGTCTTCGAAGTTCCCCCAGCGGCCACTCTGTTTCCAGATGGCTTTGTGCTGGAGACTGGGGAGGCTGACAGCTTGCCCGCCGATGGCGTTCATCTCCGCTTCGATGAGGCCGATGACGTTTCGACGGACTCGCTGCCCCGAGGGTGTGAACCCGAACAGTCCACTGCCGAACTGTCGGACGAGTCCTGCCCGGACGGCAAGTTGGACGGTGTCGTTCTCCCAGCCTTCGCTCTCACGACTCGTGAAGAGCGTCACCTCACTTCGACGCATTGGCGTCACCTCGGGTGTCAGAACGACGGCGTCGCTGGACGGGAAGACGAATGCTCGTTAGTAATCGGTCAGAAACAGCGTCGGTACAACTATCGCGGAACCCAGCCGCGAGTCGCACCGGACTCACGGCTTCGAATACTGGTTCGGTCGTCTGTTGCCATGCAATTGTCACGATTGGGCGTGTGTAAATAAAGATTTCTCAACACGTCCGAGCGAGTGGTCGTCTGGGTGATGCCCAGATACCACGCGTTTCGAGTTGGGATGCCCCTCTCCACGCCGGCCGGAGATAGATTTATGAGGGTGTACGTAGAAATAGTTACTATGATTGTTGTAAGTTCTGAGGAACAGACGCCTGTCCGCTCGACGCCCGTCCGCCGTACCGCCACCTTCGCCGAGATGTCCGCCGCGATGCGTAATCTCTGAGTGTTCTTCGCCGTCTCACAGACTACATCTCCAGTTCTCTGCTGTTCTCGCTTCGGGAGCCGCGGAATCGTCGTGCTTCGTCGCTTCCAACGCCGGGGTCCGTGACTTCGCCACCGTGACCGACGGCCACTGTTCGACGCTCGACTACTGGTTGGGCGACTTCGTGGCACATTGTGGTCGTTGACTCAATTCCTATTCTTCAATTGATATATGTTCTCCTACTATCACCGGCAGGAATTGTCTACTGAAAAACACGACACGGCTCGGCATTCGTCCCACGAATAGTCTACTATTCCAGAGATTCACAGGACCAAAAACGTCGGATTCGCGGGCATATGGCGCTGAAACACTCTATCTCGGGAAAACGGATATACCCTTGGGTGTCATATTCTACCAAACTGGGCAACAGTGCCCTGATACCATGGCAGACAAACCACACCAGAACTTAGCCATCATCGGACACGTCGACCACGGGAAGTCCACGCTCGTCGGTCGACTCCTGTTCGAGACAGGCAGCGTACCGGAACACATCATCGAACAGCACCGCGAGGAAGCGGAGTCCAAGGGCAAGTCGGGTTTCGAATTCGCCTACGTCATGGACAACCTCGCCGAAGAGCGTGAACGCGGGGTCACCATCGACATCGCTCACCAGCGCTTCGACACGGACAAGTACTACTTCACCATCGTGGACACGCCCGGCCACCGCGACTTCGTGAAGAACATGATTACCGGCGCGTCGCAGGCCGACCACGCGATTCTCGTCGTGGCCGCCGACGACGGTGTGGCCCCACAGACCCGCGAGCACGTCTTCTTGGCCCGGACGCTCGGTATCGAGACACTCATCATCGCCATCAACAAGATGGACGTTGTCGACTACAACGAAGACAGTTACAATCAAGTCAAAGAAGAGGTGCAGCAACTCCTGAAACAGGTACGGTTCGACACCGACGACGCACGATTCATCCCCATCTCCGCGTTCGAAGGGGACAACATCTCCGAACACTCGGACAACATGTCGTGGTTCGACGGGCCGACCGTCCTCGAGTCGCTGAACGACCTCCCAGAACCGTCACCGCCGACGGACGCGCCACTCAGAATTCCGATTCAGGACGTGTACACCATCTCGGGTATCGGGACCGTTCCCGTCGGACGCGTCGAGACTGGTGTCCTGAACGTCGGTGACAACGTGAGCTTCCAGCCGTCTGACATCTCCGGCGAGGTCAAGACCATCGAGATGCACCACGAGGAAGTCGGGCAGGCCGGCCCGGGTGACAATATCGGGTTCAACGTCCGTGGTGTCGGCAAAGACGACATCCGCCGCGGCGACGTCTGTGGCCCGGCAGACGACCCGCCGTCCGTCGCGAAGACGTTCAAAGCGCAAATCGTCGTCATGCAGCACCCATCGGTCATCACCGCTGGGTACACGCCAGTCATCCACGCGCACACGTCACAGGTCGCCTGTACGTTCGAATCGCTCGACCAGAAACTCGACCCCGCGTCGGGTGAAGTCGCCGAGGAGAACCCCGACTTCATCAAAGCCGGTGACGCCGCTATCGTCACGCTGCGGCCGCAGAAACCACTCAGCATCGAGCCATCGTCAGAAATCGCCGAACTCGGTAGCTTCGCAATCCGCGACATGGGACAGACCATCGCGGCCGGTAAAGTACTCGAAGTCAACGAGTGATTCGACCGTCCCGTTCCGTCTTTTTTATTCTGTGACCGTGTGCTAGCTTAGCCCTGGACACCGGGGTAGAGTGCCGAGACCTGCCAGACGTTTGCGCGGACGCCCGCACGTTCGATGTCCATACGGACCTGCTCGCCACGACGGTGACTCGCGAGATAGTCGCGAAGTGCCTCGTCGTCGTAGGAAGTCACGTGGTACGTCGACCCGTTTTCCCCCCGCAAGGTCGCCGCCCCATGGTCATTTACCTCGTTTACGATTGTGTACGTATCCGCACTGTTTGTGGACACCATCTCGGGCATAGTGGCTAATATGTGTGTATATAGCATAAAACCGGCGATTCGTTTGATAAATCATTATAAACTAAACTACGATTTTCAGCGTGGCTAACGGAAGGCGTGGGAGACGACCCCGGTGGGTACGGCTCTTTCGAGCAGTGGCCAGCAAAACGGCTCGTCACCCACGAGCAACCAGAGGCCACGCACCGACAGTTCACGGCCGGTGTGGGACGTGTCGTGGTTCTGTCCTCCCGTCTGTGAGACGGGTGAGGGTGCCCTGAGAACTGGCACTGACCACGAGCTAGGTGGCCCCTCTGTTGGGTGGGCCGAGCGCGAGTGGACGGAGGCTTCCTAGAGGGTTAACAGACTGGCCTGATATAACAAGGACTACTTAGGTCCCCGACTCGGTGCTGACGCGACGACGAACGTCGACGTAGTAATCTCGCAACACGTCGCGCCCGATTCGAAGCGGTGTATCGGTTTCGGTATCCTCGTCGACGACGGCCGTCACCGTCCGTCGGTCACCTGCCAATTCGACGACGATATCGACGCGCGGGGTGGCCTCGTCGGAGAGGACAGACGGTGGTTCGGTGCCGACCTCTCTCGCCAACGCGGGGTCGATTCGCGTCGTGTCGGCGGCGGTGTCGATGTGCGCGAGAACGACTTTCGACCCACTGAGTCCAGTGACCGTCACGCGTTCCGTGTAGCCAACGACCGGCACGCGGTCGTCCCGGACGGACGAGGGTGCGTCTTCGGGTGGCGTCCCGTCGAGTTCGTGGGTGAGTCGTTCTACGTCTGCCTCGGTGACACTTCCGCCCGCCCGTTCGATTGCGAGGCGGGCGATAGCCGCCGCGGGGGACCGGCCAGTCGCGCGGAAGAGTCCGCGGAAGCCCGCAGTCGGGTTGACTTCGAGAACGACCCACCCGCCGGGTGCTTCGATGAGGTCGACACCTGCGTAGTCGAGGCCGAGGGCGCGCGTCGCACGGAGTGCCGCCCCCGCCGCTTGCTGGGAGAGGTCGTCGGTCGCGTCTTCGACGTCACCACCGAGTGCGACGTTCGTGCGCCAGTCGCCCGCCGGCGCATAGCGGTACATCGCCCCGACGATTTCGTCGTCGACGACGTAGACTCTGAGGTCACGGTGGTCGTCGGCCTCGCTGAGATACTCCTGGACGAATGCCCGGCGGTCGTCGACTGACGCCGACAGGTGTCGGTCGTGGTCGACGAGCCACGTCCCACCGCCGTTCGTTCCGATAGCCGTCTTGTAGACGACCGGTGTTCCGAACGTGGACCGTTCCTCGTTCAACTTCGCGTCCCCCGTGGCGAGGTACGTGTGCGGGATTGGGACGCCCGCGGCGGCGAGCGTGGCCGCTGTCGCGTGCTTGTGGACGGCGAAGAGGACGTTCCGCGGGTCGTTGAGGACCGGACGGACGGCAGCGTAGCAACTGGCGATAGAGAGGTCTTCGAGCGGGGTCGTCGACTTCGAGAGCAAGAGTCGATTGACGACAACGTCTACGTCAGGTTCGAGTCGAACGCCGTCGGACGACACGTCGATACCGATTACCTCTTCGTGAAGCCAATACGCTTCGTGGCCCAGTGCTTCGACTGCGTTGCTGAGCGCTTTCGTCTCCCTGCTGTCGTGAAATCCGAGGATACCCACCGTGACAGACTCATCTCCCCCAGTCATGGGTACAGATACGAGACCAGGTGGTATCAGCGCATCGTGAGGTCTCGGAAGACGAGAACGATTGCCGTGTGGGAAAACGGGACCACACCCCGACAGGCTCATGAAGAATCTGTGGTTGTGATGCTGACACTTGGGTTGCAGGGGTGTCGGGACGTGGGGTCCCGTCTGTCCGTTACTGCGTTTCGGTGATTGTCACGGTGTAGCTTCCGCTTCCACTGTAACTGTCGACGAGGACAGTCAGGTCGGTGGACGTATCAGGGTTGTCGATGACAATCTGTTCGGTACTGTCCGTCGACCACGAGCGGTAGTCGTAGTTGTTCGTCGTCGGGCACTGTCCCGACCCTTCATCGACGTACAGGTCGAAGTCGGCGTCCGACGGACCGCTGAGGTCGACGACCACCTGCGACGGTGAACTGTACTCCCACGCGTACGACCAGCAGTCGGAGTCTGACGACGAGGTGAGCGAGTCGTCGACGGTAGACGTCGTCGAAGACCCGCCGGACCCGCCGCCACCGCCGGGTTGGGTTTCGACGGCGTTGGCCGCGTCGACGCGGCCCGCACCCTGTTCGGTGTCTTTGAGACCGATGTCGACTGCGGTGTTCTTCAAGTGACTCCGCAGGTCGGCCGGAGACATATCGTACTGGGCGAGGGCGAGACCGGCGACGCCCGAGACGACGGGTGTCGCCATCGAAGTGCCCGATATCTCCTTGTACTCGGTGCTGGTCGTCCAACACGAGAGGACGTTCGTCCCCGGTGCCGCAAGGTCGATTTCTGGCCCGTAGTTGGAGTAGTTCGCCAGTGACCCGTCGGGGTCGAGAGCGGAGATAGCCACACACTCGCTGTACGCTGCGGGGTACGAGACGTTTCGTCGGCCGTCGTTTCCGGCGGCGGCGACGACGAGCGACCCCTGCTGGGTCGCGTACGAGACGGCGTTCTTCATCGTCGACGTGTAGCCACCACCACCGAGTGAGAGGTTGATGACGTCTGCACCGTTGTCTGCTGCCCACTCGATTGCGTCTGCGATGTCGCTCGTCGAACCGCTTCCCGATTCGGAGAGTGCGCGGCCGGAGAGGAGCGAAGAATTACTGATGCCACCGATTCCTTCGTCGTTGTCGGTTGTCCCGGCGGCGATACCTGCAACGTGGGTTCCGTGATACTCGTCTGCGAGTACGTCCGGATACGGGTCGTCGTCCGTATCGACGAAGTCGTACCCTTTGTCCGTGCCGAACTGCGCAGAGAGGTCGGGGTGGTCGTACTTGACGCCCTGGTCGACCACGGCGATTGTCACGTTGGAACTCCCGAGTGTGGTGTCCCACGCGACGTCGGCGTTGACCTGTTGGGGTGCGTACTGACTTCCGTACTGTGGGTCGTTCGTCGTGTAGAGCGCTTCGTGGGTTGCGTTGCGCTCGGCGTACTTCACGTGTTTCCGACTCGTGATAGCCGAGATGAAGTTCTCGGACGCCTCGTCGGACGCTTCATCGGGGAATTCGACCGCGACGTACCCGAGGGTCTTGTTCTCGTGAACGACTCGTGCCTTACCGGGGAGGTGCTCTTCGACTACTCGACGCGGACTGCCTGCGGCCTTCGAGACACCGACGAGAACTTCGTTCTCTTTGGGTCCCGGAGACCGACCGGGGGTTGCGGTTGTCACACCCGCCATGCCGGTGAGCCCCGCCGCAGCGGAGAGCTTCAAGAATGCCCGTCTGTTGAACGTTGGGTTGCCTGTCATAGGCACACACATCTCAGATGGATGTAATAATATGTGTTATGTTGACTGAAATCTATATTTCACCATAGTTTTCAGACGTATTTCATAGTTTGGTGCAAAAACCGGACAATTATCTAAGAACTGGTCGCAAAACGATACCCCTGGTTCCCCGAGACGGCGGGAGAAACACGGGGGACGAGCCTCGAAATTTATAAACACGAAACGGGGTGAGGGGATGTATGGACCTCTTGCGGCGGTTGTTCGCTTCCGGCGCCTCCCCGTCGGGGCGAGTCGCCCTCTTCGTCGACGGACCGAACGTCCTTCGCGACGAGTTCGACGTGGACCTCGACGACATCCGTGAGGCGGCGCGGGCCCTCGGCGGACAGTTGAGTGCGACTCGACTCTATCTCGACGAACACGCGACTCCCGGACTGATTCAGGCGGCCGAAGCGCGCGGGTTCGAAGTCATCGTCACCAGCGGCGACGTGGACGTCAAACTCGCCGTCGACATGACTCGATTCGCAGTCGAAGGCCGGGCAGAGGTCATCGCCATCGCCTCACGAGACACCGACTTCAAGCCCGCACTCGAGACGGCGAACGAGTACGGACTCCGAACCGTCGCCATCGCCCCCGGCAGTTACGGCCGGTCCGACGCCCTCCAGAACGCGGCGACCTACGCCGTCACGCTCGACGAACTGGCGGGCCCCCGTAGCGACTAACCACTTCGCGGGGCTGAACACGCGTCTCGCACCGTCGACTGCTCGCCGCTCGAACACGTCCACGGCGCGTCCCGAACGGTTCGCTTTTTTCCCGGCCGGCCGACCACTCGACCATGCAGGAGTTCGACACGCCGGTGCTGGACAACCACCTCCACCTCGACCCGGACCACGGGCGCGGTGTCGAGGCGGTCGAGGACTTCGCCCGAAGCGGCGGGACGCACCTCCTCGTCGTGAACAAACCGTCGTGGCTCTTGGGCCACGAAGTCGAGACGGGCGCGGACTTTCGCCCCGTCTTCGAGACGACCATCGAGGTGGTGCGCGAGGCGTCCGAGATTCTCGACGGCCGAGCGTGGCCCGTCCTCGGCGTCCACCCGGGACTCGTCTCGAAACTCGTCGACGACAGAGGATACGACCCGGAGGACGCCCGCGACCTGATGTGCGCCGGACTCGACACTGCCGCCGAGTTCGTCCGCGCGGGCGGCGCACTCGCCCTGAAGTCAGGGCGACCCCACTACGACGTGACCGACGCCGTCTGGGACGCCTCGAACGAGGTACTCAAGCACGGACTGGACCTCGCCGCCGACTGTGACTGTGCACTCCAACTCCACACAGAGTCGACGACAGACCTCTCGGACGTGGCGTCGTGGGCCGACGAACGCGGGGTCCCGCGTGAGCGTGTCGTCAAGCATTACGCGCAAGGTCACCTCGTCGGCGGGACGCCGAGCGTGATGAGCGACAGGGACCGCCTCGAAGTGGCCGTCGAGCGAGGCGACCCGTTCCTCATGGAGACCGACTTCATCGACGACCCCGACCGCCCCGGCGCGGTGATGGGTCCGAAGACGGTTCCTCGCCGAGTGGACTGGATGCTCGACGAAGGGTACGACGCCGCGGTTCGGAACGCGCACGTCGAGACGCCCGAACTCGTCTACGACATCGACACCGAGGCGACGCTCGACAGGTAATCGACGCGACCGGCCTGCACCACGGCGACACGGTGACGTCCGTGCTGTCCTCCGGCACGCCCCGGGGTCGCATGCAGTACATCCGATAAGAAAGGCATTTGAGTCCGGCACGGGAGGATGTAGGTATGACCGAGGCCGAGGAACGATACTACTCCCCGGAACGCTGGCAGAACTGGTTGACACGCGTCGAAGAAGAGGACCTGGACCTCGAAAGCGAAGAGACCGGGCGCCTCCTGATGAACATCCAGAACGACGCGGCAATCGCAATCGCGAAGATTCTGGCCGCGTACGACGACGGCACGCTCGACCAAGAAGAGGCACTCGACGAACTCGCCACCGTCCACGACATCGTCATGGCGGAAGCCGAGTTCGAATCCGAGAACGAAGAAGGCGAGATTCTCATCGGCAGCGTCCAGACGAGTCTCACCTGTGCCTTCTTCACGGCTGAAGAGTACCTCGTCGCGGGTCCTGCCGACCTCGAAGACGACCTGGAGGCGTACGTTCTCGCCGCCGCGGACGCCGAGAAGGCAGACGACCTCGACGCCGCACTGGGTTACATCGTGCAGATGGGGACGAACGTCGTCGCCGGCGAGGAACTCGACATCACCGTCCTCGACGACATCGAGTTCGGCCTCGTCACGGAGTGGGTCGACGGTATCGAGAGTCTCCAGAGCGGTCTCTCGGAACCCGAAGTCGTCGAAGAAGAAGAAGAAAACTAGACTCGGCCGTCTCATGTTTACGTAACTGTAGGAGTCTTTTTCCCCTTTCAGTTACCTTCGGATTATATGACCTTCCGGGGGGACGAGCGCGCAGTCACTGTCCAAGTCGGAGCAGTGCTGCTGTTCGGAATCATCGTCATCTCGATGTCGATGTACCAGGCGTCCGTCGTCCCGAACCAGAACGAGCAAGTCGAGTTCCAACACAATCAAGACGTTCACGACGACTTCGTCTCGCTCCGTGGCACCCTCATCGAGAGCGCGGCCGAGTCAACGACCCGCCCAGCAACTGTCACACTCGGCACGCGCTATCCGAGTCGGGCGCTGTTCGTCAATCCAGGACCTGTCACAGGGACACTCGAAACACGCACACTTGGCATCGTCGCCATCTCGAACGTCAGTACGAGTGAAGACGAGACAGACGACTACGTGACCGACGACGCCCTCTCGTTCACGACGAACTCGGTAGAGTACCGGCCGAGTTACAACGTACTCCAGAACTCGCCGTCAACGGTCTACGAGAACACTGTTGCGTACAATCGATTCGAGAACGGGTACAACGGGACGCTCACTGAGCAGACGCTGGTCGACGGCCGGTCGATATCGCTGGTTCTCGTCTCCGGAAACTACTCCGAAAACGGTGTCGGGACCGCGACGTTCGACGCACGGGCGGTGAGTCCAGCGCTGCGGACGGTGTCGGTTACCAACAACTCTTCCGATCGAAACGTGACGATTACCGTGCCGACGAAACTCTCGACGGCCGACTGGGAGTCGATTCTGGACGAATCTGGGGAATTAGACGGGTCGGGTGACGACTCGAACGACGCCTACGTCCACGATGTTCGCAACGGAACTGGCGATAGCGTCGTCCTGGTCATGGAACGCGGTGAGACCTACAATCTCCAGATTGGGAATGTTGGGGTCGGGTCAGGTGGCAACACCCCGTCGGCACACTATCTTACGGTCGTGGATTCGAGTAGTTCGTCGGTGACGTTCGAGGTCCGAGACCAATACAACAATCCGGTTAGTGGTGCGACACTGAACGCGACGGTGCTCCCTGCAACGACGCTCTCGGCACAGGGAGAGACGGGGTCCGCACTCACTGGGCTTCGAACAGACGCTCGGGGGCAGATACCCGTCTCGCTCGACTCACCGACAGCAGGGACGTACACAGTGCAAGCGAGCATCGACCGCAACCCTGCGACTGACCCCTTCGATGCGTCTCGCCGTCAGGAAGCGAACGCCGACGTCGTCGTTAACAGTGCTGGCACTGGCCCGGGTACTGGAACGTCTGGACCATATGACGTGACGTGGGACGGGGGCGCGATGGATGCGGCCGGCGGGAGTGCGGTCGATTACTACAGTGCGAACGACACGGTCGTCGTCGACAGCAGTAGCATCTCACAGGTCGACGGGGTCGTCGACGTGGTGGACAGCGACAGTGGTGACCAGGTCGCGAACGTGAGTGTCGACTTCGCGACGAACGATTCGTCGGTGTTGACAAGTGGATTAGATACGGATGTGACCGATGGGAGCGGTGTCGCGACCACGACAATTTCGGTCGTAGACGGCGTTGCGACAGCGTACGCAACGGCAGGTGGGTCGTTTGATACCCTCCACGTCAAAGTTGTCTCGGCGACTGGAGGCGGCGGTGGCGGGGGGTCCGGAGATGCATGGCAAGATACCAACGAAAACGGTGTCCAAGACGCAGGCGAAGCAGTCGACATCAGTGACGGCCAGTTCGACAACTCAAGCGTGGACCTGTACGTCGAACAGGACGCGAGCGACGTGACGGCAGACACCATCAACCTAAACGCGAAGAACATCATCTTAGAACCGAACTTCACCGCCCAATCGAGTGGGAACGGGGACAAGATAGTGATAACCGCGGCTGATTCGGTCGTCATCGACGGTGCAACCCTCGAAACGTCCGGATCGAACGCGGACGTGTCGATTACCGCCGGTGGGAGTATCTCGGCAATCGGAACCACGGTTCGGACGCAGAACCAGGGTGACATCTCGGTAGATGCCGGCGGAAATATCACTGCCAGCCAGTCGACGCTTGACGCGAGTAATAAAGGCGAAATTACGCTGGACGCCGGTGGTAACATCGTCATCCGGAACGCGGTGGTCTCTGGCGACGACGGGGTCACGTACACGGCCGGTGGGACGGTCGATGATTCCGGAACCGACTATTCCGGTGGGCAATCACCGTAGGTTTCGACCTCATAGAGCAAGAGGCCTGAGTATTCGACGAACGACGTAACTCCCTATCGACAAAACCATATGCCCCCACTCTGAAGAATCATCCATGACTTCCGTCGGCATCGACGCCATCGAGATTCGGACGGGTAAACTGGTTTTAGACCTCCCCAACACCTTCGCGCCGGTGAAGGGCGAAGACCCAGAGAAGTACACCAAGGGCCTCGGCCTCTATACGTCGTCGTTCCCCGACGTGTACGAGGACATCGTCACGATGGGAGCGAACGCCGCCAAGGCGCTGATGGAGCGAAAGGGTCTCACCCCTGAGGATATCGGCCGCATCGACGTGGCGACCGAATCCGCGTTCGACAACTCCAAGCCGGTGTCGACGTACATCTCGGGCTGCCTCGAACAGGTGTTCGAGGGCGACTTCCGCCACGCGAACAAGGGCGAGCGCAAGTTCGCGTGTATCGCGGGGACCCAGAGCCTCGACGACGCGTACAACTGGATTAAGGCCGGACGCAACCGTGGCCGTGCAGCACTCGTCATCGCAACCGACACCGCACTCTACGAACGTGGTGACCCCGGCGAGGCGACGCAGGGTGCCGGTGCCGTCGCGATGCTCATCGACGAAGACCCTGACCTCGTCGAACTCTCGACGGAGCAGGGCTACGGCAGCATGGACGAGACGGACTTCCTCAAACCGAACCAGCAGTTCCCGTCCGTCGACGGCAAGCGCTCCATGCAGGTTTACCTCGCACGCATGCGCGAGGCCCTCGAAGATTACGAGAGCGTCGCGGGTCGAACCCACCCCGACGACTTCGAGTACATCCCGTTCCACACGCCGTTCCCCGGCATGGTCCGAAAGGCCGCGCTCCTCGGGTTCCGTCACATGAGCCGTGGGACGGAAATCGAAGACGACCTCGCCAGCGAAATCGGTCGTCAGCCACGTGAGGACGACTTCGAGACGTGGGACGACTACGAAGAGGCCATCCGCGCCTACATGGACGACCTGAAGACGACCGAACAGTACCGCGACTGGTACACCCGCGTCATCGAACCGACGCTCGACATCTCTAGCCGCGTCGGTAACTGGTACACTGGGTCCGTCCACATCGCGCGTCTGTCGGCGCTGAAGGCGGCCGCCGAAGAAGGCAAGGAGATGACCGGCAAGAAGCTCCTCGTCGGTTCCTACGGCTCTGGCGCACAGGCCGAGATTCACGCCGAGACGGTTCAGGAGACGTGGCTCGACGAAATCGAGGCAGTCGACGTCGACTCCCAACTCGCAGAGCGAACCGAGATTTCGTTCGACGACTACGAACTCATCCACGACGTGCACAACCACGAGAAGGAAATCGAAGTCGAGGAGTTCACCCAACCCGAAGGCGAGTTCGTCTTCACTGGCTGGGGTCGCATGAACGAGCGTCGCTACGAGTACGTGGAGTAACGCGACCCGCCGCGTTCACACGACAACCGGGTCTCTGAGGCCGCAACCGAGCGACCACTTCTCTCTTCTTGACCACAATCGCGGTCAGTACGTTCTTCGTGGTGACCTCCTCGCGTCAGTGTGGATGAGCGAACGTGGCCCCGCCTGCGAGGTGTCCTCGCGTTGGTGCGACGATGGTCGTCAGTCGCCGACGTCGTATCTCTCGACGAGGCCACCGACTGCTTCGACGTGGATTTGCTCCGACTCGGCGTCGGTGAGTTATCCTGTGGTGAAATACTGAACTCGGCTTCAGAACGACCGAACTTCGTCGGGAAGTGCCGTCCACGACTCCGCCGGGTCGCCTCCGCGGTCGTCGTAGAACTTTCGCCCGATGTAATCGTCGCTGAGGTTCCCGATAATCGTCGTGTACAGGTCGTTCGCGGAGTCGAACGTCGCCGTCCCGAGCGGTGTGAGAATCGTCTCGATAGTCTCAGAATCCTCGACATCCGGCGCGTCGACTTCGACGTCACCGATTCGTTCGACGACGCCGTCGATATCGACCGGGTACGCCAGTTCGTCGTCGAGGTAGGCTGAGAGTTCTTGGAACTCCATACCGGTCATACCACGCGAGCGCCTTTCGGCTTTTTTCGCACTCTCGAAGATACTCACGAGAACCGGGCAAAGTCGAGAGAACCGCAGCGGTCGGAGCGACGTTACGGGAGTTTCCGCAGGTCTTCGAGCATCTCTTCTAAGTCGCGGTTCGTCACCGCGAGGCCGAATCCGTCGATAGTCGCGAGCGACGGGGCGTGTTCCCAGAGTTCGTCTTCAGTGAGTCCGTGGAGGACGACAGCGTTCGGCGTCGGCGTGACGACGCGCATCGCGACCAGTGGGGACTCGCCACGAGTGACGCCGGTGAAGACGAGTGCGCGACTCGTGGACTGGCCGTAGAGTCGGTAGAACTCTTCCGATGAGAGGCGCGTGATGGCCTGAATACTGTTGATGACGGTGTGACCGCTGATTCGGTCCTGGTCGCCGTCGACGATTTTGGTCGCCCCGATGGCGTCGTAGAACGTGTCCAGCGGGATAGAAGTCGGGTACTCGCGGAGGTCCTGGACGATGTCGCTTTCGAACCCTGCGGAGAGGACGCGCGCGTACTGTCGGATGCGACTGCCGCCTCGCGCCTCGTCGATGTCGAGCAGTGCTTCGACCATCCGACGGATGACGCCGATGCCGGGACTCTCGCGGCGGCCACTCTCGTAGTCCGAGACGACCGACGACGAGACGTCGAGTTGCTCGGCGAGGGCAGTCTGTGAGATGTCGAAGTCGGTACGCCACTTTCTGAGCGTCGCACCGGGGTCGTCAGAGAGGGTTATCTCTCCCGCGATTCGGCGGGCGAGGTCGTCGCGTGGGGCCGCGGTCATCGGCCGCACCTCCATACGACGGGCGGGTAAGACATGGGGTAACGTGCGGGAGTCCACCGCAAAAGAGTGTCGAAAGTGGTAGTCGTCGCCTGACGAACTCGCTGAGGATAGAAGTGGAGGACTCTGTGGAGATACTCAGAATTTGACAGGTGTGGCGTGACACAGACAGAGGGTGTACGTAGCAGATGTACTCGCGAGAAAGAACGTGTTGCCCTACGTAGTAACCGCATCCCGAACGAGACGAGGGAGGATACCTCCACCGACGATAATTACGAGAATTCTCAACCACATTGGTGAATCGGTAAACAGATGAATTGCGATGAGTACCCCAATTGTGAGAACTCCGAACAGAATGAATATTTGATGTTCGCGGGAGACCATTCGTTCGAAAATTACTGATGAGCAACTAATACGTGATGGTCGTCAAGATGATCTTTCTAATACGAACGCACCCTTTTGATACTGATACATATGCGCGCTCTATTCAGCACGGCTCCGAAAAAGTATCAGGAATAACGAAATCCGACAGGACCAAGCGAAGCGAATCCGAGTGAACCCCACGGAAACCTCAAGTTCGTCCGATGGAGACTGTGTGGTATGCCATCGACCCTCGTTCACGTCGCCGTCGGCGGCCTCGTCGGGGTGGCACTTCTCGGTCGCTGGTTCGACTCGCGGAGTCTCGCTGTCGTCCTCGTCGCAGCGATGATTCCGGACCTCGACTCGTTCACGAGTACACTCGTTCCCGGAAGCCATCGGTCACTCCTGCACACGCTCTTCTTGCCGTTGGTGCTCGTCGCACTCGTCGTCTACGACACGCGTCTCCGCGACGAGTCGGTAATTCGTGAGCGGTGGGGCATCCGCGGCGTCGTCGTCGCGTGGGTTGCAATCGCTGCGCTCCTCGGCGGCGGTATCATGCCGGACCTCTTTTCGAACGGTGTCAATGCCTTCTACCCCCTCCACGACACCTTCTACGCCATCAACGGGGAGGCACTGTGGTCGAACACGCGCGGATTCGTCCAGACGTTCGTCGAACTCCACCCCGAGTCGCCACCGCCGACGACCCAGACACTCCACTACAGCACTGTCGTGGACCCCTCTCCGGGTGCTGAACCCGAGAACGTCGAACGAATCGCACCGCTTGCCTCGTCAGGTCTGGAACTCATGCTCGTCGTCCTCGGCGGGGGCGTCGTCGCGGGGCGACTGCTCCTCGAACGGGTCCAACCCCCAGTGCAGTAAGGTTCGTCGTCGCTTCCGCGACGACACTCTCGACTCCGAGGGTTCATAACCGATGACGGCGCACCGCCTCTCATGAGCGACACACCCGACGGCGTGGCGGTTCGTCCCTACGACCCGGCGGACGCCGAGGCGTTCTGGGAACTCAAGCGCGGGTTCGAACTCGGTATCGGCGAGGGAACCGGTGGCGACGACAAGCGCTCCAAATACGAAGCGAAACTCACCGACGACTACCGAACACGGTATCTCACGTGGGTCGAACGCTGTTCGACCGACGACCCCGGATGTGTCGTCGTCGCGGAAGCGACGACAGACGGCGAGACGGACGAACTCGTCGGCTACGCCTTCGTGCTCCCCGAGGAGATGACGTTCATCTGGGACGCGGCGGTTCTCAACGAGATATTCCTCGCGCCAGCGTACCGAGGGACCGGCGTCGCCGACGAACTCATGCAGGCCGTTCTCGACCACGCGCGGTCACAGGACCTCCCACTGGACCGGATGGTCCTCGACGTGGACGAAGCGAACGACAGAGCGCGAGCGTTCTACGACCGGTACGGGTTCGACCACTGGGGCGAACTCGTCGCTCGGGACCTCTGAGCGAGGGGTGGGCGGGTCCACTCTGCCGGTAACAGAGCGTGCTTTCCGACGCTATCGAAGTGCTGTGGCGAGTCCTCCGCCGAAGGAACCCAATGCGAGCGGGTACACCGCTCCGGCGAGGAGCGCGGCGGTCACTGGGTCCGGGCGAGCGACAGCGTCGCCAATCGAGACGGTGAACAGAACGATTCCCGCGAGTGCGACGGGCAGGTAGCCGAGTACCGTCGTCGCCCCAGCGAGTGCACCGGATTTCACGGACGACTGACCACTGACGATGGCCACGACGGCCCCTGCGGCGAGCAACGCGACGACCGGAACGACGTAGAGGGCCGGAGAGAACGCCTCGACACTCTCGATGAGGTTGGCCGAGGACGTGGTCCCGAAGAGTCCCGGAAACGTCGTCGTGGTACCGTGGGCGTTCAGGAACACCCACCCGACGACTTTCCACGTTGCGAGGTCGGACCCGAGGGCTTCGAGAACCTGACTCGCCGTCGAATTCTCGATGGGAGCGGCGGTGACGAGGTACGTCGCCAGATACGCGAGGACGGCGGTGCCGAAGCCAAAGAGTCCCCCGATACCGGCGGTTCGGAGTGTCGATTGTGACGATTCGGAGACCGATTCTGGTGCCACTGACATGGTGTCGGGCCGGTCGTCTGTCTCGGATAAATACCTCGTGGCCGTCGTGTGGGGTGGTCCCATCACTCGGAGGTAGCCGAAACCACTGGTGGAGGGGGCACGTTCAAGTCCTGTGGCCCGATACCGGGTAGCATGCTGCTCCGCGACGGCCGAGTTATCGATGGCGGGCGCTCCCCCGACGAGAGAGACGTGCGAGTCGACTCCGAGACTGGACGCATCGTCTCGGTCGGTGACCTCGACCCGAACCGCCACGAACGCGTCGTCGACCTCTCCGGGAAGACGGTTACACCCGGATTGGTCGACGCGCACGTCCACTTTTCGCTGTCCGGAGAGCGGAGCGTCGAAGACGTCGTCGCACTATCGACGCCGCAACTCACACTGGTCGAAGCACGGAACGCCCGCAAGACGCTCGAAGCGGGCGTTACCGGAGTTCGAGTGATGGGGGCACGCGACATCGATGTCGTCCTCAAACGGGCCGTCGACGCAGGCGACGTGCCGGGGCCACGGATGGTCGCCAACTGCCGGTCCATCACGATTACCGGCGGGCACGGCCACCACATGGGTCGCGAGATAGACGGCGCGGACGACGCTCGTCGGGCGGTTCGAGAGCAGGTCAAACGCGGTGCTGACTTCATCAAGTTCATGACGACCGGTGGGGTGACGACGCCGGGGAGCGACCCGGGAGCAGTCGCTCTCACCGACGAGGAACTCCACGCCCTCGTGGACGAAGCCCACAGACGCGGCGTCCACACGGCGACCCACGCCCACGGTGCCGACGGAATCAAAGCCGCCATCAGAGCGGGTGTGGACACGGTCGAACACGGCACGTTCCTCGACGACGAGGCTGTCGACCTGTTTCTCGAACACGACGTGACGCTCGTCCCGACGCTCTCGGCCCCGTACCACATCTCCCGCAACACCGAAGCGGCGACCAGAGAGGACGTGTCGAAAGTGGATTTCGTCTACGACAGACACCTCGAATCGTTCCGGAAGGCAGTCGACGCGGGCGTCACCATCGCCGGCGGCACCGACGCGGGGACGCCCTTCAACTACCACGGCGGCAACGCCTCGGAGATACAGTTCATGGCGCAACACGGGATGGACCCAATCGATGCCATCCGGGCGATGACCGAGACGGCCGCAGACGCCATCGGCCTAGAGGGGTGCGGCGTCGTCGAACCCGACGCTCACGCCGACTTGCTGGTCTTCGACGACGACCCACTGTCGGACCTCACGGTTCTGAACGACCCGTCGGCCGTGCTGAAAGGTGGTCGCGTCGTCTCTGGGACGTTGCCGGAGAACTGAGAGACCGACTTACAGGACGTCGCTCGCGTCCCAGTAGAACTCGGCGTCGTACTCGCCGCCGGTCGTCTCCCGCCACTCCTCACGGGAGACACTGTACCGGAGTTCGTCGACAGGGTTGCCGTCGACGATGATACTGTTCCGGTCACGGCCGTCGAGACGCCCGCCCAGCGCGCCCATGTACTTCTCGATTGCTCGCTGTGACTTCTCGTTCGCGGCGACGTGTGAGACTTCGACGACTTCCAGGTCGAGAACGTCGAACCCGAGTGCGACGAGCGCCGCCGCCCGTTCGCCGGAGTAGCCACGGCCCCAGAACTGTGGTCGAATCCACAGGCCCAGTTGGCCGACTCGACGGTCCCACTTCGTGTGGAGGCCACCGAACCCAGCGAGTTGGCCACCGCCATCTTCGCTCTCGCGCGTGTAGACGGCGTAGTCGGCGCTCTCGGCGTCGTTCCACGACGACTCGCCGCGGTCGAGGAACTCCTTCGTCACCTTCGGAGTCTCGTGACGCGACCACGGCATGAACCGGGTGACGTCGTCGATTTCGGGGGCCGAACACAGGTCGTACACCTCGTAGACATCGAGGTACGTCGGGAGTCGGGCGACCAGTCGAAGACGCTCCGTCTCGACGACTTCAGGGTAGAAGTCACTCATCGTCGCCCTCCCAGCGGAATTCGGCGTTGTACTCGCCGTCAGTGGCGTCGTACCACTGGTCGCGCGTCACCGAGTAGGTGCGCGTGTCGCGGGGGGTACCGTCCATATCGACCACGTCGTTTCTGAAGTGGCCGTCGTACTGCCCGCCGAACCGGTCGACGTACTTCTCGATGGCGCGAACCGAGTTGTCGTTCTCCGGGAGGGCGGCGGCGTACGCGACTTCGAGGTCCAACAGGTCGAAGACGGCGGCGAAGAACGCGGCGGCACGCTCACCCGAATAGCCGCGGCCCCAGAACTTCTTTCTGAGCCACAACCCGAAGACGGCGCGGCGGTTGTCCCACTCGGGGTGGAACCCCGCCGTGCCAGCGAACTCGCCTGCGCCGTCTTCGCCCTCGCGAGGGAAGATGGCGTAGATGGCGTTCTTCGCCGACTCGTGTTGTTCTTCGGCCTGCTGGAAGAAGTCGAACGCCTCTTTCGGCGTCTGGTGGGGATTCCACGTCACGTACTCCGTCTCTTCTTCGATGGTGTCCGACCGCGACGCGGCGAAGTAGTCGTAGGCGTCCAACGGGTCGACAACCTCCCGCGACAGGGCACGAAGCCGAAGCCGCGGGGTGACAATTTCGTCGGGGAACATGGAACAGATGGCACTCGGAGCGAGTTAATAAGTTTTCTGAACATTGACATATGTGGGCACACTCCGTGTTAGATGTTCTCGAAGCGGTGAATCAGTCGTCTAACTGCGGACTCCCACGCTCTGTCCCGACCGACGATTCGTAGTCGCCGAACTCGGGGTGCGTCTCGCGCATCCAGACGAGTGCGATACCGCCAGAGACGAACATCGCGGCGGCGGTGACGTAGAACGCCATCTGGACCGAGACGAGGTCGGCCGCGACGCCGATGAGGATGGCACCAAAGCCGTAGCCAGCGTCGCGCCACATCCGGTAGACGCCGAGTCCAGTCGCCCGCCACGTCGGGTGTGCGGCGTCGCCGACGACGGTAATCAAGTTCGGATACAACAGCGCCATTCCCACGCCGGTGATGCCTGCGGTCACCATCCACGGGAGATATCCCGAGACGAACGTCGTCGCGAGGACACCCGCACCGGCGAGGAACATCCCGGCGACCACCGGTGGACGGCGACCGATGTCGTCGGCGAGTTTTCCGGTGTAGAGCTGGAGAACGCCCCAGACACCGCCGTAGACGCCCACGACCCCCCCGACTTCCACGACGGAGAGCCCCGAGGACGTGAGGTACAGTGGGTAGGCAATCCAGACGAGGGCGTCCACGAACTTCTCGACACTCCCCGCTTGTGCGGCGGCGAACAGCGTCTTGTCACCCCACGTCGCGCGCTTCAAAATCTCGGCGAACGGGAGGTTCGCATCGGCTTCCTCGGTGCTCCCCGACGCCTTCGCCTCTGCTTCGGCGTACGGAAGCGTCTCTTCGACGAAGAAGAGAGCGACGACGAGGCCAACGAGGACGACGCCGACGAGGAAGACGAACGGTGCGGGTCGGAGGCCGTACTGCCCGGCGATGATTCCCGTCACCCACGACCCGACGGCGACGCCGCCGTAGCCGAAGGCTTCGTCGAGGCCGACGGCGAGTCCACGGCGTTCACTCCCTGCGAGGTCTATCTTCGCGTTGACGCTCATACTCCACGCGAGTCCCTGATTGACGCCGAGGAGGACGTTCCCGACGGTCACCCACCACCAGTTCGGCGCGTAGATGAGGACGAGCGGAATCGGCAGTGCGACGACCCACCCGGCGACGAGAATCGGCTTTCTCCCGTACGTCTCGGCCCACTTGCCCCCGTAGAGGTTGAGGAGGGCCTTCACGAACCCGAAACTCACCACGAACGACCCGATGACGAGGACCGATTCGACGCCGAGCACGTCTCTTCCGAGGATGGGGACGACGTTTCGTTCCGACCCAATCGTCAGTCCGACGGCGAACACCGTAAGCAACTGGAGGACGAACTGCTGCCAGTTCTCGCGGAGTCCCTGGACGTAGCCTGCCATCTGTGTGCAGGTAGTTCAGAGAGTCTCGTACTAATAGTGTTCGATAGTCACACTACTCTGCACAGTCGCTCTGTCTCGTTACTGGCCGGCCGTGGCACTCGCAGCGGAGACTCGCTTCGAAAACTGCGCGCCTGCCCGGTCGTAGGCTTCGTCGAGCAGTGGTCGAAGAACCGACTCGACTGTCGTTTCGGACGGTGAGACGATGCTCACCCACCCTGCCCACCCGTAGACTGGATGCGGATGCAGTTCGTCGAGGGCCGTGAAGTCGTGTCCGGTGTCCACAACGCCGCCTTTCGGTGGGCGCTCCGGGCGAGCGCCGAACAACCGCCGATAGGTGGCATCGCCGATGCCGAGGTTCACGCGCCAGACACCGTCGCGGTACAGGTGCGATGCAGCGTCGTTCTCGCTGTCACGGTCTTTGACGGTCACGAAGTAGGTTCCGCGAGGGAGTCGCCCACCGGGGTTGTAAAAGAGGCCCTGTTCGCCCCACGCCTCGTCGACGACGACGTCGTCGTATCGGTCTGAAACGTACCTGCGGAAGTCGTCCGGAGTCACACACAGTGGACGCGCTCTGAGAGCGTCAATCTTCCCGCGACGGATGGCACCTACTGAAGCCACTCTCGTCTCCACTCGGCGAGTCGTACCCTCGTCGGTGAATCCTCGGGAGCACCGGCGACGAACACACCCACGTGGACGAGTGCGAGGGCGACGTTCGTCGCCCACCAGAATCCGAGTGGCGCGAGTGCGAGTTGAAACGCGGCACCGACGAGGAGACTCACACGTGCATCGCTCCCGCCGCGAAGCAGCGTGACTCCCAAGAGTGCCTCGAACACGACGAGAATCGCGAGGAGTCCGTCGAGGTTGGGGAGGACGATACCGCTCCAGAGCGTGCGGTAGGTGTCGAACACGATGTACTGTGTAATCTCGCCGTACACGTCGGGTGCCCGGAGTCCGAGGTAGACGTGGACGAGAGCGCCACCGACGTAGGTCAGCCCCAACAGGAGGCGAACACCGACGGTCACTCGTGTTCTCCATCGGCGTCCTGAGTGGGCTGACGTGGATTTCATCGGAACTCTCGGTAGTGGGTTGGTTCGTCTGGTGGGTAAGCCCTGTCAAGTCCTCTCACGGAGTAAGAATCACGTGTGGACTATTTGTCGCGTCGGTGCCTCTAGGTAGGGGGTGGCTGGGATTGAACTGGGAGAGACTCGTCGCAGTGTACGCGCTGGTAGTTGGCGTCGCGATACTCGGCCTGTGGGGAGGGCTCATCGTGACGAATCAGACGACTGAGTTCCGGACAGAGCCATTTTCGATGTTTACACACCTCGTCGCTGAGGGACTGACAGCCGTGGCCCTCCTCGGCGCGGGAATCGGCCTCGTTCGCGGCACCGTGTGGGCACGCCCGCTTAGCCTCGTCGCGTTCGGGTTGTTACTCTACGCCGTCATCAACAGCGCTGGGTACTACGCGCAAATCGGAGAAATCGGCCCGATGCTCGTGTTTTCTGTGCTCGCGTTCACGACGGTGGTCGCGCTGGGATGGTCGTTGATGGATGCTCGGTACGAGACGAGACGGATATCGTGGTAGCACGAACTCGTGATGCGTGCTCCCAAGGCGCCTTGTGACGGTTCTTGAGGGGTGGGAACCATCTGATATCTCCTTAGAGATAGTCGTCGACTGTACAGTTGGTGAGTAGTGATGACCCAGATGCAGCGTGAAACAGTTCGCGTCAGTGCGATTCGGACGGTACTCAGCGACGGCCGGTCCCTCGCTGGAGTCCTCTTTTTCGCCCTCGCAGCACAGTTCATGACCGTAATCATGCTCGCGGCGGCGATGGTTCCCGGATACGACTTCAACGCCGCGGCTATCAGTGACCTCGGTGTCTTCCCCGAGACGGCGATGCTGTTCAACGTCTCGCTCGTCGTGGTCGGGGTGTTCAACCTCCTCGGCGGGTACGCGTTCTACCGGACGCACGGCAAGCGCTGGTTGTTCGCCCTCTTCGGCGTCGCCGGCCTCGGGGCCATCGTCGCGGGCCTCTTCCCACTCGGAACGTCTGACCTCCACAGCCTCGGCGCGTTGCTCGCGTTCCTGTTCTTCAACCTGCAGGCAATCGGGAGTGCGACCCGAGCAGAGGGTCCGATGAAGGTCCTCTCGGTCCTCCTGGGTCTCGCTGGCCTCGTCTTCGTCGTCCTCATGGTCGTCGGCGACGGCGGCAACACCGCCGTGTTCGGCCCAATCGGCCACGGCGGAACCGAGCGCATGATTGTCTACCCCCCGATGATGTGGCTCGTCGCGTTCGGTGGGTACCTCATGGCGTCCACTGATGGGCAGGCTACCACTGCCGACACGACCCCTGCTGGCGCTGACTGACGGTCGTTTCGACCGGTCACGCGGTGCGCCCGCACCGCTTCAGGCACCCCTCCGTTCGGCCCTCCTCACAGAGACACAGACTCCTCCCACACAGAGACACCCCACACCAAGATTCAGATTATGACCCTCGCCCCTACCCGACTCCTCGTCGTCCTCACACTGGTCCTCGCAGTCGCGAGTACGCCCGTGCTCGCCTCCGTCGCCGGGCCGACTGCACCACCTGTAGACTATGCAGCCACGTCCACGGGACCCCCGCAGATTGACGCCGATTCTATCGACACCGACGAGTTCGAGACGTGGCTCGACGACACGATGGCCACACAACTCGAATCGTATCACGTGCCCGGTGCAGCGGTAGTCCTCGTCCAAGACGGCGAGGTAGTTCTCGCCAAGGGATACGGCTACGCTGACGTCGAGTCCGAGGCACCTATCGTCGCGAACGAGACGGTCTTCGGCGTCGGGTCCACGTCGAAACTCGTCACGTGGACGGCCGTGATGCAAGGTGTCGAAGACGGACGACTCGAACTCGACCGAGACGTGAACGACTACCTGACTGAGTCGCCCGTCACTGTCCCACCGACGTACCCTGAGCCGATTACGCTCGAACACCTCGGCACTCACACTGCTGGCTACGAGGACACCTTCGGCGGGACGCTCGTCGACGACCCGAGCGACCTGCGACCACTCGGAGACGTTCTCGCCGAGAACCAACCGAACCGCGTCCGTCCACCGGGTGAGTCCGTCGCCTACTCGAACTACGGCGCTGGACTCGCCGGTCACGTCGTCGCCGAGGAGTACGAGACGACGTTCACAGACTACGTCGAGGACAACATCTTCACCCCGCTGGAGATGCGCGACAGTACCTACGACCAACCCGTTCCCGACCGCCTCCAGCCACGACTGTCGAACGGGTACGTCTACCAGAACGGCGAGTACGTCGCACAAGAGCCCCAAATTTGGGGCATCGCACCACAGGGCGGAGCCATGCGTTCGACGGCGACGGACATGGGGAACTTCATGCTCGCGTATCTCGACAACGGACAGTTCGGCTCGGAACGTATCCTCGAAGCCGACACCGTCGCCGAGATGCATCGGAAGCACGTCGTGAAAGCACCCGACGCGCCCGAACTCAACGGCATGGCATACGGGTTCATCGAGATGGACCGCAACGACGAACGCATCGTCGGCCACTGGGGAGACACGGCTTACTTCAGGAGTCTCCTCGCACTCTACCCGGAACGCGACACCGGTCTGTTCGTCGTCTACAACTCGCCCGGCGGACACGACGCCCGATTCGAACTTCTGCAAGCGTTCACCGACCGGTACTACCCGCGCTCCGAGACGCCAGTCGTCGACCCCCCGGCAGGGGCGGCAGACCGGGCAGCCCAACTGACCGGTGATTACCGCTCGTTGACCGTCTCGGAGTCGTCGTGGCACCGTGTTCTCGGCGTGATGACGCGCACGGTCACGGCCGGAACGGCCGACAACGGGTATCTCACGACGCAACGACTCGGTGGAGAGCAACGAACGTGGGTCGAACTCCGACCAGATGTCTACGAGGAAGTCGGCGGACAGGAGAAACTCGTCTTCCAACGCGACGACGAGGGCCGGGCGACGCATCTGTACTTCGGGAACTTCGGTCCGGCGACGTACGAACGCGTCCCGTGGTACGAGTCGCTACTCGTCGTCGAGGGAACGCTCGCCGGCGGTATCCTCGCGTTCGTCTCTATGCTCCTGCTGTGGGTCGGAGGGTTCGTCTGGCGACGTGTTCGCGGCCGGGAGCGTCCGAGCGAGCGCGAACGCGTCTCTCGCTGGCTACTGGGCGTGACGAGTCTGCTGTGGGTCGCCACCGTGGTCATCTTCGTCTTGGCGTGGCTGAACTTCAACGCCGAAGTCGCCTCACCGTCGCTGGCGCTCCGAGTGGGGAGACTCCTCCCGTACGTCGCCCTCGTCGGGACACTCGGGGCGGTGGTCGCAACCGCCCTCGCGTGGCGCGATAGCTACTGGACGACGCCCGTCAGAATCCACTACGCCGTGGTGACACTCGCCGCGGTACTCGTCGCGTGGCAACTGTCGCTACTGCGCATCCTCCCGCTCTGAACAGCATTCGACTACCCATTAGAGTACACTACACCAATGAACCACACACCACGATTCGACTGTCGGAGGAACCGCCGATGATACTGCAACGAATCCGCGAGTTCGTCGCGGCCAGACCGGTCGCGTCGTTCTTCGGTCTCGCGTACGGATTCTCGTGGCTCGCGTGGGCACCGGTCGCGCTCGGAGCAGACGAACCCTTGCGGACGATTAGTTTCGTCCTCGGTGGCTTCGGCCCGGCACTCGCTGGTGCCGTCGCCACGTGGCTTGCGGGCGACTCTGTCCGTGCGTGGGCGGGACAAATCGTCCACTGGCGCGTCGCCCCACGCTGGTACCTCGTGGCGTTCGCGCTCCCACTCGTGGTCGTCGCACTCGCGAGTCTCGGACTCGCGTTCGGAGGCCACGAAGTCGACATCGGCCTGCTGTCCGGCCGCGTTGTGGCGGTCCTCAGCGGGTTCGTGTTCGTCGCGCTGGTCGGCGGCGGGAACGAAGAACCGGGGTGGCGCGGCTTTGCCCTCCCACGGCTTCAAGAGCGGTACTCCCCGATTCAGGCGACGCTCGTCCTCGGCGTCGTCTGGGCGTTCTGGCACCTCCCCCTGCTGGCCACCGGTCCTTCGGCCATCTCCGGGACGGAGTCGTTACTGGCCGAACTCCCCCTCATCGTCGCGCGTATCCTGAACATCGTCGGCGTCGCGTTCCTCCTGACGTGGGTCTACAACGGTACAGGGGAGAGCGTCCTCGTCGCGTTGCTCGCCCACGCCGGGTTCAACACGGCGAACAGCACGCTCGTCCCCCTCCCGTTCGAGGCGCTCAACGGGGACGCCGCGACGGCCGTCCTCGTCGCGGGCACCGTTGCGGTTTGGGTCGTCGCCATCCTCCTCGTCGTCCTCACGCGGGGCCGACTCGGATACGATGCCGATGGTGCGACACACCTCTCGACGGGCGACGTGTCGACGACGGCAGATTGATGTCGTCCGTTGTCGCCACCGAATCCCTCGCGTGGATGTGGCTTCTCCCGGTCAGTTGGCTGGTCCACGACGTCGAGGAGATTCTCACAATCGAGCGATGGTCTCGGCGGTCCACACGGTGGGTCGAGACGAACGAGATTTCCGGACTCCAGCGTCGCCTCGTCGACATGCTCGCGACGACACGGCGACAGTTCAGCATCGCCGTCGGCATCGTCGGCATCGTGTTCGTCGTGGCGACCATCGCCGGTGTGTCCGACCTCACAGGCGTCGGTATTCTCGTCTACACCGCGATGCTCGGCGGGTACTTCGCCCACGCGTTCGTCCACCTCGGGCAATCGCTCGTCGTTCGCGGATATACGCCGGGCGTCGTCACCGCCGTCGTCGTGGTGATTCCAGCATCACTCGCCCTCTATCGTCGTCTCTTCAGCACCGGACTCGTCGGTCTGAAGACGGCCACCGTCACGGGAATCGTCGGTGTTGTGCTCTTCGTCCCGGTCGTCGTCGGGGCCGGACGACTCGCCGGGCGAATCGCGGGCGAGCAGTGAGCAGAGACTGACGCTCCGGAACCACTAAACGCGTCTCGTTCCTTCTGCCGGTAATGGTAGATTGGACGGAGAAGTACCGCCCATCGACGCTCTCCGAGGTGCGCGGGAACAACAAGGCTCGCGACGCTCTCGCATCGTGGGCCAAGTCGTGGGACGACCACCGGGAGGCAGTCGTCGTCCACGGCAGTCCGGGCATCGGAAAGACCTCCGCCGCCCACGCACTCGCGGCGGACATGGGGTGGGAGACGGTCGAGTTGAACGCCTCGGACCAGCGAACCGGCGACGTCATCGAACGGTTCGCCGGTCGCGCCGCGAAGAACGCCACGCTCGCAGGTTCCTCGTCGGGAACCTCCACCCGGCAGTTGGTCATCCTCGACGAGGCGGACAACATCCACGGCAACTACGACCGCGGCGGGGCGAGTGCCGTGACGAAACTCGTCAAGTCGTCGAGTCAGCCCATCGTCCTCATCGCCAACGAGTTCTACGACATGAGTCGCGGCCTACGGAACGCCTGCCAAGAGATAGAGTTCCGCGACGTCTCGTCGCGTTCTATCGTCCCCGTCCTCCGCGACATCTGTCGGAAAGAGGGTCTCGAATTCGAATCTGCGGCGCTCGAACGCATCGCCGACATGAACAGCGGCGACCTGCGCTCTGCGGTCAACGACCTGCAAGCCATCGCCGAAGGGCGTGACCAGATTACTGAAGAAGACGTTGTCATGGGCGACCGGGACCGCTCGGTCGGTCTCTTCGAGTTCCTCGATTCGGTCCTCAAAGAGAAGTCCGCACAGGAGGCGCTGTACACCGCCTACGACGTAGACGAGACGCCAGACGACCTCACGAAGTGGATAGAGGACAAGGTCTCACTCGTCTACGAACCGGACGAACTCGCCCGCGCCTACGAGTTCCTCGCCAACGCCGACCGCTGGCTTGGTCGCGTTCGCGCCTCGCAGAACTACTCGTACTGGCGCTACGCGACGGACAACCTCGCTGCCGGCGTCGCCGCCTCCCGTGACCGGACGCGCGGCGGATGGACGCGCTACGGTGGCGCACCGTACCGCTCGACGCGGAACAAGACACGTGACACCGTCGTTCGGAAGATTGCGGAGAAGGGCGGATTCAGCATGGCGACGGCCCGCCGCGAAGTCTTACCGTACCTCTCCGCGCTGACTCACCACTGCAAACCGCGCGAACTCACCGTCGCCATGGCGGCGTACTACGGGTTCGACGAATCGCACATCTCGTTCGTCACCGGTAGTGGTGAGACGACGAACAAGGTCCAGTCAATCGTCGAGGACGCAGAAACACTCCGGGAGGAACTCGTCGAAGAACACGCCGGCGGCGCGTTCGCCGGGATGGAAGATATCGAGACGACAGACGGCGTCGGCGACGACGCTGGCGGCGACACGGACGACGTACTCGACAGAGACGACGGGGGCGACGACAGTGAACCCGAACCGGCGTCGGCGACTGACGACGGCCAGTCCGGACTCTCGGACTTCATGTGAGTCACCTCGTCCTCGTCGGACGGGGCAGTTTGTGACGGGGGGCCGAGAGTTTTTGTAGGATACCGGCTGACCCATGCGTATGCGTGCCGCAGTCCTCCGCGAACATGGTGAACCACTCGACGTGACAGACGTTCCCGCGCCGACACTCGACCCCGAGGGTGTCGTCGTCGACGTGGAGGCGTGCGGCATCTGTCGAAGCGACTGGCACGCGTGGATGGGCCACGGTGAGTGGGCAAACGATGCAGTGGACCCGGGGCAGATTCTCGGTCACGAACCTGCTGGGCGGGTCGTCGAAGTCGGTGAGCGCGTCGAGACGATTCGAGAAGGTGACCGCGTCGCACTTCCGTTCAACCTCGCCTGCGGGTCGTGTGGGTACTGCCGAACTGGGCACGGAAACGTCTGTACGGGCGACCATCCGCACGCCCTCGGGTTCGAACAGACGGCGCAGGGCGCGTTCGCCGAACAGGTACACCTCCCGTCGGCGGACTACAACGCGATTCGACTCCCGGACGGCGTCGACTCGCGCGATGTCGCGGCGCTCGGATGCCGGTTCATGACCGCGTACAACGCGCTCGACGCTCGTGCGGGACTCCGTGCAGGAGAGTGGGTCGCCATCCACGGGTGCGGCGGCGTCGGTCTCTCGGCAATACAGGTTGCGAACGTCCTCGGCGCGCGCGTCGTCGCCGTCGACGTGCGTGAGGAAGCGCTCGACGTGGCCGCAGACCTCGGTGCGGAGGTTCTCGTGAACGCGGCCGAAGACGACGCAGTCGGAGCGGTTCGTGACGCCACAGACGGCGGCGCACACGTCTCGGTCGATGCGCTGGGCGTGGCGGAGACGTGTCGGAACTCCGTTCGGTCGGTCAGGCCGCGTGGGACACACGTACAGGTCGGATTGACCACGGACGAAGAGCGAGGTGCGGTTTCGCTCCCGACCGATTGGATGACACGACACGAAGTGTCGTTCCTCGGTGCGCGCGGCATGCCGCCGACGGACGCCACGGACCTCCTGTCACTCTTGGCGTCCGACGCGGTGGACCCCGGGTCACTCGTGACCAAGACGGTGTCTCTGGAGGAGGTTCCCGAGCGACTGGCGGCGATGACCGACTACGATACCGTCGGCGTCGAAGTGATGGTGCTGTAGGAAGGTGTGATTCGAACGCGGATGTGAAGTCCTGCCTTCGAGACCAGTGTCGAGCGATGCCACCGCTGTTGGCGACTCTACGCAGTCGGCGTCAGGACGCGGTTGGACGCCGCCTCGTCGTCTTCGTCCAGACCTTGCCAGACCGTGGTGCCACAGTCGGGACAGTCGATGGTCTCGACGCGTTCGCCGTTCATCTCTGTCGGCCAGTCGCCGATGTCGCCGGCGCGACCACAGGTCTGGCAGAACAAGACCGTCTTCCGTCGGGTCGTATCGGGCGGGTCGGTACTGAATGCGCGGGGAGAGGGGTTCATGCCGGAGAGAAGCGGTGGTCCCGGCAATAAGCTTGTTGGATAGTTGTCGGGTGTGTGCCCGACTAACCCACCTCAGAGTCGCGTCTCGGTGTGGCCGCTCTCAGAGAATCTTCGAGAGGAACTGCTTGCCCCGGTCGGTCTTCGGGTTCTCGAAGAACACTTCGGGCGGGGAGTCTTCGACGACGCGTCCGTCGGCCATGAGGACGACGCGGTCACCGACTTCGCGGGCGAACCCCATCTCGTGGGTGACGACGAGCATCGTCATGCCCTCGTCGGCGAGTCCGTGCATGACTTCGAGCACTTCCCCGACGAGTTCGGGGTCGAGCGCGCTCGTCACCTCGTCGAAGAGCATCACGCGTGGGTCCATCGCCAGTGCGCGGGCGATGGCGACGCGCTGTTGCTGCCCACCCGAGAGTTGGTTCGGGTAAGAGTCCGACTGTGTGGCGAGTCCGACCCGGTCGAGGAGCGTCTCCGCCCGCTCTGTAGCGGTCGATTCGTCGAGGCCTTTGACTTTCGTCGGTGCGAGTGACACGTTCTCCAGTGCCGTCTTGTGCGGGAAGAGGTTGAAACTCTGGAACACCATCCCGATACGCTGACGCAGGTGGTTGATGTCCGCGTCGGGGTCCGAGATGGACGTTCCGTCGAGACGAATCTCGCCGTTCTGAATCTCTTCGAGGCGGTTCGCACAGCGAAGGAGCGTCGATTTGCCCGACCCGGAGGGGCCGATGATGACACACACTTCGCCCTCTTCGACGTTCAGGTCGATGTCCTTGAGGACGTGCGTGTCGCCGAAGTACTTGTCCACCCCTTCGAATTCGAGGAGACTCATCGGCGGTCACCTCCCCAGTCGGAGCGCGCTTCGAGGTAGCGAACCACCTTGCCGAGCGGCAGGGTGATGCCGAGGTAGGCGATGGCGACGAGCAGAATCGGCGTCCACGGGTCGAACGTCGCGGAGTTGATCTGGCGGAACGCGCTGATGAGTTCCGGGACAGCGATGACCGTCAGCAGTGACGTGTCCTTCACGAGGATGACCTGGTCGTTGCCGATTGCGGCGAGTGCGTTGCGCCACGCCTGTGGGAGGACGACTTCACGCATCGCTTGAACGTACGACATCCCGAGCGAACGGGCGGCCTCCATCTGGCCTTCCGGGACGGCGTTGATACCGCCACGGACTGCCTCACCGACGTACGCGGCGTGGTTGAGCGTCAAGCCGATGATGGCGGCTGGAATCGCCCAGTTCGGGATGGGGAACTGGCCCGGCGGCCAGAACGCGGGGATGCCGAAGAAGATGACGATGAGTTGGAACAGCAGTGGCGTCCCGCGGAAGAACTCGACGTACCCGCTCGCGACGGTGTTGGTGATGCGAGTCTTCGAGACGCGGCCGAGGCCGACGAAGATGCCGGCGATGATAGAGAGGAAGCTTCCTGCGAGGAAGATACCGAGGACGAGCAGGTAGGCTTCGATGAACTGCGGATAGATAATCTCGACGAACAGGTCGAAGTCGACCTGTGTGAAAATGATGGCACCGATGAACAGGCCCACGACCAGTGTGAACAGTGAGGCGAACGCCGCGCCCGCAAATTTGAGCGTCTTGTCGTTCAAAAACTGCTCTTGGAACTCCTCGTCAGAAGTTCTCCCGTCTGAGTATGATTCAGCCATTGGTAATGGTTAACACAGTGTTTGTATAAAAACGGGTGGTGCGTCGATTTAGCCCGAGAAGTACTTCGAGTAAATCTCGTCGTACGTCCCGTTGTCTTTGATGGTCGCGAGCGCGCCGTTGACCTCTTCGCGAAGGTCATCGTCGTCCTTGCGGAAGCCGATACCGTACTCCTCGACGGTGAGGGTGAGGTACGGCGGTGCATCCTTCCCGGCCTCTGAGGCAGCGCCTTCGCCTTCGAGGAACTTGACGTCGTCTTCGCGCTCGTTGACGAATTCGGCGTTGACCGTGTTGTCGTTGACGACTGCGACGACCTGGTTGTTGATGAGCGCGTCGAACGCGCCGTTGACTTGGTCGTAGCGCTGGATGGTCAGGTCGCCACCGAACTCTTCTTTGAGTGCGTCGGCCGCACCTGCGCCGGTCGTTCCCTTCTGGACACCGACCGTCTTGCCTTTGAGGTCCTCTTTCGAAGAGATGTCGCCGTTCTTGAGGACGATGATGGTCTGGTACGCGGTGAAGTACGGGTCGGAGAAGTCGATTTTCTCCGCGCGTTCTTCCGTGATGGTCATCGCGGACATGATGACACGGAAGTTCCCGTTGTTCAGCGACGGGATGATGCCGTCGAAGCTCGTCTTCTGGAACTCGTGTTCGTAGCCGAGTTCGTCGCCGAAGACGGCCTGTGCGATGTCGACGTCGAAACCGGTGAGTTCGCCATCGGTCGTCTCCCACTCGAACGGACGGTACGGGATGTCCGAGCCGATGGTAATCGTTTCACTGCCGCCACCGCCGCCGCCGAGACACCCGGCCAGCGTGAACGTGGCCGCAGAGCCTGCAGCGCCCTTGAGATAGGTACGACGTTTCATAACAGGCCACAGGTAGCACACCACCGTATAACACTTCTTCGATACGCGACTCCATTCACACAACTTTTGGTGAAAATTGCCTCTAAATGAGTTGAATGAATAGAAATGGCGCGACAATCTACACAGAACACAAACAAACTCTAATCAGTGAGATATCTGTTCAACTAATAGCTGATTAGTTGAATCTCTGAGAAACGGTCGTGTCATGGCAAGCAGGAGTCGATTCCGTCTCGTGTCGCCTTGCGCCGCCGCCGACGGATTCAGTCGGCGTCGTTAGTGACGGTGTCCCGCGGCACCGGGAGGCCACCACGGACGACGAGAGCGGCGGCGACGACGAGGACGAGTGCGGCGACTGTTCCGCCGAGGTGGGCCAGTTGGAGCGTCGGACCGTACACCTGTCTGCCGGCGATGAGTAAGGCGACGACGACGACGCTCGCGGGTGCGGTGATGAATCTGAGACGCCCGTACACGTCGGCACGGGTGGTGTGAGCGGCACTCGCCCAGAGTGTCGCGGCGACGAGGGCGGCGTAGGTTGCGAGGCCGACGACGTAGTAGGTGGCCTGCGTCAGGGGGCCGAACGAGACGAAACTGTGTGGTGCGAGGACGAGCATGATGGGTGCGCCGACGAGTGCGACGCGGATGGCGTCGGCGACGCGGGGAATCCCACGGTCGGCGAGGCCCCACGCGGCGGCGGCGACAACGGCCGTGAAGATGGACGTGGCAACGACGTAGTGCGCGGTGAGGATGACCCACTCGTATTCGGTGACGGTGAGTGCGCCGAGGACGATTTGGAACGGGAGAATCACGGTCGCGACGACGAGTGCCCAGCGGACCCGCGCTTGGACGCCTTCGCGCCACGCTTTCACCGTCGTCCCGAGGATGAGGAACCCGGTGAGCATGGCGACGAGGCGGTGGAACCACTCGATGAAACTGCCCCAGTTGGCGGGGAACAGGCCCAGGAACCCGTCACAGAACGGCCAGCGACCGGCACACGTGAGACCGGCACCCGAGGCGGCGGTGTAGACCCCGAGGACCATCAGGATGCCCGTCATCGCGGCGGCCCCCGCGAGGAGGCGGCGAAGCCGAGGTGTCATACGCGGGGGTCAGGCCTGCGCGAACTTATATCTCGTAGGTACGTGGTTCGAAAAGCCATCAGTTTGTCAGTTCGTAGAGGGCGTCACACTGCGTCGATGTGCAGGTCGACGACGCGCCCTGTTTCGTCGATTGTCACGTCGATTCGGTCACCATCGACAGCGGCGCTGACCCGGATTTCGAGCGGGTCTTCGGAGGCGACGCGCCGTTCGAGGATGGTCTTCGAGACGGTGAGCCAGTCGTGGCCCCACACGTCGTCGTGGCCACGCTCGTGATAGAACGCCTCTGCGGACGGGTGAGTGAACATCTGGCTCTCGCACGGAATCTCGAAGTTCATGTGGCAGATGTCGCAGATGTGGTGGAACCGAATCGGGAATATCGTGTGACACGTCGAACACACGTGGCCGTCGGGAGCATCGTGACTCTCACAAATCGACGGTGTGATGCTGACCGTCCCGGTACACTCGGGACAGACACCCTCCATCATCGTCTGGAACTTGTGATTAATCCAGATTTGTTGTGCTTCGTAGACCTGCTTCAGTGACCGATGTCTCAGACCGGTCGGCGGGAGAAACTCCGTCGCACTCAGGCATCCGCGTGGCATCCCAACCGTCTGGAATGCGCCTTCACAGGCGGTGCACCGGACGGCCAAGAAGTCCAGCGTTCGTTCGGTCCCGTACTCGAGTACGACCTGCCCACCACACAGCGGACAGGGGTCGTCGACGGGTTCGGAGTCGAACACGACGTCGCCACCGAACGACTCCGCCAGGACGGTTCTCATAGTCCGTTCGCCCGCCCGCGTGATGACGTACCCGTCTTCGGTCCGATGGACGAACTCGTCGAGCAGCTGTTTGAGGTGGTAGTTGAACTGTGATCCATCTTTCACCCCGACCCGTCTCCGTAGTTCTGCGAACGAGAGCGTCTGCTGTGGGATGTGTTCAGTCGGCTCTCGTTCTTTCCAGAGTTCGTGCAGAATCCCGAGTCGGGTCTGGTGGCCGAGGGCCGCAAAGGCTGCCTCCGGGCCGGTGCCCGCGCCTCGTGATATATGGACTGCCAATGCGTCTCACCTGATTACTCTTGGCCATGAGACACGTTAACAGTTGTCAATAAAACACGACCGTTTGTGATTTTCACTGTCACACGCGTGCTGCGTTCAGTGACACATCACCGCCGTCGTCACGAGCGCACATATTTGGAACTCGATATGTATGACAAGACTCCGATGTAAATCAATTTCAGTTCAGGTATTGATAGAAATGTTTTTCAGCGAACATATTTCCCCACGACGAGCGTACATCTGACTGGGGGGAAAGAGATGAAGCAAGTGTGGCTCACGAGGGGGTTCGTGACGCTCTGTGTGGTGTGTGGTCTCCTCGTCGCCGGTGTCGGGCCGGTGGCGGCGGATGAAATAGCAACTGGGGACGCGGTGCCGTGCGACCTCCTATTCGAATCAGCGTACGCGGAAATCGATTCGCTCACGGCGGGGGTGTTGGTCGACTACGACAACGAAGTGGACGTAATCGCGTCGGTTCAGGCGATTGCGTCCCAACTCGCTTTCGACGCCGAACGGAACGAATGTTCGCCTGCATCGACGACTGCACCGGTGAACTAGCCGTCCGCTGGCGGCGACTCGTTTTCTGAGAAGCCGGTTCAAGCGGTGACGCTCACCGCCGAAGAACAGACTGTCGAAGCGTTCGGCAGGGATATCACCGACCTGTCGGCCAAGGCGCGGGCGGAATTCCGCGCAAGGACGACCTGAGCGGTACTATTCGGGGGGAAGCGGTCGATTTTTTCACAGACGATGCCGACGACGACACCGCGCTTTCGTCGCCACGCACGGTCACCCCAGAGACGAGTCGTCCCATTCAAGTCTGTTCAGTTGGACCGCGGGATATGAACGAGCGACTCGCATCTCGGGCCGAGCGACTCGACGCGTACCTCGACGACCACGACGTCGAGGCCGTCTGGTTCGCCCGCCCGAACTCGTTTGCGTGGCTTCTCGGTGGGGACAACGTCGTCGACCGTGACTCGCCGGTCGGCGTCGCCGCCGCAGGGTACGACGGCGACGAGTTCCACGTCGTGACCGACAACATCGAAGCGACCCGCCTCCTCCACGAAGAAGTCCCGCACGAGGACGTTCGAATCCACCAGTACCAGTGGTACGAAGGCTCTCTGGCCTCGGGCGTCGCCACCGTCTCACCGACGCCGGCAGCGGCCGATTTCGACGTTCCGGGCTTCGCCGACGTGGACGCCGCTGAACTCCGGCAACCACTCTCTGACGACGATATCGACGCGTATCGGGAACTCGGCCGCGACGTGGCGAGCGCCGTCGAACGGGTGTGTCGGGAACTCGAACAGGAAGATTTGGAGACTGAAGTCGCCTCGGGTCTCCGGGTCACGCTCGGAGCCATGGGCATCGAGACGCCCGTCACCCTCGTCGGCGGCAGTCGACGCGCCCAGAAGTACCGCCACTACACGCCGAAACAGGAACGCCTCGGTGACTACGCCCTCGTCTCCGTCACGGCCCAGCGAGACGGCCTCTACGCGAGTTGTACGCGGACCGTCGCATTCGACGCACCCGACTGGCTGGAGTCGCGTCACGAGAAGACGATGCGCGTCGAGACGAACGCACTCGCGGCGACACAGCGAGTAGCAGACGACGGTGGAACCGCCGGCGACGTGTTCGACGCCATCCGCGACGCCTACGACGCCGTCGGAGAGTCCGACGAGTGGTTGAACCACCATCAGGGAGGTGCCGCCGGGTTCGCCGGACGCGAGTGGTTCGCGAAACCCGATGCCGACGACCCAGTTCTCGAACCGATGGGCTACGCCTACAACCCGACCATCGAGGGCGCAAAGAGCGAGGACACCGTTCTCGTCACCGGCGACGACGTCGAAGTACTGACCACGACGGGGCAGTGGCCGACGCAGACTGTCACGGACGAGACCGGTTCGGTCGAACTCGAACGGCACGGAATCCTTCACCTCGATACGGAATAATTTTCGGCCCGGTTTGGCTCGGACACCCCGTCGACACCCGCCCGCCGTCTGGCGGGAATTCGACGCCCGTCGAAATCAATATTCGACGGTGTTGGATAGTTTTTTCCCCTCTGCGTGAGGAGGTGTGAACCATGGGACTGGACGACGACTCACGGGACTATCACCGGCAAGACCCGCCGGGTAAAATCGAGATTGCGACGACAAAACCGACGAACACACAGCGAGACCTGAGCCTCGCGTATTCGCCCGGCGTGGCGGCACCGTGCCGTGACATCGCGGACGACGAAGACGCAGCGTACGAGTACACCTCGAAGGGCAACCTCGTCGGTGTCGTCTCGAACGGGACGGCCGTCCTCGGCCTCGGAGATATCGGCGCACAGGCGTCCAAACCCGTCATGGAGGGGAAGGGCGTCCTGTTCAAGCGCTTCGCCGACATCGACGTGTTCGACGTCGAACTCGACATCACCGACGTGGACGACTTCGTCGCCGCCACGAAGGCCATGGAACCGACGTTCGGGGGCATCAACCTCGAAGACATCAAAGCGCCGGAGTGCTTCGAAATCGAGCAACAACTCCGCGAGCAGATGGACATCCCCGTCTTCCACGACGACCAGCACGGCACGGCCATCATCTCCGGTGCCGCCCTGCTCAACGCGGCGGACATCGTCGACAAGGACCTCGACGACCTCGAAATCGTCTTCTCTGGTGCGGGCGCGTCTGCGCTCGCGACGGCACGGTTCTACGTCTCACTCGGGGCGAAGAAAGAGAACATCACGATGTGCGACTCCTCGGGTATCATCACCGAGTCGCGTGTCGAGGCGGGCGACGTCAACAAGTACAAAGCCGAGTTCGCTCAGCCAGTCGACGAGGGTGACCTCGCGGACGCGATGGCCGGTGCGGACGTGTTCGCCGGCCTCTCCGTCGGCGGCATCGTCTCCCAAGAGATGGTCCGGTCGATGGCGAACGACCCAATCATCTTCGCGATGGCGAACCCGGACCCCGAAATCACCTACGAGGACGCCAAGAGTGCCCGCGACGACACGGTCATCATGGCGACGGGTCGCTCTGACTACCCGAATCAGGTGAACAACGTCCTCGGGTTCCCGTTCATCTTCCGCGGCGCACTCGACGTGCGTGCGACGGAGATAAACGAGGCCATGAAGCGTGCCGCCGCCGAGGCACTCGCCGAACTCGCCCGACAGGACGTGCCCGACGCCGTCGTCAAAGCCTACGGCGACCACCCACTCCAGTTCGGTCCCGACTACCTCATCCCCAAACCGCTGGACCCCCGCGTGCTGTTCGAAGTCGCACCCGCCGTCGCACAGGCGGCGATGACCTCCGGTGCCGCCCGCAAGCGCCTCGACATGAACGAGTACCGCGAACGCCTCGAAGCGCGTCTCGGGAAGTCCCGCGAGATGATGCGCGTCGTCCTCAACAAGGCGAAGTCGAACCCCAAGCGTGTCGCTCTCGCCGAAGGGTCCAACGAGAAGATGATTCGCGCGGCCTACCAGATGCAAGAAGAGGGTATCGCCCACCCCATCCTCATCGGTAACACGAAGGTCATCCTCCGGAAGGCCGAGGAACTGGGCCTCGACTTCGACCCCACCATCGCCAACCCGCGTGACGGCGAGTGGGACCACTACGCCGACCGACTGTACGACCTCCGCAAGCGCAAGGGCCTCACGGAATCTGAGGCCGCAGAACTCGTCCGCCGCGACTCCAACTACTTCGCCAGCGTCATGGTGGAGATGGGCGACGCCGACGCGATGCTCACGGGGCTGACTCACCACTACCCCGGTGGACTTCGCCCGCCGCTACAGGTCATCGGCACGGCCGAAGACGCGAACTACGCCGCCGGTGTCTACATGATGACGTTCAAGAACCGCGTCGTCTTCTGCGCCGACACGACGGTCAACCTCGACCCCGACGAGGAGATTCTCGCAGAGATTACGAAACACACGGCCGAACTGGCCCGTCGGTTCAACGTCGAACCGCGCGCCGCACTCCTGTCGTACTCCAACTTCGGCAGTGTCCGCAACGAGGGCACCGCCAAACCCCGCGACGCGGCCAATCTGCTGCAAGACGACCCAGAGGTGGACTTCCCCGTCGACGGCGAGATGCAGGCCGACACGGCACTCGTCGAAGACATCCTCACAGGGACCTACGACTTCTCGGACCTCGACGAACCGGCGAACGTCCTCGTGTTCCCGAACCTCGAAGCGGGCAACATCGGCTACAAACTCCTCCAGCGCCTCGGCGGCGCAGAGGCCATCGGCCCGATGCTCGTCGGCATGAACAAGCCAGTGCACGTCCTCCAGCGCGGTGACGAAGTGAAGGACATCGTCAACCTCGCGGCGACAGCCGTCGTCGACGCGCAAGAGGAGTAACGTTCTCCGTTTTTTGTCCACCGTGAGACGACTTGCGTCTCACGAGCCTTCGTTCGCGACCGCTCACAGAGGCAGACTTTTGCGACGAGGGTGAGCGGAGCGACCCCCCGGAAACGATGGTCGTCAACGGGTTCTGGTGTCCTCCCAACAGGTGGGGACATTGGGGCTGTTGCTCGTCATCGGTCTCCGGTTGACGAGTCGAGGAGTTGGAGTCTGAGAACGCGAGAGACTGCCGTGACCGCCCGTGTTTTCGGTCCGAGTAAAGCGGACCAAACGGGAGACGCTAGTCGTCGCTTGCGTGCCCTTCGCACCGCGATGGTGGGAGATAACTCACGTCGTTGTCCGATTCGAATCCGAGTGGTTCCGGGAGCACACATCGGTCTGGTTTCCGATTGACGTGTTCGTACTCTCTCGGTGAGTTCGCGAGTGGATGTGCCGGGTTCTCCCGACTGTCGATGCGGGCGGCGCGGACTTCCCCGAAGCCGGCGATTCGCGCTTGAATCCCCCGCCAGTGGTGTTCACTGCCTGTGGGGACGACGATTCGTTTCGGCGACTTCCAGTCGGGGTGGTCTCCGGCGAGCACCGCGTTGTTGACGTTCGCGGCCAGGTCGTCGTGGTCGACGAGGACGCCGACCCGGGCACCCGGCGGTGCACGGTGGGCGAGTACGTCTAACCCGAGGTGGAGCGCGCGATACTCGGAGATATTGTTGTTCGGCGCAACGTCTTGGAATGCGATACGGGCGACTCGCTCGCCGTCACGGGTCTCTATTACGACACCGAGTCCGCCGCCGTTCGGTCGATACGACCCGTCCGTCGCGACGTAGAAGTGACGGTGATGGGTCCGCGGCGGGTGCGCGATGTGCGGCGTTGGCGACTCGTCGAACAGGTCCCTGAGGGTGGGACGGCCGGTCACGGCCATACGAATCGTTCCGCGATGGGAGCTAATAAGCGTACCCCGTGTTGGAGGTGGGAGCACACTATGTTATATGGTACCGATATATAGAGTCGGTTCTGAAGATTCGCCGTCCGTAGGCAATGGATATAAGAACGACCGACTCAATCTACCTGCGATGACTGATAACAATTCACATATTGGCAGGCGAACGTATCTCAAGTTAGCAGGGGGCGCAGCAGCGTCTGCCGCACTCGCGGGATGTGCGGGTGGCGGCGGTGAAGAGACGACCACCACACCGACGCCGGAAGAGACGAGTGAGCCGTTCGACGTGACGATTACGCAGGGCCAGATGCCCTCCGGTCTCGACCCGCAGGACCACCGTGAGACGCCGACAGACATCGTCGTCCTGCACGCGTACGAAGGTGTACTGACTCGTGACGCCGTCGGTGCCGTCCAGCAGGCACTCTCGACGAACTACGAGCGAATCGAGGGCGAAAACGCCGTGCGGTTCGATATCCGCGAGGGCGTCACCTTCCACAACGGCGACGAACTCACTCCCGAAGACGTTGCCTACAGCATCAACCGCGTCGTGGACGAGAACGTCGGCTTTGCGAGTCCGCAGAGCGACCAACTCGCCGGGGTCGCCGGCGCAGAGGTCATCGAAGGCGAGAGGGCCGTCAAGGTCAACAACACGTCGCTCAATCCCATCGTGTTCTCCGAGTTCGCGACCTACCTCGACGTCATGCAGCAGTCGTGGGTCGAAGAGAACGACAAGGCGTTCATCAGCCAGAACATGAACGGCACGGGTCCGTTCCAACTCGACTCCTACACCGAAGACGAGGAAGTCGTCCTCACGCGCTACGAGGACTACTGGCAGGACCCCGCCGCAGTCGATACGCTCACGTTCCGCGCCGCGTCCGAGGCGAGTACGCGCGTGAACCAACTCCTGCAAGGCGAGACGGACGTCATCGTCAACGTCCCGCCGCAGGAGGTCGAGCGTGTCAACAACTCCGAAGGTGCGCGGGTCGCCGCAGCACCGTCCACGCGTATCATCTACAACGCGATGCGCTACGACCTCGAACCGTTCGACTCGGTCGAGTTCCGGCAAGCGATGAACTACGCCATCGACTTAGAGAGCATCGTTCAGAACGTCCTCGGTGGGTTCGGTGCCGCGACGAGTCAACCGACGCTCCCCGAGTTCGTCGGCCACAACGCCGACCTCGACCCGTACCCGTACGACCCGGACCAGGCAGAACAACTCGTCGAAGACTCCGGCTACGCCGGTGCGGAAATCGAGCTTCACACGCCGGTCGGTCGCTACCTGAAAGACCTCGAAATAGCGCAGGCAGTCGCCGGCTACATCGACGAACTCCCGAACGTGACGGCGACGGTTCGCCAACGCGACTTCGGGTCCCTCGTCGACGAACTCCTCGCGGGGTCCATCGAGGCGCGTCCGCCGTGGTTCCTCATCGGTTGGGGTGAAGCAACCTTCGACGGTGGCCTCGTCATGCAGGCGCTTCTCGCATCTGACGGGACGCTCACGACCTGGCAGAACGAAGAGTTCGACTCACTCCTCGAACAGGCCGGCAACCAATCTGGCGACGAACGCGATGCGACGCTGCAAGAAGCCAACGCGCTGGCGCACGAAGAGTGTCCGTGGATCTTCCTGAACCAACAGTTCAGTGTCTACGGTGTCAACGACTCCATCGCGTGGGAGGCCCGCTCCGACGAGCGTATCGATGTGTACGACATGAGCCAGAAGTAGTCGATGTCACTGTCGAGGTTCCTCATCAAACGCTCGCTCCAGGGCCTGTTCGTCATCTGGGGGGTCATCACCGTGGTCTTCGGACTGCGGTTCATCTCGCCGGGTGACCCGGCGAACGTCCTGTTGCCCCCGGACGTCGACCCCGAGGTCAGAGCGCAGGTCATCGCCGAACTCGGGTTGAACGAACCCCTGTACGTGCAGTACTGGGACTTCGTCTCGGGCATCCCGGTCGGCGACCTTGGCCTGTCGCTCGTGACGCGGACGCCAGTCGCAACTCGCGTCATCACGAAACTGCCGGCGACACTCGAACTCGCGATTGCGGCGACCATCGTCGCGGTCATCATCGCGATTCCGTTGGGCGTCGTCTCGGCGACGCGACGACACCAACCCGCCGACTACAGCGCGACGGTGTTCTCGCTCGTCGGCATCAGTACGCCGAACTTCTGGCTGGGCGTGATGCTCATCCTCGTCCTCGCCGTGCAACTCAACTTGTTCCCGACGAGTCAGCGACCCATCGGCATCGATGGAATCGTGTTGCTCCTCGTCGGTGGGAACCTCAGCGCTGCATTCGACGGGTTCACCACGTGGGTGTGGCACATCACACTTCCCGCAATCACGCTCGGAACCTACTTCACCGCGCTCATCACGCGCCTCACTCGAAGCGGGATGCTCGACCAACTGGGTCAGACGTACGTTCGAGCGTCGCGAGCGAAAGGACTCCCAGAGACACTCGTCCGCTACAAGCACGCGCTTCGAAACACACTCATCCCGGTCATCACCGTCATCGGTCTCCAACTCGGTACCCTCATCGGCGGGGCCGTCATCACGGAGGCCGTCTTCGCGTGGCCGGGACTGGGGACGCTCATCATCAACAGCATCAACGCACGCGACTGGCCGGTCTTACAGGGGTCGCTCATCGTCGTCGCGGTTGGATTCGTCCTCGTAAACATCCTCGTAGACGCGCTGTACGCCTACGTCAACCCACAGGTGGCATACGATTGAACCAGGTCGTTAATCGATGATATCGGAACGAACACGCAGAAACCTTCGCCGGGAACTCCAGCGAAGTCTTCTCGCGAAGATTGGCATCGTCGTCGTCGTCTTCATGCTGGCGATGGCCATCTTCGCGCCGTTTATCTCGCCGTATAGTCCGGGACAACAGAATCTCGAAAACGCACGTCAACCCCCCATCGGATTCAGCACGAAAGAGACGAAGGAGGTGACGAAGATGGAAAACGGGAGCGTCGTCATCGAAAACGGGCAAGTCGTCACTGAAGAACAGACCGTGTACACGAACGCGACGTTCGCCCATCCGCTCGGTACCGACGGAAACGGGAGAGACATCCTCTCTCGCATCATCTACGGTGCCCGCACGTCCATCCTCGTCGGTCTCTTCGGAACCTCGCTCGCCGCGCTCATCGGCGTCCTCGTCGGTCTGTCCGCAGGGTTCTACCGCGGACGCGTCGACGATGTGTTGATGCGCGGGGCAGACATCATGCTCGCGTTCCCGTCGCTCGTCCTCGCAATCGCCCTCGTGGGTGTGTGGGGACAGGCGCAGGCACCCATCCCCGACCCGTTCGTCGTCTCCGGTATCGCACCCGCGTTCCGGTCCGCCGTCGGGTTGCCGACGGGCATGCCAGAGACCGTCGTTCTTCCCGGGACGGTCATCGTTGTCGTCGCTCTCGTCAACTGGGTGTGGTTCGCCCGCGTCTCACGCGGTGAAGCACTCTCGATACGGGAAGAAGAATACGTGAAAGCCGCACGTGCCCTCGGCGCAAGCGACGGGCGGACGGTGCTCCGACACGTCCTCCCCAACGCAATCACGCCCATCCTCGTCCTCGCGACGATTCAGGTGGCCGCGATTATCCTCCTCGAATCCGCACTGTCGTTCCTCGGGTTCTCGGGGGCCGACGTGTCGTGGGGCTTCGACATCGCACTCGGTCGGCAGTACCAGTCGACTGCGTGGTGGATATCGACGATGCCGGGTCTCGCCATCGTGGTGACGGTCATCGGCTTGAACCTCGTCGGCGATTGGCTCAGAGACGCACTCGACCCCGGCATCGAGGGAGAGGGAGGTGTCTGAGATGGCAGACCCAATCCTGAAAGTCCGTGACCTTACGACCCGATTCTTCACCGAAGAGGGACAGGTCAACGCCGTCGAACACGTCTCGTTCGACGTCGAAGACGGGGAGATATTCGGCATCGTCGGCGAGTCCGGGTCCGGCAAGTCGGTCACCGCACTGTCGGTCATCGACCTCATCGAGTCTCCCGGCCGTGTGACCGAGGGAGAAATCTGGTACCGCAACGAGACGCTCGCAGACGAGTTCCGGGGGTCCATTCCCGACGCCGTCGACGGCGACTTCGTGGACGTTCGACGACTCCCGAAAGGCGTCCGCCGGTCGCTCCGTGGACCGTCGTTCAGCATGGTGTTCCAAGACCCGATGAGCAGTTTCAACCCCTCGCTCACCGTCGGCGAGCAAATCGCCGAAGCGGTCGAGGTGCAGCGCCGAGCGCGGGCCAACCCGCGAAGAACTCGGTCACGGACGCAGGGATACGGCCTCGGGAAACTCGTCGCCGACACGCTCCTTCCATCGCAGAGCTACGTCTCCGACGAGAGCATGAACCGAGCGGTCGAACTCTTAGACCAAGTCGGCATCCCCGACCCTGAGGACCGCGCCGAAGAGTATCCCCACCAATTCTCCGGTGGGATGCTCCAGCGGGCGATGATTGCGCAGGCCCTCGCCGGCGAACCCGACATCCTCGTCGCCGACGAACCGACGACGGCGCTCGACGTGACGATTCAAGCGCAGATTCTCAACTTACTCCGCGACCTGCAAGAACACGAGGGGATGAGCATCCTGATGATTACCCACGACTTGGGCGTCATCGCCCGGATGTGCGACCGCGTGGGCGTCATGTACGCGGGTGAAATCGTCGAGCGAGGTCCGCTTGCGGACATCTTCGACAACCCGGTTCACCCGTACACGCAGGGGCTTCTCGGGTCGATACCCGACGTGGACGACCCCTCGACGCGCCTCGAACCCATCTCGGGGAACGTGCCGAGTCTCATCGACTCGGAGATGCCGAACGCGTGTTACTTCGCCGACCGATGTCCCAACGCCATGAACGACTGCCTGACCCGGATTCCGGAGTACGAACTCGACGGCCGACACAGTGTTCGCTGTGTCCTCGCCGAACGAGAGTACGACCCGAACGACGCCATCGACACGGAGGTGTACGCCGATGACTGAACGAAGTGAAGCATCGTCGTGCTCACCGGAACGGAGTTTCGGGGGTGTACGCCGATGACTGAACCACTCCTCGAAGTGCGTGACCTCCAGAAGTATTACTTCGAACGAGACACGTTCGTCGACTCGCTCCTCGGCCGAGAGCGTCGAAGTGTCAAAGCAGTCGATGGCATCTCGTTCGACATCCAACCCGGTGAGACGCTCGGACTCGTCGGTGAGTCCGGGTGTGGGAAGTCCACGACTGGTGAGACACTCCTCCGTCTCCGCGAGGCGACCGGCGGGTCGGTTCGGTTCGACGGGGAGAACGTCTTCGAGATGGATTCGGACGAACTCAAGGCGTTCCGTAAAGACGCCCAAATCGTCTTTCAGGACCCCTTTTCCAGTCTCGACCCCCGGATGACCATCGGCGACATCATCGCCGAACCGTTGAAGATTCACGGTATCCCGGAAGGCGCAGGCGACCAGTCCAAACGGGAGTGGCGACGTGACAAGGCCGGTGAGTTACTGGAACGCGTCGGTCTCTCGGCGAACCAACTCGACCGGTATCCGCACGAGTTCTCCGGCGGGCAACGCCAGCGCATCGGTATCGCGCGGGCACTCGCGCTCGAACCCGATTTCATCGTCCTCGACGAACCGGTCTCGGCGCTCGACGTGTCCGTGCAGGCGCAAGTGCTGAATCTCCTCGACGACTTACAGGATGACTTCGGCCTCACGTACCTCTTCATCGCCCACGACCTTTCGGTCGTCCGGCACATCTGTGACCGCGTCGCGGTGATGTACCTCGGAAACATCGTCGAACTCGGCCCGACTGACGAACTGTTCGAGTCACCGAAGCACCCCTACACGCAGGCACTTCTGGAGAGCGTCCCCCGCCCCTCGACTGCCGAACACGGCCGTCGCGTGGAGGCTCTCTCTGGTGACGTGCCGTCACCGCGAAATCCACCGTCTGGGTGTCGGTTCCGAACGCGGTGCCCGAAAGTCATCCCACCTGACGACCTGAACATCGACCAGGCGACGTATCGGGCCGTCATGGACCTCAGAGACGCCCTCGTCGTCGGTGACGTCAACCCAGACCACATCTGGGACGCGGCAGACCCTGAACGTGTCGACGAAGAGGCGTTCATCGCGGAGGCACGGTCACGACACGTCGACGCCGAACTTCGAGGAGAGGTGGCCGGCGTGGTCGATACCGCGCTCGGACACCTCGCAGAGGGCGACGAGGAACGCGCCCGAGAGACGCTTCAGCGTCGCTTCGAGAGTCCGTGTGAGACGCGCCGCCCCGCCGTCGGCGACGCGCCTCACCCCGCCGCGTGCCACCTCTTCGAGGGGTCCAACGAGGTGACGGTCATCGAGACGGACGCGGGCGCGGCAATCGAAGCAGACGACTGAGCGGCCCCCGGACTTTTTTTGAGACGAATCGTCCCTTCGATGTCCGTCGGATTCCGGCGAAACGACCCCCCATCGAAACGTTCAGGCCCCCACCGACCACATCACCGCTGTGACACGGTACCGCAATCTCGGACTCTTCATGGTCCTCGCCGCTATCTGGGGGTCTGCCTTCATGGCTATCAAGGCCGGACTGGAGTTCTTCCCACCGGTCCTCTTCGCCGCCCTCCGCTACGACGTGGCCGGGGTCATCATGCTCGTCTACGCTGTCTACGCCACTGACTCACCGCTTCCACGCAGTCGTGCAGACTGGACAGAAGTGACCATCGGGGCCGTCTTCCTCATCGCGGCGTATCACGCCCTGCTGTTCGTCGGTGAGACGGACCCTGCGGTGACGAGTGCTGCTGCTGCCGTCATCGTGAGTCTCAGTCCGGTCCTTACGACCGGGTTCGCACGAGTGCTCCTCCCAAGTGAACGACTGACCCCACTCGGTGTCGTCGGGTTACTCCTCGGACTCGTCGGTGTCGCCGTCCTCTCCGAACTCGACCCGAGCAACTTGCTCGCTGGCGGCACCGTCGCCAAACTCCTCATCTTCGGCGCGGCGGCGGCGTTCGCCTTCGGGTCGGTCCTCACCCGCCGTATCGACTCCGACATGCCGATAGAGACGATGGAAGCGTGGTCGATGCTCGGTGGCGCACTGCTGATGCACGCCATCTCCCTCGGGATGCGGGAGTCGTTCGCCGACGTGGTGTTGAACACGGAATCGATTCTCGCACTCGCGTACCTGTCGCTGGCGGCGAGTGCAATCGGCTTTCTCATCTACTTCGACCTGCTCGAACGCCTCGGCCCAATCGAAATCAACCTCGTCTCGTACGTCGCGCCTATCTTCGCGGCACTCGCCGGATGGGCCTTCCTCGACGAGGTCCCGACTCTCGCCACGGGCGGCGGGTTCGCACTCATCTTCCTCGGGTTCGTCCTGCTGAAACGCGGTGCCATTCGACGTGAACTCCGCCACCGATTCGGTAGTGGTGCCACGCCGACCGACTGAGCGAAGTCCTGCAGATTACTCGTCGAGACGCTCGACCGATTCGACGTCGCCGACCATCGACCACCCGTCTTCGCCGGGGGCCTGTCTGCCGACGATGACTGCCTCGTTGTCCTCCGTCGTCGCAAATCGATACAGTGCGTCGTCTCCCTCGCGTGTCCCCTCCGCTTGAAACTCTGTCTGGAAGAACTCCGCACTCTGAAGGGTGAACCGCCCCTGCAACTCCTCGTCGACGACGAGGTACATCGCGTTCGGGTGGATGTTGTACATGCGCTTGGCGACGCGATTGAGGTCGGACATGGTTCGGCAGTCGTGCCGACGGAGTAAATCGATAGGGGAAGTGGGTTTGGGTCGGTCGAACCAGTGAGCAGTCACTCCAGCGGCATACACTGGCGTCGAAAACCCCGGAAAAGCGCGCTCCGACCGTACTTTGGCCGTTCCTAATTCGACGCTCGAAGCGGTCGGTGTCTCGTGGTTTGTCTCTGTCTAACGTCACGATAGTGCTAGATATTCAGGGGTTCGAAATAGTTCAATATTACAGACAATTATATCGAACAAAAACGTTAGAAGCGCCGATAAACTGTCCAGAGTCCTCTCGACAGACGATAAAATTTCACATTTATCAGAATATCACGAGTAAACGAGGATGAAATGAAGCGAATTCTCGCACCTAATTATGACCCCTCCCGCCGTCATAGAGAACGCAGGTTCCCCCGCTATGTCAAACTCGTCAACCAACCTCCCACGCGAACGTCTCTCCGACCTCCGAGAGATGGTCGCAAACGAACAGCAACTTCCAATCGGTGTCCGCCTCGTCGCAGCGCCACTCAGATTCGTCGGCTTCTGGGCCGCCGTCGCCCTCCCATTTCTGTACGTTCCACTCCTGTTTGGTGGGCTCGAAGCCAGCGAACTCACTGTCTTCGTAGCGCTCGTCGCACTGAACGCACTCGCCCTCGTCATCGGTCACAACTACGCGCGTTCGTAAACTCGCGTTGCCCTCCACTGACCGACGTTTTTCGCCGTCCTATTCTCCCGTTAATCTGGACAGTCAGCCGTGAATCGAGGTTCTTTACCGCGCACCGTTCGTCGAGTCGAGTATGTCGCTCGAGATGGTCCCGTTGGGACGAACCGGAACGAGCGTTTCGGAGATTGCGTTCGGAACGTGGCGATTCGGCCGACAGAACGACACCGGTGAGGTGGAAGTCGACGCCGAACGGGCGCATCGACTCCTCGACGCCTACGCTGCTGCGGGTGGGAATTTCATCGACACCGCAGACATGTACGGCGATGGCGCGAGCGAATCGTTCATCGGTGACTGGCTTTCGACTCGCGACAGGGAGGACTTCGTCGTCGCGTCGAAGATATTCTGGCCGACGCGCGAGGACGCCAACGGCCGTGGTCTCAACCGGAAGCACCTCCGCCGGCAAATCGACACCATCCTCGACAGACTCGGGACCGACTACGTGGACCTGCTGTACATCCACCGCTGGGACGACAACACCCCAGTCGACGAGTTCATGCGCACGCTCGACCAGTTCGTCCGCGACGGGAAGGTGAACTACCTCGGAACTTCCACGCTCGAACCCAACGCGTGGAAGGTGGTCAAGGCGAACGAACTCGCGGACAAGCGCGGGTACGAACCGTTCCGCATCGCTCAACCTCGGTACAACGTGGTCAATCGGGAAGTCGAAGGCAACTACCTCGACATGTGTGCGGACTACGACATCGGCGTCATCCCATGGTCGCCGCTCGCCGGTGGGTTCCTCACCGGCAAGTACGCCCGCGACGAGGCACCACCGGCAGACTCCCGCGCCGCGAACGACCAGCGGTTCGCGGACTCCTACCTCACGTCGGAGAACTTCGACGCACTCGACGCCGTGGAGTCTGTCTCCGACGAAGTCGGGGCTTCGCCCGCGCAAGTGAGTCTCGCGTGGTTGATGCACCACCCACAGGTTACCGCGCCCATCATCGGTGCTCGTACGGTCGACCAACTCGAAGAGAACCTCGTCGCCGCCGGTGTAGACCTCTCGGCCGACCAGTTCGAGCGTCTCTCGGCCGCGAAACGACACCTCACGGTGTGAACGTCTCAAACCGTCAGGTGTAGGTGTGGTCGGTGGATACCACCGTCCATGACCGACGACGCGTTCGACCCCGAGGCATACGTCGCCGAACTGCGCGAGAAGCGACGCGAGAAAGACGACTTCTTCGACTCGCATCCACAGTCACCGATTCCACCGGCAGAACGCGACGCCTTCGACGGTCTGGACTACTTCGACCCCGACCCGGACTACCGCGTGTCTGCCACCGTCGAGACGCACGCCGACCCTGAACCGGTCGTGATGGACACCTCGGCGGGACGCGAAGTTCGGTACCTTCGCGTCGCGACCTTCCACTTCGAACTGCGGGACACCGACCTCGAACTCGGGGCGTACCAGCAGGAACACGACGACTCGCCGACGCTCTTCGTGCCTTTCCGCGACAAGACGACGGGTCAGCAGACCTACGACGGTGGCCGGTACATGGAACTCACCCCGGACGTGCCGCTTTCGGACCTCGACGATATCGTCGTGGACTTCAACCTCGCGTACAACCCGTTCTGCGCGTTCACGGACACCTTCGACTGTCCGCTGCCGCCCGAAGAGAACTGGCTGTCCGTCGTCGTGCCCGCGGGCGAGAAGAAGTACGAGTCCCCGTAGCGAGCAAAAGCGCAAGTTCCATATTCTCCTGTTCCGGAGAGGCTACCATATGGGACTGTTCAGTTCGCGCAACGCGCTCATCGGAATGGCGCTGATGGTCGTCGGAACCCTCGCAATGCTTCCCTCCTTGCTGCCAGGCGCTACACAAGTGATGTCGTACGCCCTCGTGTTCGGCGCGGCGGCGCTCACCTTCGGGACGTGGCTCGTCGGCACGTCTGAAGGCGGTCGACCGGTCTAAGGCCGAAGCTCGTTGTGGCTATCGGCGTCGAAAAAATCGAATTTTAGCGGCTTTTACGCGTCCGGTCCGCTCCACTTCTGGAGCGTCGCGGAGTTCGAACCACTCTCGGAGGTCCAGACGATGGAGAAGGTCTGGTCGCTTAGGTCCTTATCACTCGTTGTGTTGTAAGCCTTGATGGACGTACCGGCAGAGATTTTGTCGTCTGCGGCATAGCCCCACTCAGTGAAAGCGTTCGACGTTCCGTTGTTGTTGGGGGCGTTCGTCACAGAGTAGTTCTGGTTGGACTTGAGCGAGATGCTCGACGCCACGATTGATTCACCGCTTTCGTGGGTCACCGTGAACACGTCTTGGCCGCCGTCAGTGTCCTGGAAGTCGAACGAGAAAGACGCCTGCGGAGCGGTCTCGCTCACTTGGTCACCGAGACCGAGGACGAACGTCCCGATGACGGCCGCCAAGATGACCGTAATTGCTACCATCAGGATAACCCCGATGACTGGCGATACCGCGTCGTCGTCTGTGAGTAAGTCTTTGAAGTTCATAATTACTGAATGTACGCTCTTCTGAATATTCAGCATAATTGAACCTAAAGCTACCGGGGTTAGTTATCGAAGAAAACGGGTGACGGAAAGAGTTGCTTCCTGCTTAGGCGTTCGGTCCGCTCCACTTCTGGAGGGTGGCGGAGTTCGAGCCTCCCTCAGAGGTCCAGACGATGCGGACCGTCGCATTGGCGAGGTCACCGGAGTTCTGTTCAATAACGGTGGCGCTCTTGCCTGCTGTGATTTCACTGTCACCAGTGATTGAATTCCAAGTGCCGGTCTTCGCGCTTGCACCTACGAGGGGTGATCCAGAGGAGTCGTTCAGCGCCACCGTCGAACTGACGTTAACGAGGTTGGCATCAATCGACGTCCCACTTTCGTGCGTTACCGTGAGTGCCGTGCCGTTATAATCGAAGCCAAAGCTTGCTTGCGGCGATGTTTGGTTGACTTGGTCACCGAGGCCGAGGACGAACGTCCCGATGACGGCAGCGAGGATGACGGTAATCGCAACCATCAGGATGACACCGATAACCGGCGACACCGCGTCGTCGTCAGCGAGGAGTTGTTTGAAATTCATTTATCCGTTGTAGGTCCACTTCTGGAGGGTGGATGAAGTACTACCACTTTCAGAGGTCCAGACGATGCGGACGGTGTCTCCATCGGCGAATGCTGCATCAGGACTAATAACTGCTGACTCGCCTGCACTAACTTTGTTGTCAGCACCAGCGGTGAACGACGCAGATGAAATATTGTCTCCAGTAATGTTCAACTGGCTAGCAGGAATCGCTTCACCACTTTCGTGAGTGATTGTGAAGTTATTACCGGTAGTGCCACTATCGTAATCGAAGCTGAAACTCGCCTGCGGTGCCGTCTCGCTCACTTGGTCACCGAGACCGAGGACGAACGTCCCGATGACGGCCGCCAAGATGACGGTGATTGCAACCATCAGGATGACCCCGATGACTGGACTGACTGCACGGTCTTCTGTGAAGAGATTTTTGAGTTGCATTGGTTGTCCGACACCCGGACGGTACGGTTGATGCCGGACGCACTGGTGCGCTCTGTGTCGCACGAGGAGGGGTCGACCCCTCGCTCCCTGCCCGGTTTCCGTCGCGGTGTGTCTAATCGATTGGTTACTCTGGGGTTACTTAAAGATGGGTGCCAAATTAATGGGATGTTACACGGTAGATATCATCGATTAATATACTCTTTATACTGTCTTTAAGTCCTGAAGGTCACCCCAAATGTCTCAGTTGGATTACCTAATCCAAAATTGGGGGGTCGATCTGGCGTCTCTGCGCCGCCGGGCGAGCTCGATGAGGGTCAGATGTGCCATCGGTAGCAACAGATTACAACGGAACGTCTGTTTTATCACTCTCGCGTGCGGGCGCGCGAGAACTATTGAATACGCTCCTACGTGTCTAACGTCGAAAGCGACTCCCGTCGCGCGCGGGCCGTCGCGCAGAACAAACACGGGCACCAACCGGCCGTCAGAGAGCGCAATCGCTCGAAATGTTGTGTCGTCGAGAACGAGTTCGCTCCCGGCGAACCGGGAGCGTCGTTCCTACCCAAGGTTGCGTGCGCACGCGCTTTCTATTGAATAGATTCCCACATAAATGCTTTGTGGGTTATATCCCCTTCTCGGCGTCTGTACCTCACGTATGTTAACGTTCCGTGAGAGTTCAATCACACAAAGTATTTACCGCGAAGGCTCAACAGGTCCAACCGTACCCCTGCCCATGGAGGCATCTGTGAGTACCCCGCCTCGGCCCGGGTTCATCCCCGGCTTGGTTACGTCCGAGGGTCGACGAAAACGATGTCCCCGACTGCAACACCCATCAAATCAACAATGACACGCAATAAGCAAATCCGTGCAGTACTTCTCGCTGCGCTGATGGTCTTCTCGGTTTTCGCCGGGACCGTCGCGCTTTCGGGAACTGCTGCTGCGGCTGCGACTAACGTCACTGGTACCGCGTCTGGCGACACGGTGCTTGTGAACGCGACGCTCGCCGGAACCGAAGACAACGCGACAGCGTATGTCGACACGAACGGTAACGGCAACTTCGACGCAGGCGAACCGAACACTGTAAACAGCTCCCTCGGCACCGCAACGGAACTCAATGAGTCCGTTGACGTCAGCGGCGTTGCCGGCGGCACCTACACTGTTGGTGTCGTCACTAACGTCGACGACGCATCCGAATCCGACGATCAGGGTGCCTCTGTCACCATCGACGACGGTGAATCGCCTGAGCTCATCTCGGCAGTTCACTACGAACAGCCCGGTGGACAGGCAGTCCTCGAACTGTCGTTCTCCGAGGAAGTCGTTGACACGAACACCATCCAGCTCTACCAGGACGAGAGCCCAGTTAGCGCGACCTACACCCAGAACAACAAGGGTCAGGTCGTTGCACAGACGTCCTCCCTCCTCACTGGTGACCTCGAAGTCAACCTCGAAGATGTCGAGGACACTGACGGGAACTCTGTCACCGGTCTCGACGGCGACGAAAACGCGACCGTTACCGTCGCAACCGTGACGGTTGACGGCGACGCTGGTACTATCGGCACCACCGACGCATACCAGGGCGAAACGGTTGCCGTCACGAACGACACGCTTGACGTCTCGGTCTCCATCGAGTCCGACGACAGCCAGGACGACAACGAAGGCTTCTTCCGCTCCGGTTCCACCGGCGCGACGTCCGCTGTCTACACGTTCGACACGACCGACCGCGAGACGGAGCGCTACAACGTCTCCTTCGGCGGTTCCGTCGTTGAGAAGGTCCAGGTCCGTGACCTCGGCCTCGACGTCACTGTCGACGACCTGAACATCACCGACGAGGAATCCATCGAGGGTACGGCCTCCTCGAACGCGGGCGAACGCATTATCGAAGTCAACGTCCTCGACGATGATGGCGACGAAGAATTCTCCACTGGCGAAGTCGAACTCGACGGCCAGGGTGAATACGACTTCGACATCAACGTCACGGCTGAAGACATCGACACCGGCGACTACACGGTCGAAGTTGTCGACAAAGGCTCCGGCGTCAGCGTCGAGTCCGACACGGTTACCATCTCGGAAGCCGCAGACGGCTCGGCTGACTTCGCGACCAGCGTCGTCACCGACCAGCGTGGTGACGTCTTCGCGATTCCTGTCTCGCTCGACAACACTGACATCGCAACCGTCACCATCGGTACGGAAGAACAGGGTTACCTGGCTAACGTCACCGTTGAGGACGGCGACTCCGACGGCGAAGTCATCCTCCTCTGGGACAGTTCCGAATCCACCAACAACAACGTGGACACTGTCTTCGACGTTGACGACAGCGACGACGACATCCTGACGACTGGCGACGACGCAACCGACATCACGAACAACACCTCCGACCTCATCGACTCCGGTGACTACGACCTCGAAGTCCGCACCGGTCGGTCGGCTGGTGACGCAGACAACGTCGCAACCCTCGTCATCGAGGAAGCTGGCGTCCAGACCGTCCAGACCTGGACGGCAGCTGGCAGCGCGAGCTTCAAGGACCTCGACGACGTGAACGCGGCACTCGAAGACAGCGAACTCACGCAGGACGACCAGATCGCCTTCGGCGACAAGGTCATCGTCCAGATTGTCGCCCCCGGCCTCGAAGGCTTCACGGGCGCTCAGGACGACGAGACGCCGAACTTCTTCGCAACCTCGAACGGTTACGACGATTCCTACCGTCTCACCATCAACCAGACCAACCCTGGTCCGAACCGTGACCCCAAGATTCTCAACGTGAGCGACGCCTCTGTCGTCGCTGACGGTGACAACGACACCTACTTCGTCGTCTTCAACACGGACGAAATCGACGCAGTCCGTGACTCCGACGACGACGGTGTCTACGACTCCAACGACCCCGCCGCGACGCTCGAAGACGACGACGCATTCAACGTCGAATTCAAGCTCGTCGGTGAGGACGACGTCTCTAGCAACCTCGCACTCGTTGAGGACAACGTCACCATGATGGACTCCTACGAGCACATCGAGGGCGAGCACGACACGGACGCCGACCCGATCAACGTGACGAACGCTGAGAACCAGACTGTCTCTGGTACCTCGAACGTCGCGCCCGGTACGGAACTCACCGTCCGCATCAAGTCCGACGGCGACACCCAGCCGCGCTTCCTCAAGACGGCGACCGTCGTCGTCTCCGAGAACAACACGTTCTCCACGGACTTCGACTTCAGTGAGCAGAACCTCGGCGACACGTTCCTCGTGACTGTCTCCGGTGGCGAAGCTGACGAAGTTGAGGCAGACGGCAACGTCGTCGAAGCAGTCGAGACCACGGAGGAGACCACCGAGGAAACCACCGAGGAAACGACTGAAGAGACGACTGAGGAGACCACCGAAGAGACGACTGAGGAAACGACCGAGGAAACCACCGAGGCAACCACCACCGCGGCTGAAGAGACGACCGAGTCTCAGACGCCCGGCTTCGGTGTTGTTGTCGCCCTCGTCGCCCTCGTCGCCGCTGCGCTCCTCGCAGTCCGCCGCGACTAACGACGCTCACTAACCACCGGGACCTTCCCGGCCCTTTTCCATTCTTTCGACGCCACACAGACAGCGACAGCGCTCGTCTGATGCGCCAGCTGCATCGGTGACTGGCGGGTAACTGTGTGTTCGACTCAGTAAGATGTGTCACCGAACTTCTACCGAATGTCGTGGCTCACTATCGGCCACAGAGTCGAGTCGAGCAGGTCACACCGTGCGACGCTGAGACGACTCAGTCGTGTCCAGACAGACGAGTCGCACCGTTGGCTGAGTTCGTCACTGTTCTCTCGACGACCACGCGCTCCGATGGACAGCAGGTACGTCCACACGAGCGCTCCTGACTCACGACTGAGTGTCAGAGTCCGACCACCTCGACTGAAACTCCAGACGACCAGCGAGAAGCGTGACAGCGCAGCGAGAGTCATGACTGTCTTCACTGTCGTCGTGACTGAGTCGTCTCCCGACCGCCGGTCTGGCTATGCCAGTCGCGCACGTCCGCTCCTCTTGACGTGAGGGGACACAGCGACGACCAGAAGGCGTGTGAGTCGAACGCCCGTCGTCAGCACGGCCGAGACACGCCCAGCCAGCGTCATTCACGGTGAGTCGACGAAGGTGACGACACTGTCTCGCTCGCGTCACGGTGGCCGCAACGCTTGCGGAACGCCCAGCGATGCTACTTCTCGGTCGAGCGTACCGAGCGACGAGTCGAGAAAAGAAATCGATTGATAGCCGGTCAGTCGACCGGACCGTGCCTACCCGTTCAGCACTCGGACCAGCCGCAGTTCTGGCAGGTCTTACAGCCTTCGGAGTAGTAGAGGTTCATCTCACCACACTCGGGACACTCGGGGCTCTCACCGGCCGCAAGCAGGTCGGCAGTCGCGTCCTGCTTGGGTTCGGTCGAGTCGTCGGAACCGGCGTCGACGGCGACGCCACCGTCGGTGTCGGTTCCCTCGGCCTCTGCGGCCTCAGCTTCGACTTCGGTCAGGTTCTTCTGGCGCGGGTAGCCCTTGTCGATGTCGCCGTTGAGGTAGCGGCGCATCGCGGTGCCGATGGCGTCCGGGATGGAGTTGATCTGTTCACCCTTGTCCCAGGCGACCTTCGGACTGCGGATACCCTTCAGTTCGTTCGCAATCTCTTCGGGGTCGACGCCCGAGCGGAGCGACGTGGAGACAGTCTTGGCGAGTGCCTCGGTGAAGGACGCCGTGAAGCCACCGGAGTTGCCGATGTTGGCGAACAGTTCGAACGGTTCGCCGTCCTCGTCTTCGTTGATGTTGACGTAGAGTTTCCCGTAGCCCGTGTCGATGCGCTGGGTGACGCCGTAGAGCACGTCCGGACGGGGGCGCTTCTTGCCGACGTCGCTGGGCGAGTCGGCGAAGGCGAGTTCGAGTTCGCTGCCGATGAGGTCTGCGGCCTCTTCGCTCTCGAGGAACGCTTCCACGTCGCCGAACACGTCGCGAATCTGCGAGACGATGGCCTCGGCGGCCTCTTCGTCGTCGGAGAACTCGGTGTTCTTCGCGCGCGTCGTGAGCACCTGCTTCGAGCGCGTGCCGTCGCGGTAGACGGTGACGCCCTTGCCGCCGTGGTCGTAGATGTAGCGGTAGACTTCGTCCATGTCCTCTTTCGAGGCACTGTTCGGGAAGTTACACGTCTTCGAGATGGCGGAGTCGACGCCCTTCTGGAGCGCACACTGGACGCTCGCGTGTTCGAGACCGGTCAGGTCGGCCGTGACGACGAACAGTTCGGAGATGGCGTCCGGAACCGACGAGAGCGAGGAGACGCCGTCGAACTCGTTGTTGGCCATCTGTTCTTGCGCCTCGCGCTTGACGGCCTCGACGTCGATGTCGTTGGCCTCCAGCACGCGGAGGAAGTAGTCGTCGAACTCGACGAGCATCTCGTCGCCCTGCACGTCGTCGGAGACGTTCTTGTAGTAGGCGACGTTGTAGATGGGTTCACAGCCACCGGTGGTGTTCGACACCATCGAGGTGGTGCCCGTCGGGGCGATGGTCGTCGTGTTGTGGTTCCGGATGGGGAAGCCGTCCTCCCAGTCGTCGGCGGACTGGCCGGTGTGGTGTTCGAACCACTCGCGGTACTCGGTCGGGTTTGCGTACTTGGAGTCGTCCCACGCCTCGAACGACCCGCGTTCTTCGGCGAGTTCGTGCGAGGCCCACTTGGACTGGTGGTTGATGTGGGTCATGAGTTGGCGCGCAATCTCGTTTCCTTCGTCGGAGCCGTAGCGGACGCCGAGTTGGATGTAGAGTTGCGCGAGGCCCATGATTCCGAGGCCAATCTTCCGGAGTTCGCGGACCTTCTCTTCTATCTTCTCGACCGGGAAGTCCGACATCGTGACGACGTTCTCGAGGAAGCGCGTCCCGTTCTCGATGCGGTAGTCGAACTCGCCCCAGTCGACGGCGTCTTCGAGGAAGGCGTCGACGGCGGCCGACAGGTCGTCGTACTCGTCACCGTGCTGGTCGTACCAGACGCGCCAGTCGGGCGACTCGGTGTCGACGAGCGTCGAGAGGTTGATGTGGCCGAGGTTACACGCCTCGTACTCTTCGAGTGGTTGCTCGCCGCACGGGTTCGTCGCGAGGATGCGGTGGTCGGGGTGTTTCTCGACGTCGAAGGAGTGTTCCTTGTTCGCGCGTTCGAGGTAGACGACGCCGGGTTCGCCGTTCTCCCACGCACCGTCGATAATCTGGTCCCAGATTTTGACCGCGGGGATGGACAGCACTTCGCCGACTTCGACGTACTCGCCGAGACCGAACATCTCGTAGATTTCTTTGGTCTCGGGCGTGGCGACGTGTGGTTCTTCCGTGCGCGGGTTCGTGAAGACGAACTCCTCGTCGTTGTACAGCGCTTCCATGAAGCCGTCGGTGATACCGACAGAGATGTTGAAGTTCGAGAGGTGGCCTTCGACGGCGTTGCGGAGGTGCTTGGGGACGCGCCCGTCCTCGTCGATGAGTTCGCGTGCCTCTTCGAGAGCGTCGGCGAACTTCGTGTGCGTGAAGTCGTCGGGGTCGTTCAGGCGCAGCGTGTGCGCGAGCGAGACGTCCTTGTTCTTCGCGTGGAGGAACTGGATGATGTCGGGGTGGGAGACGCGCATGACGCCCATCTGTGCGCCGCGGCGGGCACCACCTTGCGCGATGGTCTCACACATCTGGTCGAACGTCCGCATGAACGTGATGGGGCCGGAGGCGATACCGCCGGTCGAACCGACTGCGTCGCCGTAGGGGCGGAGTTTCCAGAACGCGTAGCCCATGCCACCGCCGGACTGGAAGACCTCTGCGGCCTCCTTCGCGGTCTGGTGGATGTCGGTGATGTCGTCGCCAGGTGAGTCGACGAAACACGCCGAGAGTTGCTGGAGTTCGTCGCCAGCGTTCATCAGGGTCGGCGAGTTCGGCATGAACGAGAGTTGTTCCATCATGTCCTGGAACTCCTCGCGCTTTTCGACGACGACGTCACGAACTTCCTCGGGAAGTTTGGGGACGAGCGTCTCGTAGGCGAACTTGTTGACGTTGTAGATAGAGAGGGTCGCCTCGGCGTCCGTGTCGTCGGCGGTGACACCCTTGCCGAAGACTTCTTCGGCGAGTTCGTCGCGCCGCGGGTGGTCGGGCTTGACGAGGTCGGGTGTGACGGTAATCTCGATGTCGCGCTGTTCGGCCTCGAAGACGGCCTCTGCGAGGGCGATGTTCTTCGCGACGCGCGGGAAGAGGTCCTCTTGTGTCTCGATGAGGTCGCCGTTGGCGTCCTTGCGAAGATAACGCGCGGGCAGGATGTTGTTGTAGGCATTTCCGGTCATCCGTTCCGCGAGCGTCTCGCCTTCGGTCCGTTTGACCGGCAGGACGAGTTCGTCGGTGGAGAGTTCTGCGTCGCTCATCTTACTGTCCCTCCTGCCCGACTCGTGTCGGGGCATCGGTGTGTCGTAGACTTCGTGAAGTTCCGCTCATTGTGACGATATTGGTGTGTGGGGCGTGGTCGGTTAAGGCTTCGGACTCCGGGGCGTTTCACCCCCGAAACTATCACATTTTGTGCAGTTTTGAGGAAGGCGAACGACCGGGTCCGAAACGCACATTTTTTCTAGAGGTGACCAGAGCACATAACGGTAGTCAGAGCGGAGCGGAAGTGAAATAATGCGTCGTATAATCGCATTACAACGTGGCGATATGCAGTAGAACGCGAGGGGGGACGAACGGGCGCTGAAACTGTCACATGGGGGTGTGTCCCGCATTCGAGTGACGAATATAAAGGAACTCCTGACTGAACGAGCCTCAAGAAGTATCAGAATTCGTATGTTGGGTAATTCCCCGTGCGTGAAGGGGCTAAAATCCGCAGTTTCGGGCGGTCGAACGCGGCCGAAAACGCGCGACGGTATCGTGCCACAAACTTATTCGCCTCGCCGGTACCATATTCGGGTATGGTACTTTCCCCCCTCGTCCTCGTACCGTTGCAACTCGGCGGGTTCTTCGCCGGTCCACTCGGACAACTGTTGTTAGTAGTCATCGCCGTCGGCGTCGTCGTCCTCGTCGGCCGAATGGTGTTGAAAATCGCGTGGCGACTCGTCACCATCGCGGCGGTCATCATCGCCGTGTTGCTCTTGCTGTCGTTCTTCGGCATCAACGTCCTCTGAGCAGAGAACCAGCGACGACGCCCCGACTCTGGGCGTTTGGACTGTGGGCGTCGGCGTCTACGTCTCGACTACGCCACGTCGAACCCAGCGACAGCAGACAAGAAGTTTCTGACGACGCCGTGTCCCGACCCAGTGAGGACGCTCTCTGGGTGGAACTGGACGCACTCTATCGGGTAGTCTCGGTGCCGCACACCCATCACGAGCGACTCACCCTCGTGGTCGGTGGTCGCCGTCACGTCGAAACAGTCGGGGATTTCGGTGGCGACGAGCGAGTGGTAGCGACCTGCGTGGAACCCTGCTTCGAGGTTCGTGAAGACGCCGCTGCCGTCGTGGTCGATGGGGAACGCCTTCCCGTGAATCGGCGACGGTGCGTGACCGATTGTGCCGCCGTAGGCGTAGACTGCCGCTTCGAGGCCGAGACAGACCCCGAGCGTCGGAATCTCTGTCGAGAGTTCTGTGAGTACCTCGTTCGTCACGCCCACGTCGCGGTCGTTCTTCGGGTGTCCCGGCCCCGGCGAGATGACGATGGCGTCGGGGTCGAGGGCGCGAATCTCGTCGAGTGACGCGGTGTTCTTTCGAACCTCGATGTCGAGTGGTTCGCCATCGACTGTCTGTTCGGAGAAGTACTCCACGAGGTTGTACGTGAACGAGTCGAAGTTGTCGACGACGACGAGACGCGTCATCGGGTCACCCCCGTCGCTTCGGCCTCTGAGTCCGCTGGTTCGTCCTCGGTGTCCGAGGGTTCGTACTCGATTCGCCGAACCGCTTCGAGGACGCCGCCCATCTTCTGTTCGGTCTCGTCGTACTCCGAGGCGGGGTCGGAGTCGGCGACGATGCCCGCGCCGGCGCGGACGGTTATCTCGTCTTCGTGGCCGTCGGTTTCGACTGTCGCGGTCCGGATGACGATTGCCATGTCGGCGTCGCCGGTCCACGAGTAGTAACCGACGCCACCGCCGTAGACGCCGCGAGGTTCGTCTTCGAGGTCGTCGATAATCTCCATCGCGCGGACCTTCGGGGCACCGGTGAGCGTCCCTGCGGGGAACGTCGCTCGGGTGGCGTCGAAAGAGTCGTAGTCGGCGTCGAGTGACCCGGAGACGGTCGATTCGATGTGCTGGACGTGGCTGTACTTGATGACGCTCATGAACTCTTCGACGCGGACGCTCCCGGGCGTCGAGACCCGGCGCACGTCGTTGCGGCCGAGGTCCACGAGCATCGTGTGTTCGGCGCGTTCCTTGGCGTCAGCGAGGAGTTCGCCGGCGAGGCGACGGTCCTCGACTGGTCCAGACCCGCGGGGGCACGTGCCGGCGATTGGGTTGACGACGACGCGTTCGCCGCGCACCGAGACCAGCGTCTCGGGACTCGCCCCCACGACGCGCCGGTCGCCGTGGCGGAGCAGGTACATGTAGGGGGAAGGGTTGACCTCACGGAGCGAGGCGTACAGACCGACTGGGTCGACCTGTCCACGGAGTTTCCGGGTGCGCGAGAGGACTCCTTGGTAGATGTCGCCGTCGCGGACGTGTTCTTTGGTCTTCCTGACTGCGGCCTCGTAGGACGCACGTGACCCTGCTTCCTCGTCGGTTCGCTCGAACCCACCGAGGACGGGGTCGTCTGCAGATTCGAGTGCCGTTGCGACGGCCTCGACTTCGTCGACGACGGCGTCGTACACGTCCGTGGAGTCGTCGTCCGGGGTGACGACCGGCGTACAGACGAGTTTCACCGTGTCTTCGACGTGGTCGAACGCGAGCGTCCGGGTCGTCAACACGAACTCGGCGTCCGGGTCGTCCGTGTCGGGTCTGTCGCGGCCGACTTCGTCCAACCAGAGGTCGTAGACGGCCTCGTAGGCGAGGAAGCCGACCAGTCCGCCGGTGAGCGTCTGGCGGTCCCGCTCGGGGAAGTTGACGCGCGGGAGGTCCGGGAGTGCGCCGCGAAGCGAGTCGAGTACGTCGCCCTCGGCATCACGGATAAACGACGCCGCTGGGCCGCCGAGGTCGGTCACCTCGGTTCCATCTGGGCCGACCGTGACGACTGCTTCGGGGTCGTACCCGACGAACGAGAAGCGTGCGTGCGAGTCGGCGGTGGCCGCAGGCGACGAGAACGCCCCTTGCGGGTTGCTGGACGAGACTTTCTCTGCGCTCTCCAGGAGGAACCCGTAGTCGCTCCGGTCGGCGAGTGCGGTGTACGCGGCGAGTGGGTCGATGTCCACGTCGAGGTCGGTCACGAGGTGCGTGACGACGGGTTCGTCGTAGTCGGCGAGTTCTTCGGCGAAGGTGTCGCGGGCAGTCTCTGGTCGTGTCACGCGGGCACCTCCTCGTGGTTCTCGCCGTCCCGACAGGCGGCCTTGGCCTCGCTGACGAAGGTGTGAATCGCGTCGTGGTCTTTCACGCCGCCGGAGGATTCGACGCCGCTGGCGACGTCGACACCGTCAGGAGAGACAGTCCGAACCGCGTCGGCGACGTTGTTCGGCGTCAACCCGCCGGCGAGAATCACGGGAACGTCGACTGCGTCCGCGAGTTCCTGTGTGGCCTCCCAATCGTGCGTCTGTCCGGTTCCACCGGCACCCGAGTCGGATGGGGTGTCGACGAGAATCGCGTCGACGGCGGGTGCGATGGCGCGCGCACGCGACAGGTTCGTCGCTTCCACGACGGGAACGACGCGGACACGCTCGTATCGGAGCGCGGTGAGTTCGTCTGCCGAGAAATCGGCGTGCAGTTGGAGGACGTCGGGGCGGACTTCGGCCACGAGTTCGCGAGCGCGGGCGACCGAGTCGGGCATCGTCACGAGGACCGTCGAGAGGAACGGCGGTGCCGAGTCGAACAGTTCGCGAGCGCGGGTCGGCGTCACCTCACGCGGGGTATCGACGGGCACGTCGCAGATAGTACCGACAGCGTCCGCACAGGCAGACGCGACGACGTCGAGGTCGGTCTCGGTGGTGACTCCGCAGATTTTCACACGGGTCATCTCACGCCTCCCGGAGTGCGTCGAGTTTCGCTGCTGCGGACCCGGTATCGATGGCGTCGCGCGCGACGTCGACCCCCTCTTCGAGCGAGTCTGCGAGGTCGGCGACGTAGATGGCCGCGCCCGCGTTGGCGAGGATGAGGTCACGCTTGGCACCGGTGACGTCCCCGGAGAGGATTCCTTCGAGGTCGCGGGCGTTCTCCTGTGGCGACCCGCCAGCGACGGCGTCGATTGGGGCCTGTTCGAGACCGAGGTCAGCAGGCGTGAGCGTGTACTCGACGACGTCGTCGCCGTCGACTTCGGCGACGGTAGTCGCGTCGTGGAGGGCGATTTCGTCCATTCCGGACCCGTGGACGACGAGGGCGCGTTCGACGGGCATGTGCGAGAGTGCGTTGGCAATCATGGGAACGAGGTCCGGGTCGTAGACACCGAGAACCTGTGCGTCTGCACCCGCGGGGTTCGTCAGGGGGCCGAGCACGTTGAAGATGGTCCGCATACCGAGTTCCTTCCGCGGGCCGATGACGGCTTTCATCGCGGGGTGGAACACGGGAGCGAGCATGAATCCGACACCGTTGTCGTCGATACACCGTTCGACCGATTCGGGGTCCGCTTCGACGTCGACGCCGGCGACTTCGAGCACGTCGGCACTCCCAGAAGACGAAGAGACGGAGTAGTTTCCGTGCTTGGCCACCGCGGCACCCGCGCCGGCGGCCACGAGTGCACTCGTCGTCGAGACGTTGATGGTGTTGTAGTCGTCGCCGCCGGTTCCGCAGGTGTCCACGAGTGGGTCACGTGACGGGTCGATAGTCAACGCGGCGTCGCGCATCCCCTGTGCGAACCCGGCGATTTCGGCTTCGGTCTCTCCTTTCGCCCGAAGCGCAGTGAGCAGAGCGCCGATTTGCGCCTCCGTCGCCTCTTCGAAGACGGCGCGCGCGGCGTCTCGCGCCTCCTCGACGCTCAAGTCAGAACCAGCAGTGACGCGTTCGATGTAACCTTGCATTGATAATCACCAGTGTACGTGTTCGAGATACAATGTACAAATTCGTACATTGACTTAAGGGTGTCGGGCTGGCGAAAATCGCCGCCACTGGAGGGTTTCACACAGACCGAATCGGCGGCGTGAGACGGTGGGAGTGCACTGTGCTGGGAATCGCCGCACGTGGTCCGATTCGAAAGCTTAAATTGTACCCCCGGACAACGGAGAGATGCGTCCGAACGGGCGTGGGAAGCACCGTAACCGGGTTGGTGGTCTAGTCTGGTTATGACACCTCCTTGACATGGAGGAGGCCGGCAGTTCAAATCTGCCCCAACCCACTACACTTCCCACGCTTTCGGAGTTCGACGATGTTCGCAACACCGGGTTGGTGGTCTAGTCTGGTTATGACACCTCCTTGACATGGAGGAGGCCGGCAGTTCAAATCTGCCCCAACCCACTACTTTCTCGCGGCGAATTACCTCCCAAGCACCGCGTAGCGTGTGCTCGGTGCTATGCGTCGCGTGTAATCGTGCCGCGGGGCAGATTTGAACCAGCGAGCGACTGCAAGGAGCGAGTGAGGTTCAAATCTGTTCACCCGCTGTTCACGACGAATTACCTCCCGAACACTGCGTGGCGGTACGAGCGAGATTCTCATCTACTCCACCACTCACACCGACTGAAAAAGACGCGACTCAGATGTCGTGAACCACGTCGGACGGGTCCATGTTCTGTTCGTCAAGGTAGACGTTGACCTGATACTGCGACACGTCGTAACCGAGATTTAACCTCTCGACGGACCCACTGAAGCGGTATCGGTCACCGAGGAAGTTGCTTCCTCCGGCGTTTGCGGGTCGTGGTCCCGTCGTGTCGGCAGCAGTCATCGTCCCGTCACCGTTGTCTGTCGGTACGTCGTCTGAATCCGCAGCGAAGTCGCCTCCTTCGGTGTCCGGGACGAGGTCACCCTCGACCAGCAGTTCGTACTCGGTGGGCCCGTTCGCAGTAATCATAATCGTTCGCTCTCTCCCGAGGACGAACCCCTGTCGTTGTGGTTCGTACGGACTCGAGAGGAATTCGTCGAGATACACGTACGCGTCGGACCCCGGTTCGGGTTCGACGTCCAGCCGCTGGACGTACCCGACCACGCGGAACCGGTCGCCGAGGAAGTTGTTCTCGCCCGCATCTTCGGGCCGTGGACCGGTTTCGTCGCGTGCCCCCACGTTGGCCGGCCCATCGGGGTCGAACACCGTGTCGTCGGAATCCGCCGAGAAGTCCCCGAATCTCGTGTCGGCTTCGAGCGTCCCGTTCACGGTGAAATCGTAGTCGACAGGCCCGTTTGCCGTAATCATCAGCGTGTGCATTGGCGACGACTCGGTCTGGGTACTCACGGACCCCACGACGGTTGGAAGTGTGAACGCCGACCCCCCGATTCCGATGGCCGCCGTCTTCAGCACCGCTCGTCGGTTCAGTCGCCGGCCCGCACTCTCTGGTGGCCTCGACAGGCTGTGCGTTATGCTATCACTGCGCATAAATAATATAACAATGCAATTACACATAAGCGTATTTCACCGCAGACAGAACTACACCAAAATAACGACAAGATGTGTGTCAAATCGGGTTACGGTACGTTCTGGTAGGGTTTCACGACTCGGCGTCGTGTGGAGAAATTGTATCGAAGACTGATATGTTTCTAATCGTCTGCCGGCACGAGTTCTGGGGTGGAGAACGTACGCCGACGGTAGACGTGTGCAATCTGGAGGACGACCGCGTATCCGAGGACGGCGAGGGCGACGGCGAGAATCGCGTTGCCGAGGAGTTGCCGAAGGACGATATCGACGCCCGAGTCGAGCGATACGTCGGCGACAGTAGCACCGGGAACGGGACCGAGGAGGTACGAACCCAGCCAGAAACTCGCGCCGTAGACGGCCCACTTGACCGGTGGGTTGAACACGACGAGCGTCGCGACGAGTGCGAGTTTGCTCGCGCGCTCGACGAAGTATGCAATGAGGGCGAAGAGTGCAATTGCAGTGCCTGCGGTCGGCATCGCCACGACGAACACACCGAAGGCGAAACTCGCGGCGATTTCGTGGGGCGTGTGGTCCGCCGCGAATGCTCGCTCGATTCCCGTCCACACGCGGTCGCGAACCGAGGCTACTCTCTCGCGCACAGGTAAGGGCTAGATGCCGGTGAACAGTATCAATCCTTCGCCGTGCGGGACGGTAACAGTTATCTGAATCTCCGGTCCGACTCCCACTTCTCTTTGAGTTCGACCATCTGGCCGACGCCCCGGGCGACGTCAGAGATGTGAAAAGCGATGTCGGTGGCCGTGATGATACCGACCATCTCCGCGCCGTCGACGACGACCAGTTTCTTGACGCGCCCGTCGCGCATCTTCTGGGCGGCGACACGACTCGTCGAGTCCGGACGAACCCACTTTATCGGGTTCGACATGATTGCTCGCGTCGGAATCTCCGCCAACGGTTTGCCACTCGCGACACCCGCGCGGAGTACGTCGGATTCAGTGACGATTCCCGCCGGTCCACCGTCTGTACTCACGACGACGCTCCCAGCGCCCTTACTGAGCATCAGACGCGCACAATCGGCGACGCTGGTGTTCAATCCGACAGTCGCCACATCCTCTGTCATGATTTCGTCCACGCGCATCGTTATGCACCAGCAGGTGGTCGCTGTCGGTCAATCGAGTGCGTACGGTAGCCCGTAAAGTTCCGATTTTGATACTCAGCTGTAATATCAGTCGAGACGTGCGCGTCACGCAGACGCATCGAAGAGGAGAACCGCAGCGTCGCTGGCGTCGTAATCGCATTACGTGGGGACGGCATGCCCCCTACAACGACAGTTTCGTCCATTAGCGAGACTAACCGGAATGGAGCGGATAAATCCGTGCATCTGAATATCATCACCGATAATATATGGAGCCTCGCTCGGTTCTCCCAGTTTCGATGCGAGCGGCAACGATACAGCTGTTGAACGCTAGCAATCCACATGGATATTGGTCTCCGACTCCTCGTCGCAGGGTTCTGCATCGTTGCGCCGTCGCTCCTGTTCGTCGGGTTCGTCCGTGTCCTCGACAGCATGCGAAACGACGCCCTCGTCGAACGCGTCCTCGACAGACTCGACGAAGATATCGACGGCACAGGGACGACAGTCGACCCAACGACGTTTCTACGAACGGCACAGGAGAAGTCGCGAGAGAAGATGACCACGTGTCCAGAGTGTAGCGTCCCGAACACAGTCGAGAGCGTGCGGTGTGGATTCTGTGGGACGAGATTGCATCGGTAGCCGGGTCGAGACGCCCTGTGCGGGCGGGCCACCGTCCTACTGGACGACGAACTCGGTCGACCGGTCGGGATTGACGCCGTGAAACAACGGTTCGAACGACCCCGCTTCGGTCGGGTCTTCGAGGAGCGTCTCCATCAGTTCGTCTTCGAGTTCGTGAAGCGGATGTGTCGATTTCGCTCTCGCTTCGACCAACTGTTCGAAGTCTTCAGCCTCGATGTACCACACGAGGTAGTCGTACTCGTCCCCGTACTCGACGAACAGTGAGAGCGTCTGGAGGGTCTCTTCGTCCCAAATCGCACGGACGCCGTCTCTGTCTTCTCGTGCTTCTGTGCGCAACTCGTCGACCCACTCGAACACCGCATCCGTCTTTCCCGGTTTGATTCGCTGTTTTCGGACGAACGTATCTACCATGGAAATGATGTGGGTTGGTTGACAGTAAACGTGCCGGCCGCGTCGCTCTTCGAGGTGGAAAAATCGAGAAGTGAGTCCGAAGACTTAGAGGAAGTCTTCGATGTGGTCGGCGACTTCGTTCGGGGTGTCGCCGACGGGGACGCCCGCGTCGTTCAGGGCGTTGATTTTGGACTCTGCCGTGCCGGTCCCGGACCCGGAGACGATAGCGCCGGCGTGACCCATGCGCTTGCCCGGCGGTGCCGTGCGGCCGGCGATGAAGCCAGCGACGGGCGTGTCCATGTTCTCGGCGATGAACTTCGCCGCCTGCTCTTCGTCTTCGCCACCAATCTCACCGCACATGACGACGGCGTGCGTGTCGGGGTCGTTCTCGAACGCTTCGAGGGCGTCGACGAACGACGTGCCGATGATTGGGTCGCCGCCGATACCGATGGCGGTGGTCTGACCGATGCCGCGCTCGGTCAGGTTCGAGACGACCTGGTACGTGAGCGTACCGGAGCGCGAGACGAGACCGACGTTCCCCTCTTCGAAGATGTTGCCGGGGAGGATGCCGAGTTTGGCCTCGCCGGGCGTGATGATACCCGGACAGTTGGGGCCGATGAGGCGCGTGTCGACTTCGGACAGGCGCTTGTTCACCTTGGCCATGTCCTGCGTCGGGACGCCCTCGGTGATGGCCACGACGAGGTCGAGGTCCGTGTCGAGTGCCTCGAAGATGGCGTCGCCAGCGAACGCCGGCGGGACGAACACGACAGACGCGTTTGCGTCTTCCTCTTCGACTGCTTCGGAGACGGTGTCGTAGACGGGAACACCTTCGACTTCCTGCCCGCCCTTGCCGGGGACCGCACCGGCGACGACGTTCGTGCCGTACTCCATCATCTGCTGGGTGTGGAAGCGGCCTTCCCCACCGGTGATACCCTGTACAACTACGCGCGTGTCGTCGTCGACGAAAATACTCATTGGGACACCTCCTGTGCGTTCTCGACAGCACGCTGGACAGCGTCTTCCAGCGTCCCCTCGACCTGTACGAGTTCCGTGTTCAGAATCTCCATCCCCTCTTCGGCGTTCGTGCCTGCGAGGCGGACGACGACCGGTTTCGGAATCTCGTCGAAGCTCTCGAGTGCCTCGTTGATACCCTTGGCAACCTCGTCACCGCGGGTGATTCCGCCGAAGATGTTGAAGACGACGGAGTCGACGTTCTCGTCGGAGAAGACCATGTCCAACGCGTTCGCCACGCGTTCGGCCTTCGCGCCGCCACCGATGTCGAGGAAGTTGGCGGGTGTGCCACCGAAGTAGTCCACGAGGTCGAGCGTCGTCATGACGAGACCGGCACCGTTGCCGATGATACCGACGTTGCCCGACAGACGGACGTAGTCGAAGCCGTATTCGCCAGCCTTGGCTTCGAGTTCGTCCTCGTAGGAGTCTTCTTCCATCGCCGCGAGGTCCTCGTGGCGGAAGAGTGCGTCGTCGTCGATGTTCATGACGGCGTCCGCAGCGACGACGTCGCGGTCCGACGTGATCATGACCGGGTTGATTTCGATGTCGGACGCGTCGTTGGCCTCGTAGAGGTCGTAGAGCGTCGAGAGGAACGAGGCGACGTCGAAGGCCACGTCACGTGGGATGCCCGCGTCGAAGACGAGTTTGCGGGCTTGATACGGGTGCAGACCGAACGCGGGGTCGACGTGTTCGCGTGCGATTGCGTCGGGGTTCTCCTCGGCGACTTCCTCGATGTTGACGCCACCTTCGGTCGAGACCATCGCGACGGGCTTGCCCGCGCTCCGGTCCATCGTGACACCGACGTAGAGTTCGTTCTCGAAGTCGACGCCCGCTTCGACGAGCACCTGCTCGACGGTGTAGCCCTTGAGGTCCATCCCGAGGATGTCCTCTGCGGCCTGCCGGGCCTCGTCTTCGTCCATGGCGATCTTGATACCGCCGGCCTTGCCACGCCCACCGACGTGAACTTGCGCTTTGATAGCCGCGGGGTATCCGATGTCCTCGACCGCCTCCATGACCTCGTCTACAGACGACGCGAGACGGGACTCTGGGACCGGAATCCCTGCCTCTGCGAAGATATTCTTCGCCTGGTATTCGTGAAGCTTCATTACCATGCGTGGGAGGGGAAGGCACGCGCTTAAATCCCATCCATCTCGTTCAGTATTGTCTCGGAAAATTACGGGACGCGGGTTTACTCGGTGGTCGAATAATACTTTCATTCGGCCGATGGAATTCGGGTGACAACGGTGTTCGGCTGCCGTCGCTCGGACGGCGTGGTGTCACAGACGGGTCTCTCACACGCGAACTCACATCTCTCGACCCGTCTCCGAGCGTGAAGTGTGCCCACCAGTAGTGTCTCCGAATCGTACAGTCTCGATTACCCGCATCTACCGGTGTGTGTTTGTCACTCAAGGACGTACTCGGCGTATGGGAACCGAGACAAACGAACGCCGCCACACTGGAGGGTTCGGTTGGGCCCTCGGCATGGTCCTCGGTCTCTCGTTCGGCGTCGCCGCTTGGTGGATGACGGGGCAGATAACGATGCTCCTCGTCATCTTCGTGGCGACTGGGACCGCATTAGGGTTCGCGCTCGAACGGTCTCTGCACCCCGCGCCGCTCACACCCCGCCAACGACGCATCCTGTTGGTCCTCCTGACGTTCGGTGTCGTCGCCGGTGTCCTCGCCTTCCTCGCTGGGGCAGGACTTCGGTGAGTCACCGCACACTCGCCCTCCAGTGAAGCACGCCGCCTCTGGCACTAGTAGCGATAGCGCTCCACGTGACACGGACAGTGATACCTCGCTCAGCGAGTCGTCACGAATGCGAACACCCCCGTATCTGGCCGGGGTGTCCGATTTTATCACGAATGAGGACACACATCTCGCCATGCGCGCTGTCAGATTCCACGAACACGGTGGACGCGACGTACTTCAGGTAGACGACATCGACACGCCCGAACCGGCGGCAGACGAGGTGCTCGTCGAGGTTGCCGCGGCGGGCGTCAACCCGGTGGACACCTACTTCCGCGAAGGGTCGTACCAACCGTTCGCGATGCCGATGATTCCCGGCGTCGACGTTGCCGGCGAAGTCGCGGCGGTCGGTGCCGACGTGACCGGATTCGAGGAAGGCGACGCAGTCGTCGGCACCGGTATCGGGAAGGACCACTACGGTGGATACGCCGAGTTTGCCGCCGTTCCGACCGACCGCCTCGCAGTCCTCCCAGAAGGAGTGGACCTCGTCGCGGCCGGCGGTGCGGGCGTCGCCGGCGTCACCGCGTGGCGAGCACTCGTCGACCACGGCGAGATGCAACTCGGAGACACCGTCCTCATCCACGGCGGGTCCGGCGGCGTCGGTCACGCGGCGGTTCAACTCGCCGCCGCGGCGGGTGCCCACGTCATCGCGACTGCGGCCCCTGAATACCACGACCGAGTGTCCGAACTCGGCGCTGACGTCGTCCTCGACTACGACCGCGACGACCTCGCAGACGCCGTCGTCGACGCGGCGAAGGGCGACGGCGTCGACTTGACACTCGACCACCGTCTCGACGACTACCTGCAGTTCGACGCCGACGTGGCGACGACCGGCGGCCGCGTCGTCGGCATCGGCGAGAACGACCCGCAGGTCGGCTTCGACCTCTCGTCGTCGGCCCGCGGCAAGGACCTCCAGATTACGATGATGAGCATGTTCAACACGCCGGAACTCGCCGCGCCACTGCGCGAACTCGCCGGACAGATGGGCGCTGACGAGTTCGAAATCGACGTGGCACGAACCTACGGCCTCGACGAGGCGGCCGAGGCCCAGCGAGCAGTCATGGAAGACAGTTTCCTCGGCAAACTCGTCATCACGCCCTGACCACACTCGGACTGCGGTTTTCTGTCTCAGACATCGACCAGCGGTTGCACGGCCACGACCAAATTATGGGCCTCGCTCACGTAGGACACGGACATGGACGTGAACTACGACTTCGATGGAACAGTCGCACTGGTCACTGGCGCGAGCGGTGCCCTCGGCGGCGCTGTCGCCCGTGCCTTCCACGATGCCGGTGCATCTGTCGCGGCCGCGGACGTGGTCGCTCCCGACGACGATGACGGCTTCTTCGACTCCGAAGGCGTCCGCTTCTACGAGGGCGACTTCACCGACGAGGACGAGGTGGCCCGCGTCGTCGACGCCGTCACCTCGGACTTCGGGCGACTCGACTACCTCGCCAACATCGCGGGGACGTGGCGCGGTGGGACACCTATCGACGAGACGGAGGCGGGGACGTTCGACTTCCTCTTCGACGTGAACCTGAAGACGATGTTCCTCGCGTCGAAGCACGCGATTCCACACCTCGAAGAGACGCACGGGGCTATCGTGAGCGTCTCTGCTCGCTCCTCACTCGAAGGTGGGAACGGTGACGGCATCTACCGGGCGTCGAAGGCCGGCGTTCGCCTCCTCACGGAGACGATAGCGAAGGAGAACCTCGGTGTCGTCCGCGCGAACGCGGTGATGCCGAGCGTCATCGACACGGCGATGAACCGCGAGATGATGCCCGATGCCGACTTCGACGCGTGGGTAAAACCAGACGAGATTGCGAGCATGGTGTTGTTCCTCTGTTCAGATGCGTCGTCGTCGACGAGTGGGGCCGCGGTTCCGGTCTACGGAGAGGCGTGATAGCACGTTCCGTGATACATTATTCCACACTCTCGCGCACGAATTATTTCACCCCGAGTGAGCCATTCACGAACACGACACACGTTAGAATTTAGAAGGGAATTTTCCCCGATATTCGGACGAACGTCTTTCCATATATAATCGGTTGGAGAATTATGTCGATTTTTCCTCCGATATGCGACGGCATACCGCGTCATTTATCACACCCACATCGGCAACAGGGTGGTAGATATGAGCGAACGTGAAACATGGGCAAGCAGGGCAGGATTCATCCTCGCCGCTGTCGGGAGTGCCGTCGGCCTCGGGAACATCTGGCAGTTCCCGTTCAAGACCGCACAGTTCGGCGGCGCGTCGTTCCTGATTGTCTACCTCGTCGCCGCACTCGGCATCGGCCTCCCGGCCATCCTCGCCGAGTTCATCATCGGACGCAAGACTAACCTCAACACCATCGACGCCTTCGAGAAACTCGGGCACAAGAACTGGCGCATCGTCGGTGCCCTCGGCCTCTTCACCGGATTCTGGATTCTCTCGTACTACAGTGTCGTCGGCGGGTGGGTGCTCCGCTACATCGGCGGGAGCCTCACTGGCGCGTACTTCGGTGCGCCCGCCGAGTACTTCGGACAGATTTCGGCCGGCATGGACGCTCTCGTGCTCCACGCTGTCTTCATGGCACTCGTCGTCGGCATCGTCGCCGCGGGCATCGAAGACGGCATCGAGAAGGCGACGAAACTGATGGTTCCGAGTATCGTCGTCATCCTCGGCGCACTCGCCGTCTTCGCCTTCACGCTTCCCGGCGCGTCCGCAGGGTACGCGTACTTCCTCTCGCCTGACTTCGACGCACTCGCCGCGAACTTCACCGACATCGTGCCGTTCGCCGTCGGCCAGGCGTTCTTCTCGCTCTCGATTGGGATGGGAGCGATGATTACCTACGCCTCCTACATCGACGGTGACCAGAGCCTGTTCGGTGACGGTATCACCATCGTCTTCCTGAACAGTTTCGTCGGCATCCTCGCTGGTCTCGTCGTCCTTCCGCTCTTGTTCGCACAGGGTATCGACCCCAACACGAGCGGTGCGGGCGCGGTGTTCATCAGCGTCGCCGGCGCGTTCGGAAACCTCCCCGCTGGACAACTCATCGGTGTCGTCTTCTTCGGCGTCGTGCTCATCGCGGCGCTCTCGTCTGCGATTAGCCTCCTCGAAGTCGTCGTCTCGTGGGTCATCGACAACTACGACGTGTCCCGTCCGCAGGTGGCCGTCACTCTCGGCGGAATCATCTTCCTCCTCGGCGTCCCGTCGGCCATCGACACGGCGTGGCTCGGCTGGTTCGACACGCTCGCGTACAAGTTCTTCCTGCCGGTCGGTGTGCTCGGTATCCTCATCTTCGTGGCGTGGGTCTACGGCGCACCCGCAATCGACGAACTCATGAAGGGCAGTGGCCTCGGCGACGGCGTCGGCCTGACGTGGCTCTGGCTCGCGCGGACGCTCGTCATCGTGGGCGTCGTCGTCACGCTTGCACTGGGCCTCCAGACCCTGTTCCTCGGCCCGAACCCGGCTATCATCCCGCCGCTGTAACGCGGGAGCAAACCGCCGTTCCGCGGCAGAAACAATCCACTTTTTTGAGCAGTTACGAATCGTAGGTGGTTATGCATATTTCCCGACCAATCGACAGCGAATTTCGCATTTGTGGCCGGTAGAACCGTTAAATTTCTGCGATGACGTTTCTTCGGTTCGAAAGCCATTTTAGGGGCGGACTGACAATGAGTCTCAATGGCACGAGAAACATGGGCAACACGGCTTGGATTCATCCTCGCCGCTGTCGGCAGCGCCGTTGGCCTCGGGAACATCTGGCGGTTCCCGTGGCAGACCGCAGAAAACGGCGGGAGCGCGTTCCTCGTCGTGTACCTCGGAATCGTCCTCCTCGTCGGCGTCCCCGGACTCCTCGGTGAGTTCGTCATCGGCCGGCGAGCGAAGAAATCGCCGGTCGGGGCGCTCCGTGACCTCTCTGGGTCGAAGAAGTGGGGCATCGTCGGCGCGTTTTCAGTCATCACGGGCATCTCGCTGTTGTCGTTCTACAGCGTCGTCGGCGGGTGGATTCTCCGCTATCTCCTCGAAAGCGGTGCGTCCATCGTCTCCGGGAATCCCGCGTACTTCGCCAACCCCGGCCAGTACTTCGGTGGCGTCTCCGCCGGCGTGGACGCCGCTGTCTACCACCTCCTGTTCCTCGGACTGACCGCTCTCATCGTGTTTGGAGGCGTCCGCAAAGGCATCGAACTCGGCACCAAAGTGATGATGCCCGCTGTCCTCGTCCTCCTCGTCGGCCTCGCGGCGTGGGCCGCGACGCAACCCAACGCGGCGGCCGGATACGCCTTCTTCCTCCGATTCGACCCGTCGGTTCTCTCTGAGAACTTCTTCGCCATCCTCGGCCCCGCCGCCGGACAGGCGCTCTTTACGCTCTCGCTCGGTGCGGGTACGATGATTACCTACTCGTCCTACCTCGACGAGGACCGGTCGCTCCCCTTCGACGGGTCGGCCATCGCCGTCCTCAACACGAGCGTCGGTGTCATCACCGGCCTCGTCGTCTTCCCGCTCCTGTTCTCGCAGGGCATCAACCCCACCGAGACCGGAACCGGCCCCGGTGCGCTGTTCGTCGGCCTCGCGGGCGCGTTCTCGCAACTGCCTGCCGGCACGCTCATCGCCACGGCGTTCTTCGCCGTCGTGACGCTCGCGGCACTGTCGAGTTCCATCAGCATGCTGGAGATTCCGGTCGCGTTCCTCGTCGACGAGTACGACATCTCGCGCAAGCAGGCGGTCCTCGGCATGACCGGCCTCGTCGCCGTGACGGGTACCGTGTGTGCGTTCAACCCCAGTATCTTCGGATTCGTCGCGGGCACGCTCGTCAACGTCCTCCTGACCGCTGGTCTCGCGGCGTTCCTCCTGTTCGTCGGATGGGTCATGGGCCGCGACGCAGTCGACGAGTTCACCGCGGGTGGCGGGGCCGTCGCGAAGGCCCTCGGCACGCCGTGGCTCTTCGGTGCCGGTGTCGTCCTCCCGCTGTTCCTCGTCTTCACGCTCTTGACGCACTTCGGCGTGGACGCGAGTCTCGGCTTCTGGCCGACTGTCGGCATCTCGGTGCTCGCGAGTGCCGCCGCGTTCGTCGGCCTGCGACGACCCAACTCGGTCGTCTAGGTCGCGTTCGGGTTCTCTTTCTGCCGCCGCATCGACGCAGTCTGCCGATTCCACCGCGTGATTTGTGATGAACGTTCGACCCATTATTCGACAGTTGTCGAAGTAAGGGTTGCCGGATTGCGGAACTCCTTTGACCCCAGACTACGCACCGACGTTCCAATGAGCGAAGGTGGTCTGGCATGACGATGGAAGACCGGATCGACGAACTCCGTGAGAAACGCGAAGAAGCACTCAAGGGCGGCGGTGAGGACCGAATCGCCTCCCAGCACGACAAGGGCAAGATGACCGCCCGCGAACGCGTCGATTACTTCCTCGACGACGGCACGTTCCAGGAGTTCGACCAGTTCCGCACGCACCGAAACCACAAGTTCGGCATGGAAGAGTCGAAACTCCCCGGTGACGGCGTCGTCACTGGGTACGGCGAAGTCGACGGGCGAACCGTCTTCGTCTTCGCCCACGACTTCACCGTCTTCGGCGGGTCGCTCGGCGAAGTCTTCGCCGAGAAGGTCTGCAAGGTGATGGACAAGGCGATGGAAGTCGGTGCACCCGTCGTCGGGTTGAACGACTCCGCCGGCGCGCGCATCCAAGAGGGCGTCCAGTCGCTCGGCGGGTTCGGCGAAATCTTCCGCCGCAACACCGAAGCGTCGGGCGTCATTCCGCAGATTTCCGCTATCATGGGTCCCTGTGCCGGCGGTGCGGTCTACTCCCCGGCGCTGACGGACTTCACGTTCATGGTCCGCGACACCAGTCACATGTTCATCACCGGCCCGGACGTCATCAAGACGGTCACGGGCGAGGAGGTCACTTTCGACGAACTCGGCGGTGCGACCACCCACACCTCGACGAGCGGCGTCGCGCACTTCGCGACGGACACCGAAGAGCAGGCACTCGACGACATCCGCCACCTCCTCTCGTACCTCCCGCAGAACAACGTCGAGGACCCGCCCCGCGTCGAACCGTGGGACGACCCGGACCGCGTCGACGACCACCTCGCCGAAGTCGTCCCCGACCAACCGCGAAAACCGTACGACATCCACGACGTGCTCGGTGGCGTCCTCGACGAAGGCTCGTTCTTCGAGGTGCAAGAAGACTTCGCGAAGAACATCGTCGTCGGCTTTGGCCGCCTCGACGGCCACTCGGTCGGTCTCGTCGCGAACCAACCCCGCGTGAACGCCGGCACCCTCGACATCGAGTCGTCCGAGAAGGCCGCGCGGTTCATCCGGATGTGTGACTCCTTCAACGTCCCCATCCTGACGTTCGTGGACGTGCCCGGGTTCCTCCCCGGTACCGACCAGGAACACAACGGTATCATCCGTCACGGCGCGAAACTCCTGTACGCCTACTCCGAGGCGACGGTGCCCCTGATGACAGTCATCACGCGCAAAGCCTACGGCGGTGCCTACGACGTCATGGCCTCGAAACACCTCGGTGCCGACGTGAACTACGCGTGGCCGACGGCAGAGATTGCAGTCATGGGCCCGCAAGGCGCGGTCAACATCCTCTACCGAGAAGAACTGGCGGCGGCCGACGACCCCGACGCTCGCCGCGACGAACTCATCGAGGAGTACCGCGAAGAGTTCGCGAACCCGTACACTGCCGCCGACCGTGGGTTCGTGGACGACGTCATCGAACCCGGCGAGACGCGCAAGCGACTCATCGCGGACCTCCGCATGCTGAAGTCCAAGCGCAAGTCCCAACCGGACAAGAAGCACGGGAACATCCCGCTATGAGCGACGACCTGCTCTCGGGACTGTCGATTCCCGACGATGCAGACCCCGAAGAGGCGGCCGCCATCGCCGCCGCCGTCGGCGCGCACCTCCACGACCAACAGGCCGCCGCTGCCGCCGCCGCGGCCGACGACGAAGAGACGTGGAACGAAAAGCGCTGGCAGTACGCCGGCCGACTCCACTCCGTCACCGGGTGTAGCCGCCGCGTCCCTTCAGGTGCGCCCACGAACGCGTGGGCGGCATCTGGTCGCGTCGACCGGTTCTGAGAACTGCTCTACGCTTCTCGCAGTCCGTTACCGACGACGGCCGGGTCGTCGACGATGACGCCATCGACTCCCCACTCGCGGAGACGTTCGACTACCTCCCGTTCGAGGACCGTCCACGCGTTGAGTTCGAACCCTGCGTCGTGAGCCTCGGCGACGCGCACGGCCGAGAGCAGGTCGTAGTGGGGGTGGACCGCCACGCAGTCGAGTTCGGCCGCGACGCGGAGTGAACGGTCCCAGTCGGTCGCGAAGAGAAACGCACGGGGAAGGTCGGTGGTTCCGAGTGCGCCCTCTCGTTCGGCGGCCTCTCGCACCTCCCGAAGCGCATCTGGGTCGAACGACGAGACGAGAACGTCGTTCGCGGCGTCGGCGACGAGGGCGACGATGTCGTCGGCGAGTCCCGCTTCTTTCAGTTCGACGTTGACCGAGACGCGGTCGGGAAGCGCGGCGAACACCTCGGCGAGCGTCGGAATCGACTCCTCAGAGTCACCGACACGGAGCGCGCGGAGTTCAGAGCGTGTCGCGTCGGCGACGGGGCCGGTTGCTTCGGTCAGTCTGTCGAGCGTCGAGTCGTGGAAGACGACGAGTTCACCGCTCGCACAGCGCCGAACGTCGAGTTCGACCCAGTCGAGGCGTGCTGCCGCGGCGCGGAAGGCCGCGAGCGTGTTCTCCGGGCCGAGTGCGGGGCACCCGCGGTGACCGATGACGCGCATGGGTACTGGTCGGACGACGACGGCCTAAATCCCTGTCACGCGACCCGGCGTCGTCACGTGGCCGGCGCTATCGCTCCCGACGTGGGTGGAGAAGAGTAGTCGCAGAGAGAATCGTCTGCTTCGAATTTACGCGGTCTGGGCGCCCTTCTTCCGGGTGATGTAGCCCGCGATGCGGTTGCGGACGCTCTTCGACTCCACCGTCGTCAGTTGACTGACGCTGTCTTTGTTCGTCTCGAAGTCCGTGTTGAACGCCTGCGGGTATTTCTCCAGCAGGATGTTACCAAGCTGCTTGACGTACTTGGGCTTGATTGCCATGTGCGGAATTTCCCCGGACGAACACTAAAACGATTCGTTCCGTCTTTGCGACGCCCGCTCGCGCCACCCCGTCACCTCGTCGATGCGTGCGAACGCCTCACACTCTCTCGGTCCCCCACACTTCTCGACTGTCTCCGCGAAGTACGCGAGTCGGTCGAGGAGGACGTCGGTATCGAACGTCGGCACGTCGAGACGGGAGGCGGCGACTGTCGCGTCGACGACGGCCCCGAACCCGCGGTTGATGGTGAACGGCCGGGTCGATTCGACGGCCGCATCGACGGGGCGGAGTTCCCATTTCTCCCACTGCGTCCCGCCATCGTCGCCGGAATCGACGTGTGTCGCTTCGACTTCCGCCCACGCGTCAGCGGAGTCGAGGACGGGAGACTGCGCCTCGCGGATGGTCATCGCCGCCTCGACGAAATCCATCGGGTCGGTGACGAACTGGACGACGCCGCCACCTTGGCGATGGAAGTTTCGTCGCGTACGGGTGTTCCCCCACGTCGTCGCGGTGACTGTCCCGTCGGGGCCGTCTGGTTCGTCGGAGTCGTCGGGCGCATGGAGTCCAAGCGCGGCGAGGTTCCACAGGTCGTTCGGGCCAAGCGTGGCGACGACAGACTCGGTGACGCCGCGGAGTTCGACGGGCCACTCGACACTCGCACCAGACCGCACAGGTCTACCGTCACCAGTCACAACGGGACCCCCCGCTCCAACGCGATGAACGTCGCCGCACAGACGATGTCTGCGGTCGTTCCGGGGTTGATTCCCTCGGCGACGAACGACTCGGCGAGTTTCTCGGCCTCGTCCGGATTCGAGACGGCGGCAGCGCGGTCCATCACGTCGCGTGCGACTGCGGCACCGTGGTTCGTGACGACGAGTGTGTCGGGTTCCTCGGCGAGCAAGTCGAGAAACGCTCGCGCGACCCGGTCGGTGACCGGTCCTTCGTCGGCGAGAATCGACTCGGCGGCACAGAAGGTTCGGGTGAACCCACCAGTCCACTCGCGGCCGTTGGCGTCTCTGTCGGCGCTGAGTTCCATCACGTCGTAGAAGGTGAGACCCTGTCCTCGCAGGGTCGACTCGGCGTCCGCCCCGCGTCGGACGTCGAGGGCAGGAGCGTCTTCCGGGGGGTCGCCGACGGCCACGTCGACGTGTTCGAACGCCCGGTAGAACGACACCGCGTCGTCGACAGTAGTCTGTTCGACCACGTCGGTCACGCCCGTCGGAGAGAGGTCCCCTGCCGCGGCCGCCCGGACGAGCGGAACGAGGAGGAGCAAGCACCCGAATTGCGTGTTTCCGCCGCCCTGTTCGCTCATCCCGGCGACGGCCGTCTCGAACGCCTCGCCGACCGATGCACCATCCTCGGCGAGTCGGAGACCCGACGCGGACCCGACGGCACCGGTCAAAAAGTGTTCGAAGTGCAGGTCAGAGAGGTCACGCCGTCGGTCCACGTTCCCCGGCTTTGGGGTTCCAGCGACTTCGAGGAGAAGCGCGAGTTCGGCGTGTCGTGCCGGGCCGAACCCTCGGTCGGAGACCGGTGTCTTCGTCATCGGGCAGATGCCTCCGATTCGTCGGGGCTGTGGCTCTCGTCGGCAGATTCGAACCACTCGCTGGCGGCTTCCTTGACACGACTGAGAACGACCGGGTCGTCGCTCGGTCGGCCGACGCTGACGGCGTCCGCGCCATATCGGAGATACTCGTGAGCGGTCTCTCGGTCCCGGACGCCGTTGTTGGCGACGACGAACAGGTCGGGCGCGGCGGCGACGACGTCGGCGACGACGGACTCCGAATCCATCGCATCGACGTGAAGCCACGATGCGCCCGCGTCTGCGAGTTTCGGTGCGAGTGCGGCGAGGTCGACGCCCTCGACTTCTGCGCGCACTTTCACGCCGACGGGTGCGTCGGACTCGGCCGCCGCGGCGACGTAGTCCACGAGTCGGGCGGTGTCGCGCAGGAGCGACTCGCCGCATCCGATTGCGCAGAGTTCCGCTTGCCGGCAGTGCGCGTTCACCTCGACGCCAGCGCCGTGGTCGGCACAGACTGCGGCGACTTCCCGAATCGGGTCGGTCGATGTGGCGCGGACGTTGACGGCGACGAAGAGGTCCGAATCGTCCAGTGCGGTGAGTTGGTCCGCGACGAAGCCGAGTGGGTCGTCGGTCAGGAACTCGGAGCGTCCGCGGGCGACGAGGGCGTGAGCGGCCTCCTGTGCCGTCTGGTCGAGTGCGACACCGCCGAGGAACGCCGCACCGACGTGTGGTGACGCGGCGCGTGCCCAGTCGGCGTCAGATTCGCCGCTGAGACTCGCGACGGCGAGGCGAGGCGAGAACATCACGACACCTCGTTGAGCGCGTCATCGACGGCGCGAGCGACTCGTTCGGCGTCTTCCGAGTCGTCGATTCGCGTGTCAGTTCTGACGACTGGTCGGTCGAGGTCGGTGCCGTCCTCGTCGTCGAGGACGAACGCGTCGGCGAACGGGTAGGCGTCGGCGACGCCCGCCGTCGAGGGGTCGTAGCCCACGCCGGCCATGAGGTCCGCCGCAGGGCCGGAGAACACCCGGTCTTCGACGAACGGCGAGACGGCGACGACGGGTGTCTCGGCGAGTACCTCGCGGAACCCATCGAGGGCGAGCATCGGTCCGATGCTCGTGACGGGGTTCGACGGACCCACGACCACCGGGTCCGAGAGGGCGTCGACCACGTCGTCGGTGAGACGCGCCGCCTCCGCGCCGCGGAACTCCACGTCTCGAACTGCGGGTTCGGCGCGGCGGTGGACCCAGTATTCCTGAAAGTGCATCGTCCCCTCGTCGGTGTGGACGAGCGTCGCCACGGGGTCGTCGCTCATGGGGAGCAGTGAGACGTCGAGGCCGAAGGCGTCTGCGAGGGTTCGCGTGACGTCGGTGAGCGAGTACCCCTCGTCGAGGAGTGACGTGCGAGTGATGTGGACTGCCCGGTCACGGTCACCGATTTCCATGAACTCCGCGATGCCGGAGAACCGTCGCCAGCGTGCGATGTCACGGCCGGCGGTCTGTGCATCGTCGGAGAGATATCGCGGCCCAGATTCGAGGCCGGCCGCGTCGGCGAGGCGGTGGAGTTCGTCGTCCGTCTCGGTGGTGTCGTCGGCGATGCCCCACCACCGGTCGGTGTCGAGGACGCCACCGCCCCAGAAGAGAACGGTGTCCACGTCGGGACAGACGAGGTGGCCGCCGAGTTCCACGTCGTCGCCCGTGTTGGCGACGACTGTCGTCTCGGCGGGGTCGAACACCTCACCCGCACCGTCGAGGAGTTTGGGGGTGCCCGTGCCCCCAGCGAGGAAGGTTACCATGCTCCGCCGTAGGGTGAGTGGCGGTTTGAAAGTTCCTTCACCGGACGTCGTCGTTCACCGACCGCCGCGATACGCCACGGACGTGTCGAATTTCGACGGCATCACCTGCCCCGCGACGGCCTTGCGGACGAAGTACCCGGTGAACCCAGTCGTCACCGACAGTCCGAGCGAGAACACGATTGCCGAGGCGCGTGCGATGGTGAGGCCCGTGAGCGCGCTCATACCCACCAGATACGCCGCGTTGAGTCCCGCACCACCGGCCACGACGAGCAAGAACAGACCGAGGAGGTTCCCGAGAGTCGATTTCAGACCCATGCGACCACTATCACCCGCGTGGTGGAGTGGTTTGTGGCGGCCGACTGCGCAGTCATACCAATCGATTGCGCCGCGAGACAGCACGAACCACAGAATAACTATCCGTTTTGCCAGACGATACGGAATATGGCACAGTCCTCGCTCTCCCTCCCCTCCATCCTCGTCGCCGCCCTCGTCGTTCTCGTAGCCCTCAGCGGTGCGTTCCTCGTCGTCGACTTCGACGCGGCGACCTACCAGACATCGGCGGAGCACACGGCAACCGCCGCCAGCGCCGGTGCCGAGTCACTCCCCCCGGTCAACAACGGGTACCTCGTCGTGGACGCACCCGACGCCATCCGCGACGACCTGACCGACGAACTCGTCGCGTCGTTCCAACGCGAGGGACTGTCTCTCGACCCAATCGAGGCCCGTGACTCGTACGACCGGGCCGTCGTGGTCGTCGTCGTCGACGAGTGGAACCCGCGCTGGAACCCCGTCACGCCGTCGGGGTCCGTGACGTGGCGTGCCGCGTTCGACGCCGGCGGACACCGCCAGCACATCGATGCGGGACTCTCCGGTGACCCGTTCGTGTTCAACTCGACGATGGGTCCCGACGTCGCGGGAACCCTCGACGCTCGCGTCGACGTGTCCGGTACCGGTCTCGTCTCACGACCAGCCTATCGGACCCGCCTCATCGACGCCGTCTCCAACACGACGGCCGAACAGGTCACAGCACAGTTCGAGCAGGGCCGATAGCGTCGGTTCTCTGCACCGGGTGAACACTCGGGATATTTGACACTCGTCGTACAAGCATCGGTATGACCGCGGTCAAAGACAGCGTCCACGACTACATCTCGCTCGACCCTGTGGCCGCCGAACTCGTCGACACGCCCGAGTTCCAGCGCCTGCGACACATCAAGCAACTCTCGACGGTTCGACTCGTCTACCCCTCCGCGAGTCACACACGCTTCGAACACAGTCTCGGCGTCTACCACCTCGCGTCTCGCGCCCTCTCGCATCTCGGCATCGACGGTGACCGCGCCGCCCACGTCCGTGCTGCTGCCCTCCTCCACGACATCGGACACGGGCCGTACGGCCACCAGACCGAAGACCTGATTCGCCGTCGAACTGGCCGCGACCACGACGAGATACACCATCTGCTCGATGGAACGGCCGTCGGTGACGTACTCGACGCACACGGCCTCGACCCGGGGCGCGTCGCCACCCTCGTCGCAGGCGACAGTGGACTCGGGCAACTCGTCTCTGGCGAACTCGATGTCGACCGGATGGACTACCTCGTCCGCGACGCCCATCACACCGGTGTCCCCTACGGCACTATCGACCACGGCCGACTCGTCCGCGAACTTCGGTACCGGGACGGCAAAGTGGTCCTCGCGGAGGGAAACGTCCAGACTGCCGAGTCACTCTTGTTGGCCCGCGCGTTGATGAACGGGACGGTCTATCGCCACCACGTCTCACGTATCGCGGGCGCGATGCTCGAACGGGCGTCCGAACGACTCGTCGACGACGCCGTCTCACTCGACGAGTTCGTCCGGATGGCCGACCACGACTTGCTGGTCGCTCTCGGCGACCACGTCCCCGAACTCGGCCGTCGCATCGAGTGCAGAAACCTGTACAAGCGAGCGGTCTGGGCACCCATCGACGCGGTTTCGACAGACGTGGTCGAACTCGATTACGAGGCGTCGCGGGCGGCCGAACGTGAGATAGCCGACGTGGCGGGCGTGTCCCCCGTCTCGGTCATCGTCGACGCCCCGTCGCGGCCACGAATCAAAGAGTCACGGTCTCGTGTCGTCGTCAACGGCGTCGTCCGCCGACTCGAAGACGCGTCAGAACTGGTCGGTGCGCTCCGGGCAGCAGAGCGAACCCAGTGGCGACTCGGCGTCTACGCTCCCGAATCCGTTCGCGACGAGGTTGCGGCGGCAGCAATCGACGTGTTGGACGTCCCGACGCGAGTGACGACCCACGCGTAACGGCACGGGTCGCTGCCAGTTCGAGTGACTATCCGACGCTGTCCGACATCCACCACCACCCGACTTTCAGATTGTATGTCCTCAAACCCGGGATTTTCATGATACCTGTCTGAGGTATTTAATCGATTTCACATCGTTGTGAGAGATATGGACATTAACTGGCGTGCTGTCCTATACGGTTTCGCGACCAACATCGTCCTCGGACTGCTCAGCGGGTTCGTCATCCCGTTCACAGACGTCGCGCTCCCAGTCGTCGGCGCAGGGTTGGCCGGTCTCATCGCAGGTGGTGTCGCTGGGTACTACAACAACCGCAGTACGATGAGTGACGCCACGCACGGCGCATTGGCCGTCGTTATCGGTGCGCTCATCGTGGGTGTCATCCTGACTGTCCTCGGAACGCTCGTCGCGGGTATCTTCGGCCTCGGTGCGGGGCTTGGTCTCCTGGTCCTCATCTTCGTCGCAGGTATCCCCGGCGCTGTCGGTGGTATCATCGGTGGCTACATCAACAGTGGCCGTGGAGAGGCCGCAGGTCGCCCGGCAGCCTAATCGGACCGCTGAGACAGTCTGCGTCCACGGTTCCCGTTTTGTGACCCATTCGACACAGAGCCACCGGCCCGTTCGCGCCTCCCCGCCCGACCTTTTTAGCCGATGACGACCGAATGCCCCACCATGACGACCATCAAGGACAGCGTCCACGACCACATCGAGGTCGAGGGCGCGGCCGAGGCCCTCCTCGATACGCCGGAGATGCAACGCCTTCGGCGTATCAAGCAGTTGGGGACGGTCCAACTGGTCTACCCCTCTGCGAACCACACGCGCTTCGAACACAGCCTCGGCGTCTACCACCTCGCCTCCCGCGCCCTCTCGCACCTCGGCATCGAGGGCGACGCTGCCGCCCACGTCGAGGCGGCGGCCCTCCTCCACGACGTCGGTCACGGCCCCTACAGTCACAACATCGAGGACGTGACACAGCGACACACGGGCAAGTACCACGACGACGTGGACGAACTCGTCACGAGCGGGAACGTCGGCGAGGTGCTCGAATCGGAGGGACTCGACCCGACGCGCGTCGCCGCCCTCGTCGCCGGTGAGGGTGAGTTCGGCCAACTCGTCTCGGGCGAACTCGACGTCGACCGGATGGACTACCTCGTCCGCGACGCCCACCACACCGGCGTCCCCTACGGCACCATCGACCACGAGCGACTGATTCGGGAACTCGCGTTCGTAGACGGTGAACTCGTCCTCGCGGAGGGGAACGTCCAGACGGCCGAGTCGCTTCTGCTGGCCCGTGCACTGATGAATCCGACCGTCTACCGACACCACGTCGCGCGTATCTCGAAGGCGATGCTCCGCCGTGCGTCCGAGAGACTCCTCGCCGAACCGGACATCGACGCCGACGAACTCCGCCGGATGGACGACTACGACCTGCTCGTCGCGCTCAGACTCAATCCCTCGACGAACGAGTTCGCCGAACGTCTCGCCAACCGCAACCTGTACAAACGGGCGGTCTGGGCGGAACTCCCGGACGTCCCCGAGTCGGTCATCGACGCCGACCACGAGACGATAGCCGACTTCGAACGCGAGATAGCCGCCCGTGCCGACGTGCCTCCCGAGTCGGTCATCCTCGACGTGTCGTCGCGCCCCTCGATGACCGAATCGTCTTCACGGGTGATGGTCAACGGCGAGATTCGGCAGTTAGAACGCGAGTCGCCGCTCGTACAGGCGCTTCGAACCGCGCAAGAACAGCAGTGGCGACTCGGCGTCTACGCGCCGAGTGACGAGACCGAACGAGTCGGACGCGCCGCGGCGGATGTCCTCGGACTCGACATCGACGGCGCACTCGTCTCGGAGGTCAGACGCAGTCTGAACACGACGTTAGACGAGTTCGAGTAGCGGCACCTCGCCCGTCGAAACGGGGCGACCACTCCGAGACGAGAGGTTCAAGCCACGGGACGACCGATTCGAGAGCGATGCATCTCGAGGGAACCGTACTTCGTGGCCGCGACTTCGAACCAGTCGAGGGACGGGTCGTCGTCGAAGACGGGACGATTACCGCCATCGAGGAGACCGAGACAGACTCGACGGATATCATCCTCCCCGCGTTCGTCAACGCACACACCCACCTCGGCGACTCCATCGCGAAAGAGGCGGGCGAAGGACTCTCGCTCGACGACCTCGTCGCCCCGCCGGATGGGCTGAAACACCGACTCCTTCGGGCCGCGAGCACCGACGAGAAGGTGGCCGCGATGCGCCGGTCGTTGCGGATGATGGAACGCGGTGGAACCGCCGCCTGTATCGAGTTCCGCGAGGGCGGCGTCGACGGTGTCGACGTCATCCGGCAGGCGCTCGATGGCCGTGATATCGAGGCCGTCGTCCTCGGCAGAGAGACCGAGGCGGCGATGGAAGTGTCGGATGGGTTCGGTGCCTCCGGTGCACGCGACGCGGAGTTCGGCGAACTCCGGACCGCGACGGCGAACGCCGGTAAACTGTTCGGCATCCACGCCGGCGAGCGTGACTCGCTGGACATCACCCCCGCGTTGGACCTCGACCCCGACTTCCTCGTCCACATGGTCTACCCGAAACCGCCTCATCTCGAACGCGTCGAGGACAGCGAGATTCCAATCGTCGTCTGCCCGCGGTCGAACCTCGTCACCGGCGTGGGCGTCCCGCCGGTGCGAGAACTCGTCGAACGAACCACCGTCGCCCTCGGCACGGACAACGTGATGCTGAACAGTCCCTCGATGTTCCGCGAGATGGAGTTCACCTCCAAACTCGCCGACGTTCCGGCCGCCGAAGTGTTGCGGATGGCGACCATCAACGGTGCCGACATCGCCGGGCTGAACTACGGACTCGTCGAAGAAGGCCGTGAGGCGAAGCTACTCGTCCTCGACGGCGACACCGACAACCTCGCCGGCGCACAGGACGTGGTTCGCGCCGTCGTCCGGCGTGCTGGGATGGCGGACGTGAAAGACGTGTACTGCTGAGTCGGCGACAGACCGCTCGCTATTCTCGGAATATTCTCACTGTCGCAAAGTGTTATTACCTGCCGTGGTAATATGTCACTTAGTGTCATGGTGTTGTACGACCGAATCATCGTTCCCATCGACGGGTCCGCAGGGTCGGCCCGCGTGGCGACTCACGCCGCCGCACTCGCCGCAGTGCACGGGGCAGAACTACACGGCGTCTACGTCGTCAATGCCGGAAGTTTCGCCGGACTCCCGATGGAATCCTCGTGGGAGGGGCTGGACGACCTCCTGCGCTCGGATGCTGAATCGGCGCTCGAACTGGTGAGACGGGCGGCCGAAAAGGAGGGCGTCCCAGTGGAGACACACGTTCTCGAAGGGACACCGAGTCGAGAAATCGTCGAGTTCGCCGAACGCGGCGAGTGTGACCTCGTCGTGATGGGGACACACGGCCGAGGGGGTATCGACCGCCTCCTCCTCGGGTCGGTTGCCGAAAAAGTCGTCCGCGCGTCTTCGGTGCCGGTGCTGACCGTCCGCATCGAAGGCGGTGAGGACGCCTCCGACCTTGCCGCGGACGCGGCAGGCGAGACGGCGACGGAATCACCAGTCGAGACAGACGGGTCCGCCGACACCGCCGCGACGGCCGACGGCGAACAATAACCTGTTTTCAGTCAGTCGTCACCGGCCGGTCGGAGGTGTTCGCAGTCACCGGCGTGGACACGGACTGCTCCATCGTCGGTCTGGACGACGAGTGTACCGGGGTGTTCGACGTCGACTGCCTCGCCTTCGACGACGCCGCCCGCAGTGTGGACCCGTACTCGTCTTCCGAGCGTGTCTGCTCGTTCGCGCCACGCCGGGAGCACGCTGTCGAGGTCGGTTCGGAGTTCGTCGAACCGTTCGAGCACACGCTGGACGAAGACGCGGCGTTCGACGTCACCCGCTTCGGCGGACACGCTCGTCGCACCCGCTGGGAGCGTCGCCGGGTCGAGATTGACGTTGACGCCGGCCCCGATGACCAACCACGAGACGCGGTCCGCTTCGCCCTCCATCTCGGTGAGGATGCCGCAGAGTTTTCGGTAGGGGTGGGGTTCAGACGCTGGCGCGCCCGACGATTCATCGCCCGTCGTTCGCTTCCACGGGCGACTCACGATGACACCATCTGGTTCTTCCGAACCAGATGAGCGATTGTTCGCTTCGCTCACAATCACACCATCTGACTCCTTTGAGTCAGATGAGCCATCGCTCGCTTCGCTCACGATGACATCGTTCGGCCACTTGATACTCGCATCCACCCCTGCTTCTCGCGCCGCGTCACACACCGCGACGGCCATCGCCAGCGTGTACAGCGGTGCGAACGCCGGCGGTTCGTCCGGTCTGACGAGGACGCTCATCCAGACGCCGCCGTCGGGTGAGGCCCACACGCGGTCTTTGCGGCCTCTGCTGGCCGACTGCTCGCGGGCGACGACGACGACGTCGCTCGCACCCTCGGCGGCGAGTTCGCGGGCCCGGTCGTTCGTCGAATCGAGCACGTCGTGGAACTCCACGTCGTAGTCGGCGTCCAGTTCGTACTCGATGGCCGGGCCGCCGTACTCCGGCACGTCGGTCACGACGTACCCCTCGTCGGTGCTCTCGATGCCGAAGCCGTCGTCTCGAAGTGACTCGACGTGTTTCCAGACGGCGGCGCGGGAGACGCCGAGTCTGTCGGCGAGTTCGGGACCGGAGACGGGTCCCTCGGCGAGTGCGGCGAGCAGGGTACGTCGCGTGTCGCTCATGGAGTCGGCTACTGCGGCGCGCAAAAAGAGGTTCGCGGTTCGTGGTTCAGTCGTGGCCGGCGTCGTCTATTCGATGACGATGAGCACGTCGCCCATGTCGACGCTGTCGCCTTCACCGACGAGGACTTGCGAGACGGTGCCGCCGCGTTCGGCGACCACGTCGTTTTCCATCTTCATCGCTTCGAGGACGCAGACCGTGTCACCGGGTTCGACTTCGTCGCCTTCCTCGACGTCGACAGAGAGGATGGTCCCCTGCATCTCGGCGGTGACGGACTCGCCGTCACCCTCGATGATTTGCTGGTCGTCGTCGCCGTCGTCACGGCGCTTGCGCGGGCCGGACGGCTTGGATGCGGATGCTGCCGCAGCACCACCGACCGGGATGGCGGGCGCGCCGCGTTCTTCGAGGCTGACCTCGAAGCGCTTGCCGTTGACTTCGACGGTGAACGTCCGTTCGGTGGTCTCTTCGTCGTCGTCGTCGCCGGCGACGGCCTCCGGGGCCCAGCGCTCGACGGCGGCCTGAATGCGGTCTGGGTCGAGAACGTTGTCGAGGTACTTCGTCGTGTGCGTTCCGGCGCGGAACTCCTCGTCGGTGAGCATGAGGCGGTGGAACGGGATGACCGTCCGCAGGCCCTCGATATCGAACTCGGCGAGTGCGCGTTCGGCGCGGGCGAGGACTTCCGTGCGGTCCGACCCCGTGACGATGAGTTTCGCAATCATCGAGTCGTAGTCGCCGCCGATTTCGTCGCCCTGACGGACGGCGTCGTCCATGCGGATGCCGATACCGCCCGGCGGGTCGTAGGTCGCCAGCGTGCCCGTCGCGGGTGCGAAGTCCTTCTCGGGTGCTTCCGCGTTGATACGGAACTCCATCGAGTGCCCGTCGATTTCGACGTCGTCTTGCGAGAAGTCGAGTTCCTCGCCGGCGGCGACGCGAATCTGCCACTTCACGACGTCGAGACCCGTCACTTCCTCCGTGACGGTGTGTTCGACCTGGATGCGCGTGTTGACTTCCATGAAGTAGAACTCGCCGTCTTCGACGAGGAACTCCACCGTGCCGGCGTTGTGGTAGTCGGCGGCGCGGACACCGCGTCGTGCGGCCTCACCGATACGCTCGCGCAGGTCGTCGTCGAGGGCGGGCGACGGTGCCTCCTCGATGACCTTCTGGTGGCGGCGCTGGAGTGAGCAGTCACGCTCGCCGAGGTGTCGGACGTTGCCGTGTTCGTCGGCGAGAATCTGCACTTCGATGTGGCGCGGCGCTTCGAGGTACTTCTCGACGTAGACGGAGGCGTTGTCGAAGTACGCCTCACCCTCGCGTTTGGCCGTCTCGAACTGGTCGTCGACTTCGTCTTCGGAGTGAACGACCTTCAGGCCACGGCCACCACCGCCACCTTCGGCCTTGATGGCGACCGGGTAGCCGTAGTCGTCGGCGACGGCCTTCACGTCCGCGGCGGACTCGGCAGGTTCGGTCGTCCCGGGGACGACCGGCACGTCCGCGTCCTGCATGAGCGCACGGGCCTTCGTCTTCTCGCCGAGGCGTTCCATCGCGTCGGCCGATGGGCCAATCCACTTGAATTCGGACTCTTCGACCTTCCGTGCGAACGTCGCGTTCTCCGCGAGGAAGCCGTATCCGGGGTGGATGGCGTCGGCACCGGCCTTGCGCGCCGCTTCGATGACCGACTCGTGGTCGAGGTAGGAGTCGGCCGCACGAGCAGGACCGATGTTGTACGCCTCGTCGGCGTAGCGCACGTGGCCGCCGTGCTTGTCGGCCTCGCTGTAGACGGCGACGGTTCGGACTCCTAACTCCTCACATGCACGCATGACGCGTACTGCGATCTCGCCTCGATTGGCGACGAGAACCTTGCTGAACATTTGCGGTAGTCTTTCAGGGAACTCCACGTTATTCTATCGGTTTCCACAACGCACGTCGGTACCCTGTTCGACGATTGCCGATTTGTGTGTTCGACCGTGATAGAACGTCCGAAACTGCCGTTCTCTCGAACTGTTTGGGGTGAATATCGGCTCGAATCCAAACGGCCTTATGCGTGTGCCACACTACGACACGGGTAATGGCAGTACGAGTCGGAATTCTCGGCGCAACCGGTGCGGTAGGACAGCGATTCATCCAACTCCTCGAAGACCACCCAACGTTCGAACTCGGGGCACTGACTGCGAGTGAGTCCAGCGCGGGCAAGCGCTACGACGAAGCGGCGAAGTGGCGCGTCAATACCCCTATCCCGGACCACGTCGCAGAGATGGAAGTCGGCCGAACCGACCCCGCGGACGTTCCTGACGACATCGACCTTCTCTTCTCGTCGCTCCCGTCGTCTGTCGCCGCCGACGTCGAACCCGACTTCCTCGACGCGGGCTACGTCGTCTCGTCGAACTCCTCGAACGACCGCATGGCCCCGGACGTTCCCCTGACGATTCCCGAAATCAACCCCGACCACCTCGACCTCATCGAGGTCCAGCAGGACGAACGTGGGTGGGACGGCGCACTCGTGAAGAACCCGAACTGTTCGACCATCACGATGGTCCCGACGCTCGCCGCACTCGACCAGTTCGGCCTCGACCGGGTCCACGTCACGACCCTCCAGGCAGTCTCCGGCGCGGGGTACGACGGCGTCACCTCGATGGAGATTATCGACAACGCCATCCCGCACATCGGCGGCGAAGAAGAGAAGATGGAGACCGAGTCGCGCAAACTCCTCGGGTCGTTCGACGGCGCGGAACTCTCGCTCCACGACGCCGAGGTCAACGCCTCGTGTAACCGCATCCCGACGCTCGACGGCCACCTCGAGAGCGTCTTCGCCGACCTCGAAGAAGACGCCTCCCCCGACGACGTCGCCGCCGCGATGCGCGAGTTCCCCGGTGTCGACCTGCCGAGCGCACCCGAGCAACTCATCCACGTCTTCGAAGACAACTACCGCCCACAACCCCGTCTCGACCGTGACCGCGGCGACGGCATGCAAATCTCCGCCGGCGCGATTCAGGAGACGCCCAACGGCGTGAAGTACAACTGCCTCGCCCACAACACGATTCGCGGTGCGGCGGGCGCGTCCGTCCTCAACGGCGAACTCCTCGTCCAAGAAGGCTGGATTTAGACTAGAACCATTTGTCTGCGGTTCGGCCGCGTTCTTCTCCTTCGTCTTCGACTACGTCTCGTTTCCACTCGTCGAAGAGCAACCCGTAGCGAAGCGTGTCGACGTGTTCGCCGTCGACGAAGCCCTGTTCCCTGAGGACGCCTTCTCGCTGGAACCCCGCTTTTTCGAGGACGCGACACGACGCCGGGTTCGTCTCGTAGGCGTTCGCGTAGACCTTGTTCAGTCGTCGCTCTCGGAACGCGTATCCACAGATAGTCCGAAGCGCATCGGTCGCGTAGCCCTCCCCCCAGTGGTCCGGTGCGACCGAATACCCGACTTCGACGGCCCCGTTGATTACGTTCGGGGCCTTGAATCCGATACTCCCCACGGGAGTGCCGTCGTCACAGACGACGAAGTTGCTGTCGTCGCCGTCGCCGCGCGATTCGACCCACTCGCGTTCGTTGGTGCGTGTGATGGGGTCGACGGCCGCGATTCCGTTTCGCACGCGTGGGTCGTTGACCATCTCGTGGAGGAACTCGATATCGTCCGTTTCGACGGTCCGGAGTTCGACGAGTTCGCCTTCGAGGAATACTGCGCCGGGCATGCAGACGATGTCGCCGCGAAACCATTTGAAACTCCGCCCACAACTCGACTCACCACCCTGCTGGCCGAGTCAGCACTGTTTTCAGTGTGCACCAGTGCATCGAACGATATGGATGGCCGAGGTGTCGAAACCGCGCTCTCTGCAGGCCTCTCGTTCGCTGTTCTCGGGGTCGTCGCGTGGGCGACTGGTGCGGCCTTCGTCTTCCCAAGCCTCGGGCCTTCGGCCTTCGTCCTCGCGTTCGCGGAAGCCAACGAACGTCCGCGAGGGGCCACCGTCGTCGGCGGACACGTCATCGGGGCCGTCGCTGGCTTGCTCGCATATTCACTGCTCGCACCCGGCGTGGCACTCACAGCATCCATCCCGGCGTTTTCGGTCGCTGGACTCAGACTCGTCGCCAGCGGCATCGTCTCAGTCGGCCTGACCAGTTGGGGGATGGTCGCCGCCGACACCGTCCACGCACCGGCGTGCGCGACGACGCTCATCGTCTCGCTCGGCTTGCTCTCGTCGCCGATGGGCGTCGGCATCATCGTGGTGAGCGTCGTGGTGTTGGTTGCGGCCCACGAGGTGGGTCGGTGGACTGTCGCTCACTCACCAGTCTCGGCGGACGAGTGACCGGAGAGACTCGACTTAGAAACGGCCGTACAGGGAGTACGCGATAGCGACCAACCCGGCGATTTCGCTCAGGTTCGTCACCAGCACCACGGCCGACCCGGGGAGGGTCGTAAACGTGGAGAGGCCGAAAGAGAACACCGCCGGGACGGCGGTCAAGAGAACGATACCAACCGCGAGGAGGAGCATCGGCGTGCTGTCGTTGCGGCGGTAACCCTGGTAGGCCTTCCGCGCGATGAACAGGCCGAGTACCGCGGAGACGACGAAACTCGCGAGGACGAGTGCGACCTGAGTGGTCGAACCCGTCTCGGTTACTTGGAGGGCGAGTTGTAGGGCAGGGGCGTGTGGTAGATTCATCGTAGCTCCTCGTAGAGGCGGGTGAAGCGGTCAGCGGGGGATTCCCCGTCCGATTCGCGGTCGACGTCGAGTGTCATTCGGCCGTCGTCGAACGTGACTCTGAGTTGGCCGACGTTCGCGCGGTAGACGGCGAAGTGGTGGCCCGATTCGGCGTATCGAGTCTCCTCGGTGAGGAGTGCGCATTCTTTGAGCGCCTCGACACGACGATAGACGGTCGGTGGTGACATCTCGTAGGTTTCTGCGAGTTCGTTCGCGGACAGGGGTTCGTGACTCGTTGCGGTGAGGATGGTACGTGCGTACTCGTCGTCGAGTAGGCTGAGTACCCTCGCGTCGTCGCAATCCTCACTCACGTTCTTGCATGCCACGACGAGGGTATATAATACATTGCCGAGTTTCTGACCCGGAAAGTCGGCGACGAGATATAACTGGCTCCCCACTGAACGACTGTACCATGAACCAGACCGAGTCGAGTTCGCCCGACGTCCTCGACGTTCTCACGCGCGCCGTGAGTGCCCCCCTCCAGCGACAGACGTACAAGAACTTCCTGTACCTCGCAGTCGCGTTCCCGCTCGGACTCCTGTACTTCGTGACGCTCGTCACGATGGGTGCACTCGGCGTCGGTGGCATCGTCCTCCTCTTCGGGATTCCGTTACTCCTCATCACCCTCTTCCTCGGCACCGCATTCATGCGAATCGAGACGGAGAGCGTCCGCCGACTCGTCGGGTTCGAAGTAACTCACCGAACCGGTGACACGACGCTCGAAGACGGCATCCTCGCGTACGTGAAAGACCTCGTCACCGACTACGGCACGTACGTGAGTCTCGTCGTCGTCTTCACGAAGTTCTGGGTCGGTCTCGGACTGCTGGTCAGCCTCACCGTCTGGTCCTCGCTCACGACGGCGTTCGTGTTGCTTCCGTTCTACTACGACTACCCCGGTGTCGGCGTCGACTTCGGCGGGTCACTGGTCGTCCTTCCCGAACTGCGCATCACGCAGGACCTCTGGACCATCAGCGTCGCCGGACCGATTCACCTCGTCAACGGTGAAGCCACCACACTCCAGGGCGCACTGGTCGTGTCGGCACTCGGCCTCGCTCTCCTGTTCGTCGGTCTCAACTTGGTGAACGTCACGGCGTGGCTCCTCGGGTACGTGACGAAACACCTCGCACCACACGCTCGCGTCGTTCGACTCGGCTGAGACGCCGACGTACCTGTTCTTCCCGAACGGCAGTGTCGATTTCGACTAGTCTCTGCGCCGAACGAAGAGGCTACCTTTCTCAACGACGCGGGTGACTACAATGACACTCGAGGACGACGCTCGGGAGTACCACCGCAAGGACCCGCCCGGAAAGATAGAGATTGCGACGACGAAACCGACGAATACACAACGAGACCTGAGTCTCGCCTACTCTCCCGGGGTGGCCGCGCCGTGTCTCGATATCGCGGACGAACCCACACTCGCGTACGAGTACACGGCGAAGGGGAACCTCGTCGGCGTCGTCTCGAATGGCTCTGCGGTCCTCGGCCTCGGCGACATCGGCGCGCAGGCGTCCAAGCCAGTCATGGAGGGCAAGGGCGTCCTGTTCAAACGCTTCGCCGACATCGACGTGTTCGACGTGGAGTTCGACATCGCCGACCCCGAGGCATTCGTCGAGAGCGTCGCCGCGATGGAACCGACGTTCGGGGGCATCAACCTCGAAGACATCAAAGCGCCGGAGTGCTTCGAAATCGAACAGCGACTCGGTGAGAAGATGGACATCCCCGTCTTCCACGACGACCAGCACGGCACGGCCATCATCTCCGGTGCCGCCCTGCTCAACGCCGTCGAAATCGCCGACAAGGACCTCTCTTCCCTCGACGTGACGTTCGCCGGGGCGGGTGCTGCGGCGACGGCGACGGCCCGGTTCTACGTCTCGCTCGGCATCCCTCACGAGAACATCACCATGTGCGACATCGACGGTATCCTCTCGGAGTCGCGTGCCGAGGCGGGCGAACTCAACGAGTACACCGAACCGTTCGCTCGTGGGGTCGAAGACGGGTCTCTCGAAGACGCGATGGAGGGTGCAGACGTATTCGTCGGCCTCTCCGTCGGCGGTATCGTCTCCCAAGCGATGGTCCGGTCGATGGCCGACGACCCAATCATCTTCGCGATGGCGAACCCGGACCCCGAAATCACCTACGAGGATGCGAAGGACGCTCGTGACGATACGGTCATCATGGCGACGGGTCGCTCTGACTACCCGAATCAGGTGAACAACGTCCTCGGGTTCCCGTTCATCTTCCGCGGCGCACTCGACGTGCGGGCGACGGAGATCAACGAGGCGATGAAGCGCGCCGCCGCCGAGGCGCTTGCACACCTCGCTCGACAAGACGTGCCCGACGCCGTCGTCAAAGCTTACGGTGACGAACCGTTACAGTTCGGTCCCGACTACCTCATCCCCAAACCGCTCGACCAGCGCGTCCTCTACGAGGTGACGCCAGCGGTGGCGAAGGCGGCCATGGAAAGCGGGGCCGCCCGTCTCGAACGCGACTTGGCGGCGTATCGCGAGGAACTCGAAGCGCGTCTCGGGAAGTCCCGCGAGATGATGCAAGTCGTCCTCAACAAGGCGAAGTCGAACCCCAAGCGCGTCGCTCTCGCCGAGGGGGAAGACGAGAAGATGATTCGCGCGGCCTACCAGATGCAGGAGGAGGGAATCGCCGAACCGATTCTCATCGGCGGAACGCGACGGATTCTCCGGAAAGCAGAAGCCCTCGGCCTCGACTTCGACCCGACTATCGCCAACCCACACGACGGCGACTGGAGTCACTACGCCGACCACCTCTACGAGAAGCGACAGCGGAACGGCCTCACCCGCGTCGAAGCGGGCGAACTCGTCGGACAGGACTCCGATTACTTCGCCAGCGTCATGGTCGATATCGGCGACGCCGACGCGATGCTCACGGGCCTGACCCATCACTACCCGTCGGCGCTCCGTCCGCCGTTGCAGGTCGTCGGCACGGCCGACGACGCGAACTACGCCGCCGGCGTCTACATGCTGGCGTTCAAGAACCGCGTCGTCTTCTGCGCCGACGCGACGGTCAATCTCGACCCGGACGAGGAAGTCCTCGCCGAAGTCACCAAACACACGGCCGAACTGGCCCGTCGGTTCAACGTCGAACCGCGCGCCGCACTCTTGTCGTACTCGGACTTCGGCAGTGTGGACAACGACGGGACGCGAAAACCACGGAACGCGGTGAAACGCCTCCACAACGACCCAGAGGTGGACTTCCCCGTCGACGGTGAGATGCAAGCCGACACAGCACTCGTCGAGGAGATGCTCACCGGGACGTACGAGTTTTCGGACCTCGACGAACCGGCGAACGTCCTCGTGTTCCCGAACCTCGAAGCGGGCAACATCGGCTACAAACTCCTCCAGCGCCTCGGTGGCGCAGAGGCCATCGGTCCGATGCTCGTCGGCATGGGCAAACCTGTGCACGTCCTCCAGCGCGGTGACGAAGTGAAGGACATCGTCAATCTAGCGGGAGTGGCCGTCGTCGACGCACAGGAGTAAGGTCCCCCGACGACGGCGTCGCTCTTCGCCACCGACGGGACCACCGTTCCCCCGACGAATACGTCACGCAGAAGTCATTTATGGTGTGGCGTATCGAACTGTCTCGCATGGTGTCCCGATTTCGAGAGGTCGTCGACCGACATCCGGTCGTCACGTTCTTCGCGCTGACGTACCTGCTCTCGTGGACTGTGTGGGCACCGCTCGTGTTCGGTCCGGGGCGACCCGGTCTTCGTACGACGCTCCTCATCATGCTCGGTGGGTTCGGACCGGCCGTGGCCGCGCTCATCCTCACGTGGGTGCGTGGAGAGAGCGTCCGCGGGTGGTTCAACCAGATACTCCGGTGGCGTGTTCCGCTCAGATACTGGGTCGTCGCACTCGTCTTGCCGGCGGTGTTCGCGCTTGCGGGGAGTTCGCTCGACATTCTCGTCTTCGGCGGGGCGTTCGACCCGACCCCACTCGCCGCGCTGGCGAGCTATCCCATCGGTATGCTGCTCGTCTTCTTCGTCGGCGGTGGGAACGAAGAACCGGGGTGGCGAGGATTCGCACTCCCGCGACTGCAAGCGAGGTACAGTGCGCTCACGGCGAGCCTAATTATCGGTGTCGGATGGGTTGTCTGGCACCTTCCGCTGTTTGTCGTACCGGGGTCGGCGCAGGCGAACCTCCCGTTGCAATTCTACGCTATCGCCGTCGTCGCGGAGTCAGTCGTGTTCACGTGGCTCTACAACGAGACTGGCGGAAGTGTCCTCGTGGCGATGGTTCTCCACGCGTCAGTCAACAACTCACCGCTGTTTTACCTCGCTGGGGGGAGCGAGGCTATCAGGTCGCCTACCGGCTATGGCGTCGTGGCCCTCGTGATTGTCGTCGCCGCGTCGATACTGGTCGTCGTGTACGGCCCGGAGCGCTTGTCGAACGGAGAGATTCCACGGGGGCCACCAGAAGTGCTGGCAGACAGTGGGCGGACGCCACCCAGTCACCCAACCGACTAGTGCCGGCAATCCGGGTACCGTGTGGTTAGAATCCGTGGTCGCCCCCGATGATTTCCGAAAACGAGTTCATCGACTGGTGGAACTGACTTCGACTGACTCGTGTCCCTTCGTCGGATTCGGGAACTCGAATCTCGATGTGGTCGAAGTGGGCGTCGTACCTGTCGAAAAGCAGTGCGGAAGTCATCGTCGAGCGTGTGTCTTCGTACTCGTCTTGCTCGATGACGAGTGTGTCTCCCGACTCGTGCACGTCGTACACCTCGATATCGTACGCATCGGCGATGTGCTGTACGGTGTGCTCGATTCCGAGGCTATCCATGGCACGGCATTCAATCAGGGTACGATAAAAATTCCCTTTCAGAGGCGACAGAATTCGTGTTTCTATACATTCATTTATACGTTCCGGAAATGCATCACAAACCGGTAGACGGACTGGTAATGCTGATTCTCTGGTCGGGCGTAGACTCAGAGAGGACACTGAAGTTGACAAGCGAGTCACACTTATCACGGTACTCGTTGTGGTTATGTTGGGGCAATGGAAAATAAAACCAACATATCTCGGCGGAAACTCCTTCGAGGAGTCGGTGTCGCGGCGACACTCGCGGCGCTTCCGGTGGGGACGGCAGTGGGACAGACGGCGAAGAGCAAGTACGACGACGAGGATGGAAACGGCATCCCCGACGAGGGAGAGGTCGTCACGGGGACGTACAAGTCGGTCTACGCGTACGACGCCAACGGGGACTGGTACTGGGACCTCGGTGACGGGCGTGTCCAAGGCACTGTGGGCGGCGTGGACGAACTGGACCAAGAGACGCTGACGGTCTGTGACTACAAGGTCCAGTACCGTGGGTCGTTCGAGAACGACCCGTTCCTCGACTCTGGGTGGGTTCGAAACAACATCAACTGCAAGGGGTACGACGACAACGGGAACTACAACTACCTCATCATCCACAAGACGGACCCACGGTACACCGGGAACCGTCCCCCGGCGTTCGGTGGCGACTGGGAATACTTCGTCGACGTCGAAAGCAAACTCGGGAACAAACTGGTGCGGCCACAGAACCCGCCGGGTCAAAACTGAACGGGTCGTGTCTCGGTCACGACCGTACCACTCTGGTCGTTTTTACACTCGTCTCGTTGCTCACCGGAGTGTTGGCGGAGAGTACGTCATCGGTTGTACCGCGAGACGAACGAAGTGAGTCTTCGCGGCCTTTTTGGTCCAGATTTTTCGAGGAGAGGTTCCCGCAGGACAGTCAAGCTGTCCGAGGAACCCGACGGTGAAAAAGGTGGAGTGGGACCGCTGAGCGTCGAGCCCGGAAGTCGCAGCTGACGAGCGGAGCGAGGAAGACCGTCTTCCGACGTTCGACTCTCAGCGTTGTGACGAATTCACTCGACGCAGTTTATTTCTCGCCGGAGTCCTAGGACTCACGGCTCGAAGGGTTGCGTCGAGAGAAATTAGTGGGACCGCTGAGAGTCGAACTCAGGTCCTACCGACCCCATCGGCAGAGGATACCACTACCCCACGGTCCCAGGGTGCATTCAAAGCGATGCGTGTCTCGCGGTTAAGCCCTTCGTTTCGTCGTCGGAACGCGACGTCGTGTCGTGCGATTCTATCGCACATTTCCCGGCTGCGAACGGATGGTTAAACGGGGAGTACGGCTATGTTCGTCCGGTCACAATTGACAACCAAATGTCGATTGTCCTCGGTGGCATCTCGTTTGACCTACTCTACGGTCTCACTGCCGTCGTCTTCGTGGTCGCACTAGCCGTGGCTGCCGCCCGGTGGCGCGTGATGCGGAACGACGACGAGGCGAGACCGCCAGAACAGCAACCAGAAGAGTCGTACGGATACCCACTCGCCTCGTGGCGGTACGTCTACGACCTCGACAAGGCGGACGCAGAGCGTGCGGTGAAGTCGGTTCACGAGCAGGCCGAGACACTTTCAGAAGCAGAGAAGCAACGGAAACGATAGCGAGGAACAGCGATTCGAATCCGCTCAGACCAACACGCGCTCTAACGAGACGACCGTTCCGGACTCGGCGTCGGCGTTGCCGACGAGTTCGCCGAGACAGACGGCGGACCCATCCTCGGTATAGCAGGCGACGAGGTCACCACGGGCCGCGTCGGAGTCCACGTCGAATACGCCAGGGGCGTAGACCGGAGCGCCGTTTGCGACTTCGCGGGCGGCACTGTTGGCAATCGTAACTGACGGGAGGTGCGTCAATGCGCGTTCGGCGGGCGAGACGAGGTCACGAATCCACGACTCGTCGCCTTCCTCGGCGAAGACGAGGGCGTCTTTCAGGTCGTGGAGACCCACGAGGTCCGTGTCGTCGAACGGGTCGGTCGCAGTCCGGCGCAGGTGGCCCATGTGGCCGCCGGTTCCGAGTGCGAGACCGAGGTCGTGACACAGTTTGCGGATGTAGGTACCCGACTCACAGCGAATGCGGAGGAGCGCCTGTCGGTCCTCGACTTCGAGGAGGTCGAGGTCGTAGATTTCGCGGACGCGAAGGCGGCGTGAAACGGCCGATTTGCGGGGAGGCTTCTGGTAGAGTTTGGTCTCGAACTCGGCGACGGTCGATTCGATATCGGCGGGTGCGGGTCCGTGGAGTTCGAGGACCGAGACGTACTCTTTCGACCCTTCGAGGAATACCTGCGCCATCCGTGTCGCGTCGTCGAAGAGGATGGGGAGACACCCGGTGACCTTCGGGTCGAGGGTTCCCGAGTGCGCGGCCCGGTCGAGTCCCGCCATGTCGCGGACCCACCCAGTCACCTGGTGGGCCGACGGCCCCGGTGGCTTGTCGAGGTTGACGACGCCGAACGAGAGGAGTTCGTCGACGCTTCTGTCTTCGGGTGGGGTGCGGAGCATGGTTAGAAGTCGTAGCGGACGCCTTCGACGGGGTACTTGCCTTCGTCGTCGTCGGGGTCGTAGGCTTCGACCGCGGCAGTGATGATTGCAGGCACTTCAGATTCGCCCCAACGGGCCGTGTTCAGTGAGATATCGTAGATAGAGAGGTCCGTGATGTCGATGTCGTAGTATTCCTCGTAGCGGAGTGCTTCGCTGGCCTCGCGGGTCGTGGTCTCTTCGCGGGCGACGTCTGCGGGTTTGTCCTCGCGGTCGGCGATACGCGCTGCACGAACGTCCACTGGGGCGTCGAGCCAGAGTCGGAGGTCGGCCGCGTCGCCCGCGAGCCAGCCAGCCAGTCGGGATTCGAGGAGCACGTCGTCGCGTTCGAGTGCAATCGTTCGGAGGCGGCGGTCGAGGTCGCGGTCGATTTGGTCGTCTTCCTCGGCGAGTTTGTTGAACTCGACGGCGGTCATGTCGTGTTCGGCGGCGAGTTCGCGGAAGATGTCTCCGCCGCTGATGTGTTCGAGGTCGAACGCCTCAGCGAGTGCGGCGGCGGTCGTACTCTTTCCGCTGCCCGGTGGCCCGGAGACAGTCAGTAACATATTCTGTCTCCGTGGGGTTGGCTAAAAGAGGTTATCGTTGGCGACGGCCCCTGTGGGGCCTTCTCACGCCGGTCGAGAGAAGTTGGTCCGTCCAGTTACGCGGTGGACGGGGTCATGTCGATGTTGAGTCCCTTGCGGATAATCTGGGTGAACCCCATCGAGCAGAGGAAGTACCAGACAATCCACGCCTGCATCGGGCCGACGACGCCGTCTTTCCAGGCGACTTCACCGACCATCGGGAGGACCAACGGTTCGAGCGTGACGTGTGGCTGGGCGTTCGCGCCGCCGACGCCGATGGCCCAGTACATCCAGAGGAACACCGGGATGGTGAGGAACATAATCCAGACCATCGGGCGGAACTGCTCTTTGAACATGCCCATCTGGTCGCCCATCGCTTCCATCTGTTCTTCTTGAATCTTCTCCAGTTCGGCGTCGTCGCCGCGCTCGCGGGCATCCTTCTGCCGTTTCTGGATGTCCTTCATGCGCTCTTGGTACACGGCCATCTTGTCCATGTCCATGAGGTTCGCCTGCAGGAGCGTGGAGTAGAGACCGGTCGCGAGTGCGAGAACCATCACGACGGCGTAGAACGGGAGCAACTCGGCAAGCGGGCCGAGCGCGACGTCCATGACCCCGCCGATGACGTTGCGAACTTCGGCGACGGAGTAGCCGAGGAACAGGCCAACAGTCACGACTGCCGCGCCTTTGTCGTACTTCGACCACGACGAGTCGCCGGTATCGGCCGACGAGGTCGACGAGGACGAAGACGAGGACCCGGACGACGAGTCGTCTTCGAGGCCTGCGCGGGTCGCCGCCACGTCAGCGAGTCGGAACCCTTCGTCACCGTCGACGAGGACTCCTTTCTCGATGAGGCGGCCCCACTGGCCGCTCGTGAGCTCGTCGCGGACGTCGGCCCACTCGACTTCGCCGTCGTCCGCCCGTTCGAGGACGGTCTCGACGGCGGCGCGCATGTCGGTGTCCGAACCGACGAGGTCGCGCACCTTAGATTCGATTCGTGCCATTACCGCCCCTTTAGCAACCGGCCGTTATCAAGGTTTTACCTTGTGGACGAGCGCACGCACGACTGTCACTGGGGTGTCCCTGTCCGAATCGACGCAAAAAAGCGAGTCGAGTATCCAGAGTCCGTGTCGAACCTTACTGGCCGACGACGTCGACGATGTCCTCGAATACTTCGTCAGGCGTCTGTTCGCCGTCGATTTCGACGAGGACACCTTCGTCGCGGTAGTGCTCGATGACCGGTTCAGTGTTCTCTTCGAAGACCGAGAGACGCTCACGGACGGTCTCTTCGGTGTCGTCGTCGCGCTGGACGAGTTCGCCACCACATTCGTCACACACGCCTTCTTCGTCCGGTTGGTTGAACTTGACGTGGAAGTTGGTTCCGCACTCGGAACAGACGCGTCGGCCGGTGAGTCGCTCGACGAGTTCGTCTTCGGCGACCTTCAAGTAGAGAACGGCGTCGAGGTCCGTAATCTCGGTGAGGTACTCCGCCTGCGAGAGGTTGCGCGGATAGCCGTCGAGGACGTAGCCGTCGGCGTCTTCGAGTGCCGCCTTCACGATTTCGTTGACGACGGCGTCGGGGACGAGTTCGCCCTTCTCCATGAACGACCGAGGCGTGCCGTACTCGGTTTCCATGTCCTTGTTCGCGCGAAGCGCGTCACCGGTGGTGACGTGGTCGATGTCGTATTCTTCGGCGAGTTGCTTCGACTGTGTGCCCTTGCCGGCGCCGGGCGCGCCGAGCAGGAGGATGCGCTTGCCCATATCGACTACCATCCGGCGAGAGCATATAGTGTTGAAGATACCTGCCCAGATATGCGACGAACCGAGTCGGGAAAAGCGGCAGATGCTGCTGGCTGATTAGCGACGAGACCGTGGTATCCGGTCACACTACGCTGGTTCGCGGACAGTACTGCCGCTTCCCGCGACGCAGAGCGACACGTTCAACGGGGCGGGAGTCGTCCGACCCACCGATGCGCGAGTCGCCGGCCGGGGTCGTTGAACGCACCTTCGTTCACGTCGGACTGTGAGCGGGACAATATTCGAACGAGTCCAGCGTCTCCTCCCCGGACTCGTGCTGCTCGCCGTCCTCGCGGGACTCGCGACGCTCGTCGCCAGCGTCGTCCCCGGCGTCAACGCACTCTTGCTCGGTGTCGTCTTCGGGGCCGTCGTCGCCAACACGACTGGTGTCCCCGCGTGGGCGAGGCCGGGCGTCCGCACGCAAACGGTACTCCTCGAAGCGGGTATCGTCCTCCTCGGCGCTCGTATCGCTGTCGACGAACTCGTCGCCTCTGGCGTGACGCTCGTCGTCCTCGTCGTCGCGACTGTCGTCGCGAGTATCTTCCTCGTCGAACTCGTCGCCGGGCGCGTATTCGGTCTCGCCCGCGACACCAGTTCGCTCCTCGCCGCGGGTGCGAGCATCTGTGGCGTCTCCGCCGCGACTGCTATCGCGGGCACTATCGACGCCGACGGTGAGTCACTCGCCCACGTCGTGGCGACAGTCCTCCTGTTCGACGCGATTACACTCGCCGTCTTCCCCATCGCCGGTGACGTGCTTCCGCTCACTGGGCGTCAGTTCGGCGTCTGGGCGGGCCTGAGTATGTTCAGCACCGGGCCGGTCACTGCCGCCGGGTTCGCCCACTCCGACGTCGCCGGGCAGTGGGCGACGGTGACGAAACTCGCTCGGAACTCGATGCTCGGCGTGGTCGCCCTCTGGTACGCGTTTCGCTACGCTGACGGGTCGTCGACGGACGTTCGAGCGGTCCTCGACGGCGTCCCTGGCTTCCTCGTCGGGTTCGTCGTGCTCGCGGCCCTCACGAACGTCGGGGTCTTCTCTGGCGACGTGCTCGCGGCGTTCGATACCGGCAGCGACGTGCTATTCGCACTCGCCTTCGTGGGCCTCGGCCTCGACGTTCGTCTCGCCGCGATGCGTGAGACTGGCATGACGCCCGTGTTCGTCCTCGCCGTCCAGTTACTCGCCGTGAGCGCGGTGACGCTGGCGGCGGTCATCATCCTCATCTGACGTGGTGTGACCGTCGTCTTCGCCGCGGCCCGCGTCGCCGCGACGACGCGGGCCGTTTTTGTACCGAGCGGGAGTAGCCACGACTATGACTCGATTCGAGGCCGACACACCCCGCGAGCGCCGAAAACTCTTCGCCGACGCCGTCACCGCTCACCGGAATCGCGGGAGTGCGTTCTTGACCATCGAGGCCGAACGCGACCCGGATATCGACGGTGAGAGCCCCGGTCCGTGGATTCAGTTCGGCGAGCGGACGTTCAACGTGGACGTGACCGACGACGAACTGGCCCGTCTGAAAGACCTCCTCTCGGAGTTCCCGGAGTTCCGTATCGACCAACTGGAGAGCCCCGACGAGGCGGAAGGGACGAACGTCAGAATCACCGCACGCTCCGACGCGAACCGTCTCGCCGGCTTCGCAGACCGCGTGTTTCAGACGGTGTTCGAGCGCACAGAAGACTATCGGGCGTGGGTCGTCGCAATCTGACGACGTACACGAGACGAACCTCCCGTCCGGCTGGCAAATTTCGCCGACACGAGGCTCGGATTTGCGAACTTCTATACCAACTCACGTCAAAGCCGGCGATATGAATTCCCGACGGTCACGTTGTGAATCGGGCGCTGTTGGACCCGACACAACCCACCTCCGCCGGGTCGAATCGCTCGCTGTACACCCAACACACTCGTGTTCCATACTATGACCGAACAGTACCAGCCACTGTTCTCACGTCCACTCCTCCCGCTTGCGAACGAGGAGGACGCCGAGGTGACGTGCGGTGTCGCCTTCCCGCGTATCGCGGCGAACGACGGCACGGCATTCGTCGTCCACGTCATCGAGAAAGCCGGCGGTGCTCCGGACAAAGCGGGCGTCGAACAACGCGAAGAAGTCGCAGACGACGTGTTCGACGTCGCTCACCGTGTCGCGGACGATGTCGGCATCGACATCGACACCGACCTTCGGTTCGACACGAACGTCGGCGACGCCATCCTCGACGCCGCGAGAGACGTGGACGCGTCCGCCATCGTGTTCACGCCGCGCGGTGGTCGGTCGTGGTGGGACCTCTTTTCCGGTGACGTCCGCGACCGGTTGATTCGAGAGAGTGACCGCCCCGTGGTCGTCTTGCCCCACGACAGTGTAGAATCCGACGGCGGAACCGACGAGCAGTCGAACGACACAGGAATGGTGAGACATGACTGACGAGGAACTCGCAAAAGACCTCGGCCCACTCGCCGCCCTGACGATTGGTATCGGGACCATGATTGGTGCCGGTATCTTCGTCTTGCCGGGTGCCGCCGTCGAACAAGCGGGACCACTCGCCGCCGCGGCGTTCGTCCTCGGCGGTGTTATCGCACTGTTGACCGCCGCGTCCGCCAGCGAACTCGGGACGGCGATGCCGAAATCTGGTGGTGCGTACTACTACATCAACCACGCACTCGGTCCGCTGTTCGGCAGCGTCGCCGGGTGGGGCAACTGGATGGGTCTCGCGTTCGCCTCCGCGTTCTACATGACCGGTTTCGGCCAGTACGTCGCAACCTTCCTGACCGTCCCGAGTCTCTCCCTCGCGGGAGTGACCATCTCTGGCGTCAAACTCGTCGCACTCGCCGGAGGGACGCTGTTCGTGTTCATCAACTACGTCGGCGCGAAAGAGACGGGGAAACTCCAGAACGCTATCGTCCTCATCTTACTGGCTATCCTCGCCGTGTTCACGCTCTTCGGCCTCTTGAACGCCGACATCGCGAAACTCAGGCCCTTCGTCCCACCGGACAAGGGCGTGAGTCCACTACTCCCCGTGACGGGTCTCATCTTCGTCTCCTACCTCGGGTTCGTCCAGATTACGTCCGTCGCCGAGGAAATCAAAGACCCCGGAAAGAACCTCCCACGCGCCGTCCTCGGGAGCGTCATCATCGTCACGGCCGTGTACGCACTCGTCCTCGTGACAGTGCTGGCCGCCGTCGACAACAGCCTCGTCGCCGGCAACGAAACTGCCGTCGTCGACGTTGCGCGCACACTCATCGGACCGCTCGGTGCTGCTGCGATGCTCTTCGGTGGTCTCCTCGCGACGGCGTCGTCCGCGAACGCCTCGATTCTCGCCTCGTCGCGCATCAACTTCGCGATGGGTCGTGACCGCATCGTCTCCGAAGAACTCAACGAGATTCACCCACGGTTCGGGACGCCGTACCGCTCTATCGCCATCACGGGCGGGTTCATCTTACTCTTCATCCTCCTGGCCGACGTGGGAACGCTCGCGAACGCCGGCAGCGTCCTGCACCTCATCATCTACGGCCTCCTCAACGTCTCGCTCGTCGTGATGCGCGTCGCCGACCCAGAGGACTACCAGCCCGACTACCGGGTGCCGCTGTACCCCTTCACGCCGATTCTGGGCGCGATTACGTCGTTCGCACTCATCGCCTTCTTCGCCGACACCATCGTCCTGCTCGCAGTCGGGTTCGTCGTGTTCGCGATGCTCTGGTACGCCGTCTACGCCCGCGGACAGGCGAAGAAGCAGGGTATCCTCGGTCAGTACGTCCTCCAGCGGTCCGAAGAACTGCCGTCCGCCGCCGTTTCGGCGACGACATCGGTCCAACCCGACGGTGGCTACCGCGTCATGGTTCCGCTCGCCAACCCGGAGAGCGAACGTGACCTCGTCACGCTCGGCGGGTCAGTCGCGAAAGCGAACAACGGCACCCTCGTCGGCGTCCACATCGTGCAGGTCCCCGACCAGACGGCGCTCGAATCTGCACGAGAAGAGTACGACTTCGCCGAGGCCGACGAGTTGCTCGAACAGGCCCGCGTCGACGCCGACGAACTCGACATCGACATCGAGACGCACACGATTCTCTCGCACCGCTCGTTCGAGGAGGTGTTCGACGCCGCCGAGATGTACAACGCCGACCTCGTCGTGATGGGATGGGGCCCCGACAGTCACGGCGCACCGGGCCGTGCGGAGAGTGCCATCGAAGAGATGACCAACACGCTCCCGTACGACGTGTTGGTGCTGAAAGACCGTGGCTTCGACCCATCGTCGGTCCTCGTCCCGACGGCAGGCGGTCCCGACTCGGACCTCTCTGCGTCTATCGCCACGGTGCTCACGGAGTTCTACGACGCCCAGGTGACGCTCCTCCACGTCGCCGACGACGAACGAGAAGGTCGGGCCTTCCTGCAGAAGTGGGCCGAAGAGCGCGGACTCGGTGACGCGACGCTCGAAGTCGAAACCGGCGACGTCGAGCGAGCAATCGAGTCGCACGCGAAGGATAAGTCGCTGCTCGTCATCGGAGCGACCGAACGCGGTCTCCTCTCGCGCCTCGTCCGAGGGACGTTGGTCCTCGACGTCGTCGACGACGTGGACTGTTCAGTCCTCCTCGCCGAGCGGAGTCGAAAGCGCAGTATTCGGGAGCGTCTCTTCGGATAACGGTTCGGCCACGTAACCGGGTCGAACTTCCCCCCGAACTACGGGCGCCTCACCCCCGTTCGTGTCGCCGCACCACATTTGTCTTCTGCCCGCGTAGCGAGACGTATGTCGAGCCAAACGGGGTTGAAATGTGAGGACGTACAGTTGCCGGTGGAGGCGTCTGGTCGACTTGTCGACGTCGGCGACACCGAACTCTACGTCGTCGAGGCCGGACCCGAAGACGGAGAACTCGTCGTCCTCCTGCACGGGTTCCCCGAGTGTTGGTACGCGTGGGCTGACTACTTCCGACCACTCACCGAGGATGGGTACCGGGTCGTCGCACCCGACCAGCGCGGATACAACCTGAGTGACCAACCGTCGGGCGTCGGTTCGTACAGTATCGACGACCTCACGGGTGACGTGGTCGGCCTCGTCGACGCCTTAGGTCGTGAGAAAGCACACGTCGTTGGCCACGACTGGGGTGCCGCAGTCGCGTGGTGGACGGCCCTTCACCACTCCGACCGTGTGCGGTCGCTCACGGCGATGAACGTCCCTCACCCCTCCGTCTTCGGCCGACACCTCCGACGTGACCCGGCCCAGCAACTCCGCAGTTGGTACGTCCTGTTCTTCCAGGTGCCGAAACTCCCCGAACTCATCGCACCCGTCGGCGACTGGGCCATCCTCGAACGGACGATTCAGTCCTCATCTCTCCCGGGGACGTTCTCGCCGACTGACATCGAGCACTATCGGGCAGCGTGGTCGGTCCCCGGTGCGTATCGCTCGATGGTCAACTGGTATCGGGCCGTCGTCCGTGAGCGACCCCAACCGAGAGCGACCACCGTGGAGGTTCCGACGCTGGTCGTCTGGGGTACCAAAGACCAGTTCCTCCGCCCCAAGATGGCCAGAGAGAGCCTCTCGTACTGCTCGAACGGTCACCTCCGAACGTTCGAGGGCGCGACACACTGGGTCCACCACGAAGAACCCGTCGCCGTCGCTCGTGCCCTCATCGAACACATCGACGACACGTGGTGGACGCCGAACAACACCCCGGACGAGGCAGGCCATCGGCCAATCTGAGACAGTGACACGCGCCCGAAGTCGGCACCGTTTTACGTCGTCTCGATTCCCCTATATAGACCCATCGAGGGGACTTAGCGAGGTTCTTGTACGTCCAGAGTATCGTTTGAATCGACGCGGTCACAGTCCGGTGGTGGTGGGACGTCCTGTTCCACGTCGAACCGTCTCCGCGTCTTCTTCATGAGCAGGGACGGGGGACCGTCCCACCTTCACCCGATGAGGGGGACGGCTATCGATAGTCCACGAGTCGGGCGGTGGCGACGGATGAGTACGTTCTTACTCACGGCCACCCGACACCGATTATGACCGACCTCGGAAAGGTCGACCGCGACTTCTTCGACGAGTACATCTATCCACGTCTCGGCGCAGACCGAGACGACGTCGCGCTCGGCCCGACCCACGGCGTCGATTTCGGCCTCCTCGATATCGACGGAACCGCAGTCGCACTCGCGACGGACCCGATATCCGTGCTTCCAGCCCTCGGGTTCGACCGCGCGGGGCGGTTCGCTATCGACATCGTCCTCTCTGATATCGCCGTCTCCGGACTCGACCCCTCGCACATCGCCATCTCGTTTACCCTCCCGCCGGAGATGAGCGACGCCGAGTTCGCCGAACTCTGGAACGCGATGCACGAAGAAGCGGCGGACCTCGGCGTGAGCATCGTCACTGGCCACACCGCCCGCTACTCCGGGTGTTCGTACCCGTGGGTCGGCGGTGCCACCGCGCTGGCCGTCGGCGACCACGAAGATGTGGTCCGCCCCGACGGTGCACGACCCGGTGACGACGTTCTCGTGACGAAAGGACCCGCAGTCGAGACGACTGGCCTCTTGACGACGCTCTTCCCAGATGGATTCGACGGCCTCGACGCCGACGTTCTCGAAACCGCACAGGAACGCCTCGACGAGACGGACGCCGTCCGCGACGCGATGACCGTCTCGGCGGCCGGTGGCCGAAAGGTCCACGCGATGCACGACGCGACCGAATGTGGCGTCCACGGCGCACTCAACGAGATTGCGCAGAGCGCCGGCGTCCAACTCGAAATCGACGAGTCGAGTATCCCCTTCCGGCCGGGCGTTCGCGAGGTGTGCGACTATCTCGACATCGACCCGTGGCGAGCGACGACTGCCGGGACGCTCGTCGTCGCACTTGACCCATCCGTCACCGACGACGTGATTTCGGCGCTCGAAGCTCGTGGAACGCCTGTCGGCGTCGCGGGAACCGTCGTCGATGGCGAGGGCGTCGTCGTGGACGGCGAGCGAATCGAGCACCCGGACGTCGACCCGTCGTGGGAAGCGTACGAGCGTCTGGCCACGGCGGCAACAGATGAGTAGGGTTCTCCCGGTTCCACGGACGAACGACACGTTGTGTCACGGTATCCAGACTTTCTTTCAACCCGTGAACACTATTGAAGTTATTTCCGACCATACATTCCGGCGTCATGGTAGTAACGAAGTGGCGTGCGGTCGCACTCGGATTCGGTGTCGCCCTCCTCTTTTCGCTGGTCGCGTCACTCGCCGCGCAACTCGCCATCCTCGGTGGCGCAGTCGGCGGACTCGTCGGTGGGTGGGTCGCAGGCTACTACGCCAATAGCGGACGGGTGAGCGGTGCGTGGAACGGATTCCTTGCGGGGGCGATTGCGTCGCTGTCGGTCATCGCAGTACTCGTCGTCGTGGGCCTCTTCGTCTCGCTTTTTACCCCCTCTCTGGGCGGTGTGTTCGCAACCTTCGGCCTCGCGTTCGCCCTCCTCCTGTTCGCACTCCTCCACGCGATTCCCGCGACGGTTGGCGGCCTCATCGGTGGCATGTATCCACGCGAGGAGGCCGAGGAAACCGGCCAACCGACGACGTAACCGTCAGAGCCCCGCTCTTCCCCCCATACTGCCCCCTCCTGCGCGTCGCTCAAATACCGTCTTTCAACGCATGTGCGACTCTGTCGAGTGCCGCGTCTGCCACGTCGACGTCCGCGGTGAGGCTGAGAAAGCCGTGCGGCATCGCAGGTTCGTGGTCGTGGACGACACCGACGCCTGCCGATTCGAGTGCTGTCGCGTACGCCGCCCCTTCGTCTCGAAGCGGGTCGAATCCGGCAGTGACGACGTACCCCGGCGGCAGGTCGGCGTACGAGTCCGCCCGAAGCGGTGCCGCGAACGGGTTGTACCGGTCGACCGGCGACCGAAGGTAGGTGTCGTGCGCCCACAGTACGTCGCGCCGAGTGAGCAGTGGGCCGTCGGCGTTCTCGGAGAGTGACTGGTGGTCGCTGGAGAGGTCGGTCATCGGGTACAAGAGGTGTTGCGACTCGATTGTCGGACCGCCGAACTCCCTGACGTGGAGGCACGTCGCTGCCGCGAGGTTCCCACCTGCACTCGTTCCCCCCACGGCCAGTCGGTCGGCGTCTCCACCGATGCTGCCCGCGTTCTCTGCGACCCACTCGGTCGCCCGTACACAGTCTTCGAGGCCTGCCGGAAACGGGTGCTCGGGTGCGAGACGGTAGTCGACGGAGACGACGACGCGCCGCGAACGCGTCGCGAGACGACGACAGACACCGTCGATGGAGTCGAGCGTCCCCATCGCCCAGAGGCCACCGTGGAAGAAGACGAGGACCGGTCGCGTCTCGCCGGGTGCTGGATGATAGACGCGAATCGGAATTTCGCCGGCAGGTCCGGGAATTGCGAAGTTCGTACTTCGCGCTACGTCGGGGGCGTCTGTCGCGGCGAACACCTCGTCTTCGACGCGTCGAGCGCTCTCGACACCGAGTGCGGACCACTCCGGGATGCCGAGTCGTTCGACGTCGTCGACGACTGCCTGCGCTTGCGGGTCGAGCGTGTCCGTCGCAGTGACAGTACCACCGTCTGTGGGAGACGAGTCGTCGCCGAAGAGAACCATACGGGAGGCGCGCAGGCGAGCGTGAAAAACACCACGCCGTACGGTCCGCAAACATACTTGCGCCGAGCGACTAACTCGCGTTCATGAACGACGAGGGCGACACACCGACACTCGACCGTGCCCGCGAGATGGACGCCGCCGACCCGCTTTCGGACCTCCGCGACCGATTTCACGTCCCCGAGGGCGAACTGTACATGGACGGGAACTCGCTCGGCCCACTGTCGGTAGACGCCGAGGCGGCGCTGGACCACGTCGTCGACGAGTGGCGTGAACTCGGCATCCACGGGTGGACCGACGCCGACCCCGACTGGTTCACCTACGGCGAACGACTCGGTGACCGACTCGCACCCCTCGTCGGTGCACGCCCCGAGGAAGTCGTCGTCGCCAACTCCACGACGGTCAACATCCACACCCTCGTCGGGACGTTCTACGACCCGGAACGCGGCGAGAAAATCGTCGTCGATGACCTCGACTTTCCGACGGACCACTACGCGATTCGCGCACAACTTCGTCAGCGCGGTGTCGACCCCGACGACGCCCTCCGGGTGGTCGAGAGCCGAGACGGCCGGACTATCGAGACAGAAGACGTACTCGCGGCCATCGACGACGACGTCGGCATGGTGTTTCTCCCCTCGGTCCTCTACCGAAGCGGCCAATTGTTCGACATCGAAGCCATCACCGAAGCGGCACACGACGCGGGCGCACTGGCCGGGTTCGACCTCGCGCACTCGGTCGGCGTCGTTCCGCACGAACTGTCGGCCATCGGTGTCGACTTCGCCGTCTGGTGTCACTACAAGTACCTCAACGCCGGCCCCGGTGCTATCGCCGGCCTCTACGTGAACGAGCGACACTTCGGCGTCTCTCCGTCGCTCGCCGGATGGTGGGGCAACGACAAGGAGACGCAGTTCGACATGGCGCTCACCTACGACCCGGCGCACTCCGCCGGTGCGTTCCAGATTGGAACGGTTCCCATCCTCGCTGCCGCCCCGTTGGACGGCACGCTCGACATCGTCGAAGATGCCGGCGGCGTCGCTGCACTCCGCGAGAAGTCGCTCGCTCTCACCGACTACCTCGTCGACCTCGTGGACGAGCGACTGCCGGAGTGCGAAGTCGGGACCCCGCGCGACCCGGCGACCCGCGGCGGTCACGTCGCCGTCGAACACCCCGAGGCGTATCGAATCAGCCTCGCACTGAAAGAACGCGGCGTCGTCGTGGACTTCCGTATGCCGAACGTGGTTCGCGTCGCACCTGCACCGGCCTACATCGGGTTCGAGGACGTGTTTCGGGCCGTGGAGCATCTGCGCGACATACTGGACGGAAATGAGTACGAACAGTTCGAGACGCGAAGTGGCGGGGTGACGTGAATCGGGGCACCGAGTGACTTCAGTTCGGTCTCACGTCGCCGGCAGTAGACCGCCGAAGTCGGCGTCGCCACCGGTAGCCGTACACCCCGTAGAGGACCAACACGACCGCCGGAACGACCACGGCATTGGACAGAAACGCCGAACGACCGTAGGTACCCCAGACCACGAGGGGCATTCCAACGACGACAATCGGCGTGGCGACGATTCGAGCGTAAATCGGGCTGGGAACCGTCACATCACGAACGGCGACATCGACACCCATCTGTTCGAGCGCCGATTCGAACGCAGGCACCTCAGCAGTGGAGACAGACGTTGACAGCGGCTTGGCGACTGCCCATCTGGTGTAGTGAAATCTCACGAGAGCGACGTCGGTGAACCGAAGTATCGTGACGTGGTCGAAGTCGTCCGCGTCGATGGGTGAATACGCTTCGTCCGTGTACGGTTTCGTCTTCGTTAGCGTACGGTTCTCGTAGTCGACGGTCACGCGCGGAGCGACGAACTCGTGGCTCATCCACAGAAGCAAGAGCGCGATGCCGAACGGCATCGCCGCGGCGAACGGGACGAACACGTCGTGAACCTGCGCCGCGAGGAGGGCGGCGAGTGGAAGACCGACCACGAACCACGCCCATCCCCTGGTACTCCCGACCAGCGCGGCGAACGCGAATCGAACAGGGACGTCACGCGTCCGGTCGAGTCGGACACCGAAGACAGCGGTGTCGGTGCCTGTTTCACTCACTGCTCTCGCTGTCCGCAGGCGTTCGTACGTACATTGTGACGAGTCATCGGAGACAGCTGATTAATGTTCCCCAGGTGTCGATAGAATTCGTGAAAGACGGGGAACTGCTCTACCAGTCGATGACCCGCTTGTCGCGCCAGAACTTCCCGGACGGACTACCCGGTTCGAACTGGGCCACCCACGTCGGCGTCTCGGCACCTTTCTCGACGGGACGAGACGCGTTCTCGCCACCCATGTCGGTGCGGACCCATCCGGGACAGACCGAGTTGGCGATGAGTCCGTCGTCTCCGTACTGGCCGTCGAGGTAGACAGTCAGACCGTTGATGCCGGTCTTCGAGATTCGATACGACGGCGACCCGCCGGACTGTCCTTCTTCGAGTGCACCCATGCCAGACGAGACGTTGACGACGCGACCACCGTCGTTCTGGAGGAGGAGTGGGACAGCGTGTTTACACAGTAGCATCGGCCCGCGCAGGTTGACGGCGAGCGTCTGGTCGATGGTGTCTGTCGGTTCTGCGACGATATCGTCACCGAACTCCCCGATTCCAGCGTTGTTGACGAGGATATCGAGACGGCCTTCGCTGGCGAAGATGCCGTCGACGGCCTCTTCGATGTCACCTTCTTGCGTCACGTCGAGGAGGACGCGTTCCGTTCCCTCGGGCGTCTCGTTCGTGACGCTTCGCGACCCGGCGTAGACCGTCGCTCCGAGGTCACGGAGGTTCTCGGCGATTTGGTGGCCGATGCCTCGATTCGCGCCGGTAACGAGGGCAACTTGCCCGTCGAGGTCGTCGTACACGTCGGGTTCCATACGGGGGTCTGAGCACTCGGACCGGTTATTCTCACCGAAAGTCGGCGACTCGGTTCGTGTGACTCACTCGACGACGACTTCGACTTCGCGGAACTCGTTTCCGGTCCACTCGTGGGCGGTCAGTCGCCCGTCGGGGTTGCAGATGAGGTAGACGTACCCCGGCCACGACGCCTGCGCGCGGTCGGCGGCGCTCGGAACCGGTGCCGACTCCGGGTGCGAGTGATAGAACCCGACCACGTCATCTCCCTTCGATTCGGCGTCGTCGAAGGCGGTGACTGTCTCTGCGGGGTCGAGTTCGTAGGCGACCCGCGGGTCGTCGGCGACGTTCGAAACGGGGAGTGAAGCAGAGATAGAGTTTGCTTGGTGGTCCCCCACGAGGACGCCACAGACTTCTTCGGGAGGGTCTTCGGCGGCACCCTCGCGGGCGTGAGTAAGTACCTCGCCGCGGACGTGCGACGCGAGCGTTACGTTATTCGAAGTCACGGCGCATCGCAATCTCGAACCACGGGCACAGACGCAGTTGGCGGTACCACTGCGGGTGGTCGTGGAGGTGCTCGTAGTCCACCCAGAGCATCCCCGCGATTTCGTCCTCGTCGGGGTCGAGACTGGTGTCTTCGAGGGTGACCTTCAGGACCGCACAGACCTCCCACTCGAGGCCGGCGTTCTCGTAGTAGCGCTTGTACTCGAACTTGTCCGTGACGCGCAGGTCGGAGTACTGGTCGGGCGTGATGCCGAGTTCCTCTTCGAGTCGCTCTTCGGTCGCTTCTTCCTGGGACTGCCCTTCGACGGGGTGGGAGGCGACGGTGCCGTCCCAGTGGGTGTCCCACAGGCGCTTGTTCGGTGCGCGCTGTGCGAGGAGCAGTTGGCCCTCCTCGTTGAACACGAGACAGGTGAAGGCGCGGTGGCGGATGCCGTCGCCCGTGTGGGCGTCGAGTCGGTTGACGGTCCCCTCCGGGTTGTCGTCGGAGTCGACGGCGATGACGTCCTGTGCTGCGTTCTTGTGGAGTTCCGTGGCCTCGTCGGCCGCTGCATTGCTCATGTCCGTCTCGTCGGAGGCGGGGGTCAATTATGCTTCGATGCGGACCAGCCACACTCGGTCGTGGTCGACTCGTGTCCCGGGTGTCCCGCGTCACCCGAGGCGTTCGTCGAGAATCAAGCGCGTCTTCGTACTCTTCACGTCGTCGTGCTCGCGCGCACGCGTAATGAGGTCGTTGACCGCTCGCGTGTCGGCCGCGTCGACGACGAGGACGATGTCCTCTTCGCCCGACACCTGCCAGACGAAGTCGACGTCCTTCCACTCGGACATGAGTTCCGAGACGTCGTTCGTATCGACGTCGACTGCGACGGTCACCTCTATCATCGCCTTCAGGTTGCCCGTGCGGGTCGCAATCGTAAATCGTTCGATGACGCCTTCGTCGACTAACCGCTCGACGCGGTTTCGAACCGTCCCTTCAGACGTTCCGACTTCCGCCGCAATCTCCGTGTTCGGGGTTCGAGCGTCCCGTCGGAGGATGTCGAGGATGCGTCGGTCCAACTCGTCCATACCCCACGTGCCGCCCCCAGCGACTTACCGATTACGAATTTCGTAACTCGACTTCGAAAGCAACACTTATGCACCCGGGTTCCGTTCGTTTCTCGTAATGTCGGACGCCTATCTGGCCCTGGAAGACGGTCGCGTGGTCGAAGCGCGTGGTCGCGTTCCGGGACGCACACGTGGTGAACTGGTGTTCACGACCGCATACACCGGATACGAAGAGAGTCTGACCGACCCTTCGTACGAAGAACAAGTCCTCACCTTCTCGTACCCCCTCATCGGGAACTACGGCGTCCGAGCCGAGCGATTCGAGTCCGACCGGGTCCACCCGCGTGCCGCCGTTGCACGCGAGTTCACCGACGACGTCGTCGAGTGGCTCGCCGACGAGGGCGTGCCAGCGGTCGACCACATCGACACCCGTGACCTCGTGACGTCGATTCGTGAAGAGGGCGCGATGAAGGTCGGAATCGCCGTCGGCGAAGATGCGACCCCTGAAGCCGCGAAAGAAGAACTCGCGAAGTGCAAGGGCATGAGCGAACACGTCGACATCGGCGCACAGGTCACGACACCCGAACTCACCACCTACGAGGGTGACGGCGACCAGACGGTCACGCTCGTCGACTGTGGTGCGAAGCAGTCTATCGTCGACTCGCTCGTCGAACGCGGGGCGACAGTTCACGTCCTCCCGTACGACGCGACGGCGGACGACGTGTCCGCACTCGACTCCGACGTGCTGTTCATCTCGAACGGTCCCGGTGACCCGGAGAACTACACTGCGACTCGCGAACTCGTCGAGGAGTTCGCCGGTGACGTCCCCATCGCGGGCATCTGTCTCGGCCAACAAATCGTCGCGAGCGCACTCGGCGGCACCACCGAGAAGATGGCCTTCGGTCACCGTGGCGTGAACCAACCCGTCCGCGACCTGCAGACTGGGAAAGTCATCATGACGACCCAGAACCACGGCTACACCGTCGCAGACCCCGGTGAGCACCTCGACGTGACGCAAATCAACGTCAACGACGACACCGCGGAAGGCCTCGAAAGCGAGGACCTGAGCGTCATCACGCGCCAGTACCACCCAGAGGCTCACCCCGGACCCCACGACTCGCTCGGCTTCTTCGATGACGTCCTCTCCATGGCGGACCCTGAGGGAAATGGCCGTAAGCGGCGCATCGTCGCCTCGGACTGACCGAATCGTCCTCTAATCCACAATTTTACCAGTTACGAACCACTTTCCCTAATCTCGACCAGCGGCGGTGCTGTCGGTCACTTTGACAGGGATATCCGAGGCCGCCATGAGAGGTACTGTCAAGCGCTTACGGCACGTACCGATTCTCATGGGGGACGCTTCGCTCATCGAGCGGGGGTTCGACGAACTCCCAGCGGAGATTGCACTACTCGATACACACGGTGACATCATCTACACCAATCGAGCGTGGCGAATGTTCGCCGAGACCAACGGGTACGTCGGTGACGTCGACGCGATTGGCGTCAATTACCTCGACGTCTGCGAGGCGGCGCGCGACGAGGACGAGACAGCAGGCCTCGTCGCCGACGGCATCCGCGCTCTCCTCCGCGGGCAACAGGACCTGTTCGCCATCGAATACCCGTGTCACTCTCCGACGGTATACCGGTGGTTCATGATGCGGGCCGTTCCCTTCGATACGCCCCGACACGGGCGATTCGTCCTCGTCATGCACCTCGACATCACCGAGCGCCGACTCGCAGAGTTGCAAGTCAACGAGAAGAACCAGCACCTCGCGATGCTCGCACACGTCCTCTCGAAAGACCTCAAAGAACCACTCACGGCGGCAATCGAGAAGGCAGGGCGACTCGTGGCGAAAGACGCCCCCGACGCGTCGTCGCTCTCGAAGATACTCTCGCGCATCGACGCCATCATCGAACAGAGCGTCACGCTCGCCGACCAGGTGGCGACGCTGGAACTCGAACCGGTCGACTTCCGCGAGTACGTCGAAACCGAGTGGGAGGCCATCGGCAACGCGAGCGACATCGACTTTCGCGTGACGGGTGGTGGCGTCCTCGCCGCAGACGAACACCTCTTCGGACTCTTCCTCAGTTCGCTCTTCACGAACAACGTCCGACGAAGTTCTGTTCCGGGGTACCCCTCGCAAATCGTCGTGGGAGCGACCATCGACGGCTTCTACGTCGACGACGACGGCCCACGACCCACTGCCGAAGAACGCGCCGCGGCGACGGGACGAAACCAGTTGCTCGGGGTCGATTACGACTCGGTCGAACTCTCTGTCACCAAACGAATCGCCGACCTGCACGGGTGGGACCTCGACATCACCGAGTCAGAACTCGGCGGTGCCCGGTTCGAGGTCCGCGGCATCACGTGGCGGTGACCGCGTCGGTGTCGGTCCAAGTGGTGAGTCTGTGACTACGAGAGGTCCGCTTCCATCACGAAGGTCGGTTGTTCCGCCACGTCGCTCCGCGCGACAGAGACGTCTGAGACCCACTGGACGCCCTCGGGGACGAGGACGCGCGTTCGGTCGGCACCGACCGACGCCGCATCACGCCGAACAGCGTCTATCAGCGCAGTGCAGGCGTCTTCGTCGTTCCACGCGGCGACTGCGTACTCGGCCCACGTCACCTCGCCTTCGTCGTCGAGTTCCCGCGAGTACGTCCGATTGCGGTAGGTGAAGCCGCGGACTCGGTCGTCGCCGACGACGAACAGTCGGTCGTCTGCCGCCGCGTCGTGGAGTCTGGACCGGGTCAGTTCGGAGACGGCCCACGATTCGTTGGCGTCGAGAGCGAGCCCAGAGAGTTGGGTTCGCATCTCGCTGCCGGTCCAGAACGCCCACGCCGCGTCGGCGTCGTCGGTGACCGACAGAGCAGGTGTCGCGTCAGCATTCGGTTCGGGTGTCGCCCAGCGGAACTCCATTCCCGGGTCGAACCCGACGTGTCGGGCGTTGGCGAGACTGGGGACGTTCCACGAGAAAATCATGTTTCGCACCCGTTTCGCACCCTGGTCGCGCGCCCAGTCGAAGAGGGCGTGCGTGAGTTCGGTTGCGAGGCCTTGCTCGCGGTACTCCGGTGCGACGCGCATCCCTTGTGCCCACGCTTCGTACTCCGAGAGCATGACCATCTGCGCGATGGCCGCAACCTCGTCAGAGGGCGTCTCGTCACCCATGTCGACGAGGAGGGTCGCTTGCTCGTTCTCGCCCGGTTCTATCCACTCGTGGTAGATGTCGGGGATGTAGTCTGACCCGCCGCGGTCGGCCCACGTGTCGCGGGTGAAAGCGACGACAGCGTCGTAATCCTCGGGTCGCGCGGGTCGTATCTCCATCAGGTTACTCCCACGGGACCGAGCGCTCGGTCAGTTCGCCTTCGAGGTTCCGCCCCATGGCACCCGCCGGGTCCGAGTGGTTCGCGAGCGCCCACATGAGTTTCACCTTCGCGGTGCCGGGGAGGGTGTCACCTGCTTCGACGACGCCCGCGTCGAGGAGGTCACGACCAGTGTCGTAGACGCGGTCACAGACGCGGCCTTCGAGACACTGCGAGGTCATGACGACGACGGTGCCGTCCTCGACGAGTTCCTCGATTCGCGGGATGAGGTCGGTGTGGATGTGCCCGAGACCCGTGCCCTCGATGACGAGGCCCGCTTTGCCGTCGAGGTAGTCGAGGACGGCGGGGTCCATCCCGGGCGTGAACTTCACGAGTTCGACGCCGGATTCGAGGCCAGCGTTGAGTGCGAGTTCCTGTTCGTCGCGAGCGGTGTAGTCGCGACGGAACGTGACTTCTTCAGCCTCGTAGTCGACTTCGCCGAGCGGTTTCGCACCGATGGTCTGGAAGGCATCGCGACGCGAGGTGTGGTTCTTGCGGACGCGAGTCCCTTCGTGGAGGGCGCACACGTCGTCGGACTCGGAGCCGTGCATGCAAATCATGACCTCCGCGGCGTCGGCCTTGGCGGCCTCGACGGCGCAGACGGCGTTCATCACGTTGTCGGAAGACGGCCGATCCGCCGAGCGTTGACTGCCCGTGAAGACGATGGGAACGGGGGTGTCGAGCATGAACGACATCGCCGACGCGGAGAACTGCATCGTGTCGGTTCCGTGCATGACGACGACGCCGTCGGCACCCGCCTCGATTTCCTCGGCGATGGCCTCCGCGAGGTCGACCCACACGTCGGTCGTCATGTTCTCGGAGAGGATGTTGGCGACGACCCGCCCGCGGTAGTTCGCGCGTCCGGCGAGGTCCGGCACGGCGCGAAGCACGTCTTCGGCGTCGAACTGCGCCGTCACGGCACCGGTTCGGTAGTCAACCGTCGATGCGATGGTCCCGCCGGTGGAGATGAGCGAGATAGTCGGGAGGTCTTCGTCGAACTCGATTTCGGAGGTTCCGTCGCTGTCGGACTGTGCGTCTTCGATGTCGTAGACGTCCGTCTCCAGTACGTCGACGTCCGCATCGTCGAGCTCGATGCCGACGTTGTAGCCGCCGTCGAGTTTGACGACGAGGTACTCGTCGGTCGAAGAGGGCATCAAGACACCTTCGTTCGTGACGCCCGCGTTGGTTACGCGGACGCGGTCCCCTGCGTTCATATCGCGGGATACCGCGGGGTCAGACTTCAAACCCACCTTTTTATCGGAGGGGTGGCTGAGCCACCCCTCCGACAAAAATCTGGAGGGAAAAAGGCCGAGAGGCTCGCGATGCTCGCCTCTCGGTGCGATTGCTGGTCAGGACAGCACGGGACGCACCCGCACAGCCACCCGTATAGTCTGCCCAGTGCTTTGATGGCCAAGACAGACCAATCGTTGCTATACTTCTACTGTCTCCTCGTCGACCTCGCCACTCGATTCGACTCGCAAAACCGTGGATTCGTAGTCTTGAATGGTGTCGCTGTAGGCTTCTTGCCCGTCTACGTACAGGGTGACGTCACAGGTTTCGGCGTCGGCCTCTCGTCTGAGTGTTTTCCCTTCACCCGGTCGTATCTCGAATTCTTCGTCTCGGCATCCCGCGTCCAACACAACCGCTCCAGAGAACGCTGGACTCACGAACACTCTCAGCATCTCAGAGCCCTCACACAGTTGGTACGGGCCGCATTCGTCTGTCGTCTCGGCGTCATCCTCGGAACGTCGAGTAGATGCATCACTCGTACAACCGGAGAGAGCGACGAGCGAGCCAGCAACCGCGAGAACCCGTCTGCGTTTCACACTGTTACAGTCGACTGACATACTAAGTGTCTTGTGAGGGTTCACCAGCGCACACGGCACAAGAGCCATCACCGTCGCAGACAACCTAGCAGACATGCAACGGTCGGACCAAAAAGAGTCTGAGCGGTCCGTCGACGACATCTTCGCCGGGCTAAATCTCGACGAGGACGAATCGACGCCGACGAAGGACTCGAAACGCGGCGGTGGTCGTCTCGGTGGCCTGTTCTCCCTCCGGACGTTCCTCGTCGCTCTCGTGCTCTCCATCGGTGGCCTCCTCGTTGGTGGCGCAATCCCCATCGTCGGGTTCGTCGGCCGCTTCGTCGGCATCGCTGCGGTCGGATTCCTCCTCGGACTCGTCGGGTCGAAGCGACGATATGTCGAAGTCGGACTCGCGGGCGCGATTGCCGCGGGCCTCGCGTTCGTCCTCTCGACGCTGTTCTCGGTGTTCGCGCCGTTCGCAGTCTCGCTCCTCGCGGACTATGGGCTCGCAATTGCGGGCGTGGGCGCGCTCAGCGGTGCCCTCGCTGGACTCGTCGGCCACTACTTCGGCCGTGATTTGAAAGACGGCCTGACGAGAGAGGTGTAGCCGGGGCGTGGCGGTGATTACTTGACGATGGAAAACCATTTTTTCAGTGACAACAGTCGAGACTCATGTTCGAGATTGGTCCCTCCCTAAAGAGGCTCCCCGATGCGTGGCGGTACGCGCTCGTCGGTGGCCTGCTTTCGCTCCCGTTTACAGTCGCCAGCTACGCGCAGACCCGTTCTGAGTTATCACTCTCGGCGGTACTCGTCGGCGGATTCCTCGCCGGATACCTCGCAACGCGGCAGACGGGTGAGAGCACGGGTGTGGGTGTCCGTGCCGGCCTCGTCGGTGCCCTCCCGGTCCTCTGGATGCTCTCCGACATGTTCGGAACTATCCGCGTGCTACCGAACCCGGTGTGGTTTTCGGCAGTGCTCGTCGCCATCGCCCTCGTCGTGGCCGTGCTCGCCTTCGGACTAGCCGCGCTTGGTGGGATGGTCGGGTCGAGACTCGGGAGTTGGGTTGCCGGCGGCCCACAGACACCAGCACCTCGGTAACGCTCAGTTCGATTCGGTTGTCACGGTCAACCAAGCCAGTACGTTTAGGCCGGTGCAGGCTGAACGTGGGCTACGCCGATTCACCGTGCGAGGCACTTTTCTATGACACCGATGGAACTCGACGACGTTCGCGTCGACGCGTACATGACGACTGGCGTGGATACCGTCTGCCCCGAGACGTGGGTGACTGATGTCGTCGACCAACTCAAGACCGGGTCGCAGTACGGTGGTCTTCCGGTCGTCGACGGCGACGACCACCTCCTCGGGTTCGTCGGCGCAATCGACATCTTGGAAGTCCACGGCAGCGAGCAAGTGAAGTCGGTCATGAGTCGGAATCCCGTCGTCGTTCGTCCGGAGATGACGGTGAAGAACGCGGCCCGCGTCATCTTCCGCACTGGCCACCAGTTCCTCCCCGTTGTGGACGACGATGGGGTTCTCCTCGGTATGTTCTCGAACGGGGACGCCGTCAGGAGTCAAATCGAGCGCACGACGCCCTCGAAGGTGCAGAGTACACGGGAGATGCTGGAACGCACCCACGGGATTTCGATTCGCGTCACCGAACGGGACGTGGCCGTCTCCTCGTTGATTCCGACGCAACGCGAAGTACACGGTGACGAACTCGAAGGTCGCACGTACGAACTCAAGAACGGCCTCGCAGAACCACTCATCGTCGTCTCCTACGGTTCTGAGACGCTCCTCGTCGACGGGCACCACCGCGCACTCGCGGCCCGGCGACTGGACATCGAACGGATGGCCGCGCACGTACTCACGGTCTCACCGGAGGAAGTCGGACAACTGGGCCTCCGACGAATCGCTCGCCTCGGCGGACTCGACTCCCTCGCGGACGTCGAAGTCAACGACTACGTACAACACCCGCTCATCGAGAAGACGGAGTCTGCCCGGTAGGAGCGACGCGCCGACTCAGTTGATTTCCCAGCCGTCACCGTTGTAGACGACGAGTCCACCCTCGGCGAGACGCTGGAGTGCCGCGTCGACCATGCCGGGGTCGGCGTTCACGTCCTTCGCAACGTCTCTGACGGTGTCGGCACCGTTCGCGAGGGACGCGAGAATCTCGGCGTAGAACCGACTGTCGGCGTCGACGCCGAGGCGTTCGTTGATTCGGTCGAGGACGTCGGTCAAGCGACCCTGGACCCACCGCTGGGCGAGTGAGAGTTCGTTGTCGAGTTCCTGTAACTTGCCGAGTTCGCGCGCGAGGTCGACGACGTCGTTCGTCTCGGTGTTCTCTACGTCGAGCGTGACGTGTGGACATCGACCGGCCATGTCGAGACTCGGACTCGGTGGGTAGGCGCTCTTCGCGCCGAACCCGTACGGTGAGACGTTCACCTCGAGTCGGAGGTTTCGCGAGATGTGGAAGTACTTTCGTCGCTGGTCGTCGGTCCGTGACTCGATGAGGCCCGCGTCTTCCAACTTTCGAAGGTGGTCGATGACGGCCTTTGGGCTGACGCCGAGGTACTCGCTTATCTCGGTGACGTAGCAGGGTTTCTGCGAAAGTAACCGCAAGATTCGACGGCGGTTTTCGTTCCCGAGTAGGTCTAGCAGTACCGCGGAGTCCATTACGTATCCACATAGTCTACGGGTAGGCAAAAGCCTGACTCATGTGGAACGTGACGCCGTAATGCGATTAGTGATTCCTCCGCACGGTTGGGTCAGGAGGCCGACGGTGGGAGACGTTCGAACGCTCGGTCGGCGAGGAACACCGCGAAGAACGACAGACCGACGGTGATGACTGCGAGCAGGACGCCAGCCTCGTACTTCAGCGGCGGATAGTAGCCGAACCCGTAGTCGAACACGTCGTTGACGAGTGCGAGTGCGAGGGCGAATCCGAGCGCACCTTTCGTCGTCGCACCGTAGCGTGGGACGAGATACGCCGCGACGAGAAATCCGAGGTGGGTGAGCATGATTCCCCAGTAGTCCCAGAGCGCCGCACCGGAAAAGCCGACGTAGAGGTCGGGACGGAGGTTCAGTGCGACGGCGGTCCAGATACCGTACTTGACCAACCAGACGAACGCGAGCGTGTGGAGGTACGCGAGCGGTCGATTGACGGGCGCGTCGGCGACGCGGCGGCCGAGGTTCGGGAGCAACGTCGCGGCTGACAGCGTCATCAACGCGAGGGCCGCCGGCGAGTCGCCGAACAGCGGGTAGAGGAACGTCGGGATGTCGGCGAGCGAAGGGTCGGAGTGGACGTAGAAACTCACGCCGACGAGGAACGCCGAGGCGTTGAGGGCGAGGAAGACGACGAGACTGGGGCCGTTTCCGAGGTAGTACTCGACCCACTCGTCGACGGCCTCGTCGAGGTCGAAATCGCGCAGACGCATCGCCGATGTGGACGGTGCGCCGGAAGAAAAGGCCGTCGGGGACGACCTGGAGGAGTCGCCGTCGAACGAGTGGCCGTCCGAGTCGAACGGGCGGCCGTCGCTGCCGAGAACAAAGGACAATTACCCCGCGGTGCCGAATCGCCGCGTATGAACGCAGCCCTCATCATCCTCGACGGGTGGGGTCTCGGTGACCACGACCGCCGCGACGCCATCAAAGCGGCGGACACGCCGAACTTCGACAACTACCGCGACGCGGGTGCCTCCGGCACGCTCATCGTCGACGGGCGGCGCGTCGGCCTTCCGGACGGCCAGATGGGTAACAGCGAAGTCGGCCACCTCAACATCGGGGCCGGCCGCGTCGTCAAACAGGCGTACACCCGCATCGGCGACAGCATCGAAGACGGGTCGTTCTACGAGAACGAGGCCATCACGGGCGCGTACGACCACGCCGAAGAGACGGGCGGCCGCGTCCACCTGATGGGTCTCGTCTCCGACGGCGGCGTCCACTCCGACCAAGAGCACCTCCACGCACTCATCGAACTCGCGGCGGACCGTGGCGTCGAGGCCGTCACTCACGCGTTCATGGACGGGCGTGACACCTCTCCGACCGGTGGCGAGGGCTACCTCACCGACCTCGAAGCAGTCGTCGACGAACAGGGAACCGGACAAGTCGCGACCGTCTCAGGGCGCTACTACGCGATGGACCGCGACCAGAACTGGGAGCGAACGAAGCGCGCCTACGACGCAATCGTCGAACGCGAGGCCGACTGGACCGCAGCGACCGCCGTCGAGGCCGTCACCGACTCGTACGACCGCGGCGACACCGACGAGTTCGTCGAACCGACACTCGTCGACGATGCACCCGCGCTCGAAGACGGCGACTCGGTCATCTTCTTCAACTTCCGCGCGGACCGCGCCCGCCAACTCGTCCGGATGCTCTGCGACATCGAACCCGAGTGGGACTTCGAGACGACGCCGCCGGAGATTCTCATGACGACGATGACGCAGTACGACAAGACGTTCGACGTGTCGGTTGCCTTCCCGCCGGAGCAACCCGAAGACACGCTGGGAGAAGTCCTCGCCGGCAAGGGGATGACCCAGATGCGCCTCGCGGAGTCCGAGAAGTACCCCCACGTCACGTACTTCCTCAACGGTGGCCGCGAAGTCGAGTTCGACGGCGAGATTCGACGTATCGTCCCGAGTCCGGACGTGCCGACGTACGACCTGCAACCCGAGATGTCCGCCGAGGAACTCACCGACACGGCCATCGACGTCATCGACTCGGACGACCCGGACGTGATGGTCCTCAACTACGCCAACCCCGACATGGTCGGGCACACCGGCGACTACGACGCGGCTATCGAGGCAGTCGAGGCCGTCGACGCACAACTCGGCCGACTCGTCGAGAGCGTCCGCGCACACGGCGGCCACGTGTGTATCACCGCCGACCACGGAAACGCGGACGACATGGGCACCGAAGACGACCCGCACACTGCGCACACCTTCAATCCAGTTCCGTTCGTCTATCTCGCCGCCGAGAACGCTGACGAATCGGCAGGCGCGGACGGCGACGCCGAGGACGCCGAGGACGCCGAGACGGACGAGTCCGAGGCGGCAGACCACCCACTCTCGGGCGGCCGAACAATCCGCGAAGGCGGGTCACTCTGCGACATCGCACCGACGATACTCGAACTGGTCGAAGTCGACCAGCCTTCGGCGATGACAGGCGAGTCGCTCCTCGAATAACGGGCTGACTGGGGAATCGGCCTCGTCCCGATATTACGCTTCGGCCCCTGCCCTGTACCGGCGGTACGCGGGGGGAACGAGTAACCCACATCCTGCGAGCGCTGCGAGTGCGACGAACTCCGGTCGAACGACTGCCTGTAGCGACCCAGTTGTGAGCGTCTCGACAGACGCGCCGGCGACGACACCTGCGACTGCCCACGGGAGTTCACCGAGTGCGGTTCCGAGTGCGAACGCGCCGAGTGGGACGTTCGCGACACCCGCCGCGACAGACACAACGTCGGATGGAACCGGCAGTAGCCTGCTCGCGGTGACGCCCCGAACGGACCCCGTCATCGCGACGGTTTCTTCGCCAACCTCGGCCAGTCGGGTCGTCCCGCGGAACCGGCGGGCGAAGAGGAACGGAGGGATGCTCGTGAGGACGATGAGCGCGAGGGCGAACGGAATGCCGATTGGGCCGAGTCCGTACCCGACGACGAGGGCGATGAGTGTCGTCGGCCACGCCAGAAGCGGACGAACGAGGGCGAGGATGCTCACCGCGACGACGAGACGAACTGGGTCGGCAGCGACCCACGTCGCGTGCGAGATGGCCGCCGCTGGTGAGACGACGAACGCACCGACCAAGAGGACGGCCAGTGCGAGGCCAGCGGCGAGGCGTGGGCGGTTCACGGTGACTCGCCAGAGCGTCGTCTCGCAGCGACCAAACCCTTTGTGCTTCGGAGGGCTTTAGCCCGATGCGGCTCGATAGGTACCTGATTCGTGACGGAACAGACACGTGAGGAACGCGTCGAACTCGCACTCGAACTCCTCGCCCACCTCGAAGCGGACGAACTCTCGCTCGCCGAGGTGGTCGACCGCATCGAGACGGTCACGACAGACCCCACGCTCACGCGGGACATCCTCGACAAAGCAGAACTCCGCGGCATCGTCGAACGGGAAGACGGCCGAATTCGACACCAACGCGGCGGGACGTTCGTTCGGTTCGAGAGTCAGGTCGTCCAGCGTGAAGGGGACTTCGACTGTCGTCGCTGCGGTGCGTCCATCTCGACGGGACACTTCGTGCGCTTCGAGTCCGGTGAACTCGGACCCTTTGGCTCGTCGTGTATTCGGAAAGTCCTCGGGCGAGAGTAGTCGAACACTCGGGGGAATGCGACGAAAGAGAAGGAAGGCGCGTCGAGACCGGTGGTGAGAAGTGGAGTGCGTGAGAGGGCCGGATTATCGGCCGCGGCGAAGTTCTTCGATGAGTTGCTCGATGAGTTCCTGCTGGTAGCCGAGTTGCTCACTCTGTGCTTCGACGACTTCGCGGAGTGCCTCGACTTCGGCCGCGAGTTCTGTGATGTCGTCGTTCGAATCAGACGCGGGTTCGAAACCAGACCCCTCGAATCCAAGGTCGGCGGCGTCTGCGACGTTCTTCGTGGTCGTTTCGACCGTCTGGGCCTCTGGCGACGACGTACTCGTCGTGGCCGTCGCCTCGACGGTCTGTCCCTCGGCCGGTTCTGCGGATTCGTCGTCCGCGCTCCGTGTCGCGTTCGCTGGTTCGTCGGACAGTTCGCCGGGATTGGCGCTCAGGGGGTCGGGCCCCTCGCCGAAGTCGGTGTTGTCCCGGGCCTCTTCGGCCTCCCCGTCTGCTTCCTGCTGTTCTGCAATCATGAGACGGAACTCTTCGAGACTCCCCACGTCGTGGTAGGCACAGAGCGCCTTCGAGAGCTTCTCACGGACGACGCGAACCTCTTCGTTCGGAATCTTGAACCGCTCTTGACGGCCGTCGACGGTGAGTACGACTGTCGTCGCGACGCTCCCGGATTCGAACTCGAGGTCGGTCACGTCGTCGTAGTGGTACGACTCGTAGTCTTCGTCCCACACCGCGCTTCCGATGTGGCGGACGACACGACACTCGGCGACGGCGAACGTGAGTTCGCTGAACCGGAACGATTGGACCACGCGTTCGTCGTCGTCGATGACGCCGGCCGCAGAGAGGACACCTTCGACGATGGGTTGGAGTGCGTCGTCGAGGCGTTTGACCGAGAGTGCGAACGTCTGGCTGCCGTCGAGGCCGTAATCGAGTGAAATTTTCGCTTTTCGTCGTCCCGCGCTCACAGAGAGTCGCTCGGCAGCGTGTGGAAGCTCATCGACCGACTCGTCCGAGAGAAGCCCCTCGGCGCGGTACACGAGGGTCCGCGTTGGAGTCACAAACAGTTCGTCCTCGCCCCCGAGGTGGACGCGAGACACCACGTCTTCCTCACCGAGGATGGACTGGACGATCTCCGGTTGGCTCATGCGTGTGTGCACCCAGTGTCGGGTCATAAATCCGTGGGTCACAGACCCTCGTGAGTGTGCCGTGAGGGTGCTAGTTGTACGGGCGTATCGCACCCAACCGAGTGCAATGGTGACTCGCCACGGGGTCGGCCAAGATGAGAAGCTTAAATACAATCACCGAACAACGCCAAGTTGAGCCCGGGTGGCTTAGCTGGACATAGCGCCGCACTCATAGGGTTTCACAATCGGTGCGGAACGCCTTGGAAGCCTCCGCCCCTCGCGAGGTCATGCCGGCCTCGCACCTGGGACATGCGGAGATCGTGGGTTCGGAGCCCACCCCGGGCATACTTCAATTCCTTTACATGCCCAATTAAAAAGGGGAGTTACAACGCCGTCTCCTGATTTTTCACTGGAAACGACGGGGGTGTCCCTCTGATGGCTGTCACGACCAGCAGTGGTTGTGACGGCTGTATCCTCGAAGACTGGGGTGAGAGTGCGTGAGTCTCCGCGGTTCCTACTTCACAGCGCTCGCGAACGAGGATGTTGTCCCGGCCGACGACCATCTCGTCTTCGCCATCGTCCGCGATGTTCCTGAGTGGGCCGACGATCTCGTCGACCGCGCGCTCCCCCACCTTGCACCACCTGAGTCGCTGGAGCGTGCTCGGCGTCGCGTCGAGGAAGCTGCCAAGAAAGACGACGATGTGACCAACGCGGTCGCCGTCTCGTGGCACTCGACCAACTTCGAAGAACGCTTCCAGAGCCATCTTCACTCTACTGGGCCGCGTGAAGTCCTATCGAAAGTCGAGTCTGACGCCGAGGAGAAGACTGTCTGGCTCGTTTCGTGGCGTTCCGACGAGAGGTACGACCATCGACGCATCGTCGTCCGCGAACTCCGACAGCGGACGCAAGACGACCCGTGCGATGAAGGCGAACACGAATGGTGTCGTGGGTCTGCCATCGGCGCCACCGTGTGTCGTGTCTGCGGCTACGGTTCGCAGTCGATTACAGATTGGTTTGGTCAGGAGGTCCGCATCGATTACGGTCGTGATGCCACGGCTGACAGAGGTGTTCGACGATGAGCGACGACCGTTCCGGCGATATCGTCGCCGAATTCTCCGTCCTCGACGATGCCGACATCGTCACCTCAGAGGATGACGACACTGTCGCGTCTGCGGTTGAGGGTGAGTACACGCCCGACCACGTCGACAGAGACGTCCAAGACGAACGAGAGAGCGTCGAGCTCGAGATGCACGAGTACGTCGCGACCTGCCGCTACTGCCAGACGACGTTCGAAACCGAAGAGGCCGCTCTCGAGCACGAGTGGAACTGCGACCTGGAGCCGACCGGTGAGTGCCGCTTCTGTGGTGGCACGCACATCCGGAAGGACGTTCGCGAGGACCACTTCTACAGCTGTGTCGAAGCCGAGGAGCACGAGCGTCGTCAGAAACGCGGTGTTCGCGCTCGGACGATGCGCGGGCAAGACTCGAAGACATCCGTTTCGGGCCTTCGGAAGTTCCTCCTTCCGCAGCCTCACGAGTTCTCGGCGTACCTGAAGTGGGACAATTCCCTATCGACGTACTTCGGTCTCGTCTCACTCTACAAGATGCACGATTTCGAGGAGTACGGGAACCTCCGAACCGGTATCGAGTTCGGTGGCGAGGACTGGAATGTCGAGTTCGGCTACGCCGACAACCCCGGTCTTGCGACGCCAGACGATGAGACCGACCTCGGTCGCTGGGACTGGCGCCTCGACAATGTTCCCGAGTTTTTGATACGCGTTTACCCTGCCGCGTACCAGTCGTTCAAAGACGCGAAAGACGACAACCGGAAACGCGCGTACTTCCGTGTCCGGCCGCGCTGGCCCGGTATCGAATCAAAGAGCGGAAAGTCGATTCCGAACCCCCACGGCATTCTCGGCGTCGACGTTGAGACTCGTGGGAGTTACTTCGAGTTCGACCAGTACCCGAGCATTCTCTTCGAAGCGCTACGGGAGCTTCGCGAACGTCAGGACGAGTTTAATTGGAACTCGTTCACTGGGATCGACTTTCGGGCACTCCATCCCGAGAAGATCCACGAGTCGTCTAACATCACCGACGCGGAACTCTACGTGCGCGCGAAGAAGGGCGAGACCGGGAGAGTGTACGCTCTCGACGGGACGCTCCACCGCATCGCACTGATTCTCGGCGGTGAGCGGAGCGGCTACTCGAAGACTGTTCGCGACGACCGTGAGTGCGAAGGCTGGTATCACACGTCCACGGTCTGCGCCATGCGCGCCGCCGAGGTAGTGGGTGGACACGAACTCCCGAAGGAGTTCAAGCACTACCACGTGAAGAATCCCGACGCAGTTGCGGGAACGCCGCTGGAGAACCCGAAGATTGGTGTCTCCTACCAGAACTCACTGTACGACGATACCTTCCGGTTCAAAGACGTCGACCGCCTCCACAAGGAACTCGACGAGGCGTTGTTGAACGTCCTCAACTGGTCGGACCTCCCCGTGACGCCCGACCACCAGAAGTTCGTCAAGGACGATTACTTCAAAGTCGAAGGCGAGGCCCGGATGGCCAAAGTCGTCGACGACCCGCTTCCGCGTATCGCCCAGCAGCAGGACGACGAGATTCGGAAGTTCGCTGTCGCTGGCAACATGGTCGAGACGGATATCGACGTTGTCGACGAACTCGTTACCGACGGTGGTGACCTTTCGCCAGCCGATATTGCCGAGCGTATCGGCAAAGACATCGACACCGTCTACAAGTCCCTCAAACGCCTCGGTGACCTCGTCATCCACGAATACGCTCACGTTGAACTCGCATCGAAGCACATCGCGAACGGAATCGTCGAACACATCGAGTCTGCACGGCGCACCGTCGAGGCCACTCTCGAAGAGGCTGCTGGTGACATCATCCGCGCCGACACCTACGGAACAAGTGACGACCCGTGGTCTCACTGGCTCCGAAACTGGGTCCGTAACCGCACCGATGGAGACGACACTGAACGCCTTGAGATGGCCCCACAGAAGTCGCGGTCCGAGATTAAACGCCTCGTGCGCTCCGGTGTGAATGCCTGGTCCATGGTCACCGGCCGCCACCAATCCGAGTTCGCGAACGAGTTCGAGGTCGTCGCCACCGACCTGGAGACCTCGAGGCGTCACCGCTTCGACCGTGTCTACCTCCTCCAGATGTTCGGGAAGAACATCGTCAAGACCACCAGATAGAGCCCGACTGCTGAGTGGCAACACTACTGTTCTTCGATAGTACCGGAAATTCCTTCTTTGTTTTCAGGCCGTTGGCAACTGTATTTTTCTGGACGTCGTCTCGACCCGCCAGCGACCGCCACCGCCGTCACTCCGAATCCGGGGGTACCCCCCTGATTCTCCGTTAGATGTGTGGCTAAAGAGCCACACACCAAGATTACTTCCGCCACCTTCGGTGGCTCCAGATGAAACACATGAAGCGGGGGTCGCCGCGCCTACTCGGCGCGGCTTGTAGTAGCTGATGTCTACTTACTCTAGACCTTTTTCCTAGGTTATCAGTAGTAAGGAATAGGACTTATTCTAGAAGAACTAGTCTAGAACCTAGGTAAGCGGTAGTAAGACTAGTCCATCACAACGTTAATAGGCTAGGTCACCTAGGAGTAAGACAGGTTACAGTGGACTACCACTGGGGATTACAATGAACTTCCAAAATCGCCTCCGTTCGTTAGAAGAACGGTATGAGGTCTCGAAGAGCCAGCACGCGCATGAACTTGGCCGAACGGTTGCTTACCTTCGAGACTAAACCTCCGCGATACCGGCTTATGCTGACTCGCTGAGGTAAGTTGCAAAGTCTGATTTAGTGGGACCCGAGATTCTGATTAGCTCTGTATGCCCACCCCGTTCGACAGAGTCGATCATGAACTCAGTACAGAGATCCGCGTGCTTTTGTGCGTACTGAGTTAGTGCTTTAGACCGGGGGAGGGTAAGATCGTAATCCGCTAATTTGATCGAAATATCCCCTTTTCGCTCAACTACTTCACATCCCCAGTCTTGAAGGAAAGAGAATGCGGTGGTATTCCGCCTTACAGTGAGTATCCGCTTTGATTCAGCAATATAGTCGTCCACCCAACGCTGCCAGTCGTAGTCTTGGGTGGCGAGCTTGGGGAGGGAAAATCCAGATTGAGCACTCTCGAGATACCATTCGGCGAGGCTGATAGAAGTTCGATGATTTGCGTTTGGGAGCGCGTGCTTCAATATTAGTGTAGACATCAGCTGGCCTGCTACGTCTACGGCGGCGCCTGTCCAGTCGATTTGTGAGAGTGCGTCGGGAATATTCTCGACTTCGATATTCTTGTATATACCCAGCTTTTCACCCTCCTCAAGTTCTTTTTCCTCAATTACTCCTTCGAATATCTGGAGGTATCTGAGTGTAATGATACGGTCGTCTGAGTCAAAGGAATCGAGGGCTTGGTCAAATTTATCGTCGATATCGTCAACCGTTCCACTGGCTCCATTGTTTGTATAAAGTACGTAGAACGGTGTTCCGAAATCAAATCTCTCAATCTTTGCATCACTGTCTGAGGAATGGATGCTATCCCGATCCTCGGTGACGTAGGCAAGCGAATACTGGTTATCATCCGGGTGATGGTAATAGACGGTGTTAGACATGTTTGGAGAGGGAAAGTTGATTTAGCAGCTATTGTGAATAAGACAGTTCACGGGGACTTCAAATACACCCCTCGAATCAAGCGTACCACAAATTTAACGAGAACGAAGGTTCCCGTACAGACTGTGCGTATCTTCGCTTCATTAAGTGATGGACCACCCTGTGCGAGTGTACGAGATGATTGCCTGCTACACTCGGGTCTCGACGGAGGACCAGAACCTCGACCGACAGATAGACGCGACGCAGAAGTACGCCCACGAGACGTTCGGTGTCGGACTCGACGAACTCGAAGTCTACCGGGACAAGTCGACGGGGACCGACACGAACCGGTCGGCGTACAAACGGATGATGTCCGATGTCGAAGCTGGCGCCGTCGACGCTGTCGTCGTCAACAGTATCTCGAGAATTGCACGGTCGATTCGCGACCTCGACCGGACGGCAGAGCGAATTGGTGAGTGTGGCGCCGAGTTACACATCATCTCTGAAGGGTTCACACTTCGACCGGATGACGACGACCCGTACCAACGAGCGATGTTCCAACTGCTCGGAGTTTTCTCCGAGTTAGAAGCACGGATGGCGCAGCAGCGAACGAAGGAGGGTATTTCTGTTCGGCAACAGAACGAAGAGTACCATCACGGACCAGCACCGTTTGGGTTCGAGAAAGACGACGGATTGCTCGTCGAGGGCGAAAACTACGACCAAGTCTGTGCAGTGTTGGAGTTGGTCTCGAAAGGGAATCTCTCGAAACGGAAAGCAGCGAAGGAACTGCAGACGTCACGGGCTACGGTGGACCGGTGTCTTGATCGAGGGACACTCTATGGCCTCTAGCGGTAGACGTTGTTCTGAGTTTGGTAGCCAATATGATTGATAATTATCCCGACTTGGGAGTCCCATATCCAATATCGGTGTGAATTTTCTGATTGCGGAAAAATCGCGATAATTGGCGAGTTCCAGAGTCACAATGGGGCGTTTTTTGGGGAAAGAACCCGACGTTTGTTATTCTGAACCCAAACTGATTAGGCATAACTTTGAAGTATACTAGTTTATATAGAATTATTTTTTATTATTGTTAATGAATTTCGGCGGAGGTCAAAATAACCGCTGGAGGTCGTCGAAAGGTGACACCCAGCGATGGTCAAGAGAGCGGTCCAACAGTGCATTGACCAGCAGTGGTGGAGCCTACGTTTCGGCTGATACTACAACGAGGGATAAATGAGAGGCGCGAATCAACAACGGTCTGAGCGGGTCAGGGCTGTGGTTTTGGCAGCGGTGGTCGTGTTGTCGCTGGTCGCCTGGATGCCGCTGGCCGCGTCTGCGGTGAGCGACGGATCGGACATCTCGTATTCGAACCTGTCGGTGACGCCGAGCGCCATCTACGAAGGAAGTGCCGTCACAGTGAACGTCACCGTCGAAAATACAGGCGGGGCTTCACAACCATACAACACGACGCTCACAGTCGACGGCGAAGTTGTCGATTACCAGACAGGAACCCTCGGTGCGGGAGCAAGCAAAGACCTCACCTTCACCAAGACGCTCTGGGGCGCTGGGACCAAGGACGTCGCCGCCGGTGGCCTCGCGGCTCAGACGGTCACTGTCAGCGAGGCGAACGCGAAGTTCCACGGCGGACCAGGCAACCTGGGTTACTACCCGAACCAGACGGGGCCGCTCAGTGACCCCGTCGAAGCCTGGAACATCTCGGACGGAACCCCAATGGTGATGCAACCGACGATCGTCGGTGACACGCTCTACATGGCGTTCCACGATGGGGGCAAACTCTACGCCCTCGACCCGAAGACGGGCGCGGAAAAGTGGAACGCCACGCCTGGCGGCAGCTCGGGGTCGACGTGGACGACGCCCGCCCACGCGAACAACGTGCTCTACCTCGGGTCGAACGACTACAAACTCCACGCGATTAACGCGACCGACGGGTCAGAACTCTGGAACTACTCGACACAGACCAACGTGCGTTCCGCCCCGGCCGTGGTCGACGACGTTGTCTACTTCGGCAGCAACGATGGGAACCTGACGGCACTGAACGCGACGACGGGTGAAGAGCTGTGGTACTACACGATGTATCAGCCGGTGTTGGTCGAATCGAACCCTGCAGTCGTCGACGGTGTGGTCTACATCTCTGCGGACGACAAGAACGTCACGGCGCTGAACGCGACCGACGGTAGTCTGATCTGGAACTACACGATGATTGATGAAAGTCAGTCTGGTCCGACAGTCGCCAATAATACGGTGTTTGTCGGTAGCGACACCACTCCGAGTGGGTCCGACGGACAGGTCTACGCCATCGACGCCACCGACGGGACGAAGCGCTGGAACTACACTATGGCTGGCGACGTCGATTCCAGCCCGGTGTACGCCGACGGTGTCCTCTACGCTGGCAGCCGCGGCGGCGACCTCGTGGCACTCGATGCCACCGACGGCAGCAAAATCTGGAACGTCACTGGCAACGGTTTCCGAGGTGCGCCAGTTGTGGCGGGCGACGTCCTCTATATTTCCGATTATGGTTCGAACACGATCCACGCGTTCAACGCGACCGACGGGACAGAGCTCTGGTCGTACAGTTCGCCAGTAAGTACCCTTTACCCGACACCACTGGCCTGGAACGGCTATCTCTACTACGGTTCGGGCAGTATGTTCCACGCGCTGAAAGAACCGGCACCGATCATCTCTGACGTGAATGCGACCAGCCCCTCGGGGCAGAGCGTCTCTGTGTCGTTCACCTCCTCGCAGAGCCTGACGAACGTCTCCGTCTCGCTGAACGCGTCCGGAGCGACTGTGGCGACGTTCACCGAAGGCGACTTCGACGAGTCCGGGAGCGGACCGTACACGTACACGCTAACGACGCCGTACGATACCGGCTCGGATGGCAGTTACAACGTCTCGGTCGACACCGCCGAGAACGACAAGAGCCAGGACGGCGCGACCGGTGAGTCCGACGAGGTCATCGTCGACTCCATCACACCAGTCGCAAACGCCGGTAAGGACAAGACGGTCGACGAAGACACCCCGACCGACTTCAACGGCACCGCAACCGACGCCGTCGGCGTCACTGGATACTGGTGGAACTTCAGTGATGGCACCACGGTCGCGGGCCAGAACGTCACACACGCGTTCGCCGACCCCGGCACCTACACCGTAACGCTGAACGCCTCGGATGCGGCGGGCAACAACGGAACGGATACCCTGTCTGTCACGGTCAACGACACGACCGCACCGACGGCCGAGGCAGGCGCAGACCAGACGGTTTCCGAAGACACATCCGTCAATTTCGACGGCAGTAGCTCCACGGACAACGGCGCAGTCGCAACCTACGAGTGGAACTTCAGCGACGGTTCGGTTAACGCGACGGGCACGACGCCGACGCACACCTTCGCTGACCCCGGTACCTACACCGTCACCCTCAACGTCACGGACACAGCGGGTAACTCCGCGTCCGACACTCAGACTGTGACTGTAACAGATGGAACTGCACCGACGGCCGAGGCAGGCGTAGACCAGACGGCAGACGAGGACACCTCAGTCAATTTCGACGCCAGTGGCTCGACAGACGCCGGGACGATTGATTCATACGAGTGGAACTTCAGCGACGGCTCGGTTAACGCGACGGGCGCGACGCCGACGCACACCTTCGCTGACCCCGGAACCTACACTGTCACCCTCAACGTCACGGACGCGGAAGGCAACTCTGGATTCGACACCGTGACCGTCACGGTGAACGACACCACCGAACCCACCGCCGACGCTGGCAGCGACCAGACGGTGGACGAGGACACAGTGGTGAACTTCGATGGCTCCGGTTCGACCGACAACGGTGTGCTGTCCTATGAGTGGGACTTTGACGATGGCTCGGCGAACGCCACGGGCGCAGCGCCGACCCATACCTTCGCTGACCCCGGCACGTACAACGTGACTATAACCGTGACTGATGGCGGCGGAAACACTGACTCGGACGTGTTGGTCGCCACTGTCAACGACACGACCGCTCCCACTGCCGACACTGGTGGGAACCTATCAGTCACCAAAGGGAAGTCGGTCACATTCAACGCCTCCCAGTCGACGGACAACGTGGGTATCAGCTCCTACGAATGGGACTTCGGCGACGGGACGAATTCCACGAACGCGACTGAGACCCACAAATACGGTTCCACGGGCACGTACACAGTTACCCTGAACGTGACTGACGCTTCCGGATACAGTGACTCAGACACCGCTATCGTGACCGTCAAGAAGAAGCCCAGGTCGTCTTCGTCTTCGTCCTCGTCTTCGTCCTCGTCTTCGTCATCATCCAGTTCCGATGACGAATTGGAAGAGACTGTGGATACGGATGAGGGAGATGAGACAGTGGTCGTCGTCGACACGGACGACGAGAACGAGACAGATACCGAGACGAAGCCCGGGACAAAGACGTCGAACGTGTCGGTGAAGAACGTTGACCCCGACAAGCCGGTCGTTATCGGATTCGACGCACCGGTGAACGAGACCAGTTCGGATGACGGAACCAAGGACGGTGGCGACGGCGAGCCAGCAAAGCCGGTCGAAAACATCTCGGTCTCACAGATGACGGTGAACGTCGACACCGGCGAGGACTTCACGCTGAACGTCACGACGTACGATGCCGCAGAGGACGAAGAAACCGGCGAACGTTTCCAACGAGAGACGGGAGCGACCTCGGCAGGCTACGTCGTCGTCGACCACTCGGTCAGCGACGAACATATCGAAAACGTGACGTTCAATTTCAAGGTGCGCAAGGTCTACTTCCAGACCACGGAACTCGACCCAGATGCAGTCGCTCTCTATCGCGACGAGGAAACGCGGTGGCGCAAACTCGACGCCGCAGTCGTCGACGAATCAGAGACACACTACGTCTTCCAAGCAACTTCTCCGGGTCTGTCAGTGTTCACCATCGGGTCGACCGTCCCAAGGTTCGATGTTACGAGCGCTGAACTCTCAGAATCGGGCGTGAACGTTGGTGAGGAGGTTCAAGTGACAGTCAGTGTGTCGAATATCGGTGGCGCGGACGGTACCTACGCTGTCGACCTACTGGCCAATGGCGAACAACTCACCAGTGACTCGTTCGAGGTGGGGGCGTTTGACGACGGAACGACGACGCTCACCTACGCCTTCGACGAGGCAGGAACCTACGAACTGACTGTCGGCGATACCGTTGTCGGGAGCGTCAACGTCGAAGACCAGGAGACACCGACCGAGGAGGCTGCGGAGACGCCAGCTCCCGAACCGGATACTGGGAGTGACTCACTGCTGGTCGGCATAGTGGCCCTTCTATTAGCAGTCGGACTGGGCGTCGTCTTCTGGCGACGAAATCAAGGTGAATAACGCTCGATATTCGGGACAAGCGTAGAAGGCGTTTCAGGCAGTGGTCTGATTTGACCGCCTAACGTTCTGGCTCCAACTGCGCTGTCTGATTGAACAGGTTGAGGAACAGCCCAAGAATCATAGCTGCGGCAAGGGACCGAAAATAGACGCTCCTCGAAACCAACCAAATCTCGGTACCTACAGCCCAATCTCCGCGGCTTCAGCTTCGGCCCGACTGAACGACGAATTATCGGACGGGGCAATCCCAATATCCGCGAGCGACCGCTCGATGAGTGGCTTCGCCCGTTCGACATCGCACATCTCGACTGTTTCAGACATCCTCATCCGAGCGGACGCCTCCGCGAGACGCTGCATTGCATCGAGTTTTCGGGCCGTAATCGGGAGCGGTGGGCCGTCGTACTCTGATTCACCCATCTTCGACGCGTACCGCTCGGGGAGAGAGGTCTTCGTCTCGACGAACCACTCACGCATCTCCCGTTCGACCTTCTGGTCGCGAACGACCGGCTGGATGGCTTTCGCAGCAGTCACGTAGGCGGTAAACTCGTCACGACTTAACCGGACTGACGGCCCAGAATCGTCTGGTTCGACCTCGTCACCCACAGCACGCCGACCAGCGCGCTGTCGAGACTCAACCATCGTCCCCGCAATCTCCCGAATCTTGTCTTCGTCCTCCTCAGACCGAATCGTGAAGATGAGGTCGAACCGTGAGAGCAGCGGCGACTTCAACTCCACCTGTTCGGCGATGTCCTTCGATGGGTCGAAGTGACCTCCTGTTGGGTTCCCTGCAGCGAGAAGTGCCGTCTCGGCCGGTAGTGTCGCGTTCTTTCCTGCCTTCGAGACGTGCACTTGTTGGGATTCGAGCGCGGTGTGCAGCGCATCGAGGTCGGACGTGTCGCCCTTATCGAGTTCGTCGACGACAGCGATGCCTTCGTTCGCCCGGACCAGCGTCCCCGCCTCGATGGAGAACTGTTCGTTGCTGAACGAGTCCTTCACGATGGCCGCGGTGAGCCCTGCTCCCGACGAACCAGTCCCATCAGTGAGCGCTCCCCTCGGAGCGGTCTCGTAGGCCGCCTCGAGCAGCAACGTCTTCCCGGTCCCGGGGTCGCCGAGAAGAAACATGTGCGAGTCGCCGCGGTGGCGTGTTCCGTCCTCGGCCGTACGCGTCCACCCACCGAACTGCTGCAGCACCAGCGCCTCTTTGACGTGGCGATGGCCCTGGTGGGATGGTGCGAATGAATCGACGAGGATATCGAACGTGTCCGGCGCAGATGCGACTTCATCAATGATGTCCTCGTACTCCGAGAGGTCGGCGTCTTCGAAGCCTCCCTCCTCGACGGTGTATCCAGTTCCGACGAGTTCCTTTTCGAACACCACCTCGCCGGTATAGACCGGTGCGACACGCCCGACGAACGTGGTTCGTGTGCCTCCTTCGACACGGGAGTTTCCAGCGAGGTCGTCTTTCAGATGGACGTCGATGTGTTCGGTCTCACCGCGGGCGTTCTCCGGCGGTTCCTGCAGCCGAATCTTCTGATAATCGACCCACTCTGATTGCGTCTCGTCCAATCTGAAGGGACCTTTCGTCTCGCACCCCTGGCACTCGTGTGGCTCTCGGAGTTTGCCGAAGCCGTGTTGGGGAATGTACGTCACCGTCCCGCAGCGGAGGCATTCAAACGCGGCTTCAGTGACCATCGGATTCACTTCGGTACGCTTCGTGATTTGTCCCTCCAGCGCCAGCATGCGGCCCGACCAATCTGCAGGAGAGAACGACCCGACTGCGTACGTCGCATCGTCCGGGAGGTTCACGACCGAGACTGACGTTCGTGCCATCGGTTTCTCGCGACCGGGGACGTCGTACTCCCTCACGACCGCCTCGATCGCTTCGAGCGTCGTCTCCGGGCGGGCGACGATGTCGCTCGCGACGCCAGACACGCTCGACAGCGTCACCTCTTCGGACTCGTCGACGTCCGCTTCGAATCGAGCGATAGCCTTCCAGTCGAGTTCGAGGCGAGTCTCTTCTGGGTAGACTTTCGACAACTCGTAGATGTCGTCATGGGCGACCGCGTCGACGACCTCCGCGAGTCGTTCGTCGTAGTTCATAGCGCCCCCAGAACCGACATCCAATCGAACGACAGCGCCTTTTCGATGGCAATCGAGGCGAGTTCGCGGCCCCGAGTGACGTTTAGGGAGACGACACCGACGACCAGGAGGGCAGCGAGTGTGAGTGCGATAACCTTCGCGTCGTGGGCGGCCGTCGACGCAACACCCGCCGCGACAGACCCCGCTTTCGACGCCTTGTGGACGTAGCTCGCGGCGACGAGCAACACGAGGAGGCTCATCACGGAGATGCCCTCGATGCCGACCGATGCGAGTGTCCGAGACAGCACCTCACGGGCAATGTCCATCATCAATCGTCGTCACCTCCGATTTGGAAGACGTTCTCAGGTGCCTTCGCCTCGGCCACGCGTGCCTCTCTCCGTGTGTACCACCAGTAGCCGATAGCACCCACGGCGAGCATCACACCCAGCACGGACGCCAGCGGAAGCGCGGTGTCAAGTGCAGACTTCACCGGCCCTGTGATGGACTCTGGCGAGATGAGCAAGATGCCGATGAACGCGGCGACAACGAGCGAGAGTAGTACCAATGGGCGTGAGTAAACCGGGGTCGAGGACGTCCCAGAAGATGAGGACCGACGTTCGGTGTACCCAATCGCGCCGGCGATGATGACGAGGACGATCGCCGCAACGAGGCCAGGATTGAGAACCGGCATCGCCGGGACGTAGTCGTTTGCGACATCGGTCACCGAGCCTCCATCTCCCCAGAAGCCTGGTCCGTCTGACGTGTCGGTTGTTGACTCCGACAGACGGATGTGAAGGATTTCGTCAGAGTCGTCGTCTTGGAGGGACACGGTCTCACCTGCGATTGTGGAATCTCGTTGTGTCCCCTCTGTCGTCGAGTAGAGGATGTACTTCTGACCGCCAGACGGTGCCAAGAACTCGAAGGAAACACCATCTCCGGGATGTTCACCCGGCATCACCGAAATCTTCGGTTCGGTTGTCGACGGTTCGGTGACTCGGAACCGGGCTTCGCCGGTAGCGACGTCCACACCAACTGGGATAGTCGAGACGCGGAACGTCGACGTGCTCGACGCACTCGGCAGATGGAGGCGGTGATATCCGGTGGCAGTCACCTCGTCGTACTCCGAATCACCGAACGACTCGTTGTAGGTGTAGTGCAACCGGCCCTCGTCTGGTGACCCCCCGAGAGAAATATACGAGTCGTTTGCCCACGACTCGAGTCGGATTCCAGAATCAAGGCGCTCACCGAGTGGTGTTGGGTCGGTAACCGTCAGGGTTCCGTTAACTGCGACGACTCGCTGTCCAGTCGTGCGAACCGTAACGGTATTGCCGCCGGAGACGGACCCGAGTTTAACAGTTAGCGTCGATCCGTCGAGGGTATAGTCTCCGGGAGCGACGGTTGACCAGGACCCGCTGTTTGTCCGAGTCTCGAGATTCTTCAGGGATGCAACGTTCGAACCGAATGATATGGTGAGTGTAGCACCATTCGTATCTTGCGAGTAGGCACGAGAAAAGTTGTACGACTCGATCCACTTGCCACCAGAGAAATTGACTGACTGGTCGTCTTGGGCAGTGTGAGAGATCGATACGTCGACTACTGGCGACGGGTCGTCCGCGTTAGGTGGTAGACCTGTTCCGACAGTTATGTTGTTCTCCCCCGTCGTCAGCCACGAATCGTTGGCTGGTAATTGAACAGACTCTCCCTCGGATAGACTCCCAGTGTAACTCGTCGTATGTCCGTTGATCGTGACCGATGGATTGGTTGTCGTCTGACGTTCCTGAAACAGCATCTCGACCTGGTAGTCGACCCCAGTGTCGGGTGTGCTGAAGCTCACCGATGAGGTTGACGTCGTCAACGCAACCTCTCCGGTTGCCACACCACCGGAACCGGTCATCGTCGTCGTCCCGTTCGGGCCAGTCACGCTCGCGTCGAATTTTAGTGCGTGTCCATGGATATACGCCTCTCTAGGCGGTTTTTCTCCTCCGTAAAATGCTGACCCACCGGTCTCTGAGCTGTTTTCCGGAACTGCGAGCTCGTCAGTGTCTGAGCCCCCAACAACATCGAACTCGAATGTGACTGGTTTCGATGGGTCGACGTCGACAGCTGAGAACGATATGGTCTTCATACCTTCTCCAGAGGGTTTCCACCCCGATTTCACGAGAGTCGCTCCGGTTTCACCATACTGCCCATCCGGAGCTTCGTTGTTAATATAAACGTCAATGACAAGCCCACTCGGGTCTGTCGTTGCAGGGAACGAAATACCCGTGACGGTATCGACATATCCAGCGTCGAAAGAGACCTCTCCTCCGTAGTAAGTTGAACCAGATGAGACATACGCAATCCTTCCATCACCAGTCTTCGGCCCCTCCCAATACGTTGTGTTCGAGTCGTCGCCAATCGAGGTCACTCTTGCAATTGGTTTGTCATTTGAGGACGGGCCAGATGGTGTTACGTTACCACCGATAGAGAGCGAGATGGATTCACCATCAACCACACCTGCCGTAGACTCGTTATCCCACTCTCTCCTGGTGTGGCCGGTCACGTTGACCGAGAGGTTTGACACGGAGTCCGTCGAAGCGAGCGAGTAATCAAGATTTGTTCCGTCCAACGCACCGCTTGCGGAGACTTCGACGGTCCCCGAAAACGACACGACGTTCGACGAGAAGTGCGCAACGTCGAACAGTAGCAACCCTGCGTCGTACCGAACTGGCGACGACCATTCTGAACCGTCGTCGTGTGTCCCGTAGATTCGCTCTGGCGTGTATCCGAGTGCGTCACGAACTGCACCGGCGTCTATCGCGACCGTCCGTCCAGTCGAGTGCACGTCGTCGCGCAGCACCAGCACGACCTCGCCACCACCGACAGTTGTCCCGTTGACGTACTCGGACGCGCGGTCGGGCGTGGTGGCTATGACCTCCAGCGATTCGGCGTGGTCAGACGCCATCACCGACCCCTCCAAGTCTGCAGCTCGGAGTGGTTGACTCGTACCAACTGGGAAATCCTCCGAAACGTTCGCGTCAGGAACACCGACGAGACCACTCGGGGCGGCCGTCACAACTCCGACGAACGGTGTCAGCGTCGACGCCAGAATCATCGCGACCAGCAGCATGCTCAGCACCCGCTGGGGGCCCCCCAAAATGCCCCTCCCGGGGGGTATTTCAGTATCATGATTATAATACGCGCGCGGGAGGCGTGTCAGGTAACCCGACAGTTTCCGGAGAGTTCGCCTCACGCCGCCTCACCTCCGATATCCGACCCCAACTTAAAGGACTGCGAAGTCGTTGGAATGCGAGCAACGACGACAGAACCAACGTTGCTTCCGGTCATCCTCACCACGACCTCCCCGTCCTCGACGACTGGTTCTTCAAACGCCATCCCCTCGACTGGGGACGCCAACTCGTCGCCAACAGCACCCGTCTTCGCTGATATCCACCCCGAACCCGGGTCTCGAACGTAGAGACGGTGGTCCATCTGGTTCTGCCACGAGGCAAAGACCGAATCGTCGAACTCTGGTTTATCGTTCGAGTCAACGTCGACGTCCGTCGGTGACTTCGGTAGCTCTTCGGGTGCACCGAGTCGAACCCGAAGCCATCGGTTCTCGTCCGCAGGTGCTTCTGGAACGTCCTTCCACCCGAAGTACGAGAACTTCGCGGTGTTGTAGCACAGCCCTGTGCCGATCGGCAGATCCGACGTGAGGTCGGTCGTCATCGGGATGTTGTCGAAGCCGACTGGCCACGTTCCGCGGACCTTCTTAATCGGGTTCGGCGACCCGTCCGGCATCTGAATCCGCCACTTGAACTCGCGCCGAATCTTCTCGTGGACGTTCTCTTCGTAGTGGCCGAGGTAGTATTGCGAGAAGCGAGCGCGTCGCGACTCGGCCCACAGTGACCGCAGGAGGTCGATTTTGTCCCACAGTCGACGCCCCGGTGAGTTCCGTGCGGACTGTGGGACGAAGTCGCCGACCTCGTCGAAGATGAGCGCCGTCCATCCCATGTGCGTGCCGTGTTCAGTGCGTGCGAGGATGAACGCGAACCACCAGTCGGTGAGCGGCGTCGCGTGCCGCCCTTCCGACGGGTCTGCCTCCCACGTTGGGATAAACGGGAGAGGCTCACCGACGCGTTGAGTCTCTTCTGTTAGTTCACGGCAGCCTGAAAACGACGGGTCGGGATAGACGACGTTGAACGTCCCGGCCTTCTGTTCAGCCAGTTTGTCGACGAGGTCGAGGACGTCGTCGTAGCACCGAACGTCGCGAGCGACATCCTCAATGCCAGCATCGTACCGGCCGTCGTCTTCGTCTTCCCACGTCGCCTCGATCGTGGCGTTCGACGGCAACCAGACAGTCGCCCACTCTTTGAGACGAAGCCACTCGGAGCGTGCAGGAGAGCCGCGCCAGATGACCTTGTTGGCGTTCATCTCGTCGGTGAACGGGGAGTCTTCCATCAGCCGAATCGCCAGGGACGCTGCTTTCGTCGACTTGCCAGAACCGCGGTCGCCTTTGATGAACGCGTCCGTTCCACGCGGTGTCGTCGTCACGTCTGGCTTCCGCTCGTGGACGACGAGGTCGGGGTAGACTCCCGACTTAACCTGCCCCGGTTCTGGGATGAACTCCTCTGGGTCGAACGGAGGGATGCCGAACTTCTGGCGCATCTCGTACGCGTCTGTTTTCCAGTGCTTCGGGGCAGTGTGAGAGACGGATTGTTGCGTCCTCTCGCCCCAGTCGTGCCCCCGTGGAGGGGTCGAATTATTTTGTGATTTTGACATAGTTATCCACTCGGAACGTGGGTCTCTTTCGTCGCGTTCTGTGCCACCTCGGTTGCGCGGTTAGCCACCTGCCGAGCTGACGCGTTGAATCCGGACAAGACGAACTCGGCGGCCCACGACTCTCGGAAAAACCGAGCACGCTCACCGTCGTCGAGCATCATCCGACGGACCGGGAGTTCGAAATACGCGGCCTCGATGACGTCCGAATCGACCTCGGCGTAACTCGCCTGGACGACTTCTTGCCCCCACTCGACGAACGCATCCTCGTCGACGAACCCAGCGAGGAGTTCGTCGAGGAGTGTCGACATCCTGGATTCGAGTGTCCCGAGTTCGGGACGCATGGCCGGGTGTGCCTGCGTTCGGACGTTTGGCATCGGTCCGTCGTCGTCATCGTCGAGGTAGTCCTTTGCCGACCACCGAAACTCGCGGTGAGACCGACGAATGGCCGGGAGGAGGTCCATGACGGCGATAGACCGACGGACTTCAGCAGCCGTCGACGTCGAGAACGTCTCAGGAGCATTTCGAATCGTACCCCACGGTTCGTCGAGGAGTGCGGACATTGTGCCGGACGACGAGACGATTTCGGCGAACCACTCGTCGTCAAGCGCCCCAAGCGTGTGAATCGTCACCTCCGACATCCACCGCAGGACGTCGGAACGCGTCTCGAACCCGTCCAGAAGTTGTTGGAACGTGTCGCGCTGGTCGGCCGACAGCTTTGCAAGCGCTCGACGAGGCGCACCATCTGCATCGGTCTCAGACTGGGACGGACGACGATGTCGACGGTAAGTATCACTCATCGTCCTGCCCTCCGTCTGTGGTGGCCGTTTCCCTGTGGTCACCGCCGATGTACCGTCGCGTGACGGTGTCCATCTGCGAGGCTTCTGCGCGGTCAGACAGCGCCTTGTTCTCCGCTTTGTTCTCTGCCTTCTCGGCGTGGAACCGGTCGAACAGCGTCTCCCACGACTTCACGTTCCCAATCTGGTCTGCGTGTTTCAGCATCGCAGCGAGCGCGTTTCCATAGTGGACGGGAGCGAGGTCGACGCCGAACCGACCAGAGACTGGTCGCATTACCTTCGTCACGAAGAGCGCAAATCCACCGACGAGGATGCCGATAGCCGCCGAATCGAGCAAGACGCCACCGAGAAACCACGACGCACCGAGGACCGTCGTACCGCCGAGAATCGCCTTCACGTTCACGTCGATGCGCCCCTCCTCGTCGCGGGTCACGATGTCGGGGAACCGAATCTCGTGCCGCTCAGGAGTGTACTCGACCGGGTTCGGCGACTCGGGGTCGAGGAAGTAGAGTTCCTCGTAGGGACCGCCGTTCACTTCGATGGACGTCTTCGGCCGCCCGTTCGTCTCCATATCGGCACGAGCGCCGCGTAATCGAGCATAGAACTTCGCGAGACCCCGCTTCACCGCTGAGCGCACCCCGTCGGTCCCTCGAACCATTCGTTGCGGGTAGACGTCCGCTATGAGTCGACCGGGAACAGCGTCCATGTCGACCGTCTGGCGACTCGATGAGCCACCGTCGGTCGCGACGTCTTCTGCCAGCGGGTCGGGTCGGCTGTCCGTTTCGGTGGGTGACGCACTTCGGACCATCGAGTCCATCCCGTCTTTCGCCCGCAATCGGACGAACAGCGCGAGGTACGAGTTGTCTCCGAACCATTCCGTCGCGAGAATACCGAGGAAGACGCCACCGATGACGCCCAGCATCCACGGCGCGCGAATCAGCGACGACGAGAGCTGTCGCCAGAAGATGACCATCGCTGCACCGATGCCGATGAGCGCCAGAATCCACGCGAGAAGTGAGATATCTGGGCTCCCACGGGCCTTCTCGACCGCACGCCGGCCAGTGAATAGCGTCACGGACGTGAATCCGGCAAACGGGAGTGCGATGAGGCCGATAGCCCACGCGAGTCGAGCACCTTCGGAGTTCGTCTGGATGGGTTTCGCTGCCTTCGTCGACGCGTGGTAGAACGTCCAGCGCTTCTCGCTCGGTTCCGTCAGACAGTTCGGTTCGCCCTCCTCCTGGACGCACATCGTCACTCGTACCCGGTCGTCGTAGTGCGGGTGCAGGTCGATACGAACCGGCTTCGAGTAGCCCGCCGGAACCGTCACCTTCTGCGAGTGCGTCGTGACGTTCTTCGCGACCGGGACCGGTTCGGTCGTCCCGTCTTCGAGTTCACGAGTGACTGTCCCTGCTTTCCAGTACGCAATTCGGGCGGTCACGTTCTTCGGCTCGACACCGAACGCTCTCCGGGATTCGAGTCGGACGTAGTTCCTCCGAACTGTTTCTCCCGGGGTCAGAAACGACCACATCGGCGAGTCTTCGCCCTCGATTATCAGGAGGCCCGTCGGTAGCGTCTTCACGCCGTACTGACCGAAACTGCCGCTCGCTCGAACCGAATCTGGTGCATTCGCCGGTTTCTGACCGCCTTGGCTCAACTGCTCAATCGTCAGTCCCGAGGCGTTCGCAGTCGACGAGTTCGACGCTGTCTCGTCTGACTGTGCGACCGCTCCGATGGGCACGAGAACCGACAACACGACCAGCGCCAGCAACGCCAGCGTCGCGATGCGTCTCATTCGGAATGCACCTCAGAACGTCCCCCGTCGAAGTCCCACGATGCCGCCGATGCCAATCGCCACGAAGGCGATGCCGACGAACTGAATTGTCGATAGCTGGACCGCCCCAGAGATACCGGCCGCACCAGCGATGGCGACGACGATGCCGGAGATGAGTTCGGGTGCGTTGACGAAGATATCCCCGAGCATCGCTCCGAGGTCACCGAGCGACATGCCGGCCTCGTAGAGGCCACCCAGTACGCCCACGGTGACTGCAGAGAGGAATCCGACGCCACCACCGATAGCTCGCTTCGACCGGTCCCCGACGCCAGCACCGACCTCTGAAGCCGTCTTGTCCTCTTCGTACTCCGCCCACGCGAAGATGAGGAGGACGACGATGGCGAGGCCGGCGAGAACCAAGAGCCAGTTCGACGTGAGGAGTTCGACGACGGTCATCGGGGTGCCTCCACCGAGACTGCCGTACTCACCGCTCGATTCGTCTTCTGTGTCTTGCTTCGACTCATTGTCTTGATGTCCTAAATTTGTACAGCGAAACCGCGAGCATCCCCACTGCCGCCACGAAGAACATCGTCTCCCACGGCAGTGAGGGGAGTATTTCGGGCCCGATGAATCGGGTGAACAGTGCAGTGACTCCGTACCAGTCGCCCGACAGGAGGAACGACGGGTCGAGCGTCAGCAACGATTCGAGAAACATCACCGCTCCCGCGAAGATGCTTCCGACAACAGCTGCAGCCTTTTCGAGAGGACTGGTCTCGTTCATGGCAACAGCCCTCCCAGTCCAGGGATTGCATCCGCGACGACTCGGACGACGAGATAGACGAGGAGCGTCGCTGCTGCCGCAAGCACCGCCGACGCGAACGCCCCAGCGATGGGCGCGGCCAGACCGGCATCCATCAGTGGCCCGGTGAGTTCCTGACGAAACATCGACGGCATCTCGAGAAACGGGGTCAGCCCGTCCCACGCGCTTGTACCAGCGGCAGCGAACGCGTCGTCGATGACGTCAGTCGCCATCGCAACCGCCCAGTCGATGGTTCCGAACGCGAACTCCGCCGGTCGGAGAAACACGTTCGTCACGACCCACGTGGCAACCGTCATCACCACGAACGCTGCCGGGGCTTTCAGGAACGACCGAAGGTCGTCAGGGTTGTTCGAGAACGACGCCAACGTCCCCAACACGCTGAATCCTCCACCATCAGATTCGTCCGCTGTCTGATCCGGGCCAGACCTCGCACCGGAGTTATTGTAGGTCTCTCCGCCCGTATCGGACGCGTTCACCATATCGCGCCCCTCCGGTCCCAGATGGTCACGACGATGAGGAGGACGGCGATGGCTTCGAGCGCCATCAGCACGGGTGCAAACGGACCGAACTCGACCGCCGCAACCGCTGCCGCCCGCCAACTATCGGTGACGAGGCCAGCACTCTCGCCGAGCGCGTTCGTCACGAACGTCGTCAGGAGTCGCCCGACGAAGTCGATGAGTGCGACCTGCGCGCCCACCAGCGTCGACAGCAACTCGATCTGAACTGCTCCGAACAGCGTGACCGCCGCCGCGAGGAGTGTCCCGACGAGCCTCTGAACTCGAATGGACCCGTCTTCTGCGACGTACTGCGCTGCGTCACTCGACATGAGTCACCCCCAGGTGTCGTCGAGTCCCGCCAGCATCTCCGTCGTCGGTTGTCCGGCCCATCTTCATCAGTTCTCGTCGGTGAAGTCGCCGTCTTCGTCGTTCCCGATGAGTGGCAAGTCGAGACCGAGACCCGGCACGTCCGAGTCCCGGCGGTCGAGGTACCACGTGATGATTCCGACCACGCCGATGGCGACGACGGCCGCCAACCACGGCAGGAACGGCCCCAACTCAGCGAATGGACCAGACAGCATCGACTCAGCAGCGCTCCGGAACGACGCTGAGACGAACCCGGCAGGGTCGCGAGTCAGTGCGAAAATCCACGCCTTCCCCCCGATGCCGAAGGCATCGAGAAGCATCACAGGGAGGTTCACGAACGACTCCCCGAGTGCGATTACCGCCGACCCGGCAAAGACGAAGATACCGCTCACTGTCGCGATGAACGCCTGACCGAAGTTGTCGAATCGGTCGGCGAAGTTGATGTAACTCCGCGCGCCGTCGAGGCGCGGCCCACTCGACGACGAACCACCCCCAGAGCCGTCAGGCGCGTTCACCATCGGTTCAGGCCCCCGACCGGCGCTTCACGAGTCCGATACTCGCGGCAATCGTCGCGATGCCTGCCGCGATGTAGTTCACGAAGCCGTTGACGAACGAGAACCAGCCACCGTCGTCAGACGAGAAGCCGGGGCCGCCCACCGACGGTTGCATCGCCGTGAACTGGTCCTCGGTCACCTTGTACTCGAATTTGACGACCGTATCCTGACCGGGTTGGACCGTGTCGTCGAGCGTGATGGACCTGTCGAGCGACGTGTACGAGGCCGTCTTGTCCGTCCACGACTCGATGTCTTCGAACGCGGTCGATTCAGAGACTCCCTCGGCGACTTCGACGGACAACACGCGGTCGCGGGTGACCGATTGCTCGTCTTGGAGTACCGGGAAGGCGTAGTCGAGGTCGTACGCGTCCTCGAGGTCCATCCGGTACTGGACCGTCACGGTACCGTAGTAACCGGGGTACTTGTTGCCCGTCTCTTTGAATTCGACCTTGACGTCTTCGTCGGGCAGTTTCTCGGCGGTGAAGTTCGCGTCGAAGGTCAGGCCCTTGATCTCCGCGGAGTCTGCCCACGACCCCATCGAACTGAGTTCGTTCAGTTTGAGGTTCCCAGAGGCGTTCTTCTCGTAGACGTCGACGGTTTCGAGGTCGTCGTCATCGTCGGTGTTCTTCAGTGTCGTGCCGAGTTTGTACTTCGAGAGTTTGTCGAGATTCAGCATCGACATCGTGACGTCCGCGTCGCCGCCGGTAACGACGACTTCGACCGTTTCGAGCGTCCCGACCGACCCGTCACCCGCGGTGACGAGGTCCATCTTCCCCATCTGTTCCTGGAAGACGTAGCCGTCTCCAGTCGAGTTCGCGATGAGGTCCGAACCAGTCGTGCGCGAGGAGTTGACCTCTGCGACGTAGTAGTCGCCATCGTCGTCGACTGCGCGGACCTCGACGGTCGTGTCTGCGTCGAGTGCATCGACGTCGACGCCGACCGCGAGATGCTTCTTCTGGATGTCGTTCTCGATAGAGAAGTTCGAGAACGACGCCGAAACCGAATCAGAAGCGGTCATCGACCCGTTCGTGGCGATGTTCAGGCCGTCGACGCCGGTCACGGGTTGGGAGTTGACGACAGTCAACGTCGAGTCGGACGACCACTCGGACGCTGAGAGTGCGGAGACGTTCTCCTTGTCGTGGGGGAACGCCCCAAAGTCGTCGACTGCGACGTGAGTCGGGGTGAGTTCGTACGGGTTGTCGATGGACCCGTTCACCTCAGCCGGGGCGGTGACGATGTCGCCGTCGTTGTTCTCGTAGATGAGCGGCGAGTCCCAGCTCATGTTGTGGGACGCCTTCGTCAGTTGGACTGCGTAGCCGGGGTTCGGCGTTGCATCAGCACTGAAATCGATTTTCGACGAGGCGTCTGCCGCTGCGGCCGGTGTCGTCACCAGCAACACGGCCATTACAACCGCGAGGATGGTGAGGAGTCGACTACTCGCCGACATGGTTCACCCCCGCTGTGGCGGACCGATACGCGAGGAGGCCGAGGCCCGCGGCGACGAGTCCAGTCAAGAGTGCAGTGAACTGCACGGCGCCACTGGCAGACCCCCAGAGCCACCCCGTGATGGACGCGAGGAGCAACGCCCCGGACATCGCGTAGTCTCGGACCGACCCGGAGAGTCCGTAGCCTGCGACTCGGGTACGAGTGGTTGGGGTCGCCCCTCCATCGGTCTCGAAGCGGTCGTCGACGTAGAACACGTGCACGTCGGCAGGGAGCCGAACGTGGGGATGCCTGTCCGCGTCGACGTCGATATCGATGTCTCCATCGAGCGAGTCGACTGCCATCGCGTGGGTGTGGCCGTTCGCGGTGACTGCCACGTCACCCATCGACCGCGTCCTCCGAGTTCTCGATGTGTGCTGCGTCGGTCGCGAAGAGTGACTCCCACTCTTCGGACTCCGAGCGTCGGTACTCGACGATTTCTCCGTGAACCCCTGTTGGAGTTCGTTCATCTCCGTCAGTCATGGTCTGTCGGCGGCCGACGTTCGGCTTCGCCGATAGTTCATGAATCACTAGAAGACGCGATAAGACTCTGAAAATCCGGACTTGTCGGTGTTCGTTGGGTGTCGTCTCGCGTGGTCAAGACGAGTCATCTCACCAAGATGGTTATCTGGACTGATGCGGCACTGTGGAGTATGGCCGTGACCGAATCAGAGGCCGACCGAATCGAACTGTTGCAGGCATTGTTGCAGGCAGACAAGCGGTCCGCGTATCGCTCGGGGAATGGAGTCGTGATTTCGCCACCGCAGATCGAGCCTGGAGAGGAGTACGCCGTGTTCGGTGGCGATGTGGAGGTTCCAGAGGTGTTAGAGGAGCAGTGTGTGGCGAAGATCTATCGAGTCCACGAGGTTTCAACTGGAGATGGTGTCTAGTTAAGTCAACCTCTCGTTCTTTCCTATACTTCTGAATGTCCTGAATCACAAAGATGTAGTTTATCGGTTGAGATATCTTGATGAATGGATTTGACGCAGATACCGTGGAGTCACATTACTGGTTTTGTCGTCACGGCATCAGCAACTTTGCTCGGTGTTTGGACTGCGTTTTGGCTTGACCGTCAAGAGGGCAAACGCCGTGAACTCTCAAACGCAGAGATGCAATTGCAGGCAATCCAGAAAGAGTGTTCAATAAACAACCAGATAGCTAGTTCGACGTTAAGTACAATCCAAGAGCTCCAGCATGGTAAAAAGCGAAAAACGAACGCGGACCACTATGTCATTGACCAGTACCAGACTGATGCCTGGGATGGATCCAACAACGAACAGCTTGTAGCGGTTGTAGACGACGAGCTGTTTGCACGACTCCAAGAGCTCTATGCCGATGTCAAATCAGTGAACGAACTCGTCTATCGACTCCGTTCGGAGTCGCTCCATCCAGAAATCGGTGAACTCGTTGGGGAAGGTGGATACCAATATGAGGCTTGGACGATTTCAGTTCTCGCCTACGACGAAAGGAGTGAAGAAGTTGATTCGATTGGTTTGGGCCCTCTCATTCGACAGCGCACCGAGAATATTATTGGAGAGGTCGTTCGTCTCGAATCTGAACTTGGTGAGGAGATAGAGGATATTCGCAAACGCCGTAATAAACTCGGACTTCCAATCACGCTGGGCTGATGTTTCTACGAATGACTACAGCTGATTTCACCTTCTTCCCTCCACATTGTAGTTTGGTTCGGACAATTCGGACACTCCTCACTACTCATTAAGACCCCATCACATCGATATTTACAACAAAATGATTGCCCGAGAGGAGGTATTCGACGTCGACACGTTCGTTCCTGCGGACCTCATCCACAGAAATCACGAACTGAATCTCCTTTCGACAGCGCTCTCACCGATTCTCGACGGTAATCCGGGTTCCAACACCATCGTCACCGGGCCATCCGGTGTCGGGAAGACGACGACAGCGCGCTATGGAGTCGCCCAACTCGAAACCGAGGCGGACGTGACGACACAGTACGTCAACTGTTGGGACGACCACCGCCCCTGGGCGTTGCTTCACGATATCCTCTCCCCAATCGGGAAAGTTTGGGATTTACATCGGCAGTCGACGGCACACGACGTCCTCCTGACTCGGATTCGAGAGTCGGTGGAGAAGCCGTACGTCGTCATCCTCGACGAGGTCGACCGCATCGACGACACGGATTTGCTCTACAGTCTGGATGCAATTCCGGAACTGACGCTGATTCTGATTACGAACCGTGAGGAGGAATTGTTTGCCACGATGGACGAGCGGGTTCACTCGCGATTCCGGTCCGGGGTTCGGATTTACTGTGACCACTACAGCGTCTCAGAACTCGTCGAGATTCTCCAGGGGCGTGTCCGTGAGGGTCTGCAGTACGGTGTGACCGAGGGGATTCTGGAGCGGATCGCTGATCACGCTGCAGGCGACGCTCGCGTCGCGATTCGGTCGCTGTACCGGGCGGCAAAGTTGGCCACCGATGGTGTGCTGACGACCGACGTCGTCGACGAGGCGGTTCCGATGGCTCGCGGTGAGTTACGACAGAAGACGTCGAGTCGACTGAAGCCACACGAGTCGACGCTCTTGGAGATCGTTCGGGAGCACGGACCGCTCAAGATGGGTGAGTTGCGGCCGTTGTACTTGGATGAAGCTGGTGATGACCGGACGGCGCGGTCGTTGCGGCGTGATTTGCGCAAGCTCGCTGATTATAACCTGGTTGAGGCGAGAGGGGAGACGAATGGGCGGCGGTATGTTGGGTTGTAGTTCGTTATGAAATGTTCAAAACTCAGAACCTATTCGTTTCTAAACCATTGATTCGTCTAGGTACTTGCAATCGCCCGGATACACGATTCTTCCTTCATATTCAATGAGAAGGTTGTTAAGCTTCTCTAGCAGGTTATCAGCATGTTCCAGTTCCCGTGAGCCTTCTTTGATTAGACGCTCATCTGTCTTTGATTTTCCTTCGAGGATCCGTTTAATTTCCCGCAGGGCTGCTTGTTGAATCTCTTCCTGATACTCGTCCAGTTGATCGAGATTTCCAGACTGGAACGTTGCTTTCAGAGGAGTTCGGTGTTCGTGAGTTGGGATCATCCATACACCTTCCTCTGGTTTTGCTTGTCCCCCTGAATTTTCCATGCTAGTCTCGAGAGCGTCAACAAGGTCGTCGACATTGTCGTGGAAGCCCCTATCGAGCTTGATGTGTTGTTCGAATACCCATTCGTCAAAGCCGAAACCTGGACTGAGTGTGTATACCTCTGTTTCTAAAGAGAGGGAATTATCGAAGTTATCAATGAATGAGTTTCGAGCCTGAATAAGCCGTTCATGTGTATCCTCTATTTCTGACTTGGTCTCTCGGAGGTCAGGTGCATGGTTTTCCAGGAGGTCCTGAAAATATCGGTCATCTTCCAGCTCCGGTGGCATCACTGAGAATTTTGTATCCCTTCCAAAACGCAGTTGTCTGAGCGTTGGTGCCGACTTGATATCCGTGGTGGTTACTTCTGGAAGATTAGACCCGTACAGACCTGGCTCACCGACCCGGTGCAATTCATTTACCTCTCCGTACCACAATTCGATTCGTTCCCTTAGCGTTTCAGTGTGCTCCATCCGGAGATCACGGTTGAACTCTTGCGATAACAACTCTTGTTGTGATTCAAGAATTCCCTTCTGCTGATAATATAGTGTCGCGAGAAGCAGGGAAACTCCGACGCTAAGGGTAAGGTCGAGTGAATCGAACCCAGAGGAACCGATTTCCTCTTGGGCAACCATAGCAGCCCCAAAAATCAGAGCCAGTAGTAGAACAAACCCGATTCCTTTGCGGAGTTTCCTGTTGTTCATAATCTGATGACGCCTCGCGGTCAGTAAGTAACTTCCCGACCGAGCAGAGAATTACAGACCACAATTCTGAGCCAATTTGTAGAACTCGACTTCTCAGACCTATTTCGGCCAATCCGGACACGACCCGACTACGAACATCTGTCGGGGGTACGTCTGTGGCTGTAGCATGGCCTCGAGTGACCACACGCGGTCAGAATCGATTGCGTCAGTAGAAATCGACCGCTCAGATCTCCACCAACGACTCCGGTTCGTCTGTCCAGTCGGACACGTCGACTGGACGTTCTTAGGCGACCACATCTGGTGTGTCTCGTGTGCTCGTCATCGTTCGAATGGGTACAACGTTGGGGATGGGCCGGCGTACAAGCGAGTCTGGGACCGTAAGGAGCTGCGGCGGGTCACTATCTCGCGGGTGGAAATCGTTGAGTGATGCTCAGTTACTCTGATTCACCGGGATACACGATTTCCATCGGGATGCCCCCAAGCTCTTCGTCTTCTGTGGGATCATCCGGAAGTGTTGGGTAGTCAGTATCGTCACTGCGGTCTTGGAGGCCGATTTTTGCGGCTGTGACCGCGAGGACGGCAGCATCGAGAACGTCGTCGACGCGTCCCTTCGAGATTCGGTGATGCCATTCGGCGTTCTCACTTCGTTCTTCTACGACATCTTCGACCTCGTCGTATAGGTCTTCGAGAGTCTCTGACCCGCTTGTTGCCTGCTTAAGCACATTGAGTCGAGCTTCGACTCCATCGCCGTCACTCTTCGACGAAAGCTCGTCGTCGCTCAAGTCGTCGAAACAGACCTCTGGGTGGCTCTCGTAGATTTTCTCTCGTGCGTCGGCGTTCTCCTGGAGGAAGACGTCGGCTTCGAGGATTCGGGGGAATAGCCACCAACTTTGACTCCCAAGTGAACCGCCGTTGTTCTCTTTGGCCGTCTCGTAGTCGTCGGCCTCGACGACATCCCGTGGTGGAATCGTGAAGACCGTACTCGAACGACTGCCGAGTCTCTCCTTGGCTTCGGTGTCACAGTCTCTCGTGTCGTTCTCTGGAAGGCCGATAGGGATGTCGACGAGAATCGATTGGACGTCGTCTCCCTTCCCGTGTTCGTGCCAGACGTTGTAGATCGACGGTTCGGTGGTCACGTTCGGTTCGTCACCGGCTTCGACGACGACCCAGCAGCCACCGGCCCAGTCGACGCCGAGATAAGAGGTCATGGATAGTTACTCGTTCAGTGGTGACGCCGTACAGACATCAAGATACTCGCAACTGTGGCACTTGGCAGGGTTTGTCTGAAACGTGGTCGTGTAACTGTGCTCGGCTTCGTCGATAGTGATTCAATCCCACAAGGGTTCGTCTGTAACGCTGGCGGTATCTCCGGCCCGGAACGACTGTAAAACGCTTCAACCCCACAAGGGTTCGTCTGTAACTATCAAACTCCTCCCGGAACTCGAAGAGAACTCGGCTTCAACCCCACAAGGGTTCGTCTGTAACACGCAACGTGGGCCGAGAACAACCCGGACGACTCGCTTCAACCCCACAAGGGTTCGTCTGTAACGAGTTTCTGATCATTCTATGCTACAACCTCGCTGCTTCAACCCCACAAGGGTTCGTCTGTAACCAGTCATCCGGCTTCGAGTTGATAGATTCGTTCGCTTCAACCCCACAAGGGTTCGTCTGTAACGGTCTGCTTGCCGCCGAGTTCCATCTAAATCACCCCGCTTCAACCCCACAAGGGTTCGTCTGTAACACGTTTGCTGAGTGTTTGGCCCTCCAGTCAAGGCCGGCTTCAACCCCACAAGGGTTCGTCTGTAACTCCTGTCCCTTGCAGTGGTCCGCACCCCACGCGCTTCAACCCCACAAGGGTTCGTCTGTAACTCGGAAGATGGTGAAGATGTTGCTATCCGCGGACGCTTCAACCCCACAAGGGTTCGTCTGTAACTTGCAGGTATCCACGCATCCGCAGTTTCGTCATAGGTGCTTCAACCCCACAAGGGTTCGTCTGTAACAAGGTCACGACGTCTTACTCATCGACCTCGCGGGCTTCAACCCCACAAGGGTTCGTCTGTAACTCTGGTGACGGAGGTATCCAAATCGTCGACGTCACCGGCTTCAACCCCACAAGGGTTCGTCTGTAACCACGGGCGACCCGACCGGCGACCGCGGGACCTACGGGCTTCAACCCCACAAGGGTTCGTCTGTAACTACACCACAGACAGTTCACAATTGGCTTAGTCGAGGAGCTTCAACCCCACAAGGGTTCGTCTGTAACACGTTAGAGCGTATCCAGTCGTCGACCCAGACGACGGCTTCAACCCCACAAGGGTTCGTCTGTAACGACTACTAGAATCAGTGAACTAAATCTGCCGGTTGCTTCAACCCCACAAGGGTTCGTCTGTAACGACTTTGTAACGTGTGTACCGATTGGTATCGCGAGCAGCTTCAACCCCACAAGGGTTCGTCTGTAACGATGGATGCCGGTCTGGCCGCGCCCATCGCTGGGGCGCTTCAACCCCACAAGGGTTCGTCTGTAACCCGTGCAAAGGCAATTGCGAATTTGACCACCCAGTGCTTCAACCCCACAAGGGTTCGTCTGTAACAACCGGACTCGAAGAGGATGTACGAGCACAAAGTGCTTCAACCCCACAAGGGTTCGTCTGTAACAAGAGTCGACCGGCGAGTGCCTTTGCAACGACGTGCTTCAACCCCACAAGGGTTCGTCTGTAACGCTGGATACCCTCGACGACGCCCTCGTACCACGCGCTTCAACCCCACAAGGGTTCGTCTGTAACGCGTGTGCGCCGGTAGTTGGTCCCGTCGCATCGCCATGCTTCAACCCCACAAGGGTTCGTCTGTAACTTCCGCAGCTTGGCGAGGTCGAGGCGGTCAGCGATGCTTCAACCCCACAAGGGTTCGTCTGTAACACCGAGAGCGACGGGGCGACCGAAGCGACCGGGAAGCTTCAACCCCACAAGGGTTCGTCTGTAACGACCCACTGCAAGAAGGCTCGACGGTGCTGGGATAGCTTCAACCCCACAAGGGTTCGTCTGTAACGATGGACGAGTCGCGTGCCGCCGAACTCCTCACCGGCTTCAACCCCACAAGGGTTCGTCTGTAACCCGGCATCGGCGAAACCCACGACAATCGCATCGCTGGCTTCAACCCCACAAGGGTTCGTCTGTAACCCTCGCGAGGGGTGCGACCGACGTGCTCTTCGAGCTTCAACCCCACAAGGGTTCGTCTGTAACGTGAACTCGGATTGCTCAACGAAAAACAGACGGAGGCTTCAACCCCACAAGGGTTCGTCTGTAACGACGAGCGTCGTGCCGATCAGGTTCTGATGGACCTGCTTCAACCCCACAAGGGTTCGTCTGTAACAACGACAACTCTGGAAAATACTGGTTGCGTTGGGCGGCTTCAACCCCACAAGGGTTCGTCTGTAACGCGGAACTTGGCCTCACCAGTCGCGACGTCCGCACGCTTCAACCCCACAAGGGTTCGTCTGTAACTCGTTGAGGAGGCCGACAGGCCGCTTGCACCAAGTGCTTCAACCCCACAAGGGTTCGTCTGTAACTATGTCCATACCCTCCGCCGGTCCTCGATTCACGAGCTTCAACCCCACAAGGGTTCGTCTGTAACCGTGATGTCTTCGAGGACGACGTTCGCGCCCAAGCTTCAACCCCACAAGGGTTCGTCTGTAACTCGGTGAGTCCCTTCTCTTCGTCCTCGGGGTCAAAGTGCTTCAACCCCACAAGGGTTCGTCTGTAACGCGGCAATGCATTCGGCTGGCATCTCGCCGACGTTCACGCTTCAACCCCACAAGGGTTCGTCTGTAACCATGCCCAATTCTGGGCCCTCAAACCTCAGAATGGCTGCCCAGCACATAGTGTTTCCGTCGACCTCCAATCCCCCCACAACCCCCCGGGGGTCGATGGAAAACCTCTCAGATGAACCTGGAATCCTCAGTCGGATCTTCGCCGTAGACCGTCCGGTTGAGTAATGAGTCTGAAGACAATTCGTACAAGACGACTGATTCCCCGTCTTTTAGCAAGGCTTCGATATGTCCGCGGAGTTCTTCGAGATCGCCGGCCGATATCTCTCCCTCAAGGACTGAGTTTTGAACATGAGTGAGGTATCGCCGCGAAAGACGGAGCATCTTCTGAGTACGATCTGCTTCCATGTCGTACACGAGAACGACGTACATCACCACCACTTCTTGAACGGCTCGTACGGTTCGCCTGCGACGAGGTGCTTCTTGAGTTTGTATGCTTCTAGCCTGAGGAGGTATTGGTAGCTCACTTTACGTTTCAGGTTCGGGTGTTCAACTGTCTCTTCCAATGTCTCTTCGAAGGCCCTCGTGTACGTCGTTCGACCATCTTCGGTCAACAGGCATGCACCAACTTCCTGACGGAAGTCGTCAGTCGTAATCTGCTTCCGGTTCACCAACCGGAAGAGAACCCGATCCGCCAACAGGGGTTTGAACAAGTCGGCTAAATCCAGCGATAGTGAGTACCGTCGCTCACCAGGCTCATGCAGATAGCTCACTGCCGGGTCGAGCGCAGTTGCTCGGATAGCCGAGACACAGTTGGCATATACTAGCGCATTTCCAAAGGAGATGAGACTGTTGACCGGATTTGGCGGCGGATTGTACTCTCGCCCCTCAAGTGCGAATGCCTCAGGTAGCACCGCATCAAACGTTTGGTAATACGCTCGTCGTGCAGTCGCCTCGACACCGAGCAGCTCCTCAACTCTCATCCCACTGCTGATACGCTCGGATGCGTTGTCCAGATCCGTAATCACCCTTGACAGATCGTGACCGCGACCATTGTAGTAGGTGACGTTGGCCCGCATATTGTGGATGCTCCCGGCGACGAACGACGCCGCGAGGTCACGACGATGATCTGGGTCGTCGTAGGCACGCACCTGTTCAACGAGCGTCCGGCCCGACGTTTGTCCGCGTTCGGGCATCAGCGACCCTGAATAGCGGTCATTCCAGCCGAACACGTGTGCGGCGACCCCGTGGTCGTTGAGAAACCCAATCAGACGAGTATTGTAGTCGATCTGTCCGTGGAGAAAAACCGCCTCAGCGTGTTCGATTGGAATGTGTTTCTTCTCACCATCGTCGGTGACGACCCGAAGGGTGTCATCTTTCCGCTCTATGCGCCCGTCTGAGAATACGTGGTAGTTTCTGTCCATCGTGAATCAGCACCAACAAAGGTCGTGATAGGCACACGAGTCACAGAATGGCTTCTCTTCGGGTTCTGGAGGTGACTCGTCCGAGACAATTTCATGGATCTTCCGGATTGCGTCCTCAACTTTCTTCGCACGTTCTGGGGTTAGTTCGACATCCTCGCGTCGCCGTTCGGTCGGATGTGCTAGGACACCGTCGCGTTCGACGCCGGCGACGCGATCGAGGTACCACAAGTAGTATGATAGTTGCATCCGTGCTGGCTCAGTGAGCGCTGATGACGGTTTGACCTCAACCACACGACCATCTTCCAACAGGTCAAGCGAGATCATTCCTAACCGCAGGTTCTCCTCTCCTCGATCGCCGTATGACGAGTCATCAACCCTCGTTCCTCGGACGATTGCTGAGTTCTCCCGGTCAATCTCGAGATTCCGACTGGCAAACCACAGCTCTCGCTGGCAGACGTAGTAGTACTGCATCATCACACCGGTCACCCGAAACGGATTGGCCACCGCGTCGCCACGGGCGGTCGCGAGGAGGCGGTTCACAGGGTCTTGTTGGTCGTTACACTCCCCAGACATCACAGGATCCTGTGCCCGGCGGTAATCTCGGGGACGACGAACCCAGTTGTTTGGTTGAAGTACCCACCATGTTGACCAATATCCAACTGATAGAGCCCATTTTCTCTATCAATCGGAGGAAGGTGTTTAATTGTCTCAGCTGTTTCGTCACCGTTGCTGAACGGCACTGAGATACGGATCGGCTTTGTCGCGTCAAGGAGATTCCTGACTTCTGTATACTCACGTGCTTCCCTCGCCTCCCGCAACCGCTCGACGAGATTGCGGTCAATATCAGTACGACAGATAACTACGTCGGCTGCGCGCCGGGAGTCAATAAGCGACAACTTGCCCAATTCATCCCCGCGAGCGTCATCAACATACTCAACGAATTCCTGTGACCCGACGTTACGGTTCTTGTGGAGCCGGTGGTAGTAGTCCTCGACGGCGTCACGCGCAACCGCATGTTCGGGTAAAACACCACTTCCATCATCGATGCTATGAAGCACTTTCGCCGTTACTGGGAGCAACGAAGTGCCGCGGTTATAGATTGCCTCCGCAGGCGTTTTTTTCTGATCACTGGGAGCATCAAGCCACCAAACAGTTACAACGCCATGATTCCGTTCGAACGAGCGATTACACCGGCCAGCAGCCTGGACGATGCTATCGACCGGCGCTAAATCACGGAAAACATGGTCGAAGCTGATGTCGACACCGGCCTCGATCAGTTGCGTCGAGACGGCAACAACAGGAACACCGGACATCGTGAGTTTCTTCGCTGTTTCGATGAGAGTGAGTCGGTCAACAGGCCGCAGTCGTGTCGAGAGGTGTATCAGCGCTGGGCCGTCGCCACGACACCGCTTGGCCAGCACCGTAGAGTCGACACCTTCACCGGGTTCATCCGCTGACGGCGAGTCCCTGAGGAGGTTTGCGTATTCCTCCGCTACATCGACGAAGTGCTGGCGACCGTCGGTGACCTCCTTGGTGAGTCGTCGAGCGCTCTCGATAGTGTTGCACACGGCGAGAGCAGATTCATCATCCCGTGCAACAGCACGAATGGCGGCGGCAGCGTCTTGGTAGGCGACCGGTCCCTCGCGGTCGTCGAGGTACCGCCTTACTGATCCGTGGAGCCGATACTCGACGCGCTCACACGCCGCGAAGTAGGTGTTTGGTTCTTGGACGAGTTCGACTACGTCGTTGTCGAGAACGTCTGTCCCTTCAAACAGCCGAGGCTGCGTCGCTGTCATCGCAATCACCGACGCATCGTACCGTTCAGTCAGTATTCGGATCAGTCGGGGGACTAGCTTCCACCAGTCGAGCGGGAGACTCTGCGGCTCGTCGAGGACTATGACCGCATCATGTAGCGCCGGGAGCTTCATCGATTGACTATTTGCCGGGCCTGCGAGGCTCTCGAACAGTTGTACGAACGTCGTCACCGTTAATCCAGCCCGCCAGCTCTCCCCAAGCATCCCGGCGACGTCATCGTTCAAGTCGACCTCGTCACCGTCCACGTCAGGGTCGAAGGTCGTCTCAGAGAGGTGATGGTGGACCGTGAGAAGTCTCCCAGGGTCATCGTAGATGTCGGTGAGCTCGCCCACGACTTGGTCGATGATACTCGTGAACGGAAGCGCATAGACGACCCGCTTACCTTTGAGTCGGTCGCGAAGGGCGAACGCAGCTGAGAGGCCGCTCAGCGTCTTTCCCATCCCCGTTGGGAGGGTGAGCGTTGCGACACCACCACCACTCTCAGCGAACGCCTCGACTCCACTGAGTACGCTCTCCCGAGCGCGGGCACGATGGTAGTCTAACTGTTGAGCCCGCGTGCCATCTGGATCTGGATCGGTGTCAAGGTCGTCGACGTACGAGTCAAGTTTGGCGAGTGATGGAATCTTGGGTGCATATATCTCCGATCCATCTGGTGCTCGCGCGGCGTCGGTCTTGTCTGCGAGGACCAATGCGCTCCAGCACTGAAGAACGAGTTCGTAACACGAGTCAGACAATGCATCCCGTGTCGGCGTCCCGCCAGTCAGCGACTCCACCGAACCGGAAACCTCATCGAGGAGCTTCCAGAACGACGCCCGAAACGACTCCCAATCGGCACCCCCGCCGGACGCGTCTTGGAGAATCTGAGTCGCGATGTCTCGGTGTCGACCGTCGATATCGACAATTTGCTGGTACACGGCGTCTTGTACCTGTTCTCTCGGGTCAACAGTCCGACCGGTAACCCCTTCTGCACCTCGGCGAAACGAACGATTGTAGACGTACTCTGCGACATCGGGGATCCGTCCGTGGTGTTTCGCCACCGCCACGAAGCCAGCGAGACACGTCTCAGTCGTGTACCCGCGGGCATCAAGCACATAGTACGCCGCGAACGAACCGATTGGTGCGTGGTGCCGTAGTCGCTTATCCCTAATCCGTTCGTCGTCCAGGTAAGCTTGGAACCACGACGATGCCTTTCCGATGTCGTGAACGTACGCGAGAGCTTTTACCACCTCTTGGAGTGACTCGCCGTTGGGGGTCGTGGTATCGTTGGGAACGATGTGGTCGACCCGATCCACGACGCCTGTAAGATGGTCGACGAGCGCTCGTGCAGGACGGCCGTTCTCGGCTGGGTGAGAGCGGGGGCCTTCCATCAGGTAAACACCACTGTCCGGCCGTCTACGCGGGCGGCTTCAACGTCGCGGACAGAGAGAGCCTCGGCGTCGGGGCTATAGGCGTATGCGGCGAAGCCACTCGTCGTCCGGCCACCAGAGTCGGTCGTCATGAATGCTGGAGACTCCTCGGCTTCAAACCGAATGTCTGCCTGTGGGATGACCCGTTCGACCCCGTTAGGAATCGTTGAGTCGACCTCGACGATGCTATCGTCGCCACCGTACCCCCGTTCGATGTCGAACTCACCGTGGTACTCGACGTCAGCAAGATACTCCGAGAGTCCCAAGCTGGGGATGTAGTGTGACTTCCCGGCAGCGAGCATCTCTCGTAACTCGGCGTACCGACCGCGGTCAGCGAGTGAGATATCGATTCGGTAGGCAGGATCGACCAGCACCTCGTAGTTGTGTTGCTGGCGTGGCTTCGACGGGTCGGGGAGCTTCACGCTAATCTTCCCTCGGGAGTTGAACGAGTGGAGATGCTCGGTGGCCGTCGAGAGTGTGTTCATCGGCATATTGATCGTCCGGAGCGGTTGTACCGGCTCGATTGCAATCAGCGACTGGTCAGGTCCGAACAACTCGTAGTACTGGTCACGGCCGATGCCGAGCATCGCGGCGAGCAGCCCGGCGACAGTCGTCCGCGGGATGACCCGGTAGGTCTGCTTGACGATGTTGCCCTCAACACGTCGGAAGTGTGCCCACGGGCCCCGGATAGTGAGAGACAAACAACGGTCTTGCCAGTCGCCGCCCGCGGTTGACAACTGATGGCGTTCGTGGTCTTCGGGCATCACTCTGCGTCGACGGCTTCAGGGAGTGTCTCGGTGTGCTCGTCGTAGACATCGATAACATGAACCGAGTCAGTGCCGACTGCCTCTTCGAGTGCCTCGTAGAGCAGTTCCTGCGTACCCAGCTCACCGTCGTACGTGACCTGAAGCACGTCGCTCGCCACAACGTGAACTTGTTCAATTCGGTCGGCAGCGCCAGCTAGTCGGTCGACGAACTCGTCGACAGAGACAGCGAGGTCACGCACGTCACGTAATTCTTCGTCATCTTTGGACCCGGCTTCGTCAAGCGTTAGATCTCGGTCGAGTCCCCCAAGGTGGAAGCTCTCCTCAGCGTACTCCACACGGCAGTACAGCCGGGGCTCTTGTCCCACCTTACTTCGGCTGATCGTCTGGTTCTTAATAGACCGCCAGCAAAGCGTGTCGAGTCGTTCGACGTCTGCGACTGAGAGCTTGGTGTCATCGGCGCCGTGCTCGTCGACGAGACCATGGAATCGGAACAGCCCATACTGAATCCGGTGGTCGTCAAGATCGAACCCACCTTGCCCTTTCCCCTTCTGAGTGGCGATGACGCTTGTCAGGCTATCGTACTCTTCGTTCTCGTTGACCGCGTGCATCGACTTTCCGGGCGAAAACTGTACGGGTCCAGTAAAGTGGTCCGGGAGGTGCTTCGCATACTTGTTGTCCGTGTCGACCGACATCGTTGCGCCGAAGTATCGGACGTCAGCACTATTAGCAAGGAAATCCCCGAAGACAGCATCTCGGAACCGGTCTGCTTCCTCGTCCTCGTCGAGGTCGTAGTCGTCTAGGTCGATGGCCTTCAGTCGGTCCTCAAGGAGCTGCTTGCGTGTGTACTGTTCGCCATTCTCCTGGACGTTTCGGATGTAGACACCATGCCCATCGTCGTCCAGTTGGTCTCGGAGGTATCGCTTGAGACGGACGTCGGTGACGATTGCCTGTTGTGTCTGTGGGTCAATCCGCGGTCGGTTCGACCCGCTCAACGGGTTCCCGTTGGGGTTTGCGTCGACGGCGTCGTACAGGAAAACGATTTCAGAACGATTCTTGACGGTGTCAGTGGTGGTTTCAGACATTTTAGTTGTCCTCGTTGTTGTCAGCGGTGTTATTGGTCGATTTCTTACGGTCATTCATCCCATACGTGACTCCCAGCGCGTAGTAGAAGCGAAGGTCGTCCGTGTCGATCTCCCAGTCCTCGGGATCGGTTTCGAGGATTGTCTCACGGAGTTGGTCGACGATGTGGTCGAACTTCGTTCCACCATAGCTCACACCCTGCTTCTTCTCTTGTCGAGTGTAGGTGAGGGTCTTCGCGATTGCCTCCTGTGTGACCTTCTTCACTCGTGCTTGGGTGATCGACTTAACAGGGTACTGGTCAACGACGGTCGTCGACCGGCCCTCACTGTAATCTTGATAATTACCAACTGCGCCGACGAGCGCGCCAAGGAGGAACGCCCCACGGCGTTGGTCGGTTACAGGCGTGTCCGAATCCTGTGAAAGAGCGGGAGTGTCTTTGATGAACGATGCAAGTTTGGCGGTGGGGGTTCCCCCATCAGCTATCGCTGGTTCTGTTTGGTGCATGTTGGAATCGGGTATCTCGTAGGTTGGTTCTCTAGTAATCGGCTGCATGTGCTCGTCGTCTGCGTCCAGCAAGTCCAAGTCGGTCGACGCAAGTGCACACAACTGCGCAAACTGACCTGCAACTTGGAACGATGGGAATTCCTCGCCCTCTTCTGCGATGATTCGGTCTACGTACTCGCCGAGGAGTGTCTGGACGTTGATCGAGTCGCCACTCAGTACACTGACGAGCGCCCCAATCCGGGGGTCGTCCGCGCTCGCGTCGGTATCGTCACGCTTGGCGAACGTCTGTGCAAAGTACCAACCGTTCGAGACAGAATGAAGCCGAGATTCAGCGGGGACGAGTAGGTCCCATTTCTCGTGGGTTGGCATCGGTGCCGTCCAGTCGTCGTCAGAGTCGAATGCGGACGTCAGAACGATCGCATCGTGTGCTTGCTCGAGGGCAACCGGATACAGTAACCGGCCGTTCATCGACTCGCCGAAGACGTCGTACCGCGACATCTGGTGCGGCATCACAGCAGAGACGTAGAAGCGCAGTGTGTCGTCGCTAACTCCCACGTTGTTGTACATCTGCTCGACGGGTGTCATTCCGTCGTCGGCCGTCGCCGCCTGATGCAGCAACGCGTACAGCTTGATCGCCTTTTCGGGTGTTGGAGTTCCGAAAAAGTACGGCAAGCAGTATACTTTCGCCCCGAACGTCCGGTAGGTACACGCCTCGACAAACGTCTCGGAGTTCATCATCGTTACCGCGGCGTCTTCTGAGACCGGGTGAGTCCGCCACGCTTCATCTGGATCGAGTCCGGGAAACTTCTCCAGCTGCTTGCCGAGATAGTAGTTCTGCGGGTCTTCTGAAGTACCGACAGTCCGCGTTCGCTGGCCGGTGATGAGGTCTGTGGCCTTCCCGGATGAGTCGCTTGCTTGACCTTTTGAGACAAGCTTCGAGAGCTTCCGTCGACGCATTGCCTCGAGGAACACGTCAATGTCGCTGGGCCATCGGTACTCCTCATCTTCTGACCGGCGAACTTGGACGGTGAGGAGTGCAGTCGTCGATTCGCCACCGAGTTCCGCATCGACTGCCTCTTTGATTCGCTCGGCTACGTCTTCGTCGTCGCCCAAATTGGCAAGCTCATTGACGATCCAGCCCTGTTCGCTATTGGCAGCGGTTCCCTGGACGACGTCGTCAGTCGCCCACTTTGACAGCCGTTCGACAGCATATCGACCGAGTTTCTCTGGGTCACTATTGCGTCCTGCCTGGTGGGTGATGCTGTGGTCAATCCCGCGTGCGGCAGGATATTTTGAGTGAGCGACCTTTTCGACTCGGTCGTCAGTGTATCGTGTGACCCAGACAGGTCCGCGATCGTCGTCCGCGAGCTGGGACTCGTCGCCCGAAAGGTCAACCCGAACAACGATCAGACTGCCTTCGGTGTCGACGAGGTCGCCTGCTGCATCAGGTGTGAGGTACGGTGCGTATTGCCCGCCTCCAGCCGTCGCAAGCGTGTACAGCTTCCCGTAGAGGAACTGTAGCTTGCGAAGCGATGTAATCGGTGAGTCAGGGAGTTCATCGACGAGATCGCCCTCGTATGTCTGTTTGAACTCTTCAGGCTTGAGCATCTTCTCCCCCCTGCAGGATGTTGATGAAGCCCAGTCCCAGCGCGTTCTTTTCACCCAGTCCGGTGTCGAGCGCGAGGTTGAGGTGGCGGCGGTGGTCGTCGTCACGAACGGTGTAGCCGAACTTCCACTTGCTCAGGACGTACGTGAGTTCCTGGCCTTGTGAAACGGTCACTGGGATGGCGAACGTCTTGATCAACTCGTAGGAGTCGAACAAGTCGTACTCCGTGTCCGACGGTCCGGGGAGGTACTCTGGGCAGAACAGATTGTGCTTCTTGTCGAGGTTGTTCTCGAGTTGAGCTTTCAACGGCTCCATCGAGTGTTTTGGTCGCCAGAAGATTGCCTGGTCGCCCTCTTTTTCGATGCCGTAGTCAGCAGCACGCCACGGCGGGATTCGTACGAGGAGCCCCGTTCCGGACTCAATCGTGCCCGATGTTCCGGGCTCACCGACGTCTGGTGAGATACTGGTCATCTCGTCGATATGGAACGGCATCTCCCCGATGTTCAGTTCACGATTCGTGATGAAGTCTTCAGCCACCTCTGCGAGGAGGTCCTCTTGCGGGGCGGCGACGAGAAGCGTCCGCTCGTCTCCTTCCTCCATGTCGTACGGCGGGAATGGATTGCTGTAGCTGAACCCAACCGGACGGTTTGCGTCGTGGTATTGGTCGTACTTTGTATCCTGTAAGGCTCGCCAGAGGCGCCCTCGGAGCTTGTGGTGATACTTATTGTCGTAGGCAGCGTCGCGGCGAGCGCGCAGCCGAGTTAGTAGTCTCACTGTCTTGTTTTCGAGATGTTATTATCGAAGGATAATATCTGTTTCTCCGACACGTGTCGCGGTCTCGATGCAGAGGTTCGTCTCTCACAGAGTAAGGAGGGTGGATCATTCAGTCCCACAAGGGTTCGTCTGAAACTGTCGACAACTCGTTTCACCGCGCGTTCCCACTCGTAGCTTCAACCGCACAAGGGTTCGTCTGGAACAACGGCTCTCGGAGACCTCGATGCTAATTGGCGGGTGCTTCAACCCCACAAGCGTTCGTCTGAAACGCCGAACTCTACCGAGTGGCCGCAGGACGAGCACACGCTTCAACCCCACAAGGGTTCGTCTGAAACGGCGCGAGCTGACGGTGCCGGAACGTCGACTGGTCGCTTCAACCCCACGAGGGTTCGTCTGAAACAGTGAACGCCTCAAGCGGCAAATCGGCATGCGTGCGCTTCAACCCCACAAGGGTTCGTCTGTAACTGGCGGTGTTTTGATTCGAAGCATCTGCCGGTCGCGGCTTCAACCCCACAAGAGGTCGTCTGTAACACCACCTAGAATGTTCGGACTAGAACTTAACACAGAAGCTTCAACCCGACAAGCGTTCGTCTGTAACAACAACACGGCCAACGCGGGCGCAATAACAGATTAGCTTCAACCCCACGAGGGTTCGTCTGAAACACGGGCGGACGGTGATGTCAAGCTGTGGACCTCGGTAGCCTCAACCCCAGAAGGGGTTCGTCTGAAACAAGCGAACCCGCCACGATGAGGACAGCACTCTTGATGCTTCAACCCCACAAAGGGTCGTCTGTAACTGCGGCACACTCGCCGCCGACGTAGTAGCGTACCTGCTTCAACCGCACAAGGGTTCGTCTGAAACCTGCTTCACGATGTTGTGCGCCTCGTCGCAGGACACGCTTCAACGCCACAAGGGTTCGTCTGTAACTCATGCCGCGCCCCCTTGCTTGCTCATCATCTGACTGCTTCAACCCCATAAGGGTTCGTCTAGAACATCGGTGGCCGATGCACCCCTAAGATCATCAACGTCGCTTCAACCCCACAACGGGTCGTCTGAAATCCGTCGAACAGATGGATGTGCGTCTGCCACGTGCCGCTTCAACCCCACGAGGGTTCGTCTGAAAACTGCAGCAGCGACCCAGGTATCACACTCTTGTAGTCGCTTCAACCCCACGAGGGTTCGTCTGAAACAATGAATCTCTCATTCGTCGGATTGGCGGCACCAAGCTTCAACCGCACAAGGGTTCGTCTGAAACGCGGTTGCGGCCGTAGCAAGAGAGTGGCATCGAACGGGCTTCAACCGCACAAGGGTTCGTCTGAAACCGGCACGAACGCAGTCATTGAGGTATCGTTTAACGAGCTTCAACCGCACAAGGGTTCGTCTGAAACTATTCACAGTGACGGGTGAGACCCCGTCAGCAAGTTTGCTTCAACCGCACAAGGGTTCGTCTGAAACGAGAACTTCTCGTTCGCTGTTCCCGGCACGCTTGAGAGCTTCAACCGCACAAGAGTTCGTCTGAAACCACCCGCCGACCATGACTCGGCGCTCGTGTAGTGCTTCAACCGCACAAGGGTTCGTCTGAAACATGCACCCAGCATCCGCAACGTGAACACGACGAGTGCTTCAACCGCACAAGGGTTCGTCTGAAACACTCGTGGTCGCCGAGGAGTCGCTGGTAGGAGTTGACGCTTCAACCGCACAAGGGTTCGTCTGAAACTACTGAATGTTATCGGTTCGTCTACCCACGGGGGTTGCTTCAACCGCACAAGGGTTCGTCTGAAACCGCCCCGCGGACCAGTTGGCCCACGGACCTGTTTCTGCTTCAACCGCACAAGGGTTCGTCTGAAACGCTCGTCTCCGACTCCGACCGTGGTGACGGTATCCGCTTCAACCGCACAAGGGTTCGTCTGAAACTCTTCGAGGAAGAGGCCGAAGTTCTCAATGCCTCGCTTCAACCGCACAAGGGTTCGTCTGAAACCAGCCAATCCCGTCTTGCCCGGACATTCCAGCGCCGGCTTCAACCGCACAAGGGTTCGTCTGAAACTCTGGGAGTTGTTTCTTTGGAAGCGTAGCATCATCAGGCTTCAACCGCACAAGGGTTCGTCTGAAACGCCAGTTCCACCGTGCGATGCGACACGGTCGCCAGACGCTTCAACCGCACAAGGGTTCGTCTGAAACAACTGGCGACGTGACGAAACTACAATCACAATTGCAGAGCTTCAACCGCACAAGGGTTCGTCTGAAACAGTCTGTGTAATCCCGTGCCATGTGTGCAATGTGCTTCAACCGCACAAGGGTTCGTCTGAAACGATTTCATCATCAAGTGCTTAGAGGACGCACTGGGAGCTTCAACCGCACAAGGGTTCGTCTGAAACTGCTCGCGATACCAATCTATACACACGTTACAAAGTCGCTTCAACCGCACAAGGGTTCGTCTGAAACCATTGAACCGAGTCATCATCTCAGTCGCCCCCCATCCGCTTCAACCGCACAAGGGTTCGTCTGAAACTTCGGACGTGCAATCCAGAACGACGGGTCAACCGTTGCTTCAACCGCACAAGGGTTCGTCTGAAACCCGTTGTTGTCTCCTTTGACGTTGACTCGATGCGTGCTTCAACCGCACAAGGGTTCGTCTGAAACATAGCCGCGACTGTCGCGGCGGTAATCGGCCAGGTGCTTCAACCGCACAAGGGTTCGTCTGAAACCGTTCTGAAAACACGGAACTTCTTGCCGCAACTAATGCTTCAACCGCACAAGGGTTCGTCTGAAACGCTCTCGGCGAGTACCTGACCGAATTCGCGAACCAGCTTCAACCGCACAAGGGTTCGTCTGAAACACTTTGTCGATATACGTCACACTCGATGGATTGGGTCGCTTCAACCGCACAAGGGTTCGTCTGAAACGACTTTGAATGGGTGGCGGGAGCAACGCTTGCAGAGCTTCAACCGCACAAGGGTTCGTCTGAAACCAGGCTCAATTAGATATCATCTGGAATGTGCTAACAGCTTCAACCGCACAAGGGTTCGTCTGAAACTGAGTAAATCCGACCCGTCGACTGGCGCATGCCGCGCTTCAACCGCACAAGGGTTCGTCTGAAACTAATCGTTCTTTCTTTGGCCTATCATGTTTCACTGGCTTCAACCGCACAAGGGTTCGTCTGAAACTCCAGGGCGTGCTCGGGGTGGTCCACGTAGTAGCCGCTTCAACCGCACAAGGGTTCGTCTGAAACCGCCGTCGGACAACGTTCATACTCGGCCCATCCGAGCTTCAACCGCACAAGGGTTCGTCTGAAACGCCGAGTCCACCGCCGTCGACCCACTCGAACCAGAGGCTTCAACCGCACAAGGGTTCGTCTGAAACTTTTCCTCGACAGTCTGTTGGCGGTGTTCCACGATTGCTTCAACCGCACAAGGGTTCGTCTGAAACCACCACATCGTCCCGGATAGGATGAATGGATCGGATGCTTCAACCGCACAAGGGTTCGTCTGAAACACGAGGGGAACGTCTGGCACCCGCCCGAGCAGGTCGCTTCAACCGCACAAGGGTTCGTCTGAAACCCGCCACCAGACCGAACACGGCTCGGGTGCATGGACTGCTTCAACCGCACAAGGGTTCGTCTGAAACGTTCGGCGGCGGGCTCCGGATGCACGCACCACTCGCTTCAACCGCACAAGGGTTCGTCTGAAACATCCGCTACCGGCAGGAAGAGACGACGACGGACGAGCTTCAACCGCACAAGGGTTCGTCTGAAACCATGCCCAATTCTGGGCACACAGCCCGCAGATTGGCTGCCCAGCACATAGTGTTTCCGTCGACCCGCAATCCCCCACAAACCCCCGGGGGGTCGATGGAAACCGCTCGGTCAACAACGTCCGGCCAATCGGACACACCCCAGTCATCGCTTTTCCACACCAACACAGTCGTCTAGACTGCCGTGTCAACAGCCAGCGCAATCCAAAACCAACTACTCGTCGTCGACGGGTTCCAGCGTCGAGGCATCGAGTTCCTCGTCCAAGTAGCAGAGGCCGTCATCGGTGATGCCGTAGAGACCACGACTGATTCGGGTCAAGAGACCGAACTTGACCAACTTGGAACAACGACTTGCGTGATCTGGAACCGGGCTACCGAGCTCGTTGATAGCCTGTGGGGTGAGATTCCCGTGCTCCCGAATCAACTCCAAGATTCGGTCGTCAGACGAAATCGTCCATTCAGCTCAGTTGCTGGGAATATATTCTATGGCCCCCTTCCCATAGCATTTTAACAGATACAATTCTAACAGAATGATAACCGATGGAGATAGTTAAACTACTGAATAGGTCGATTCTCCAAGATTCTCCATCTACTAGTCTCGACTACCCTGCTCCCGAGGCATCTGAAATAACTGTGTCTGAACTCCACAGATGTGAACAGGAGGCCAGTTATCTTAGAACAGATCTCAGTTCAGGTGATGGACGCATGGCCAAAGAACGCGTCGAGCGGTTACGTGAACAACTTTCTCGAGTCGAATTACTGCTTGATAATATCGAAGACAAAATCGAATAATTGTGGTCTCAGAATCTCCTTTTGTTGGTCGGGAAGACGAACTTCGAAAAGCTTGTGAGTTAATCGATGGTGAGACGTCAGGTACATTCAACTTACTCTTTGGGCCCGGGGGGCACGGTAAAACTCGGTTCCTGAAAGAACTGAAAACAGAGTACCAGAACGACGAAGATGTCTTCGTTCTGGACTTCACGTTCCATGCTGGCTTAACGACAATCCAGAATTTTGCTTCCGAGTTCCAAAGCCAGTGGTCTGAGAAAGTCGACACGTCCAGAACTCAAAAAATTAAGAACAAAGCGTATTCAGTCTTGCAATCTCGTGGGTTTGAAATCGGAGTGAAACTCACCTCAAATGCTGGTGGGATGATTTTCCCCCCTGCAAGTCTACTCTCACTTGGTGCAGATGCACTTCCTGAGGCAGATACCAAAGAAAGTGCAGCACCAATCTATGCTGAGATTCTTCGCGAGTTCCTCAGACAATTCAACCAGTTCAACCCCGATGCTAAGCTAATCCTATTTTTTGATCAGTACGATGAAATCCCACTGGAACAAAAAGATACTTTCAATCGCTTTTTCAGAAGTATCGCGGAAACTGTTCCAGATAGTGTTAACTTCTTTATTGGAGCTCGGTCTCGAAAGCTTGCCACAGGGTACAATTCACCTATCGAGACTATCGAACTCAACTCATTGGGTAAAGCAGAAGTTGAAGAGTTCCTGAATAAACGTGGTCTCAATACATCTGAGTCGCAGATTGACCGGGTTATCGAACTGACCCAAGGGACACCATATTTGCTTGATCGTTTCTCTGACCTCGCAAATGAACGCGGGGTTCAACGAGCTATCGAAGCGGTTCCACAGACTGAAGTTCGAGAATATCTGGATACAGCTTTCCTGAATCGAATGCAGACGGAAGAAGAGGATTTCATCTATAGTATCTGTGCCTTGGCTGAGTTCAGAGAAGATATTGTGGCCGAATTAACCGAGTATCGGCTTTCGGAATCCCGCCGTATGCTCGAGTCACTGTATCAACAGGGTGCCCTCGAGAAGGTTGGGACGCACGAGGCCATGAACGTGTATCGTCCGCATTCTTTCCTTCACGAACAAGCACGTCGTCTAGTTAAAGATGAAGAACTGAACCAACAGCATCGCTACTGTGCGAAAATCTACCTAAACGAGCTAGATGCAGATCCTATTGATGCGAACATCGACGTACTCATCGAATTTATCATCGGAAATGAGGTCGAAAACGAAGCACCATTAAATTTGATTGCAGATGCTTTTGCTCAATCGATGGCCGCAGGCCAAATGTTTTCTCACCACCTGAACGAGATTTCATCAAAGAAGTCCAAAGAAGAAGAGATTGTTCGATTACTCAACGATCCTGCAATCGACGAGGATTCTGTACTACCACATCTTTCAAACCTCTTCGCTGGCGACGACGTAAACATCGCCAGAGTGAGAGCAAGTATTTTCGAATATGAAGAGCCAGAGGCTCTTGAATCGTTCCGAGCGCGGTCGGAATTACAACCAGAAGAACAACTCGTCGCAGATTACCTGAGAACGAAGCGGGTACAGTTCCGGTTCCATGAAAATTCATCCAACACACAGTTAGACACCCTTAAGGACATCTCTCAAAGAGTGAAAGCACTCACGAAGAACCCGGATGTCGACATCGTTGCGGGTGTTCTCTTCATATATGTGAGTATGTTTAGACAGACTGTCCTCAAACACCAAGGAAAAGAAGCCGAGGCTGAGCAGGTCGTCTCTGAAATTGACACGTTCTTTGCAGAGACCTACAGCTTAGACACGAGCGATGTCGAATACATCGTTGGGATCTTTAGAAATCTGGTTCAGGCTATCGAGCAAGATATCTCAGAAGAAGAGAGCAATGACTTGCTATTGGACCTTTCAGAAGGTTCTGTTGAGAAGGGAATTTATGGGGGGATTCAGCGAGGCTTTCGAGAGGGTTTCCTTCAATTGATGAGTGCACTCTCTGAAGCCAGAACTGATGGTGTTCTTTCGAGGAACCAGAGTCTGATAAAGAATGCAATCATTGAGCTGTCGATTTATTTCAATCAGAATGGGAACCACTCTTTAGCTGCTGCAGTTCGTGATATTGCTACGGTTGTCTCCCAGATAGTCGCACCGGCCGGTTCAGAGAACATTGAGCAGCATGAGTGGGCGTTTGTAGAATCACGAGCTTTCGAGCAGTTCAAACGTGTCGTGACGATTGTGAGATGAGTTCGTGACGTTTGAGTTAATTTGTTTGCAGAGAACAACTGCTCAGTAAACAGGATCGGAATAGATATCCGACTTCTTCAGTTCACAGTCCACACCGTATCGATCAAGGACCAATTCAACTTGATTATAGAACCAGTCTGGGGTAGTTGGGGCAAGATACAATTTATCAATGAGCATGTCCAAATCAACGTCTACATACGCCCCAGCACCGAGATCTTCATCATCCTGTTTTAGGAAAGACGCACGGAACTCCTTCTCATGTTCAAAACTCAAGCGCTTGTGATACAACGTCGGTAACGTTCCGTTCGGGATTTTGGCGTCCTCGTAGCTAATATATTCAATCTCACCAAAAGTCAATTCTCGCCCACAATCACTGAGGGATTGTTCTAAGCGGTCTACTGTTGTCTGGATAGCGACACCATCTGTAGAATCAATATACTGCTCCCACAGTGCCGCAGATTCGTATTCGCTAAGGTTCCAACAATTCACAAATCCACTTTGACCATGCCGGTTGCCAGACACATATGTCTCATGAAGGTTAGTTGCGGCATCTCTACTGATATCTGCTCGGCTGGAAATTTTGTCAATTTCCTCTTCTAAATTCTTTTTCGGAATTGTTCCCTCGTACGGGTCCTCAAAATTTGAGAAGTTACTAAACCACAAGCTTTGACGCTCAAGAATTGACATTATTTCTGTGAAGTTAACATAACGCCACACTTTTGAGTCAGATGAGGGGTGAGGCGGTTGCCAATTATCCTCGGAATCATCTCTGATTGACTTGACGATGTTGATAATCTTCTCAAATTCCTCATCACCCAAACCCGCTAAATCTTCATGGCCGTAATTTCTTATTATAACTTCATTGAATGCATCAGTGATGCTATTGTTGTGATTGTGAGATGAAGGGGCCATACTCTCGATTTCGTAACATCGTAATTAAAACATATCTCTTTGAAGATTTCTCATACGGCCACTTCGGACACCTCCCAATCACCCCTTTCTAATCCACCAACCACGCTTAGAATGCAGTGCTCACACCGACCGACACCAACCCACTATTCGCTCTCGTCGAGAGCCTCAACCTCGGAGACCTCAACCTCACCATTGAGGAAGGCCCGTCCGAAGTCTGTGAGTTCGTAGATTCCGTTGTCGTTGGTGAAGAAGCCGGCGTCCTCGAGCACGCGCATTCTCTTGTTCACGTACACATCGTTGTAGTCGATGTTGTAGGCGACGACCTTCGAGGTCGCCCCGATGTCACAGGCATCGAAGAAGAGAAGAATCTCGTAATCTGCCGGCGAAAACCACGAGATTCGCTCAACCATGTCGTGAATCAAGTCACTCACCGTAGTTCAAAAGTATCGACCCTTGTATCTAATCCTGTCTACCAAGGTTAGCTTAATAGACTAACTATAGTAGTCAAGATTTATATCTAATGCGTCTCATGGTCGATACAGACGACTCTCACCGGTGCTTACAGGTCTGGTGGAAACTCCAGACCCCTGCTAGGACAGGAGTCCGGTGAGGTCGTCGCTAGCCATGACGACCGAACTAACCCACTCGCGGGGGCGAGATAAACCCCGCGCCACGAGAGAGGCATCACCATCTAACTGCCCCGCTTGCACCACCCTCATCGAGGGCTTCACCACGAACGCACCCGGCCGTCACACCGTCGTCCCGTGCGGGTGCGAACTCGGATTCGTTCGCGCGAGTAACCTCACGGGAGGGAACCGATGATTCCCGAGGCCGTCCCGCCGCGCGGCAACTGCGGGCGCTTCGAGGCCGACGTCGACGAAGACACCGACGCTGACCTCCCGGACCACCTCGTTCCCGTCACCAACCCGAACCACACTGCCTACTGCAAAGTCTGCGGGTTCTGGATTACCGTCGGGCCGGACCGCACGGAGTACGGCCACGGGCGCGCGACCAACCGCGGGCCTGACCCGGACGGAAAACGCCGCGACTGTCCCCACCGCCCCAACCGGAGGGTCGACCCATGAGCCTCGACCAACGTCGCCATCCGAAGAGCGCGTTCGAGGTCATCGAGGAGAACCTCGACCTGTTCGAGCGTCTCGCCGACACGGACCTACCGGTCGCCGTCGACGCACAGGCCGCGCTCGACTACTACGAGACCCACCGCGAGGACGAGTGACCGATGGGCGTCTCAGTCGACGCCGAGGAAGACGCGCCGCAAGACCGGATTCGACTCCGCGAGGTCACGCAACTCGGCGACGTCTTCGAGGTCGAACTCCTCGGCCTCTGCCGCGGAGCGGAAGAGTCGCTCTTCCTGCTCTTTGACGCCTTCGAGCCCCTGCTGGGTGAGCGCCTGTCCGCACCAGACACAGAGGTCCTTTTCGCGCGGGGTCTCGCGAGTGCATCGCGGGCACTGCAGCGGGGCGATGGGGTCGGGTTTGTCCGGTTCCACGTCGATACCGTGGGCCGCCGCAATCTCGCGGTCGGTGGCGTCGCCGAAGACGGCGATGTACCGCCCGGCGATGCTCGACCCGCGCTTCCACCCGTGGTGCTGTTCGAGGTGCGCCTGCGAGACACCCTGACTGGCGAGGTACGACGCCGACGACTTCCTGAAGTTCGTGGGGGTAACTGGACGGGTGACGCCGGCGCGTCGTGCTGCGTCCTTCAGGATATCTCGCAGTCGGTTTGCGGTGATGTCGTCCGCGCTGGAGAGTTTCGACCAGAGGGGCGCGTTGCGGTCGTTCGCGCCCGGGTGGACGCTGAGCCACTGGCGGACGTGCGGGACGCTCGGGATGAGTGTCACCGTCCGGCGGCCGGTCTTCCCGTTGAACGTCGCCTGCAGGCCGTACTCGTGGTCGGTGATGTCGCCGACAGAGAGGTCTTGCAACTCACCACTGCGCGGGCCCGCGTCCCACGCGAGGGCGATGAGCGCTTTGTCCCGATAGTTGTGGCAGGCATCGAGCATCAACTGAACGTCTTTGTCCCAGCGAAGCATCTTCCCGGGCTCAGGTGCCGGGTCGTAGTTCTTCGGGTAGCCACCCGGAATCCACGAGATGCTGTCCGGTTTTCCCTCACCGTCGGTGGCCAACTCGCCGAACATCCGGAGGGCGACGCGGTAGTCCTTGTTCGTCTCTGCGGAGTTCGTCTGGTGGGTGTTTATCCACGCGACCAACTCCTCTGCTGTGCCGCGGTCGTCGAGGGCGTCGGCGAGCCCGCCGACTTCCTCGGCGAGTTTGACACAGCGCATGAGCAGGAACTCGTGGCGATGGTCACTGTACTCGGCCGGGCCGAGGATGCGGATGCGATTGCTCATCTTTCGGAGCACAGCAGCGTCGGCCTCACTGATGTCCTCACTCGTGTCGAGCCGTTCTCGAAGGCGCTCGATGGCGCGTGCGGGGTTCGCAGTCATCTATCAGGGGGGTTCATCAGTGGGCATGTAAAGGGCATGTTGAGAACCCACCCCGGGCACTCTTTGCTTCGACGATTACGCTCCCGAGAGACCGCCGTCTCTCTCCGTACTGTCTCTCGAAGTCGGAGCGACCGGTGGCCACCACCACGAACTGATATGTGATTTCTGATACAACACAGGTCAAATTTGCGTATCACCGCTAATCAGCCGTGTAATGGCTGGTTTCTACATATCTCCTGCCGATACATTTTACCCATGTGGAATCCAACTGGTATACGCTGTTGTCAGAGGGACCCTCCAGTTTGGTCGTCGAACACGATGGCTAACCTCCCCCCACCTCTCCACCAGAGCAGTTCACGAGTCTCTGTCAGCAGGTAGAGTCACGTTACACCGTGCACCGAGGCTAGTTCCACTCGTTGCACAATTCTCTATAGATTCACCGAGAGTTCTAAAGGACCCGAACACTGCGTCATCGAAATTGCAGGGCGATAGCTCCCTTCATCGACTTGAAGAGAGACCGGCCTGTGACCCCTTCAGAGGTCGAACTTCTCGGACGCTGTCACCATGTCTTTGTCGCCACGACCGGAGAGATTGACGAGAATCGTCTCGTGGTCGCCCTCTTCTGCTAACTGGATGGCGCGGGCCACGGCGTGACTGGATTCGAGTGCGGGGATGATGCCTTCAGTCTCGCTGAGTTCGCGGAACGCGGCGAGTGCTTCGTCGTCCGTCACACCAGTGTATTCCGCCCGACCGAGAGCGCGGAACATCGCGTGTTCCGGGCCGACACCGGGATAGTCGAGGCCGGCAGAGACGGAGTGGACTTCCACGTCGTCGTCGATGACGCGGGTTCGCATTCCGTGAATCACGTCGTCTTTCCCCTTCGCCAGCGGGGCGGCGTGCCGCTTCGACGACGACCCCTCGCCGCCGCCTTCGGCCCCGTAGAACGCCACGTCGTCGTCACGGAACGCGTGGAAGAGACCAATCGCGTTCGACCCACCGCCGACACAGGCGACAGCGGCGTCTGGAAGCCCGCCCGTCCGTTCGAGGAACTGCTCACGTGCTTCTTCGCCGATGACGCTCTGGAAGTCGCGCACCATCCGCGGGAAGGGGTCGGGGCCGACGACACTGCCGACGAGGTAGTGCGTGTCGTCGATGTTCTGTGCGAAGTCCTCCAACGCCGCATCGACTGCGTCGGCGAGGCCGGAATCCCCGCGAGTCACCTCGTTCACCTCCGCGCCCATGAGGCGCATCCGGAAGACGTTCATTCGCTGGCGCTCAGCGTCTTTTTTCCCCATGTAAATCTCCGTGTCGAGGCCGAAGAGTGCGCCGACCATCGCCGTCGCCGTGCCGTGCTGGCCGGCACCCGTCTCGGCGATGAGTCGGTCCTTCCCGGCTTTCGACGCGAGGAGTGCCTGTCCGAGCGCGTTGTTTATCTTGTGCGCTCCGCCGTGGAGGAGGTCCTCACGCTTCAGGTATATGTCGGCGCCGTACCGGTCGCTGAGGTTTCGCGCGTAGTACAACGGCGTGGACCGCCCTGCGAACTCCTCGAGGAGGTCACGGAATTCCGTCTGGAACTCTTCGGTGTTCGAAATCTCGTCGTAGGCCGTTGCGAGTTGTTGAAGCGAGTCGTCGAGCACGTCAGGGACGTACCGCCCGCCGTAGCCCTCGAAATCTCCGTCTGACATGTATTCCACTCAATCCGCCCACCCACAAAAAGCGTTCTTAGATGACCAATTTCGCACATCAGTGTCTTCGAGCGTCGTCCGGTCGGACAGTGGGGTGAAGGTTCAAACGGGAAGACGGGACCAGACCGACCGTAAAGACGGCCAGAACGACGGGCGAAGCAGGCCGAACGAGACGACCGAGTAGAACCGAGTGGTGTGAACTGAGGGGAGAAATGTAGGGTGAAAAGCCACGAAAGGTGAGAAACGAGGGGTGATTGGAAACGGCAGGGCGGACGGGTTCGCGGGAACGGACGGACGTGCTGGAGTAGGGGGCGGGCCAGACGGCGGGTTACGCCATCCGTTCGACCTGAACGAGTGCCACTGGGTCTTCCCATCCGTAGACCGCTGGGTCGAGGTCACCGTCGCCGACGATTCCACCGTGCGGAGTGATGACACCGTCTTCGGCGAGGTCGGGGTTGCTCATCCCAGTCCCTTCCGTGCCGGTGTCTTCGGAGTCGATGCCGTAGAGGGCCTGCGCAGGGGGAACCATGTCAGCGTACTCTTCGGTGTTCATCTCCGTGCCGGCGTCGAAACTCGATGCGAAGTACGACCGCGACTCGTTGACGCGTTCAGGGAGTGGAACAGTGTCGAGGCCAGTGAACCCGTCGTTGGTGCCGATGAGCATGCTGACGAACGAGAGGTAGGCACCACTCGCGTCGGTCTCCAGTTCGAGAGTGGTCGCGTAGGGGAACATCTCACTCGCCGGGAGTTCGGCCGGAACGAGTGGTGTCTCTCCGATAGCAGCACCGCGAACCTCGTTGAGACTCTCCGCGAGTTCGCCGAGTGGCGTGAGGTTCCCGTTTTCGGCGACTTCTTTGATGGCGTCGCTCGCGGGGTCACCGACCGAGAACAACTCTACACTGGCTTGGTGGGCGACCACGACAGGTGGCGTGAACGGTTGGCCAGTGGTGAGGTTCGCTACCGTGATGCGGTAAGTGCGGGCAGCGTTGCCGCCGTCACCGTTGCCAGTCGCCTGTGCGGGAATCGTCACACCGCCGAGGCACCCGGCGAGTGCAGTCAGTGCACCAGAGCCGGTTAGTCCAAGGACGGTTCGTCGTGTGGTCGAGAATTGTTTGTCGGTCATCGTCTCTCACGTGTGGTCGAAGCCACGGGAAGAGAGACGTCAGCGGGCCTAAAGGCAATTTTTCGAGATTCGGACCGAGTTCGGGTCAAATCAGTACCAAATTCAGTAGCACACCCGACGGTGTGCACGCGTCCACGCCGTGAGTCAGCGCATCGTGACGTACGTCAAGAACGCGAGTGCAACGAGTTGGAGGCCACGAAGCACGAGGACTGCCTGTTGGACGTGCGGGTCACCCGAGTAGAGACTCTGCATGGTGACGAAGAAGTACAGTGCGAACGCGTTCTCGACGAGCATCACGATTGCAAACGCTAGCAGGCCGAGGACGAGCGACGTCCGGAACGTCCGATAGTTGCGTACCCACACGGCGGCCAACGCCGCGAGGAAGACGATGTTCACGCCCGAGAGGACGCTCGCGGCCATAATTTGTGTGCCCATTGCCATGGTTCAATCGAGGTGTTTCGCTATCTCTTCGAACGTGTCGCGCGAATGTTCGAACTGGTCGGTCAAAAAGTACAGTTGTCCGTACTTTTCACCGCCGGATTCGACGACGCCGTGCGATTCGAGTACGTCGAGGTGGTGTCTGATGGTCTTGTAACCGACGTCGAGTTCGTCGGCGAGGCGATTTGCGTTCAACGGTTGGTCAGAGAGGGTTCGGATGATACGGACGCGGTTCTCTCCGCCCCGTGTCGCCGTGAGTAGATACCAAAGCGCCTTCTCCATCGACTGCTCTTCGTACAGTTTCGTCAGGGGTCGTAATATTCACACTGGTTTGATACGACACGTCGACAGTGATTCTCGGTTACCACAGTACATGAGGGTTGTTCCACTTCAGTACCAAATTCGGGGTGAGTTCGCGGCGCGACGCACGCAAGGATGTGCTTAATCCCCGCGCGTGCGTACGTGTGTCATGGACGAACTGAACGAACGGCGCCACTCGCTCGTCGTGAGGGAGACGATGTGAGATGGCACGTCTCGCGGCCGACCGGTCGAAGGAGGGTGCTGTCCCGTGGCAGAACCGGACTGTACAGGTCGTCCTCGCAAGTACGCTCCTCGCACCGCTCGGTGTCCCACTCGTCGCACCGGCCCTTCCGGTCGTCCGCGACGTATTCGCCCTCTCTGACGCCGAGGCGAGTCTGCTCGTCAGCGCGTACTTCCTCGTCGGCATCGTCGTCTCGCCGTTCGTCGGCGTCCTCGCCGATAGCGTCGGGCGGAAACGCGTCCTCGTTCCGGCCCTGCTCGTCTTTAGCATCACCGGACTAGCCTGTTTCTTCGCGCCGAATTACACCGTGTTGCTCGTGCTACGGGCCATTCAAGGCACTGCCGCCGCCGCGTTGTTCGTCACGACGGTCACGGTCATCGGCGACGTGTTCGAGGGAGTCCAGCGGAACGCCGTTCTCGGAGCGAATATCGCGGTGCTCTCACTCGGCGCGGCGGTCTTTCCTGTCCTCGGAGGGGCACTGGCTACCGTCGCGTGGAACACCCCGTTTCTCGCGTACGTCTTCGGGTTCCCGGTGGCACTCTTCGCGTACGTTGCGCTCGACGAGACGGTGAAGTACCCGCCAGAAGAAGAACACGCGCCTGGAGAGGTGGACGATACCGCAGTGACGACCGAACAGACTGGTGAGTACATCCGGGGTGTGCTATCGGCACTGACGCTCGGGATGGGTGCGCTACTCGTCACTGCGTTCCTCACGGAGTTCTTCCTCTTCGGTGCCCTCGTGACGGCGTTGCCGTTCTTGCTGACGGCGCTCTACGACGTCGGACCCCTCTACATCGGCATCGTATTGATGGTTGCGGAGGCGGGAGCAATCGTCGCTGCGAGTGCGAACGGCCGATTGGCGCGTCTGCTCTCGAACGGACGGATAATCACGCTCGGATTCGTCTGCTACGCCGTCGCCCTCGCTGGTGTGTTTCTCGCGCCGTCTGCACCGTTCGTCATCGCTGCAGTCCTCGTGTTCGGAGCCGGACTCGGACTGAGTATGCCAGCGGTCGATGCGGCGGTGAGCGAGAGGGTTACACAGGAGTTCCGTGCCGGTCTCCTCGGGTTGCGCAATAGTACGACGTTCCTCGGGCGGGCGACTGGACCCGTGGTGTTCGCTGCCGCGGCGACGACAGTTGGATACCGCCCGCTGATGGTCGTCGCCGCAATCACGTTGGGTGCCGCCGCGATGGTCGCCGCCGTGTCGACGCGAGGGAGTGTACCGGGTATCGAGGTCGAACCAGACATCTGATTCTGGGCCGACCCAGAGCGGTGTCCGAGTGAGTACGCCCGTGCCCCGACCGAGAACCGGCAGGGGGTGCCGCCATCGGCAGTAAGCAATATGTCAGTAGAGACCTTGCAAAACTCGTATGGACGCTCCTGAGGGAGACGCGTGTCGTATCGAGGCCCCGAAGGGCCGCCCGTGTCCCTTCTGTGGAGCGTCGATGAACCACCGCCATTGCAAGTACATCTGCCCCGAACACGGCGTCGTCTACGACTGTAGCGACACGTTTTGGTAGTGAGGACTGACACATCCGTGTCAGTGAAACGCCACTGCCGAGTCAGCGGATTTCTGGGTTGATTCCACACCGGCGGCAAGTGTTATGTCGACAGAGGCCCATTGACTGTGTGAGACCACGTGCGGCCTCCCGGCCTCTTCTCGCACTCGAGACACAAGACGGTCACGCGAACACGAAACGATGGTAAACGAATCACAGGTCGAAGCCGGAAAAGAGATACAACAGCGAACGGGCAAGACGTTCTACTTCGCCACGCGACTCCTCCCGGAGCGAGTCAGACACGCGACGTACGTCCTCTACGCGTTCTTCCGCGTCGCCGACGAGGTTGTGGACGCCGAAGAGACGGCCCCGCCAGAGCAACAGCGACAGCGTCTCGAACGGCTTCGTGCCGAAGCACTCGGTGACGTCGAGACGGACGACCCCGTGTTGTCGGCGTTCGCAGAACTCCGCGAACGGTACGGAATCGACCCCGACGACGTGAACGTCTTCATCGACGCGATGGAGTCTGACATCGACACCGACCACTACGCCACCTACGAGCAGTTGGAAGACTACATGGACGGGTCGGCGTCGGCAGTCGGACGGATGATGACTGCCGTGATGCGGCCCGACGACCCGGACGCGGCACTCCCGCACGCGACGGCGCTCGGGCAGGCGTTCCAGATGTCGAACTTCCTCCGTGACGTCGGGGAAGACGTCGTCGAGCGTGACCGCGTCTACCTCCCACAGACCTCGTTAGAGCGCCACGGCGTCGACGTCGAGCAGATTCTCGCCCTCGAATTCGACGAGTGCGTCGCTGCCGTGATGCAGGACGAACTCCGGCGAACGGAGTCTCTCTACCGAGACGGCGTCGCTGGCATCGAACACCTCCCGGCGGATTGCCAGTTCCCGGTGTTGCTCTCGGCGGTCCTCTACGCCGACCACCACCGGTCGATTCGAAACCTCGGCTACGACACGCTCTCGACCACCCCCGAGTTAGGCTTCTCGCGGAAAGTCGCCCTCCTCGTCAAGACGGCGGCGTACTGGGCGGTCTGGCGCGACCCGGTAGCGGTGTTCAAGGCTGTGAGCGTCGTCCCCTACCCCGACGACGACGAGTTCGACGCCGACTTTGGCCCCGGGTCGACGCGGGTCGCCACGTCGCGAAATCAGGGCCGTCTCACCGGGTGGATTCGGTCGCTGAACCGCTGGGGGTCGGAGTAGCGACTTCTTTTCAGTAGCGACTTCTCTTCTCGTCTACGTCCGGCGCCCCACTCACGCCGCCTCGTCTGTCGGTTCTCCAGAGAGTGTGCATTATCTCCGGTCGTGACGTATCTGCCACATGGCAACCGTCCGGACGAACGACATCGACACGTACTACGAACAGCGTGGTACCGGACCGCCCCTCGTCTTCGTACACGCTGCCGTCCTCGACCACTCGCAGTGGGAACCACAGATAGCCGCACTCAGTGACGAGTACACGACGTACGCCTACGACGTTCGAGGGCACGGGCGAACCGGCGGGTCGCCACGACGAGCCTACACGATAGACCTGTTCGCAGACGACTTAGACGCCTTCATCACCGAACTCGATATCGACCGACCAGTTCTCTGTGGCCTCTCGACTGGTGGGTGCATCGCGCAGGTGTACGCGGCACGCCACGACGAACGGTTGCGTGGCCTCGTTCTCGCCGATACCTTCACGCCGGACCTGCTGAGTTTCCGTGAACGCCTCCAGCGGTCGCTCTTGTTGCGAGCGACGATTCCACCAGTCCGTCTCGTCGGATACGAGCGTGTCGAACGCGTCCTGAACTGGGTACAGGAACGACTCGGTGGGACCGACGCGACAGGCGACTACGAGAATATCGAGCAACTCAGAGCGGACGCACCGAAGATGGCGACAGACGAGTTCGCCAAGGTAATCCGTGCAGTCGCGACGTTCCACGAGACGGACGTCGACCTCTCGGCGATTCGCGTCCCCACACTGGTCTTGTACGGCGAAGACGAACTTCCGTTCGTCCGTCGACACGCTCGGATATTGGCGCAGTTGCCGAACTGCACAGTTCGTGAAGTTCCCGACGCGGGTCATGCGTCTAACCTCGACAACTCCGACTACTTCACGCAGGCGACACGAGAGTTCCTCACTGGCCTCGTAACGAAGAACGCCCTCGGGAGCAAGCAGGACTCGGAGTGAACGTCTCTTAAGCCCCGTGTCGAGCGTGCTGTGGCCCCGGAAATAGAGATTTTCGGAGCGTCAGGATTGCCACGGGAACCGTCGCGGAATCCGGAGCAAGTCCGAGTCGAAGCGGTCGGTTCGAAGCAGACCCACGCCGAAGAGACCGGCGACGACGACGGGGACCCAGTTTCCGAACCACGCGTTGATGCCGCCCCAGAGGATGACGAAACTCACCAGGTCGTCGAGCATGAACTCGGTTCCGGCGAGTCTCTCGAGGAGCGCGTCGCTGTCGAACCCCCAGTCGAGGAGGATGACGGCGATGGTCGCGCTGATGACCCACCCGGCGTAGTTCGACAGCGGGACACCGTAGAAGAGGAGCGCGTCCGCGTCGAGTCGGTAGTACTCCCAGAAGCCGAGTGCGACTGCGCCGGGGTCGAGGACCACGTCCATGGCGAGGACCGTGGCGATGACGGCGACGAGGCGGACGACGTGGTTCCGCGCGCGGTCACCGAGTAGCAAGAGACACAGCAGGTAGGCGTTCATCACGAGCGGGATGAAGAACACCGGAAGTCCGATTGGGACGCCGGCGACGGTGGGTCCGAGGTCGACGCCGTAGTAGAACCACCCGTAGGGCCACCCCGTCGTGATGCCGGTGTACTCGATGGCGTAGGCGTATCCAGTGAGTGCAGCGACGGCGATAGCCGCACGCCGAGTCACGAGTGGCAAGAGTCCCACGATGAGCGGTGAGCGCATCACAATCGTCCCGAGGAGGATGAGAAACGCGTTGAATGCGAGCGGTGCTGGAAGCCACGTCATCGCACTGGCGACGAGGAGGACAGCACCGTTCAGGGGGAAGAACACCGAGATAGTAAATCGGTTGTCACGCACGAGCTCGTCGAGCGCGAGTTCCGCCTCGCGGCGGGTCCGAGGAAGTCGCGCTCGTAGGTCAGCCATTCACGATACTCCAGAGTGCTCCGAAGGTGATGAGCATGCCGACGACCGTATTTAACAGCGGATACCACCAGTAGGCTTCGTCCACGTCGACGCCGGAGAACGCGATGCCAAGGACGACGAGTGGGTAGGCCGCCAACAACGCACCGAGACGTACGTCGACGAGAACGAAGGCGGCAGCAGCGAGGCCCCACGTCACGGCGCAGTAGGCGTAGGTCCAGCGCTCACCGAGGACTGTCGCAGTCGTCCGAATGCCGGCCTCACGGTCGGGGTCGATATCTGGAATCGCGGAGAAGGTGTGCATCCCCATCGTCCAGAACCACGCCCCGGCGATAGCGAGGACGGGTGGGTTCGCACCCGCGATTGTCGCGTACGCGGCCACGCCGGGGAGGATGTACAGACCGTTCGAGACGGAGTCGAGAAACGGCGTCGTCTTGAATCGGAACGGCGGCGCACTGTACTCGACTGCGAGGAAGAAGTGGGCGACTAGCCACGGCCACGCAACCTGTGGAGTGAGTGCGAACAGACCGACGCCGACGACGCCGCTCCCGACGACGATAGCGAGGTTCACCGGGTCACCGCGCCAGCGTGCCTCTCGGTCGTCTTTCTTCGGGTTGGCTTCGTCTACGTCCACGTCGAACACGTCGTTGACGCCGTAGAGGAACACGTTCGCCGGGACGAGGAAGTACGCGAACAAGACGAGTGCCTCGGGTGCGAACAGGTCCGCAGGGGTCGTCGCGGCCGCCGCGACGCCGACGACGACTGGCCCGGCGAGGTAGAGCCAGAATCGCGGCCGTGAGAGGACGAGCAGGTAACTCAGTCGGTCTCTGAGACTGCCGTGTGTCGTCGAACTCGTCGCCATGTCGGTGTTCATCGCGCGTCTTCGGCCATCTCCTCGGCGGTGAGTTGCCCGCTGATGAGGCACATCGGGACGCCGATGCCCGGCGTGGTGAACGACCCCGTGAAGTAGAGGCCGTCCACCTTCTTCGAGGCGTGCGGCGGGCGGAGGAGCGCCGTCTGTGTCAGTGTGTGGGCGAGGCCGAGTGCGGTGCCTTTCGTGCTGTTGTAACGTTCGGTGAAGTCCTTCACGCAGAACGACTCTTCGACGACGATTCGGTCCCGAAGGTCCACGCCGGTGTTCTCGGCGATGTCGTCGAGGACGAGGTCACGGTACGACTCGCGAATCTCCGGCGTGTCTTCGAGGCCGGCGGCGATGGGAACGAGTGCGAAGAGGTTGCTGTGTCCTTCGGGTGCGACGGTGTCGTCCGTCTTCGAGGGGACACAGAGGTAGTACGCCGGGTCCTCGGGCCACGCCGGTCTGTCGAAGATGTGTTCGAAGTGGTCGTCCCACTCGGTCGGTAAGACGAGGGTGTGGTGGGAGAGTGCGTCCACGTCACCTTCGACGCCGAGGTAGAGGAGGAACGCCGAGGGTGCGTACGTCCGCGACTCCCAGTAGTCTTCGTCGTACTGGCGCTTCTCCGGCGGGAGGAGTTCCTGTTCGGTGTGGGCGTAGTCGGCGTCGCTGACGACGAGGTCACAGGGGAACTCCCGGCCGTCTTCGGTTCGGACGGCGAACCCGCCGCGCCGGCCGGCGATTTCGGCGACGGGTGAGTCCGTGTGAAAGTCGACGCCGAGTTCTTCGCCGAGAGAGACCATCGCGTCGACGACACCGGCGAGGCCACCGTCTGGGTAGTACACGCCCATGTTGAAGTCGACGTGGCTCATCAGGTTGTAGAGCGCCGGCGTGTTGTTCGGTGCGCCGCCGAGGAACACCAGCGTGTACTGCATTATCTGCTGGAGTTTGGGGTGGTCGAAGTACCGCTCGACGTGGTCCTGCATCGACCCGATGAGCGACAGTCCCCACGCGTTTTTCAGCACGTCGAGGTCGACGTAGTCACGCAGGTTCGGCCGGTCGGTGTAGACGAAGTGTTCCATCCCGATGCGGTAGTTTCGCTCGGACTTCCGGAGGTAGTCGTCGAACTTCTCACCGGCACCGGGTTCGTACGACTCGAACACCGCTCTGTTTTCTTCGAGGTCCGGGACCATGTCCACCCGGTCGCCGTCTTTGAAGAAGATACGGTAGTGAGGGTCGAGACGGGTGAGACCGTAGTAGTCCTCGGGTCGCTTTCCAAAGTACGCGAAGAACTGCTCGAACACGTCGGGCATCAGGTACCACGACGGACCCATGTCGAACCGGAACCCGTCGCGTTCGAGCGTGCTGGCCCGCCCACCGAGTTGCTCGTTTTTCTCCAGCAGCGTCACGTCGGCGCCTGCGTCTGCGAGATAGCACGCTGTCGAGAGGCCGCCGAACCCGCCGCCGATGACGACGACGGACTCACCGGCGAGTCCGTCGAGGTCCGAGACAGAATTCATGCAATCTTGTAAGAACGTCAAGGACATAAATCGACTGACCAAATCGACACCCGGTGCAGGTATCTTTAGGGCCAATCCGCCCTAACGAGGCGCATGAACGACACGACTGTCGTGGTCACTGGCGCGAGTTCTGGAATCGGTGCGGCCGTCGCGCGAGCGTTCGGTCGGACGGGGGCGACAGTCGTCGCCTGCGCCCGCGACCACGACGCTCTTCAAGCCGTCCTCGACGACGTGGAAGACGCCGGCGGAACTGCGACGGGTCTCCGCGCCGACGTGCGCGACGAATTCGACATGGAGCGACTCATGGAGAGTGCCGCCCGGGCCGGTGGGCCAATCGACATCTTGGTCGCTAACGCCGGCATCAATCACGGCACACCGGGTCAGATGCCGATGGCAGACGAATCGTACGCCGCCTTCGACGACACGTTCAGAACGAACGTTCGCGGCGTCTTCGCGGCGGTCAAAGAAGCGCTCCCGCACATGGCCGACGACGCCCGTATCCTCGTGCCGTCTGGGTCAATCGCCCGCGACGCGAAACCCGGAATGGGTGCGTACGCCGTCTCGAAGGCCGCCGCGGAGGCACTCGTCCGGCAGTTCGCCGCCGACTGTGACCAGACCGTCGGCGTCGTCGACCCCGGACTCGTCGCAACCGACCTCACCGGTGGACAGGGACGTGACCCAGCGTCGGTCGGTGACCTGTTCGTCTGGGCGGCGACCGAGGCAGACCCCACCGACCTCGATGGAGTCGTCCTCGACCTGAAGGTGTGGAAGCAAGCGACCCGGTGAGTCGGGAGACTGGCGAAAGCAGTGTGGTGAACCGAATCTGACCGCAGAACCGGGCGCCTTATTAAGACGAGTCGTTTGGTTCATAACATGAACCGCTCGACGGCCATCGGCGTCGGCAGCGTCGTCGTCTTCGTCGCACTCTCAGCCTACGCCGTCACGGTGCAAGCGTGGAAGTTGCTCGTCGTCTCGTGGGCCGCCTTCGCTGCGATGGCGTTGGCCGCGCCGTTCGGGGCGCGGGCACGCACCGAACACGCCGAGGGCCTCGTCTGGGGCTACGGCCTCGCCAGTGGCGCGATGGTGACGAGCGCCGCTGTCTTCCTCGTCCCACAGGCCCTCGGCCACCACCCGCAGTTCGGCGGGTTCGGCATCGCCTTCGGCATCCTCGCCGGGTTCGGAGCACACACCGTCGGCCACCGATTCGCGCACATGGACTTCCCGATGGACCGAACCGTGACGGAACTCTCCGCGCACGCCATCTCGGCGGGTGCAATCATCGGTATCGTCTACGGAAACATCGACGTCGGCGTGGGCCTCGGCCTCGCAATCGTCTCGCACAAAGGTCCCGCAGGGTACGCTGCCGCGCGTCGTCTCGCGGGGAAGGACAAGTCCGTCTTCCCACTCCTCCTTCCAGCGGCGGGACTCGGTATCGCCGCTATCATCTCGAGCGCCGTGTCCCTCCCGGCGACAGACGCCTTCCGTGGGATCGTCTTCGGGTTCGCCTCGGGAGTCTTCCTCCACGTCGCCATGGACTTCCTCCCGCGGTGTGAAATCGGCAGCGAGATTCACGACCTGCTGTCGGTCGAAGACGAACACGCACACGCCGTCCTCGACAGACTGCGTCTCCACGCCGCGTTCAGCACCGTCGTCGGTGGTCTCGCCGTCTTCGGCGCGTGGGTCGTCCTCGGCTAATCGAGCGAAAAAGAGCGGCCTCGTTTCACCGACGCCGACGAATCGATTACCCAGTCAGTCGGCGAATCTGCACCGAGATACCGAGCGCCGCCGCCAGAAGCAACACGAGGTTGAACGCGGCTTGGAACGGCGCGCGGAACTCGGGTGTCACCCACGTCGAGATGGTCTGCGAGGCGTTGAGGTAGAACTGGAGTGCCGCGATGAGTGCGAGCAGCAACAGTCCGATGAGGACGGCGTAGTCGAGGTACCGGCGCAGGCGCTCTGCGAACTCACGGTTCTCCCGGTCGGTCGGGTCTTCGTCCGGGTCGGGGACGGTCTGCGTCCGCTGTTTCTTCGTCGAACTCGATTTGGTCGGCGTCTCGTCGCTCATCGTCTCCACCTCCGGGTGACGAACGCGGTGGCGAGGAGTGCCACGAGTGCGACGACGACGCCGAACCCGGGCGCTGCGGACTCGGTTCGGGTCGCTTCGTAGTCGGTCTCTTCGGGTGTCGATGCTCCGCCGCCTTCGAAGTCGTCGACGCGCAGTTCGACGTCTTCTGTGGTTTCGTTCACGCTAATCGTCCTCGTTGGGTCCAGGTTCGCCGCGCCGCGGGCGGAGTCGATGACGACACCATCCCGAAGCAGCACGACGTCGATGTAGTAGTTGTAGTCGTTCGGTACGGTCGCAGTCGCGTCCACCGACTCGGTCCGGCCGGCGCGGATGGTCCCCGCGTCGACTGTCGTCCGCGACGCGACGATGTTCGACTCGGCCTGCCGGAGGACGAACGTGACCGAGAGGTCTTCGGCCGGGTCGTCACCGGAGTTGGTGAGCGTCGCCGTCAGGTCGAGTGTAGTCCGGTCCTCGCCAGCCTCTGCGATGGAAAAGGAGACGGGCGGGAGTGCCTCGGACTTGGTGAACGAGGTGGTCGAGCGGAGGTACGGCGGTTTGATGGCCGAGACGCCACGGATGCTCTTTTCGGTCTGGTCGACCCGTTCGGCCTCGCGGAACAGGAGCACCTCGATGTCGTAGCCACCTTCCCGCGGGACCGTCAGGTTGGCCGTCGCAGTCGCTTCACCGTCACGAGTGAGGGTGCCGACGTCCACTCGTTCTGTCGTCGTCAAGAGTCCCGACTCGGCGTCGATGGCGCGAACGAGGACGCTCACGTTGTGAGTCGGGTTTCGTCGATGGTCGATTCGGGTCTCGATGCCGAGCGTCACTGTCTCTCCCGTCGCGGGGCCGGCCGATATGGACACGTCCGCAACGTCTACCGGACCGGGCCTGACCGGACCCTCGTCTGTCGGGTCCGCGAGGACACCGGGGACGAGGACAGCGGTGACTGCCGCGACGAGAAGGACGCCGACGGCCCCGCCAGCGAGGAGGGCGTTTCTATCCATGGTCGATTGACATCTAGCGGTCGGTAAATGTTTTGTCCCTGATTAATCGTCAGTCGAGAGAGTCTGTGAAAACGTAAACACGGTTTTTGACACTGTATAGCGTACATAGTGTGGCATGTCGAAGACGATGATGCAGCAGGCAACGTGTGCGTGTGGGTTCAGTGTAACTTCGGAAAACGAAGACGAACTCGTGAAAATCATCCAGGACCACGCACACAGCAAACACGACAAAGAGATGACCGTCGCAGACGTAAAGGCGATGGCGAAGCAGGTCTGACCGAACTGCGAGAGGCGTGGATTTTTATAGGACGGCGTAGGGATATGTGGCATGGCAACGTACGTTATGGGCACGAACTCGGTACACACCAGTGCCGAACTCTGTGACTACCTCTCGCGACGTATCGAGACGGGCGACGTGGTTCACGTCGTCAACTCCCACAAAGGCGGCGACAGTACAGACAGTGACGACGTTCGTGACGGCGACGACGCACTGAACGTCGTCTCCTCTCGACTCGGTGACTTCGTCACCGTCGAAACACACCAGTACATCCGAGGTAACGAGGCGGCCGAAGACATCCTCGAATGTGCCGACGAACAGGGTGCCGACGAAATCGTCATCGGCGTCAGAAAACGGAACCCGACCTCGAAAATCGTCTTCGGGAGTACCGCACAGGACGTGCTCTTGTCGTCGAACGTCCCGATGGCGGTCGTTCCGCTCGAAAAAGTCTACTGAGACCGCCTCAGTTTCCGGGCCGGTACTCGACGAGTGTCATCTCGAAGACCGGTTCGTCGTCACCTTCCTCCTCGTAGAACGCCATGTAGCCCGGGAGTGGACTCTCTGGGGAGACACAACTCTCCCAGAACACGCTGCCGTTCGTGCGTACCACGAAGTTCGCACAGTCGAGGCCCGCGTACGACGAGGTACGCTCGACTGTGAAACTCACGTCCCCGTTCGTGCCCGAGGCTTCCCAGCTATCACCGACTTCGAGCGTCTCGCCCTCGACACCGCTGTAGTACGGCGAGTTGAATCCGACAGTCGCAATCGACCCGGACGGACTTCCGGAGAGTTCGCTGTAGAGTTCGTCTCGCGCCGCGGTCACGGTCTGTTCACTGGTGGAGTCTTCGGTGACGACTTTCGTCCGGATGGTCACTTCGTCTTCCGTCGCGTCGAGGACTTCCCATTCGTACGTCGCCGTGCCGTCGATATTTGGTGAGGTTATCTCGTATCGGTAGTACTGTCCTTCGCGGAACTGTTGGTCCCACGATTGATTGAAGTCGAACATCATCGAGTTCGAGTCGCCGTTGTTCGCCCCACCACTGCCATCGTCGCCACCCGTCGGCGTCGTCGTGACGGTTGCGGTGAGGTTTCCGGTCTCTGTCGCCGTCGTGGTCGCGTCTTCACCACCAGTCCCACCCGAACATCCGGCCACGAGGACCAGAGATGCAACGAGGAGGGCTTTCCACATCGAGTGCATACCCCTACTGAAGACAGTCGGGGTTATAATATCGGCGTGTACCTGACTATCTCGGGTTCGAGACGGTAGAGAAACGAGACGCGATTACTCGGCCGATTCGTCGAGGACTTTCTCGGCGAGCGTCGGGACGAACGTCCCGATGTCGGTCACCATCCCGATTGCCTGCGACGACCCCCTGTCGAGGAGTTGCGTGACGGTGGCGGGGTTGATGTCCACGCAGACGGTCTTCGCCGTCGACGGCAGACAGTTTCCGACGGCGACGGAGTGCAGGAGCGTCGAAAGCATGAGCACCATGTCGGCTTGGTGGGCCTGCTCACGGATGGCGTTCTGTGCTTCGATGGTGTCGGTGATGGTGTCCGGAAGTGGGCCGTCGTCGCGGATGGACCCTGCGAGGACGTACGGCACGTCGTTCTTCACGCACTCGTACATCACACCCTCTTTGATGAGTCCCTCCTCGACGGCGGACTCGATGCCGCCCGCACGGATGACCTCGCTGATGGTGTAGATGTGGTGTTTGTGGCCCTTCCGGGGGTGTTCCATCGTCTCCATGTCCATGCCGAGAGACGTGCCGTAGAGGCCGCGTTCGATGTCGTGGGTGGCGAAGCCGTTCCCAGCGGAAATCATGTCGATGTACCCCTCTCGGATGAGACGGGCGAGTGCGTCGCCGCCGCCGGAGTGAATGAGTGCCGGACCGGCGACGACGAGGACGTTGCCGCCCTCCTCTTTGGTCTCTCGAAGTGCGTCGGCAACTTCGCCGATGAGCGACTCGGACGGTCGTTCCGAGGAGACGCCGCCTTGCATGAATCCGAACGGACCGGAGGCGTCACGGGGGCGTTCCGGCGGTTTGACGCGGATACCCGCCTCGTCGGTGACGACGAGGTCACCCTCCTCGACGCTGTTGAGGACTTTCGTGTAGGCGCGTGGACCGTCGGGTGCGTCGGGGTCGACGACTATCGCGCAGTCCATCTCGATATCTTCGACCGGGAGCCATCGTCCGTCGTAGCGGACTTCGGTCGGGTGGTTGGTCGTCGAGTAGAACCCGACCGGGACGACCTGGTCTGCGGGCGAGGGTTCGACGTGTGCGTCCACGGGGTCGGTGAGGTTCGCCCCGATTTGGTGGAGTTCGTGGAGAATCTCCTGAAGGTCCGACTCGTCGTCCGCCGAGACCGACATCCGGCAGTACGACGTCTTATCTTTCTGTCGTCCGACGTCGAACTCCTCGATGTCGAAGTTCCCCCCGAGGTCCATCACGATACCCATGGCCTGTTGCATCATCCCGGAGTCGATGATGTGGCCTTCGAGTTCGACCGTGCGCGTGTTCGTCATCGACGGAGAATCGGCCGTGGGGGCAAAGTGGGTTACGACCGCGACAGTTCACCGACGACGACGCATTCGCTCACGGCGAAGCGAGAGAACAAAACGATGGACTGGCAGACCGGCAGGCCTCAGAGGAGGAAGCCTTTGAAGACGTTGGCGACGGTCCAGACGGCTTGGTCGACGAGGTGGCCCTTCTCACCCGAGACTCGGATACGGTCGTCGCGGACCGCCTGTTCGACTTCTCCCAGTGGGTCAGACGACGCGGCTATCGCTTCGAGCGTCTGGCGGTCGGTGCTGATGCGCGTCGAGGCGTCGGCATTCGGTCCGGTCGCAACGTTCGAGATGGTCATGTCGTCTTCGACGCTGGCCGAGAACACGTGGGTCTCGCCCCCGTCATCGATGTAGACGTTCACCGTCTTTCCGGCGATGAGGCTCCTAGCGAACGAGACGTCCAACTGGTCGACGTTGTCGTTGTAGAGGGCGACACCCTCGTCGAGGAGTGCCTTCATCTCTTCGTCGCTGGGTGTCTCTGACTCCTGTGCGAGGACGGGACCCGACGCAGAGACGAGTGCGAGGACGAGGAACAACGAGACGAGCGTACGGACAGAATTCATAATCGAGTGACGTACGTCGCCGGGGGACATAACCGTTCCCGCGAGAGTTAAACAGACGAACAGGTTCGGTTACGCGACTGCCTGTAAGAACGACAGAAGGTGGCCGAACGTCTGCTCGAAGGTTCGGTCGTAGTGGTCGAAGTGACCTGCCGGCAGTTCGACGAGCGTCGCGTTTGTGAGTTCGTCGGCGAGGGAGGCGACGTCGTCTGTAGGAGCGAGTTCGTCGCGCGTTCCGGCGACGAGGAGCACCGGGCAGGTGATGGCATCCGGGTCCGAGAGCGCGCGGTAGCGGAACATCGAGAGGAACACCCGTGCAGGAGTCTCGTCACGCCACGTGCTCCCCGGTGGGACGAGTTCACGGTACTCGCCACGAACCACCGTGTCTTCGAAGACGGACATTGACGTGCCATCGCCGAGGACTGGGACGCGATACGGGCCGAGGAGTCGAGACTGGAGTTTGTCGCGGACGCCAGCGCCGAGTGCAGCGAGTGTGCCGCGGACACCCCGGCCACCCATCACACCAGACCCGTCGAGCATCGGGTTCTGTGCGACGACGGCAGCGACACGAGTGTCTTCGGCGGCGACGCGGAGCGCGTAGCCACCGGATAGGCCAGCACCCCAGAGGACGATACGGTTTCCGTCGATTTCGGAGCGTTCGCGGAGTCCTTCGAGTGCCGCGTGCCAGTCGTCGACTTGTTCGTCGGGCGCGACGAGGTTCCGCGGTTCGCCATCCGAGTCGCCGACGTTTCGATAGTCGAAGAGGAACGCGGCGTACCCTGCTTCTGCTAACCGTTCTGCGTAGGGTCGAAGGCCGAAGCGTCGTTCTGCGGCGAGTTCACCTGCCATGACGACGACGGGAGGAGTTTCAACGCCATCCGGGCGGTAGAGCCATCCTGCACACGCTATGCCGTCGCTCTCGAAGGTGAGTGAGACACGTGAGTAGTCGAAGTGCGACGGCCGTCGCGGGCCACGTGCCGCGGGTGGTTCGCCGCGGTGACGCCACGTGCTCACGCGTCGCCCTCCTCGTAGAGACTGTCGAGGACGCGTTTAGAGAGGTCCTCGTCGTCGAGTTCGTAGCGGTTGTACGCTCGAATCCAGTCTTCGTCGAGTCGCCACGTCGCCTGCACGTCGCCCTCGCTACGGAGAATCGTGGCGTCGACTGTCGTCGGTTCCCAGTCGTCGACCTGCGAGAGTTCGAGGAACGCAGTGACGGCACGCCCGACTTCACCGTGGTCGGGTTCGACGTCCGGGAACGCCGTGAGATAGGTCACCGAAATCGAATCGTCGATGGAGAGTGACTCGACACTGATACCGTTTCCACGGAGTGCCTCCTCGACGGCGACAGTCGGTTCGAGGTCGTTCATGGAGCGTGATACGGTACCCGTCGGCTAAACGTTTGCCGCGCGACACGACACTGCGAGAGTTAGACCCGGGCGTCGTGTCGGCGGAGGGCGTCGTGGAGTGAAAAGAGCGGTTCGATGTCGCCGGCGGCGTAGTCGACGAGCAAGCGAGTGAGTTCGGCGTGCGTGTGCGTGTGGTCGATGCCAGCGACGACGCCTTCGACGTATCGCTCCCCGAGGGCCTCACCGACGTGCGCACCTTTGACGTGTGAGTCGTCGATTCCGAGGCTGTCGAGATAGTCAGCCGAGAGGTCGTAGTCGTCGTACCACACGGTGGGTTGGTCGACGCCGGCCTCCTCGCAGGCTTTCCAGAGTGCGGGGATGTCCCTGTTCGACCGGACGGCGTGCGGAAACGCTGTCGCCGCGAGCGTTCCGAGGTCGACGTGGTCCGAAAAGAGTGCGTCAACGTGAGACGGTGCGTCGGGCCAGATGCCTTCGTCTGCGACCTGTCGCGCCCACGCTCGAAGGTGATGTTCGTCGAAGTACTCGCCGTTGTAGGTGACGACTGGACCACCGCGTTTCTCACACCACTCGACGACTGCCCGAAGGAGTTCGGCGGTGTGTTCGACTGCCCAGTCGCCATCGCGGAGGAGGACTTCGACTTCGGTACCGCCGTCGGTTCGGTAGCCGAGTCCGACGGCGACAAGTTCGAAGTCGGCCGTGTTCCGGAAGTCACTCGGCGGTCCGTGCGGGCTCGCCGTCTCGATGTCGAGTGCGAGTCGCCCTTCGTTCATACACTGCCTGTCTCGAATGGGATACAAAAATCGGCAGGGTCGACTGTTCGTCTGTGACTGACCGGAACTCCCGAGTAGGGAGTGACGGCCGTCGTCACTTCTCTCCGTTTCTCGTCGTGTTCTCCGATGGGACCCTCGAAGATGGGTTCGTTTGTGTTCTGAATACGGCGTGCATAACGAGTGTGCACGACGAGAGTAAAACGCACCTGACACGTTCTGTCTCACAGCTACCGAACTGCGAGGCTGCCGGAGGCCGTCTTCGTCCTGCATTTTTCTGAGCGGTGTCCGAGGTTTCGTCGTGCCACCTCGTCTCTCGACGAGTTCCTGATTCGTCGCTCTCTGTGAAATTCTTGGCTCGGTGATGGTTCGTCTGGCGTCTTGATTAACACGCGACTATCCGGTGTTCGCGAGACACAATCACTGTCGGGTCCCGCCGCAATTGGACTCCAGTGTGTTGGAAATGAATGTCCCTCGGAGTGATAGCTAATTAATAACAAATTGTCAACATGTACGATTGCTCGGTGGTGCTTCGACCACCATGGCAGCACGAACAACACTACAAAGCGCACTCGTCGTTCTCGTCGCGGTGACGGTCATGTTCAGCATGGGCGCCGCCGCAGCAGGACACGGCGGTACTGGACCGGCGTGTACAGCAGAAGACGGTGCACAATACCAAGACCAATCGTTCGATCGTGACCAAGACCAATCGCAAGCGGGCTCGGACAACACACAAAGCCAGAGCCAGATAGCGTCGATGGTCGTCGGTCAAGACCAGTGCAGTGACGAAAGTGACCAGTCTCAGTCCCAAGACCTTGGCCAGAACCAAGAACAGGACCAAGACGCGACGGACAGTGACCAGGCCCAGAGCCAGTCGTCCGGTCAGACTGAGGCGCAGAGTCAGTACGGCGAGGACAACGACCAAGAGCAGCGTCAGAGCCTCGACCAAGACCAAGAACAAGACCAGAACGGCGACGAACTCGCCCAAGAGCAGTCGCAGGAGGCAGGTCAGGCGCAGATGGAGAACCAGCGCGGTGAAGGCAACCAGCAATCGCAGACTGAGCGCCTGACGCAGATGCAGATGCAGTCGCAGGGGAACCACCCCATCGTGGGCAGCACACAGTACGGAGACCAGGTCTCCGAACAAATCGGTCAGGTGAACCAGCGCGGTGAGAACAGCGTCCAGGACATCATGGCCGTCATCGACCAACTGCAAGAGCAGTACCAACTCGCTGATTACAGCGACCAAGGCCAAGACCAGTTCGCTCGCCAGCACGCGAACGCTCGCCAGCACGCTGACGACAGCGAACAGACTCTGTCGCAACTTATCGGGCAGTACCACGCCCAGATGCAGTACGGTCAGTACAACGAACAGTACCAAGACCAGTCCGCTCGCCAACACGCGAACGAGCGGCAGTGGGCCGACGACAGTGACCAGTCGCTCAACCAGTACATCGAGCAACTTCGCGACCAGATTCAGGACGCAGAATACAGCTCGCAAGAACACACTCAGGACGCTCGCCAGCACGCGAACCAGCGTCAGTGGGGCGAAGACAACGACCAGGACCTGAGCCAACTCATCTCGCAGGACGCTTCGCAGACCCAGATAGGTGAGTACAACGACCAGTTCGGTGAACAGACCGCCACCCAGCGTGCGAACCAGCGCCAGTGGGGCGAAGACAACGACCAGGACTTCGACCAGGACGCCGTCCAGACGCAAGACCAGTCGCAGGCTGGTGAAGACAACTCCCAGGAACAGACCCAGGAGAACGAACAGCGCGGTCAGCAGCGTCAGTGGGGCGAAGACAACGACCAGAGCCGGACCCAGTCGTCGGCTCAGACGAGCTCCCAGACGCAGACCGGCGAAGACAACGACCAGCAGGCCGACCAGTCGTCGAGCCAGCGTGAACGTCAGCACCAGTCCGGTGAGGACAACACGCAGACGCAAGACCAGACCTCCGACCAGACCGAGAGTCAGAACCAGCAGGGTGAAGACAACAGTCAGGAGCAGTCGCAGACTGACGACCAGCACCAACACGCGACGCAGCAGGACGGCGAAAACAACGACCAGTCGCAAGACCAGACGTCCGTCCAGGGTCAGAGTCAGGACCAGGCTGGCGAAGAAAACGACCAGACGCAGACGCAGGACGCAGACAAGACGCAAGAACAGGAACAGCAGAGCGACGACAGCTCGCAGGACCAGAGCCAGACCTCTGGCCAAGAACAGGTCCAGAACCAGGACGCTGAAGACAGCTCCCAGGACCAGAGCCAGACCGTCGACCAAGACGAAGAACAGACCCAAGAGACCGATGGCAGCAGTCAGTCGCAGGACCAGACTGCGACCCAGACTGAGAGCCAAGAACAGACCGGCGAAGACAACGACCAAGCACAGTCGCAAGACGCTGACCAAGACCAGACCCAAGAGCAGACTGGCGACGACAGCAGTCAGACCCAGAGTCAGACCTCGGGTCAGGGTCAGTCACAGACGCAGTCTGGCGAGGACAACGTCCAGGAGCAGACCCAGGACGCTGACCAAGACCAGACCCAAGAGCAGTCTGCTGACGACAGCAGTCAGACCCAGAGTCAGACGGTGACGCAAACGCAGACGCAGAGCCAGTAAGCGACCACTCTCCTCGAGTTCTCCGCCGGATGCCCGGCGGGACTCTCATTATCTAGAGGTATTCATGAAATCGACAACGAAATCGAGTTCACTGTTGGTGGTTGCTGTCGCGCTTCTCGTCGTCATCGGAACGACTGGGCTCGTCGCACCGATACAGGTCGGATCGAACCAACTGGACGGTGCAGCAGCAGCCTTGGACAGTGGCGCGCAACAACCGAGTATCGCTAACGAACAATCGCAGTACAGTGCAGGGCCCGGTACACCGACCGGAGACGTCTCTGTGTCGAACCCGTCCGACTCAGATTCGGACGACGATGACGCAGGTGACGCCAGTTCGAACCAGGCAGATTCGTCCGCCGACGGTGACGACAACGAGCAATCGCAACACAGCGAAGGACCCGGTTCGCCGACCGGAGACGACTCCGACTCGAACGCGGACGACTCCGATTCAGAGAACTCCGACTCGAATTCGGGTAACTCTGGGTCGAATTCGGACGACTCCGACTCCAATTCAGACGACTCTGATTCGAACTCGGACAGTTCCGAGTCGTCTGACCACCACGACGACAACCCCGACCGCGCCGACGGCGCGGACGGGAGCGTGAACCCCTCCGAGAACACCGGTCCGAGTGAGGACAGCGACCAATCGAGCGACCAAACGGTCGACCAATCGCAGGACCAATCGCAGTCCGGCGAGGACAACGACCAGTCGCAGGGTCAGGCCTTCGCGCGCGGACAAGACCAGTCGCAGTCCGGCGAAGACAACGACCAAGACCAGTCCCAAGACGGGAACCAGCGGCAGACGCAGGCCCAGTCTGGCGAAGACAGTAGCCAGACGCAGGGGCAGGCCACTGGACAGACGCAGACCCAGACCCAAGACGGGACGGCCAACCAGCAGAACGAAGAACAGGACGCCGCACAGCGTCAGAGTCAGACCCAGAGCGGCGACGACAGCGAGCAGTGCCAGACCGAAGATACGACGCAAGAACAGGAGCAAGCACAAGACAGTGAGGACAGCGAACAGTCGCAAGGTCAACTCGCCGATCAAGACCAGAGTCAAGCACAGTCCGGCGACGACAGCACGCAGTGCCAGAGTCAGACGGACACGCAGTCGCAGGACCAAGAACAGACTGGCGAGAGCAACGACCAGTCGCAACGCCAGTCGGACGACCAGGCTCAACAGCAGAGTCAGTCCGGCGACGACAGTGACCAGGCGCAAGGCCAAGAGAGCGAGCAGACGCAAGACCAGGCCCAGTCCGGCGAAGACAACGACCAGCAACAGCGTCAGTCCGACGACCAGACACAACAGCAGACGCAGTCCGCTGACGACAGCGACCAAACACAGGACCAGACGTCCGACCAGGGTCAAAGTCAGCGTCAGACCGGCGACGGTGCCGAGCAAGACCAGTCGCAGGACACAGACCAGACGCAAGACCAGACCCAGTCCGGCGAAGACAGTTCGCAGGACCAGTCGCAAGATGCCGACCAGTCGCAAGACCAAACTCAGTCCGACGACGATTCGTCGCAGAACCAGCGACAGACGTCTGACCAGAATCAGGCCCAGAGTCAGAGCGGTGACGGCAACACCCAGACACAGGGCCAGACGTCCGACCAGGACCAGGCGCAAGGTCAGTCCGGCGGCGACCAGGACCAGACGCAGTCGGTAGCCCAGTCGCAGTCGCAGGAACAAGACACCGGGTCGCAGGCAGGTCAGGGCCAAGGTCAAGCCCAGGGGACCACCTCGTCGAACGACGACCAGGTGTCGTCGAACATCGACGTTCAGGTTCAGGTCACCGTCGACGGCCAGACCTATCAGGGCCAGACGCAAGTCTCCAGTCAGACCCAACAACAGTCTGGCACTGTGATGACCGACGGCGGCCAGACGCAGGGTCAGACCATCATCCAGACGCAGGTCCAGATTCAAATCGGCGATAACAACCAGCAGTCGCAGAGCCAGAGCGCCGACCAGGACCAAGAACAGTCTGCGAGTGACGCGTCGAGCGACTCAGACGACTCGACGAGTGGAACCCAAAGCGAGAGTCAGTCGACTACCCAGTCGCAAGGTCAGGTGCAAGTCGGCGACGGCAACTCCCAGAGTCAGAGTCAGAGCGCTGAAGAAGAGCAGAGACAGGGTGACGGGTCGAGTTCCGACGACGGCGAGAGCCACTCCGAGGAAACCGACTCTAACAGTACCGACAACGCTTCGGACTCGACTGAAGACGCTGGAAGTGAGTCGAACGACTCCACCGACTCGAATGACGGCGGCGAGCAGACTGACAACTCGTCGTCTGACGGCGGCGAGCAAACCGACAGTTCGTCATCCGACGACTCGAACAACGAACAGAACCAGACCGACGACATCGACACGAGTTCCGACTCGGACGACGGTTCGTCGGAGAACTAACCGAATCGACACCGACATCGGTCTCCCGGCCGATGTCGTGCGCTTTGGTCCAACTCTTTATCGACAGTGCCTCGCGAGACACCCGTGGTTCACCTGTGGACGAACGTCAGTCGGGGTAGACATAACAGTCACTCGCCCAACATTTACATCGTGCCTCCGCCCGTTCTATCGCGTATGGCTCGAAGACCAAGGGCGGAAGCGCGGCGAGCGAGACGAGAAGACCGCGGTATCGGACGCCGTGGCGGGAGACGAGAGTGGGAGCGCTACAAGATGACGCAGAAGCTCATCTCTATCGGGGACGACTTCTACGTCGAGAATCAGGCCGGGATGCGTGTGTTCAAAATCGACGGGAAGGCCCTCCGCGTCCGGGACACCCTCGTGATGGAGGACCTCCAGAGCGGGGACACCTACAGAATTCAAGAGAAAATCGTCCGCATCAAGGACACCATGACGGTACAGAAGGACGGTCGCCCCGAAGCGACTATCAAGAAAGCACTCATCACGCCCCTCCGAGACCGGTTTACCATCTCCATCGGTGGTGGCCGTGACCTCACGGTGAAAGGGAACATCCTCGACCACGAGTACAGGCTGATGCGCAACGGTGAACGCGTCGCAGAAGTCTCGAAGAAGTGGTTCCGTATCCGCGACTCCTACGGTATCGAAGTCTCCCCGGAGATGGACACTGGTCTCGTGGTCGCCTGTACAGTCGCCCTCGACATGATGGTTCACCCAACGCGGTGACAGACGACAAATTCGCGCGATGACAGACGACGAGAGAACGTCACGGGTACGACAGACCCTCGTCGACTCTCTCCGCGAACGCGGTCACATCTACACGACGAGAGTCGCGAACGCGGTCGTGACGACGGAGGACGGCCGAATCGAACGGACGAACTACGGTGGGGTTCGGTTCGTGCCGCTGGTGGGTTCGCACGGGTTTGCTGAAGAAGAGTGAGTGTCGCCACTCACGTCGCGAGTAAAATGAAAAGTGGACAGGTGTTCCTTACTCGCTGCCGAACATCTGGCGCATCATCGGGTGCATCTCCATGAGCTGCTCCTCGGCAATCTCCTCGTACAGTTTGTACGTGATGGAGACCGTAAGCAGCAGCCCCGTCCCGGAGACGGCACCGATGGTACCCAGCATGTTCGCCATGACGGCGAGCAGGCCGACGAGCGCGCCACCGATGACGGTCACTTGCGGGATGTACCGCTCCATGACCTTCTCGATGACCTGCGGGTTACGTCGGAAACCGGGAATCTGCATCCCGGAGTTCTGAATCTGTCGTGCAGTCGATTCGGGCCCCATGCCCGTCGTCTCGACCCAGAAGACAGCGAACACCGCGCCACCGACAATCATGAACGCGAGGTCGATGAGGACGCGGATGGCGATGTCGAGCGGGTCGGCCGACGTGAGACCCAGGAACCACATCCAATCGGAGCGCGACTGGATGGGCGCGAGGTAGTAGAACAGGCCACCGGTGACCTGTCCACTCGCGTACTCGCCCAGCCACGCAGGCATTCCTGCCCACTGGCTGTCGAGGATTCGCCCGAGGAACTGGATGTTCGCCTGCAGGGCACGGACGAGAATCATCGGCAGGACACTCGCGTAGATGAGTTTGACCGGGAAGCGACCGCGGGCACCCTTCACACGAGCGTGCGAGAGAGGAATCTCCACGCGGACACTCTCGGCGTACACGACGATGCCGAAGATGAGCACCGTCGTGATGAGCGCGAGCAGTTGGCCCTGACCGAGGAAGATGGTCGACAGCAGGTCAGTCGGCGAGGACGGTAGTTCGACGGAACCGGAGATGATTCCGAACCACGTCGGGAAGAAGCCCGACGCGCCACCGAGACCCTGCCAACTGAACAGCCCACCGACGAGCTGCTGGCTGACACCGGCGATGATGAACAGCCCAACACCGGAGCCGACGCCCCACTTGCTGACGATCTCGTCCATGAACAGGATGAGGACACCACCGACGGCAATCTGCGCGAAGATGAGACTCTTCACGCCGAAAGAACCGATGCCGAGCGAGGCCGCGACGGCCGGGTCGGCCGGCAGGAAGTTGCCGGCGAACACCATCGGCAGGCCCGTCAGGACGATCATGACCCCGACGAGCAACTTCTGGAGGCCCTGATAGAGGACCTGGTCGCGCGGGTTGTTGTCGGTGTCGAGCCCGAGCAGGTCAGCACCGCCAAGCAGTTGTAAGACGATGCTTGCCGTGACGATTGGACCGATGCCCAGTTGGAGCACCGACCCTTGCTGGCCGGCCAAGATGGACCGGAACTGACCGAAGAGGTCGTTCGCGGCCGCAGCGTCGACGCCGAACAGCGTCACGTTCGTCAGGAAGAAGTACAGGACGAGGATGCCACCCGTCCACCCGAGTTTCCGGCGGAACGGTACGTGTCCCTCCGGTCGGGCGACTGCGGGCATCCGCGCCAGCACTGGTTCGGCGGCGTCCTTCCATCCCATGATTTATTCCTCGTCGTCCTGGTCGGCGTCGGCTTCAGCTTCCGCTTCCGCTTCGGCCGCTTCTTCTGCGCGTTCGGAGAGTTCTGCGCTGCCGCCAGCCTCTTCGATGAGTTCGACGGCACCGGCGGTGAACGCGTCGGCGACGACGTTCAGTTCGTTGCGAACTTGCCCGCCACCGAGCACCTTGACGACGTCCGCTTCCCAGCCGTCCTCGGCCACGTCGCGAGCGTCGATGGTGTAGGCGTCACCGTCTTTCTCGGCGAGTCCGTCGGCGGCGAGGAGGGCAGCGTCCTCGTCAAGCTTCTGGACCTTGACTTCGGCGACGGTGTCCTGCAGGACGTCCGGTCGCTTGAAGCCGTGCTTGCCGAGCGGTTCGTAGTTGTGGAATTCGTGCTTGTCGCGCCCGGCACGGCCGCGGCCACCACGGTGTCCGGCACCACGCCGGTTCTTGTGGGTACCGCCGCTGTGGGTCCGGGAGCCACGCTGGCGTCGTTTCTTAGACGTCATCGCATTGCCTCCAGGAGTTCGTCGATTTGGTCGGTCTCGTGCTTACCGAGTTGACCGCCTTCCTTCGTGACGTGCTTCTGGCCGCGGTGGCCACCACGTGCCGGGTGGAGACGGAGGACCGGGGAGATGCCCTGTTCGCGCAGGGTCGTCTCTTCGTCGTAGACGGCCTGTGCGAGCGAGGTCACGTCCTCGAAGTCCGTGTTCTCGGAGACCCATTCGTCCGTGATGTCGCCGGAGCCCTTCTCGGGTTCGGCGCGGGTGCGGACGAGCGTCTCGACGACGTCGACACTCGGCGTGCCGTGTGCGACGTAGTCGTTGACCTTCGTGATCATTCCACGGTAGGTGTCGGTCTCGGGGACGAACGTCGCGTGGTTGACACGGTGGATGTTGAGCATCGACAGCGTGTCACGGACGTCCTGTGCCATGTCGACTTCACCGCGAAGTTGGACGATAGCCTGCATCAGTCGCGCACCTCCTGACGAATCTCACGAGCGCGTTGCGGAGTACGGGACTGCGACGCGTTCTTGAGTGCGTTGTACGTTGCCTTGGCGAGGTTGACGGTCGTTCGCGTATTCCCGTCACTCTTGGTCCAGGCGTCCTGGACGCCGGCGAGTTCGAGGATGTTGCGGACCGTCTCTGCGGCCGCGAGGCCGAGACCCTGCGGTGCCGGGATGATTCGGACCGTCACGGAGCCTGCTTTCCCTTCTGCCTTGCGCGAGAGGGAGTTGAGGCCACCTGCACGGTCTTCCCAGGAACCGGAGCCGCGGTCAACCTTGATAATGTTCAGTTTCGCCACCTCGATAGCTTTCTGAATCGCCCCGCCGACCTGGTCGTCGCGGGCTTCAGCATAGCCGAGGTAGCCGTCACGGTTACCGACAGCAACGACACACCGGAACTTCACCCGGCGGCCGGAGTCGGTCATGCGCTGAACCATGTTGATGTCGAGAACTTCGTCTTCCAGTCCGGGGAGGAGCTGGTCGACGATCTGGGGCTCCTTGAGCGGAAGCCCGGTCTCGAGCGCGTGGTCCATCGACGTGACGTCGCCGTTCTGCACCATGCGGCCGAGCCGCGTTCGCGGCTCCCAGCCGTTGTTATTTCTGCTCATTCGTCCTCCTGAAGGTTCCCGAGCACTTCGTCGAAGTGGTCGGGGAGGTTCGTGGCGTCGAAGTCTCCACTGTAGAGCGGCTCGTCGAGCTGCTCTGCGTACTCTGCGATGTGGACACCGCGGTTGCGGTCCCAGTCAGCGAGCACTGCGTCGTTGTGGGGGATTTCGAGGCCAGCGTCGATAGCACCCTCCTGCACTGCGAAGACCTTGTTTCCGGGCGTGGCCGTGTTGAGGCCGATGTCGAGGACCGCTTCCTCGACGCCGGCGGCCAGCGCCCGCTTGCCTGCCAGGTACCCCGTGAGGTACGCGCTCGGGAGGTTGCCCGTGGGGGCTTCCCAGCCGTACTCGGCGAGGTCGGCAGAGGTCGCTGCAGCGTGGGTCTCGTCGCCCTGCGGGCCCGGCGTGACCAGCTGCGCCCTGACGTGCTTGTTGCTCACGCGAGCAACGAGGCGGGGTTTACCCGATTTCAGCAGGCGCAACCTTTGATGGTAGTCCGTCCGGACTTCGCGGCGGCGACGCATCGGAACCTTGTATCGTGGTCCTGTCGCCATTATTGAATCTCCACCTGGTAGTTGTTCTGGATGTATGCTTCGAGCCGGTCCACGCTGTCGAATTCGCCACCGGACGCCTTGTTGTAGAGCGAGCGGTACTGGGTACGGTCGAGCGTACCGTCGTCACGCAGCTCTTTCAGGCGACGGCGCTGGGCGCGGATTCGGCTGACCCATGCGTCTTTCTTGTTCTTCCGAGCGCCGGAACGGCCCTTGCGGGAGCCGGCACCCTTACGGTGACCGTAGGAACGCTTGGCGGCGCGCTCGCGTGCGCGTCCTTTCGAGTTGCCCTTGGCGTCCTTCGCACGAATCGTGCCCTCGTCGACGAGTTCACGAATGTCTTCGCGCGTGATGGCCTCCGCGATGTCGGACTGTGCGTCGGGGTCGAACCACACACGGCCCTTACCGACGTCGAGGACGTCAGCGGCCATGCGCTTCTGTGCTTTCAGGTCCGTCATCAGTTGTCCACCTCGACTTCGACGTAGGTGGGGTTGAGGACGCGAATCTCGCGGTCCTCACACTCTTCCTCGATGCGCTCGCGCTTGCGCGCGCCGACCGAGGACGCGATACGAACGGCCTGCGTGTCGCCGTCGACGCCTTCGAGGTCGTCCGTGTTGAACACGCGGACTTCCTCGAAGCCGGACGGGTGCAGACCACGGGCGGCCTTCGGCGTGCGGTAACCCGCTTCGACCTTGGGGCCTTTGCCCTTGATGCCACGGCGCTGCTTGGAGAGACCACCACGGGGGCGACGCCACGACGTGGGCGTGCGCTTCTTCTTGTGGTAGTCTTGCCGGTTGAACTGCGGCTTGCCTTCGCGGCGCTTCTGTGCGAGGGCCGCGGCCTTCTCGGCGTCGAGTTCGGGCTTCTTGTCCGCGTGGCCGCGGGGGCGAAGTTCGGTCTCGACGTCTTCGGCTGGCTCTTCTTCGGCTTCTTCGGACTCGTCTTCGACCTCAGCCTCCGCCTCTTCGGAGACTTCGAGGCCACCGACGTCGGCCTTGATACGCGCAGCGAGCGCGTTACCAATGCCGTCGACCTCGGCCAGTTCGGACTGGCTCGCGGCCTGCACGTCGTCGACAGTCTCGAAACCTGCGTCGCGGAGTGCGTCAGCCTTCGACGGGCCGACACCGCTGATGTCTTCGAGTTCGGTGATTTCTTCCGACATTAGGCACCACCGGTCTTGGGTTTCTGGGTGATGTACACGCCGTCGGTGAACACGCGAGTGTCCTTGTCCGTGACGCGAGTGAGTTGTTCGATGTCGGCGGCAGTCTGCCCGACGTCCTCCTTGCTGGGGCCGCTCAGGGTGACTTCTTCGCCGTCGACCTGTACCTCTGTGTCACCGCGAATCTCTGCTCGTCGCGGGGACTTCTCGCCGAGGAAGTTCTTGATGACGACTTCGTCACCTTCGACGCTCACTTGCATCGGGAAGTGAGCGTAGTGGACTTCCATCTGGTACTCCCATCCCTCGGTGACGCCGTGAAGCATGTTGTTCACGTGGCTCTCGAAGGTGCCGATCGTCGCGTTCGTCTTCGCGTTCTCGACGTCGGTCTCGATGGCCACGGAACCGTCTTCGACGGTGACCGAGATATTCGGGTACCACAGGCGCTTGGTGACGCTGCCGTTGGAACCCTCGACGGTGAGTTCGAGGTTGTCGACCTCGGCGGTTACCTCGTCCGGGATTTCGATTTCTATTCGGCTCATTGTTCTAGTAGACGTAGGCGATAATCTGGCCACCGATGCCCTGTTCGCGGGCCTCGTAGTGGCTCATGACGCCGTGGCTCGTCGTGACGATGAGCGCACCGTAATCACGGGCAGGGAGGAACTGCTTCTCCCATCGCTCGAAGTCGTCAGCACCCGCGGAGTACCGCGGTTTGACGGCGCCACACTTGTTGATTGCGCCTTTCAGTTCGACCTCGAACTTACCGGCCTTGCCGTCGTCGACGAATTCGAAGCCGTCGACGTACCCGCGGTCGTAGAAGACCTCGAGGACGGAGCCGATGATGTTCGAGGCGGGCTGGATCTCGTGGGACAGGTGTCCGACGCTCTCGGCGTTGTTCACACCGGAAAGCGCGCTACTGAGTGGGTCGTTGTCAGCCATGACTTATCGGTACTTCTTGAATCCCATATCGCGGGCAATCTCTCGGAAGCACTGTCGGCACAGGTTGATGTCGTACTTGCCGACAAGTCCCTGTTTTCGACCGCAACGCCGGCACTCGTTCTCCTGGCCGGTGCGGCGGGATGCGTGCTCGCCCGTCTGTTCTGTTTCGCTATCGCTCATTCTTCAACCTCCACGTCGAACGTGGATTCGATGAACGCGACGGCGTCCTCGACGGTCATCCGGTGGGAAGACGGAATCTGGCGAGAGCGCTTGTCGCGCTTCTTCACACGGTATCCGGGGCGGACGAGGTTGACCGTCACGTCCAGGCCGTAGATACCGATCTGCGGGTCGTACTCCTGACTCGGGAATTCGGTGTGTTCTTCGACACCGAAGCCGAAGTTCCCCGTCTCGTCGAACGACGAGTACGAGAGGTCTGCGATGGGGAGTGCGGTCTCGAGGAACTCGACGGCGGTGTCACCACGGAGGGTGACCTTCGCACCGACGGGTTCGCCTCGGCGGACACCGAAGTCCTGCGAGGCACGGCCGGAGACCGTTCGAACGCTCTCTTGGCCCGTGATCTCTTCGAGGATGTCCTCGGCTTTCGCGAGTTCGCGACCACCTTCGCCGACGCCCATGTGGACGACGACCTTCTCGATACGCGGGTCGCGCATCGCGTGGAATTCAGCCTCGCTCATTCGTCATCACCCGTGAAGTTCTCGTCGATGACGACGACGTACTGTTCGATGGTCTCGAACTCGCCGTCTTCGGTCTCGACGACAACGGAGTTGTTTCCGCTGCCCTTGGTCGTGATGATCTCGGTGACTTCACCGATTTCGCCGGCGTGGGTGCCAGCGACGGCGGTCACGAGTGCACCTTCCTCGTAGGGGAAGTGGACGACGACCTCTTTCGTCTCGTTGTCAACGACGATGGAGTCCTTGTTGTCGTACTCCGAGGCGTCGTCGACGACGAGGTTCGAGCCGTCGTGAAGGGTCAGCTGGAACTTGCCACCGCTGACCTGCGTCTTGCGGACGATCTTACCGAGTCGGCTGGATGCCGAGTCGGCGTCGACTGGCGTGAGTGCGAGACGGCCTCCCTCGTCGGGGAAGACACGGTAGTATTCGTCACGCTCGGTGAACGCCAGGATGTCGAACATCCCGATGGGACGGCGAACGTCGGAAGCCGGGTCGCCGTTGACCAGAACACTCTGGTTGTTGAGGGCGTACTTGGCCTCCTTCTTCGAGTCCACGTAGCCGAGCACGTCGCGCAGGACGATGAGCAGGGGAACCCCTGCTTCGCCGTGCGGGCCGGCACCGGCTTTGACCGTGAACGTGCCTGTCTTGCGCTCGACCGGCCAGGACTTCGGTACGGACAGTCGCTTCTGGTGTCGAGTCATTCGTTATCCTCCTTGAGTCGGGCCTCGCGCACGTCGTCTTCGAGGTCCAGTTCCGTCACGCGGACGTTACTGGCCTGAAGGGGTCGTGGGACCTCCTCACCGTCGGCTTTGGCCACAGTGACGCCTTCGACGTAGATGACGGCGTCCTTGAGGTCGACCTCGGTGACTTCGCCATCTTCGCCGGCGAAGTCGCCACGGAGTACCTCCACGGTGTCGCCCACGTTGACGCGGACGTTCCGGGTGTCGTACTCCTCGCGGAGGTCGGCCGACAGCGGTGCGCGGACCTGCTTTTGCCGCTCGTGGAGCGGCGCATTGCGAACTTCGTTTCGCTGTTTGCGCGGTTGTCGGGTCATACTATACAATCATCGTAGCCGTCGATGCGATACTCCCGAAGCGCTCGGCCACTTCACGCGCAACAGGACCTTTGATCTCGGTCCCGCGAGGCTCTTCCATCTCGTCGATGATGACGGCGGCGTTGTCCTCGAACTTCACGCGCGTCCCGTCCGGCCGGCGGATGGATTTCCGCTGTCGGACGATGACGGCTTCGAGCACCTGGCGGCGCATCTCGGGAGTCCCTTTGGTGACCGAGACGGTCACCTTGTCCCCGATGCCTGCCTTGGGGTGGCGGTTCTTCGTGCCGGAGTAACCCGCGACGCTGATAATCTTCAGTTCACGAGCACCGGTGTTGTCGGCGCACGTGACCAGCGAGCCACGAGCAACGCCTTTGGTGATGTCTGCTTTGAGCGCTTCCATCACTCGTCACCCCCGATGATCTCAACCACAACGTGTGATTTGGTCTTCGAGAGCGGGCGTGTCTCCGCAATTGTTACTTCGTCACCGACAGCGACGTGGTCGAGCACGCCCGGCACGTGTGCCGGAATGCGCGAACGTCGCTTCATGTAGCGGTCGTACTTCGGAACGAATACGTCGTACTCCCGCTCGACGATGACGGTCTTTGCCATGTCCGTCGAGACGACTTTGCCCTCCAGGGTCTGACCCCGGACGGAGAGCGAGCCGTAGAACGGACATTTATCGTAGTCGTAAGCCTCCGAGTCGTCGGGTTCCGGAGGCATTGGAACGTCAAGTCCTATCGCCATTTCGAGTCACCTGTAGTTTCGGTGCGTAGGGCGGGTCGTGAGAGCAGTTGTGAGCCATCCACCGTAACGTAGGCCACGCCCTCGCAATTCCCGGTGTGGGAAGCGGCCGATGATGAGTCGGCGCGCCGACCAGACTGACTGGCATCTAATCCGCCAGTAGTATCCGATCGAAGTTTGGACGTGGTCCCCGACGCCTTCGCAGCGCCGGCGGCTTCATCTGTGCTCGGAATTGCAAATTCGAAGGTCGCCCCTCGTTTCGGCACCTGCCGCACCCGAGTCCCGTCGTCGACCATCAAAGTGCGCATCGTCTCGACGACGATACGCCCGGCTATCCCGACCAAGTCGGGGTTCGCCGCCTCGACGACCTCTACAGAGAGGCCGTTGAGTTCGTGTCGCGTGAGGGTCTCGGGTGTCAGTGGCATTTATTCTTCGTCGAGGTCGCCTTCTTCGCCCTGAATCGTCTTGATTCGGGCGATGGTCTTCTTCAGTTCAGAGACGCGCCCCGGGTTGTCCGGTGCGCCACCCGCGGCCTGAACGGCCTTGGCGTTGAGCAGTTCGGTCTCGAGCTCTTCGAGCTCGGCGACGCGCTCTGCGGGCGTCATGTCGCGAATCTCTTCGGTGTAGAGGATCGCCATTTATTCTTCCTCCGTCTCGTCTTCGTCTTCCATCTCGGCGACGAGGTCGGCCGCCTCTTCGGCGACGTCTTCGTCGAGTTCTTCCTCGACGGCTTCCTCGTCGTCGTCGTCGGCCGCTTCGTCCTCGACGACTTCTTCGTCGTCGATGACTTCTTCGACGGCTTCCTCGACGACTTCCTCGTCGACGGCTTCCGTCTCGGGCTCTGCTTCGACGTCCTCGGCGACGTCCGGAATCTCTTCCGGTTCCTCTTCGAGGAGGTCTTCGACGCTCTCGGTCTCTTCGATCTGTTCGACCGCTTCGGGCTGGGCGTCTTCCTCGACTTCGAAGTCGTCGGGGAGGCGCGCACCCGGCGGGATGATCTTGACCGTGACGCCGATGGTACCGAGCTTCATGACTGCGACGCCCTGACCCTCGTCGACGATTTCCTGTGCGGGTTCACCGTTGTGCTTGATGTAGCCACGGTTGAACTTCTCCACGCGCGAGCGAGCGCCCGTGACCTTCCCGGAGAGGACGATTTCGGCACCGAGGGCGCCGGCGTCCATGATACGGTCGATGGTCGTGTGGCCCGCTTTACGGAAGTACCAACCACGTTCGAGTGCGTTGGCGAGGCGGTCGGCGACGATCCGGGCGTTGAGGTCCGGTTCGTCGACTTCCTGCACGTCGATCTGGGGGTCGTCGAGGTTGAATCGCTCTTCGAGTTCGCGAGTCACCTTACGGATGTTCTTGCCACCCTTCCCGATGACCATCCCGGGCTTCTCGGCCTTGAGCACGATCTGCGTACCCATGGGCGTCTTCGCGACGTCCATGCCGCCGTAGCCGGCGCGGCCGAGTTCTTCGGCGAAGAACTCGTCGATCTGGGACCGCTGCAGTCCGTTCTCGATGAATTGGTGTTCGTCAGCCATTATTCCTCGACCTCTTCGATGATGAGTTCGACGTCACAGATTGGGGTGTTCCACGGGTCTGCCCGGCCGAAGGCGCGGGGCTTGCGACCCTGACGTTCGCCGACCTTGTGGGCGGCGAGGTGTTTAATCTCCATGGCTGGTCCGTCGAATCCCTGTTCGGTCGCGTTGTTGCGGACGTTCTCGAGGAGTTCGAGGAACGCCTTGGACGCTTTCTCAGGGTATCGTCCTGCGTCCCAGCCCTCGATGTCGCTTCGGTGACCGACACCAGAGTTGTGCTGCTTGAACGGGACCGAGCGCTCGCCGTCGATGACGGCTTCGAGGTACTCCTCGGCGTCGGCGACGGTCATCCCCTTGATGGCGCGGGAGATGGCCTTACTGTGCTTGAGGCTGATGGGCCGGTCCCGGAGCATACCTTTGGCCGTGGAGTCCGGGTCGGCCTCGACGCTGTAATTGATTCCCATGGTTTTACTTGAGCGGCACGAACTTCGAGGACCGGGTCGCGCCGATACCGGCCTGACCGTGGGTCACTGACGAACGGGTCAGCTGGAACTCGCCAAGGTAGTGTCCGATCATCTCGGGCTGAACCTTGACGCGCTCGAATTCCTGACCGTTGTACACAGCGAAGGTGAGACCGACGAATTCGGGGAGAATCGGCATGTCACGCAGGTGCGTTCGCACTGGTGCGTTCGCCGTCTCCTCTTCCGTCTTGTCTTCGACCTTCGCGAGCAGTTTCTCGTGCTCGGTCGACAGGCCACGGGTGATGGTTCGCCGCTGACGAGCGGGGAGCAGTTCCGCGACTTCGTCGAGCTCCATATCCTGCAGCTCTTCGAGCGTGTAGCCACGGTAGGTGAACTCACCTTCGCGGCCGGTACGGTATTGCGTGCTCATGATTACTTACCTCCCTTGCCACCGCGACCGGTGCGCTTGGAGGCGATGTCACCGACCTTCCGTCCCGGCGGGGCGTTCCGCGAGACGGACTTCGGCTGACCGGGGTGCTGACGGCCACCGCCACCGAACGGGTGGTCGACGGCGTTCATTGCAACACCACGAACGCGCGGCCACTTGATACCGCGCGCTTTCATCTTGTGGTACTTCTTCCCTGCCTTGACGAACGGCTTCTCCGTGCGGCCGCCACCGGCGACGACGCCGATGGTGGCACGGCACTCGGGGTTGAGGCGCTTGACCTCACCCGATGGCAGCTTCACGACGGCGACCTTACGGTCGTGCGAGAGGAGCTGCGCGCTGACACCGGAGGCGCGGGCGAACTTCCCGCCGTCGCCGGGCTGACGCTCGACGTTACAGACGGGGACACCTTCGGGAATCTCGGCGAGCGGCAGCGTGTTGCCGGGCTTGATTTCGGCGGAGACGCCGATCTGAAGCTCTTCGCCGACGGTGACTCCCTCGGGCGCGAGAATCATGCGCTGTTCGTCCTCGAACTCGACGAGGGCGATGGGCGCACTGCGGGCGGGGTCGTGCTCGATGCCGACGACCGTACCCGAGATAGTGTCTTTCTTCTCGGACTTCTTGTGCGACAGTTCGGCCTTGTAGCGGTGCGACGGTGCCCGGAAGGTGGACGAACCGCGACCACGACGCTGGCCCTGAATTCGGCGTCCCATGGTTAGAACACCCCAATTCGCGACGCGATTTCCTGCGCGTCGTCGTCCTCAGAGAGACGAACAGTTGCTTTCTTCTTACCTTTCATCGTGACCTGTGTGTTGATCTTCTCGACGGTCACGTCGTACCGCGACTCGACTTCGTCCGAAATCTCGGACTTGGTCGCGTCGACGTGGACGATGAACTGGAGCTTGTTCTGGAAGTCCATCTGGTTCATCGCTTTCTCGGTGACCAGCGGGTGCTCGATGATGCTCATCGTTCTGCGACCTCCTCGAGAGCGCTTTCGGTGAAGAGCGTGAGGCGACCGGCGTGCGTACCGGGCGCGAGGTCCTCGGCGGAGACGTTCGCCGCGGTGGCGACGTCGACACCGGCGAGGTTACGAGCAGCCTTCGAGGGCTCCTCAGCCGTCACGAAGAGGATGGACTTCGGACGGGTGTACTTGCGGCCACGGAGCTTCCCTTGGCCGGCCTTCACCTTCTTGTTGTCCTCAGAGCGCTCGATGTCGGCGTAGACGCCGAGGGACTGCAGGAGGTCGACGACCTCCTTCGTCTTGACGAGGTCCTCGAAGTCGTCGGAAACGACGAGCGGGAGTTCGAGGTCGTCGTCGAACTGGTGACCGCGCTCGCGGACGATTTCGGGGTTCGCCGTGGCGGCGAGTGCCGAGCGGACGGCGAGTTTGCGCTCTTTGGTGTTGATCTCCTTCCCCTGGTCCTTCTCGGCCTTCGGCGGGTGTGCGCGACGACCGGAGACGGCGTGCGGGACACGTCGGGCCACACCGTTCTGGCGTGGGTCGTGCGACATGCCGCGACCGCTTCCCATGGACTCTGCCGGCGTTCGCATGCCAGCGTAGGGGTCGGAACCGTACGGCTGTTTTCGGTTTGCCTGAGCAGCGATGACAGCGCGCTTGATGAGGTCCGGACGGTAAGCCGTCTCGAAGACCTCGGGCAGGTCGATGCTGCCTGCGTCGTCACCGTTCAGGTCTCGGATAGTTGCCTGCATGGTTTAACCCTGGTTCGATGCGGTAGAGACGAAGCGCACCTCGGGGTCGAGGCGCGGCTGGTCGTTCGGCCGGACGGCCGGGCGGAACCGCAGAAGACGCTTGTTGGGGCCCGGGAGCGAGCCCTTGACGAGCGCGTAGTTGCCGTCGACCTCACCGTAGTTGACGAAGCCACCGTCGACGGAGGCGTCGTCACCCTCACCGAGGTCGATGAGGCGCTTGTTGAGCTCGGTGCGCTGGTGGTAACCAGTCTGACCGAGCTGCGGAACCGTCGAGCGAACGCGGGACGGGTTCCACGGGCCGAGGTTGCCAATACGGCGTCTCCAGCCCTGACGGGCGTGCTTGCCCTTCCGCTTCTGGACGCCCCATCGCTTGACGGGACCCTGCGTACCCTTACCCTTCGTGACACCGGCGACGTCGAGGTACTCGCCAGCGCGGAACACGTCGGACATGTCGTGTTCGCCACCCTCGGCAATCAGGTCGAGGGCGAAGTCGGCACGCTCCACGAGGGAGCCACCGCCGACGCGAGTCTCCATCACGTCGGGCTTCTTCTTCGGGACGTTCTTGAGTTCAGACGGGACCGTGTGCGTGATGACACGAAGGTCGTCGACTTCGCCGGCCTCGACGGCCTCGCGAAGCGCTTCGGCGTCTTCTTCGAACGTATCTTCTGCCGGGAGGTTGAGGACGCGGTCGAGTTCGTCGTGGAACTCGTTCGTCCAGACCTCGGTCTTCGGCTTCATACCGTACGACGTCTGCTCGTAGGCGCGAAGAGCGACAGCACGCATCGGTGGCGTCTCGACGACGGTCACCGGCACTGCTTCCTCCATACCCTCTCGGGGGGAGTCCGCTTCGTCGTTGACCATCATGACGTGGGTCATGCCGGCTTTGTAGCCAGCGAATCCCTGCAGTGCAGGGGAGCCATCGTCACTTGGCCACGACTTGATGCGCGGGACCTCTTTGGTCACACGCTTGCGTGGGCTGAAGCCCATCGAGCCTTTTCGTGGTCTGCTTGGTTGTGGCATGTATTCACTCCGTGAGTGTCAGGGAGGCGAGTGACGCGAACATCGCTTCTTCAGTTCGCACCACGTCGCTGCCCTGTCGCGGAATCGTATTGAGCCAGAGGTCGAACCCCGGACCACCGGAAGGTTCGACGTCTGCAACATCCTCGGGAGACATCCCGAGCATGTCCGGAAGCCCACGGCCCGGTGAACCGAAGACGACGGTCGTACCGTCGGCGTCGGCGATGCGGGCAGTCAGTTCTCCCAGACGGGGGACTGACAGCGGCTCGCCATAGCGAGACGTGGCGATTCGCACGCCCGCATCTGGCCTGCCGAGTGCTTCCGTGAGGTCCATGCGGGATACGTCGAAGCCCGGAAGGGGCTCGTCGACGATCCTCGCACGGACCGGTTCTCGCGAAGAGATCCTGACAGCGACGCGCTCTCCCTCTGTGAGGTTCATCCCCGGAGGGACGAACAGGGAGATCGGGTGTTGCATTCCGCAATTGACCCGAACGCGGTCGTCAGGTCCGACCTCGGTCACGATTCCTTCTCGCAACGCAGGCAACTCGTCGGAGTCGCCCGCGGTCGTAGACGAGACGAGAACGGGAGGCAGAATCCCAGCGTACCGGAGTTCGTCACGCTTGCCCCACACTTCCTTCCGGAGGTATGGGGGTGTCGCAGCGTACCGAAGTACGGTTTCGACGAACTCGCCGCCCCACCTGGTTTCGCCATCTTCGTCGGAGAAGATGACGAGTTCGTTCGCCCGGAAGACCGCCGCCGCGCGGGCGACGTAGCCGAGTTTGCGAGTTGCCTCGCGTTGGTCTTCGGCTTCCCGGACGAGTGAGGTCGGCACGAGTACGCTGAGTTTCATGCCGGATTCATCCTCGTATCGTCTAGACTGTGGCGTTTCTACCGGGGGCCTACCTAAAAGAGTAGCGAATCCAATCTGGGGTGATAGAGGCTCCCACGCACCAGTTTGTGGAGGATTGACGAACGACGTGTGTGAGTGAATTACACGGTTTTCGACAGGTCCCGAGAACCGAATCTCACGTGGTAGCAGGTGCCGCGCTGTCACCCGATTTCTCCCCCGTTTCGCAAGTCTTATTTATCAACCCGGCATTATCCTGAAACGCAGCAAGCGCCACGATACACGCGGAATGCGCTGGTAGTGTAGTGGTATCACGTGACCTTGCCATGGTCACAACCTGGGTTCAAATCCCAGCCAGCGCACTTCCACCTCATGCGTCGGTAGTGTAGTGGTATCACGTGACCTTGCCATGGTCACAACCTGGGTTCAAATCCCAGCCGACGCACTTCTCCACCGAACCTACCTTCCGAGCGACCGCTGTGCGTGTCGCTCGGACTGTGAGTTGTGAATGCGACACTCTGGGATTTGAACTAGCGAGCGAACGAAGTGAGCGAGTGAAGTTCACAATCCCAGCCGACGCACTTTCTGAACGGAACCAAACGAGGAGTCGATAGACTCCGAGTTTCTGTGGAGTGAGGAAACCGCCTCGACTCGGTTCAATCCCGTCACACCGGTCACTCACTTCGTTCGTTCCCGGGAGTTCCTGAGTCCCCCTCACTCGGTTCGCGGGACTCCCAGCCGACGCACTTCGGACGAACCTCCCGTCTGAACGAACTTCGTGAGCGAGAGACACCGCCGGTCCAGTGACTGTCTTTCCGAAAAATGGTTCCACGAGTAAATTTAAGTCAACATTTTTACATGTGTCCGACGTGCGTCTCGGTATGGCAACAACCGAAGCGGTCGAGATAACGGATTGGAACTTCGAACGAGGGACCGACGGAAACGTGGTCGCCGTCGTGCAACTGCGGAATACCGGTGACGGCGACGAAAAACGGACCGTCAAGGCTGTCGCGAAGTCGGGAGACAAACGACAAGAGAAGACCGAACAGGCCGTCGTCTCGCCGGGCCTCCCGAAGACCGTCAAGATACCGTTCGAGATTACTCACGAACAGTTCCGGAAGAGTGGTGACCTCACCGTCGACCTCGAGTAAGCGCCCTTCCCACGACTCGAATTTTCACACGAGAGTGTCGACGAAGACGTAGTTGAATGACTCCCGCGCGTCGCACACGTGCGAGAGAAGAAATTAATACCCGAGCGTATCGACCGTCTCGATTCGTTCGATACCGTCGAGTTCACAGAGTGCTGCTACGTCGGGTTCGGCGAGGACGACCACGACGCCGCCGAACTGGAGTTCCTTCTCTATCGACCCGCCGAGGGACGCGACGTGGTCGTCGAGGACGACTCTGGCGTCGTCGTCCACGGGTTCGACCCGGAGTTCCGCCGTCTCGTCGTCGAATGGGTCGTCACGCATCCGTCGGACGGGGTGAGAGAGGTACATACTCGCTGGTCGATTGCGAGCGGGAAAACCGTCGCGGTCGGAGCCGAAGATGGGCACTCGCGGCGTCGGGGGTCAGTCCTCGGTGTAGTAGAACAGCGCTTCGCGTGCCGCCCCACAGTCCGGGCAGGACGTCGGGAAGGCGGTCAGTGTGCCGACCTCGCCGCAGTCGTCGCACTGCCAGACGAGGTGTGCTTCGCCGAAGTGGTGGTGACCCATGGTTCGGTTTTCCACGACGACGGGTGGCAAGACGGCCCGAGACGCGGTGGTCGAACTCGTCTCGACAGTCTCCCACGTCGTGTGGTCGCCTTCGAGCGGTCGTGTCGGGTGTGCGGGTGTCTTGATGGCCATACAGGACGTACGGTCGCAGAACACATAATCCACGTAGTCAGTCATCTTGACTGTCTGGCCACGACGACCATCTGAACTCTAACCGAACCGGTCCCTCCGGGAGGAATCGACTGACGTCGCTATCGACGACGACCTTCTCGGGACCCGGAATCCGTATCGTCTCGTCCCCGACGCTGATGCTGATGTCTTCGTCCGGGTTTGCCGCGACGAGAGCATCTACTTGGTCGATAGCCCGTACCACCTCTCGTCTGGTCGTCCGGGCGGCCTGTGAGTCGAGTGGGATACCACCGAGGAGTGGGCGGACGTTCACGTCGCGAGAACGATTCGAGAGCACGGCGTTCACCGTCGCGCCGAAGAGGATGACGAGACCACTGAAGTACAACCACGTCAGGAGGACGAGGATACCGGCGACGACACTCGACTCGGGTGACCGACTGCTGAAGTGGATGTAGAGTCGGAAGAGCGACCCGAAGGCGGTCAACCCGACGGCGGCGACGAGTGTTCCGGGGACGACTTCGAGGTACGACACGTCCACGTCGGGGAAGATGTAGTACATCGGGTAGAACGTCGCGAAGAGGAGCAAGACGAGCACACCTCGGTAGACGACCCATCCGACGCTTCCGACGAGGTGCGGGAGCGACGATTCGAGGATACCGCCGGCGACGAGGGCGAGCGAAACGGTGACGAGGACGATGATGCCATCTCTGAGTTGGTCGGCGAACGTGTTGGCCGCCTCCGACTCGTAGATGTCCGAGAAGGCAGTGTCGAGGCCGCGGAAGATGCGAAGCGTCCCCCACAGGAGGACGAGGACACCGACGAGTGAGAGACTCGTGAGGCGACTCGTCGCCTCCAGTTCGGCGATGATGATGTCACCCGCACCCGGCGTCAGGGCGGTTTGGATGAGGACGATGACACTCTGTCGGAGGTCGGCACTCCCGATAATCGATATCGCGGCGAGCACGAGGAGAAACAGTGGGAGAAGCGAGACGAACGCCCCGTAAGCGATGCTTCCCGCCATGAAGGTGAGTCGCTCGGCGCGCGCTTCGTGGAAGATTGCCCGCGTGAGAGTGAGCGCACGCGAGACCCGTGGATTCATGGAATCCGATACGTCGTCGGGAGAGAAAAAGGCCGACTTGAAAATCGACTGCCCGGGACTACCGCTTCGAGGTGAAGAGTCCGACTGCGATACCGAAGACGGCACCCGTCGCCGTCCACTCTGTCGAGTACCCGACGGCCCCACCAATCGCCGACCCGAGGACGACTCCGATGAGAATCGTCGCCACGAAGACGAGTACCAGTCGAGTTAGTCCACTGCGAGACATACAGGAATCTATGACTGTCAGGCAGAAAGCCTCGTCGGTTCGAAAACTGACGTGTTAGCCGCTCAACACCTTGTTTTACTGTCTTGCACTGCGGAGTCTACAGTATGACAGTCATCGCGATGTTGAGTGTCGCACCGGTCGTCGAAGGGAGCATGTCCAGCGAAGTCGCCAAGGCGGTCGCCGCCCTCGACGACTTCGACGTGTCGTACGAGACCAACCCGATGGGGACGGTCATCGAAGCGGACGACATCGACGAACTCCTCGCCGCGGTTGGTGCGGCGCACAAAGCGGTCGACGGCGACCGAGTGAGCACGTTCCTGAAGGTCGACGACAAACGGACCAGCGACCAGCGTGCTGCGGACAAAGTTTCGGCGGTCGAAAAACACCTCGGACGCCCCGCCAAGCGCGACGCCGAGTGAGTCGCGTCCGACTCTCGTCCTGCTTGCTCGCCCACTCGTCTCACCCACTTCGAGACACGTCCACGCACGTCGGAGAGCGTCCGACTGACAAACCCTTTAGCCGAAGGCGCGTAATCGCCGCGCATGGAAAGCATCAATCGAATGGCCATCGAACTGGTGGACGAAGCGCTCGACTTCGCCGACGAACTCGGCATCGAGGGCTACGAACTCGACTCCGGTGCGACGGTCATCGACTTCGGCGTCGACGCCGACGGCGGTGTCGAAGCGGGGATGCTCCTCGCCGAAATTCAGACCGCCGGCCTCGCGACGGTCCAGACACGGATGGGTGACGTGGCGGGCACGCCGCGCCCCGTGGTCGAACTGTCGACGGACCGTCCCGCACTCGCCCTGCTCTGTTCGCAGAAGGCAGGGTGGGAACTCGTCTTCGACGACTACGACGGACTCGGGTCCGGGCCCGCGCGCGCCCTCGTCGGCGAAGAAGAGGAGTTCCACCACCTCGGGTACTACGACGAGTTCGACCTGACGGCCCTCACCGTCGAGAGCATCGACCTCCCGACCGACGAGGTTGCAGAGCACGTCGCCGACATGTGTGGTGTCGAACCCAGCGCCGTCTTCCTGCCGACGTACGCCACTGGGTCACTCGCGGGGAGCGTCACGGGTGCGGCCCGTGCGGCCGAACTCGCCGTGTTCAACCTGTTCGAAGCGGGCTACGAACCGGCCAGTATCGTCTCGGCCACCGGGTCGGCACCACTCGCCCCGGTCAGTTACGACGAGAGCGTCGCCATGAGTCGAACGAACGACGCCGTCGCCTACGGCGGGAGGGTCCACCTCACCGTCGCCGAGGACTTCGACGACTTCGACCAGGCTATCTCGACTGCCGGCGACGAGTACGGCGTCCCGTTCGAAGACGTGTTCGACGACGCCGAGTGGGACTTCGACGAGGTCGACCCCGGCGTGTTCGGCCCCGCACAGGCCACTATCGACGTTATCGACGGCCCCACCTACACGCTCGGTGAGACAGACGAAGAGGTCCTCGCCGAGTCGTTCGGACTGTGAGGCGAAAGCCGGTCCCACCCGCACCGGACAAACTGGACCGCCTCTGGGAGGCACACCGCGCCGTTCCGTTGATTCCGGGGTCCGAGGACGACTGCTGTGGCCGCCTCGCGACGCGGTTAGACGTGACGCCGGACGAAGGCCGCGATTGGCTGGTGTTCTGTCAGTCGCTCGGACTCGCCCGCGAGACGAGTCGCGGGTTCGAGCGCATCCGCGACGAGCAGACGGTCGACGACCTCGGAGAGGCGTTCGTCGCCCACGTCTTCGGTGCTGAAGAGGTTCTCGACGCCCTCGACGAGGACCCACAGTCGGTCGCCGCCGTCTTCGACGCGTTCGAACCGACGGTCCCGAACTGGGAACGGCACCGCGACCCGAACGGGTGGGAGACACGCTGGCGTGGCCGTGTGTCTGACTTGCTGGACTGGGCGGTGCTGTTCGGACTCGCGGGGCGAAAAGAAGGCGGATACGTCGCTGTCGAAGGCTAAGCGGGCTTACTCGACGCTCGTCACGGTCCCGACGCCTTTCGACCGTCCCTCGCGGAAGACGAACCGCTGTCCTTCTTCGACGAAGTACGGCCGGAACTTGAACTCGACGCGGGTCTTCCCTGTGTCTCCGGGGAGGAGTTGCCCACCCTCGGGGTGGAAGATAGCCGCCTCGGAGACGGTTTCGAGGTGGACGACCGGTTCGTAGCCCTCGCGGATACGCGTCGGGTGGTTGAGGACCATCACCTCCGCTTCGAACTCACGGACAGCGGTCGGTTCGGCGTCAGCCGGGAGCAACACCATCCCGCGTTCGACTGCCGACTCACGGACGCCTTTGAGGGCGATGCCGACGATGCGCCCGGCGTTCGCTCTGTCGACACGGTGGTAGTGCATCTCAATGGAGCGGACTTCGACCGCTCGGAACGACCCGTCTGCCATCGGGCCCAAGAGGAGAGAGTCGCCCGCTTCGACTGCACCGGAGTTGACGGTTCCGGAGGCGACTGCGCCGACACCGGTGACCGAGTACGTCCGGTCGATGTACATCTTGAAGTCGCCCTCTGCGGCGCTTCGCTTCGGGAGCGACTCGAACATGTGGTCGAGTTCCTCGATACCCGCCATCTCGACGGCGCTCGTCAGGACGATTGGGACGACGGATTCGCTAATCTCGTCGACAGCGGCCTCGACGCCGTGGCGTTCGACGCTGAGCGGGGTTCGGCCGACGTTACGGAGTAGTCGCTCGACATCGCGTTCGACGTCGTCGAGTCGTTCTTCGGAGACGGCGTCCGCCTTCGTGATGGCGACTATCGTCGGCAGTTCCATGGCGAGGAGGATACCGAGGTGTTCTCGGGTCGTCCGCGTCGGCCCGTCGTCGGCGGCGACGACGAGGAGACCGTAATCGAGTCGCTGCCCGACGAGGCCGCGAATCGTCGTCCGAAGCCACGGTTCGTGGCCGACGGTATCGACGAACGAGACCAGTCGGTCGGCCTCCTGAACGATGTGCGCCCGATCGGACTTACGGTGCGGATTTCGCATGTGGACCGGGCCGTCGTCGGCGAACCCGTAGACTGCGTACGAGAGGTCGGCAGAGAGGCCGCGTTCGACTTCGTGCGGTTGCACGTCGAGGAACGACCGCGTCCCGCCGTTTCCGTCGTCCGCTTGGCCGGTCACGAGCGACCCCACGAGCGTGGACTTTCCGTGGTCGACGTGGCCGGCGGTACCGACGACGATGTGGTCGTCGTCCACGTCGAGCATCGCCCCCTCGCGGATGGTCGCGACGCCGACGAGACCACGTTCGGCGCTCTCGCCGACGCCCCACGTCTCGACGTCTTCGATGTGGGCACCCGCCTCTTCGGCGAGTAAGGAGAGGACGTCCATCGTCTCGGAGAAGTCGTCCGGCGAGATGCCGGCGATTCCGCCGTCGTCGGTGACGCCGACAACGTACGTCGCGACTCCGTCACCGGAGAGCACTCTGTGTCGGAGTTGGGCCGCGAGCGACTCCATCCGACCATCTGCCAAATGAACGGCACGAGTGAGGCGTTCTTTGAACTCGACGTTGCCGCCTTCTTCCTCACCGCGCTCGAGGGCCTCGTTCAGGAGAGCCCGGTCAGCGCTCATGGGCGGCCGTAGGAAACCAACCGTGAAAACGCTTTCCGCGGTAGTGGTTACCATGTTAATATCACTCAACAGAGACGACAGACTCCTCAGTGGGCTATCTGGGCGTCACGAGACACGCCGAATCGCGTGGCGTTCAGACTGAGGTCACTCCGACAGGCGCTCGTAGGCCCGCGTGACGCGCTTGAACGCCTCTTCGTCCCCTGTCTTCGAGTCTGGGTGCGTCTCTTTGACGCGTTCTCGGTACGCCTGCTTTACATCCGCGGCGGTGGCGTCGGCGTCGAGTCCGAGGGTTCGGAGTGCCTCTTGCTTGCTCACGGCGTTTTTGGGCGGGCGTACCCGCTGGTATTCACGCCGCCGGCGATTCTGCCCACCACCGTCTCCAAAGCGCCCTGCTCCCGGTCCCTGCCGTGGGTCGCCGCGGGGGCCTGCACCGAATCCACCGGTCGTTTGGCGACTCGCCCGCCGCCGTTCCGACTGGAACCCCACGCGGCCAGTGCTCGCTCGGGCACGGGTTCGGCGGAATCGTTCCTCTAACCGCCCGCTGACGTGGGAGTACATGAAGTACGTCGTCGCGCCGAACGGGACGGCGACGAACAGGATGAGTAACTGGCGGTACGCGAAGGCCAGCACGACGAGGAGCATGGTGATGCCCGCGAACACCGCAGCGAGGCCCATGACGAGTCGGTCCCGGTCCACGAACGTACTATGGCGCGCACCCCAGTAAACGTCTCGCTGGTGTGGGTGCGGGCCTCCGCGGACCGCGGTGGTTCGACACGTCCCGCACAGTCACGGGAAACGGTGATACGGCCGGTCCACGTTGCCACAGATATGAGTGACTCGGCGACCGACGACAGAGACGATGGGTTCGTGTGTGACGTGTGCGGTCGGACGTTCGACACGAGAGCGGAACGACTCGAACACCTTCGCTCGGAAGGACTCGTCGACTGAGTCCGCGAGAAGTCGACAGCGAACGTCCTTCAGCGGAACTGGTTGAGACGGGTCTTGAGTCGTTTTGCCGCTTGCCCGGCGGCCTTGTCGAAGTGTTCGTCTTGGCCCTCGCCGGCGAAGATGATGCCGCGCGACGAGTTCACGAGGCCGACGCCGTCGGCGAGGCCGAACTCGACTGCCGCTTCCGCGTCGCCACCCTGTGCGCCGACGCCGGGGACGAGGAACGGCAGGTCGGGAACCTGTTCGCGGATGTGTTCTAACTCGTCGGGACCCGTCGCGCCGACGACGAGGCCGACGTTCCCGTGTTCGTTCCAGAGGTCACAGAGCGCCGCGACGCGTTCGTAGAGCGGTTCGCCCGACGCGAGTTCGAGCGACTGGAGGTCTGACCCGCCGGGGTTCGAGGTTCGACAGAGGACGAACACACCCTTGTCTTCCCGGTCGAGGAACGGTTGGATGGAGTCGCGGCCCATGTAGGGATTGACGGTGATGGCGTCCGCGTAATCGAGTATCTCGGAGTATTTTCGGGTCGTGTTGCCGATGTCGGCGCGCTTGGCGTCGAGGAGGACGGGGACGCCTTTCCCGTGTGCGTAGGCGATGGTCTCGCGGAGCGAACGCCACCCGTCGGCATCTTCGTAGAACGCCGCGTTCGGCTTGTAGGCCGCCGCGTGCTCGTGGGTCGCGTCGATGATGCGTCGATTGAACGCCCACCGCGGGAGGTCCTTGTCGAGGAGGTGTTCGGGGATGCGGTCGATGTCGGCGTCGAGGCCGACCGAGACGACGCTGTTCACCTTCTCGATGCGGTCGTGGAGGTCGTCGAAGAAGCCCATTGCCCGCGAGTGCGACGACCGGGAGTAAGGGGTTTTCCCTTCGGGACGGCCGAAGTCAGTCGTCCGCTACAATCCCGCTTCGAAGAAGAACACCACCGCGTCGGTACTCACAATCAGTGAGATGTACGCGAGCGCCGGCACGAAGAGCGACCGAGTTCGTTCGTGGGCGTAAGCGGCGATACCGAGGACGAGAGCGTGCGAGAGGACGAACAGTGCGACGGCAACCGACCCGATTGTGACGAGTTCGGACCCGATGACGACGACGACGAATCCGAGGGCGGGGACGTAACAGAGCACACGTGTCCAGTCACGTGTCGTGCGCACGGAGACAGTCAGCGCGACACCGAGCAGAAGCAGGAACACCGCGGCGGCGGCGAGTCGGCCGACGTTGGGAACGAAGACCAGTCCGCGGTTCACGTTCACGAGCACGAACACCGTCGTCACCGTCGTCGCGGCGATAGCCACTCGGTCGGTTGCGACGCGCCGAAAGCTCGACTGGACGAAGACGTGCGAGACGAGTACGAGGACGGGGACACCGACGACGAGTTCCAACCCGGTGAGTGGGAACACCGCCGCGAGGGTCGCATCAGCACCGTACCCAGTCTTCGTGAGCGACCCGTACGTGACGCCCGTGACGGAACCAACCAGTTTCGTCGCACCGACGAGGACCGCAGGACCGAGTACGGTGAGAGCGATGACTCCGGCGTCACTGGCCGATGGACCGGTCGATGGAACGTCGATGTCACGGACGCTGGTGTACACACTGGCGTACACCGTGAGGCCGGCGAGTAGGATGCCACCGGTGACGAGACTGCCGACGAGGATACCCCCGCGTCGAAGGAGCGGCTGTGCCACTCCCGAGGCGGTCGTGTCGACGAAGAACTGCCAGAGAGCCACGCCCAGAAGCGCGGCCACGACGAACCCAGCCTCGACGGCGAGCGAGGCGCTCGATTCGGCGGAGGAATTGACAGATGACCTGAACGACATGGTTCTCGTTCAGATGGCTGTGATATGAATCTACGGTCACACCGGCCGTTCGACCGTCCACAACACCGCCGACCCGACGAGGAGGACCCCGCCGAACGCGGCGAGCGCACCGGTCGGAGAAACCGCGTCTGCAACGACGCCACCGGCGAGTTCGAACGGGACGACAGCGAGCGAGTAGAGCATTCCGGCGGCCGAAAGGACCGTCGCGCGGCCGACGGAATCGACCCGGTCGTTGACGTACTGGTTCCCGAGGACGACAGACGAGTTCGTGACGGCGCGCGCGACGATGAACGCGGGGAAGGCAAGCGGGCCGAACAGCGGGAGCGACCCGAAGGCGAGTGCGACGAGGACGGGTGCGACGAGGAACCACCGACGAATCCCGATTCGGTCACGAATCCACCCGGCACGGTAACTCGCGGCGGCGGCAGCGAGCGAGAAGACGGCGTAGGAGGCGCTCACCGCCGTATTCGTCGCAGATTCGGGAACGCCCAGACCGAGTGCCACGTCGCGGACGATTGGCTGGTCGAAGATGTACGCCATGTTGACGACGCCGAACAGGAGCGCGAAGTAGACCACGAACCCCCGGAGGGGTGGGCGCGTCAACTTCTCGCGGATGACGCGAACGGCTTTCTTCGGGGTGAACCCGTCTCCATCGCTCCCCGTCTCCGGGACCGAGAGGAGAATCGGAATCCCGAGAGCCGTGATGGCCGCCGTCGCGAAGAACGGAACCGAGTAGTTCGTCGCATCGGCGATGACACCGCCTGCGAGCGTGGTCACCGCGCCGATAGCGAGGCCGACGCCGGTCGCTCTCCCGCGAACGTTCGCAAACTCCTGTGTCTCGTCGGTCTCACCGAGCAAGTCGTAGAGCCACGCGTCGTCGCTCCCGGACCGAAAAGTCTGACCGACTGCCCACGTGCCGTAGACGACAGCGAACTGGAGAAACGTGGACGAGAGGCCCATCGCCACTGTCGAGACGGCGATGATTGCCGTTCCGAGCGCCATCGCCGAGCGACGGCCGAGTCGGTCGCCGACGTATCCCGTCGGAATCTCGCTGGCGACGAGGGCAAGCCACCAGACGCTGTTGAGTGCGCCGACCTCGGCGAACGAGAGACCGCGTGACCGGACGAACAGAATCCAGATTGCGGCCGTAAAGGAGACGAACTCGGTCGTCTTGTAGGCGTAGTATTTCGCGACTGGAGAGCGGAGACCCGTCTGCATTCAGTCGCGTGCCTCGAAGACGACACGTCCGTCGACGATGGTCATCGCGACGCCGATGTCGCGAATTGACTCCGACTCCCACGGCGACTCGTCGAGGACGACGAAGTCGGCAGCGTACCCCGGTGCGATAGTGCCCAGTCGGTCTTCGTCGAACCCGGCGTAGGCCCCGCCCGAGGTGTAGGCCCGGAGCGCTTCGGTCACAGTGAGCGACTGCTCGGGGTTCGGGTGGTCGGTGGCGAGGTCGATGCCGAGGAGTGGTCCGAGCGGCATGCAGTCACTACCGAACGCGAGGTTCACACCGGCGTCGAGGAGGTCACGGTAGCGGTTCGTCTGGAGGCGTCGGTCCCCGAGTCGCGCGTCGTAGAGGCCGTCTTCGCCGGCCCACTTCAGGAAGTTCGGTTGGACGGAGGCGACGACGCCTGTGTCAGCGAATCGGTCGAGTGCTTCGTCGGAGGCGAGTTCGACGTGTTCGACACGGTGGCGAGCAGTGCCGGGGTCGGCCGTCTCCGCGTAGGCGTCGAGGACGGTGTCGATTGCGTCGTCGCCGATGGCGTGCGCCGTGAGTTGGTAGCCCGCGTCGTCTGCCTCGGCGACGAGTTCGTGGAGTTCGTCTGGTGCGACGACCCACTGTCCAGTCTCGTCGGGGGCGTCTGCGTACGGTTCAGTGACTTTCGCGGTTCGCCCGCCGAAACTACCGTCAGTGAACGTCTTGATGGCACCAGTCTGGACGAGTCCGTCACCGTGGTTCGTCCGAAGGCCGACTTCGTGGAGAGACGCGAAGTGGTCAGACCAGTAGTTGATTCGGACTCGAAGGTCCAACTCGCCTGCCTCGGCGAGGTCACGATAGACCTCGGGCGCGCGAGACCCACGGACCATGTCGTGGACGCCGGTGACGCCGCGGGCGGTAGCGTACTCCTGTGCGGCGCGGACGAGTCTGGTCATCTCGTCTCGGTCCGGTTCGGTCGCGTCCCAGAGTACGTCGACCGCCTCTTCGACGATGACGCCCGTCGGTTCTCCGTCTTCGTCGTCACTGTCAGTCTGGACGCCTTCGGCGGCCATCCGGTCGCCGTACCGGTCGAGGACGACTGAGTTCACGCCGGCAGTGTGGAGGTCTTCGCGGAAGGCGACGACAGGAGCGGTTTCGGAGACTGAGTCGAGGTCGTCGCGAGTGAGGTAGCGCGACTCGTCCCACGTGCTTTCGTCGTAGCCGAATCCGAGAACCCACGCTCCGTCGTCCACTTCCGATGCGCGGTCTTCGAGCAGTGAGACCGCATCGGCGACCGAGTCCGCCTTCGAGAGGTCGGCGTGGACGAGCGACCGGCCGACCATCGGGAGATGCGTGTGGGCGTCGACGAATCCGGGGAGGACGACTCGGCCGTCGCAATCGATAACCCGCGTCTCGACGCCGACGAGCAGTTCCACGTCGAACGCACGGCCGACACGGACGATTTCACCGCCGCGGATAGCGACCGCTTCGTGCGTCTCGTCCGGTGATTCGAGCGTGTGTACCGCCGCGTTCGTCAGTACGAGGTCCGCTGCCGCAGTCATACCTTCGACCCCGACGCGGGAGGCCAAAATCGTTCGGGATGGGGAGGGACCGGCCGGGTCGCTCGAAGAACCGGAAACCGTTAGGGCCGGCGCGGGAAACGTCGGAGCATGACAGACGCCGCGTCCCTCGCCGACCGCGTTCGGGAGGGCGAACTCCGCCTCCACGAACTCGAAGCACACGCCGACGCCGACGTCGCCGCCGAAGCACGCCGCCTCCTCGTCGAAGAGCAGTCGGGTGCCTCGCTCGACGCCGTTGGCAACTACGGCTTCCCCGCGGAGGCCGCCGAAACGGCTATCGAGAACATGGTCGGTACCATCCAGGTACCGCTGGGTGTCGCCGGTCCCGTCACCGTGAATGGGGCCGCCGTCTCCGAGGAGAAGTACCTGCCGCTGGCGACGACCGAAGGCGCACTCCTCGCGTCGGTCAACCGCGGGTGTTCGGTCATCAACAGCGCTGGCGGTGCGACCGCGCGTGTTCTCAAGTCCGGGATGACTCGTGCACCAGTCTTCCGCGTCGCCGACGTGGCCGAGGCCGAAGCACTCGTCTCGTGGACCCGCGACAACTTCGAGGCGCTGAAAGAGGCCGCCGAGGAGACGACGAATCACGGCGAACTCCTCGACGTGACGCCGTACGTCGTCGGGAACTCCGTCTACCTGCGGTTCCGGTACGACTCGAAAGACGCGATGGGAATGAACATGGTCACCATCGCCACCGAGGCGGCCTGTGACGTGGTCGAATCCGAGACCACCGGGTCGCTCGTCGCCCTCTCGGGGAATCTCTGTACCGACAAGAAACCCGCCGCCATCAACGCCGTCGAAGGCCGCGGCCGAAGCGTCACCGCCGACGTTCGCATCCCGCGCGACGTCGTCGAAGAACGGCTCCACACCACGCCCGAGGCCATCGCCGAACTCAACACACGCAAGAACCTCGTTGGGTCTGCGAAGGCCGCGAGTCTCGGCTTCAACGCCCACGTCGCCAACGTCGTGGCCGCGATGTTCCTCGCTACCGGGCAGGACGAAGCGCAAGTCGTCGAAGGTGCGAACGCTATCACGACGGCCGAGGTCCAAGACGGCGACCTATACGTGTCGGTGTCGCTCGCCTCACTCGAAGTCGGAACCATCGGTGGCGGGACGAAACTGCCGACGCAGGCCGAAGGCCTCGACATCCTCGGCATCCGTGGCGGTGGCGACCCTGCGGGGTCGAACGCCGACGCCCTCGCCGAGTGTATCGCCGTCGGGTCACTCGCCGGCGAACTCTCGCTCCTCTCTGCGCTCGCGTCGCGGCACCTTTCGAGCGCCCACGCGAAACTCGGTCGGTAACTGGGTTTCGCCGAGAACTGTTGTCACCTGACGGTGGCGCTGCTGTGAGCGTCCCGGTCTCTCGGGGCGTCTCGCCCCAACTGTCCGACTCGCGGACGATTTTCACACCCTCAGAATATCGGTTCAATTTATAGTTGTGCCACGGCGAGTCACGAGCATGTTTACCATGTCAAGCACTGATTTCAGTGTACACATGCGGGGGTGCGAGGAAGCAGGTTCGACCATCCCGATTACGGACCTTCCGGACGAAGTCACCTCACTGGACGACCTCGAGTGCACGTGCTGGGACGAGTTCGACTCGTTCGACGAACTCCAGTAGACTCGTCCCGTCTGTCGGGTGCCGGCAAACGCCGATGTTCTCTCCGAGTGTTGGCCGTCGGGTCACTCGCCCACGAACTCACACTCCTCTCTGCACGCACGTCGAACTGGGTCGGCAACCCAATCCCGGAATTGCCGATTTCTGTACCTAGAGGCCTGCTATCTGGTTTTTTGACCGTTAAACGTCCCCATGAAATGAGAACCGAGTCTTCGCTTGAAGCCTACACCTCACGTACATACAGGTCGCAATGACCGAAACAACGCAGGTGTCGGTGGGTGAAACGAGAACGTCTACCGGGAGTCCGTGGGTATTTTTCGGTGTTACGTATTTCATCACGTGGTCGTTTTGGTTGGTCGCTATCGCACTCGGCATCTCGTTCGAAAGCGCCACAGGGTTGGTCTTGTTGCTCGCTGGACTCGCCGGCCCGGGTATCGCCGGTATCGGGTTCACGTACCTCGTCTACGGTGAGGAGGGCCGACGGGACTTCTGGAGACGCCTCACGGATGTCAGTCGAATTGGGGTCAAGTGGTTCCTCGTCATCTTGTTCCTCCCACTCGCGATTAACCTCGTGGGAGCAGTAGCGGATATCCTCCTCGGAGGGACCGGTGCAACGTGGAGTGAAGGCGTCAGAGGCTTCGCAGTGAGTCCGCTCGCGATACTTCCGGCGATATTCTTCGCGACGCTTCCACCGTTCGTCGAGGAGTTAGGATGGCGCGGCTACGTGTTAGACCGGCTTCAACTCCGCTGGAACGCCCTGACCGCGAGCGTCATCTTGGGTATCGTGTGGGCGGTGTGGCACCTCCCGTTGTTCTTCGTCGACGGGACGTACCAGTCGGGACTCGGCGTCGGGACACTGGAGTTCTGGACGTTCATGGTCGGGGTCGTCGGCCTCTCCGGGGCGTTTAGCTGGGTGTTCAACAACACTACTCGCAGTACGCTCGCAATCATCATCTTACACGGGATGGTCAACTTCACGGGTGAGATAATCGCGGTCACGCCGCGTGCCGACGCGATTGCGACCGTCTCGTGGGTCGGACTGGTCGTGGTCCTCGCATTGGTCTGGGGCGCGAAGACGATGACCAGCGCGGACGAGGTACCGCGACCACCGCCGGTCGCTGTGAAACGGTAAACAGTCTCGGTGGAGGGGCGCCGACCAGTGCGTTTCTGCCTCTCGCTCGTCGCCGCTCGCAACCTCATCGAGTGTGCCAGTCGGGTTCGGGGCTAGATGGTGCCGGTGCTTCCCGCATCGTTCTTTAGTTTCACTGGAGAGTCGACGCTTCGTTCGTGCGCCTCTCGTGCTCTAGCGCACTCCATCGACCGATTCGGCGTCTCGCGTCTTCGTTCACTTTCACTCCGCACCCGTGGCTCGATTTTAATCCTTTCTCGCTGGTAGGTTCACAAGCGTCCGTCGGTGAGCACCCGCGGGCGTATCCACACTCCCACCCCAACCCATGTCCGTACCCACCTCCAGTATCGACCCTGAATCGGACGACGACCACGACGTGCGGCGTCTCGCGCGAGGCCTACGACTCCTGAAGTTGGTACTGGGTGTCGTCGCCTCCGCACTCACCATCGCGAAACTCCTCGGGTACCTCTGAAACGAAAGCCGACCTCGAACGCTCAGAGGACGCGGTACCGGCCGCCAGACTCGGACACCTCACCACGGCGGCGGAGTCTCTCCAGCACGTCGCGGGCTTTTTCGTCCGGGACCCCCTGTTCGCTCACCGCGGCCACGATTTCGTCCTCGGTCGGCCTGTCGCCGTTCCGAACTGCGTCTTTGACGGCAGTCACGCGGTCCACCGACCCAGACGACGCGGCGCGCCCGTGTTTCGCCTGTTCGCCAGCATCGAACACTTTGTCGGCGTCGAGTCCCGACTCTTCGAGGTACTCGCGGTCGTCGATACCCGACTCGTCGACCTGTCTGTCGAGTTCCGAGACGTGTGCCACCTGCGCGAACGCCTCGCTGTCGCCGTGTTTCTTCGCCAAGAGCGCCGCCCGCGCCTGTCTCGCGGCGTCACGGTCTTCCGACTCGAAGAACCGCCGAAGTCTCTTCGTCTGGTGTCGCGTGCCGCACCGCGGGCACGTCGCCGTCTTCGACTCCTGTGGGTTCGAGAGCAACCACATGTTCGCACAGTCCGTACACCCGACCACCGCGTACATACTCGTGAGTTGCCCGTCATCTGATTTGAACGTTCGGGGGCGTGACTGGGTCACGCCCGTCGGTTTTATCTCGGCAGCGAGTGGCCTGTCACCATGGACCGCATCTCCATCGACGACGTTGAACCAACCGAAGCGGCGGACGACGTGTACCTCGCACTCCTCGCTGGCGGCGACGAGATGAACGTTCAGCACTTTCGTATCGAACCCGGCGCGTCGGTTCCAGTTCACGACCACCCGCACGAACAGGTGGGGTACATCGTCGCTGGCGAATTGACCTTCGTTGCGGGCGACGACGGCGAGGAAATCGTCGTCGGCCCCGGCGACTCGTACTCACTCGCGGGTGGCGAACCGCACGGTGCAGAGAACCGTGGCGACGAGACGGTAGTCGGTATCGACGTGTTCTCACCACCCCGAGACAACCCCCCGTGGATGGACTGACGAGCAGACACACATTCGACCCACGGGCGACCGTTTCTCGTGCTTGTGAGTGTCACACATCCACCACTGTGAGGGAGAAAGCATTTATCAATAGGTTGTAACTATCTAACCGACAGTAGTCCCTAACTATGCCCTCCCCCCGCGTATATCAACTATGGATAGCGTCCAGCCTGCCGAACGACCTGCTGACGACGGTACGTCACAGGCGGCGATGAGCCGAGTCGCACTCTCGCGAGAGCCGTGGCTCTGGGCGTTCGTCGGTCTGTGGGCACTCTTCGTCAGTGGCCTCCACTTCGGTGGGCTGGCCTACGGCATCTACACGAAGATTTGGTGGTGGGACCTGCTGACACACTCCCTGTCGGGGTTCGGCGTCGCTGGCGTGTTGTTCCTCGTCTTCCCGCGGACGTTCGACGGGAATCGCGCTCCAGTCGTCGTCGCCGGCATCATCTTCGCCATCGGTGCAGGCTTCGAACTGTACGAGTACCTGTTCAAGGACTTCTGGTACGGGTGGTCGGCAGCGTACTACGCTGAAGACACCGCCACTGACCTCGTCGTCGACGTCCTCGGCGCACTCGCGTTCGTCGTCCTCGTCGACGGCGTCGTTCAGTTCACGAGTGATGCGCAGCGTCGACCCGACTCCCAACCGCCGGGCAACCACGCGAACATTCGGTCTGACGGCGGTGGTGCGTCAGTTCGCTCTGGCGATGACGCCAGTTCGTCCGGCGACGACGCCCCGTCGCGGCGGTGACGCTCTCTCCTCTCCGACTCTGCGTTAAATTAACCCACGACCTGTTTCTCGCGGGGGATAACGTACATATTCCCGATTCACTATCACCCAATATGGACCCGTACAGCACCCGTCCTCCACGGCGGATACCAGACACCCCGAACAGCGCTCTGCGCCCCACCCGCCTCGAATGCTGAGACAGACGTGGGAGCAGATGGTGGCACCGCGCTGGGAAGAACGTCCGCGAGAGATGGCTATCGTCGCCACGTGGGGCGGTGCAGTCACCCTCACTCACTTCGTGAGCATGGCGTTGTACCTCTACACGAAGATTTGGTGGTGGGACATCTTTGTCCACGCCGCCTCCGGGTTCGGTGTTGCAGCACTGTTGTACGTCTTCAAACCGAGATTGCTCCGGTCGCCTATCGCCTTACTCGTGGTCCTCCCGATGGCCGTCGCCGCCATCGGCACGTGGTTCGAGGTGTACGAGCGACTCTTCACCGACTTCTGGGTCGAGTGGTCGATGGCATACTACCTCGAAGACACGGGCGTCGATATCGTCGCCGACACCGCCGGCGCGTTCGTCTTCGGACTCGTTCGGCCGTTGTTCGACCTGCTTCGGCGGTGAGATGTCGCTCTTCGGGCAGTCGAAAGAAGAAATAGTCGAGGCCGGTTGGCCCCGGTGAGAGGGAGACTCGTTTACGCGAGTTCGTGAATGTATCCAGAAATCGAAGATTTCTGGCTGCTCAACGAACTCGTTTACGCGAGTTCGTTGATGTTGCCGAGCAGAGCTCGGCAGACCCACTAACTGGCTTACGCCAGTTCGTGAATGTTCTCGACGACCTTGTCGGCGTACTCGCTCGTGGCGAGTTTGGTACCGCCTTCGATCTGGCGGTGAAGGTCGTACGTGACGTCGCCCTCGGAGATGGTCTTCTCGACGGCGTCGCGGATGAGTTTGCCGGCGTCCTTCCAGCCCATGTACTCGAACATGAGACGGCCGGAGAGAATCATCGCAGTCGGGTTGACCTTGTCCTGACCCGCGTACTTGGGTGCGGAACCGTGGACGGGTTCGGCGAGACAGAGACCTTCACCGAAGTTCGCACCGGGTGCGATGCCGAGGCCACCAATCTGTGCGCCGGCGGCGTCGGACATGTAGTCGCCGTTGAGGTTCATCGTCGCGATGACGTCGTAGTCGGCGGTGCGGGTGAGGAGTTGCTGGAGCATGTTGTCGGCGATGCGGTCCTTGACGACAACCTTGTCCTCGGGCTTCTCGCCGTCGTACTCTTCCCAGAGTTCGTCCTCGGTGATGGTGACGTCGCCGAACTCCTCTTCAGCGAGTTCGTAGCCCCAGTCACGGAAGGCACCCTCGGTGAACTTCATGATGTTGCCCTTGTGGACGAGCGTGACGGAGTCACGGTCGTTTTCGAGGGCGTACTCGATTGCCTCGCGGACGAGACGCTTCGTCCCGAATTCGGTGATGGGCTTGATGCCGATGCCGACTGGGCCGTCGTGGATGACGCCAGTTGCGCCCATCTCCTCTTCGACGAACTCCTTGACCTGCTGGACTTCGTCGGTGCCGGCTTCCCACTCGATGCCGGCGTAGACGTCCTCGGTGTTCTCACGGAACGTGACCATGTCCATCGCCGAGGGGTTCTTGACGGGCGATGGGACACCATCGAGGTGGTACGTCGGGCGGACGTTCGCGTACATGTCGAGCTTCTTGCGGAGCGCGACGTTCAGCGAGCGGAAGCCTGCGCCGACGGGCGTCGTGAGCGGGCCCTTGATGGCGACGCGGTGGTCGCGGATGGCGCTGACGGTGTCTTCGGGGAGATTCTCGTCGTACTTGTCACGGGCAGATGCGCCGGCGTAGACGCGCATCCAGGATACAGAGCGACCCGTCGCCTCTGCGGCAGCGTCGAGAACCTTCTGTGCGGCTGGACCGACGTCCGTTCCGATTCCGTCGCCGTGGATGATCGGAATAATCGGGTTGTCGGGAACAGAGAGTTCGCCGTCCTCGAACGTGATTTTCTCGCCGCCTTCAGGAACCTCGATCTGGTCGTAACTCATGAACAATCAGGGGTTTTCATTGCGGTGTAAAAGTCCTGCCGTTCTCCCGCTCGTTCCGCAAATATCTCCGTCTTTCGTGGGTATTCGATACGTTTACCCACGACCTGCGAGTGCGCGTACGTATGCGAATTATCCTGCACGGCGGCGCCGGTGGCGTCCCCGACGAACCCGAACCACGACAGGCCGTCCTCGACGACGCCGCAAACCGCGGGGTCGCGGAGTCAGACCCGCTTTCGGCGGTCGAAACCGCGGTCCGCGTCCTCGAATCCGACCGCCGGTTCAACGCGGGTGTCGGCGGCGCGGTGCAATCCGATGGCGTCGTCCGAACCGACGCCGGCCTGATGACGAGTGACCGCCGTGCTGGTGCCGCGGCCGGGATGGAGGGCGTCGAACACGCCGTCTCTGTCGCCCGGGCCGTCCTCGAAGATACACCGCACGTCCTGTTAGCGGGCGACCCTGCGGTCGATTTCGCGGCCGACGTGGGGGTCGAAACCGGTGTCGACCTGTTCACTGACGAGACGCGTGAGCGCTGGAAGGCCGCCGATGCACCGGACGGGTCGCCACGAGAACACCTCGACTGGCTTGCCGACCGATTTGGCGGTAGTACGAGCGACCCCACCGCAGAGGCGAGTGATGGACAGGTGCAGTCGACCGACTTGCCGGGACACGATACAGTCGGTGCCGTCGCAACCGACGGTGAGACGTTCGCGGCCGCGACTTCGACCGGCGGCCGGTGGTTCGCGCTCGCCGGACGCGTCGGCGACGTGCCACAGATTGGCTCCGGGTTCTACGCCGCGCCCGCAGGTGCGGCGTCGACGACCGGCGCTGGCGAGGATATCGCTCGCGTGACGCTCGCCCGCCGAGCAGTTCGCCACCTCGAACACGGCCGTGACGCACAGACTGCCGCAGACCTCGCCATGGAGGAGTTCGGCGAACTCACCGGGTCGTCGGCAGGTATCATCCTCCTCGACGACGAGGGATTCGGGTCGGCGTTCAACTCCGACGGGATGCAGACGAGTACGGCGTCTCGGTAGTCTGGTCGGCACAGACGACGAGTCGCCACCACGGTTTTTTCGCTCCGGGCCATCTCACGTGACATGAGCGACTGGACTGCCGACGACGTACCTGACCTCTCCGGGAAGACTGCCGTCGTCACCGGTGCGAACAGTGGCATCGGGTTCGAAGCGACGAAACTGTTCGCCGAGAAGGGCGCGCACGTCGTCATGGCCTGTCGAAGCCTCGACAGGGGGAACCGGGCGATGGCAGATATCCGGGCCGACGTGCCGGCAGCGTCGCTGACAGTCGCCGAACTCGACCTCGCAGACCTCGATTCGGTTCACCGCTTCGCCGACGAGTTCGCCGACGACCACGGGGCGCTCAACGTCCTCTGTAACAACGCCGGCGTGATGGCGATTCCGCGACAGAAGACCGAACAGGGTTTCGAGATGCAGTTCGGCGTCAACCACCTCGGTCACTTCGTGCTGACCGCCAGACTGTTCGCGCACCTCCGCGACACGCCGGGCGAGACGCGCATCGTCACAGTGTCGAGTGGACTCCACGAACGCGGTCGGATGAACTTCGACGACCTCCACGGCGAACGCGGATACGACGAGTGGGACGCCTACGCCCAGAGCAAACTCGCCAACCTGTTGTTCGCGTTCGAACTCGACCGCCGCCTGACTGCGTCGGGTATCGACGACGTCGTGAGCGTCGGTGCACACCCCGGATACGCCGCGACGAACTTACAACTCCGAGGCCCCTCGGAGACTGGGTCGACCGCCCGGTTGTGGATGAGCAAACTTGCGAACGCCGTCTTCGCCCAGTCCGCTGAGATGGGGTCGCTTCCCCTCGTCTACGCGGCGACCGACCCGTCTGTCGAGAGCGGCGACTACGTCGGTCCGCAGGGTCTCTTCGACATGCGTGGCTATCCGGGGCCAGCAGAACCGAGTGAGCGAGCGAGAGACCAAGAGACGGCCGCGCGACTCTGGGAGGTTACGGAGACGCTGACTGACACCCGATTCCGACTCGCGTAACGGCCGTCGGCGGGACACCATACCCACCGGTCCGAGAACCAGAATGCGGCGAGATAGCCAAATACTGCCGAGTGCTATGGAGGAACATGACACGTTCGTCCATTGACGTTTCACAGACCTTCACAGACGCCATCGTTTCGACAGTCCGCACGACGCTCGGCGACTCCCTCCGAAGCGTGGTCTACTTCACCCGCGACGACTTCGAGACGCTCTACGTTCGACAGGACCTCTACGGCGGCGACGAGGAGAAGATTCGCTCGGTGAAAGGTGCCCTCGTCGAAAACGAGCGAGCAGCGTTCGGACCACAGGAGACCTACGGCACGACCGGAACGGACAGCGAGGGTTCCGAAGGGCCGGAGTTCGGCGAGTACGAGTTCACGCTTCGCGTGTTCTCGGACGGGTTCGTCGGCCGGGCCGTCGTCGGCGACCACGGCATCATCGTGACCACCGACGAACTCGAATTCTCGGAGTTCGAGGAGATGGAAGTGGCAATCTGCCAGATACTCGAAGAAGAAACGACTGCCTGAGTGGCGGACGAGGCCACCGAACCGACGGTCGCTCGTGCCCGACGCACAGCCAAGCAATTCGTTTTTGTAACCGTGTTCAATACGAGTGTGTATGGACGACCCTGAGGCAGACAGTATCACCGTCTACTCCGACTACGTGTGTCCCTTCTGTTATCTCGGACGCGAGTCGCTGAAGCGGTATCAGGAGACACGTGACGAGGCACTCGACATCGACTGGCATCCGTTCGACCTGCGGAGTCAGAAGCGTCGCCCCGACGGAAGCATCGACTTCTCTGTGGACGATGGGAAAGACGAGGACTACTACGAACAGGCGAAACAGGGCGTCCGTCGCCTCCAGGACCGGTACGACGTCGAGATGAAGCAGGAGATTGCAACCGACATCGACTCCCTGCCCGCACAAGTCGCGTCCTACTACGTCAAGCAACACTACGACAACGAGACGTGGCTTGCGTTCGACGTGTCCATCTTCGAGGCACTCTGGCAAGAGGGCGAAGACATCGGAGACGAAGCGGTCCTCGTGGAACTCGCCGAAGAGGCAGGTGTCGCGGGCGACGAGATTCGGTCCGCGTTGGACGACGACACACTCTTCGACGAAGTCCGTGAGCAGTTCGCCGAGGCCCAGCGACACGGCGTCACCGGTGTTCCCACGTTCGCGTACGACGGATACGCCGCCCGGGGAGCAGTGCCGCCGGAGCATCTGGAACGACTCGTCGAAGGAGTCTGAGCCGTTTCTCGACGGTTGTTCTGGTCTCGCAATCTGATATCCCACCCACCAGCCTAGGTTAATCATGTTAGCTGTCGTAGATTTCACCATGACCAAGCGACACCACCGCTGTAACCTCTGTGGAAAGGACTTCGACACCGGCGACAAACTGAAAGCACACGTGGAAAAGCGACACCCTAAAGAAGACGTTCGCTGGTGGGTCGTCGCCGAGAACCCCGAGAAAGACCTCAAGTTCTCCCGGTGAACGTGGGGCGGGGCGAGTGGGTGTCCTCTCACTCGAGGTGCGTCTCGAACCAGTCGGCCGCGAGGTCGGCAACGTCCTCCAGTTGTCCCGGGCCTTCGAACAGGTGACCTGCACCCGGAATCACCTCCAGTGACTTTTCGCAGTCGAGGCTCTCGTACGCGTCGCGGTTGAGACTGAGGACGGGTTCGTCAGCGCCACCGACGACGAACATCGTCGGTGCGGCCACGTCTGAGAGACGCTCTTCGGCGAGGTCGACGCGACCACCCCGAGAGACGACGGCGTCGGTCTGGCCACCGAGTTCCGCCGCCGCGAGCAGTGCCGCCGCCGCGCCCGTACTCGACCCGAAGTACCCAATCTTCAGGTCGCGCGTGTCATTTCGACCCCGAAGCCAATCGGTCGCCGAGAGGAGTCGCTCTACCAGCAACGGAATGTCGAACCGTGTCTCGTAGGTCTGGTCTTCTTCTTCGGTCAAGAGGTCGAATAGGAGTGTCCCGACGCCGCGTTCACGGATGACGTCCGCGACGTAGTTGTTCCGTGGACTCTTTCGACTGCTTCCACTGCCGTGCGCGAAGACGACGAGGCCGGACGCACCCGTGGGAATCCCGAGGTCACCTTCCAGTTCGACGCCGTCGGCGGGTATCGTGACCGGTGTCGGTGTCGTGTCAGCCATACGAACTGATCCGTCGCCGACTGACTTATTTCTGTACGGTAGCGGCCCTGTAGGCGGCGATTTTGGTATTTTCAGGTGGACAGATGTTCGGGTATTACACAATTAATGTTAATAGAATATCTCGTGTACACTCACGAGCATATGGTGAGTGTTACCGAACTACGTACAATGTACGAGCAGATGGTGACTGCTCGGTACTACGAAGAGCGATTACAGGAGGAGTATCTGGTCGGCAAACAACCGGCGTTCGACATCTCTGCCGGACCGATTCCCGGGGAACTACACCTCGCCGCAGGACACGAGTCTTCGGGTGCTGGGGTCTGTATCCACCTTCGAGACGACGACACGGTGACGGCACCGCACCGACCGCACCACATCGCCATCGCGAAGGGCGTCGACCTGAAGAAGATGACCGCCGAGATATTCGGCCGCGAGACGGGACTGTGCCGCGGGAAGGGAGGCCACATGCACCTGTTCGACCCGGACGTAAACTTCGCGTGTTCGGGTATCATCGCGCAGGGATGTCCGCCAGCAGTCGGCGCTGCGATGGCGGCGAAAAAGCGAAACACGGACTCGGTGGCCGTCGCTTTCCTCGGCGAAGGGGCAATCGACCAAGGTGGGTTCTTGGAGTCGCTCAACCTCGCGGCGGTTCAAGACCTCCCGGTCGTTTTCGTCATCGAAGACAACGATTGGGCGATTAGTATGCCGAAAGACCGCGTGACGGACGTGGAAGACGGGTCTCGACGCGCGTTGGGATTCGACATGCCCGGAGAGCGAGTCGATTCCGACGACGCCGTCGCCGTCTACGAGGCGGCGGAGAGAGCCATCATGCGTGCCCGCGACGGCAACGGGCCGTCGCTCATCGAGGTGCAGGTCCACCGTCGGATGGGTCACTTCATGGGTGACGCCGAGGCCTACCGGCCAGAAGCGGACATCGAACGCGCCAAACAGCGCGACTCTATCGAGCGACTGGCCGACGACCTGCGAGCACACGGCGTGGAAGACGACGAACTCGACGAGATTCGAGAACGTGCGCACGAACGAGTCGACGAGGCTATCGCGTGGGCCAAAGAGCAACCGGAACCAGACCCGTCGACGGCGTACGAGAACGTCTTTACGAACCCGCCAGCACAGGCGGCGACTGACGGTGGTGCGAACACGTCGGATGCGTCGTCCGATGGCGACGAGGGAGGTGACCAATAATGGCGACTGAATCACGAGACTTCACCGAAGCGACAGAGACGGACCGCGAACTGACCATGAGTCGCGCGATGGTCGAAGCCATCGCGTGGGAGATGCGCGAGAACGAAGAGGTGTTCTACATGGGCGAGGACGTCGCCGACTACGGCGGCATCTTCTCCAGTACGACCGGCCTCTTAGACGAGTTCGGGCGTGACCGCGTGATGGACGTTCCCATCAGCGAGACTGCCTTCCTCGGTGCCGCCGTCGGGGCGGCACAGGCCGGCATGCGGCCGATTGCCGAACTGATGTTCGTCGACTTCTTCGGCGTCGCCATGGACCAAATCTACAACAACATGGCGAAGAACACCTACATGAGCGGTGGGTCGTTCTCCGTCCCGATGGTGTTGACCACCGCCGTCGGCGGCACCTACAACGACGCCGGCCAGCACTCCCAGACGCTCTACGGGACGTTCGCACACCTTCCGGGCATGAAAGTCGTCGTCCCGAGTACGGCCTACGACGCAAAGGGCCTGATGCACAGCGCCATCCGCGACGACGACCCGGTCGTCTACATGTTCCACAAGCGCCTGATGGGCCTCGGGTGGATGCCCTCGCCGCCGGGCCCGAAGACGGGCGTGCCGGAAGAAGACTACACGATTCCGTTTGGCGAAGCAGATATCAAGCGCCACGGGAGCGACGTGACCGTCGTCACCCTCGGCCTGCACGTCCACCGGGCACTCGACGCGGCGAGCCAACTCGAAGACGACGGCATCGACGCCGAAGTCGTCGACCTGCGAACGCTCGTCCCCCTCGACACCGAGACCATCCTCGACTCGGTCCGCAAGACCGGCAAGCTCCTCGTCGTCGACGAGGACTACCAGTCGTTCGGCGTGACGGGCGAAATCATCGCCCGCGCGGCGGAAGGCGCACTCGACGACCTCTCGGCGGTCAAGCGCCTCGCCATCCCGGACGTGCCGATTCCGTACGCTCGGTCACTGGAAGACGAAGTCAACCCCGGCACCGACGATATCGCGGCGGCCATCCGCGAACTCCACGAATGAGCGGGACCGTAGACGCAAACGGAGGACGCGTATGACGGAGACCGCCGATGTCGATTCGGCGTCCATCTGGCCCGACGACGCAGACGACGTAGACGAGGGCTACCTCGCCAACTGGTTCGTCCGCGAAGGGTCCGCCGTCGACGAAGGCGAGACAATCGGCGAGATGCAAGTCGAGAAAGTGAGCATCGACGTGACGGCACCGACGAACGGGACTGTCACCGAACTCGTCGTCGCGGAAGGCGGCGAGTTCACACGCGGCGACGTCCTCGCTCGGATTCAACCGAGCGCCTGAGGACGACCATTTTTCGGGGCTAGCAGGGGGAAATGTCGTCGCCGCTGGTGCGTTCGACACTCGTCTCGTTCACGAGGTAGAACGCCTCCGAGACCGAGTCCGCTTCTTCGTTCTCCTTGCCGTACCAGTATGGATGCGTCACGTCCACGACGACGCCGTCAGCAGAGCGTTCGACGACAGTGGCTTCTTTGCTCGCCGTTGTCGGCGTCGTTCCCCAACTCAGGAGACAGGTAGCGTTCTGAAGACGGGTTTCGAGGTACGCTTCCTCGGCGGCGAGCGCTCGTGCTTTGGCGTCCTCGTCTGAAATCTCGGCGAGTGGAACTTCTGTCTCGGAATTCGGTGTTGCCGTCTGGACTTTGGTCGTCTCGGAGTGCGTGGTGGTCGTGTCATTATCACCAGTCGGCGCTTCACCGAGGCACCCGGTGAGTCCAATTCCGGAGATGAGAGCGACGCCGGTACGCTGGAGGACACGTCTCCGGGGGCGAGGAGTGGTCATAGACCCGTCTGTGAAGCGGACCAGAATATGTTTTCTGCTCGACTAGACCGAGTGGGTCGGTCGTGTCGGTCACGCTACGACTCGTGCTCGCCGTTCTTCGACCGGTACGTCTCGCCAAGCGCCCGGTTCATCAGCACAGTGTGCGCCTCGACTTCGTGTGCATCGTCGGCGGGGCGAAGTTGGTGGTAGCGCCCGTCGGCGTCCATCACCCACCGGCGGCGGTTGTCGGAGAGGAGTGCTTCGAGTACGGCGTCGAGTTCGACCCGGAGCGACGGGTCTACGACGGGTGTGATGGCTTCCACGCGGCGGTCGAGGTTGCGCGTCATCCAGTCGGCCGACCCGACGTAGTAGTCGGGGTCACCCGCATTCTCGAAGTAGAAGATACGCGAGTGTTCGAGGAACCGACCGACCACGCTCGACACCGAGATAGTCTCGGAGATTCCGTCGATTCCCGGTCTGAGGCGACAGATACCGCGCACCACGAGGTCGATATCGACGCCGGCCATCGACGCTTCGTAGAGTTCGCGGACCATCTCCGGGTCTTCGAGCGAGTTCATCTTGGCGACGATGCGGGCGTCGCGTCCGGCGCGAGCGTGGTCTGCCTCTCGGCGGACGAGTCGGGTCATCTCCTCACGGAGGTTGGTCGGCGCGACGAGGAGTTTTCGGTACGACTCGTGTCGGGAGTGCCCGGTGAAGTAGTTGAACAGGCGAACCAGGTCGTGGCCGATATCCGGGTCGGCGGTGAACAGACCGAGGTCGGTGTAGAGTTTGGCCGTCTGGGAGTGGTAGTTCCCAGTCGCGACGTGTGAGTAGAGTTGGACGCCGTCGTTCTCTTCGCGGACGACGAGGGCCGTCTTCGTGTGCGTCTTCAGCCCGATAGTCCCGTAAGCGACGTGGATACCCTCTTCTTCGAGACGGCGAACCCACCGCAGGTTGTTCTCCTCGTCGAACCGGGCTTTGAGTTCGACCATCACGGCGACTTGGATACCGTTGCTCGCGGCCTCGATGAGTGTCTCGATGACCTCCGAGTCGGGCGCAGTTCGGTAGATTGTCGCCTTGATTGCGAGGACAGACGGGTCGTTCGCCGCCGCACCGAGGAACGTTCCGACAGTCCCGGTAAAGGAGTGATACGGGTGGTGGACGAGCACGTCTTTGCGTGCAACCTCGGCGAAGAGGGCGCCCGGGTCGTCCGTAGAGAGGCCGACGAATCGCGGATGAGGTTGCGGGTGCCACGGGTCGACTTCGAGTTCTTGCCGGTCGAGGTCGAACAACGTCGTCAACCCCGTGAAGTCGAGGGGAATCTCTCGCTCGAACACCTCCCTGTCGTCGAGGCCGAGTTGTTCGACGAGGAGGTCACGGACTGCGTCCGGGGTGTCGTCTTCGACCTCCAGACGGACGACTGTCGCGAAGCGACGTTGGCGGAGCACGTCCTCTATCATCTCGATGAGGCCCTCTGCGACCTCTTCGTTCCGCCGGACTTCGGCGTTCCGCGTCACGCGGAACGTCGACGCGTCGAGGACTTCGACGTTCGGGAACAGCAAGTCGAGGTTGTGCTCGATGACACGGGCGAGTGGAACGAACCGCGTGGGAGCGTGGGCGGTGCGGCCAAGAGTCTCGCTGTCGGCGTCCATGGTCCGTCCGACGATGTCGTCGACATCGACCAGTCGCGGTCGGTTCCCCGGAACCTTCACGCGGGAGAACTTCGTCGGCGCGTCTTCGTGCTCTCGCGTGAGTACCGCGAGCGACAGCGAGAGGTTCGAGATGAACGGGAACGGGTGCGCCGGGTCGAACGTAAGAGGCGTGAGCGTCGGGAGGACAGACGCTTCGAAGTAGTCGCGAAGGGCGGCCTGTTCGTCCGACGACAGTGCGTCGTAGGCGACGATTTCGATGCCAGCGTCTGCGAGGGCGGGGCGGACGAGGTCACGGAAGCAGGCCGTCTGCCGGTCGAGGAGGTCACGGGCGCGTTCTAAGACGAGCGTCCACTGTTCGTATGGGGTGCGGCCGTCGGGTGACAGTACCGTCACGTCGGCGGCGATTTGCTGTTTCAACCCGCCGACCCGTTTCATGAAGAATTCGTCGAGGTTCGAGGTGAGAATCGAGAGGAACTTGACACGCTCGAACAACGGGTTGCGCTCGTCCAGCGCTTCGTTGAGCACACGTTCGTGGAAAGAGAGTTCACTCAGTTCGCGGTTGAGATACAGCGACGTGTCCGAGAGGTCCGCGGTCTCTGGCACCACCGGCGCGTCGGTGAGGGGTCCGACGCGGACGGGTTTAGTCGTCGGGCTCTGGGCAGTCGTCGCCTGCCCCCCGTCGTAATCGATTGGCTCACCGCTGTGCGCCTCGTCTTCGGACATGTACTGAGCAAAGATGGTACCGCGACGGTCTTTAGTCCGCCGCCCGTTCGTCGCTCAGACGAGGTCGGTCGTCAGAGCACGTGAAGACCGGGTGCTGCCTCAGGCCAGCGCGGGTTGCCGGGGTTCGAGAATCTTCGAGTCTTTCCGCGACTCGTGAGTCACGTCCACGTCGATAGAGACGATTTCGTCCGCGTGGAGGTCGTACGCCGAGAGTGCGCCACCGTAGACTGCGCCAGTGTCCAGACCCATCGCGTACCGGAACACTGCCGGGTGCGCCATGACGGTGTGTCCGAAGAAGACGCGGTCTGGCCCGTCGTAGTGTTCGAACCAGAACGGCCCGTCGTAGCTATCGCCGGGGTTCATCGCGCGCGTGTTTTCGAGTTTGTCGACGTCGTGTTCTTCGAGCGGAACCTCGGGGTGGACGCCGCCGTGGACGACGAGTGCACCGTCCCACGAGATGGCGACCGGGAGGTTCTCTATCCACGCCAGGTCGTCGTCGGTGAGGGCGTCTATCTCCTTCGTGCCGCGGATGAGTTTCTCTTCGTTGTTTCCGCGGACGGTGAGGAAGTTGTCACGCTCGCGGACGTAGTCGACGACACCTTTGCTGTCGGGGCCCTTCCGAACGAGGTCACCGACGAAGACCACGAGGTCGTCGTCCGAGGGGTCGATGCGGTCGACGAGTCGTTCGAGCGCGGAGAGACACCCGTGAACGTCGCCGGCGACGTACACGTCGTCCCACTCGTCGATGTCGACTCGGTGGTGCTGTTCGGCGACGTCGGGGTGGAAAGATGGTACACTCATGTGGGCGCTATCTTCTGGTATCAAGAACTGGCACTTTAGAAAGGGTTACTAGTTGTAGAATGTTGAGCTATATAGTCACGGGAGCGCGACCCATGGACTCGGGTCGGTGACGGTTGGTGTGGTCCCGCCCGTCCCGCAATCGCTTTCCGGCGGGGCCTCGAATCCGGGGACATGAGCATCGGACCCCTCGACGACGAGACAGTCGAGAAGTATCGAGAAGCAGGGGAGGTCCTCCGAACGGTGATGGACGAGTCGGCCGAGATGGTCGAACCCGGTGTCACCCACCTCGAAGTGGCCGAATACGCCGAGGAACGAATTCGCGAACTGGCAGACGGGTGTGCGTTCCCGGCCAACATCAGCGTCAACGAAGAGGCGTCGCACGCGAGTCCGGGACGCGACGACGACACCGTCTTCGGCGAGGACATGGTCTGTCTGGACCTCGGTGTCCACGTCGACGGCTACATCGCCGACTCGGCGGTGACCGTGGACCTCTCGGGCAACGACGAACTCGTCGAGTCCGCCGAAGAGGCACTCGACGCCGCCCTCGACATGGTCGAAGCGGGCGCGCACACCGGGAAAATCGGTGCCGAAATCGAAGACGTGATTCGCGGCTACGGCTACACGCCGGTTCTCAACCTCTCGGGTCACGGTGTCGAACAGTGGGACGCCCACACCGACCCGACCATCCCGAACCGTGGTGCCGACCGCGGCGTCGAACTCGAAGTCGGCGACGTGGTCGCCATCGAACCGTTCGCAACCGACGGGTCCGGCAAGGTCACCGAAGGGTCGAAAAACGAGATATATAGTCTCGTCCACGACCGCTCGGTCCGCGACCGGATGTCCCGCAAACTCCTCGACGAAGTCCGCGAGAAGTACAAACTACTCCCCTTCGCGGCACGCTGGTTCGAAGGTGGTCGCTCCGAGATGGCCATCCGTCGCCTCGAACAGCAGGGCGTCCTCCGCGGGTACCCCGTCCTGAAGGAAGAAGAAGGCGCGATGGTTGGACAGGCCGAAGACACCGTCATCGTCACCGAAGACGGCTACGAGAACATCACTCGGTAAGTCCCACGAGACTGCCGTCCGGTTTCGGAGATACCTGCAACCGAAACGGCTTGCATCCCCCCGTTCGTTCACCCCGCCATGGACCAACTGTTCGCCCCGTGGCGCATCGAGTGGGTGACTCGTGACGGAGACCAGGATGCAGACGACGACTCCTGTCCGTTCTGTGCACTCCCCGAACGTGACGACGACGCCGAGAGCAACATCGTCGCTCGCTCGGAACACTCGTTCGTCCTCCTCAACAACTATCCGTACGCGCCGGGGCACGTGATGGTCATCCCGTACCGTCACACCGGCGACTTCGCCGACCTCTCGGACGAGGAACTCCTCGACCACGCCCGGTTGAAATCGCGTACACTCGCCGCACTCGACGCCGCGTTCGACCCCGACGGGTTCAACGCCGGCGAGAACCTCGGTGGGTCGGCCGCCGGGGGGTCTATCGACGACCACCTCCACACGCACGTCGTCCCTCGCTGGACCGGTGACACGAACTTCATGCCGGTCATCTCGGATGCGAAAGTGCTCGTGCAGGCACTCGACGACTCGTACGACCACCTCCACGACGCCTTTGCGGGACTCGACGGGGGCGTCACCGACGGAGACGACTCGGCCGTCTTCTTCGATTTAGACTGACTCAAAAACTCTTGTGAACCGCGTCTAAACGCCCGCTACCACCCGAAGCTCATTTGAACCCCACACCCGAATGCCACGGTAATGGAGCGGAAACGGGCCATCCGTCGGGTCGCTGTCGTCGTCCTCGTGGCGAACGTCCTCCTCGTCCTCGGCAAGGGGGCGGTGTGGTGGACGACGGGGAGTCTGGCGGTCGGGTCCGAGGCGGTGAACAGTCTCGCTGACGTCATCTACAGCACGATTATCCTCGCCGGTCTCTACCTGACGACGAAACCGCCGGACTTCGAACACCCCCACGGGCACGAGCGAATCGAACCGTTCGTCTCGCTGTTCGTCGCCGTCGGTATCTTCGCGGCGGGTGGGGCCATCCTCTGGCAGAGTACGAGCAGTATCCTCGACCAGAGTTACGGCGGGGCCGCAGGGACCCTCGGTGTCCTCGTCCTCGTCGCCGCCGGCGTCTTCAAGTACGTGCTCTATCGCTACTGTTTGAACGTCGGCAAGGAGAGCAACTCGCCCGCCCTCGTGGCGGCAGCACTCGACAACCGCAACGACATCCTCACGGCGGCGGCGGCACTCGTCGGTGTCGTCGGCGCGCAGATGGGCTACCCGATTCTCGACCCACTGGCCGCGATGGTCGTCTCTATCGGCATCATCTACACTGGCTACGAAATCGTCCGTGACAACGTGAACTATCTCGTCGGTGCTGCGCCGCCGGAGTACCTCCGGGCACTCATCGTGCAGACGGCACTCTCACACCCCGACGTGCAGGGCGCACACGACGTGGTCGCCCACTACGTCGGCCCGGAAATCGACGTGAGTCTCCACATCGAAGTCGAGGGCGACATGACGCTCACCGAGGCTCACGACATCGAGACGTGGGTCGTTCAGGCCATCCGCGACATCGACGAAGTCGACGACGTGTTCGTTCACATCGACCCCAAGGAACTCGGCGAGTGGAAAGACGACCACGACGAAGACCGGTTCACGATGTTCACCCCGGACGGCGGTGACGACAGATAGGCTCTGACAGCGACGTAGTCGCGGTTAGAGCGCCTTCTGAAGTTCGAGTCGGACCATCCCGAGATACGGCACGTGAAACTGCGCCTTCGCTCGTATCCACTGCGGACGGACCGGTGGCGCGATTCCTCTCGCCTGGTCGTAGTAGTCGTTGTTGTCGCCGCGAGTGATGTACCCCGCGTGTGGGGCGGGGCAGTTGCGTAACGCTGCACACGAATCTGCGCCGGCGACGTACGTCTCGTTGGCCTCTTCGTACCAGTTCTCACCCGCCTCGACGGCGAATACTGCCCGGTGAATTATCGGGGACCCGCGCCGTCCCGGTGGCGCGTAGACGACGACGTCGCCGGCGTCGCCGATTCGCGCGTACCCCTCGCTTGCGTTCGCCGTAACCACGCCGAACTCGTCGGCAGCAGGGCCGGTGAAACGCCCCTTCTCGGTGACGACCACGAGGTCACCACGTTCGAGGGTTGGCTCCATACTGCCGCTCTCGACGGCGACCAGTGGTGGCCAGACGCCAGTGGCGACGAAGAGGAGGGCACCGACGACGAGGATGCCGAGGACTATCTGGAGGGTGTCGCGAGCGACGATTCGTGAGAGTGGCGGACCGTCAGCAGACACACACGATACTCTCGGAGTCGAACTAACAACCTGTCGGTGAGGGACCTTCGAACAGAACGGTTAGACGACCGAGCGACCTCTCTCGAATCGTGACCGACTACCATCTCCGACCATCGTTCCCCGACCCAGAGACGTACGTGACCCTCCGTGAAGCCGCTGGGATGGCCCCTCGTTCGCTCGCCGCCGCGAAGCGAGGACTCCCGAACACGATTTTCGGTGTCACCGTCGTGAGTGGCGATGAGGACGACGTCGACGATGGAACAGTCGTCGGTATGGGTCGTCTGGTCGGCGACGGTGGGACCGTCTATCAGGTCGTCGACGTCGCAGTTCACCCAGACCATCAGGGCAAGGGTCTGGGGACGCGCGTGATGGACGCTCTCGTCGACTACCTCGACAAGGAGGCCCCGCCGTCGGCGTTTGTGAATCTCTTCGCCGACGTCGATGGCTACTACGAGCGATGGGGGTTCGAACCGACGGCCCCGGCGTCGAAGGGCATGTTCCTGCGAGTCACCGAAGACGGGGTTCGCGGCCGGCGCGAGTGACACCGCCACCAGAACGGCTTCAAGCCCCGTCACATATCGAACGAAGCTTTAAGGCCGACTCCGCCGCAGACCGCCTATGGAATCGGACGACAGCACCGACTACTACGACACGTGGGCACGAGTCTACGACGCAGAGGGGACTCCCACACGAGACGTGTCGTACTACGTCGACCGGGCCGTCGACGTCGGTGGACGCGTCCTCGAAGTTGGGTGTGGAACGGGCCGAATCTACCTCGAACTCCTGCGCGCAGGCGTCGACGCGGACGGAATCGACCTCTCGATGGGGATGCTCGACCAGTTGCGCGAGAACGCGGCGGCAGACGGACTCGACCCCAACGTGTGGCAGGCGGACATGCGAGACTTCACCGTCTCCGACCCGTACGACCTCGTTATCGTTCCCTTCCGGGCCTTCCTTCACAACCTGACCATCGACGACCAACTGTCGGCCCTCCGTTCACTACTCGATGCGACGGCAGACGACGGCGAGTTGGTGTTGAACTTCTACGCGCCGGACTGCGAGTTCGTCGTGGAGAACTACGGGACCGAAGAAGTCGAAGCGGTGGAGATAGACGGCGAGCAGTACCGAGTCCTCCACCGAGCAGACTTCGAAGACGAGGTGGCGGGAATCGTGAGAGGCGAGAAGGTGCTGTTCGACGAGAACGACGACGTGGTCGTCTCGGAGTCGTACCGACTCAAGTCGGTGACGAAACGGGAGTTCGAACTCCTGTTACGACTCGTCGGCGCGTCGTCGTGGGAGGTGACGAACTTCGACGGCGACCCGCCGACGTCGGTGACAGACGAACTCGTGTGGTCGATTAGCCCGTAGTCGTCAAAGAAGAATCGACGGCGTCTCTCAGGCGGTTGCTGGGTCGACTTTCGCTTCGACCGGTTCGCCGAAGGCGTACACCGTCTGATGGGCCGTGACAGTCACCCGCACGAAGTCACCGGGTTCGAGGCCGTGTTCGGAAGCGTTCTGGACGATGATTTGCCGGTAGGCCTCGTCGCGGCACTTCACCGAGTCGCCAGTTCCCTCTTCGACGACGAGCACGTCGTGTTCGGTGCCGACCATCTCCTCGTAGGCGGCGGCGACGATGTCCATCTTCGCTTCTGACATCTCCTTCGACCGCTCTTTCTTGATGGTCCCTCCGAGGCCCTTCAGGTCGGCGGCGTCGGTGCCGGGGCGCTTCGAGAAGCGCGTGACGTTGATTTTCTCGGGGCGAATCTCGCGGAGGAGGGCCATCGACTTCGCGTGGTCTTCGTCGGTTTCGGTCGGATAGCCGACGATGAAGTCCGTCGAGAGCGTCCAGTAGTCGAGCGTCTCGTCGAACGTCTCGACGATGTCGCGGAATTTGTCGACGCGGTGTTGTCGGCGCATGTGTTCGAGCACCTCGTCAGACCCCGACTGGACGGGGGCGTGGATGAAGTTGTAGAGGTTGTCGTGCGTGGCGAACACGTCGGCGAGTTCCTGACGGATGCCGTGGACGCCGCCGGGGTTGGCCATACCGACGCGGACGCGGAACTCGCCGTCGATTTCCGAGCAGATGCGGTCGAGGAGTTCCGGAAGCTTACGGTCGCCTTTGTCCCATCCGTAGACGCCCGTGTCCTGTCCGGTGATACGGAGTTCTTTCGCGCCAGCGTGGACGAGGGCGCGGGCTTTCTCGACGTTCTCGTCGACGGATGGGGAATCGACACGCCCCGTGGCGAACTTGGTGATGCAGTACGAGCAGTTCGACATGCACCCGCGGGCGATGGGGAGGATACCGACGACGCCGTCCAAGACGGGTTCGACGCCCGGTCCCGGCGTCGGGCACTCACCGTTGGTGACGGCCGTGGGCACGTCGTCCCAGTGGAGAATCTGGGCGTCGATGCCTTCCTCGCGGAAGTCGTTGCCCTGTGCCAACGCCATGCACCCGGTGATGACGAGGTCAGCCGTCTCCTGTTCGAGTTCTTTGGCCCGACGGAGCATGTTCCGCTCCGTCTTCTCCACGACCGTACAGGTGTTCATGATGGCGACGTCGGCTTCCTCGGGTCCGTCGACGCGGTAGTGACCGGCGTCGCGAAGCGCACTCTCGATGGCACGGCTCTCGCCGCGGTTCGAGGTACAGCCGTACGTCTCGATGTGGTATCGGGCCATTCGGTTAGTTCAGGTATCGGGTCCGCGGCCAAAAACGACGCGGTATCCGACGAGAGTGCGGCACGCTCGGAGACGGGCGCTCCGGTCGCCGGTGCTATCGAGTGAACAACAACGCTCCGACGAGTGTCAGCAGGAACTCGGACCAACACTGCCCGAGGCTGAACGAAGACCGGAAGACGGACGAGAGACACGGAAGCAGTTGCAAGAACCCGACGATGAAGCAAAGCAGACCGACTGCGGACAGGATGCGGTGGAGTGTCGTTCGGGACATCGGTAACAGGGACGTGTGTATCAGTGAGTACCGAGAAGACGCTAATGAATGTTCGCCAACATAAATGTGGAGTGTCGGGCACACACCGAGTCTCGAGTCGGGCCTGAGACAGTCACGATGGCTCTCTGTCCCGGAGTATCAGCCACCAAAGAGACTCTCGCCACCAGTATTATCCGATGAACGACGAACATAATTCATTCTCTCAGACGTTGTATATTGATTCGCTATGGAACTCAACCTACGCGCGATTGCATACGGTTTCGCTGCAACGCTCATCATTGGCCTCCTCAGTGGCCTCACAGTGCCGTTTACGAGCTTCACACTCCCGACAATCGGCTACATACTGACTGGGATTATCGGTGGGTTCGTCGCCGGATACATGGTCACCACTGGGTGGACTGACGGCGCAGTGAACGGTCTCGTCGGAACGACGCTCGGTGCCATCTTCGTGGCAATCGGCCTCGTCCTGTTCAACATCCTGTTCACGGGCGTGTTCTTCGGCCTGACCACGTTCGCGGCGGCCATCGTCATCATCGCCATCGCCGGCATCCCCGGCGCACTCGGTGGCGCACTCGGAACCATGATGAAGGAACGCTCGGCCGCCCGCCGCACCCGACCCGTCGCCTGAGTTCGACTGGCGAGCGTCTCGCAGCGCAGATTCGACCTTTTCGACAGACTACCTATCCTTGCGGACGCGCTCCGACCGTCGGGACGAAAAGCTACTTGTCACCCTGTTATGAATTCAAGGGCAGATGAATTCACCCGCTACACCCTCCACTCACCCCACTCCGAGCGAACGGGGTGGTCCTCAGTCTCGCCGCACGCTCCGGCGGCGTGACCTCCTCCAACTCGTCGGGTCTGGGGTACTCACCGGACTCGCGGGGTGCCTCGGTGGCGACGACAGTGTCGATGACGACGACTTGCCCGAAGGAACGCAGTTCGACGCGGACTGGCCCACCTACGCGCAAGACGACGCGAACACCGCCTTTCTCGACGACGGACGCGCCGTCTCCGACCCCGTCGTCGAGTACGAGGCGGACTTCGGGATGCCGACGTGGGAACCGGCGGCTATCGGGTCCGTCGCGTACACCGCCAGCGACCCGATTCACGTCGTCGACGCCGCTGCGGGCGAGGAAGTCGAAGTCGTCCCCGGCGACACGTGGGCGACGCCTGCCGTCCTCGACGGGTCACTGTACTCGTCGGGCATCACCCACCATGGCCCCCGTCGAATGGGTGTCTATCACGCCGAAACTGGCCGCGACTTCCGTAGCATCGAACTCCCCGCTAGACCGACGACAGCGCCCACCTTCTCGAACGATAGAGAGACGATGTTCCTCGGCCTCCGAGACGAGCGTATCTGTGCAGTCGACCTGGACTCGGCCGAGGTCAAATGGACGCGAGAACTCTTCGGCGACGTTCACCGCCCCCTCGCAGTCAACCTCGGGTTCGTCTTCGTCGTCACCGAAGGCCAGCGACTCTACTGCCTCGGCACCGACGGAAGCGGCTATTGGCAAGCCGCACTCGAAACCGCCGAACCGGTCGCACCGGTCGTCGGCGACGAACGAGTGTACATCGCTGGGTGGGACCGCATCGCTGCGCTGGAAAAGCGGAACGGCAGTGTCGTCTGGGAAGACGACGAAGGCGTTCACAAGCGACTCGCACTGGACGGCGAGCGTCTGTACGTCTCCAGAGGCGACCTGCGTGCACTCGACACCGCGACGGGTGAAGAACGCTGGTCGTACTCGCCGAACGAGGGAACGTCGGCCGCGAGCGTCGTGGACGACACCGTCTACGTCGGCACCGGCGCGGGCGAACTGGTCGCCCTGAAACGCGATGGGAACGGATTGGCTGGGAGTCGCGAGCGCTGGACTATCTCGCTCGGCACGTACGTCGGCCACTCGTTCGCCTGTACCGACCGCCGGGTGTTCTGCCCCGTCATCCGCGACGACGGCCTGATGAGCCTCACCGTCGTCGCCGACGCGTCGGTTTCTGGGGCGGGAACGACCGCGACGGCAGGAGGTGAAGCGGCGTGAGACTCTCCAGACGCGACGCGCTCAAGGCAGTCGGGGCGGGCACACTCGCTGGCCTCGCGGGGTGTCTCGGCGGTGACGACGAAGGCTCGACAGGCGAGGGACGGGGAGATTGGCCACACCCGAACTTCTCGCCGGAAGGAACCAGCTACAACCCGCGTGCAGTCGGTCCGTCCTCGAAACCGAGCGAGGCGTGGGGCGTCGACGTCGGTGGGCTTGCACTCGGACGTCCGGCGGTCTCCAGCGATACCGTCTACTACGCGACGGGGAAGTCGCTTCGGGCGTTCGCCGTCGACGACGGCACGGAACGGTGGTCGGTCGACGTCGAGTCACAGAGCGGCTTTCGGTCGCCGGCGACTATCGATTCCGACCACGTCTACATCGGGCAGACAGGCGAGAGAACGGGCGTCCTCGCGTTCACCCACGACGGCGAGGAGGTGTGGCACGCACCGACCGAGTCGAGCGTCCTGGCATCCGTCGTCCGGCCGAATCCAGACGCCGACCACCTCTACGCCGCAGACACCGACGGCTACGTCTTCCGAATCCGAGTGAGCGACGGGACTATCGGGTGGAAGACCCGTGTGTTCGGACCGGTGGTTCGACTCGCTTCTCGGTGGGACGAAGTCGTCGTCGGCACCGAAGCAGGAGAAGTCGTCGCCCTCCTCGACGGAGGTCCGGGGCACCAACCGACCGGGATGTGGCGGACGAAACTGCCCGGGATAATCCAGTCACTCGCCACTACCCGCGGGGGCGACGTCGTCGCCGGCGCGTTCGGGGCCGGTGTCGCCCGACTTCGAGGCGCGGCCCGCGCCGGGCGTGTCGGCTGGCATCAAGAAGCATCCTCACCGCATCGCTCGGTGGTCGTCGGCCCGGACAACGTGTTTGCGACCGACGGAAGCGGTATCCACGCCTACGACGTCGACGACGGGTCTCCGTCGTGGAAGGCCGACGGGGACTTCTTCGCCCCGCCCGCGGGTGCTGGCGACACCATCTTCGTCTCGGACACGAGCGACGACGGCGGCGTCATCGCGTACGACCGTTCGGGCGGCGTTGGTGTCGGGGACGCGAGACTCGGGAACCACCGCTGGAAGCACCCGCTCGAAGGTGGTGCCACGACCGGACCGACGCCTGCGCACGACTCGGTGTTCGTCGTCGAATCGGGACCAGAAGACGGGTCGGCGAGATTGGTTGCGCTCCGAACGGAGTAAAGAACTGGGGGTTATTCGTCCGGTGCGCCCGAGACGATTTCGACGCCCGAGGAGGCACCGATACGCTCTGCACCCGCTTCGAACATCGCCAGCGCGTCCTCGTACGACCCGACGCCGCCGGACGCCTTCACGGGAAGATACTCGGCCATGAGTTCGACGTCTTCGACTGTCGCACCGCCGTCTGCGAACCCGGTCGAAGTCTTGACGAACGCGGCGTCTGCGTCGCGAGCCGCCTCACACGCACGGTGCTTCTCTTCTTCGGTGAGGAGGGCCGTCTCGATGATGACCTTCACCGGAATGGGGACGGCGGCGACGACTTCCGAGATGTCTTCGGTGACGAGTTCGTCCTCGCCGGCTTTGAGTCGGCCGACGTTGACGACCATGTCCAGTTCGTCTGCGCCCGCCTGCCACGCGTCGACCGCCTCTTGACGTTTCGCGGCCGTCGTGTTCTGTCCGTGTGGGAACCCGATGACCGTCGCGAGAAGCACGTCGGGTGCGTACTCGGCCGCCTCCTCGACGTAGCACGGAGGGATGCAAGCGTTCATCCCCCACTCGTCAGCGTCGTCGAGGACGTGCTCGACGTCTTTCATCGTCGTCTCGGGGCCGAGGACCGTGTGGTCGATTCGGGGGGCGAGGTCGTCTCGATTCATATCGGGTGGAAGCGACGGGGACCTAAAGAACGTAAGGCTTTCACTGTGCCCCGTCGGGCCTCCTGCATGGCCATCCTCCCCGAAGGATTCGCGCTTCCCCCACTGCCGTATCTCGTCGTCCTCGTCGCCGGACTCGTCGGTGTCGGCGTCGGCCTCGTCAGAACGCGCCCATCCGTCTCGGAGGGGCACGTCCTCGCACTCGTGCCGTGGATGGTGTCCGGGTCGGCGCTCCACGTCTTCTTCGTCGTCGGCCTGCTTCCCCCCGCTATCGAACCGTTCGCCGGGACGCCAGCAGTCTACCTCACAGTCGCCGTCCTCGCAGGTGCGACGTGGTTGGGACTCGACGCCACAGACGCCGCGACTGCCCGAAATCTCGCTGTTCCCGGTGTCGCCCTCGCTGTCTTGTTCGTCGCGTTCGCACTCGGGAGCGCCCTCGTCGCTGAGACGCTCAGCATCCTCTGGCCCGGTATCGCCTTCGTCGTCGCCGTACTCGTCACCCCGGTGACGTGGGGGGTCCTGAAACGCTTCGCACCCGAATCCGCCGCCGCAGGACTGCTCGGTGTCCTCGCCATCTTCGGCCACGCGCTCGACGCCATCTCGACTGCCGTCGGTATCGACGTCCTCGGCTTCGGCGAGCGAACGCCCCTCTCGCGGGTCATCCTCGACGTCGCCGGGATGCTCCCGACTGCGGACCTCGTCGGCGTCGGGTGGCTGTTCGTCCTCGTGAAACTCGCCGTCGCGAGCCTCGTCGTGTGGCTTCTCGCCGACTACATCCGCGAGGAACCGACCGAGGGTGCACTGCTGTTGGGCTTCGTCGCCGCAGTCGGCCTCGGCCCCGGCGTCCACAACCTGTTGTTGTTCGCCATCTCCGGAGCCTAACACGGAGATACGCGCTCTCCGTCGGTTCGGTGCTGTCCGAACGCCTCACCAACGACTACCCACTGTAATCCCGGCACGTCCGCCGAGGCGACGAACATCGGCTGTTCCGGCTATTCGGTAACCCGAACGGCGGTCTCGCGGCACTATACGAGGTGACGATACACTCGCGATTCCACCGTAATTCGTGCCAATCACTCGATTGTTTGTTCAGGAGATACAGATACGAGCACAAACATCCGGAGTGTACTTCGCATTTTTGTATTTACGAAGCCAACTATCCATCCACCGATATTGGTGGCTCTGATGTATGATTCGTATTCGACGAGCGACAGAGTGGTCGTCGCGGACATCCTCCGGAACCCGCACCGGTGCCACATTCTGTACGTTCTCAGACGGTACGGGACGCCCATGGAACTGGAGGCACTCGCCGCGCACATCGAAGGGACACGCCCGCCGACACGGGCACCCGGTCTGACGACGACGGGGGCCGTGTCGTCGGTCCAACTTCACCATACGCACCTCCCGAAACTCGATGGGGGTGGTGTGCTCCGGTACGATTCGTACGAACAGCGAATCGTCTCACTCGACGACGACCGACTGGACTCGTTGCTGGAGATGGGACACCGGATACTCGAATCACTCCGACGTGACCGACGCACAGACGACTAGCACAGGATTCTCGTTTTCGGGTTCGAATCGGGGGCGTTGGATCGGTTCTCCCTCCCCTCACCACACCCACTCCAGTCAGGCGGACCGCTAGCGACCCGAGAGAGTTATCTGCGCGGCGAAACGATTGACGCGGACGCATGTCCCGAGTCATCTGTGCCGGCCACGTGAACTGGGACGTCACCCTCCGCGTGGACGCCCTCCCCGAACCAGACGGGGAAGCAATTGTCGAGTCTCGCGTCGGAGCAGGCGGTGGAAGCGCCGCGAACGTCGCGAGCGGCCTCGTCGGATTAGACCTCTCGACGGCACTCCTCGGGAGTGTCGGGGACGACGAGTACGGGCACGCCGCCGTCGCCGAACTCGCGTCGAAAGGTGTCGATTGTCGGCACGTCGTCAGCGTCGACCACGGCCCGACGACTGTCAAGTACATCGTCGTCGACGCCGCGGGCGAGGTGTTCGTCCTCGGGTCGCCCGGCGTCAACGAGGCGTTCGACGCCTCGGACCTTCCGGAAACGGCGCTCGCAGAAGTAGACCACCTCCACCTGACGAGTCAGTCGCCGACCACTGCCGCCGCCCTCGCCCGACTGGCGAACGACGTCGGGACGACGGTCAGTTTCGACCCCGGCCGGCGCATCGGTGACCGCGGCTACTCCGAGGCACTTCGGTTGGTCGATTACGTCTTCCTCAACGACCGAGAGGCCGCCACGGCACTCGGTGCGGCCGCCGGTTCGGGGGACCGGGCCGACCAAGACCCGTCCAGAAACGGTAGCAACGGCGGTTCCGTCGGCGACGCACTCGACGAGACGACACTCGTCCTGAAACACGGTCCAAACGGAGCGGAAGTCCGCGATGGCGACGAACGACACGTCCATCCGGGCTATCCCGTCGACGCCGTGGACACGACCGGTGCAGGTGACGCGTTCGCTGCTGGGTTCATCGCTGCGCGACTCGACGGCAAGTCGTACGAACGAGCACTCGCCGTCGCGAACGCCTGCGGTGCCCTGACCGCGGCAGAACCCGGTGCTCGAACACAACTGAGTTGGCGACGACTCGACGAACTCGTCGAACACTGACGAGGTCAGCCAACACACGACGGGTTCTGCCGGGTCTCAGTGCCACCCCCGACCGAAACGCCACACAATCGACCATACCAATTTTATCCTCACCGGTCATTCCTCGGGACGATGCTGGACCAGTTCTCGGCCGTGGCCGCCGCCCTCGGGTCGCTTCCGAGCGTCGGCGTCGTCGCCAGTCGGGTGGCACTCGGTGCCATCGTCGGCGTCGCGGCCGCTGTCGTGATGGATATCCCGATGTGGCGGCAGGAAGAAGGGTTCACACCCGCGTACATCGCCGCGTCGGTCATCCGTCGGACCCGCCCCGACAACGTCGACTTCCTCGACGCGAACCTCGTCCACCACGTCGCGGGTGCGCTCTCTGGAGCGTTCTACGCGCTGGTCTACCTCGTCGTCGATTCGGTCCTCCCCGAGGCTCCGCTCTTCGGCGTGGACTTCCCACCGCACGTCATCTCGGCGGGAGTCGTCGTCGCGAGTATCTACATCCTGTTTTCACAGTTCGTCCTCCCCCGTGCGGGTCGGAGTATCTACGAAGAGCGGGCGACTGCCGTTCGCGGGCAGTGGCTTCGCTCGTCGCTCGTCTTCGGGGCGACGCTCTTGATTCTCGCACCGGCGCTCTTCGCCGGCATCGCGTGAGTGATTCGGCGTCGGCGGCGGGGGTGACGCCCCCTCGAACCGCGGCGTTTTTGCCCGCGACACGAGTGGGTCGGATATGGCGAAACAGCCCCACCTCCTCGTCGAAGAAGGCGACGTAAACGACATCGCACTCATTCCGGGCGACCCGGGCCGCGTCGACCGAATCGCGAAGCAGTGTGAGAACGTCGAAGAAGTCGCACAGAACCGCGAGTACAAAGTCGTCAACGCGGAGTACGAGGGCGTCCCGCTGACCATCTCTTCGACGGGTATCGGGTGCCCGTCTGCCGCTATCGCGCTCGAAGAACTCTCCCGAGTCGGTGTGGAGACGTTCATCCGCGTCGGCACCATCGGCGCGCTGCAGGAAGATATCGAAATCGGCGACATGATAGTCGCGACTGGTGCCGCCAAGGAAGAAGGCACGTCCAAGCGCTACGAGTCCGAAGTCTACCCGGCGGTCCCCGACTACGACGTCCTCACGTCGCTCGTCGATGCCGCGGAGGCCAACGACGAAGACGTTCACGTCGGCCCCATCGTCTCCGACGACGCCTTCTACAACGAGTCCGACGAGTACGTGAAGGACTGGAACGCGGCGGGGCTTCTCGCCATCGAGATGGAGGCCGCGACGGTGTTCTCGCTCGCCCGCCGCAAGGGTCTGCGCGCAGGTGCCATCTGTACGGTCGACGGGAACCTCGTCGCCGGCACCCAGAAGGGTGCTGACTCCGACGAAGAACTCCCCGAGAAGGCGAAGAACAACGTCGAGCGTGCTATCAGCATCACGCTCGACGCCGTCACCGACCTCGCGTAAGCTAGCCAGTGGACATTCGCCACCTCGTGGCCCGTGTGGCCGCACGCGCCAGCGAACTCCGCGCCCGTATTCGACGGGTAGAGCGGCGTGAAACGGTGGCGTTCAGTCGTTGGATAGAGAACACGAACAACCTGCTTCATCTCACAGTTTTACTCCTCATCCCGCTCCTCATCGGAGTCGTGACGTTCGTCTCGAACTCGGTGAGCACGCTCTCGTTCCTGTTGTTTCCACCACTCGCGTCCGGGTCGTACACGCTCTTTTCGGACCCCGAAGGACAGTACGCGTCGCCAGTGAAGTTCGTCCTCGCACTCACCGTCGGTGCCCTCTGCGGACTCGTCGCGTTCGGGTTCACGACGTGGGTGTACGGACCCACCGGAACCACCATCGTCCACCCATCGTCTGCCGCCTTCGCTATCTTCCTCGCAGGAGGCGCGACGTGGGCGCTCGACATCGAAGCGCCCTCTGCGTTCTCGACGGCACTCTTGACTCTCGTGACGGGGGACGTGAACCCCGAAGAGTACGTGGTGAGCATCTTCTTCGCGAGCGTCGTCATCGCCATCGTGTTCAGCGTCTGGCGCGAGGAGTTCTACGAACGGCGCGCAGAGTACCTCTACGGCACGGTCAAAGGTGACGACCACGTCCTCGTTCCGATGCGCGGCGAGACGGCAGACCGAACCGCGTTCTTCGCGGCCAAACTCGCCGCGGCGCACGAGGCCGGGAAAGTCGTCCTCCTCGACGTTCTCTCACCCGACGAGACGGCCGACACGCACGGGCCACCGTCGGGCGCAGATGCAGGCACAGAGCCGGAAGTGGTGTCTCCCGAATCGACCGGGAGTCCTGCTGCGGATGCCGCAGTCGACCGTCTCGAAACCTGCGCGCACGACATTCGAACAAAACTCGGCGTCCCCGTCGAAGTCGTCGTCGCCAGCGGCGACCCACTCTCGGCGACAGTGGAGGCGGCAGGCAACACCAACTCCGACCTCGTCGTCACACCGTACGAAGAAGACCGAGGCTTGCTGTCGGACTACGTCCGCGGCCTCTTCGGTGGCCAGTACGATACGGTCGCGTTTCGGTCGACCGGGGGGGAGTACCGGTGGCGACGGATTCTGGTCCTCGTCTCGCGTCCCGGCGACGCTGCCCACGCGATGATTGACTTCGCGACGCGACTCGCGGGCAAGACTGGGAGCGTGAGCGTCACGACGTGTATCTCGGCGGAAGTCGAACGCCGACCGGCGGAGGCGAAACTCGCAAATCTGGTCGAGACGGCAGAGGGGAACATCGAGACGCGAGTCGCCCGCAGCGAGGTGACGAAGTTCATCGCCTCTAACACCGCCACGTACGACCTGGTCGTCCTCGGGTCGAGTGGCGAGCGCTCTGCTGCCTCGCGATTCATCTCGCCGCCGACGTTCGAACGAATCAGAGAAATCGACTGCGACGTGGCCGTCTTCGACCGCGGGAACTAGTCGTCGCTGGCGTCGGTATCGGCTTCGTTGGTGTCGTCAGCGGCCGCGGCCACCTCGTCTGGTTCTTCTTCGAGGAGGCGCTCTTCGACCGTCTCGAGGCCGCTCCCACCGATGGCGGACTCGGCGAGGAAGTGGCCACCGAGTGCGGCAGGGCTGATGACGGTGTTCGCCCCTGCGCGCCGGAGTTTGGGTTCGTTCTCACGCTGGGTCGCCGCCGCGACGATGTGGATGTCGGGATTGAGTTGTCGAGCAGTCAGGATAGCGAGTGCGTCTTCGGCGTCGTTGTTGGTTGCGACGATAGCCGACCGGGCGACTTCGACGCGGGCGCGCTTCAGCGATTCCTCGTCGCTCGGGTCGGCGGTGAACACGTCGTAGCCGCGGTCTGAGAGACGCTGTGCACGCTCCGAGTTCGGCGTGATGATGAGGACGTCGGCGCGTCCTTCGAGTTCTTCGAGAATCGGTTCGGTCAGTTCCCCGTGGCCGAGGACGAGGACGTGGTTGTCGAGGATTTCCAGTTGTGATTCGGTCATGCGTCCAAGTGCTTTGGTGAGTCGTGCTTCGATTGCGGGCGTGAGCAAGACACCGAGTGCCACCGCGAAACTCGCGACGGTGACGAGGAGTGCCGACATCCCGAACAGTTTGGCGTACGGTGTCCGCGGGGTGATGTCGCCATAGCCGACGGTACTTCCGGTGACGAGTGCGAAGTAGAAGGCGTCGAACAGCGTGTCGATGCCGTTGAAGTCACGCCGGAGGGCGTACGCCCCAGCAGTCGCGTAGGTCTGCGCGCCGACGATAGCCAGTAGCGCCGACAACTGCGTGACGTTCCAGTCGAGGTCACGGTCGAACGCCCGGTAGTTCAGCAGACAGAGGACGAGGCTGATTATCGAAAAGCCAATCAGTGGGGCGGCGCGTTCCGGCGACTGGATGAGGCCCTGCGCGGCAGACACCGGCAGGAGAACGACCGTCGAGTACCACGCCGAACGAAGGCGTCGCCGAAGGCCGTACACGCTGGCCAGCAGGAGGAACCCGGTCAGCGTGCCGGTGAACCCTGCCGTGATGCGGATGACTTCGGGCACGAGCGAACCGAAGAGGCCACCGCTCACGGGCGAACTGATGTTCAAGATACCCGTCGCTGCAGACAAGATTGCCACGACGAACACTGTCGTGACAGTGGTCCGAGCGCCTACCCAGTCGCGTGCCGACACCATGTCGCCGAAACTCGGCAGGGGACGGGGAAAAAGCGTTGGGTATCGGTACGACTGGCAGGCGACACCGTGACTGTCCCGTGTCACGAGCGAACGGTTCGCTCGCCGTCACGCATTTATCTCGGGAGTGAGTGAACAGGGCTATGGCTTCACTTCCTGTCGAAGTGGTCTACGGTCTCTACTTCGGCATTCTCACGGGACTCGTCCCCGCCGCCGTCGCGTGGCTCTTTGGGTTCGGGTTTCGGTACGTCACCGGGGTCACGATTCCCGGTCTCGCCGTGGTGGTCCTCAGCGTGGCCATCGCCGGCGCCAGCGGTGGTCTCATGGCCCTCGCCGACCCCACCATCACGCAGTCGGACAATCAAGTTCGACTGACCGTGGCGCTGTTGGTCGTGCTGATGGGCGCACTGTACGCACACAACCGCGGTGACGCGTTCGCGAACGAGATTCCGCGCAAGATGTCGCTCCGGAGACTCACCGAGCGGACGCTTTCGACCGACGTGGTCGAACTCGTGGGTGGGCGCGGGCAAGTCACGGTCACCGTCCCGCGGGAAGTCGGCGACATCGAGGGCTACCCACCGGTTCCCGTCGACGTTCGCACCGCGATTCGAGACGGTGAGTGGACGTTCCCCGCAGACATCCCACTGGTCGAACTCGAATCGCGGTTCGCAGACCGCCTGCAGACAGAGTTCGACCTCGCCGCAGTCGAGGTCCAAATCGACGAACAGGCCCGCGCGAGGGTCGCCGCGGCGGCACCGGTCGGCGGCCTCTCGAAACGACTGTCCGCAGGGAAGCGGGCCGTCTCTATCGAGGCCCTCGTCCCGACCGGACTCGCACAGGGAGACGACGTGGTCGTCGCCACCGACGGCGGGACCATCTCGGCGAGCGTCGTCGGTGTCGATTCGGTCGCCGAAGCGGTCGATACCGACAACGACGCGGAAGACGACGAAGCACCGAAGTGGGCACCTCGCGCACCGACGGCGGCGGGCGGTGAGGGCCGGGTCACACTCGCAGTCGAGCGAACCGACGTGGAGTCACTCCTCCGAAGCGATGCGACGCAGTTCGTCGTCACCTCTCGGGGTGTCCGCCGTGAATTCGAACTCGTCTCACTGCTTCGCCGAGCGGGCAAGCGATTTTCGAGACTCACCGTCGGCGCGGACGGCCCACTGGATGGCGTGTCGCTCAGAGCGGCGAGCGTCCGCGATACCTACGGCGTGGCCATCCTCGCTCTCCGCCACAGTGGGACGTGGACTATCGCTCCCCGCGGCGACCAGACAATCTCGGCTGGAGACACACTGTACGCCGTCGGGTCGCGTTCCGACCTGACCGCGTTCGAGGAGGCAGTCGCGTGACCGCGACGATGCTCGCAGTCGACCTCGGTTCGGCCGTCGTCGGACAGGTGTCGGTCCCACCAGCGAGTGACCCACTGGTCAGAAACGTCCTCCGCGTCGTCGGCCTCGTCGTCGGTGCGTTCCTCGCTTCCGGCGTCGCCGCACTCACGTATCGGTGGTACACCCGTGAGGCCATCCCGCGGGCACTCGCAGTCCTCTTCGGCACCTCCGTCGTCGCACTGTACCTGAACACCGTCGGTCTGTTCGGCGACTTCGTCACGGGGACGGACACCGCCGTCTTCGAACTCGAACGTGTGCTCTTCAACACGTCCGCGCTGGCGGGTGGTGCAGTCGCCTCGCCCGTCGGCCGTATCGTCGGAGACCGTGCGGCGACGGACGTGTTCGCCGTCGCCGGTGCGAAAGAACTCGACACCGACGTGAGTCGCCTCGTCCGAACCGTCGGGCGAGTGACGACGGTAACGATTCCCGACGAAGTGGGTGACATCGAAGGCTACGACCCCGTCTCCGAGAGCATCAAAGACCAGTTGAGCGGCAAGACACTCCTGTTCCCACGGCGACTCAGTGAGGACGAACTCCGTGAACGCCTCGTCGAACGAGTCAAAGACGACCACGGTGTCGGCCACGTGGACGTGGAGTTCGAAGACGGGCACGTCTCGTACTTCGCACTCGGGAGTCGCGCCGCCGGACTCGGGCCGACGCTCGCGCCTGGCACTGTCGCGGTTGCCATTCGTGCCGACCCCGGACCCGGCGCAGGTGCCGGTGACCCGGTGCAGGTCTGGGCGGTTCCGGACGCTGACGACACAGACGGCACGGACGGCGAACTGCCGGCACCCACGAACGGAGAAGAGACGCGCGTCGAGAGTGACGGGAGTGGGTCGGTGCCGACTCGTGTCGCGTTCGGCGAACTTCGCGGCGTCGCCGACGACGTGGCGACCATCGCCCTCGACGAAGAAGACGCGGACAAACTCACGGGGGCAGACGAGTACCGGGTCGTCACACTCCCGGCGGACCTCCGTGTCGACCGTGAGTTCGCGTCACTCCTTCGGAACGCAGACGAGACGATGGCGGTCACCACCGTCACCCCAGATTCGGCACTCGACGGGCAACGTGTCTCTGACGTGGAGACGACTGTCGTCGCCATCAGACCATCCAACGGTCCCGTGGACGCCATCCCAGCACGGACCCGAGAACTTTCTGCTGGCGACACACTCTACGTCGTCGGCCGACCGGAACTCCTGCGGAAAGTCGAACGCCGGGCGACGACCGACGACAGCAGAACCGACGGCGGGGACGACGAGGACGGACACGAGGGCGGTGACGGTGACGGGAGCGACCGCCGCCCGGCGACGGGGTCGGGGGCGCAATCCTCATGAGTACCGAGCGAGGAACCCATAGCATGGAGTGGAAATTGTTCGCAGACCTCGCGGAGGTGGCCGGTGCGCGCACCATCCGCGTCGACGTCGGCGACGACGTGACTGTCGGCGAGGCACTCGACGCACTCGTCGGTGCGCACCCGTCGCTCGAATCACGGGTGTTCGCCGACGACGGCGAGTTGTACGACCACATCAACGTCCTTCGAAACGGTGAGAACGCGTCACTCGACGACGACGCGACGGTCGGCGACGAACTCGCCCTCTTCCCGCCGGTCAGCGGCGGGTAACGCACCTCCCCACGACGGTCAGCGAGTGGACTCTCGCCGCCAGCGACCGAACTAGCCCATCGCGTCGGGGCGAATGTCCGGGTTCTCGCGGACGAATTCGACGATTCGAGAGACGTAGGACTCGAACGCCGGCGGTTCGATACCGGTTCCGGCGAGGTGTCTCCGCGCGTTCGCGCCGACGTAGCGAGTCGGGTGCGTGAAGTACGGCAGTGTCTCCGGTTCGACGCCGACGAGGTCTCTGAGTGTGTCCGACCGCCTCAGGACCGACGTGGTGAGGCCAACCGGCGTCGGGACGTGAATCCCGACTCGACCTGTCGCGTCGAGAAGCGTCGCAGTGAACGCCCGAATCGTCAACGGGTTCGGGTCGCACAACTGGTACGTGACGTTCTTCGAGCGGTCGAGTCCCGAGAGGTGTTCGATGGCGTCGACGACGTAGTCTCGCGGGACGACGTTCAACTCGGCCGCGCCGGGGTCGCCGAGTCGCGGAACGAACGCGACGCGCGGTTGCCGGAGGAGCAACCGAATCAGGTAGTAGGGACCGTCGTACTTCTGTGTCTCACCGGTCCGACTGTCGCCGACGACGATTGCGGGTCGATAGACCGTCGCTGGTACCTCGCCGGACTCCATCCGGTCGCGGACGAGCAGTTCGGCGCGGAACTTCGTCTCCTCGTAGTGGTTGTTGAACGACTGCCCAACGTCGAGGTCGGACTCCGTGAACACGCCGTCGTGGCGACCACTGACGTAACACGTGCTGACGTAGTGGAGTCGGTCGACGTCGGCCGCCTCGGCGAAGTCGAGGACGTGCCGTGTTCCGTCGACGTTGACTGCCTGTCCGACCTCGGGTGAGACGGCCAGGTCGTAGACTGCGGCGAGGTGGAACACCGTGGTCACGCGCGATTCGATGTCGGTTCGTGTCGTCTCTGAGAGTCCGAGTGCTGGGTCGGTGATGTCGCCTTCGACGAGCGTCAGGGTCTCCCGCCAGTCTGGTCCGAAGAGGTCGGCAGCACGCGTTTCGGACGCCTCACGGTACTTCGGTTGGACGAGACAGACGATTTCGTCGGTTCTGTCTGCGAGTCGGTCGACGAGTGCACTGCCGAGAAATCCGGGGAACCCCGTGAGGAAGACGCTCACGGGAGTACCTCCGAGAGTCGCTTCCAGAGGCGAAGGCCGAGTGTCGCACCGTCGGCCCAGACCTGCTTTCCGCGCTTTGGCGGCGAGAGGAGGCCCAGTCGTTGGGTTGCAACCGTCTGTGACTCGGTGTACTTCAGCAGGCCGTGTCGGCCGTGTCGCCGACCGACACCGGAGTCTTTCATCCCTCCCATCGGCGCGTCGATGGACGCCCACGCTGCGGCGTAGGCCTCGTTGACGTTGACGGTGCCCGTTTCCAATCGCGCGGCGACCTGTTCGCCGCGCTGGGTTCGCTCCGTCCAGACGCTCGCGTTCAGTCCATACGCGGAGTCGTTAGCGCGTTCGATGGCCTCGGAGACACTCTCGACTTCGTACAGCGAGACGACCGGACCGAACGTCTCCTCGTCGGCGAGCGTCGCGTCGGGCGTCACGTCGGTCAGTATCGTCGGTTCGTAGAAGTACGGTCCGAGGTCAGGCCGGGCACGGCCACCCGAGAGGACTGTCGCGCCCTTCTCGACTGCATCTTCGACGTGTGCTTCGACTTTCTCCAGCAACTCCCGGTCGAGGAGTGACCCCACGTCGTGGCCGTAGTCGTACCCCGCGTCGAGCGTGAGTCCGCGGGTCTCTCGGACGAACGCGTCACGGAACTCGTCGGCGACTGCCTCGTGAACGTAGATTCGCTCGATGGAGATACACAGTTGCCCAGCGTTGGCGAAGCACCCACGGACGGCACCCCGTGCCGCTTTTTCCACGTCTGCGTCGTCGAGGACCAACAGCGGGTTCTTTCCACCGAGTTCGAGCGAGCAATCCGTGAGATGGCGACCTGCCGTCTCGGCGACAGTGCGTCCGACTTCCGTGCTGCCGGTGAAACTCACGTAGTCGACGCCTTCGATGAGCGGTTCGCCGAGTCGTGGCCCCTCGCCAGTCACGACCTGAAACACATCGTCGGGGAGTCCACACTCACGGAGTACGTCGAGTGCCCAGAGCGCAGTGAACGGCGTTCCTTCGTCTGGTTTGAGGACGACTGCGTTCCCCGCGAGTAACGCGGGAATCGACTCCGAGACGGATAGCGAGAGTGGGTAGTTCCACGGAGAGATGATGCCCACCACGCCGACAGGGTGGTGATGTTCGACGGCCTTCGTCACGAGCGGAATCGCGCCGGCGCGTTGTTTCGACGCGAGTTCTCGCTCGGCGAGGTTCGCGTAGTACCGTGCCGTCGCGGCGACGTCGAGAATCTCTTCGAGTGCGTCGGCGCGTGCTTTCCCCGTTTCGGTCTGAATCACGTCCAAAAGCGCCTCGCGCCGGTCGAGGACGGCGTCGTGGAACCGAGCGAAGACGGCAGTTCGGTCTTCGATTGGCCACGCGGCCCACGCCTCGCCTGCGGACTGGGCATCAGCGACGGCCGAGCGAACGTCTTCGGGCGTACACAGGGGCACTTCGCCGACGACGCTGTCGTCGTACGGGGCACGAACGGGGAGGAGTTCCCGTTCGTCGAGTGGAGTGACCTGTTGAGCGAGTTCGTTCAGTCGAGTTCGGGAGACGGGAGTGGAGGGGGCGTCTGTCATACCCGACCATAGGCCGCGTAGCTACTATAGTAGTGTTTACACGTCGGTCGAAATCGAGAGAGAAAGAATCGCGGTCCGAGCTTACTCTTCGGGGCGCGGGAGTGCCGTAAAGAGCGTCTGGACGATGGAGAACGGGTCGTAGACGGACTGGTGGCACTGACAGTAGACACCGTCTTCACCGCCGAACTTCGCGGCGTCGGCGGCCTGCTTGTATCCGGGGACGCAGCAGAAGTGCGTACACTTGTTGAGCCACGCGACGACGCCCTGGTCCGTCGCGGCGGCGAGGAAGTCGTTTTCCTGTGCGGCTTCCTCGATACGGTTCGAGCGGAGAATCTGAATCGGCATCGTGTCTTCGGTGTCCTGCGACCGCCACGTGCCAGTCGCTGGCTTACCGATGCCGGCCCGCCCGATGCCGTTGCCCCACGTCTCGTAGTCGTCGAAGTCGTTGACGTTCAGTTTGTCACCGGCGCTGTAGACTTCCTGTTGCCAGTCGTAGCCACCACTGTCGGAGCGGAAGTAGTTGTCAGACTCGAAGTCGGGAGCGAGCCCCTCGTATGCCTGCACACCGCAGTACTGGAACCACGCTGAGGAGTAGCTGACGCCAGTTCCCTTGAAGTCGTCCGTCTGTGCAATCTGGACCTCGACACCGCCCTGAGTGACCGTCTGAAGCTCGGGCCAGAGACCCTTGATGAAGCCGTCACCGTCGATTTCTATCGGAATCAGCGGCATGCCGCGCGGTGCGGGACCGGCAGTGTTCTCGATTGCGTACGCCTGTGTCGGACCGCCACCGGCACCCGGTGAGACCGTTGCACTGTTGATGGCGGCCGCGCCAGTCGTTCCCACGCCAGCGAGCGCCGCGCCCCCGACGACGCCCTTGACGAATCGACGACGACCCGAGTCGGCGGGGTACTTGTCGCTATCGCTCATACCCTGAAGTTCGACCCGTCCAGTAAAAGCGTGACGAATCACCCGTGTTAGTTCATCCCACGAAACCGGCGGCCTCAGTACTGTGGGGGCCTAAATATACGGAATTCCGGGTTCGGAGAGAAATCCACCAGTCGTTTACAAACGTTCGTTTAGAACGTAGCTTCGGGCAATTTTTCGGCCGTACTCGTGACCTTTTACAGTGTGGTACTCGTATCCGAGTACGAGATGCGATTGCACACCAGAGACGTCAGACAAGACGTTCGCGAGCTTGGGGCGTTGCTCGGGGACGTACTGGAGGCACAGACCTCTACGGCGTCGTTCGAGACTGTCGAAGAACTTCGGCAGGCGGCCATCGCCTACCGGAAGGGTGAGTCGGGGTCCCGAGAGAAACTCTACGACGTCGTGGGTGACCTCGACCCCGAACGCGAGAGTGTCGTCGCCCGCGCGTTCACGACGTACTTCGAACTCATCAACCTCGCCGAAGAGCGTGAGCGTGTTCGGGTCATCCGCGAGGCGTCACAGGAGGGGTCACTCGCCGACGGGATTCTCGCCACGCTCGACTCCCTCCACGAGGAGGATGTCGACGAAGAACTCCTCGAACGCGTCCTCGAAGATGTCCTCATCGAACCGACGTTCACGGCGCACCCGACGGAAGCGCGTCGGAAGACGGTCAAGGCCAAACTCCGCTCGATTGCGAACCGGTTGGAGACGCTCGACGAACGGCGTCTCACGGACCTCGAAAACGACCAGGAGTGGCGGCACGTCGTCGCCGAGGTGACGAGTCTCTGGCAGACTTCGCAGGTTCGTAACCGGCGGCCGGAACCGACCGACGAAGCCCGAAACGTCCAGTGGTACCTCGAGAACATCCTCTTCGACGTGGTCGGTGAAGTGTACGAAGAACTCGAAGAAGAGTTCCACAACGAGTATCCTGACCTCGACGTGCCGAAACTGTTCGAGTTCCGCTCGTGGGCGGGGTCAGACCGCGACGGCAACCCCTTCGTCACGCCCGAGGTTACGGAAGAGACACTCGCGCGCCAGCGCAGCGTCGCCCTCGAGAAGTACAGTGATTCCCTCAAGCGTCTCTCCGGTGTGCTGAGTCAGGACGCGACACGAATCGACCCCGGACACGAACTCGAACGGTCGCTGAAGGCCGACCGTGAACTCCTCCCCGTCGTGGCCGAAGAGGTCGACGAACGGTACCCAGACGAACCGTACCGCCAGAAACTCAAACTGATGCGCGAACGCCTGCGCCGCATCGAAGACGTTCGGCCGAACGGTTACACGGACGCGAGCGAACTCATGGCCGACCTCGAAGTCATCGACACCAGTCTCCGTGGGTGTGGTGCCGAACAGGTCGCCGACGTGTACGTCGAACCGCTGATGCGGCAGGTCGACACCTTCGGCTTCACGCTCGCCAGTCTAGACCTGCGGGACCACCGGGAGAACCACACGAAGGCGGTTCACGAGGCGCTCTCTCACGAGGGTATCGACTACTACAGTCGGTCCGAAGACGAACGCGTCGAACTCCTCACCGACGCGATCCTCCAGGACGAACCGATACTCGACCTCGAAGACCCCGGCGACCTCTCGGAGACGTCCGAGCGCGTCCTTCGACTCTTCGAAAAACTCGGCGAGTGGCAGCGTGAGTACGGTGTCGCCGCCATCGACACCTACTGTATCTCGATGACGGAAGAACCGTCGCACGTCCTCGAAGTGCTCTTCCTCGCCGACCAGGCGGGGGTCGTCTCCCTCCCGGACCACTGCGGTATCGACGTGGTGCCACTGTTGGAGACCGAGTCCGCGCTCAACGGTGCGCGTCGTATCATGGGCACGCTGTTCGAGAACGAGGCCTACGAACAGACACTCGTCGCCCGCAACAACGTCCAGGAGATTATGCTGGGCTACTCGGACTCCAACAAGGAGAACGGGTTCCTCGCGGCAAACTGGGACCTCTACAAGAACCAGCGTCGCCTCGCCACTATCTGTGACGACTTCGACGTGACGATGCGGTTGTTCCACGGCCGCGGCGGGTCCATCTCCCGCGGTGGCGGCCCGATGAACGAGGCTATGTTGGCGCTACCGAACGAGACCATCACCGGCCAAATCAAGTTCACCGAACAGGGCGAAGCAATCGCCGAGAAGTACGCCAACCCGCGTATCGCTGAGCGGAACCTCGAACAGATGCTCAACGCGCAGATTCGCGCTCGGTTGAACGCGATTCGAAATCCCGAAGAACACGTCCCCGACCGATGGGTCGACGCCATGGACACCATGGCCGCCGCCGCCCGCGCCGAGTACCGTGACCTCCTCGAATCCGACGGGTTCGTCTCGTACTTCGAGCAGGCGACGCCCATCACGGTCATCGAGGAACTCAACCTCGGGTCTCGCCCGGCATCGCGGTCGGACGAACGGTCCGTCGAGGACCTTCGTGCCATCCCGTGGGTGTTCTCGTGGACGCAGTCGCGATGCATCCTCCCCGGGTGGTACTCGCTGGCCGCCGGTGTCAACGCCTACCTCGACGACGGCGGTGACATGGAGACGGTTCGCGAGATGTACGACGAGTGGCCGTTCTTCCGGAGTACACTCGACAACGCCGCGATGTCGCTCGCACGGACGGACCTCGAAATCGCCACCGAGTACGCGAACCTCGCCGACGAGGACCTCCGCGAGGCGTTCTTCCCGCGACTCCAAGCCGAGTACGAAGACGCAGCGAGCCTGATGCTCGACATCAGTGGCCGGAGCGACCTGCTCAAGCGAGAGTGGCTACAGGAGAGTCTCGAACGGCGGAACCCCTACGTCGACCCGCTGAACCTGCTGCAGACGCACCTCTTGGCGCAGACACACCGGACCGACGAAGAAGAACGGACCCTGCGGCTCACCGTCAAAGGAATCGCCGCCGGGATGAAAAACACGGGCTGAGTCGACGTCCTCGGCCCCCACCGAGTCCGTCGGCCCGTTCGCAGACCGTTACGCGCGCCGCAGGTCGTACGGGTTCGAACAGACCGGACAGGTCTGCCGCGCGACACGGTATTCGCTCTTCAGTCGTTGCCGCACGCCGTCGAAGTCGGCGTCACCCTCGTATCTCGATTCGACTTGCTGTCCACAGTGTGGGCACACCACCACCACCGTCGCCATATTCGATGGTTAGCGACGACTCGTCATATATGTTTACCCAGATTGTGAACGCCTCGCACACAGTGACACAGTGTGCCGAAAAGTCGACTCACACGGCGTCTAAACTTCGAATTAGATTTAGTCGAAGTCCCCGGTTTCAGACCTGATTCGACGGGTGACGCCGGTCGAACCATGATAAATCAAGTCCGCGTTTCACTGACTCTTTTCAACCTGCCTTGTTCTCTCAGATTTGGTTCCACGGTGCGTCGTCGAAGTCGACGATGCGGTGGTCGTTCTCGATGGCGTCGATGGTCTCGATATCGTCGTCGTCCAGTTCGAGTTCGAGGGCGGCGAAGTTGTCGCGGATGTGCTCGGGCGACGCCGCCTTCGGGATGGCAGTCGAACCCTTCGCCATAACCCACGCGAGCGACACCTGCGCGGGAGACACGTCGTGTTTGGTGGCGATTTCGACGATGGCGTCGTTCTCGGCAACCTTGTTGCGCGCGATGGGTGAGTAGGCGACGAGGTGGTGGTCGTACTCGTCGGCGAGTGCCCGGAGTTCTTCTTGCGGCAGAAGCGGGTGCATCTCGACTTGATGCGCGAACACGGGTGCGTCGAGTTTCTCGATGGCTTCTTCGAGTTGGTCGGGGCGGAAGTTGCTCAGGCCGACGTGGTCGACGACGCCCTCGTCGACGAGTTCGTCGAGGGCGGAGAGGGTTCCGTCGGGGTCGTAGGTGTTCAGCGGCCAGTGGACGTACAGCAGGTCGATGGTGTCGACGCCGAGTCGCTCGGCGGACTCGCGAGCGGTCTGAAGCGCGTCGTCGTAGGCGAGGTTCCCGGGCTTGAGTTTCGTCGCCACGAACACGTCGTCGATAGCCACGTCGGACTCAGCGAGAGCCTCGCCGACGTACTCCTCGTTATCGTACATCTGGGCCGTGTCGATGCTGCGATACCCAACGTCGAGGGCGGTGGTGACGGCGTTCACACACTCGTCGCGGTCTTCGAGTTTGTAGGTCCCGAAGCCGAGTTGGGGAAAGTCCTTCATACGCGAGTACACTCGTGGGAGTGGCTCAAGTCCTGCGGTTGCGGAACTCCGTGGCCACACTTAGGTCTCTCCCGCTAGTTGTCGAACTATGCCCTCTGAGAAAGAGAAGATGCTCGCGGGTGAGTTGTACGACGCGAGCGACCCGGAACTCGTCGCCGAACGTGAGCGCGCGCGGAGACTCACGCACCTGTTCAACGATACCGACGAGACGGAGATGGAACGGCGCGAGGAACTCGTCCGCGAGTTGTTCGGCGAGGTGGGCGAGACGTTCGAAATCGAACCGACGTTCCGCTGTGACTACGGCTACAATATCAGCGTCGGCGAGAACTTCTTCGCCAACTTCGACTGCACCTTCCTCGACGTCTGTCCCATCACTATCGGCGACAACGCCCAACTCGCGCCGAGCGTCCACATCTACACTGCGACGCATCCACTCGATGCGGCGGAGCGAATCAAAGGCCCAGAGTCGGGTGAACCGGTCACCATCGGCGACAACGCGTGGCTCGGCGGGCAGTCTGTCATCACCCCCGGCGTGACCATCGGCGACGACGTGGTGGTCGCCTCGGGGGCAGTCGTGACGAAAGACGTGCCCGACAGTGTGGTCGTGGGTGGGAACCCCGCGCAAGTCATCAAGAAACTCGATTGACCCAGTCGGTCGTCGTCACGCGATTCCTCAGATATCGGCCATGTGCGGCCGCATGGCACACGATGATGGCTCCGAAATCGTTTTGAAGTACGCTCGCACACGGTCAGTATGCCGACGGACGAATACGACCCAGAGATGGGGCGCAAGTTCATTTTCGTAACCGGGGGTGTCATGTCCGGCCTCGGGAAGGGTATCACGGCCGCGAGCACCGGCCGACTCCTGAAGAATGCCGGGTTCGACGTCACCGCAGTCAAAATCGACCCGTATCTGAACGTCGACGCGGGCACGATGAACCCGTACGAACACGGCGAAGTGTACGTGTTGAAAGACGGCGCAGAAGTCGACCTCGACCTCGGGAACTACGAGCGGTTCCTGGGCATCGACATGACCGCCGACCACAACATCACGACGGGCAAGACCTACCAGCACGTCATCCAGAAGGAGCGCGCGGGTGACTACCTCGGCAAGACGGTCCAGATTATCCCGCACGTCACCGAGGACATCAAGCGTCGCATCCGCGAGGCGGCCGAGGGGACCGACGTGTGTATCGTCGAAGTCGGCGGCACCGTCGGCGACATCGAGTCCATGCCGTTCCTCGAAGCGCTCCGCCAGTTCGCCTCCGAGGAAGAAGACGGCGACGTGCTCTTCACCCACGTGACGCTCGTCCCGTACTCGAAGAACGGCGAGCAGAAGACGAAGCCGACACAGCACTCGGTCAAGGAACTCCGGAGTATCGGTCTGCAACCCGACATCCTCGTCGGGCGCGCCGACGACAAACTCGAACCGGAGACGAAGCACAAGATTGCGCAGTTCTGTGACGTGCCGGACGCCGCCGTCTTCTCGAACCCCGACGTTCCGGACATCTACCACGTCCCGCTGATGGTCGAAGAAGAGGGTCTCGACGAGTACGTGATGGAGCGTCTTGGCATCACCGACGAAGCACTCCCGAAAGCGGAACGCGACAACCGCTGGCGCGAGCTCGTCACCGCCGAGCGCACCGGGTCCGTCGACATCGCGCTCGTCGGCAAGTACGCCCTCGAAGACGCGTACATGTCTATCCACGAGGCGCTCAAGCACGCCGGCATCGAGTGCGGCGTCGACGTGAACACCCTCTGGGTCGACGCCGACGAGATGGACGACAAACACGAAGCACGCCTGAAGGAGGCAGACGGCATCGTCGTCCCCGGCGGCTTCGGGTCGCGTGGTACCGACGGCAAGATAGATGCGATCCGCTACGCCCGCGAGAACGACGTTCCGTTCCTCGGCCTCTGTCTCGGATTCCAGATGGCCGTCGTCGAACAGGCACGCAACGTTCTCGGCCACGAAGGGGCCCAGTCGACCGAACTCGACGCCGACACGCCCTACCCCGTAATCGACCTGCTCCCCGAGCAGTACGAAGTCAACGATATGGGTGGGACGATGCGCCTCGGTGCACACGAGACCGACATCACGGCCGGTAGCCTCGCAGAAGCGGTTTACGGCGACACCTCCTGTACGGAGCGTCACCGCCACCGCTACGAGGTGAATCCCGAACTCATCGACGAGCTCGAATCCGAGAGCCTCCGATTCTCCGGACGCGCCGAGAACCGCATGGAGATTCTCGAACTGACTAACCACCCGTTCTTCCTCGGAACGCAGTTCCACCCCGAGTTCCGCTCTCGCCCCGACCGAGCGAGTCCACCGTTCGTGGGCTTCCTCCGGGGCGTCCTCGGCGAACTCGACGCGCGTGAACTCGACAACGAAGAGGTGACCGTATAATGGTAGACGTAGACACATTCATCGAAGAAGCGAAAGAATCGATTCGCGACCAAATCGGCGACGAACACGCTATCATCGCCCTCTCGGGCGGTGTCGACTCCTCCGTCGCTGCGACCCTCGCCTACGAAGCAGTCGGTGAGCAACTCACGCCGGTCTACGTGGACACCGGTCTGATGCGGAAAGGCGAGACCGAACAGATTGCAGAGACGTTCTCCTTCATGGAGAGTCTCCGCGTCGTCGACGCCGAAGAACGGTTCTTCGACGCTCTCGAAGGCGTCGTGGACCCCGAAGAAAAGCGCGCCGTCATCGGCGAGCAGTTCATCCGCGAGTTCGAACGCGAGGCGAAAGACACCGACGCCGAGTACCTCGTTCAGGGGACCATCTACCCCGACCGCATCGAGTCCGAAGGGAACATCAAGTCCCACCACAACGTCGGCGGTCTGCCGGACGTCGTGGACTTCGAGGGCATCGTCGAACCCGTCCGTGACCTCTACAAAGACGAAGTCCGCGAGGTCGCACGCGCCCTCGGCCTCGAATCCATCATCGCCGAGCGTATGCCGTTCCCCGGTCCGGGCCTCGCCGTCCGCGTCCTCGGCGAAGTCACGCCCGAGAAGGTCCAGGTGGCCCGCGAGGCGTGTCACATCGTCGAAGACGAGACCGAGAAGCACGACCCGTGGCAGGCGTTCGCCGCCGTCATCGGCAAGGGAACCGGCGTCAAGGGTGACAACCGCGTCCACGGATGGATCGTCTCTGTCCGGTCTGTGGAGTCGCGCGACGGCATGACCGCCCGCGCACAGGAACTCCCGTGGGACACCCTCCAGCGCATCCAGTCGCGTATCACCGGCACGAACGAGAACGTCGCCCGCGTCGTCTACGACGTGACCCACAAACCACCGGCGACCATCGAGTACGAATGACGACGGCAATCGTCGCGGGGACGGACCCCGACGGACTCGGTGAAGCACTCGAAGCAGAAGGTGCGACGGTCGTTCGCGTCGTCGGCATCGCGTCGGCCGATTCGCTCGGCGAAGCGGGCATCGACGACGCGGACCTGCTCGTCCTCACCGACATGGACGACGCGACGGCTATCTCGGTGGCGAAAGAGGTCAACCCGGACGTTCGCGTCGTCACCTACTCGCGCGACTCCCTCCCGGAGTTCGCAAAAGGGCAGGCTGACCTCGCCGTCGACCCCGAACTCCTCGGCGTCGACGTCGTCGCCGAAGAACTCGTCTGAATCGGTCGCCAGCGACTGACCGTCGGTACGGCCGCGTCGCGGGCAGTTTTCGCCCGTGAACACCGGTTTTTTCGTCCATCACAGGCGAGACTTTTCGTCCATCACCGGCGGGACGGTCCACCCGCAAGTGGGCGCGTCGACGCCACGAAACCACCGTCGCCGTGAATTCACCGAGATTCGCCGACGACCAGCAGACAGCGACGCATTTTTTCGCCGAAATTCGCCGAAATCCGAGTCGAATTGCGACCACTCACCGGGTACCGAGTGCAATCCAGCACAGCGATTTCCACCCTTCAATACCGCGGCGTCCACAGGCCAGAGTGCCGCGACGCGCCGGGCGGCCATCCACTCCACCATCTCCTCTGTCCGGCACGTCGTGGGCCACGGCCCTCACGGGTCGCGTACGACCATTCCCCCTTCGGACCCCACACCGAACGGGTGACACAGATGCACTGCCGTCCGACGAATCGAGACGGCATCCGAGACGACACAGACGATACACGAACACACCAATGACACTGAATCGCCGCGAATTCGTCAATACCGCCGCTGGAATCGCCGCTGTGAGTAGCGTCGGAATCGCCGGGTGTATGGGAACCGCGTCCGCGAAGACCGGGACACTGTCGACGCGCGTGAGCGACCGCCCCGGAGACATCGACGACTTCGAATCGTGCTTCGTGACGCTCTCGACTATCCGCATCAAACCGGCCGACAGCGAGGTGAAAGAACTAGACGCCGGCGATACCGAAGTCGACCTCGTCGACCTCCAAGGCGACGCGTCGGCACTCGTCGCAGACACCGAAGTCGAGGCGGGAGACTACGAGTACCTCCAGTTGGACGTGAGCGACACCGACGCCACGCTCACCGACGGGTCCGACGCGACGGTCGAAGTCCCCGGGTCGGCACCGCTGAAATTCGAGCAGTCGTTCGAAGTCAGGGCCGACGAGACGACGACGTTCACGGCCGACTTCACACCGGTCCAGACCGGAAACGCGGGAAAGTACGTCATCCAACCCGTCGCCGACGAGGTTTCTGTCGTCTACGAGTCCGAAGAGACCACGACGACTGAATCGGCGTCGACGAACACGACGACAGCGTCCACGAACACCACCACGACCGAGTAACCTCCAGGTTCACGAGCCAGAACACCGCTGACGCCCATCCCTCCACTCCCGGTGTCGTCCCCTCACGCACCGGCCCGCGTGGTCTCCGCTGACACGCCCCCGTTTCGGCCCACCGACCCACTCTTGTTTCACTCGCTGTTCTCTGACTCAATCGCACGACTGCGCGGCCCGATGGCGGCCCGCGTTGCCATGGTCGCAACTCCCTTTATCAGTGACCACCGACTTCCGGTGACATGGTACGGGTCTCGGCCGGTGCGCGCATCCACTTCGGGTTCCTCAACCTGAGTCTCGCCCGTGACCGACTCTACGGTGGGTTGGGCGTCGGACTCGACGAACCGAGCGTGGTCGTCTCCGCCGAACCCGCGACAGACATCCAGTGTCACCACCCTACCGCCCACGAGTACGCCGAGCGAGCGGTCGACCTTCTCGGCGTTCCGGGTGCACACGTCGTCGTCGAGCGGACACTGCCGCGACACGCTGGTCTCGGGAGTGGGACACAACTCGCACTCGCCGTCTTGCAGGCGGTTGCGACCACGACAGAGACCGACGTCAGTGTTCGACACCTCGCTCCCGACATGGGCCGCGGTGGCCGGTCCGGTGTCGGCGTCGCGTCTTTCGAACGCGGCGGTGCAATCATCGACGCTGGCCACCCGACGGCGCGGTTCACCACCGACCGACCGGAAGACGGGTCGTGGACGGTCCCAGCGGTCGCCGCACGGCACTCCGTCCCCGACGACTGGCGTTTCCTCCTCGTCGTTCCCGACGTCGAACCGGGGCGAAACGGCACGGCAGAAGAGGCGAGCATGCGCTCGGTCGTGGAGCGTGCAGACCCGGCGACGAGCGACCGAATCGCAGGTATCGTCACCCGCCGACTCCTCCCAGCCCTCGCAGACGGGTCCGCCGAGCGTTTCGGCGATGCGGTCGAATCCATCGGCCGACTCAACGGAACGTGGTACGCCGACGAACAAGGCGGGGTCTATCGGCCCCCAGTCGGTGCCCTCGTGTCGTCGCTGTCGGAGTCGCCTGCGGTGTATGGTTCCGGCCAGTCGTCGTGGGGGCCGACAGTCTACGGTGTGACCGACGCTTCCCGCGTCGACGAAGCTATCGAGGCCGGCAGAGTGGCGCTCGACGCCGCAGGAATCGACGGAACGGTCACCGTCGCACGCGGACGGAACCACGGTGCGAACGTCGAGTGACACTGGGTCGTAGCCGACTGAACAATCCGAGTGCTGGCAGACGGTGTCGGTGATTGGACGAGTCTGACACTCCCCGAAACGCCTATCCTTCGGCATCGAGACGGGTTGGACATGCACTCCATCCCCTTCGGGGTCCCTCGACTCGACAGCATCATCGGCGGTGGGGCACCGCCGGGAAACGTCGTGCTCCTCGCGGGGGAGTCCGGCGCAGGTGCGCGAGAGTTCCTCTACACGAGTGCGACGATGAACGCGCTGTCACGCGCCGACGAGGACCTCTTCGACCTGCACTATGGCACCCTCGACGACGCTGCCAGTCCACCACCGGAGATTCACTACGTCTCGTTCACCTCCGGTGAACAGTACCTTCGAGAAGAGATGGCGTACACGATGGACAGCGACATCGTGGAGGCTGCAATCGACTACATCGAGTTCCACGACCTGTCGCCGGAATACTTCCAGTTGAGTCCGATTCCACGCGAGTGGTACCTCGGGCAACCGACCCAGTTGGAAGACCTCGGTCACAGACACAACCGCGAGTCGGTGCTGGGCGCACTCGGAAACACACTCAGTGAGCACGCACCCGGGAATCTCGTCGTCATCGACTCGCTGACCGACCTCGTCGCCGGTCGGTCCGAGGACATGACGTGGTCGGACATCGCCATGGTGATGAAAGGACTCGAAAAAGCGTCCTACCAGTGGGGTGGACTCATCCTCGCCCTCGTGAGTACCGAGGCGCTCTCGGAGACGGAACTCGGTATTCTCAAGGGTGCGACCGACGGGACACTCCTGTTCAAATGGGAGACTGGCGGGTCGAAGCGGGCGCGAACGATGGTCGTCCAAGAGTTCCGTGGTGTCCTGTCGCGACTGGAGAGCGAGAACATCGTCCAGTTCGAGACGGAGATAAAAGAAAGCGGCCTCGACGTGAGCGACGTTCGGAAGATTCGTTGACTGTCGTCTCGGTATCTCGTTCAGGTGGCGACACCCATACGATTCGAGTGATTCGAACACCTACTGCCTCGGCGATAGTTCTTAAGGGCTCGTGGACGAACGCAACATGAAGATGGAAGGGGATGTTGGGGGCACGCTCCCGGAGGACCTCAGAGAGTGGGTCACCGCGCGTGCCGAAGCGCTAGATGCCGACCCGGCGACGGTGCTCGCGCGAGCGGTCAGCACGTATCGACTCGCAGTGACCGACTCGGGAGAGGCCCTCGACGACATCGAGTCCGTGCCGCGACAACTCGATACCATCGAAGGGCGCGTCGATGGCCTCGAAACGACACTGGACGAGAAGATAGACGACGTCCGGATGCGTGTCGTACAGGTCAAACGAGAGGCCGACGAGAAGGCCCCGCGTGACCACTCTCACCCCGACTTACAAGCGGGTATCGACCAGGTGACGAGCGATATCGAGGCCACGCGCGAGCGAGTGGCACAGATGGACGAGCGTGTCGACGCCGGGTTCGACAACTACGAAGAGATTCTCACGTACCTCGACGAGACGACGGCGACCCTCGACGAGAACCTTCGCGTGGTCGCACAATCGCTCGTGGACCTGCGCTCCCGTGCGGCCGACATCGAGGCGGCGGAACTCGAACGCAAAGCCCTCGCAGACCTGCTCCGCGTCGCAAACGACGCCGGCGAGCACAAGGCAACGTGTGCGGACTGTGGCCAGACAGTGCACCTCGACCTCCTCACCGAACCCCGGTGTCCGGGCTGTCGGACGTCGTTCGACGAACTGTCACCGTCGCGCGGGTTCTTCGGGTCGGCGACGCTCCACACCGGAGAACCACCCGCACTGGAGGGACGACCGGCGTCCAGCGAAGACGACGTAGCGACCATCTTGGACGAGACGGCCCCCGAAGAATCGGATTCCGTCGACACCACCGTCGAAACGGACGATACCGACGGACCGGTACGCGAGGCGGCGGCGAACGGAGAACACGCGAATGACTGACGACAGCGAACACAGCGAACAGGAACAGGCCACCGAGGACGACCAAGACACCTTCGACGACGCGCACACCGACGCCCTCGGCGACGGCCACGCAGACGACGACTACCCCGACGGTGACCAGACTGGCCCAGAACACGGTCCTACCGACGACGACGACCAAGACGCCGCGGCCCCGCTTTCGGACCTCGCAGGCCGGGTCGAAGAACGCCGAACCCAGTCTGATACGACGAAGTCGGCCCGTGACGAACTGTTCGAGTCCGTCCGCGTCGACGAACTGGACACGGACGACGTGTGGACCTCGCTGGTCGACGCGGACGAGGAGGAAGAACACGTCGGCGTCGGTGGCGACGCCGAACCGGTCGACGCGTCCGACGGCGTCTCGGACTACGTCGTCCCAAAGGCGTCGTACTGCCAGCGCTGTGAGTTCTTCGGCGACCCCCCGGAACTCGTGTGTTCGCACGAGGGGACTGCTATCGTCGAAGTCGTCGACACCGACCACTTCCTCGTCCGAAACTGCCCGATGGTCGACCCTGACGACGACTGACCCCTTCTCACGCGTTCGACTCTCACCGAAGAGAGTGACAGATTCTTAGTCGCGCGCCCACTACCCCCGGGCATGCAGTTTTGCGACGAATGCGGGTCGATGATGGTCTCGCAAGACGGTGTGATGACGTGCACGAACGACGAGTGTGGCGCGACCACCGAGCGAGACGAAGAGTTGGCCGAAGCGTTCGTCTCGACGGAGGCCCAATCCGGTGACGAACTCATCGAGACCGAAGAGGGTGCCGAGTTCGAGGGGAAGCCGACTGCGAAAGACGTTCACTGCGACGAGTGTGGGCACACAGAAGCGTGGTACACAATCAAACAGACGGCGTCTGCGGACGAACCCCCGACGCGATTCTTCAAGTGCAAAGAGTGCGGCTATCGCTGGCGCGAGTACAATTGAGGCCCCACATTGTTTGGACGGGAGTCTCGCCGAGACAAATCACAGGTGCAGTAGCGGTGTGAATTATATGTCCGGCAGCCTGAGATCCTGTGAGGCAATAATTTGAGCGCAGATACTGTTCTGGTCGTGGACCCGTCCAGCGACACAGCCGCGGGGCTGCGAGAACATCTCGAAGTGGTTCTCGACCACGCTGAAGTCGAACACGTCGAAACCGTCCAAGAGGCATGCTCAGCCATCGAAGCGCGTGATGTGGATGTCATTGTCTCAGAGTACGTGCTTCCAGATGCGGAATTTTCGACATTCGCCGACACACTCGGTACAGAGGCACCAACAACCCCACTTATTGTCTTTTCGTCGGCTCCGTTCGCGCTACTCAAGTCAGCCGTCGAAGTGGCAACCCTTGCAGACGTTCGAACAAAAGGGGGTCCAGACCAACTCGAGTTGCTCGCTGCATCGGTTTCACGGCTACTCACGTCCGCTCACAAAACACCGCCGACTGGATTAGACACGCTGTTTTCGGACCACGTCCTTCCAATGCTCCTCGTCGAACCGGATAGTGGCGATATCGTTGCTGTCAACGACGCTGCTGTTTCCTTCTACAAATACTCACACGCTGAACTCACCTCGATGGCGATTCAGGACCTAAACGCGCTTGACGCCGCGGAGGTCGCACGGAAACGTCAGCAGGCGCTATCGAAAGAATCCTCACATTTCGTGTTTCCACACCGGCTAAAGACCGGCGAACTCTGTACCGTCGAAGTGAATTCTACTCCCATCGAGTACGAAGGTGACGTCCTCCTCTTTTCGATTATTCAAGACATCTCCGCGCAGGTTGAATCCGAACAGGCACTCACCCTGGCAAAGACACGGTTCGAACGACTGAGTGAACAAAATATCGTCGGCGTGTACACTATCGAAGACCGGAGGTTTTCGTACGTAAACCCTGTCGCGGCAGATATCTTCGGGACCACGCCCGACCAGATGATTGGAACGTCCGTCTTCGATTATATCGCAGCAGAAGACCACGACCTCGCTGAATCGCACATCGCCAACCGGGAACGTGGCACTGCAGATGCAGCACACTACACATTCACCGGTGTCAGAAGTGACGGTACGCGAGTCCGTGTCGAAGCCCACGGCGGCAGAGTTCAGACAGACGACGGTGTCTCGATTGTGGGCGTCCTCATCGACGTGACGGATCGTGACACGTACGAGCGCGAACTTCACCGGTTGTCACAAGTGCTCAGGTACGTCGCACCTGCGATATACATCACAGACGCAGACGGTGCCATCGAGTATGTCAACCCGGCGTTCGAACGAATCACAGGATATACCGAAGCAGAGGCATTCGGGAGGAACCCCAACATCCTCAGTTCTGGTCGAATGGGGGAGGAGTACTATCAACAAATGTATGCGACACTCACCGCTGCTGAGGTCTGGGAGGAGTCGATTGTCAACCGGCGAAAAGATGGTGAGTTCTACTACGCATATCAGACAATCGCACCATATTTAGACGACGAAGGGACGATCGAGGGCTTCGTCGCAATCCAATCGGACACGACCGACGCGAAGATTCGAGAACAGATACTCGAAGTGTTCCAACGAATCTTTCGCCACAACTTACGAAACAAGATTAACATCATCAGAGGGAATACGGACCTTCTCGAGCCCTTAGTCGTCCAGACTCCCGAAGAGGCGTACATTGTGAGCATCCAGAACGCTGCAGAGGCTCTCAATTCGCTCAGTGAAAAAGCGGCAATCGTCTCTGAGACAGTCGACTCTTCGGACGGTGACAAACGAATCGACCTTAGCCGCCTTCTCGAACGCCAAGCGACGCAGTTCTCAGAAGCATATCCACACGCTACGATAACGTGTAATGGGCCAAAGAAACTGGTTGTTCCCGGAGACGGGTCGGTGGAAGTTGCGATTCACGAACTCCTCGAGAACGCGATTATACACACCGACCGCAGTGAGTCCGTCGTTGAGGTCACACTGCGGGAAGATGAGAGCGAGGAGATGGCCGTACTCGTGATTGCAGACGTCGGTCCCGGACTCACGGACGTCGAACGCCTCCCATTGGAACTGGGCAAAGAAACACCACTCCAACACACGACCGGGCTTGGCCTCTGGCTCGTCAAGTGGATTGTCACGAGCCACGGTGGTGAACTGCTGCTTGAAGACAACGAGCCGCGAGGACTGAAAGTGATTATTTCGCTCCCGCTCGCAGACGGGATATGAGTGGCCTGACGGCACCCCCACGTGCAGACCCCTGAGATTGTATTCTACCGTATGGTTCTCCGTATTCAGGAAACATAGAATATACCATATCGTTACATGTCATACACACATGTGAGCGAGGGGGCCGACAGGGCACCTTCACTCAAGGATAGTTAATCACGATGACATCACCAACACGTGGCGCTAACCAGCACGTAAATGTACGACGGTTGGACGGTGAATCCTCAGTCGTTGAGGCAATCGTTGAATCGGCGATTGAACTCGGAATCGATCCGGCGCAAACGTCTACCAGTCTTCAAGACACGGTCGACGTAGATGCGTTGACCACACTCGTAAAAGAGGCGTCGAGTACAGAGAGTACGCTTCATGTATCGTTCGATGTCTGGGACATCAATTACGTCGTGACGCCGCTCTCAGTAGTTGCAACAAGCCTCGCATGAGATTTTTTGTACTGCACGTTCCCTCTCCAGACGCGCGCGGACTGTCGTGCCATCGGTAGTACCGAGCATACGCAAAAATCAGCGTTCAGGCGGGCGTTGCAGTGTCCGCATCTGCACGTACGATCGGTTCTTCTCCTTCTTGTTTCGCTTCGAGCGCCCGGCGGTGAGCAACTCGAATGACCTCCTGCCACGGGAGGCTCATAACGACGAAGTCGTCGTCGGTGCGAAGCATTTCCTTCGTAGTTTCGGTCATGCTCCTCCACCATATTTCGATACGTTCGCCAGCGAAATAACTGCCATTCATCATTTCACAGACTTAGTATGTCTAAAGGACATCCGAATTTAGTGACAGCTCTTCGAGAGAGTCCAAATCACCAGATAATGGCAAGTGGGCGACAGGCAGGCGCAGGACCCTCGGACAGGGGCGGCCGGGACTATTGCGAGTACAGTTCTCTCCTTCCAAGAATCATCGTCTACCCCACGTCCCACCGTCTCCTAGCCTCACGTGACGGTGAGTTGTCCCACTCACCAGCCGGTTGTGACAGAGATGAAGTCCATGCACCCGTTCGAACCTGAAGTCAGGATACGATTGACAGATGATAAGGACGCACTCACAGCTGCACTCGTCGATGCAGCGCGCGAACTCGGTGTCCATCCAACCAGAGAACCCACTCGATTACAAGATGCAATCGACGTGGAGTCACTCGTCACGCTCGTCAGGAATTCTGACCCAGAGAGCGACCTACAGGTGTCGTTCACAATCTGGGATATTCGGTATCACGTGACGCAGGAGACGGTTGCCGCATCGAGCCGCGACTGAGCGACACGCCGGGCGTAGAGACGAGCCCCGGGTACGCGGGCGTCTGTGTCCAGTACTTACTGTGTCATCGATTCCTGACTGGCGGCACAGTTGTTCGGGCCGAGTTCGAGTTGGAACGCCACGTAGTTGGGAGTTTCAATCTGCCCGAGGTTGGTCTGGATAATCTGTTCGTGGTTCGACGGGCGCGGCGGCACGTCGGCGGTGATGTACTCGACGAACTCGTCTTCGGGCATCGAGAGTGCGTCCATCTTCGACTGCAGGTCGCCGAGCGTCGCGGTGTACGAACCGTCGTCGGCAGGGTCGGCGCTGTCACTGTAGTGGGCGGGCGCGACGATAGTCTCGTCCGCCAACGTGAGGATGCGGTTCTGGAGCGAGTCGTAGAGGGTTGCGGCCATGTCGGACGCACCGTCATCACCGTCTTCGAGGTCCGGGCGGGCGACGCTCTCGGTGAAGAGGCCGTCACCGCTGAGGAGGACGGCGTCGTCGACGAGGAACGAGGTCATCCCGGAGGTGTGGCCGGGCGTGTGAACCACGTCGATGGTGCTGTCGCCGACCGAAATCACGTCTCCGTGGGCGACGGTTTCGTAGTCGACGTCGTAGTCGATGCCGCGGGCGACTGCGGGTTCGGGGACGACGACGTCCGCCTCTGTCCGAGTCGCGAACGCCCGAACACCGCTGATGTGGTCGGCGTGGACGTGCGTATCGACAGCCGCGGTAATCTCCGCGCCGTACTCGCGGGCGACTTCGATGTAGTCGTCGACGAAGGCGAGGAGGGGGTCGACGACGACTGCCTCGTCACCGGAGACGACCATGTAGGCGAGACAGCCACTCGACGGGCGACTGAACTGCAGAACCGTTGCACTCGCGTCCGTCTCCAGTTCCTGATGGACGTAGAGGTTCGCCCAGCCGTTCATCCCGTACTGGAGGTTCTTGGCGTCGATGCCGGCCTGCTGAAGCATCCGGACTGCCATCTGACTCGTCTGGCCAGAGGCACAGACTGCGACGACTTCGCCGTCGGACGCACCGTTGAGGAGTTCCGTGGGGTCAACCGCCTGCAACTGTGTTACCGGGACGTTCAGCGCTTCGACGCCGTCGCCGTCGATGTGCCACTCGTCGAAGTCGTGGGGGCCGCGAACGTCGACGATTGTGACGTCCGTTCCGTTGTCGATGGTCTCCTTCAGTTCCGCGGGGTTGATGCTGGGGATACCTGCCATGGTGTCTGGTGCGAGATGCGGGCCAGGTGCACATAAGAATTCCCATCATATTGTGGTGATAATGCAAGACAGCCAACGGGGTTGTTTTTCCGCGGGAACGTTCCCACATCGCTCGAGTGGGTGACAAATGAGGCACACCACCCAGTTACCTTTCAAACGTTCGAGGATAGGTGTTCACAAAATCCGAACTGAGCGATGTGGGATCCAGACGTGTCTTGCCCAGAGGGAGCACAGCAGTTCGTGTCGCTGTGGGCGAGTGTAGTCAGTTGGCCGGTGCCTCAGTCGCCGCCACATCAGGGTCGACAGCGAACAGGTAGCCGTAGGGGACGAGGAGCAAACTTCCGCCCCATCCGACCACGATACCGAGCGTCCCGAATGCTGCACCGAGGACGCCGAGTGCCGCCACGTCGACAGCGAAGACGACACCGCAGAGGACGACGCTCCCGACGGCGAGTGGTCCCCACGCACGCCTCCGGAGACACAACCCCGCGAACAGGCCGAATGCAGCGACCACACCGATGAATGGGACGAGTGCGTATCGCATCGCCACCGACCCGGTTCCCGAGAGCGTCGTCGCGACCCACATGACTGCGAGGGTTGCCGGAAGGACGGCGAGCGCACTCCGGGTATCTACCGGTCGAGGACCGTCGCGGGTTTGGAGCGCCGCCAAGAGTCCGACTCCGGAGACGACGTACGCCCAGCCAATTGGGTTGAACAGGAACCCACCGACGGTGGCGAAGAAGTTCCCGGCGACTGCGCCCTCACTCTCCGGGCGGACGAGGTGGTACGTCCCGTCACGAACGTACAACCCGCTGACGACGAACGAATCCTGAGCGGCCGAGCCGTCGTCTATCGCCTTCCGCACCTCGGGGCTCGCGTCCGCGGCGGGGTCGGCAGTCGCCTCGGCGACGGTCCGCCAGTCAGTCGGCGAGAGAGTGATTTCCGCGCCGATTGGCTCGTCCGAGACGTCGAGAGAGAACCGATAGTACCGACCCTCGTAGACCGCGAACCGAACGTCGTCGTGTACGTCGGAGAGGACGATGTGCGCCTCTGGCTCGACAGACCCGTCGAATCGACCGGTCTCGACGGCGGTCTGGAGTGGGTCTTCGAGTTCCGGTGTTCCTGCGACGTGGTCAGTCAGGTCGACGACGTCGGCATCGTTCGTCGCGACGAGTTCTGGCGGCGTCTCCGCCGTCACCTCGTCGGCGACGTAGGTCGTCTGGAGACCGGCGGCGAGGGAGAACGACTGCGTGAAAAAGACGCCGACGACGAGGAGTGAGACGACGGCGGCGAACCGCGTTGGAGGGGCCATAGGGCGGCGTTCAGTCTGCACCGAAAAATGTCGTTCGGTCGACCGGTGTGCGCGCGTCAGTCCGCGGTCACGAGGTTGGGAACCAGAAAGTCGGCGACTGCGTCGGCGACTTTCTCCGTCTGTCCGACGAAGAAGTGGTCAGCAGCGAATTCGACCGTCGACTGGTGATACTCCTGTGCGCAGTCGACGACGGGTCGCCAGTCGGCGATGTCGTCGCGCGTGCCGTAGACGACCTGTACGGGGACGGGAATCTGGTCGAACACCTCGGTCACGTCGAGGTCTGCAGCGAGTCGCCCTGCGGGGCCGAGCGCAGAGACGGCTTCGATATCGGCACCATCGGCGGCGGCGAGCAGTGCCATCGCGCCACCGAAACTGAACCCAAAGAGCCCGACGCGGTCGTAGCGTTCGTTCGCCCACTCGACCGCTCTGCGGGTGTCGGCACGTTCACCGTATCCGTCGTCCCACTCGCCGTAATCGAACCGGAGACAGTCGATACCTCGGGCACGGACTGCGTCGCTCACTGCTTCGAGGCGAGCGTCGCCGCGATGACCGCCGTGTTGTGGATGTGGTGGACACGCGACGACGACGGCGTCGGAACGGGTTCCATCGGTGGCGGCCGTGTCGAGCGTCGCCCGTACGTCTCGCCCGCCGGGAACGAGAATCGTCTCAGCCATATCGACCTCTTACACTGGTGAGGTTTTAAGCCGAACGTCGCGTAGTTATTGGGTATGGGAATTCTCTCTCGCACGTCGTACGTCATCCGGTCGAAGATAAACGCCCTCCTCAACCGTGCGGAGGACCCAACGGAGACGCTCGACTATTCCTACGAGAAGATGCGCGACGAACTCCAGCAGGTCAAGCAGGGTATCGCAGACCTCACGACCCAAAAGAAGCGACTGGAGATTCAGAAGCGACGACTCGAAGAGAACGTCGAGAAGCACAACGACCAGGCGCGACAAGCAGTCCAGCAGGACCGTGAAGACCTGGCGCGCAAGGCCTTAGAGAAGAAGCAGGCCAAGATGAACCAAATCGAGGAACTCGACGGACAGATTGCGCGCCTCCAAGAGACGCAAGACACCCTCGTCCAGAAGAAAGACGAACTCCAGAGCCGTATCGAGGAGTTCCGCACGAAGAAGGAGACGATGAAGGCGCGGTACGAGGCCGCAGAAGCGTCGAGTCGCGTCTCCGAGGCCATGTCCGGCGTCGGCGACGAGATGGCGGACGTGGGGCGCGCCCTCGAACGCGCCGAGGAGCGAACCGACGAGATGGAAGCGCGCTCGGCCGCCATGGACGAACTCATGGAGTCCGGCGCTCTCGACGACGTTCTCTCCGACAAGGACTCTATCGAGCGCGAACTCGAAGCGGGTCGGACGAACGCGGAAGTCGACGCCGAACTGGAGACGCTGAAAGCCGAGATGGGCAAGTCGTCCGAACCGGCAGAAGCGGAAGCGCCCGAGACGGAGGCGGACGTCGACGTGGAAGAAGAAGTCGTCGACGAGGAAGTCGAGGCCGAACTGGAAGAACTGAAGAACGAAGAAGAGTCGTCGTGAAGACACCCTCCCGCACGCTCGGGAGTCGGTCGGTGCCACGCTGACACCGTTCGAGCGAGCGACACCACCGATTTTCGCGGACTACTACACCATGTCGAACGAGGGCGGGTCGTCTGGCGAACCCAGCGATAGGATGCGGGAGCGAGGGTCGACGAGTCGTGCGAAACTCTCTGTCTACCTCCGTGCCGACCGCTGGGTCGTCGCCGCCGTTCCGCTTGCAGTCATCTTCGTCAGCATCGTCGTTCTCGGAACACTCGACTCGACGACCCTTCGGAGTGCCGTGGAAGCCTCCGACCCGATAGAGACGCTCGCACAGGGCCTCCTCACTGCTATCGTCACCGGTGTCACACTCGTCGTCACCATCAACCAACTCGTCTTGTCTCAGGAACTCGGTCCACTGGGCGACCAGCGCGAACGGATGGAGGGGTCGATGGCCTTCCGCGACGACGTCGCCGACCTACTCGACGCGCCTGTTGCGCCACCCGAACCCTCCGCGTTCATGCGCTCGCTGGCTGAGAGTATCGCTGCGCGGGCACGAGCAGTCGGTGAGTCTGTTCCCGACGACGACACCGACGACGTGACGACGCGCGTCCGCGAGTTCGCCTCCGAAGTCGCAGAAAACGCCGACGAGGTGGCTACTCGTCTCGATGGCCGACAGTTCGGGTCTTTCGAGGTGCTCTCGGCGGCGCTGGACCTCAACTACTCGTGGAAGATATATCAGGCGACGAGACTTCGCGAGTCTCACGACGGCCTCTCGTCGGAGACGAAGGCGGCACTCGACGACCTGTGCGAGGCCCTCGAACTGTTCGGCCCCGCGCGCGAACACGTCAAAACGCTCTACTTCCGGTGGGAACTCGTCGACCTCTCGCGGGCGATGTTCTACACCGCAGTTCCTGCACTCGTCGCGAGTATCGGCGCGATTCTGTTCCTCGACACCCCCGGAAGCGCTCCCGGTACGACACTCGGCGTGTCGAACCTCTTGCTCGTCGTCGCCTCCGTCACCACCGTCTCACTCGCGCCCTTCGCAGTGCTCGCGGCGTACGTTCTCCGTATCGCCACGGTTGCCAAACGGACCCTCTCTATCGGTCCGTTCGTCCTGCGGTCAGAGACGAGAGCGGAGAACATCGACTGGGAGTCCTGACACACCCCGTGTGTCGGGCCTCGAACTCAGCGGAGGTGCGCGCCGGTCCCCGTTCGGTCGAGGTCGGCGAGGTCGATTGCGCCCTGCGGCATCGGAACGCCCTCGTAGGGGTCGTCAGCGAGTAAGAGCGACCCGTCGAGGTCCACGTAATCGAGGAGCGGTGCGAGGTGGCACCCGGCGGCGATTGCGGCGTTCGTCTCTATCATGCACCCGAGCATGACTTCGAGGCCGTGCGCGCGGGCGGTATGAATCGCGCGCTTCGCCTCGACGAGACTCCCACACTTCATCAGTTTCAGGTTCGCGATATCAACCCGGTCGGCTATCTTGGGGATGTCGTCGGCCGTGACACAGGACTCGTCGGCGGCGATGGGAAGCGCCGCGTGGTCGTAGACGAACTTGAGACCCTCGTAGTCCTCGGCGGGAACGGGTTGTTCGACGAACTCGACGCCGTAGTCTGCGAGGAATTCGCTCATCTCGACGGCCTCACGCGGCGTCCACGCCTCGTTCGCGTCGACGCGAATCGTCACGCCGGGCGCTTCGTCGCGGACGGCCTCGATGATAGCCTTGTCGCGGTCGGTGCCGACCTTCACCTTGAGGATGTCGTACCCGGCCTCGTAGGCGTCTGCGGTCTTTTCGCGTATCGTCTCGATATCGTCGAGACCGATAGTGAACGAGGAGGCGGGTGCGTTCTCGGGGTCGAGACCCCAGAGTTTGTAGAGGGGGACGCCGAGTCGCTTCGCCGCGAGGTCGTGGAGCGCGATGCTCACGGCGGTTCGCGCCGCCGGGTTGCGGCGAATGCGCTGTTCCATCCGGCGTTCTATCTCGTCGATGGCGTGCGGTTTCCCGACGGTTTCGACGACTTCGAGGAGGTCCGGGAGAACCGCTTCGACGGTATCCGCAGTCTCGCCGTAGTGAGACGACGGCGCGGCGGCACCGACGCCCGCCATCCCGCCCGAGTCTTCGATTCGGACGATGACGTTCTCGGCTTCCGTCTGCGTCCCGCGGGAGATACCGAATGGGTCGGCGAGCGACATCGAGATGCGTTCGAACTCCGTCGTGAGCATTCAGAACACCTCGTCGATGAGGTCCGTCGCGTCCTGTCGGACTGGGTCGACGGCGGGGACGCCGAGTTCGTCGGCGTACGCGTCGACTGCGGCGGCGGCCTCGTCGTCGTCGTCGACGTTCGACGTGTTGAGCGCACCGGCGACGATGTCCGCTTCGTGGACGGGCGCGGCGAGGTTCTCGTAGAGCGAGACGTACTCCGAGAGGTCGGGGAGGGCGAACGACTCGTAGCCGTGGATTGCATCGCGGGTGGACTCGTGACAGAGAATCAGTTTGTCCGCCATCGCGCCGTGGAGGATGCCGCAGGTGACCGCGGAGTAGGCGGGGTGAACGATGCTCCCTTGCCCTTCGACGAAGAGGACGTCGTACTCGTCGCCTTTCTCCAGAATCATCTCTTCGACGGACCCCGCGGTGAAGTCGCTCACGACGCGGTCGACGGGGTTGCCCCACCCGGCAATCATGATGCCGGTCTGGCCAGTCGGGATGAATCCGGCGTCGATACCCTGTTCGCGCGCGGCCTCGACGAGTTCGAGCGTCGCGGTCATCTTCCCGACAGAGCAGTCCGTGCCGACGGTGAGGACGACTTCCGCGTCTACGTCTGCGGCCGTTCCGTTGGCGACGCCGATGTCGTCGTGCGGTTTGCGAACATCGTTGATTTCGCACCCGTGTTCGTCGGCGAGGGCGGCGAACTCCTCGTCGTCGTTGAGGAAGTAGTGGAGGCCGGCGATGACGTCACACCCGCGTTCGAGGGCCGTGCGAACGTCTTCGCGCCACGTCTCGTCGAACCCGCCGCCGATGGGGGCGATGCCGACGAGGAGGGCGTCCGCCTCGGGCGCGTCGGCCATCGAGGAGACGATTGGCACGTCGGGGAGGTCACGACGGTGGTCCGCCGTCGAAGTGCCGGGTTTGTCGCGGTCGAGAACGGCCACCACGTCGTAGTCGGCGTACTTGAGGACGCCCGTGGCGGTCTTCGCGCGGTCGGGGAACTTCTCGTGTGCGAGGACGACGACTCGTTGTGGGTCGCTCATACTGGGTGTGACTACGTGCCACCCTAAAAGGTCGGGCGATTCGGCAGCGTCTGTCAGTGAATCGTCACCGATGATTCGAGTCGTACGTGAGTCACCTTCGGGGGTGTGATGTAACGAGTTAGCGCGTGGACAGGCGACTCAGATTCGGTACAGACGCGTCGTCCAGAACTCCCGCGAGGCTTCTTCGAGGGCCGTCTCCGGGTCGCCGCTGGCGTCGACCGTCGCGGTCAGCGACGCCCTGTCGCGGAACTCGCCGAGGATAGTTCGTTCGCCGAGGACGACGAGGTCAGACTCGTCTGTGAGGTGGTCGTCGAGCGCTTCGTGGCACGAGTCGAGGTGGTCGTCTATCTGCCCCTCGCGGATACGCTCGAAGCGTGCCTGCGAGAATCCACCCTTGGAGTGTGCCGACTTCACGTCGCTCTCGAAACCCGTCTCGTAGACGAGTTCGCCGTCGTCGTAGTGGCCGAGGGCGAACAGGTTGGAGCGGACGAGTGCGACGACAGTCTCGGAGGTGGGGAAGAACCAGTCGGGTTCGAGGACGAACCCGTCACCCCACGCGTCGAACTGGTCGGAGAGGCGCGGCGGTGAGAGGGCGACGCTCACGAGTCCGGCGTCGTCGGTGAGAGCGAGACAGGGTGCGGCCCGACGGACGAGAGAGACCCGGTCGCCGAACGCCGATTCGACGGCGGCGGGGACGGACTGTTCGTCGGCGACGACGGCGGTCAGCGCACCTTCTGGAGCAGTCGATACCGACCCTAAGCGGCGGACAACCTCACGGAGACGGTCGCCACCGAGGTCTTCGGTCCCGCGGAAGTCGAGTGAGTCGTCGTCGCCAGAGAGGCGTTCGACCCGGTCTTCGAGTTCGGTGATACGGTCTTCGAGGCGGTTGACCTCCGCCTCTGCGTCCTGTCGCGCCCGGACAGCGTCTTTCCGCCGGTCCGACTCGCCTTCGAGCCGCCCCGCTAACGCGTCGCGTTCGTCTTCCAACTCCGCGATGCGTTCTTTGAGTTCGGCCCGACCCAACAACTCGTCCAACATACGCGGAAGCGTGCGGGCCGACCACTTGAGAGTTCGGACGTTCGATGACTGTCCGTGCCACCGAACGACCGTTTACTCCCTCAGTCGTCACCCGACGCGGGTGCCAGTTCGGCCGCGCGCATGTACTCGTCGAGTTTGGCCGCCATGGTCTCGGCGAAGGCCTCGTCGTTGATGTCCGCCTCGGACTCTATCAGTTCGACGTGGTCGTCGAGTGTCGTCCTGAGCGCCTCGAATAACGCGTGGTCGGCCTCGGGGTCGTAGAAGTCCTCCCCTTCGACGTCGAGTAGTGAGACCCCGCCGAGCGGAAGGGCGAGGGCGGTCGGACCCGTCGCAGCGTTGAGTTTCTCGCCGATGATTCGACCGAGTTCGGCGCATTCGTCGGCGGTGGTCCGCATGAGTGTCACTTGCGGATTGTGGACGTGCAGGTGTCGGTCGCGGAACGTCTCTGGCACGTCGTCTTTCGCACCGAAGTTGACCATGTCCAGCGCACCAGTCGAGACGACTTGTGGCGTTCCGGTCTCGGCGGCAGCGTCCAGTCGCTCGGGGCCGGCACTGAGGACACCGCCGACGAGTTCGTCTGCCCACTCGGTCGTCGTCACGTCGAGGACGCCGTCGATGACGCCCTCTTTGATGAGATTCTCCATCGCCTGTCCCCCCGTTCCAGTCGCGTGGAAGACGATGGTCTCGTATCCCCGTTCTTCGAGATACGCGCGGGCGGTCTTGACACAGGGCGTCGTGACGCCGAACATCGTGATACCGATGGTCGGCCGGTCTTCGACGTCGACGCCGGGGTCGTTCGTCACCATCCCGACCATCGCGAGGGCGGCGTTCGAGATGACGAGTCGTGAGAGTTGGTTGAGTCCCTCGATGTCCGCCACCGAGTACAGCATCATGATGTCGCGCGATTCGACGTACGGCCGGACGTCCCCGGAGGCCATCGTCGATACCATCAACTTCGGGACGCCGTAAGGGAGTGCTCGCATCGCTGCCGTGGCAATCGACGTGTTCCCGGACCCGCCGAGTCCGAGGACGCCGTCGAGCGACCCCTCTTCGTGGAGTCGACTGACGATGGACGCCGCTCCGTCTCCCATCACCTCCATTGCTTCGCCTCGGTCTCCCTGTTCACGGAGTTCCGAGAGGGTCGACCCGCCTGCTTCGGCAACCGCCGCCGCAGTCGTGTCGGGTTCGATGTCAGGGTCTTCCATCACGCCCGTGTCGACGAGGTGCACGTCGACTCCCTTCGCGTTGAGGACGTCACGGGCGAACCCGATTTCCGCACCTTTCGTGTCGAGTGTACCGATGATGATGACGCTCATGTTCGTGAAAGTGGGTGCGCGCGAACGACGCGCTCAGAAATCTATCTCCTTGAATTCGCGGGCCTGGTCCTGAATCGCCTTCTCGGTCGGAAGCCGTTCGATGCTCGACGCACCGAAGAAGCCCACGACGTCTGTGGTGTTGTTCAGGATGTACTCGGCGTCGTCGGGCCACGCGATTGGGCCGCCGTGGCAGATGACGAGTACGTCTTCGTCGACGTCTTTCGCGGCATCACAGTGCGATTGAACGCGCTTTGCGGCGGCTTCGAGGTCCAGTGACGTCTCGGCACCGATGTCACCCGACGTCGTCAGCCCCATGTGTGAGACGACGACGTCTGCACCCGCTTCGGCCATGTCGCGGGCCTGTTGTTCTGTGAAGACGTACGGGCAGGTGAGCATGTCCTGTTCGGCCGCCTCGCGAATCATCTCGACTTCCTTGTCGTAGCCCATCCCCGTCTCTTCGAGGTTCTGCCGGAAGCCGCTGTCTTCGTCGATGAGTCCGACAGTGGGGAAGTTCTGGACACCCGAGAACCCCTGTCGTTTGAGGTCCGCGATGAACACGTCCATCTGGCGGAACGGGTCGGTCCCGTTGACGCCCGCGAGAACGGGTGTGTCTTCGACGACTGGGAGCACTTCGTGACCCATCTCCTGTACGATTTCGTTCGCATCACCGTACGGAAGCAACCCGGCAAGTGACCCACGGCCACCCATCCGATACCGGCCGGAGTTGTAGATGATGAGCAAGTCGACGCCGCCGCGTTCGGCGAACTTCGCCGAGATTCCCGTCCCTGCACCCGCGCCGACGACTGGTTCGCCCTCCGAAACCGTCTCACGAAGTCGTGAGAGTGACTCCTCGCGTGTGAATTGCATGTGTAGGACCACAAACAACAAGATTAATTATTAAATTTTGGGTCTAGATATCGAAATCGGCGTCGAGGGGGCGTGAGATAACCGAATATCGCGTGTCCGAAATTACTATCATTCTGCTATCCGATTTGCATGTGAGAGGATGGCTACCAAGAACTACGTCGAACCAGACATGGTCGACACACAGCAGTTCGATTGGGGGACGCTCAAGTGGATGTGCACGCCGGACGTGACTGGTGCGGACCGGCTCAGTGCCGGTGTCGTGCAACTCGAACCCGGGAAGGGTCACGAGTTACACACTCACCCCGACAGCGAGGAGATACTGTACGTCGTTCACGGCCGTGGAGAACAGGAAGTCGAGGGCGACACCCGGGAGATTACACCCGGTGAGATGGTGTACATCCCGGCCGGCGTCGAACACGGGACGGTGAATACGGGATGGGAGACGCTGACACTACTGGCAGTGTACGCCCCGCCCGGGCCGGAAGACGTCCTCGCGGAGCTCCCCGAGTGTACGATTATCCCTGCCGGAGAGATACCAGAACGGGACTGAATCTCGCCAAGAGCGTATCACGCGCCGCGGAGTATCACGTCTTGCGTCGTGACGGGTCGAACTCGTCGATGTCGTACCCAGCGTACCGAAGGAGTTCCGCGGCGCGAGTGGCGTCAGCGAGGAACACCGGTCTGTCGTCGGGAAGCGCGTCCGGGTCCACTGCGTCGCGCGGGAGTGCAAGTGTCCCTGCGGGCACGCCGTCGTCGCCAACGACGGGGAAGTGCGCGCTGTCGAGTTTCATCACGAGTGGGTAGTCGATTCGCTCGATACCCTCTCCGCTCGCGTAGACGTGCTCGTTCAGTCGCTCGTGCTCGGTGCGTTGGATGGCCGCCTCGGTACCGTCGTACGGTTCGACGTACAACCGGCCGAGGTAGTACCCGCTGGAGAATCGTTCGAACATCGCTACACGTTATCATAACTCACGGTTGACGATAAGCGTTGTCGGGACTCTTTATATCGGACCGCAATTCGACCGCTCAAAATGACGGGCGACGGGGCGGTAGCGGGGTCACAACGGGTCGTTCGTCGGTTCGACTCAGTCGTCGCCGCGCGTCGCCGCCGTCATCGACCAGACTGCGGCGGCACCGAGAAGCACTGCCGGAATCATCGGCAGCGCCAGCATCGCGGCGATGTACGGGAGGCCCGCCATCGCCGGCAGCGACGGAACGAGGTACACCGCTCCGGGGACGACGAGGAAACAGAGCGCGACGACACCGACGAGGGCCCAGCCTCGAGTACCGAACCCTTTCGGTTCGGGTTCGTCTGCCCCGATGTCTGATTCGCCCGGTCGGTGAACGTACGTATCCTCCCGAGACGTGGTGTCAGAGCTCACTATCTGGGATAACGACCACCTTGCCAAAGCCCTGTCGCTCCTCGATGAGTTCGTGTGCGCGTTCGATTTCGCTCATCGGGAGCGTCTCGCGGATTCGGGGCTCGAACGTCCCGTCCCAGACGAGTTCGAGGACTTCGTCTGCCTCACCGGGCGTCGCCATCGTCGACCCGATGACCGACAGTTGGTTCCAGAAGATGAAGTTGAGGCCAGCGCCCGGGTCTGGTCCCGTCGTCGCGCCACAGGTGACGACGCGCCCGCCCTTCGTGAGACTCCGGAGCGACTGTTTGTACGTCGCCTCGCCGATGTGGTCGACGACCATGTCGACGCCACGGCCGTCGGTCATCTCGTAAATCTTCTTCGAGAAGTCCTCTTCCTCGTAGTTGATGACGTGGTCGGCACCGCAGTCTTTTGCGTACTCGAGTTTCTCGTCGGTAGAGGCAGTGGCGTACACTTCTGCACCGGCGTAGTCGGCGATTTGGACGGCCGCGTGACCGACGCCACCGGACGCACCGAGCACGAGCACCTTCTCACCGGGGCGAAGTTCGCCGCGGTCGATGAGCATGCGCCACGCCGTCTGGAAGACGAGCGACGCAGACCCGGCGACTTCCCACGGGACGTCCTCGGGAACGGGGACGAGGTTCTCCTCGGGGATGGCCGCGAATTCGGCGTGGACACCGCGCTGGTGCTCACCGATGATGCGGAAGTCGGGTGCGAGCGTCGGGTCACCCTTGCGAGAGAACTCGTCGTCACCGTCTGCGACACCAGCGATGAGTGCGACGTGGTCGCCCGCTTCGAATCGAGTGACACGCTCGCCGACGTCGGTGACGACACCGGCCATGTCACTGCCGGGGATGTGCGGCATCTCTAGCTCGACGCCGGGAAGTCCTCGCCGCGTCCAGATGTCGAGGTGGTTGAGCGATGCTGCCTTCACGTCCACGAGTACCTCTTCGGGGCCGACTTCCGGGTCGGGGAAGTCACCGTATTCGAGAACGTCTCGGTCTCCATGTTCGCTAAATTGGACCGCTTTCATTCCGTTCGGACCCATGGAAGCGAATGATAAAAACATAGGTTTACGCCAATCGTCTTGCCACATGTACGACACACGTCGAAATAGACAAGTACAAACGTTCACACGTAACATAGTAAACCCAGACAGGGTTCTACACGAGACGACACGAACCGAAGATACACGTTCAAGACATGATTTGGCTCTTCACACGGCAGAACCGGCACACTGGTGAACGAATCACCAGTCGCGGTGGGGAGTTATCGTCAGATAGCCACCATCGATGACGCAGCACCCAACAGACCACGGTGAGGCGTTACTCAGTCTCCTCGTTCGCCGGTCGAGCTTCTTGGAGGCACTCGCCGAACGCCCTCGCGACAAGCGGACGCTGGCCGAGGACCTCGAGACGTCTCGGTCGACGGTCGACCGAGTCCTCCGGGACCTGATGGACGCCGGGTTCGTGCGTCACACGGAAGGCGTCTACGAACTGACTCTCCTCGGCCGGTGTTTGCTCGAAGCGTTCGGGCGGTACGAACGAACTATCGACGGGGTGTCGAGTGCACAGGAACTCCTCGAAATGCTCCCACCGGATGCACCAATCGACCCGGTGTTCTTCGCCGGGGCGCGGGTTCACACGCCAAGTCCGGAGATTCCAGATAGCGTCATTCAGCAACTGTTCGCGAGTGTCAAGGACTCGTCGACGTTCTATGGCATCGCCCCGGTAGCACTCGTCGGGCAACTTCGGGCGTTCACTGAAGCGGCGAACGACGGTGGGACGACCGTCGAGATGCTCATCGCCGACGAACTCTTCTGGAAACTCGTCGACGGTCCCGACTCACGCGAGGTCATCGTCGACCAGGTCGAGAGAGAGTCGGCGAACATCTACCGCGGGGAGGTCCCATTCAACTTTGGTCTGTGGGTCGTCGACGACGAGGCAGGCATCGCCGTCTACACCGATTCCGGAATCGGTGGACTCGCCCTCAACGAGACAGACGAAGCAATCTCGTGGGCGAGAGACCTCTTCGAATCGCTCCGGAAGGACGCAGAACTCGTCACGGTCTCGTCTATCGACGAGCAGTCACCCGGCGAAACGGAGTGACTGCCGGCGCGGGAACTTACTTTATCGTCCGCAGACCAAGCACTCGACGTGAGCGACCACGACCACAGTCACGGCCACGGCCACGAGGGAAGCGACGACGGTCATCACCACAACCACGACCACCACGAACACGACGTCGAGGAGATTCGATTCGCAGTCATCACCGTGTCGTCGACACGCAGCGTCGAATCGGACCCTGCTGGCGACGCCATCGAGGAGATACTTCACGACGCCGGCCACTCGCTGGCGGTCCGCCGCGTCGTCGACGACGACTACGACGAGATACAGACCGCAGTCGCCCGGATGGCAGACCGAGGCGACGTAGACGCGACCATCACGACGGGTGGGACGGGTGTCACGCCCGACGACCAGACGGTCGAAGCAGTCGAGAAGCTCTTCGAGAAGACGCTTCCGGGATTCGGCGAGTTGTTCCGCCGACTCTCGTACGACGAGATTGGAACACGGGTCGTCGGGACACGGGCGACGGCAGGCATCGTGGACGGACAGCCGGCGTTTTGCCTCCCGGGAAGCGAGAATGCCGCCCGACTCGGCACGAGTGAGATAATCGTCGCCGAAGCGCCGCACTTGACCGGTCTGGCGCGGCGCGATTCCGAATAGCAATCGGGTCGAGTTCTGCGTCGCCAGTCCCTCCCCGCTGAAGCCATGCCGAATGGGCCCCTCGGACGTGGCTTTCGGTGAGTGAGACGAACGTCGCCTGCGCCCACTGGAGGTTCGAATTCCACCGAACGGTGCCGTTCCCGTCGAACCGTTCGGGTACGAAACCGGCGGCCGTCGCCCGAACCTGTTCGCGTCTTCGACAATCCGACTGCAACGTCTGCCCAGTCGCGGCCTTTTAAGTTCGCGCACACGTTCCGGTCAGGTATGAGCCAGCAGTCCCCACGTGAGGAGGACGCAGACGACGTGTTCTCCAGCGGCAAGGACCCGAACCTCCGAAGTTCGGAAGTCACAGAAGGCCCCGACAAGGCCCCGCACAGAGCGATGTTCCGCGCGATGGGGTTCGACGACGACGACCTCTCGTCACCGATGGTCGGCGTCCCGAACCCCGCCGCAGACATCACGCCCTGTAACGTCCACCTCGACGACGTCGCCGACGCGGCAATCGAGGGCATCGAAGCGGCCGGTGGGATGCCTATCGAGTTCGGGACCGTCACTATCTCCGACGCCATCTCGATGGGGACCGAGGGCATGAAGGCCTCGCTCATCTCCCGCGAGGTCATCGCCGACTCCGTCGAACTCGTCTCGTTCGGCGAACGCATGGACGCACTCGTCACCGTCGCCGGGTGCGACAAGAACCTCCCCGGAATGATGATGGCCTCCATCCGGACCGACCTCCCGTCGGTCTTCCTCTACGGCGGGTCCATCATGCCCGGCCAGCACGAAGGCCGCGAAGTCACCGTCCAGAACGTCTTCGAGGGCGTCGGCACCTACGCCGAAGGCGAGATGAGCGCCGATGAACTCGACGACCTCGAACGCCACGCGTGTCCCGGTGCCGGGTCCTGCGGCGGGATGTTCACCGCGAACACGATGGCGTCCATCTCTGAGGCACTCGGCATGGCACCGCTCGGGTCTGCGTCGGCCCCCGCCGAGTCCAAAGAACGCTACGACGTTGCCCGTCGCGCCGGCGAGGCCGTCATCCAGTGCGTCGAGAACGACCTGCGACCCTCGGACGTGCTCTCGAAGAAGTCCTTCGAGAACGCCATCGCGCTGCAAGTCGCCATCGGCGGGTCGACCAACGCTGTTCTCCACCTGCTTGCACTCGCCGCCGAGGCCGGTGTCGACCTCGATATCGAAGAGTTCGACGAAATCTCGCGGCGCACGCCGAAGATTGCCAACCTCCAACCCGGTGGCACGCGCGTCATGAACGACCTCCACGAGGTCGGTGGTGTCCCAGTCGTCATTCGCCGTCTCCTCGACGCAGGTCTCTTCCACGGCGACGCGATGACCGTCACGGGCCGTACCATCGAAGAGGAACTCGACCACCTCGACCTGCCGGACGACGACGAGATAGACGAGGACTTCCTCTACACCGTCGACGAACCCTACCAGTCGGAGGGTGCAATCAAGATTCTCACCGGCAACCTCGCCCCCGACGGCGCGGTTCTGAAGGTGACCGGCGACGACAAGTTCCACCACACCGGCCCGGTCCGCGTCTTCGACAACGAAGAAGACGCCATGCGCTACGTGCAGGAAGGGCACATCGAGTCTGGCGACGTCATCGCCATCCGCAACGAGGGTCCGCGCGGCGGACCCGGGATGCGCGAGATGCTGGGCGTCACCGCCGCCGTCGTCGGGCAGGGCCACGAAGACGACGTGGCACTGCTCACTGACGGTCGATTCTCCGGTGCGACCCGCGGCCCGATGGTCGGACACGTCGCGCCCGAAGCGGTCGAAGGCGGCCCCATCGCACTCCTCGAAGACGGCGACGAGGTGACGGTGGACATTCCGAACCGCGAACTATCCGTGGACCTCACTGACGAGGAACTCGATGCACGGAAGGAAGACTGGGAGCCCAAACCGCCGGCGTACACTTCGGGCGTGCTGGCGAAGTACGCGCGTGACTTCGGGTCGGCGGCGAACGGTGCCGTGACGAACCCGGCACTCACGCGCGAGGACTGAACGAAACGCAGGTTTTAGCCGGGATTAGACGACGCGGTTCCGCAAGTCGTCGTCGCCTTCGTCTAACTTGCGTACGTTCTCGGCGATGATGTCGGCCAGACGCTCCCAGTACTTGGGCGTGTGACCCGCGTTGTGCGGCGTGATGAGGACGTTGTCGAAGTCCCAGAGGTCGTGGTCCGACGGGAGTGGTTCGGGGTCGGTCACGTCGAGTGCCGCGCCGCGAATGCCGTTGCTCCGAAGTTCGGAGACGAGTGCGTCGGTGTCGACGACGGGGCCGCGACCAACGTTGACGAGGACGGTGTCCGGTGCCATCGATTTGAACGCGTTCGCGTCGACGAGGCCACGGGTCGTCTCGGTCAACGGGCACGCGATGACGACGTAGTCGGAGCGAGCGAAGGCGTCGTGGAGGCCCTGTTCGTCGGCGAGTCCGACGACTTCGTCGGTTGGACCGCCCTTCTCCGGCGAGTACCGGACGCCGATGGTCTCGACGCCGAAGGGTTCGAGTCGGTCGACGGTGGCCAGTCCGAGGGCACCGAGTCCGACGACGGTGACCGTCGAGTCCTTCAGTTCGTGCGTCGGATACGACTGCCAGACGTTGTCCTGCTTCTGGCGTTCGGCGACGTCGAAGCGGCGGGTGAAGTAGAGGATGCTCCCCAGAACTTGCTCGGCGATGTTCGGGCCGTGGACGCCCGAGGCGTTGGTCACGGCAACGTCGTGTGCTTCCAGCGCCCCGATAGGGAGGTGACCGGTGCCGGCGAAGACGCAGGCGAACAGGTCGAGGTTCTCGGCCGATTCGAGAGCAGACTCGTCGACAGTGAATCCGGTGGCGACGCGGGCGCGAGAGAGTAAGTCGCGTTCTTCCGCGGGCGTCCGAGCGAGTGCAACCTCGTGGTCGGGGAGGCGGTCACGAAGCGTCTCTGCGAACTCCTCGGCAGAGAGTCCGTGAATCTTCTGCCGGAGGACGGCGACATCTGGGTCGGACATGGTCGGACTTGCCCGAAGACAGTGATGAATCTGTCCGATTCGGTCGGCGCCCCGTTATTCGAGTGGTCCTCGTCGCTGTCGCTGTTTCGAAATCGTCCGAGTGACTGCGACGGCGTCGACAGTCGGGTCGACGACGAACCGAGACCCATCTTCGCCGAGTCTCCACGCGACGGGGGCGTAGCCCTGCGGTGCGGGTCCGCCATCGACGAAGACGAGGTCTCCAGTTTCGTCGCGGAACACCACGGGCGCTCTGTTCTCGCCCGACTGGTCAGCGGTCATTGACCCGGAAATCGGCCGGACTGTCTCATAAACCTCCGCACCCAGTTATCAGAGTCGGTAGTCAGGCGACTGAAGCGACGCCTCCCCTGCGTGAACGTCTATCTCCATTGATACGCACACTGAACCCGAGGGTCGTATCGGTTCAGGGGGTTTAATACCCGAGCGAAGTGCTGTAGCGGTATGGAACGCGTAGACGTCGCCATCGTCGGTGGCGGTCCAGCCGGAACGTCGGCAGCACACGCTGCTGCGTCGGCTGGCGCTACCGCCGTGGTCTTAGAGAAAGGCGTCCCCCGAGCGGACCGACAGGGCCTCGGTCCGGATTCGACGGACGCGGCTGGTATCCTTGACTACTGGGTGGACATCATGGGAATCGACCCCGACGAGATGCCAGACGACGTCGTCCTCGACATCCTCGACCGGGCCGAGTTCATCGGTCCGAACGAGTCGCTGACGCTGCGAAGTACCGGTATCGACTCTTCGTACGACGAGTTCGGCTACACCTTCCACCGCGCGAAGTTCGACGACTGGATGCGGAGTCGTGCCGAAGAGGCAGGGGCCGAGTACCGTCTGAAAGCATCTGTCCGCGACGTGGAGACGGACCCCGACGCGGCAGTCGGTGCGGACGACCCGCGACACGTCGTCCGACTGGCGAACGGTGAAGACGTCGGTGCGGACTTCCTCGTCCTCGCCGACGGCCCACAGCGGACGGTCACGAACAAGGTCCTCGACAAGTTCCTCCCGTTCGACATCACCGACCGTCTCGCCGCGCCGAAGGTCAACCACATCGCCTACCAGGAACACCGCGAGTTCCCGCCCGAACTGTTCGACGAAGTCGACGGCGCGATAAAATTCTGGTGGGGCTACATGCCCGGTCACACGGCCTATCCGTGGATTTTCCCGAACGACAACAACGTCTGCCGCGTCGGTCTGACGATGCCAATCGGTCTCGACATCGACGAGGTGGAAGACCGAGACGATTACGAACTCCTCCGGCCCGAGGACGAACGCATCCCACAGGGCCGCGAGTACATCCGCCGCCTGCTCGAACAGGAGTACGGCGACGAGTACGACGTCGACGAGGACTTCCCCCTCGTCGAAGACCGAGGCAAGACCAAAGGAACCGAGACGTACGCCATCTCGTCGACGCGGCCTATCGACTCGCCCACGAAAGCGGGCATCACCGTGACCGGCGGTGCGATGGGTTCGACGTCGGCATTCCACGAAGGTGGCGACCACGTCGCCGTGCGCACCGGCGCTATCGCGGGCGAACTCGCCGCGTCCGGTGACGTGAGCGAGTACAACGAGCGCTGGAAGGACGCCATCGGCGACGAAATCCTCCGGAACGTCGCCATGGCCGAAATCGTCCACGACTACGGCCCGAGCGACTGGGACAAGACGTTCAAGGCCGCTCGCAAACTGCTGGCCAACGACGGTGGATACAAGGCGTTCGACCGGGCCAAACTCTCTGCTGGCTTCAGCGCTGCCAAACTCGCTACACGGTACAAGAAGACGAAGATGAAGTACCGCAACGGCAAGTACGTCCAACTCGACGAGTCAGCGTACACGCTGTAAGGGACCGAAGCTTTAATTCAGATTCTGAGGTTGTCTCAGACGATGCTCCCGTCTCAGTCTCGCCGACGCCTCCTCCGTGCTGGCCTCGCACTGGTCAGTACGGGTGTCGTGGCGTCCCTCTCTGGCTGTTCATCGTTTCGGGGGTGTTCGGACGCAGAGATTTATCTGCGAGCAGAGTTGGTCGGGAACGCGCCGTCGGACGCCACTGTCGTGGAGTCTGGCGACCCACGAGTCGCCAAGAGCGAGTGGATTCGGCAAGTCGTCGAAAGCGCGGCGGGTGGCCATCCACGCGAATCGAGCATCTCGGATTGCCTGAGTGATTACGACGCGCTTCGTGCTGACCTCGATGCCCTGCCCGAATCCGGCGGGCAGAACGACCGCCTGTACTACGTCCGCGTCGACGGACAGGTCGTCCGCTTGCGGGCCGTCTTCTTCGAAGGCGAGGAGGCGGCGCGGTCGGAACTCGTTTTACCCCCGACGAACTAGAACCGACTGCGTACCTCAAGTCCCCGTCCGAGTTGTCCCGCTTTGGGAGCGATGACAGAACGGCGAACCCGGGTGCGCAACATCTATAGCAACGTTTGCAAGTCAGTTCACACTCGACCGCACGATTACGAGCGGTCGGCTGTGCAACCAGTTGCAAACGCTGCTATCCTGGCCGGCGCACGCCGGCGTACTTCGGAACGTCCGCGCCCGAAAGACGGACCGCCTGGCACGAGGGTTTCCCGGTTGACGCGGCACGCCGCCTCGGGATGATACCGGCCGTTAGTGTTCTGGGCGACAGTCAGTGAGTAGCCCACTGTGGGCTACTTTCACCGAGAGACTGGACAGACACTGTTTGCTCCGAAGAGGTACCAGATGCCCCAAATGACAGTTGAGGCAACACTTCGTTTTAGGTCAGCCTAAACATCGAAAGTGGTTTAATTATTTAGGCAAGCCTAAACCACGTGAACGAAGACACAGCCAACTCGAAGTCGACGACGCGGAGGGCGTATCTCAAGTACGGTAGCGCTGTCGTCGGTGGTGGACTACTCGCCGGTTGCACTGGCCAGAGTGACTCCGGGACAGCAGAGACCGATACCTCGACGGAGACGACGTCGGAATCTGGAACGGGGTCGCCGACGGAGACGGACACGTCGTACGAGGTCTGTATGGAACCAAACGGCTGTCACACCCTCGACACGGTGCCCGAGGACTTCCTCGTCTATCATCAGGGCCCGGTCGACATGGTACTCTCACTGGGACAGTTGGACGGACTGGTCGCGGCCGCCTTCCCCTCGACGTTCCCGACGGGGTACTTCGACCAACTTCCCGGAATCTCGGTCGAACTCGACGACGTCACCGCGCTGAGTGAAGATGGCACCCCGGACAAGGAACTGTTCTACGAACTCGACGTCGACCTCCACCTCGTCGGGCACCACCCCGCGATGGAGTACTTCGAGTTCGACGAGACCGACCTCGCCGAACTAGAGGAGAACGTCGCTCCCTTCCACGGGAGTTGGATGCGTCGCCCCGATTACACCGACGGGCATCCGTACTACGGACTCTACGAGGGACTGGACAGATACGCCGAGGTGTTCCAGACGAAGGCTCGTGGACAGGCGTTCCGCGCTATTCACGACGACTTGGTCGGTAACCTGACCGCGGAGTTGCCGCCGTCCGAGGAACGCCCCTCGGTCGCGTACCTGAACACCAACTACTGGGGGGACGGCAAGACGGTCTACGCCCGTGACCCGACGGTTCCGGGCTACCAGACGAAACCACTCCGCGACCTGGGTGTGCCGGAACACGACGCGTTCGCGGGGCAGTATCCAGACGATAGTAACTTCATCAAGGGTGACTTCGAGTTGTTGCTCGACGTCGACCCGGAAGTCATCGTCTACCACGCGGGCATGAACGTTCTCCGTGACCCCGAAAAGAGCTTCGAGAACGACATCCTCGAGCCACTGCGTCAGGACCCAGTCGCGGGGGAGGTACGGGCAATCGACGAGGGGCGAGTCTATCCGTTCCACGAGTTCGAACAGGGGCCGGTAATCAACCTGTTCAACACTGAACTCCTCTCGAAGGCGCTCTACCCGGAGACGTTCGGGAGTCCCACCGGGATGGAGGCACCACCCGAAGAAGAACAGTTGTTCGACCGCCAGCGCGTCGCAGACATCATCGACGGAGACATCTGAGAACGAAGAGACCCCATCGAACTCGGTAGACGGGGCCTCGAAGAACGGGTGGATGTGTCGCGCCAACGATTCATCGTCTGGTGCGAGCACTCGAGGCAGACGGACTAGTGACGAGACGACACGGGGTGTTCGTGCTCAGACCAGTCGGCGAAATCGCGGCTTCCGAGTTCGCACGAGTGTTCGAGGCCGTTGGAACCATCTCCGCGCTGAGTCGGGTCGTCCGGCGGGACCCGGGGCGACCCGAGGGACGCGTACGCTTTTTATTCGTTTCGAGCGAATAGTTCAGGGACCGACATGGTTTCGCTCCCAGAGTCGATTCGCAGGCTGAAGCCAAGCCGTCGAGCCCGACACATCATCTACTACGTTATCGGCCTCGTGCTGCTCGTACTCCTGTACACGCTCGTGTACAATTTCGCGTTAGCACGACTAGAGGGTGTCGACCAGTCTCTCTTCGCGTCGTTCGAGTTCGTCATCCAGACGATGACGACCACTGGGTACGGTCAGGACTCGGACATCTGGAGCCATCCGCTCATGTTCCTGTTCGTCGTCACGACCCAGATTTCGGGCATCGCAATTGGGTTCTTTACGCTCCGTCTCATCATCATCCCCCTGTTCACCGGTGCCGAGGTCAACCTCGACGACCGACTCAGCCCCAAAAGCGGGCACGTCATCATCTGCGAGTATCGTCGCGACTCGGCAGTCCTTCTGGACGAACTCAGAGAATTCGGTATCGAGTACGTACTCATCTCGTCTTCACGGGAGGACGCCGAGGCACTCTCGAACCGTGGGTACGCAGCAATCCACGGCTCTCCGCAGGACGCTGAGACGTTCGAGCGAGCGAGCATCGACACTGCGAGGGCCGTCATCACGGACGCCGGTGATGCGAACGTCAACACGATACTCACCGTCCGGTCGCTCCGGTCAGATGTCGACGTCATCGCGCTGACCGACGACAGCGACATGCAAGAGATACTGCACAAGGTCGGCGCGGACACCGTACTGTCGCCTCACGGTGTCTTGGGGCACCGCCTCGCGGAGAAGGCCGTCGCCTCGTTCAGTTCCGAACTCAGGGACACCATCGAAATCGGCGGGGACACGAGATTGATGGAACTCCCAGTGTCCGATTCGAGCGAACTCGTCGGCCGGAGAATCCGAGATACCAACGTCAGGGAGCGAACGGGAGCGACCATCGTCGGTGCCTGGTTCGACGGCGAGTTACAGTTACCACCCAGCCCGGACGCCATCGTCGCCCCGAACACCGTGCTTCTGGTGTCGGGCGAGGAAGAGGCGCTCAAAGAATTGAGTGAGTTCATCCGCCCACCCCGTTCGTTCACCGAACACGAGCGATTCGTTCTCGTCGGCTTGGGCGAAGTCGGCCAGTCCGCAAGGCGAGTCATCGAAGAGTCGGGTGCAGAAGTCGTGACTATCGACCTCGAAGACAGGGCTGGAGTCGATATCGTCGGGGACGGTGGGTCGAGAGAAGTCTTGCTCGAAGCGGGTGTCGAGAACGCCGGTGCTATCATCGTCGGTGTGCCCGACGATTCGACAGCGCTCCTCACGTCCGTTCTGGCACAGTCGCTCAACCCGGATATCGAGGTGCTCGTCCGCGTGAGCGACGCGGACACGACGCAGAAGGCGTTCAGTGCCGGTGCCGACTACGTCCTGTCGGTTCCGCGAGTGAGCGCACGGATGGTCGCCAAAGAACTTCGCGGCGAGGACGTACTCGCACCAGCGAGTCAGATTCGCCTCGTTCGCGTGCTGGCCACACCGTTCGCCGGGTCGACACTGGCTGATTCGGGTATCTACGAGCAGACTGGGTGTCGCGTCATCGCCATCGAAGACGGCGAGGGCCAGACGAGCGCAGTCGACCCGCAGTGGCGATTCACCGGCAGCGAACGGATAACTATCGTCGGGTCCGACGAGACGGTGCAGAACTTCATCAGGCGGTTCGACGTCTCCCCGACTGAACTGCCCTCGTAGCCGTACTCACCGAGCAACTGTGGCTGTCGCTCCACCCCTCACGAGACGAATTCGACGCCCGTCACCTCGAACCGCGCTCCTCCGCGTTCGCTCTCAGTCACTCGAATTTCCCACCCGTGAGCGGTCACGATTTCCATCACGATACTGAGCCCGATTCCGGTTCCATCTTCCACGGACGAGTATCCTGCCTCGAACACCTCTTGGACGATGTGCTGAGGAATCCCCGGGCCGTCGTCTTCGACGTAGAAACCGTCCTCGACGAGACCGACGGTGACCGAGACGTCGCCACCGTGTTCGACACTGTTGCGAAAGAGGTTCTCGAAGAGTTGTTCGAGTCGGCCGGGGTCAGCACGTATCGACCGCTGGTCGTCGTCGACGACGAGCGCCGCGTCTCCGCTTTGTACGTTCGCCCACGACAGTTTCGCATGGGTCGAAAGTTCGACCGAGTCGACGGTCATCGCTTCCGAGCCTTCGCGGGCGAGTACCAGCAGGTCGCGAATGAGTGACTCCATCCGCTCGTGTGCTCTCGAGACGGCGTCGAGATGTTCGCTGTCGCACTCTTCGCGTGCCAGTTCCAGTCGCCCCTGTGCGACGGACAGTGGGTTCCTGAGGTCGTGGCTCACGATACTCGCGAACTTTTCGAGGCGATGGTTCTGGAGTGTGAGCTCCTGTTGGCGTCTCTGTCGTTCGGTGATGTCCCGAACGACTGCGAGAACCCGTACGTCGCCGTCGATAGTGGTCTCCCGAAGGTGGACCTCGACGGGGAGTGGTGCGCCGGACTTCGTCTTCGTCACCCACTCGAAGTGCAGCGGTTCTTCTCTCGCTGCCTGTCGCACCAGCTCTTCGGCCCGTTCAGCGGTGTACGGCGGTTCGTCGAGGTGTATCGCGTCGAAGTCCAGTTCGAGAAGCTCTTCACGACTGTACCCGAGCATCGAACAGAACTGCTCGTTCGTCTCGACGATTGCCCCGCCGCCTGGCTCGTGGAGCAGTACGCCGTCGGGCATCTTTTCGAATATTTCGTGGTAGTCGGACATTGCTGCGAACCGAACGGTGGGCGGCACGTGTTTGCGTGTCTCGAGAGGTGAGTCGGTGCCGGCACCGACTCGGCCTCGTACGAGTCGATACCGATGTAATCGACGGTGTGTCAGTTAGTGGTTCCGGCGAGTGGACACACCACAGTCGCAGGGTGGAGTCTCGTTCTGCTCGTGACGCATCCGGGAGTCACGTCCGCTGGACGCCGACGAAATACGCTGGCCCCGTACTCCAGCGACGTTCGAAGACGGTTCGATACGCGAAGACCACCTCCCAGTCACCTGCCGCAGTGAATCGTCTTCGCAGTTCTCCGGGTGAGAGTCCGTATATCGAGCGCTCGTCGTATCGGGCGTCGCCGAGGACGCAGTACAGTCCACCGCGTGGGACGACAGTGCCCAGTTCGGTGATGAAACGGTCACGCTCTCTGTCTCCGAGGAGGTGGAACATCGCTGAATCGACCACCGTTCGGAACGTGAGACCCGCGTCGGCAAGTCGTGAAACGTCCAGTGCGTCCCAGACGAGAAAATGTGCAGGTACTCGACGCCAGTTGGCTTTCGCGTTCGCCTGTTGCACCGCGAGCGCCGAGATGTCAATCCCGAGTACGTCGTACCCGTGGCGAGCGAGGAACAGTGACAGTTCGCCAGTCCCACACCCAACGTCGAGAACCGGGCTCTCGACGAGGCCTGCTTCGAGGAGACTGACGAACACGCGCTGTGGGCGGCCGATATCCCAGTTCGGGACCCCGGTGTACGCCGCGTCGTACACGTGGGAGAGCGGTCGGTCTCGGGGTGACGTTGGTGCGCTCATGGACTCGCTCCACCCACCGACAGAATCATACCCTCCCCTTCAGCGGGCAATCACGTATCCGTTACTCACTCCCGCCGTACACACGAGTCGACCCGTGCGGGTTCGTTCCCCGAGTGACTTTCTCCCTACCGGTTGATACCACAGTATGGACGACCGGATTTCGGTGACGCATGCTGACGGCGACCCGGTGAGTCGCCACCCCCTCGAGTTCGTCGAGCGGAAGGGGATTGGACACCCCGACTCGCTCTGCGATGGCGTTGCAGAGGCTGTTTCCCGCCGTCTCTCTCGGTTCTACCGCGACGAATTCGGTCGCATCCACCACCACAACACCGACAAAGTCCATCTTGGGGCCGGTCGGTCACGACCGGTGTTCGGCGGGGGGACAGTCGTCGACCCGATATACGTCCTCGTCGGCGGACGCGCAACGACGAGTGTGGATGGCGAGTCGCTGCCGATAGACGACCTCGCAACTGCTGCTGCGCGGGACTACCTCCTCGAGACGGTCCCGGAACTGGACCCCGAACACGTCGTCGTCGAGACGCGAATCGGGCAAACGTCGGGCGACCTTGGGTCGCTGTTCGACCGCGGTGAAGAACCACTGGCGAACGACACGAGCATCGGCGTCGGTCATGCACCCGGCACGCAGACAGAACAGTTCGTCCGAACCCTCGAACCCCGACTTCACCGTGAACTCTCTGCCGTCGGAAAAGACGTTAAGCTGATGGCACTCCGTCGAGGTGACAGGCTCTCGCTGACGGTTGCGGCCGCTGTACTCGATTCGGCCGTCGATAACCTGAACGAGTACCGCGACGTACTGGCCCAAATCGAATCACTCATCGAACAGCACGCCGAATCGACCATCGACTACCCAGTGTCGGTCACCGTGAACAACGCGGACAACTTCGCCGAAGGGCAGGTCTATCTCACGACGACCGGCCTCTCGGCCGAGGCGGGTGACGACGGGAGTGTGGGGCGCGGCAATCGCGCGAACGGTCTCATCACACCACACCGTCAGATGAGCCTCGAAGCGACTGCCGGAAAGAATCCGCTCACACACGTCGGGAAACTGTACAACCTCCTCTCGCTCCGAATCGCGCGGCGACTTCACGACGAACTGGGTGCCACCTACAGCGGTGTCGAACTCCTCTCTCGTATCGGTGACCCCGTGGCAGAACCGTGGGCCGTCGACGTGGTCAGTACGGTCGACGAACACGAAGCAGTCCGAGACGCCATCGTAGACGAGTTCGGTGACTTGGACGACCTGCGGTCTGCCCTCCTCGACGGGCGTCTGCCCGTCTTTTGAGGTCGGCACCCCAACCCAGCCGTGAGAGGGTGCGAATTCATATCGTCGCTACGCGATGCTCTCGCATGAGTCGGCGGAAACGCGATATCGAAGCAGAGGCACGAGTCCGAGGCGACTCCATGGAGGTGTTCTCGGCACTCGCGAACGACACGCGACTCGCGATTCTGTTCGCGCTCGCCGAGGCGGAACAAGAACTCGATGGCCCGGTCTCGTTTTCGGACCTGTACAAGCGAGTCGATATCGACGATAGCGGACGGTTCAACTACCACCTCAAGACGCTCACCGAACACATCGTCGCCCGGTCCGAATCCGGGTACGAGCTTCGATACGCGGGGCGACTCATCTACCGGGCTATCAAAGCCGGGTTCTACGCCGGCGAGCAAACGCTCCCACCGACACCTGTCGACAGCACCTGTGTCATGTGCGGCGCGAATTTGGTCGCAAGATACGACGATTCCAGACTGGCAATCGAGTGTCACGAGTGTGCCGACCTCTACTACCTCGTGACGCTCCCACCGGGCGCACTCGTCGACCGAACGCCGGACGAAGTCTTGCGAGCGGCGGACCAGCACGTGCGCTCCGACATCACACTCGTGTCACACGGCGTCTGTCCGTACTGTTCGGGGACTATGACAGCGACGCGAGACCGCGTCTCGGATTCGCCGACAGGCAACGTCTACATCCACCACTTCTGTGTGCAGTGTGACCAGCGAATCATCAGTACGACCGTCGGCGAACTGTTCCTCTCACACCCCGCAGTCGTCGCGTTCTTCTTCGAACACGGAGTGAACTTGTTCGACAAACCCTGTTGGGAAATCGAGTTCTGCGTCACAGACGAGTTCACGTCGGTCTCCTCGGACGACCCGTTACAACTAACGTTCGAGTACGCGCTGGCGGGAGATGTCATTCGCGTCTCGCTGGACGACGAGTTAGAGACGGTCGACGTCTCGGTCACGACGGAATCTGCGACGTAGCAGTCACACCCTTTTGCATCCGCAACGCACCACGTCTTTCGGTATCGTGGGTGGGAGAGTCAGTACGCGTCTTCCGGTGCGCCCATCGAGTCGTAGTATCGTTCCATGAGTTCGACCGACCAGTCGGGTTGTGCGACCGGTCCACGCGGGCCGAACTCGCGCATGTATGGTTTGATATCGAGAACTGGCGACCCGTCGATTGCGTCCAACCCGCGAACGGTGACCGTGTGGCCATCGACGGCGACGATTTCGCACCGCGAGAGGGCGAGTCTGTTGGGGCGGCGTTTCGCACGCTGGGCGAAGATTCCAACCGATGGCCAGTCGGACCGATTGCGCGGATGGCGTGCCGCCGTCTCGACGCTGTTGGGGTCGACCCGGTCTACGTGGAAGATGACCTCTGCGTGTGAGAACGAATCGAGTCCACGCAGTGATGCCGCTGGTAGCCAACGACTGTCGAGTTCTATCGTCGAGATGACTGCCCCCCAGTGGTCGTCCGCCACCTCGGTTCGAGGGGAACGAACGATGCCGATGGGCGAGAGTTCGATAGTCTGCGGTCTATTCACCATTAGTTGTCCTCCGGACTGCGGAACCAGAACTGTGACTTCAAGAGGGCGTCACGATGGGCGGGCGACTCCACGTCGGTGGTTCGCTTCTGGCCGTGTTCGGTGACTGTGAGCGTCTCGTCTGAGAGCGTCAGTCGTCCCGTCGGCGTCGCAACCGTCGCGAGCAACCCGCCGGTGAAGTTCGAGTCGGATGACGTCTGCTGATACGTACACATCTCTTCGAAGTCGTGTACCGACCGCGACGCGGTGGTGAATTCGTACGCAGTCACCCACTCGTCGTCACGTAGTCGCTGTGCGGCATACGGGTGGTCAGCAGTGTCGGGTGGCAGTACTCGGTACGTCCCGCTCACGTCAGTGACTGGTTCGGACGTGAGCGGAAGCGGACGACGTGTGAACTGTCCGAATCCCACGTCGACGAGGTACGGTTGGTCGAGTGCCACGAGGAGTGCCATGTGGTCGAACGGAGGGCCGACGCTCCCACCGTCGTCTCGGACGCGGCCTTCGACGAGACGAGTCTCGAAACCGAGTGTGGCGAGAAGCCATCCGAACAGCGAGTTGAGTTCGTAGCAGAACCCGCCCCGGCCACGGTCGACGACTTTCTCGTACGTCGATTGGAGGTCGAGTTCGATGGGGGTACCACGTACGACATCGACGTTTTCGAACGGAACAGACAGGAGGTGGTTCGCCTGAAGCGCCGCGAGTGTCTCGACATCGAGAGACTGGGAGTCGTCCACGGACGCAGAGAGACGAGCGAGGTAAATCTCCGTTTCGAGCGGAACCTCGTCAGATGAGCGCGGCTGGGGTGGGAATTCGATGTCGGTCATTCGGTAAGAGAGGCCACGAGACGCTCTCGGGAAGGCTGGTCGTCGATGGAAGCGTATCGAACCGCGTCGACGCCGAGGGTATCGACACGCTCGGCGAGTGAGTCACTCGTGAACTCGCCGTCACCATCGAACGCGTCTTCGACGTTCGGGATGGCGACTTCGTGTGGGAGGACCCACGCACCGAGTGACCGACAGACCGTTCGGAGGTGTGCGAGCGTCGTCACCGGGAATCGACCTCCAGCGACGGCGAGCAACCCGACCGTCTTTCCCTCGAACTCGGAGCGTCCGCAGTAGTCGAGAGCGGTTTTCAAGACCGAGGAGTACGACCCGTGGTAGACCGGCGTCCCGAGCAAGAGTGCGTCGGCATGGGCCACTCGGGTACGCAGGGCCTCAACGTCCTCACTTTCGTTGGCGTCAGGGTCGAATACCCGAACGTCGAGCGCCGAGTGGTCGATGAGGTCTGTCGTCGCACCGATTCGCTCGGCAGCATCTACGGCGTGCTGAAGGGCGGTACGTGTGTGGCTGCCGTCTCTGAGGCTCCCGGAGAGGGCAACGACGTGGGGGTGTTTGGAAGGCATCGGTTCTGAGGTGCCCGCAGATGAAAGATAACTATTTGCGGAAACGCATTTATGTTGGAGAATTGTTATTATTAGCAACGTGGGTCGTGTCGTACGCTATCACCGACTGAAACGTCTTTCTGCAATCGCTTATCACCGTCCTGTGCATCGAGCGGTCCATGAGTACAGGAGAGACGAACCGAGAGTGTGGTGACGAATCCGATACTGGCCAGTCCGACGACGACAGGCAGGTCACTCCAGTTAGTGGTCCACGAATGCTCCTTCGGGCCGAAGGTCTCGCAGTCTTCGCCGCGTCGGTGGGGGCGTACTACGCGCTCGGCGGCCCACTCTGGTTGTTCGTGGTTCTGGCGCTCGCACCGGACGTATCGATGGTCGGGTACCTCGCCGGCGCACGAATCGGCAGCGCAACCTACAACGCGTTCCACACCCTCGTCGCGCCGGTAGTGCTCGCAGCGGTTGGACTCTGGCACGCTGCTCCGTTCCTCGTCTGGGTCGCGCTCCTCTGGGCAGCGCACATCGGGATGGACCGCGTCGTCGGATACGGGTTGAAGTACCCCACTGAATTCAGCGACACCCATCTCTCACGGCTCCGCAACGTGGACGACGGTGTCAGCTCCCCCGATATCGAGACCACTCTCCACTGACGGTGCTCGTCGCGTCACCTCGCCGGAAGACTGCTGACCGTCGGCTGGGACCGCCGCCAACTCACCACCACGGCCATCGCTGCGAGTGCGGTTCCCACGAGGAGGAACGGGAACATCTCCGGTGCGAGTCCGAGGAACTCCCCGGTCAGGTTCATCAGTCCGTGGAAGAGGAGGACTGCGAGGACGCTCCGTTGCGTGTTGTTGTACACCCAGACGATGAGGAGCGTCTGGAGGACGATAGACGGGAGCCACCACCAGAGTTCCGGGTTGAACGTCGTGTTCGCGTAATAGCCGGGGAAGTAGACGAACGGTGCGTGCCAGACGGCCCACGTTCCGCCGTTGATGAGCCCAGCGACTGTCGGACTGAACCGCTCTTGTAAGGCGTCGAGGTAGTACCCACGGAGACCGATTTCTTCGACGAGCGGGAAGACGAACGACAGGACCAGCATGAACGCGAGCGTTTCGGGGTCCGTCAGGACGCCCCAGACGATGTCCAGCGGTCGGTCCGACACGCCGAGTGCGAGTGCGGCACCCGCCACGAGGAGATTGAACGCCGGCCAGAAGAGCAGAATCGTGACCAGCCACTTCGGGCTGATACGCTGAACGTCGGTGAGGCGTCGCCACATTCCACGGAGTCGCTCAGTGCCGCCTGTGAGAAGTGCCAGCGTGACGCCGGCGAGGAGGGGACTCGCACCACCGACGAGAAAGAAGAGTACGTTTGGGAACGACCAGACAGACGTCTCTGAGACCAGTATCGGTGCCCAGAACACGAATGCCCACCCGAGATAGATGAGGGGGAATCCCCAGGGCCGCAACTGTACTGCTACGTTCTGCAACCGTCTGTACGTCGTCATCGTCAACGTCCTCTGTTCGAGAGACGCGCCGTCGTGACGTTACGTTTGAGGAGTTTCCCGAGTGACGGGAACTATCACCGCGTGGATGCGTCTCCCCGCGTTCCCCACCGTCGTCGCTCGGCTCAGCCAACGAATCCGTGGGCGATGCCAGCAGCGAGGAGCGTCCCGCGCCGGTCGGTGAGCCATCCGGTCACGAGGCCGACGAGAAACACGACGACGAGGAGTGGCCACGACGACAGTGGGTAGTATCCAATGTGCGCGAGTGAGAAGACTGCTGCCTGACCGACGATAGCGGTGAGACGGCCATACCGTTCGTCGAGGAGTTGCTGGAGGAACCCACGGAAGAGCGTCTCTTCTTGAAACGCCGCGATAGCGAATCCGAAGAACCAGCCGAGGAGGAGATTCACGCCGAACCCGCCTGCTTGAGCGCCACTATCCGTGGCAGGCGACGTCGCTGACGCCCCAGCGCCGCCGTTTGGTGCCAACTCGGGGAAGGCGAGCGTCAATCCGAGCACGCCGACGACGGTGACGACGAGGATGGCGACGGTGCCGGCGATACCCCAGAGGATGTCACCACGAAGTTGCTGTCGGTCGAACCACCACGCACGCAGGTCGACGCCGACCCACCGCGTGAATCCGAGATAGACGACACCGACCGAGAGGACGACGAAAATGCTCCCGAGGAATGCGAGGAAGACGGGGTCGGTGCTGTAGACACCGCCGAAGTATCGGTCCCAGACGCGCGCCAGTACCGCCCGGAGAACGACGAAGACGCCGAGCAAGACGAGCCCACGAATTTGCTGTGTACGAGTGAACGTTGCCGTCGAAAGCGACCCCGACGACGGTGATTCGACTCGTTCCATACGAACACTGCGTCTCGCGGGTAGTTAGATAGTCTTCCCATTCCGATACAGCGAGAATCGTTCAGAGCGACGACGCTCTCGTCCCCACTCGGGCGAGGGTCTACAACGCCCCGTAGACGATGTGCCAGACGATATTCGTCCAGAAGTGAACGCCGATGGTGGCCATCACTCGGTGTCGGCGGAAGAGGACCGTCGCGACGGCCGAGCGGAGACTATTGAGGACGAACAGTTCGCCCAGCAACACGAACGGGACAACCTCTATCTGGTCGTACTATCGCTCGAACGAGCGCCCTCCTCATCGAAATACCGGCGGCCGACATCGTCTCCAACCCGGGCGAATCAGGCACTCAGTCGTCTGCTTCCACAGATTCTGCCCGCGGTATCGTCACGTCCGTCAATCCGGCTTCTATCTGCTCGCGTCGAGCCTCGAACTTCCCGGGGAGGACGAGTCGCCCACCGAGGTCGTCGAGTGGTTCGTCGCTCGCGTACCCCGGGCCGTTGGTGGCGAGTTCGAACAGGACACCGCCGAACTCGCGGAAGTAGACCGAGCGGAACCAGTGGCGGTCGATTTGTGGCGTCGGTCGGAGTCCAGCCGATTGGACTGCGTTTCGCATGGATTCTTGGTCCTCGTCGGTCGGTGTCTGGAAAGCGACGTGGTGGACCGTTCCGTGGCCCTGTCGGCTACTCTCGATGGTCGGGAGCACGTCGACGTACTTCCCGACGTGGCCGGACGCGGCGAATCGGGTTCGCTCGTCGCCTGCCATATCACCCTGTGCCTGTTCGGTTCCGACTTCTTCGAACCCCATCGTCTCCAGTAAGTCCATCGTCGGGTTGGGGTCGGCCACCCAGAGCGTCACCGAGTGGAACCCGCGAATCGCGACTTCCTCGGGGACGAACTCCGTCCACGGGACAGTCGGGTCGTCGTCGGGGATGACGACTTCGACGAGTTCGACCGGCAGGCCGTCCGGGTCGCGGAAGGGGAGGACCGTCTCACCGAAGCGTTCGATTCGGTCGTCGTAGTCGACGCCGTACTCGTCGAACCTGTCTTCCCAGAAGTCGAGGCTTCCCTCGGGGACGCGGAACGCGGTCCGTGACACCTGTCCTGTCCCGACCTTCCCGCGCGAGAGGTTCTCCCACGGGAAGAAGGTCATACTCGTTCCCGGGGTTCCCTCAGCGTCCGTGAAGAAGAAGTGGTAGGTGCTGGGGTCGTCTTGGTTGATCGAGCGTTTGGCGAGTCGCAGGCCGAGTGTTTCGACCCAGAAGTCAAGATTCTCCTGTGGGTCGCCAGCGATACACGTCACGTGGTGAATGCCCGGTGTCGGAGTGGGTGTTGCCATTGTCACGTGATACGGGCCGGAAGGACTTGAGTTTCTGGCGACGTGAGTGTAACCGGGTGGTGGCGATGGTCACTGCCGCAGTGGTTTGGGGAGGGAGGTGTTCTGCCGGGGTGCGTCATTCCTCGAACGCGTATCACCTTCCTGACTCAGACGATACCCGCCATATCACCGGACCACGGTTCGCCGTGGCCCGAGAGTAACACCACCTCGCCGCACGATTCGAACTTCCGTATCGACGCCCACGCCTTCTCTGCATCGTAGTGTATCGGTGGCAACACTGTGGGGTTCGTTTGTTCTCCGGTACGCACGTTGAGCGTCATCAGCGCATCCCCGCAGAAGAGGACACCTCGGTCTGGGAGGTAAAATGCGGACGACCCGGCGGTGTGACCGGGGACGTGGATGACCGTCGGGTGACCGGGAACGTCGAGTTGGTCACCGTTTTCGAACACCTCGAACTCCGTGAGCGGTGGGACCGACCCGACGCCCGAGCGGACAACTTCGACGAAGTACGCCATCGTGGGGGGCCGCCACAGGTTCTTCAGGAAATCCACCGGCGGGAGTGACCGGGACATCGTGTTCGCGCGCTTGACATCCGCCGGGTGAATCCACACCGACGCCCCACTGGCTTTCCGGAGCCATTCGGCGAACCCGATGTGGTCGAGGTCACCGTGTGTGACGAGGACCGCCTCGATGTCTGCGAGGGTGTATCCGAGTGCGTCGATACCCTCAATTAACAGGTCCCAGTGGCCGGGGAGGCCGGCGTCGATGATGGTGAGCGCACCGTCTTCTTCGACCACGTACCAGTTGATACGCTTCGTCCCGAATCGGGTGACTCCCTCGGCGACGTGCTGTCCGCGAATAGTGTTCATGGTTGATGATGGTCCGCAGAAGGCATTACATCGGTGTCACGTTCTCGTGGAACGAGAGACAGACTCGAACTGACTCACTCAGTCTGCGCTCGCGTCTCGTCGAGCGACTCGGAGTCCGCTCGAACCGACGCGTAGACGCGCTCGGCCCACTGGCGGGCGATTGGTGCGTCCGTATCGACGAAGACCTGCATGAGGCCCGTCGACCTGTCGTACCCGCCGATACCGACACGCTCGTCGAAGATAGCGAGGCCGTAGGGGAGTTCGTCGCGCGTTCGGAGGGTCAGATGCCCGCTCTCGATTGCCTCACGAGCGCGTTCAGGGTACGTCTCGAAGAGTTTCTCCACGATTGCTGGGAGGTAGATAATCTCGGTCTCTGTCGCGCTGAACAGGTGTTCGTGGAACTCACCGAGGGCCAAGGGAGCCATGTGAGTCGTGTTGAAGCCACGGAACGTCTCCGTCTCGCGGGCGAGTGTAACGAACCGCTCGACGGGACGGTAGGGGTCTTCCGGGTCCGCCACCGTGACCGTCGCGTCGACGAAGGGTTCGACGACAAATTCCTCGTGGTCGTCGCAGATGACTTCGAGGAGCGGCGTCAGTCGCTGGGCGGTTCGCACGTTCGCCTCGAACCGAAGCACTTCTTCGGCGATTGCCTCGCCGCGGCCGGTCAACTCGACGCGGTGGTCGACTCGTCTGGCGAGTCCGTGTTCGTCGAGCCACTGCACGAACCGGTGACTCGTCGCCTTCGAGACACCGAGTTTGTCTTCGAGCGTTCGCCTGTCGAGCGGGTCCGCTAAGAGCGCTTCCAGAACCGGTCCGTGACGGACGATGTCGACGAGTTCGTCCGTCTCGATGCGGTCGCCTGCCGTCGCTAATTGACGACCTAAGTGGCGACGGTTTCGAGCGTCGTCGAGTATCGCATCGAGAATCTGCGACCCCGGAGGTGGGTCCTCGTCGTCGGGACGGTGGGGGCCGAGAGCGTGCATGATAATCACTAGCTAGTTGGTGGGGTCGAATAGTAACTCTACCCACGACGTGAAACGGGTTCCGCGGCGTGAGAGACCTGCCACGGAGTGAGACGGACACTGGTCGGTGAGGCTAACGACCGTGCGACCCTATCGCAGTACATGTCGACCGACCTCGTCACCGACCAGCAGATACGGGAATTTGCAGCAGACGTTCTCGGGACCGTCGTTCGACCTGCCGATGCCGACTACGACGACACCCGGGCGGTCTGGAACGGAATGATAGACAAGCGCCCTGCTCTCATCGTTCGGTGCACCGGCGTCGCCGACGTGGTCCGGTCGGTGACGTTCGCCCGCGAGAACGACCACCTCGTGGCAATCCGCGGTGGGGGCCACAACGTCGCTGGAACGGCAGTCTGCGACGGCGGTATCGTCATCGACCTCTCGGAGATGACCAGTGTGCGTGTCGACCCAGAGGAGCGAACCGCGTGGGTCTCGGGCGGCGCTCGGTGGGTCGACGTCGACCACGAGACGCAGTTGTTCGGTCTCGCCGCACCCGGCGGTGTCGTCTCGGACACCGGCGTCGCAGGCCTCACGCTTGGAGGTGGAATCGGCCATCTCCGTCGGAAGTACGGCCTCAGTTGTGACAGTCTCCAGTCCGTGGACCTCGTGACCGCGGAGGGCGAATTCATCACCGCCAGCGAAGACGAACACCCAGACCTCTTCTGGGCCCTCCGTGGTGGCGGCGGCAACTTCGGCGTCGTCACCGGGTTCGAGTTCAACCTCCACCACGTCGGGCCAGACGTTGCGACCTGTCTGGTGTTCTACCCGGCCGACCGACTTACCGACTATCTCAGCGCGTACCGCGAGTACGTTCGGTCGGCGCCCGACGAAGTCAGCACCCTGACGTTCGCCGGCGTTCTCCCCGACGAAGACCTCTTCCCGGACGCAGTCGACGTTCCGAAACTCGGGATAATGGGCTGTTACGCCGGTCCCGTCGAAGAAGGACTGGAGGCACTGGCACCGCTTCGTGAGTTCGGTGACCCCATCGCCGACTTCAGCGACGTGATGCCGTACGCGGCGTTCCAGCAACTGCTCGACGAAGACTACCCCGACGGGATGCGGTACTACTGGAAGTCACTCTATCTGGATGGACTCTCTGACCGGGCACTCGAACGCATCGAACACTGGGTCGACACGGCACCATCGCCGCTTTCGACAGTCGACGTGTGGCACCTCGGTGGCGCGGTAGCCGACGTGGGTCTGGCAGAGAGCGCGTTCGCCGGGCGGCAGGCCCCGTTCCTCCTCGGCGTGGAGGGGAACTGGGTGGACGCCGATGCCGACGACGAAAACGTCGCGTGGGTCCGTGATTGTCTCGACGACATGCGGGAGTTCTCAGACGGGTCCGTCTACCTCAACTTCCCGGGATTCTTCGAGGAAGGAGACGAGATGATAGAGTCGGCGTTCGGCGCGGCGTACGAACGCCTCGTCGCGGTGAAAACCGAGTACGACCCGACGAACCTGTTCCGGGTGAACCAGAACATCACACCGACGACGTGACTCACACGCGATGGAGGAATGCCAGCACCTCCGCGTATGCTGCATCGTACTGGTCGCGGAACACGCAGTGACCGGCGTCGGGAACGTGGACGAGGCGGCCGTTTGCCAACTCGTCGGCGGCGGCGAGATGGCCCGCCCTCGTTTCCGGGTCGGCGTCGGCCTTCAAGATGAGCGTCGGAGCCGTGATATCGCCGAAAGCGTCCTTCGTCGCCGGGAATCCGGCCCGTGAAATCTCTGCTATCTCCGGGCGGCACTCGGTTCGTGCAACAGCGAGGGTTCGTGCGAGGTCAGGACGCGTTTCGGCGTACGCTGCTTCGAGTTCGTCGACACCTCGTTCCGACCACTTTCGCACTGTCTCTCGGACCGAATGCGCGCGCTCCGCGGGAGTCGAATCCGAACGTTCCAGCATGCCTGCTGGGTCTTCGAGGACGAGCGCTCGTGGAAGTTCGGGGTGCAGTGCAGCAGTCCACGCGACGGTGTCCCCACCCATCGAATGCCCGACGAGAATCGGGTCTTCGAGACCGAGTTCGGTCACGACGGCCACGAGGTCTTCGACTCTCGCTTCGATTGTGTACCCGGATTCGGGAGCGTCTGAACGGCCGTGAGCGCGGGCGTCGTAGGCGACCACGTCGTAGTCGGCGGCTAAGTCTTCGACCAGCGGTCTCCAACACCGGCCATTGTCGGAGAATCCGTGTGCCAAGACCAATGGTGGCCCGTCACCAGTTCGGTAGTACTGCAACGAGACGCCCTCCGAGCAAACGGTTCCCGTGGTCCAGTCGTCTGGCACGGTCATGCCCGCACACAGACGCGGCGGTGGTGTAAAAGTACGACTCGACTCAGGCGAGAAGGCGTGTCAGGTCGGAGAGCGAGTCGATTTCGTGCGTTGGCGTCGCCGTGAGGTCGGTTTCACGACAGTGTGGTCGCCGAATGAACACTGAGTCCACCCCGGCATTGTGCGCTGCGACCACGTCGCTCTCGCTGTCGCCGACGTAGAGTGCTGAGGTCGCATCGAGGTCTGCTTCCGCGTTGTCGAGATAGTGGGTGTTTGGCTTCTTCAGCGACAGACTCTCGATAGTCATCTCACGGCCGTAAAACGTGTCGAACAGCGGTTCTAGCTCGAAGAAATCCAACTTGAACTCGATGGTGCTGTGGTGGTTATTGCTCACGACGCCGCGTCTGCCCGGCAGTTCCGCTATCGCCGCCACGTCGTCGTATCGGTCCCGTGCGCCGCGTTTGAAAGCCTCGAACTGCGACTGTTCGTCGCGCCGTTCGCGTGCATCCCAGAACGACTCGGCGTCGATATCGTACGTGCGACAGATATCGTAGAGTCGGTCGGCGGTCACGCCGCCGACGATATCGTCGAGGTGTTGCTGACTGGGTGTCTCGATGCCCACGTCGCGGAAGGCATCCCGCGTGGCAGCGAGTTGGGTTTCGTATGCGGGGGGTTCGACGAGAACTCCGTCGCTGTCGAACACAATCGCGTCGTACTCGGTCACACGAACCACGTTCGTTGCCACGTTGATTGACATTTCAGTCGGCGTCGAAGCACGCGTGCCAATGCCCGACGATAGTGTCCGACGAGGAATATTACAGCAGAGAGCGTTTCGTTAATCGGTGGTTATTGCGACGGGAGTCGTCGGTGGAACACCCTGCTCAGGGCGAACAACACCGCTGCCAGAAGACCCGCCGGAATAGCGACCATCGGCACGGTCACGGGAATGACGGCACCACCGAATGGGTTTTCACCGCCAGCAGCGAGGAACGCCGCGATTGCGTCCTCACCGGCGAGACCGAGGAGGAAGAACCCGTCGACGGCGACGACGGCCAAGACACCGGTGATGAGGCTAATCAACGACGCGACTTCTTCGACGTTCAGCAAGTGACTGGCTTCTCGCTCGCTCAACGACTGTTCTCGCTGGAGTCGGCGGAAACCGACGTACACGAGGCTGAGTGCGGCAATCGTCACGATGGTACCCGCGTACGCCCCGAGGACCAATATCTTCGGGGACGAACCGAGTGGGTCGCCACCGGGAAAGAGCGCACGCGTCGAGGGAGGTAACGTCATCGCCAGCGGGAAGACGAGTGTGAGCCCAGCGAGAATCAGGCTCTGCCACGCGAGCTTTTGTGATATCGACTGCTTAAACAGACTTCGCCGCCGGACGCGAAGTTGTTCGTAGGGGGACCCGTCTATCAACGCCGACGCGATGGGGTCTTCGAAACTGTCGTCTTGGACCATACTGTACAATCGACGGGTCAGGTACCGCAGTATAAAATATAGTCGGTCGAAAAATCCTCAGTTTACTGTGATTGTTCGATAATAGTGGCATTTCGACGGGTGTGGTGAGACAATTAATATACACTTCAACCACCCGTTCACCTCCTGGTCGAGTCGAGGGGGTTCGCTAACGGTTCTTCCGGTAGTTTGCCTCGATTTCGTCGAGGATGGACACCGCTGTTTCACCGACGACCCACGGGCGACTGGGACGACATCTGAGCCGAGACAGACACACGTTTTTGGTCGCTGACAGTGACCAGTCGAGTATGAAGACGCGTCCACTGGGCGAGACCGGTCACGACAGTAGCATCATGACGTTCGGCACTATCGCGCTCAACTGGCTCGAACAGGAGGGTGCAGACCAGATGGTCGAACTCGTGCTCGACAGAGGGGTCAACCACTTCGACGTGGCCCCGATGTACGGGGACGCCGAACTGAAGTTAGGGCCGAAACTCCGGCAACACCGAGACGACATCTTCCTCGGGTGCAAGACGCAGGAGCGAACCTACGAAGGCGCGAAGCAAAAGCTCGAACAGTCGCTCAACCGCCTCGGCGTCGACCACATCGACCTCTATCAGGTCCACGGCCTCGAATACGAGGAAGAACTGGACACCATCACGGGCGAGGGTGGCGCGCTCGAAGCCTTCAGAGAGGCCAAAGAGGAGGGACTCATCAGCCACATCGGCCTGACGAGTCACAGCGAACCACGACTCATCCTCGACGCTATCGACCGTATCGACGACCTTGAGACGCTCATGTTCCCGATGAACCCCGTCGTCGCAGGCAAAGACGACCCGGACCACGACTATGCGGCGGTCCTCGAACGAGCAGACGAGGAGGGCATCGGAACGCTCGGAATCAAGGCCTTCGCGAAGGGACCGTGGCCGTCGACAGACGAACTGCCGGAAGGGGACCGCCCGTACGCGAACTGGTACGAACCGGTCGATACTCCCGCCGAAATCGCGGAGCGGTTCGACTTCGCTGCGTCGCAGGGCCTGACGAGCGTCGTCAGCATGGGCGACCCGAAGCTGATGGCGATGGTCCTCGACGCGGCACAGCGATACGACGGGATGGACGAGGCCGCACAGCGGTCGCTCATCGAAAAACTCCGCCACGACGAGAGTCCGGTGCCGGAGCAACTCCACCACTGACGCCGACATCCAACCAGACACCGAATGGACGTTCCAACGACAGTCAGGGCCGCCCTCGAAGACCGACCGGTCTCCGGTGCCATCTGTCTGGAAGCGGGTGCTGGCGTCGGCAACACGACGGCCGGACTGCTCGCCGCAGGTGCGAGTCGCGTCTACGCGGTTACGACCAATCCCGACCACGCCTCACTCGTCCGGGAGCGAGTCGCACCCGACGACACAGACCGGACCGCTGTCCTCGAAGCAGACGTTCGCACGCTCCCACTGGCAGACAGTTCGGTCGAAATTATCACCGCCCACGGGTTGTTCAACCTGCTCGCACCGGAGACGCTCGACGCAGTCGTGAGTGAGTTGACTCGGGTCGCCGCACCGGGGTGTCACCTCGTCGTCGACGACTACGACCCACTCCCCGAGACTGCTGCTGTCTGTGACCTCTTCGCCCTCGAAAACGCCGTGTCTGAACTGGCGAACGGGACCCCCGCGCTCACGTTCTACCCGGCGGGCGTCCTCCGTCGGTCGTTCGTCGCCGCGGGGTGGGAGTTCGACCGAGAGCGAACCCTCCTTGACCCGGTTCCGTGGACGAAAAAACACCTCCGAGCACACGCGAACGCGACCAAATCACTTGCGTCGAAGCTCTCGCCGGAACTGGCGGACCCACTCACTGAGGAGGTAGAACACCTCAGGAGGGCTATCGGTGACGAATCGGTCGGGCAGATGTTCAGCCTCGCGTTCCGACGCAGATAGTGACCGTCTCTTTACATAATTTCGCTTCAGGGAGCGTTTTAGTACGGATAGTGCGTCGAACGACGTAGGGAGGGATGTCGGAACGCCGTCACCCGCGACGACTTCGGCCCTCCACTCCACACCCAACACGCCTTCGACACCCTCTCCACGTATGAATGCAGACGCCTACCTCGTCCGACTCGGACTCGACCCCGACGCGTTCGTGGAACCCACTCTCTCGGCCCTCGAACAGTTGCAGCGAGCTCACGTGCAGACGGTTCCGTTCGAGACACTCGCCGTCACCGGCGACCCCTTCGACGAATCCGACGACGGCGACGGCGTTCGCCTCGAACTCCCCCACCTCTTCGAGAAAATCGTCGAACGCGAGCGCGGCGGGTTCTGCTTCGAACTCAACGGTCTGTTCAACTGGTTGCTCTGTGAACTCGGATTCGACGCCGACCGAATCGCTGCCCGCGTCGTCGGCGACGACGGTGCAGGACGCCCACCGGCCAATCACCACGCGAACGTCGTCGAACTCGACCGGAGATACGTCGTCGACGTTGGGATGGGCGTCCCGACGATGCGGCGTCCACTCCCGCTCGATGGGACGGTCCGTACCGACGACGTGGGCGTCTCGTGGCGCGTCGTCGAGTGTGACCGACCGGACGAGACGTACACCACACAGTATCGAGTCGGGTCGGGCGCGGACTGGCAGGACAGATACTACTTCTCGGACACACCGCGGGAACTGACGTACTTCGAGGCGACGTGCGACTACCTCCAGTCGGCACCCGAATCGCCGTTCACCGGCGACCCCGTCGTCTCCCGTGCGAGCGACGATGGCTACGTCAAACTCAGGCCAGACAGTCTCATCCGGCACGTCGGGTCCGAGGAGACGGAGGACCCTGTCGAAGAGGGTGCGTGGCACGACGTCCTCGAACGCGAGTTCGGACTCCGATATCGAGTCGCCTAACCGGACCTCTCGCCCTCGTAGGCGTCGAACCACCCTTCGACGACGCCCTTGAGCGCGCCGGTCGTCGTTCCGAGATTGAGCATCTGGTAGTCGGTACTCGCTTTCTCGTTCACGTCGTCCATCCCGAATCCGAGGCCACCGACGGGCACGCCGGCGTCGACGGCGGTTGTCCGAATCGTCTCGACGGCCTCCTGCACCTTCGGATGGTCTATCTCGCCGGGGACGCCCAGCGAGACGGAGAGGTCGAACGGCCCGATGAACACGAATCCGAGTTCGGGAACGGCCAAAATCGCATCGAGGTTCGCCAGCGACTGTCGATTCTCGATGGTCACGCCGACGAGTGTTTCCCCGTCTTCGGTGGCGACGTAGTCGTCTGCGAGGCCCCAGCGCCGAGCACGCGGCGACGCGAGACCCCGGTCACCCGGCCCACCGTCGTATCGAAACCGCGACGAACGGACCGCAGTCCGAACTTCGTCGGCGGATTCGACGCGAGGGAGGAACACGTTCCTGACGCCGAGGTCCAACGCCTTCCGAACGAGTGTGGGGTCGGTGCTCGGCAGTCGGACGACTAACTCGGTTCCCGTGCGTTCCGCCGCGCGAAGCAGGTCTTCTATCGAACCGGCGTGCCACGGACTCGGTCCACCGTGTTCGAGGTCGACCCAGACGAAGTCGAGGCCGAGGTCACCGTAAAATTCGATGAGCGTCGGACTGTACGCGGTGTCGAGGACGCCGAGTGCGACGCCGCCTTCGTCGAAACGCGCGCGGAGCCCGTTCTGTTGTCGTGGCGCAACCATGCCAGTGGTACGACACGTATTCGGAAAAAGGGGCGTGACGACGAGAACAGGACTGTCGCGTTCTGGTCTCTCCTCAGACGTGCCACCGAGTCCGGCCGGGACCGGAATCAGAACCGAACCGTGACTGTGCCCGAGAGTAACGCCCTACCACCCCGATTCCGTGATTGCTAGCCGAGAAACTGCGGCGGACGAGCGCGAGGTGCCCGACTCGACGCAGGAGCGTCTCAGGCCCGTGTTCAGAACAGGCCGTGAATCGTCCCGTCGTCGTCAACGTCGATGTCGAGCGCGGCGGGGTGTGCCGGGAGTCCCGGCATCGTCATCACGTCGCCCGTGAGTGCGACGACGAATCCAGCACCTGCGGCGGGGTAGAGTTCGCGGACGTGGAGCGTCCAGTCAGTCGGTACCCCTGTGTTCGAGGCGTCGTCGGACAGCGAATACGGCGTCTTCGAGAGACAGACCGGAAGCGAGTCGAAGCCCTGTTCGGCGAGTCGGCCGAGGTCTTTCTCGGCTTGCTTCGAGAACGTCACGTCTGCCGCGCCGTAGACGCGCGTGGCGACTGCCGTAATCTTCTCGCGGAGTGAGTCGTCGAGTTCGTACGTCGGGCGGAGGTTCGCCTGGCCCGACTCGACCTGTTCACGGACGAGTTCGGCGAGTTCCGCGGCACCCGGTCCGCCCTCGGCGTGGGCCGTGGAGACTGCGGCAGGTATCTCACGGTTCGCGCACGCGTCGAGAATTGCATCGACTTCGGCGTCGGTGTCGTCGGGGAATCGGTTGACGGCGACGACGACGGGGAGACCGAAGTCCCGAATCGTGTTCACGTGGTGGAAGAGGTTCGGAAGACCGTCGCGGACCGCGTCGGGGTCGGGTTTCGCAAGCACGTCGAAGTCGGCCGGCCACATGTCGAGTCCGTGGCGCTTGAGGCCGCGAACCGTCGCGACGACGACGACTGTCTCCGGTGCCGCACCTTCGCGGGCGACGATGTCGAGGAACTTCTCTGCGCCGAGGTCAGCGCCGAATCCTGCCTCCGTGACGAGATAGTCTGTGTACGCGAGGCCAACGTCGTCGGCGACGAGCGTGTTGGTTCCGTGTGCGATGTTCGCGAAGGGTCCGCCGTGGACGAACGCCGGCACACCCTCGATAGTCTGGACGAGGTTGGGTCGCAGTGCGTCTCGAAGCAGGGCGCTGACCGCCCCGGTTGCACCGATATCGTCGACGGTGACCGGCGCGCCGTCGCGGTCTGACGCGACGACGATTCGGCCGACACGGCGACGAAGGTCTGCGAGGTCCGACGCCAGACAGAGGACGGCCATCAGTTCGGACGCCGCGGTGATGCCGAACCCGTCTTCTCGCGGCGGACCGTTGACGCTCCCGCCGAGTCCGACGACGGTCTCTCGGAGCGCTCTGTCGTTCACGTCGAGCGAGCGTGTCCACGAAATCCGGTCGACGTCGATGTCAAGTTCGTTTCCGTGGTGTACGTGGGCGTCCAGCATCGCCGAGACGAGGTTGTGGGCGGCCGTGAGCGCGTGGATGTCGCCGGTGAAGTGGAGGTTGATATCCTCCATCGGGAGGACCTGCGAATAGCCACCACCGGCGGCACCGCCTTTGATACCGAAGACGGGGCCGAGCGACGGTTCACGGACCGCGACGGCGACGTTCTCGCCGAGGTGGGAAAGTCCCTGCGCGAGACCGACGGAGATGACGGTCTTTCCCTCGCCTTTCGGTGTCGGCGTGATGCCGGTGACGAGGACGAGCGACCCATTTCGACCACGTTCACGGGCGGTATCGACCGCATCCTGCGTGAGTTTCGCCTTGTTCGACCCGTAGCGCTCGATATCCTCGGGAGCGAGGCCGAGTCGGGCGGCGACTGTCTCGATATCATCCAGTGTTGCTTCCCGGGCGATTGCCTCGTCGGATGGAATCTCGGATGTGAGTGTGGAGTGTGACATACTGGTCTCTGTCTGATAGTTCGGACAGAAGACGAATGAAAGGGGTTCGTGACTCTAAGAAGCCGAGAATCGAGGGAGAGAGACCCACACACGCCGGCGAGTGAGTCGGTCGCCGCAGTAGGTTACCCTGTCTCGTCGGGAGGCGTCCACCCATCTCCGAGGTCGACGAGGTGGTTCACGCTTCCCGGACCGGTACCAACGTCGGCAGGGGACGAGAGCGCGGCGTGTGTGAATGCGATTCCGTGCTGGACGGCCGACGCCAGGTTGTCGCCGTGGGCGAGTCGCGCGACGATGGCGCTGGAGAGCGTGCATCCAGACCCGTGGGTCGCTTCGGTGTCGATGCGCGGGTTGGTGTACGTCGTCGTCTCGTCGGGAGTGACGAGCCAATCGACGACGGTTCCGTCAGCAGTCTCGACGTGCCCGCCTTTCAGGAGGACGGCGTCGGCACCCCAGTCGAAGAATCGCTCCGCGACGGCCCGAACGTTCTCGGGGGTGTTTGGGACGACACCCGTCAGTTCGGCCGCTTCGTCCGCGTTGGGCGTCACGAGCGTCGCCTGTGCGAAGAGGTCGATGTAGGCGTCGATGGCGTCTGTTTCGAGTAACCGGTCGCCCGACGTAGAGACCATCACCGGGTCCACGACAATCGGTCCGTCGTAGTCGCGAAGGCAATCAGCGACCGTTTCCACCCCGCCAGCGGTGGCCAACATACCAAGTTTGACCGCACCGACGTCGAAGTCGCGGTGGACGGCGTCGAACTGGGCGCGGACCGCCTCGGTCGGAAGGACGTGCGTCCCGGCGACCCCCTGTGAGTTCTGCGCAGTCGCGGAGACGAGGACAGACCCACCGTAGACACCGAGGCGAGTCATCGTCTTGAGGTCCGCTTGGATTCCGGCCCCACCGCCCGAGTCGCTAGAGGCGATAGTGAGCGCGTACGGCGTCGTCTGAGGGGCAGGCGACGCTGTTCCTCGTGGTGTTTCGGTCACGGTTCACACCTCGATGCGCTCGATTCGGCCGGTCACGTCGGGCGCGGCGTCGGCGAGTCCCGCGACGGCGTCGAGGAAGGCAATCTTGTAACTCGCCGGGCCGTGGTACTCGCCGAACGACCCGTCTGCGGCCAGTTCGCCAGCGAGGCCGTACGAGGCAGTCGCAGAGAGCGCCGCCTGAAGCGTGTCGCCCATCGCCGCCGCGAAGACGGCGAGCGTCACCCCTTGCATGCACCCGGTTCCGACCACGTTCCCCATCATCGGGTGACCAGTGTGGATTTCGAACGCTTCCTCCTCGGTGGCGACGATATCCGTCTCGCCGGACGCGACGACCACAGCACCCGTCTTTCGGGCGCAGGCGATGGCCGACACGGCGATATCGCCGTACTCGCCGACGGACTCGACGCCACGAACCTCGGCGTCGTCGCCCGCGATGGCCGATATTTCGCCGTAGTTCCCGTTGAGAACGTCCACGTCGAGGTCCGTGACGAGACGGTCGGCGACGCGCGTTCGAGTCGGCGTCGCGCCGACCCCGACAGGGTCGACGACGAGTGGGACGCCGGTGTCGTTCGCCGCCTCGCCGGCGGTCAGCATCGTCTCTTCGCCCGTCGCACTCACGGTCCCCATGTTCAGGAGACACCCGTCGGCGATGGCGACCATGTCGGCGACTTCGCGCTCGTCGTCCGACATCACCGGCAACCCACCCCAGTGGAGGGTGATGTTCGCCACGTCGTTCACCGTCACTTCGTTCGTGACCGAGTTGACGAGCGGTGTCGCCTCCAAGACTGTCGAGAGTGCCGCTTCGAGAGGCACGTCGAGAGCGGTCATCGCTGTGTCCTCCCCGATTCGACCGCAGCAGCGAGACGGCGCGTCGCCGCCGCCGGGTCGTTAGCGGCCGTAATCTCTGAGATGACGGCGACACCGTCGGCACCTGCGGCGACGACATCGGCGGCGTTCTCCGCCGAGATACCACCGATGCCGACGAGCGGAATCGACACGGCGTTGGCGACTGCTTCGACCGTCTCCAGACCGATTTCGGTCTGTTCGACCGTGGTCTGCTTCGACGACGTTACGAAGACGGCACCGACGCCGAGGTAGTCCGCTTCTGCGTCCTCGGCGGCCTTCGCACCCGCGACAGTCGACACCGAGCGACCGATGATGGCGTCTGGGCCCAGTTGGGCACGCGCGACGTCGACGGGAACGTCGTCGTCGCCGAGGTGGACGCCGTCCGCGTCGACTGCGACGGCGATATCGACCCGGTCGTTGACGACGAGTGGGACACCGGCGTCGGCGGTCATCGCACGGAGTTCGCGGGCGAGGTGGTATCGCTCGCAGGCGGGGACGTTCTTCTCACGAAGTTGGACGACGTCGACGCCGCCCTCGAGTGCGGCCGAGACCACGTCCACCGTCGACCGCGCTTCGGAGAGGGTCGACTGAGTGACGAGGTACGTATCCATCGAGATATTCATTGGTTGTATTAGTCAGTGTTCGACCGGGCCGTGAAAACAGTTGTTGATGGATACCCAACACGAGTGGAGGGAGAGAGAGGGACCGGGAATCTCGTCAGTTGAGGTCGGTTCGCCGGAAGACGAGGTACCCGAGGACCAGTGGAATCGTGGTCCACGCCGCGAGGACGAGCGCGAAGACCCACCACTGCGCGTAGAACGGAACTGGGCCGCCGAGGAGTGCCTCCGCACCGGGTATCGCTGGATTGTTCGCACTCAGCACCGCGGTCACCAGCGCACTGTACGCGCCGGAGGGACTCAGTCCCTCGACGAGGATGTACCACGCTGGGACTGTCGACGACGGAAACTCACCGAGGACGACGAGGTGGGCCCCCTGTGGGACGAGGTCCCAGAGGAGTGCTAACCCGAGGTAGACGGCGATACCGAGCGTCATCGCTCGTGCACGAGTGGCCGTCGCGGCGGAGATACCGATAGCGATGCCGACGAAGGAGACACCGAGCGCAGCGGTCAGGAGTACAATCAGTCCGAACGTCGCGACGGGGAGTTCGCCGTAGACGAGGAAGGCGAGGAGGCCCGCGATGAGGACGCCGATGCCGACGCCGGCGACGACGACACCGCTCCGACCGACGAACTTTCCGAGGACGACCGTCCCACGGGCGGGTTTCAGGCCGAGCAAGAGGCGGAGACTCCCAGATTCACGCTCACCGGCGATGGCGAGGTAGGCCGCGACGAGCGAGACGATTGGGACGAGCATGGCCGCGAACTCCGTGGCCGCACCGAGTCCGAGGAGGACAGACCCGTCGAACTCCGGGATGAGAAGCGGCACGAGTGACGTGAGGCCCATGACGAGAGCGACGACGGTGACGAGTCCCCAGAGCAGTTTCGACCGGACCGCGTCGTCGAACTCCTTGGCCGCGATGACGGACCAACTCATCGTTCTGCCTCCACGGCCATCGGTTCGTCCACGGGGTGCGTGTACGCCGAAAACAGGTCTTCGAGCGACGTCTCGTGTGTCTCGATGTCGAGGATGCGACTACCTCCCTCTCGGACTCGGTCGACGAGTGTGACCTTCGAGGTTGGGTCTGTGCACGTCGCTTTGACGACGCTTCCGTCGAGTGCTACGTCGGTGATACCGTCGATGTCGTCGAACTCGACGCCGACTGGCGGCGTGTCGACGGCGAGCGTAATCGTCGCGCCAGTCCCGACCGCTTCGCGCAGGCCGTCGATGGTGTCGATGGCGACGAGTCGCCCACGCGAGAGGATGCCGACGCGGTCACACACCGCTTCGACCTGACTGAGGATGTGTGACGAGAAGAACACCGTTCCGCCCGCGTCGGCGTGGGACCGCGCCAGCGCTCGAATGTCGCGGATACCGTCCGGGTCGAGGCCGCTCGACGGTTCGTCGAGGATGAGTACGTCGGGGTCCCCGACGAGTGCCATGCCAAGTGCAAGGCGTTGACTCATCCCTTTCGAGTAGGTTCCAGCAGGTCGGGCCGCCGCATCCGCGTCCAACCCGACGCGAGCGAGAATCTCGTCTGGGTCGTCGTCGCTCTCCTTCAGTGAGATGGCGAATTCGATGTGTTTGCGCCCCGAGAGGCGGTCGTACAGACTGTACCCGTCGGGGAGGATACCGACGCGTTTGTGAACCGCTTCAGCCTCGTCTTGGGCGTCGTATCCGAGGATGGTCGCCGACCCCGAGGTGGGCCGGACGAAGTCCATCAGCATGTCGATGGTCGTCGATTTCCCGGCACCGTTCGGGCCGAGGAAGCCGAACACTTCTCCTTCTTCGACCGTCAACGAGAGGTCGGAGACTGCGTACACGTCGTGGCCGTACCGCTTCGTCAACCCAGTCGTCTCGATGGCGGGCACGGTCACCACGTCCCCCCGAGATGGTCGGGGCACTGAGGGTCGCTCCGATTTGGCCACTGTCGAGTCCAGAAGAGGTTCATGTCGGTAGAGACGGCTCTCACGAAGTAAATAGTCGCATCACATTCTCACCCCGTGGTAGGCTCGATTCCACGTGGCTCTCTGACCCGGTATGGTCGTCGTTCCCGGAGAGTGAGAGTCTGAAACGGCCATTATCCCCACTGACGACGAATAGTCACCCGGTGACCGCAGATGGCGTCATTCCTCGTCGTATACGGAAGTAGCGAAGGACAGACAGCGAAAATATCGGAGCGAATCGTAGACGTGCTTGCAGACCGTGGCCACGAGGCCACCGCCGTCTCCGCAGGTTCGGTTCCGACGGACGTAGACCCGGACGCGTTCGACGCGATACTCGTCGGGTCGTCGATTCACATGGGCAAGCACGCCAAGCCCGTCTACACGTTCGTCCGCGAGAACCGCGCGGCGCTCGAAGACCGGCCGAACGCGTTCTTCCAGGTGTCGATATCGTCTGCCAACCCGGACGACGAGGCACAGGCCCACGCAGCGACGTACGTCGATGAATTCATCGAAGGGTCTGGATGGCACCCAGACAGAATCGCCCTCTTCGGTGGCGCACTCCGCTACTCGAAGTACGGGTTCCTCACTCGAATCGTGATGAAGCGTATCGCGAGGGATGCGACCGGTGACACGGACACCTCGCGCGACTACGAGTACACCGACTGGGACGAAGTCGAGGCGTTCGCGGCGGACGTCGCATCACTGGTCGAGACTGGCGACGTGTCCGCGAGTGGCGAATCGGAGGGGACGCAGGCGTGAGGACAGCGGGGTCTGCCGTGCAGACTGATACTGCCGTGTCTCTCCCGAGGCCGTACGTCGTGGCGTCGGCTCTGACGCTCTCCTTAGCCGCCGCAGCGACGCTCGTCGGGTTGTTCGTCCCCGACTTCTACCGCGACGCGCCTGCGCTCGTCGCGCAGGTGTACGGACAGGACGCATTGACGCTCGTCGTCGCGCTTCCGGTCCTCGCGGGGTCGCTCTCGCTCGCACGTCGAGGGTCACAAAGCGGGTACGTCGTCTGGCTTGGCGTGACCGGATACCTCCTGTACACGTACGCCTCGTACGCGTTCATGACGGCGTTCAACGAACTGTACCTCGTCTACGTGGCCCTGTTCGCACTCACGCTGTTCACCTTCGTCGGCGGGATGCTCCGACTCGACGCCGTGGCGCTTCGTGAGCGAATGGGTGACCACCCAGTGCGCGCGTACGTCGTGTTTCAGGTGGTCGTCGCCGTCGTCGTTGCGGCACTGTGGCTTTCGGAAATCGTCTCCGCGACGCTGGGTGGAACCGTCCCCGTGAGCATCCATGAGATGGGCATCCCGGTGAACGTCATCCACACACTGGACCTCGCCGTCTTCGTTCCCGGCCTCGTCCTCGCTGCGTATTGGCTCTGGCGCGGTGACGCTCGTGGATACGCACTGACCGGCGTCCTCGTCGTCAAGGCGACGACGCTCGGATTGGCCGTCTTGTCGATGGTCGTCTTCATGGTTCGCGACGGCCACGCCATCGTCCTCCCACAGGTGATTATCTTCGCCGCGTTCAGTCTCGCCGGATTGGCGTTAGTCGGCAGATTCGTCACGGCCATCCGGGGCGCATCGCCGACGACGACGCGGACGACACAGACGAGCGGTGAGATTCGATAGACTGTGCGCGACGACGGACGTTCTCACCCACTTGGAACTGTGTGGTGAGTACATCCACTCACGGACGAAATACCAACCAACGAACGGGTATCCTCCCGAGCGCATCTATGCGCTGACTGGATTCAACTGGTGGTTACATTGAAAACACGCACACTCGGCATCGTGGTAGTCGTCCTCCTCCTCCTCGTCGCCGTCGTCGGTGGTGGTCTGTGGGCAGTCGGACGTCTCTCGTTCCTCGATTCGTACAGAAGCGAGTACGACTACACGGTCCGCGTCTCGGCAGACGAACCGATTTCGAACGTGACTATCTTCGTTCCGTTACCGGTCCACGACGGAACGTCGGACGTCGGCACCGTCGTCGAGACGCGCGAGTACTTGAAGCCCGATTCGTGGACGTACTCGGTCGTCGAGACCAGACACGGTCCGATGCTTCGGATTCAGGCAGACGAGATACCCGCTGAACCGACGTACCATCGGGCAGTCATCGAGAACGACCGGCTAGTGCGCTGGGAACAGATTCCGGTCGAAGAGTACGTCCAAAACGACTCTGAGACGGTTCGCGTCGAACACGACGCGGTCGAAGTCAACGCCGACCTGGCGACGAACCGGTCTATCGATACGAAATCGCCCGAACGGGCAGAGCCACTCCTCAACCCCCGGTCGAACGCACGGGCGGTCCCGTGTGAGTGGCCACACGACGCCGACGAGACACAGTGTTACTCGTACGACACCATGATCTTCGTCGAGTACGACGGTCCGGAGACGACGAACCTCACGGTGACGAGCGAACTCCGCGGGGGGAACTCGTGGTGGGTCGGCGGGTGGAATTTCAACGAGTACACCGACCGCGTCTACGTCTACGACCTCCCGGGCGACCAACAGGGGTGGGTCGTCGTCCAAGGCGAACTCCAGACGGGCGTCGGGAACTACCCACTAAACCCACCGCAGTAAGGCGGTCTTTACCCCTATATCGAATGTATTAATTAGTGATATTCGTCAGTTATATGTGCCGCAGGACGAATTGCGTTCCACCGATGGGATTCAGCGACCACCTCCTCGAAGTCGGTGCGGACCACTGGGACGCACAGAAAGAACACCCGTTCGTGGTCGAACTCGCCGAGGGAACCCTCGACGAAGCGGCGTTCCTCCACTGGGTGCGACAGGACTACCACTACCTTCTCGACTACGCGCGGACTTTCGCCCTTCTCGGAGCGAAGGCCGAAGACGAAGAGACGATGGCCCACCTCTACGGTGTCGCACACCGAGTCGTCGACGACGAGATGGACCTCCACCGCGAGTTCGCCGCCTCCTACGGGGTGTCCCCCGCTGACCTCGTGGCGACTGAGAAAGCGCCGACGTGTGTCGCGTACACCAACTACCTGCTCCGGGTCGCCCGTGAGTGCCCCCTCCCCGTCGGTGCGGCGGTCATCTACCCGTGTGGACAGGGGTATCTCGACATCGCAGACCACATGGCTGAACTGTCCGACGGCGACCACCGATACACGCCGTTTATCGAGAAGTACACGAGTGACGGGTTCCGCGACGCCGTCGCGTGGATTCGCGAGTTCGTCGACGAGATGGCCGAGGCGTACCCCGACCAACGCGACGCGATGGAAGACGCGTTCCGTCGAAGCACGAAACTCGAACACACCTTCTGGGAGATGGCTTACACCGGCGAGGAGTGGCCTACGACCGAAACAGCGTAACTTGGGGAGCGACGGCGGCGGTTGACCCCACAGACGACACCACCTCACCGCTACCGCTCGGGGCAAAGATGGCGGCGCGCACACACATTTTTCCCGTCTTACACAATTATACATTATAATGGCTGGTGGCGATGCTCCGCGGACGAACCGACACACGGAACCGACACACGGAACCGACCTGAGCGACTTCCAGCACTTCCAGGAGTCGCGCGACTACGAGGTGGTAGACGTAGACGAGTACGCCGGATTGGCCGACGACTTGCGTAGTGCCGTCAGCGGTGAGGTTCGGTTCGACGAGTACGCACAAGTGCTGTACGCCACCGACGGGTCGATTTACGGGGCACGTCCCGCGGGTGTGGTCATCCCCGAGACGGTGGACGACGTGACGGCGGCCATCGAAATCGCCGGCACCCACGACGTGCCGATTCTCCCGAGAGGTGCTGGGTCGTCACTGGCGGGACAGACCGTTGGCCCGGGATGCGTCGTCCTCGACTTCTCGAAGTACATGGACGACATCGTGGATATCGACCCGGAGAACCGACGCGCGACGGTGCAACCCGGCGTGGTTCAAGACGACTTGGACGACAGACTCGCCGAGTACGGATTGAAGTTCGCACCCGACCCGGCGTCGTCGAATCGCGCGACTATCGGCGGCGGTATCGGAAACAACTCGACCGGTGCGCACTCGGTCCGGTACGGCATCACCGACGCCTATACCGAGGAGTTACAGGTGATACTCGCGGACGGGTCGCAGATTCACACGCGCGACGTGGTCGTCGACAGCGACGAGTGGGACGAAATCGTGGGAAAAGACGACCGAGAAGCGGCACTGTATCAGACCGTCAGGCAACTCGTCGAGGACAACGAAGACGAACTCGAACGACGGTATCCGACGCTCAAACGCTCCGTCTCGGGCTACAACCTCCACAAGGTGGTCTTCGAGAACGACGCCGGCGAGACAGTCATCAACCTCTCGAAACTCTTCGTCGGCGCAGAAGGGACACTCGGCGTCGTCGTCGAAGCGACTGTATCTCTCGTGACGGTTCCCGAGGAGACGGCACTCGTCCTCTACGCCTACGACGACCTGATAGACGCGATGGCGGCCGTTCCCGACGCACTCGACTTCGACGCCAGCGCCGTCGAACTCATGGACGACGAGGTGTTCAGGATGGCCAGCGAGTCGAGCGAGTACGCGCAGTACGTCGAGCAAATCCCGGACGGGACGGCGGCGACGCTGATGTTGGAGTTCGACTCCGAACTCCACGACGACTTCGAGGCGGCCATCGAAGCGGCCAACGACCACTTCCTCCAGTCGGGGTCGGACGATGGCAACGCCTTCGAGGCCATCGAAGCGTACACCGACGAGGCACAAGCCGACATCTGGAAACTCCGGAAGGCGGCGATTCCGTTGCTCATGTCGCTGCAAGGCGACCCCAAGCCGTATCCGTTCATCGAGGACGCGAGCGTCCCGCCCGAAGAACTCGCCGAGTACGTGCAGTCGTTCGAGGACGTCCTCGACGACCACGGCACGTCGGCGGCGTACTTCGCCCACGCCGGGTCGGGAACGCTCCACATCCGGCCCATCCTGAATCTGAAAGACACCGACGGCATCGAGACGATGCACTCGATTACCGACGACGTGACCGACCTCGTGTTGGACCACCACGGTGCGTTTTCGGGCGAACACGGTGACGGCATGGCCCGAACCGAGTGGAACCCGAAGATGTACGGACCCGAACTCTGGGAGGCGTTCAAGCAACTGAAGTCGGCGTTCGACCCCGACTGGCGAATGAATCCCGGGAAGGTGGTCTACCGCGACGACGACCCGGCGGATATGCGCGAGAATCTCCGCTACGGCGCGACGTACCAGTCGCTCGAACCCACGACTGCCCTCGACTTCGACGACGAAGGTGGGTTCTCACACCTCGTGGAGTTGTGCAACGGGTGCGGGACCTGCCGCCAGACCGGGTCGGAGACGATGTGTCCAACCTATCGAGCGTCGAAGGACGAAGCGGAGACGACGCGTGGGCGGGCGAACATGCTCCGTGCGGCCATCAGCGGCGACCTGCCCGAAGACGAACTCTACACCGACCGGTTCCAAGAGGAGGTTCTCGGCCTCTGTGTCGGGTGTAAGGGGTGTAAGAACGACTGTCCGACCGGCGTGGACCTCGCGAAACTCAAAGCCGAGGTCAAGCACAAACACCACCAAGAAGAAGGGTCGTCCCTCCGTGAACGCCTCTTCGCGCAGATAGACAACGCGGCGAAACTCGGGAGTGCACTCGCACCAGTGTCGAACTGGGCGGCGAGTGTTCCGGGTGCGCGAACCGTGATGGACCGACTCTTCGGTATCGCGCCGGACCGAGAACTGCCGGCGTTCACCCACCACTCCCTCGAAGACTGGATGTCGTCGCACGACCCCGCCGTCTCCGCCACCGAGGCGACACACAAGGTGCTCTTGTTCCCCGACACCTACACGAACTACGTCACGCCAGAGATTGGCCGGGCGGCAGTTCGGACGTTGGAGGCGGCAGGCGTCCACGTCCAGTTGGCAGAGAACGTCGCCCCCAGCGGACGCGCGGCGTTCTCCGGTGGGTTCCTCGACCTCGCACAGGGGCGGGCCGCCCGAAACGTCGAGACGCTCGCTCCGCACGTCGAGGATGGCTGGTCAGTGGTGTTCACCGAACCCTCGGACGCCGTGATGTTCCAAGACGAATACTACGACCTACTCGACCACCCATCCGTCGCAGACGTTGGCGCGGCGGCCTACGGCGTCATGGAGTTCCTCGACGTGTATCGACTGGACGACTCGCTCCCGATTCGAGGACGAGACGACGCGACTGGCGCGGGGTCGGCGGGCGGCCCAAAGGCCGTCGTCGACGGCGGTGCAGTCGAATCGCTGACCTACCACGGCCACTGTAACCAGAAGGCGCTGAACAAAGACCACCACGCAGTCGGCGTCCTGCGCCGGGTCGGGTACGAGGTGGACCCACTCGATTCGGGATGCTGTGGAATGGCCGGCAGTTTCGGCTACGAGACCGAACACTACGACCTCTCGAAGGCAATCGGACGCATCCTGTTCGGGCAGGTCGACGACAGTGACGGCGACACCGTGGTCGCACCGGGCGCGTCGTGTCGAACGCAACTCGAAGACCGAGATACGGACGCGTCACGGCCACCACACCCAATCGAGAAGGTGGCCGAGCGAATCATCGGGTGAGTCGACCGACGAAGGACAGACTCGTCACCGACTGCGCTCACTCTCGAACGTCTTTCTCGCGTATCTACCGGCACTCCGTTCGCTTTCCCTATGTTTTTAGCCCAGTGGGGAGGCACGTCATCGTAGACCATGCCGAATGCACCAGATGTCGGCGAACTCACGCCGCCAAATCGGACGCTGATGGGCCCCGGACCGAGCGACGTACACCCCCGCGTGCTCCGGGCGATGTCGACGCCGCTGGTCGGGCACCTCGACCCGTCGTTCATCGACATCATGAACGAGGTTCAAGAACTCATGCGCTACACGTTCCGAACCGACAACCAGTGGACGATTCCCGTCTCTGGGACCGGGTCGGCGTCGATGGAGGCGGCCATCGGCAACCTCGTGGAACCGGGCGACACGATGCTCGTCCCGACGAACGGGTACTTCGGTGGCCGGATGGAGGCGATGGCCGAACGCGCCGGTGGGAACGTCGTCCACGTCGACGCGCCGTGGGGCGAACCCCTCGACACCGCCGACGTGCAGGAGGCATTCGACGAGTACCAACCCGACGTGTTCGGGTTCGTCCACGCCGAGACCTCGACCGGTGTCAAGCAACCGCACGTTCAGGAACTGACGAGCATCGCTCACGACCACGACGCACTCGTCGTCTCCGACACCGTCACTTCGCTGGGCGGCGTCGAACTCGAAGTCGACGACTGGGGCATCGACGTGGCGTACTCCGGTCCGCAGAAGTGTCTCTCGTGTCCACCGGGTGCGAGTCCGCTGACGCTCAACGACCGTGCGATGGACAAAGTCCTCTCCCGTGAGGAGGCACCGCGTTCGTGGTACCTCGACCTCTCGCTGCTCGAAGGTTACTGGGGCGAAGACCGGGCGTACCACCACACTGCACCCATCACCAACGTCTACGCAATCCGCGAAGCGCTCAGACTCGTCGCCGAAGAGGGTATCGAGAATCGCTGGGACCGTCATCGTCGCGTCGCAAGCGCCCTCAAGGCCGGCGTCGAAGCGATGGGTCTCGGGCTGAACCCCGAAGACGAATACTGGCTCCCGAGCCTCAACGCCGTTCTCGTCCCCGACGGCGTGGACGCAGGCGAGGCCATCAGCTACGTCCTCGAACACTACGACCTCGAAATCGCGGGCGGTCTCGGCGCACTCGCCGGCGACATCTTCCGTATCGGATGCATGGGCTACTCCGCCAAGCCCAAGAACGTCTCGTACCTCGTGACCGCACTCGGTGAGGCACTCGAAGCGCAAGGCGCGGACGTAGACGTGGATGCCGGGTTCGCGGCGATGCGCGCGCAACTGAACCAGTAACGGGGCGTTACTCGCGGATAATCCGCGTTAATCCGGTTCAACCGTCGGCCGAACCGGTGCAAATCGACACGCACTGTCTCCTCCCTTCATCACCCTCCCGTCGTGAGTGGCGACCGGAGCGAATCACGATGAAACGACGAACTATCGTCGGCGTCGCACTCGCCGTCCTCGTTGCGACTGCGGGTGTCGCCGCCGCGACGCCAAGTACAGGTGCGAGCGAATCGACGACGAACCCGAACCCGAGCGACGCCGGCCAACAGAGTCCGCCGAGTAAGTTGCCCGAGCAGGTTCCCGACTTCGTGTCCGCCATCCACGAGACGGTAACCGAGTACGTCGACGGCGCGCTCGATGGCGCGCTCGGCCCCGTCGTGAGTGACCACGCCGAGTCGTCGCACCCCGCCGAGAACTGACTTTTTGACCGACGGTTACTCCCCAAACGAACACGTATCACACACCTATGAAACGGTCCCTCCTCGTCGCCTCGACGGTCGTCCTCCTCGTCGCCGCCGGCGTCGGTGTGGCGTTCGTGGCTGGCATCGGCCCATTCGCCGACGGGTCTGACGCCGGAGACCAATCGACCGACCCGTTCCCGACGCAGACGGCGACGCCCACGAGTGATGGCAGTGGAAGTACCGAAGAAAGCGAGACAGACGGCGGGACCAGCGGTGGTGACGCAACGAGTACGAGTACCGCGACGACGGCAGAACCGGTCGACCCGTTCGCGTTCACCATCGTTCGTATCGAGGAGTGTGGACAGACCTGCCGTGACGTGACGAGTACGCTGACGAACCAGCAAGAGACGGGTGCGACTGGTGTCACCGTCTACAGTCGTATCTTCGCCGGCAATAGCACCGCCTCGGACGACGAGATTTGGCGCGGGAGCGAATCGGTCGGTGACCTCGACGCCGGCGAGTCGTACACGACGACCAGACGTGTCGAACTCTCGTTCTCCGAGGCGTTCGCCGTCCAGCAAGCAGATGGATGGATTACGATTCAGACGACGATTCAGACCGACCAACAGACCGTGACGTACACGGAACGTCGGGACGTCATCTAACTACTGGGGCGCTGTCAGCGCACGGTTCGGTCACGTGGTGCGGTAACGGTTCGCCGTCAGGGCCACCGCTTCCGCAACGTCTTTTCGCGCCGACGCCGAACGCCGCCTATGAACATCGAGGTTCGCGAACTTGCCGGTCTCGGCCCGGACGCCCGCCGCGCCTTCTTCGAGCGTGACGCCGGCGTCGCCGAGGTGCGGTCCGACGTCCGCGACATCGTCGAACGCGTCCGAACCGAGGGGGACGTCGCCCTCCGCGAGTTCTCCCGCGAGTTCGACGGCGTCGAAGTCGGAAACATCGACGTGAGCGACGCGGCGGAACGCGCGTACGAGGAAATCGACGACGACGTACGCGACGCAATCGAGACGGCGGCGGCGAATATCCGCGAGTTCCACGAACGACAGGTTCCCGAGGACTGGCGCGAGGAGTTCGACGGCGGCAGAGAACTCGGCCGTCGCTACCGACCGCTCGAACGGGTCGGCGTCTACGCGCCCGGCGGCACCGCGGCGTACCCGTCGAGCGTCCTCATGGGCGTCATCCCCGCGAAGGTGGCCGGCGTCGAACACGTCGCCGTCGCCACCCCGCCCGCCGACCCGATGAACCCCGTCACGTTGGCCGCGATGCACGTCGCTGGCGCGGACGCGGTGTACTCGGTTGGCGGCGCACAGGGCATCGCCGCACTCGCCTACGGGACCGAGACAGTCAAAGCCGTCCAGAAGGTGGTCGGACCGGGTAACAAGTGGGTGACCGCCGCGAAGGCCGAAGTCCGCGGCGACGTGGACATCGACTTCCTCGCCGGCCCATCCGAAGTCCTCGTCGTCGCCGACGAGACGGCGGACCCGCGATTCGTCGCGGCGGACCTCGTCGCGCAGGCCGAACACGACCCGAACGCCTCCGTCGTCGCCGTCACGGACGACGCCGACGTCGCCGAGGAAATCGTCGCCGAAGTCGAACGGCAGGCCGCCGAACGCGAACGTGTCGAGACCATCGAAGCGGCACTGGAGAACGACGCGTCGGGCGTCCTCCTCGCCCGGTCGATGTCCGAAGCGGTCCTCTTCGCCGAAGAGTACGCCGCAGAACACCTGTCGATTCAGGCCGACGACGACGAAGCACTCTTAGACCGCATCGACTCGGCGGGGAGCGTCTTCCTCGGCCCGTACACGCCCGTCGCCGCCGGCGACTACGCCTCCGGGACGAACCACGTCCTCCCGACCGGTGCCGGCGCGAAGCGGCAGGGTGGCCTCTCTGTCGACCACTTCGTTCGCTCGACGACGGTCCAACGACTCGACCACGACGCCCTCGAGGGTCTCTCGGAGACCATCACGACGCTCGCCGAGGCAGAAGGACTCGACGCCCACGCCCAGAGCGTCCGCGAGCGATTCGACCAGTAGCGAGCCACTGCGTTGGGTGACGAGGGGGTAACGAGATGGTCGGGTTGACCCCGGCGCCACAGTTATCCGTTCCCACAGTATAACGGGTAGTATGAGCACGGAATCCGCGACCGGAAGCGGCGACGCGGGTATCACGGTCACGCCCGACGCCGCGGACGAGGCCATCTCGCTCCTCGAAGGCGAGTCGATGGACACCGACGTTGCCGGTCTCCGTCTGTTCGTCCAACAGGGCGGGTGCGCCGGCCTCTCGTACGGAATGCGGTTCGACAACGAACCCGAAGACGACGACACGGTCGTCGAACAACACGGTCTGCGCGTCTTCGTCGACCCGGCGAGTATCAACTACATCGGCGGGTCGACGCTCGCCTACGAGGGCGGACTGCAAGGTGCAGGGTTCCACGTCGAGAACCCGAACGCGACGAGCAGTTGCGGGTGCGGCGAATCCTTCCGAACGTAGGCCCAGACTTCTTAAGCCACTCGCCCGCGAATCGAGGTACATGGCCGACTTACAATCACAGACCGTCGACAGCGGAAAGACCGTCTACGTCGCACAGGACGAAGTCGAACGCGGGTCGAAGGGGCCGTTCTACGTCGTCTACGCCACCGACGACGCAGAGAACCGATGGGGATTCCTCTGCGGCAACTGCGACTCGTTCAACACGGCGATGGATACGATGGGGCGAATCGAGTGCAACGAGTGTGGAAACGTCCGAAAACCGGACGAGTGGGACGCCGCACACGAGTAGAATCGTCTGTGCAACCGAACATTCGTTGACAATTGGTACGGTATGCCGTGACAACCTTTATCAAGGGCGCTAGTGTAGATAGACTTGCATGGCCCAGGCTTCGATGCCCCCTGTTCAGGAGGCTCGGTCGATATTCGGCCGGCTGGGGTACACCGTCTCGGGGGACGGACCCCAACTGCTGGCCGAACACAAGTGGCGTACGGTCCAAGTGACCGCACTGAGCTCGCGCGAAGCGTCTGAGTGCCGACCGGTACTTACAGACGGCGGAGACGAGAACGGATATCGACTCCGCTGCTTCGTGACGTGGGACGACCACATCGACGCGCTCACAGAGCGCCTCCGTGGTGTCGACCTCCCGTACGAGTGGGCCATTATTGGTGTGTCGAACGGTGGGGGAGACGACTACGAAGTCGTTCGCGGCGTGAACACCTAACCGCGCCCAAACGTTTTCTCACCCCATCGCTAACGGATGGGTATGCCGCAGACCACGCAGTCGGGGCTTCGTCAGTTTGTCCGTAACAAACGGCTCAACGCGGCCCTCTCGTGGTTATTCGTTGGATTTCTCGTAGCAGTCGCTATCGGGAGTGTCGTCGCCAACGACGACCTCGTCTGGGGTGGGTTCGCGGCCATCGTCGCTATCCTGACCGTGGTCCCAGCGATTGCGTTCCGTGAACCGCAGGCGATGCTCCCGTGGGAGGTGGTCGCACTCGCGTCTTTCCCACTCGTCGCTCGGATACTCGTCACGGGGCAGACGATTGGCGGACTGACGTTCACGGGGCGCGTCTCGACGTACCTCGCCGTCGCCGCAGTCGCCCTCATCATCGCCGTCGAGTTAGACGTGTTCACGCCGGTTCGGATGAACCACTCGTTCGCCGTCTTCTTCGTCGTCATCGCGACGATGGCCGCCGCTGGCGTCTGGGCGGTGGTCCAGTGGTTGTCCGACCTCTACCTCGGGACGCGCCTCCTGTTGAACGGCCGACCCGAGGACGTCGTCGAGACGGCGCTGATGTGGGACTTCGTGGCCGCGACAGTCGCCGGACTCGCCGCCGGATTACTGTTCGAGTACTACTTCCGCCGCCGGGCAGATTCGAGACAGCGCCTCCCGGCAGATGTCGTCGAAGCAGCAGAGATGGTCGAACCCGACGGAGGGGAGTCACCGTGAAGATTCGGACGAGACTGCACATCGACGCGAACCGCCAACAGCAACTCGCGCGAGCGATGCAACTGATTCTCGTCGGTCTCATCTTCATCGGACTCGACCGGCGGAACCTCGGTATCGTCGTCAACGCGTCCGTCGGACTCGGTGTGACCTATCTCCCGGCGATACTCGAACGCGACTACCGCATCCCGATGGACGCCGGGTTGACGCTCTGGATTTCTGCTGCCGCGTTCCTCCACGCAGTCGGCACCGTCGGCGTCCCCGGTTCCGAGACGAGTTTCTACGCCGGCGTCTGGTGGTGGGACCACCTCACGCACGCACTCTCGTCGTCCGTCGTGGCCGCCGCCGGGTACGCGACGATTCGGGCCGTCGACCAGCACACCACCGCTATCTACCTCCCCGGCAGGTTCATGTTCGTCTTCATCTTGTTGTTCGTCCTCGCGTTCGGCGTCTTCTGGGAGGTCATCGAGTTCGCGATTTCCCGCGTCGCCGCTCTCGCAGGGACCACGTCGGTGCTGACGCAGTACGGACTCGAAGATACGATGTTGGACCTCGTCTTCGACACTGTCGGTGGGTTAGTGGTGGCACTCTGGGGGACCGCACACCTCACCGACGTGGTCGGTGCGATTCGGTCGCGTCTGGACAAATCCACACAGTAACACGGCGGCGACACCGTTCGTCGACCACCAACTCCGCCGTTACAAATTTGTAGTTACGTTGAGATTTAGAGGCTCATGGGGAAGTCGGCCAATACGGATAACCGGGCAGTCGACTTTTCGACTGTGTCCAAACGGCGGTCGATACTCGACGTGCTGACGACGGAGACGTACTCCAAAGCGGAACTCGTCGAACTACTTTCGGTCTCTCGGTCGACTATCGACCGCGGTATCGAGGAACTCACCGACCTCGGGTTGGTCGAACACGTCTCGGGTGAGTTCGTCGCGACGAACACCGGCGTCGTCGCTTTGCAAACGCACGACGAAGCACTCGACACGTTCTCGAACGTCCTCGCCGCCGACGCGGTTCTGGCCCGTCTTCCGAACGGGTTCGACGTGCCAACGTCGCTGTTCCGCGACGCTATCGTCTGCGACAGAGACCCGGCGGCACTCGAAAACCAAGTCGAGGCCGTCCTCGACGACGTGACGGCAATCGATGGCTTCAACGGTCCGTTTCGGTACAGCCTCGACCCGGACACACGTGAGACGCTCGTCTCACTCGGCGAGCACGCTCGGTTCGTGGTCTCGGAGGAATCGCTGTCGTGGCTTTCGTCACAGTACGGGACCGCGCTCGATGCCGTCAACGACGCAGGTGTTCGTATCTTCAGTGTCGCCGACGCGCCACCGTACGGGGTTTTCGTCGCCGAGCGAACGGACAACGCGTCTGTGACACTCGTCGTGTACAACCACACGGGAGGTGTCGAGGCGGTGCTCGTGAGTTACGACGCTCAGGCAGTCGAGTGGGCCTGTGGCCTCGTCTCCGAGCACGCCGAAACCGGGACGCCGTATCGAGGTCCAGACGGGGACGATTATTTGTGATAGTACGACGAATAGTCTGCCGAGATGGTGTTCAAGAAAATCACCCTCATCGGTCGGAGTAACGAGAGTTTCGACGCGGCAGTCGACGACGCAATCGACCGGGCAGAGGAGACGCTCGCTGGTGTCAAATGGGTCGAGGTGAAAGAGTTCGGCGTCGAAGTCGCCTCCGTAGAGACCCGAGAGTACCAAGCAGAGGTCGAAGTCGCGTTCGAACTGCAAGGCGAAGAAGGCGAGTAGCGCAGTTCGGTTCGGGGAGTGACTCCCTTTTGGGCCGGCGTCTGGCCCGAGTCCACTCTTCGAGTCTCAGTGCGTCCCGACGACTTCTTGTCCAATCGCACCCCCACGTTCGACTAGCGAATGCCTCGGCTCCTCCACTACTCTGATATCGAGAACGTCTTCGACGACCCTGAGCGTGCGGGCCGCCTCGCCGGGTGTGTCACCGCCCTCGACGACGACCGAACCCTCGTCGTCGGCACGGGCGACAACACCTCTCCCGGTGTTTTGTCGCTCGTCGAACGAGGCGGGCAAGTCCTCGACTTCTACGACGCCGTCGACGCCGACTTGGAGACGTTCGGCAACCACGACTTCGACTATGGCGCGAGTCGGACTCGCGAACTCGTCGCCGCGAGTCGCCCGACGTGGGTCTCCAGCAACATCCGCGACGAGAACGGCGACCAGTTCGCCGCCGCGGACGGTGCCGTCCCGTGGACCACCCGCGACGTAGACGGTGTGACACTCGGGTTCTTCGGCGTGACAGACCCTGCAACCGGGTCAATCAACCCCGAAGCGGTCGAACTCACGTTCGACGACCCGTACGCGGCGGCGGACGACGCGACCACCGCACTCCGTGAAGAGGGTGCCAACGTCGTCGTCGCACTCTCACACCTCGGAAGCGGCGACGACGAACTCGCCAGTCGGTGCGACGTCGACCTCGTCCTCGGCGGACACGTCCACGCAGAGCGTGACGACGTGGTCGACGGCGTCCCAATCGTTCGCCCCGGCGCGAACGGCCACGTCGTCTGGGAAGTCCGAATCGAGCCGGACCGAATCGAGACGGTCCGCCACAGGACGTCGGAATACCGCCCCGTCGAGTCACTCGTGACGGCGCTCAACGGCCGTGTGGACGCCGCTGGTCTCGACGAGGTGCTCTGCCGAATCGACCGCCCGATGGACCGGTCAGAAGAGACTGTCGCCGCCGGCGAGTGTCGGGTTGGGAACGCCATCGCAGACGCCTACCGCTGGGCCACTGGCGCGGACGTCGGCCTGCAAAACAGTGGCGGGATTCGCTCTGGCCCACCTATTGGTCCCGATATCACCCACGCCGACCTTGTGAGTCTCGTCCCGTTCGAAGAGCACCTCGTCGTCGCCGAACTAACCGGCACGGAACTTCTCGCCGTCTTCAACGCCGCCCGCGGGGCGAAGATGGGATTCGGTGAACCCGAGTGGTGGCACGCACACGTCAGTGGCGCACGTATCGTCTGGGACGACGACCGAGACGAAGTCGTCGCGGCGACGGTCGGTGGCGACCCACTCGACCCGGATGCGCTCTACACCCTCGCCACGAGCGACTACGTCCTCCACAGCACACAGGAGTTCCCGGCGGTGACACAGGCACACCGCGCCGGTGAGTTCGGGATTCAACACGAGGAACTGGCGCGGTACGCCCGCGAAGTCGGGTTCGACGCGGCAGTCGAGGGGCGAATCGAGCGACGGACGACGACACCCGCGGAGGACTGACCGATTTTCGACCGTCGTTCGGACGCCGGCCAACGCGTCCGAGAAGGAAAGGTTGACGCACACCCAGTGAGTGGGTGCCGAATATGACACGGGTCGTGGTCCCGGTTCGGTATCCGCTCTCCAGACACTCGCGGGCGACGCTCGAAGAGGCAGTTCGCGTCGCGAGGGAACGCGACGCGGAGTTGACGGTCCTCCACGTCGACCTCTACCAGTCGAACCGAGGCGTCACGCGCACCGAACTCAAGCGCGCGGTAGAACGCGAGTTCGGCCCGCTGACTCGCGCGCGCTACGTCGTCCGGAAAGGGTTCCTCGTCGAAGAGACCATCCTCGAAGAAGTGGCCGCCGAAGACGCCGACATCGTCGTCATCGGGTCCAAACAGGCGAGTCGCTGGCGGCGGATGCTCCGACGGTTCCTCGACGACCCGGACATCGACGTGTTCCTCCGCGAGAAACTCGACGCCACGGTCATCACCGTCCGCGCCAACCACTGACGTCGGCTGAACAGACTTATTCTGCGCCGTCGCGGCCGGTGTCGGGTGACTCTGCGGCCTCTCCCGACGGCGCCGCGACTGCGTGCTGGGCGCGTTCGGGCGTGCCAGCGTCGACCTGAAGCGACCCACTCGTCTCGTCGAAGACGATGTGGGTGTGCGGGTAGGCGAACTCGACGTTTGCGTCGGACTCTTCGAGCAGGTTCCACAGGCGTGTCTGTACGTCTGACTGGATACGGGGCATCTTGTACGGTTTCGTCACCCAGTAGCGAAGGCGCAAGAGGACGCCGTTGTCGGCGTACGAGTTGATGTACGCGGTCGGTTTCGCGGGGTAGCGAGCGCTGCCGACGCGAATGTCAGGGCCCCCCTCGATGACCTGCTCTGTGTCGCGAGCAGCGCGTTCGACCAACTCGCGTCCCCGCGCTAAGTCCGACTCGTAGGTGACGAGCACGTCGAGCGTCATCCGCGTCCGTTCGTCCTCGGCGGAGTAGTTGATGACGTCGCGGTTACGGATGTTCGAGTTCGGCATGACGAGGAAGGTGTTGTCGAGCGTGAACACTTTCGTGTAACTCAGGTTTATCTCGTCGACGAACCCACGGGTCCCGTCGTCGAGTTCTATCATGTCTCCGATTTCGAAGGGCTGGTCGACGAGGACGAACACGCCGTTGATGACGCTCCCGACGATGGGTGCGAGGACGATACCGAGTACGGCCGAAAACACCGTCACTGAGAGGACGATGTTACCGAGTTCGAAGCCGAGAAGGTTCGCTGCGAACACGGACCCGGTGAAGAAGATGGAGAGGCGGACGATACGAAGCACTGTCTGTGCGACGCTCTGACGGGCGAACTGCCGGGCGACTGGCCGGCCCAGCAATCTGACCGCGTACTTCGAGACGACGACGCTGAGGACGAGAACGAGGAGTGCCGCGACGAACTGCCACCCGGGGAACAACAGGTAGTCCGGGACGAAGTTCGGCGGTGTCACCAGTCCCGACTGGAGTGGGACGGGGAGGGCGTCTCGGCCCGTCGCTGCGAGTCGCGTCCCGGCATCGACTGCCACGTCCGTCACCCCGTCGACTCCGTGCATGGAAATCGCAACGCAGAGTGACGAAAAAAGGGTTGTCACTTCAGGGGTTCACGAGACAGTGAACGGCTATGTGTCAGTGCGACGTATCGTCGTGTATGACCAACACAGCGATGTCCCGTCCCGACTTCCACATCACACACGAAGAGACGCCGAGCGAGGTTCTCATCGCGGGGTTCTCGTCGTTCGGACTCGCCGGCCTGACCGCCGTCGATTTCATCGTCGACCACCTCGAACTCGAAGAGACCGGACACCTCACCGTCGAAGGGTTGCCGTCGGTGACGCCGTTTCTCGAAGGCCGGCCGAGACACCACACACGACTGTTCTCTCGCCCCGACATCGACGTGACAATCCTCGTCGGTGAATTGTTCGTCCCCGCCGAGTCCGGCGCGCAGTTCAGCAACGCCATCCTCGACTGGATGGAGGGACACGGCGTCGGTGAGATAGCAGTCCTCAACGGGATTCCGATTGCACACGGTCCGGACGAACACCGGGTCTACTACGTTGCAACCGACGACTATCGTGCGGCACGTCTCCAGTCGGCCGACATTCCGCCGATGGGGCGCGGGTTCTTCGGGGGCACGAACGCCGCACTCGTCGAACGTGGCATCGAATCCCCACTGGGCGTCGGTGTGTACATCACGCCTGTCCATGCACAGGTTCCCGACGTCGAAGCGGCAATCAGACTCGTCGACGCGGTAAACGACGTGTACGACTTAGGCGTGGACTCCCACCCGCTCGAATCGTTCGCCGAAAACGTGCACCAGTACTACACCGAACTCGCGGACAGACTCGAAGAGAGCGAGTCTGACCTGCCCGACGACCGAATGTTCATGTGAACGTTCCTGTCGACGAATACACCACTTGTTTTCGAAATGGGGTGCTACTCGGATATTAGTAAATGACTTAGGTGATGCCTGTATACGTCACGAACATGGCTGATGAACTGCGGCTTACGATGGAGCGTGTCGGCGAGCGCTTCAGTCTCGGCGAGTACGAGATAGACGCGTACCTGGCCGTCCTCGAACACGGGCAGTTGACGGCGAGCGAAATCGCAGACCGAACGAGCATTCCGCAACCGCGAGTGTACGACACGGTTCGGAGTCTCTCGGATCGCGGACTCGTCGAACTCCGCGAGTCGCGGCCGATGAAAATCGTCGCCGTCGACCCCGAAGACGCCTTCTCGAACGTCCAATCGTCGCTCGACGAACTCATCGAGGAACTCGAAGCACGCTACACCGCCCCCGCTCGGGACACTGAGGCCGTCTCCCTCGTCAAGTCCCGTTCGACGATTCTCCGCTACATCGAAGAGATAATCGAGTCCGCAGAGTACGAACTCGTCTTGTCGCTGACGCCCGACCTGCTCCGTCGCTTCCGTGACGACCTCGCCGCGGCAGTCGACAGCGGTGTCAGCATCGACCTCTTGGTCACGCCCGCCTCCCGCGCGCCCGACCCGGCCGAGTTCAACTACCTCGACGTGGCCACTATCGCTCGCGCACGCCGCGGTATCACCTCGCCCGTCTTGGCCGTCGCCGACGGCGAATACTCCATCTACGCGACGCAGGACGCCCTCCGCGACGACAGAGACCGGTACGGCGTCATCTTCAACCGCTCGGCACTCGGGTTCCTCGTGAGCGGATTCTTCGGGACGGTCCTGTGGTCCACTGCCGAGACTATCGTCGCCAACGGCAAGCGCCGCCCCTTCCCGCGTCGCTACGCCTCGATTCGCCGCGCAGTCAAGGACATCCGCGAGATAGAAGGCGACTTCTACGCCTCTGTCTCTGGCCGTGACGTGGAGTCGGGCAACCCAATCGTCGTCGAAGGCCGCGTCATCGAGACCGCCTTCGAGGACACCGAGGAAGTCGCGTCGCTCCACATCGAGACGGACGAAGGCGTCGTCGAAGTCGGTGGCCTCGTCGCCGCACTCGAAGACATCGAAGGTCAAGAGATTTTGCTCGGACTCGACGAAGTGCCGGACCGCGACCGGTTCGCCTGAACGGCGTCTCTGTGTCTGAAAAATTCGCTGGTGTCTGAACGACACCCGTCCGTCGCGGTTCGCGATTTTCCTTACTCGTCCCCGAACTCGTAGACGACCGCACCGCACCCCGAACAGCCCAGCACCTCGTGTTCCGGGGAGTCGTAGATGCCGGCCGTGCCGCCACAGCAGTTCCGCACCGTCGTCTCTTCGACGACGCCGCCGCACGCGGGACAGACTTCGGTGAACATCCGGAGTGGTTCCGTCGCGGCGAGCGAGACCATCGGGTCGACACCACGTTCGGTGACTGCCAGAAGCGTCGCCACGTCGGCGATGGCCTGTGGTCGGGAAATCCACACGGACATCGACGGTCCGTCGATTGAGATGCCGTCGTACTCGGCCGTCACGGTCGCCTCGAAGGGAATCGCGGCGGCCACGGCGTCGGCCAGTTCGTCGTCCGAGGCCTTGCGAAGGGTCGCCATCGTCGACTCCCATTCCTCCCGCGCGTCGTCCGCGAGGAACAGGCCGTCTGGTTCTTCGACGAGGACGCCGGCGTCGAGGAGCGTCGACAACATCACGTCCGGGTTGACGTTGGCGTCGAGACTCTCAGATTGACGCGGTTCCTCGTCGTGGTCGAAGACACCGCTGAGTCCGGCGGCGGCGACGAGTTCCGGCGCGAACGACGGTGTTCCGGGGACGACGTAGCCACGGAGGTAGACGAGGAGTGCCCCGATGGCGAGGACGACGAATCCGGCCGGTATCCACAGGACGCCGAGTGCCAATCCGACGATGGCGACGAACGCGGCGTTGACGACTGTACACGGACGACACCGGTTCTCACCGGTGTGCTCGGGTCGTTTCAGTGAATCGATGACGGACATGGTGAGGACGTAGGGTCGTGAGGTGTTTCGCTGTTTGGGTCGTCAGTTCGCTGGTGGGGTCTCGACGGTGTCGAGGCGGACTGCCCGGCCAGTCTCGGACGAACGGTAGATTGCGTCGATGACGCGCTGGACCGCGAGTCCCTGTTCGACGGTGTTTCGGCCGGGGTGTTCGCCCGCGGCGACTGACTCGACGAATAGCCTCTGTTCGGACTTGTGGGTGTCGTTGGCCTGCGTCTCGACGTTCGCCGTCGAGAGGTGGTTGCTGCCACCGACGCCACCGTCGTAGAACTCCAGTTCGTGGCTCGCGCGGTCGAACCGCGCACCACCCTCGGTCCCGCGGAGGAAGAACTCGTCGTTGGTCGGACGGTTCGTCGCCCACGCGACTTCGAGCGAGATAGTCGTCCCTTCGTCGGTACGGATGAACGCACTGGCGGAGTCGTCGACGTCGAACGCCTCCGGCCCGATGTCGTCGCCCCACATCTCGACGTACGTGTAGTCGTCTTTGTCACCGAACTCAGAGCGGGTCACACCGGAGACTTCGACCACGTCGGGGAAGTCGAGGAAGTAGAGTGCGAGGTCGATGGCGTGGACGCCGATGTCGATGAGGGACCCGCCGCCGGCGATGTCCTTCGAGGTGAACCACGACCCGCGGCCGGGAATGCCGCGGCGGCGGACGTAGTTCGCTTCGACGTGCGTGATGTCGCCGAATTGGCCGCTCTCGTAGTGGTGGCGGACGACTTCGACCGGGTTGGCGAAGCGGTTGTTGAACCCGACCATACAGAATCCGTCAGCCCGTTCGGCGGCCTCGGCGATTCGCTCGGCGGATTCGAGCGAGTGTGCGAGCGGTTTTTCGAGGAGCACGTCGAGACCAGCGTCGAGTGCTGCAACGGCGTACTCTTCGTGGAAGCGGTTCGGCGTCGTGATGATGACGGCGTCGACTTCGCCGAAGAGTTCTGCTTTGTCTTCGTAGGTGTTGACGTCGTACTTCTCGGCGAACTGGCGGCGCGCGTCCGCCTGAATGTCGAGACCGCCGACGAGCGTCGCACCGAGGTCGACGAGACGGTCTGCGTGGTGGTGCCCGATGTTGCCGAGTCCGACGATACCGACCCGGACCGATGAACCTGTACTCATGAATCGATTATTAACTACAGCTGGTGTTAAGTTTCACGTTCTTTAGCCTGATTTACCAGCATCGACAACGGCCGAGACGAAATCGGCCGACGGGTGCCGGCCGCGCGAGAGGAGAAGAGGCGGACTGGACGTCTCAGTAGAGTTGCTCTTCGCGCTCTTGTCGTTCCTGTTCACGGCGCTCTTCTTCTTTGAGACGTCTCCGTCCGCGAAGGTACTGCCGTCCCTTCGGGATGTAGATGTTCTTCACGTCGAGGAGGAACGAGACGATTCCGTAGGCCCAGAAGAAGAACAGAATCGTCATGCCGCCGATGTAGAACAGTCCGAGTTCGTTGACCATGGGAGTGTGATACGTCGTGGGTCGGATAAACGTTGTGTGGGAGTGTCGAGGGCTTAGTCGTCGCTTTCGGCTTCGGTACCGGTTGGCCCACTCGCCTGGACGGCGCTCTCGATTCCGTGGCTGATAGCCTTGCCCGTCTCCGTGTCGAAGAGATGGACCCTCGAGCGGTCGAGGATTACCGTGACGTCTTCGTCCTCTTCGATGTCGGTGTCGGGTGCGACGCTCATCAGCAGTTGGTCGTTCATCGCGATAGCGTCCTCGTCGAGGCTCGCTTCCGCGCCTTCTTCGAGTTTCAGGTAGACGAATATCTCGTCACCCATCGGTTCGAGAACGTCGGTCATCGCCTCGATTTCGTGGCTCGGGTTCGCCACGAGGTTCGTGTCTTCGACGAGGTAGACGTCCTCCGGGCGGATACCCATCGTGACTTCCCGCCCGGCCTCGATGCCGACGTCGGCGGGGTCGAACTCGATGTCGATGTTAGTCGACTCGAAGCCGTTTTCGGTGACCGTTCCGTCGAGGAAGTTCATCGACGGCGACCCGATGAAGCCTGCGACGAACAGGTTCGCCGGTTCGTTGTAACAGACCAACGGCGGGTCGATTTGCTGGAGTTGACCGGAGTCGATGACGGCGATGCGGTCGGACATCGTCATCGCCTCTGCCTGGTCGTGCGTGACGTAGATGATGGTCGTGTCCAGTTCCTTGTGCAGTCGCTGGAGTTCCGTCCGCATGTGGACGCGAAGTTTCGCGTCGAGGTTCGCGAGCGGTTCGTCCATCAGGAAGACACCGGGGTTCCGGACGATTGCACGGGCGATAGCGACACGCTGTCGCTGCCCACCGGACATCTCGTCGGGCATGCGGTCGAGCATCCCTTCGAGTTGGACGACGTCTGCGGCGCGGTTGACGCGCCGGTCGATTTCCTCCTTGTCGTAGTTGCGGAGGCGAAGGCCGAACGAGATGTTGTCGTACACGTCCATGTGCGGGAACAGCGCGATGTTCTGGAACACCATCGCCACCCCGCGGTCCTTCGGCGGGAGGTTCGTGACCTCGCGGTCACCGATGAAGACCTTCCCCTCCGAGGGGATGGTCAGTCCCGCAATCATCTCCATCGTCGTCGACTTGCCACACCCCGAGGGGCCAACGAGGCAAATAAATTCGCCGTCGTTGATGTCGAGGTTCATGTCGTCGACTGCCGTTACGTCGTCGTAGTGCTTGCTTACGTGTTCGAGTTTGACGTCTCCCATGGTTACTCCTTCAGTGCTCCTGCAGTCAGTCCACTGACGATACGTTCCTGTGCGATGATGACAAGGATGGCCACGGGTAAGACTCCCACGATGGAAGCGGCGGCCATCAGGTTGTACGGTGTGTCGAACTGGCCTTGATATTTCAGGATACCAGCGACGATTGGCGCCCACGACGAGGCCTCTCCGTTGTTCATGATGAACGAGAAGAAGAACTCGTTGTACACTCCGATGAACGTGAGGACGCCTGCAGTCGCCACACCCGGTGCCGAAAGCGGGACGATGACGCGGAAGAGTGCGCCGAGTCGAGTCGTCCCTTCGACCCGTGCCGCATCCTCCAACCCGTCGGGAATCTGTCCGTAGAAGGTCGTGAGGATGAAGATTGACAGCGGCAGGAACAGTGCGCTGAACGGGAAGACCATCGGTGCCGGCGTGTTGAACAGGTCCGGCGTCGAGATGGTGACTGTGCCGAGGCTGATGGCGGTGTTCCCGGTGAACAGTTCGAACAGCGGGATGAGGAACGCCGCCGGCGGGAAGTACGAGATAGCGAGGATGCCCAGCATCAACAGGCTCTTCCCCGGGAAGCGGAGTCGTCCGAAGACGTATCCCGCGAGACTCGCGAGGAGCAACACGATAATCGTCGTCGTGATGCCCAACACGAAGCTGTTGAACATGTACAGGTGGAACGGCACCCGTTCGAACATGGTGATGAACACCTCGGGATTGAATCCCTTCGGGACCAGTCCCATGTCGGTGATGAGGTTGTTCGGCGTGAGTGCGATGACCAAGAGCCAGTAGAACGGGAACAGGGTCGTCACGAGGAAGAACACCGTCGCGACGTAGAACATCGCTCGGTAGACCCTGCCGGGGTTCTTGATGGCCTTACCGACCCAGCGTCCGAGCGGCCCTCGCTTCATCTCTGCGTCGTCGGAACCGAGGCCGATTCCGGATTGTTCGTTGGACATCTTAGATTCCCTCACTGGCGAAGTTCACGATGTAGACGGAGACCACGATGGCGATGATACCGGCGGTGATGAACGCCACCGTCGCCGAAGTTCCGTACAGCGGTGCGTTGAACGTGGTGACGACGAGACACGAGAGCGACGGCACGGTCTGACACCCTGCCATCGTCTCGATGATACCGTAGACACGCATCGCGTCGATGGTGCGGAACAGCATCGCGACCAGCACCGTCGGCAGGATGAGTGGGAAGGTGATGAGCTTGAACTGCTGCCAGCGCGACGCGCCAGCGACCTTCGCCACGTCGTACAGAGAGCGGTCGATACTCTGCATCCCGGCGAGGATGAGCAGCGCCATGAACGCTGATGTCTTCCAGACGTCGGCCACGATGATGAGGAACAGCGAGTCTGCGGTGTCACGCAGTGGCGTTGTTCCGATGAGGCCGAGTTGGTTCATGATAGCCGGGTTTTCGGTCGTTCCGACGAGGAACCCGATGTTCGGCTGGAACATCAGGAACCAGATCATCCCCTGAATGACGATGGGAACAGCCCACGGGATGATGATAGCGACGCGGACCCACCGGCGGCCACGGAAATCCTGGTCGAGGATGAGCGCTTGGCCGAAGCCGATGAGTGTTTCGAACAGTACGCTGAACACGGTGAAGATGAGCGTCACCATCAGCGCACTCGAGTAGATGTCTGTAACGAACGGGAATTCTGTCGTGAACGTCGGGAGGAAGGCCGATGGGAGCGCGAAGTCCCGCGCACCGGTGAACAGGTCGATGTAGTTCTGCAACCCAACGAACTCACCCAATCGTGCGGCCCCAGTCAGCTGGTCGGCGTACAGCGACATGCTGAACGTCGACGCGAGCGGATAGATTGCGATTACCCCCAGTAGGATGAGTGCGGGCGTCAGAAGCAGGTACGCGAACTGCGTCTCCGAGAGCGTCTCGATCCAGTTGACGGCCGATGCGTACGGGCCGCTTCGCTGGGTCTCTGTGAGTGCCTCCCCCGATTGTTGTTCAGTAGCCATGACAATTGATAACGTGTGTGGGTATTATTACGTCTTACCCAAGACGAGGTTTACGAGGCGCTCTGCTCGATTTGCTCGAGCTGCGACTTGAGGTCAGACATCGCCTGTTCGGGGGCCTTCTCCTGTGCATACGCGTTGTTGACCTCCTGCGCGACCTTTCCGGACTGCTGCGGCCACACGACGGTGACCGGACGCGGGATTGCGTTCTCGCCAGCGACCTTCAGGGCGCTGAGGTAGCGACCGATGACGTCCACTTCTTTCGCCTCGTCGGAATCGAGGAGTTCCGGACGTGGTGGAATCCATCCCTGGATACCGAAGTTGTCGAGCTGGAACTGCGGTTCCATCATCGCTCTCAAGACCTGAACTGCTGCCGACTTCTGCTCGTCGGGGGCGTTCGGGTTCATCGTCATGTGCCAGCCACCGAGGGCGGCGACAGGGCCACCGGTACCCTCGTACTCGGATTCGTCCGGCGTGACGCCGTACGGAATCGGCATGACACCGAGGTCCTCGCCGAAGACGTCCTCTGCACCGTTGATGGTGATGGAGTACGGCCAGTTGCGGTGCATGATGGCGTTTCCGCCCGTGAACGGCTTGCGGGACGGCTCTTCGGTCCACTGCAGGACGGCCTCGGGCGAGATGTTGCCCGTGATGCCGTCGAGGGCGTGTTCGTCGTCCTCACCGTGGATGAGCGTACGAACCATCCGGATGGAGTTGAGGACGGGTTCTTCGTCGACCGTAATCGGTCGGTCACCGACGGGGCCGAAGAGGTTGTCTCGGCCACCGAAGAAGGTCCCACCGTACGAGGTCATGAACTCGTTGAAGTCACAGCACGAGAGACCCTCGTAGACGTTCGCCTGGAAGGTGAACCCGTTGTCGATGTCGGGGTTGGCCTCCATGGCCTCTTTCGTGATCGCGGAGAACTCTTCCCACGACATGGACTCGGTCGCCCACGTCTCGAAGTCCTCGTCGGTGTAGCCCGCGTTTCGAAGCAGGTCTTTGCGGTACTGCATCGTCGGGAAGTCGGGGAACAGCGGAACACCGTAGAGGTCGCCTTCGGCACCCTTCGCCGTATCGACACTCGCCTGGAAGTACTCGTCTTCGATGGTGGAGGTCATCTCGCTCGGGAGCGATTGCGAGAGGTTCTGCAACTGGTCCCGTGCGATGAACGGAATCGTCCACCCGCTGTCCATCATCAGAAGGGTCGGTTCTTCGCGGCCACCGTTCAGCCACTGCTGATACTGTGCCTGTCGGTTGTCGGTCACCTGCGAACCGGCGATAATCTCGACAGAGATGTTCTCAGGCAGTCCTGCATCGTACATGGACTGGATGATTGCATCGCTGTTGTCGGCCATCCGGGTGTCGCCGGCAATCTGGACCGTGATGTCTTCGGTCGGTGCTTCGGTGTTGATTGGCGTGTTGGTGTCTTCGTTGCCACCGTTGCCGCCACCGTTTCCGGAGTTACCGTCGCCGCCGCCTGTGCTAATACAGCCTGCGAGTCCAACTGCGACGCCAGATGCGCCGGCAGCCTTCACGAAGTTGCGTCGCGAGACGCCATTCCGCTTGCCCTTGCGTGAGTCAGCATCAACCATTACAGTTTGTACTCTACAATTAGTGATTATTTATAGTTTTGGTGCCGGCTACTACCGCTGTTGTAGTAAATTGCTTGTCAATAGTGTCGGCACTCCGGAACCCAATCAATCTAGCATCTGCGACGAATCGCGTATTACTTCGGACTATTGAAACTTAATCCTTGCCCGGTGCAGGCCACCGTGGCGTCTTCGGCGCTTCGATACGTTCGATATCGTCGGGTGTTAGGTCGATATCGAGCGCAGCGAGATTCTCGTCGAGGTGCTCGATGCTTCGTGGCCCGACGATTGGTGCGTCGACGACGGGTTTGTGGAGCAACCACGCGAGCGACACTTGCGCCGGCGTCGCGTCTTTCTTCTCGGCGATGTCGCGTATCTCATCGAGGACGTCCCAGTTCTCGTCGCTGAAGCGATTCGAGGTGTATTTATCTGTTTCTGCGCGTGTGCCCGCGGGAATGGAACTATCTCGCTCGTACTTCCCGGTGAGGAACCCGCCCGCCAACGGTGACCACGGGATGACGCCGATATCCTCACCTTCACAGACTGGAAGGAGATTCGCCTCTTCGTGGCGGTCGACTGCGTTGTACTCCGGTTGCATGCACGCGAACCGTTCGAGGTTCTCTACGTCTGCGGTGTACAACGCCTTCGTAAACTGGTAGGCAGACATGGTACTGGCACCGACGTAGCGGACGAGTCCCTCGTCGACGAGGTGGTCGAGTGCGGAGAGTGTCTCTTCGATGGGGACGTGGTCGTCCCAGCGGTGAATCTGATAGAGGTCGATGTAGTCGGTGCCGAGTCTGTCGAGACTCGCCCGCGCTTGGTCGAGGATGTGTTTCCGCGAGAGACCGGACTTGTTCGGGCCGTCGCCCATCGGGAAGTACACTTTCGTCGCGATGGCGAGTTCGTCTCTGTCGCGGTCGGCGATGGCCTCTCCGACGATCTCTTCTGACTCACCGCGAGAGTACGCGTTCGCCGTGTCGAGGAAGTTGATACCCGCGTCGAGTGCGTGGTCGAGGAGTTCGAGACTGGCGTCCCGGTCGTTCATCATCCAGTCCGCACCCGACCCGAAGTTCATACACCCGAGACAGAACCGAGAGACTTCGAGACCGGTGTTTCCGAGGTACGTGTACTGCATGTCGCTCATACGTTGTCGTACACACACGACCGGCAAAAGTGTGTGTGCAGTGAGAAGAGCAGCGCGGTGAGAGGCATCACCACCGACGCCCAGAGACGTAATCGCTTTACCCCCGCCTCTGGAATCCGAGATGTATGGACGGGCGCACTCGCGAGTACCTCGAAGGTCGCTTCGGTGACTACTACCGGAGCACCGACGTTCCCCTCCCGCCCGCCCCGAGCGAACGGGAGTGGGGCGTCATCCCGTGGTCTGCCGGCGGGACACGGATGCACCGCCACCAGTCGTTACTCGACCTGGGTGACCTCAGCGACTATCTCGCACGCACTGCGCCCCGGCACGTCTACTTCTCGTCGGCCCGCTTTGCCGACCCCGGCGCGTCAACGATGGACGACAAGGGATGGCGCGAAGCGGACCTCGTCTTCGACATCGACGCGGACCATCTCCCCGGTGTCGACCCCGAGGAGACGCCGTACGCTGAGATGCTCGAAGCGGGGAAGCAAGCCCTCTTGGACCTCCTCAACCTCCTCGAAGACGACTTCTCGTTCGACGAGATGCAAGCCGTCTTCTCTGGGGGACGCGGATACCACGTCCACGTCCGCGACGAGTCGATTCGGCGTCTCGATAGCGAAGCACGCCGCGAAATCGTCGATTACATCCGCGCAATCGACCTCGACGTGGACGGCCTCATCGAGACACGTGCCTTCGGGACGACCACCCGCCGCGTCCTCCGAACTGAGGGAGGGTGGGGACGACGGACCCACCGCCGCCTCCTCCAGTTCGTCGATGGGCTGATGGACCTCGAAGAAGAGGCCGCGCTCGAACGACTGAAAGAACTCGACGGTATCGGCGACGGTCGAGCGAAGACTATCCTCGGGGCGTTCCAGAACAATCCGGACGCCATTCGAGACGGGAACGTCGAAGCGGGCGGCCCCGGTGTCAGGACGCTAGTCGAAGCGATTGCGACCGAGACGGTCGCCGACGAAACGTCGCCCATCGACGAACCCGTGACGACGGACACGAAGCGCCTGATTCGACTCCCGAAGAGCATCCACGGTGGGTCCGGACTCGTGGTCGAACCCCTCGACCGGGACGAAATCGACGACTTCGACCCACTCGTCGACGCGGTCCCCGACCGTTTCCGTGGCCGCGACATCACGGTCAAAGTCACGGACCCCGGGTCGGTGACCTTCGATGACGATACCTTTACACTTCCGTCGGGCGTGCAGTCAGTACGCGAAAGCCTCGGGGTGTTTCTCATGGCCCGCGGTCGAGCAGAGAAGGTGGCAGAATGAACGTAGACGACCTCAGGAGTGTGCTGCGGACGGAGCGACAGAAAGATAGCTTGCAGCATCTCCGCGAGTCGTTCTACGACGACGTCGCGGAGTACATCGCCGAACAGAAGGCGATTCGCAATCAGAAGGCCGAGGAACTCGGCACCCACTACTCACCGGAGATTCGGCGCATCACCGACGAAATCGAAACCGCCGAAGAAGTCGTCACTTCGATTTACGAGCGACGAGTCGGGAAAGTCGTGAAGGCCGCCAGTTTCGCGGCGGCCGGGATGTCCTCCGAGACGGAGGGCCTGACCCACGAAGAGAAACGACTCTTCGACGACCTGGTCGCCCGTATCGAGCAGAACCGAAGTACCGTCCTCTCGACGCTCGAAGACGTCGTCGCGAACGACGGGCCGAAAGACGCTGTCACAGCAGGGTCCGTCTCGACTGACGAACCGACGGCCCGACAGGTCGAACCGGAGGCCTCCGAGACACCGTCGTCAGACCCCACGATTCCACCGGACGAACCCGACCCGGGGACGATGGCGTTCGACGGGTCTGACACCGACGGAACCGGCGATGCGGGCGACGTCCTCGCCGACGCGATGGGCACCGGTTCGAGCGATTCGGCGGCCACTGCCGACGAACACGTTGCTGCACCCGACGACGAGTCCGGTATCGACCGCCCTTCCGACGAAGCGGCGGCGGTCATCGGCGGCGACGAATCCACGGCGGAGACGCCGTCAGAGTCGGGACTCGAAACGGTGGAGCCCGCAGCGAACACGACAGTAGACTCAGACACTACCGCAGAGTCCGACGACGACCCACTTTCGGGCCTCGTCGACGACCGAGAGACGGTCCGAATCACCGCGGACGTGGGAACCATCTTCGGCGTCGACGAACGCGAGTACGACCTCGCCCGCGAGGACGTGGTGACACTGCCGTCCGCCAACGCAGAACCCCTCGTCGAACGCGGTGCCGCAGAGAAACTCGAGTAGGAAACATCCTTCATCCCACCACCCGAACCGGTGGATATGCTCGCACCCGGCGACGATGCCCCCGACTTCGAACTCACCGACCAGCACGGCGACTCTGTCTCGCTGTCCGACTTCCGTGGCGAACACGTCGTCGTCTACTTCTACCCCCGAGCGGACACGCCGGGGTGTACGACGGAGGCCTGTTCGTTCCGCGACGCGTGGGACGACTTCACGGAACGTGACATCACCGTCCTCGGAATCAGCGACGACCCGGTCTCGGACCTCGATTCGTTCGCCGAAAAGTACGACCTTCCGTTCTCGCTCCTCTCCGACGAAGACGGTGCTGTCTCGACCACGTACGACTCCTACGGCGAGAAGAACATGTTCGGCAACACCTTCGACGGCGTGTTCCGCAACACGTACGTCGTCGCCCCCGACGGCACCATAGAACACGTCTACGAAGGTGTCTCTCCCGCAGGGCACGCCGAGGAGATTCTCGCCGATATCGACGACTGACGGCCGAGTACGGCGTTTTCGACGGTGTTCCACCCGATGCAGAAGTGACAACTACGCACCGAGTACAATCTTTACAAACGGGGAGGGACACACCGCATTTCCGGTGAAACAAACGCGAAGCTCGTTGAAAATTTACTATCCCTAGCAGTGGGTACCACTACATAGTAGACAGGAGTAATAAGAACATATCGGTCCGCCGGAATCACAGCAGACAAAGAGTGTCAGTCGAGGACGAACGTCGATGGATAAACACCAGTCGCAGTCGGTGGGCGAACACCACCGACCGCCGTCGGAAGACGGACCTTACTGGAAGGTCCGGCCGACTTCGGTCTCGCGGTCGCGTTCGACTTCGCTCTTCTGGAAGCGTTCTTCTATCTCCTCGTAGCGGCGGCGAACGTCGTCGGTGACGCTCGCACGAACCTCGTCGAGGGCGTTCTCGAAGTGTTCCATCGTCACGCGGACGTTGCCGATGCTCTCGTCGATTTCGTCTCTCTTCACGCTCTGGATGAGTTCGCGGGAGGCGTTCATCGACGCCTCACGGGCGAGTGCTTCGAGGTCGGCACCGACGTAGCCCTCGGTCTTCGATGCGATTTTGTCGAGGTCGACGTCGTCTGCCAGCGGTTTGCTCCGGGTGTGGACGTCGAGGATGGCGCGGCGGGCGTCCTCGTCCGGCACGGGGACGTGGACGTGGCGGTCCAACCGACCCGGGCGCAAGAGCGCCGAATCGATGAGGTCCGGCCGGTTCGTCGTCGCGATGACGACTACGTCTTCGAGTGATTCGAGACCGTCGAGTTCCGTCAGGAGTTGCGAGACGACGCGTTCGGTGACCCCCGAACTCGACGAGTCGCGGCCACGTTCGGTCGCGATGGAGTCGATTTCGTCGAAGAACACCACCGTCGGGGCGTTCTCGCGGGCCTTCTTGAACACTTCGCGGACGCCCTTTTCGGACTCCCCGACGAACTTGTTCAGGAGTTCGGGACCCTTGATGGAGATGAAGTTCGACTCTGCCTCGTTGGCGACAGCCTTCGCGAGGAGCGTCTTCCCGGTCCCCGGCGGGCCGTACATCAAGACGCCCTTGGCGGCGTCCATGTCCATCTGCTGGAAGACCTCGGGGTATTCGAGTGGCCACTGGATGGTCTCGCGGAGGCGCTCTTTGGTGCCTTCGAGGCCACCGACGTCGGTCCAGTTGACGTCGGGGACTTCGACGAACACTTCGCGGAGTGCCGACGGTTCGATGCTCTTTCTGGCCTGCTTGAAGTCGTCCTCGGTGACGCGCAGGTTTTCGAGGACTTCGGCGTCTATCTCCTCGGCCTCTAAGTCGAGTTGCGGGCGGATGCGGCGCAGTGCGTGCATCGCCGACTCCTTGGCGAGCGATTCGAGGTCGGCACCGACGAACCCGTGGGTGCTGTCGGCGTACGCGTCGAGGTCGATGCCGTCCGACAGCGGCATGTTCCGCGTGTGGACCTGGAGAATCTCCTTGCGGCCGTCGCGGTCCGGGACGCCAATCTCGATCTCGCGGTCGAACCGGCCACCACGGCGCAGTGCGGTGTCGATGGCGTCGACGCGGTTGGTCGCGCCGATGACGACGACCTCGCCGCGTTCGTCCAGCCCGTCCATGAGGGACAGGAGCTGGGCGACGACGCGGCGTTCTACGTCACCGCCGGCCTCGCTCCGCTTGGGCGCGATGGAGTCGATTTCGTCGATGAAGACGATGGCGGGCGAATTCTCGGTCGCCTCTTCGAAGATTTCGCGGAGTTGCTCTTCGGACTCACCGTAGTACTTCGACATAATCTCCGGGCCGGAGATGGTGTGGAACGAGGCGTCGATTTCGTTGGCGACGGCCTTCGCGATGAGGGTCTTCCCGGTCCCCGGCGGCCCGTGCAGGAGCACGCCTTTCGGCGGCTCGATGCCGAGGCGCTTGAACAGTTCCGGGTGACGCATCGGGAGTTCGATCATCTCCCGAACCTGCTCGAGTTCCTTGTCGAGGCCACCGATGTCTTCGTAGGTCACAGACGGCCCGTCGCCACCGCTCGGCGCGGTTTCTTTGATTTGCTCGGCGGGTTTCTGGCTGACCTGGAACTCGGTGTTATCGGTGACGACGACGGTCCCAGCGGGGTCGGTGGAGGCGATTTTGATGGGGACCGACTGGCTGGAGGCGCTCATGAACCCGAAGCCCAGTGGTAACTGGACGTTCTGGCCCGTCGTGACCGGTTGCCCCGAGAGTTTGTCGCGGATGTAGGTCCCGATGTTGCCACCGATACGGAGGTTCTGGGGGAGCGCGATGGTGACGCGGTTGGCTGGTTTCACGTCCGCTTTTTCGACCTGTACGCGGTCGTCGATACCGACGCCGGCCTGCTGGCGGAGTCGCCCGTCGATGCGAATGATACCCGTCCCCTGGTCTTCGGGGTACCCAGGCCAGACACGCGCGATGGCGGTGCCACCGTCGGGGCCTTCGATACGGATGAAGTCGCCGCCTTCGAGTTCGAGTTCCGCGGCGGCGGCACGGTCGATTGCGGCGAGTCCACGGCCAGCGTCCTTCTGTTTGAGTGGTTTGACAGTGAGTTTCATTTATTTCTGGATGGTGATGGTGAGCACGCCGTTTCGAACGTCCACATCGACGTCGCCGCTAGCGGGGAGTTCGAACTCCGTCTCGGTCACGTGGTCGCCGGTGTCGGCGACGACGATGGCCGTCGAACCGACGATATCGACGTCTATCTCGTCTTCCGAGAGGCCGATATCAGCTGCGATGACCCAGCTGTCTTCGTATTCGTACCGGCGAATGAACCGCTCGTTTCCGCCGGCGAATTGCTGCATGCTCATGATAAGTCTAACCCAAGGTTAGCGTTTTGAATATATAAATCTTTCTGCGCAAAATCGGGTGACGACGTGGAAATACCCGTTTTTCGGTTGTATTGCGGTTCACACTCGTCGCACCTCGGTATGTGATTCGCGGCGGAGTAACGTCAAACTAGTGGCCTCGGAACTCGGCGCTGGAACCCATTTCGACGAGTGGCGTCTCAGGCGAGTGCGGATGTGATACGGGAACCGCCATAGATGCCAGTGAGGGTGGTGACGCGACTTGCGAGATAGACAAACGCGTAGATGACAGCCGTCACTGGGTGGTAGAAAAAGAGTGCGGCGTACGTCCCAACCGTCAGCGACATCACCGAGGCTCTAACCGCTGGTTTGCTGCTTAGTCGATTGAAATACACGAAATACTGGAACAGAAACGGAACGACCGCCCCAAGGACGACTCCGGGAACGAGACCGAGTAGTAGCGCAGCGATGATCGAATCCGGTCGTGCATCGAGTGTTGCGAGTGTCATTATCTGCAGCGACTTGGCCAACACGAATACCAACCCAAACTCGACAGCTACCACCCCTACCAGTGCAAGTCCGAGAACGAATGTCCTCGTCTGTGTGTAATCCACCGAATTACGAGAGACAATTCGTCCCCAATTTCGGAGAGGCACCATAGCCACGAGAACATATCAACAGACTACTAAATTTTCGGTTAGAGAGGACGAGCGTATCCTCAGGACCGCGGCCTACGGAGTCGGCTTTATCGCGCCGTGGTGTGCAAGAGACACTATGGACGTTTTGACGACTGCGCACCACGGACGGACGACGACGTATCGGTTCCGTGAGGCGCGCGGCGAGCCTGATGCACCAACCATCTTGTTCGTACACGGCAGCGGCGGGTCTCATTCCGTCTGGCGTGGCCAATTCCGACTCGCGAGTGACTACTCGGTCGCCGCGCTCGACCTGAGTGGCCACGGAGATAGCGACGACGTGGACGCCGACACCGGCTACGAAACACTCTCAGCGTACGTGGACGACGTTATCGCTGTCGCCAAAGCGACGGACGCGAGCGTCCTCGTCGGCAACTCACTCGGTGGGGCAGTGGCCATGACGCTCGCGCTGGAACGCGACTACGACCTCGACGCACTCGTCCTCGCGGGAACCGGCGCGAAACTCGCCGTCCTCGACGACTTACTGAACTGGTTGGACGACGACTTCGACAGGGCCGTCTCGTTCCTCCACGAGGAAGACAAACTGTTCCACACGGACGACGAACGACTCGTCGAGGGGTCGAAAGAAGCCATGTACGACGCCGGACGGGCCGTCACTCGGCGCGACTTCCGCTCGTGTCACACCTTCGATGTGCGTGACCAACTCGGCGAGATTTCGGTCCCAACGCTCGCGCTCGTCGGCGAGTACGACCGCTTGACGCCGCCGTCGTATCACGAGTTCCTCAGCGAAGAGATACCGAACGGCGAGATGGCGACTATCGAAGACGCGGCACACCTCGCCATGTTAGAACAACCGGAAGCGTTCAACGCGGCGGTTACGTCGTTTCTCGACCGGCGCGTCGAATAACATCGAGACGCGGTCTCTCGCTCAGTACAACTCGTCTAACTCGTCTTCGACGTGACTGTGTTCGTCGGCCGGGAACTCGCGCGCTTCGACGGCGTCGCGGTACGCGTCCACTGCCTTCTCCATCTCGGCTTTCACGTCGCCGAACTGGGCCGCGAAGGGCGGCACGCGGTCACTCATGCCCACGACGTCGTCGATGACGAGGACCTGCCCGTCGCAGTCCGGGCCGGCACCGATGCCAATCGTCGGGATGTCGATGGCTTCTGTGACTTGCGTTGCGACGTTGGCCGGAACGTGTTCGAGGACGAGTGAGAACGCGCCTGCGTCCGCGTGGGCCTTCGCCAGTTCGAGGATTTCGCGGGCACTCTCTTTGCTGGTCCCCTGTCTGCTGTAGCCGACTTCCTTGACGCGTTGCGGCGTGAGGCCAAGGTGGGCCATCACGGGGATGCCGAGTTGGACGAGACGCTCCGTCAACTCCACAGTGTGGGGGCCGCTCTCCAACTTGACCGCGTCTGCGTCCGCCTCTTTGAGCATCTGACCGCAGTTCTCGATGCTCGACGCTTCGTCTACGCCGAACGAGAGGAACGGCATGTCGGCGACGACGAGTGCGTCGTCAGTCGCCCGTGCAACCGCGGCGGTCCGACTCTTCATCTCCTCGACTGTCACCGGGAGCGTCGACTCGTGTCCGAGCGACGTGTTCCCCATGCTGTCGCCGACGAGGATGATGTCGATTCCCGCGGCGTCGACGATGCCCGCCGTCGGCGCGTCGTACGCCGTGAGCATCGTAATCGGCTCTGTTCCAGCCTTCGCCCGAAGGGCCCGTACCGTGACCATGCAGGCCGTTCGCACGTCTGGTTTATCAGCGTCACTCTTGCGCGCTGCGAGCGGCGGGACACCCCAGCACGCAGACAGTGTCCAATCGATAACGTCGTGGAATACTGTTATATTCTCGCCGTCTGATGCCTCAGACGACGGATGGTCCCAGAACGCCCCTCCATTACCCTCCCACGCTTCGGTCGCAGAGGCATCTCACCAGTCGTCGGTGTCTCACTCATGCTCGTCATCGTCGTCCTCCTCGCGACGATGGTCGGCGTCATGGTGATGGGGTTCGAGGATTCGCTCGTCGAACCACAACCCCAACTCTCGTTCGACGTGGCGTACCACCCCGCTGGAGAGGGCAACGGCGCGAACGGGGCGTACATCAACCTCACCCACGAGTTCGGGAGCATCGAAGACGGAAATCAGGTGTTCGTCATCGACGGGAGCGGCAATCGCATCGCGTGGGAAGACATCTGGACCGGCGGACCAGTCGTCGGCCCGGCAGGTGAGTACGCCCACATCGACGGTGCCGGGTCGGACGATGTGCTGGACCCCATCTGTGAGGCCGGCCAAACGTACCGCGTCGTCGTCGAACACGACGACGGGTCGTCGAGTACGCTCACTACCTACGAGATACCCACAGACCCGTCGTCGACGAGTTCTGACTGCTGACGGGAACCGGCACGCATTAGCCCCCGCCGTCGTAGCTTTACTCGTGCAACCAGTCGAGCGAACGAATCCGGAAGGTGTCGACTACGGGTGGGTCATGCAGATGACCTTCGTCACGACGATTCTCGTCGGGTCGCCAATCGTGGCACTCCTCTCGTTGAACACCACGCTCCCGACGTGGGGCGCACGTGCGGCGTTCGCCATTCGAATCGGTGCAGTCATCTGGTTCGTGACCGCCATCGCTCTGTTCGTCTACGCGAAGCGGACCAACGCCGGCGACGGCGGGTCGTCGCCCGAGGCGGACGCCGAGAACTGACACGTCTGCCCCCGTCCCGGAAACTCTTTCACACGATACGCAGAGGTTCTCGTATGATAGACGAGACCATCGAGGAGATTCGTGAGATGCAGACACACAGCTCCTCGGTCGTCGCCGTCAAGGCCACGCAGTCGCTCGCGGAGTTGACCGAACGCGACTACGCGACCGTCGAGGAGTTCGAGCGTGACCTCGAACGAAACGTCGGCGCACTCAAGCGCGCGAACCCGTCGCACGCCTCTCTCTACAACGCGCTTCAAGACGTCCTCCGGAGCGTGCAAGGTGAGACAGATACGTTCGAAGACGCACGCGAACTCACTCTCGACACCATCGACCGCGTGGTCGAGAGCGTCGAGATGGGCAAGAGTCGCGCCGCCGAAAACGCGGCGACGACTATCAATGACGGCCAGACGTTCCTCACACACGACTACTCGTCGACTGTGATGGAAGCGGTCGAACTCGCCGTCGACGAGGGTGCAGAACTGACTGCCTACGTCACGGAGGCCCGTCCGCGCTTCCTCGGCCGGAAGTTCGCTCGTGAACTCGCCGCCATCGACGGCGTCGAACCGCACCTGATGGTCGACGGCGCGTCCGGCATGTTCCTCGCCGAGTGCGACCGAGTCATTATCGGGATGGACTGCATCGTCGAAGAGACCTTGTACAACCGCATCGGGACCTTCCCACTCGTCGCGACGGCCAACAAGATGGACGTTCCCGTTACCGTCGTTGGGTCGAGTACGAAAGTCGTCGACGGCGGGTTCCGCTTCGAGAACGAGATTCGCTCGCCCAGCGAGGTCATGCTCGAACCCGTCGAAGGTATCGAGTTGGAGAACCCAGCCTACGACGCGACCCCTGTCGAACTCATCGACCAGGTCATCACCGACGAAGGCCTCGTCGAGTTCTGATTCCCTCCCCTATTCGAGACTGACCCACTCACCGGATTCGTCCGACCGCTCGATTGCATCGAGCACCTGCTGGACTTCGTAGGCGTCTTCGAACGACGGGTGGAACTCGCCGCCTTCCGCCGCCGCAGACAGGAACTCGAAGTTCTCGTGGACGAAGGTGTGTTCCCACCCGATGACGTGGCCCGGCGGCCACCAGTGGTCCACGTACGGGTCGGTTTCGTCGGTGACGAGTACCGTCTCGTAGCCCCGGTTGTCGCCCGTCTTGACCTCCAACTCGTTGAGGCGTTCGAGGGAGAATTTCAGGCTCCCTTCGGACCCGTGAATCTCGATGGTGTGGTCGTTCTTGTGGCCGTTGGCGAAGCGGGAGGCTTCGAACGAGCCGACAGCACCGTTTTCGAACGCGGCCTGCGCGGTGTACGCGTCGTCCACCGTGACCGGTTTGTACTCGTCCGTACCGGGGACGGGTCGTTCGTCGACGAACGTCTGGAGGTGGCCAGAGACGCGTTCGATGTCACCGGCGACGTTCCCGACGAGGAATCGCGCGAGGTCAACCGTGTGCGCGCCGAGGTCACCGAGTGCGCCGGACCCGGCGAGGTCCTTGTCCATCCGCCACGCCCACGGCGCTTCGGGGTCGACCAACCAGTCTTGGAGGTAGCGCCCGCGAACGTGGTGAATCTCACCGAGTTCGCCGTCTTCGATGAGGCCCTTCGCGTGCTGGATGGCCGGGACGAAGCGGTAGTTGAACGCACATCCGGCGACGCCGTCGGCGTCGCGGGCGGCGTCGCGCATCTCCTCGGCTTCGTCCAGCGTCGGGGCGAGCGGTTTCTCGCAGAAGACGTGTGCGCCCGCTTCGAGTGCGGCGATAGAGGGTTCGGCGTGGAGGTGGTTCGGGCCGAGGTTGTAGAACACGTCCACGTCGTCGACGACGTCGCGCCAGTCCGTTGCCGTGGACTCGAAGCCGAATCGGTCGGCAGCGTCGGCGAGGGCCTCTTCGTCGCGGCCGACGATGACCGAGCGCTCTACCTCGGGTGCCTCCGGGAAGAACATCGGGAGGCGTGCGAGGGCGTTGGAGTGTGCTTTCCCCATGAAGCGGTAACCGAGGACACCGACGGAAAGTTTGTCACTCATGGTGAATCACTCCGCCCAGTAAGCGTCGCCCGGTTGCGTCTCGAAGACGGCGCGCGAGAGCACGTCGACGGCCTTTTCGAGTCCTTCGTTCGAGGAGGTGAGCGCATCTTCGTGTTCGATGGAGAGCGCACCTTCGTAGCCGACCATCCGGAGCGTCGAGACCACGTCCTTCCAGTGTTCCTCGCCGTGGCCGTAGCCGATGGAGCGGAAGAGCCACGAACGGTCCGCGGTGTCGGCGTACGAGGTGGTGTCGAGGACGCCCTTCACACGGGCGTGGTGGTCGTATACCTTCGTGTCCTTCGCGTGGAAGTGGTGGATGGCGTCGTGCTCGCCGAGGAAGCGAATGGCCTCAGTGATATCGATATCCTGCCAGTAGAGGTGCGAGGGGTCGAAGTTCGCGCCGATGCGCTCGTTGGTTTCCTCGCGGAGTTTCAGCATGCCAGTCGGTTCGTAGACGAGCATGTTGGGGTGCATCTCGATGGCCATATCGACGCCGTGGTCGTCGGCGAACTCGGCGAGGTCCGACCAGTAGTCGATGGCGACGTCCCACTGGTACTCGTGGGCGTCGGCGTGCTCAGTCGGCCACGGCGCAGTAATCCAGTTCGGCACCTCGTCGTTCGGGCCGCCGGCAGGCAGGCCGGAGAAACAGGTGACGGTGTTCACGCCGAGTGCGTCGGCAAGTTCGATGGCCTCTCGGAGTTCCGCGTCCGCGTCGGCCGCCGTCTCCTCGTCGGGGTGGAGCGGGTTGTTGTGGGTCGCCAGCGCGCTGATTTGCATGTCGCGTTCCTCGACGGCGGCGAGCAGGTCGGCCTGCGCGTCGTCGTCGCCGAGGACGGCCGTTCGGTCCACGTGGTCTTCGCCCGGCCACCCGCCGACGCCGAGTTCGACGCCCGTGACGCCGATTCCCGACAAATAGTCGAGGGCGTCTTCGAGTGATTCGTTCCCCAGTGGGACAGTGAGCACTCCGATGTACATACGCGGCCCTACTACTACGAAGCGAATAAAAATTAAGGATACGAGCAAGGTCGGAGCGCTGGCGCAGAGTGCGACGCTCCACGAGTGAGGAGGGGGTCAGCAGTCGGTGTGCGGGTGGGTTACCGCCGCAAGAACTCGGAGAGTCGTTCCCGGAGACTCGCTTCTTCCCCGAGGCGGAGATAGTACGACGCGCCGCCGTCTTCGTAGTAGTTCTCGATGCGTCGCTGGACTTCGAAGCCCATCGCCTCGTAGAAGTCGAGGGCGTTCCGGTTCGTCGTTCGAGCGTGGCAGGTCACGACCGGATGCTCTTTGGCGACTTCGGCGACGAGACGTTTTCCGTAGCCCTTGCCGCGGGCCTCGGGAGAGACTGCGAGAAAGAGGATGTAGCCGTCGCGTCGTGTCGACGCGAAGGCGACGAGTGCGTCGTTTTCGAAGAGGAGATAGGTCGTCGACCGGCGGTAGGCGTCCATGAAGAACCCACGGCGTTGCTTCAGGAGGCCCTCGTTGACCCGGATTTCTTCTTTGAGGGCCCACGCCGTTTCGGCGTACTCCGTCTCGCCGGGGCCGTCGATTCGCATCTCCACGTTGACGCTCACGTCCCGAGGTAACCGGAGCGAGAATATAACTCCACCGTCCGTCAGGACAGGTCTCAATCACGAGAGAACTCCGCGAAGTATCGCCGCCCGCGACGACCGACGAGAGTCACGACTGTCGACCGAAAGGACGAGGACACACGCCACCTCTCTAGTGGATATGGGATTCACACTCCGCGAACACACCGCCGACGTGGCCGTCGAGGCCGACGGCCCGAGTCTGGGGGCCGTCTTCGCCGCCGTCGCCGACGGCCTCGCGGCGGCGATGTGCGACGACATCCCCGAGACTGGCGAGCGATTTTCGCTCTCTGTCCGCGCCGAGAGTCGCGAGGCGGCACTGTTCGACTATCTCGACCAACTCATCTACGAACGGGACGTTCGAGGCGTGCTACCGGTTGCGCACGAGGCGACGGTCACACAGGACGGCGACGAGTGGGTCGTCGACGCATCGGCCCGCGGTGTTCCCTTCGCGGACGTAGAGGCCCGTGACGTGAAGGCAGTCACCTATTCAGAGATGCGACTCGCACCGACCAACGACGGGTGGGAATCGTACGTGGTATTCGACGTGTAATTCGCGTATTCTATCGTTTCATACCTTCTATCGGCCGTCTTCGACCGAATTTATCCCGCGACGTTATGCCGTCTCGACCGTAGTATCGTGCATGTCCTCCACCGTTCGACGCGGGGCCGCGCTGAGTGGACTCGTCACCCTCCTCACCCTCGCCACGGGGACGGCAAGCGCGCACGTCAAGTACGTGACACCGGGGAGTGACCCCGTCGAAGTCGCCGCGTTCCTCGCCGACGCGTTGACGGACCCGTTTAACCTCGCCGTCCTCTCCGTGGGCGCATTCGGCACCATCGCTACTGGGCTGGCGTATCTCAGACTCCGGCCGTTTCCGGACGACGTTCGAGTCTTCCGCCGCACACTCCGGTCGTACGAGGACCGCCTGCCGTGGCTTCTCCGCCTCGCAGTCGGACTTCCGTTGGTCGGTGCAGGATTTTCGGGGTACTTCTTCTCGCCCGTCGTCCAACCTGCTGCCCCTGTCTTCGTCCGCCTGTTCGGCATCACCATCGGGTTCCTCCTCCTGTTCGGGTTCGGGACGCGACTCGTCGCCGCCGTGGGTCTCGTCTCGTACCTCGTCGCGCTCGCCGTCGAGCCTGCACTCCTCCTCGCGTTCGAGTACGTCCCCGGATTCCTCGCGATTGCACTCGTCGGTGGCGGACGGCCCAGTGCAGACCACGTCGTCGCGTCCATGGCGGCAGACGACCGGACCGTGTACTCACGTCTCGACCCGTTCTATCGCCGCGTCGCGCTCCCGTTCGTGGAACGGACCCGTCACCTCGAATCGTACGTTCCCGTGATTCTCCGCGTCGGCCTCGGACTCACCTTCGTCTACCTCGGTGTCGCACAGAAACTGATGGAACCCGGTGACGCACTCGCCGTCGTCGCCAAGTACGACCTCACGGCCGTCGTGCCTGTCGCACCCGAACTGTGGGTCGTCGGTGCGGGGTTGACCGAACTGCTCGTCGGTGTCCTCCTCATCGTCGGGGCGTTCACGCGCGCGGCGTCCGGTGTCGCGTTCTTGCTCTTCACGACGACGCTGTTCGGCCTCCCTGACGACCCTGTCCTCGCGCACATCTCGTTGTTCGGACTCGTCTCGGCGCTCCTCGTGACCGGTGGCGGGCCGTATTCGGTGGATGCGGCGCTCCACGACAGTTCGACTACTGCCGACACCAGCGCGCCGCCGCGGACGACACAGAGCGACTGACCGATTGGAGCACGGCATTCGGTGTGAGACGACTGACACAGGCGCGTGACGGAATCCTATTCAATCGCCGTCTCGATTGTTCGACCATGACCACACGCGAGTTCGGCGATATCGAACTGCGACGAGTTCGCGAGCACGTCTGGGAGATTCCGCAGGAGGGCGACATGAACGCCCCCGCACGGATTCTAGCCTCCGAGGCACTGCTCGAACAGATTGGACAGGATAAGACGCTCGAACAGTTGCGAAACGCCACGCACCTGCCGGGTATCACGAAACACGCCATCTGCATGCCAGACGGTCACCAAGGCTACGGGTTCCCCGTCGGCGGCGTCGGCGCGACAGACACCACTGACGGATGCATCTCACCCGGTGCTGTCGGATACGACATCAACTGCGGGGTTCGAATGATGACGACGAACCTCACCTACGAAGACCTTCAGGGGAAGGAAGCGGAACTCGTTGACGCCCTCTTCGAGGCCATCCCGTCCGGCCTCGGCGGCGGCGGTGTCGTCAACGGTGACGCCGAGACCATCGACGACATCCTCGCTCGCGGGATGCAGTGGGCACTCGACGAAGGCTACGCCACCGAAGACGACCTGGCCCACTGCGAAGACGAAGGGTTCCGCGACGACGCACATCCAGAGTACGTCTCGCAGAAAGCGAAAGACCGTGGTCGAAACCAAATCGGCAGTCTCGGGTCCGGTAACCACTTCCTCGAAGTCCAGCGTGTCACCGATATCTACCGCGACGACGTCGCCGAGTCGTTCGGTCTCGAAGCAGACCAAATCGTCGTCCTCATCCACTGCGGGTCCCGCGGACTGGGTCATCAGACCTGTACGGACTATCTGCGACGAATCGAGAAGGAGCACAACGACCTGCTCGAAGAACTCCCCGACAAGGAACTCGCCGCCGCGCCCGCCGGGTCAGAACTGGCCGAGGAGTACTACGGCGCGATGTGCGCCGCCATCAACTTCGCGTGGGTGAACCGGCAACTAATCATGCACCGCACGCGCGAGGTGTTCGCCGACGTGTTCGACCGCGAGTGGCACGACATGGAGATGCGCCTGCTCTACGACGTCGCGCACAACATCGCGAAGAAGGAAGTACACACCATCGACGGCGAGGAGCGAGAACTCTACGTCCACCGAAAAGGTGCGACCCGAGCGTTCCCCGCCGGGCGACCCGAACTCCCGCCGGCGTACGCCGACGTGGGGCAACCGGTCATCATCCCCGGCAGCATGGGCGCTGGAAGCTACGTCCTCCGAGGCGGCGACGAGTCACTCGGCCTCACGTTCGGGTCTACCGCCCACGGTGCGGGTCGATTGATGAGTCGAACGAAGGCGAAACAGGAGTACTGGGGCGAGACGGTCCAAGAAGAACTCCGCGAGCAAGAGAAGATATTCGTGAAGGCGCAGTCGGGTGCGACGGTGGCAGAAGAGGCACCGGGCGTCTACAAGGACGTGGACGAAGTCGTCCGTGTCTCTGACGAGTTGGGCATCGGCGACAAAGTCGCGCGGACGTTCCCGGTCTGTAACATCAAGGGTTGAACCGGCCGAGAAGCGGATTTTTTAGGCTGTGGTCGCGGTCACAGTCCGACGCTTGTAGAAGTAGTACGCGAGGGCAGCGAGGCCGACGAAGACGGCGGTGACGCCGTCGCCAACTGCACTACCGGACAGGAGTGCCGAGACGACGCTCCCGAGGCCGAGGGCGAGGACGAGCAGTCCTCCACCGAGAATCCACGCCCGCGAGTCCGAATTCACCTCGGCGTACTGACCGCTCTCGATGAGCGCCATCTCTTTTCTGTGTTCGAGGTAGGCAATCACCACACCGAAGGTGAGGATAGCGACGCCGAGGAGGGCGAACGGGAGGAAGAAGAACACGTCACCGAGGCTGAATCCAGATTGTATTGGTATCATACCTTCATATCGTCACGCAGGGTATTGAATCGAGAGTGACAGGTGGTAGCGCCCGGTGTGAGACAGAGACGGAGTCGGATGGCCTACTCAGTAGCCGCCGGGTCCGCGCGGCCCAGCGTTCGGCCCTCGCGGAGTCGACGGTCCCTGTCCCCCGATAACGACGTAGTCGCTCTCGGGGACTGCTTCGACTTCTCGCCCGTCTTCATACTTGACGAACGAGAGGTAGAAGTCGCGTCCGCACGGCGACGCCAGACCGGGATTTTCTACGTCGGCGGCGTCACTCACGTCGTCAGTCCATGCCACCGCCGAGGCGTCGCTCTCGCCGCAGACGAAGTGGACACCGTCTGCGTCTTCGAAGTCTCCTGACGGGTCGGCGTAGTCCCACCCTTCTAACGGGTACGGCGTCACCGACTTATCGGCGAGGTAGCCGTCCCGTTCGAGTTCGACGACGGAACCGCAGTGCGGGCAGTAGTACGAGACCGGAAATCCCATGAGAGAAACGTAGGACTCGGCGGGCTTAACGGACACGGCGAGGCGATAGCGTCCCGACTGAGGTTTATCTGCCATGACGCGGCCAGACCCCGTGTGCGTTGACACCCACCGTGAGGCGTGACGCGGTTGTGCGGCACGTCGCCTCGCGGACGCCGAGTGCCGCCTGTTCGCTATTCGTCTTCCAATTCAGACGCCCGACGGTCCGTCGCCGACGTACCGGAACGCGACGCCCGCGCGTTCGGCAGTCACTTCGTCGCGGGCGGAGTCGCCGACGAACACCGCCGAGTCGGGGTCGGCGTCCATCCGGTCGAGCGTCGTGAGCAACGGTTCCGGGTCCGGTTTCCGCGTCTCGACGGTGTCGCGTCCGACGACAGCGTCGACGTAATCAGCTAGGTCGTGTACGTCGAGTGCGACGCGGCAGGCGTCCTCGGCGTTGAGCGAGCAAACACCGGAGGGAACGCCGTCGTCCGGGAGATAGTCGGCAAGCGGGAGCACGTCAGAAACCCACGCCCCCTGTCGTTCGTGCGAGGCGAGTTCCAGTTCGAGTTCGTCGCGGACGCCCGCCTCGTCGGCCACGTCGAGCATGTCCCAGAGGTCCATCGAGTCGGCGTCGACGCCGGCGTCTCGGAGGACGGCGGCCACGTCGGTTGCCGCGTCGTCCCAGTCGACGCGGAGGTTCACGAGCGTGCCATCTAAATCGTAGACGACGGCGTCGAAGTCAGCGAGGTCGGGGAGACTCATTAGTCGATGTAGGGTGTTCGAGCGAAAAGACGCTTCGGGAGAAGACCTATACTGGAGAGTAACAACTCGAATCCATGTTCTCCTCGCTGCGTGACCGCCTCCTTCCGCTGTTTCCTTCGTTCGTCGTCGTAGCCGGTGTTCTCATGCCGTGGGTGCAAGTCGACCCGAACCACGAGGGACCGGTCATCGCCATCTACTACCCCGGAATGGGGAGTGGCCTCGAACTTCCGCATGGAGTCGCGCTCCTCGTCGCTGTCGGTGGCCTCTCTGTCCTCTCACTCGCTGGTCGCCGGTTGCGACGCGCTGAACTCGTCGTCGGCGTCGGCGGGGCTGTCGCAGTCGGGTGGTTCATTCTGTCGTGGCAGGGAGCGTTCGTCCCCGCGCCCGGCGCGTGGGTGACACTCGTTGGGTGTCTGTTACTCGCCGCTGTCGGAGCGGGTCGTATCACCGTCGCACGCCGGAAGACGAAAACTGTCGCCTGAAATCGGAAACGAGAGTTAGTCGAGCAGCGACCGGGCGATGACTTCCTTCTGAATCTCGCTCGTGCCCTCGTAGATGGTCGTAATCTTCGCGTCGCGGTAGTAACGTTCCACGTCGAAGTCGGTCGTGTAGCCGTAGCCACCGTGAACCTGTACGGCTTCGTTAGTCACGTCGACTGCTGCTTCGCTGGCGTAGTACTTCGCCATCGATGCGGCGGTCCGCGGGTCTTCGCCGGCGTCGGCGACGCGGGCCGCTTCGCGGACCATCGTGCGCGACGCGTGGACCTTCGTCCCCATGTCCGCAATCTTGTGACGAATCGACTGAATCTTCGAGATGGGGTTGTCGAACTGCTCACGCTCGTTCGCGTAGGAGATGGCGTCGTCGAGCGCCGACTGGGCGAGTCCGGTCGCCTGCGCGGCGATGCCGATGCGACCACCAGTCAGGATGTGGAACGCCGCGGAGAGGCCGCGCCCTTCCTCAGTGAGGCGGTTCTCGGCAGGGATACGCACGTCGTCGAAGGTGAGGCCGGTCGTATCAGACGCGCGGAGGCCGAGTTTCTCTTCTTTCTTGCCGACTTCGTAGCCGGCGTCTTCGGGAACGAGGAACTGCGTCACCGAGTTCGGGTCGTCGGGGTCCGTCTTGGCGAAGAGGATGCACACGCCGCCACGCTGGCCGTTCGTAATCCACTGCTTCTGGCCGTTGATGACGTACTCGTCGCCCTCACGGCGAGCGACGGTGGACATCTCGGCCGGGTTCGACCCCGCTTCGGGTTCGGAGAGGGCGAACATCCCGACTGGGCGACCTTGCGCCATCTTGGGAAGCCACTCTTCTTTCTGCTCCTCGGATGCGAACTCCGAGATGCACTCAGTGGCGAGACAGTGAACCGAGAGGGCGGTGGCGACGGCGAGTTGGCCGTAGGCGACTTCCTCGTTGACGACAGCGTAGGTGGTTCGGTCGGCACCGAATCCGCCGTACTCCTCGGGGACGGTCAGTCCCGTCAAGTCGAGTTCGGCGAGGCCGTCCCAGACGTCCTCGGGGAACGTCTCCGTCTCGTCTGCCTCGCGTGCAGTTGGCCGAATCTCTTCGACTGCGAACTCGTGGACCACGTCCTGAATGGCCCGTTGCTCGCCAGTCAGACCCGTAGCAGACCCTACTGATTCCATGGTGTCCACTACGGATCGTCATTGAAAAAGATGATTGAACCATCCCGCGACTCTGTTCACTTCGGTGATGCGTGGGCAGTCCGACACCCACCGATTAGTAGACTCGTTGTGAAGTCACAGTATGGAGACGACGACCCGAGAGGACCACACGTTCGACAGTCAGGGCGTCGCCTGCGCCGGGTGGCTTTACCGACCAACCGATGTCGAGAACCCACCGGTCGTGGTCATGGCACATGGGTTCGGTGGCGAACGAACGTGGCGTTTACCCGCCTTCGCCGAGCGGTTTTCTGAACGGGGACTCGCAGTATTCGTCTTCGATTACCGAACCTTCGGTGCGAGTGGGGGGACCCCGAGAAACCTGGTCGACCCGTTCAACCACCGCGCAGACTGGCTCGAGGCTATCGACTACGTGCGGTCGCTCTCAACGGTGGACGCCGGCCGGGTTGCGCTCTGGGGTACGTCGTTCAGCGGTGGCCACGTCATCGACGCCGCGTCCCGCGCGGCCGGTATCCGTGCAGTCGTCGCGCAGGTGCCGTTCTCTGATGGGCCACGGACGGGACTCAACTTGGTTCGACGCGGGGGACTGGACTACCTCAAAAAGAGCGTCGTCGCAGGACTCCGCGACGCGTGGCGAGCGATTCATGGCCGAAAACCATACTACATCCCGCTCGTCGGGTCACCCGACGAGTTCGCGCTTCTCAACACGCCCGACGCTGTCCACGGGGTCGAAGCGCTGATACCCGACGACGAGGAGTGGGACAACCGCTGTGCTGCGCGGGTCTCGTTCACTGTGCTGACTTATCGACCACTCGCTCGTGCGCGCAACGTCAACGCCCCGGTGTTTATCGCACAGGCGACGAACGACGCGATAATCCCCGCATCGACGGTCGACCGACTGGTCGACGAACTCGACGACGTCGAACGGGTCCGATACCCGTTGGGACACTTCGATGCGTACGTCGGGGACGCCTTCGAGGAAGTCGTCGACCGAGAGGGTCGCTTCCTCGAACGACACCTCACGGACTGAGTGAGTCGAACGGAGAACGGCGAAACGAGCAACCGTTAGACGGGACCACCGAGCCTCGGCGTTCAGTCTCTGAGGAACGCCAACACCTCGTCAGCGGACGCGCCGATGCCGCCACCCTGTGCGAACGTCGGACTGCCACCGCCGCCACCGCCAAACTCGTCGGTCACCTCGGAGACGACGTCACCCGCGGCGACGTCTCCTGCGCTGGCGACGACGAGGAACGGCGCGTTCGACTCGCCGACGGCGACCATCACGTCGGCGTCGTCGCGTGCTTCTTTCACCGCCTCACCGACCTCGTTGGCCTCGAATCCCGAAATCGACCCAATCTTCCACGTCAGTCCGCCGCGTTCGACAGTCTGGAACTCGGCGAGGCGCGCACCGAGTACTTCCGACTTCAGGTCGGCGAGTTCGGATTCGAGGTCACTTCGGGCCTCGACGGCGCTGGACGCCGTCGGTCCGAGGTCATCGAGACTCGTCCCGAGTGCACTCGCCGCGTCGTACGCTGCTGTCTGCAACTCGGCGCGGTGGTCGATGGCCGAGGGGCCGACTGCGAACTCGACGCGAGTGAGTCCCTCACCGGGGTTCGAGCGACCGAGGACTTCGACCGGGCCGATTTCGATGGTGTTCGAGACGTGCGTCCCGCCGCACGCGCCCCAGTCCCAGCCTTCGATACTGACGATGCGAACCTCGTCGGCGTCGGCGAAGACACCCTCTTCGGTCTTGACGTTGAACGCGATTTCCTCGCGTTCGCGTGCCTCTTCGACCGGAATCTCTTCCCACGACACGTCACGGGCGTCCCAGACTGCTCGGTTGACGAGGCGTTCTAACTCGACGAGTGCCGTGTCGTCGACGTCAGTCGTCGTCTCGAAGTCGACGCGGACTTTCTCGTCGGAGATGCCGAACCCACCGTAGCCGAGTTCGTCGAAGATGTGGCGTGCGGCCCCGTAGAGCACGTGGCTCGCAGTGTGCGCCCGCATACAGTAGGTCCGGAAGTCGTCGTCGACGACGCCGGTCACCTCGTCGCCAACCGAGAAGGTCGGTTCGGTGGCGAGTTCGTGGACGACGACTCCGTCCGCTGCTCGGACGTGGACGACTTCGGTGTCGCCGAGCACACCACGGTCGGACGGTTGCCCACCGCCTTCGGCGTAGAAGTACGTCTCGTCGAGGACGACAGACTGGCCGTCGACGTCGGTGACTGTCGCCTCGAACGCCCGAACCGTCGGGTTGTCGGATGCGAGAGAGGATGACATGTGGGCGTCGAGACGCCCGAGGGAGAAAAATCGTGCTACTCGTCTACGAGGGTCACGTCGAGTCGCTCTTCGAGTGCGCGGATGACCGACCCGCCGACGTTCGCGCGCGTCGCCCGGCCCTGTTCGATGGCGAGCAGTTGTTTCTCTTCGAGTTCGAGTTCGTCTGCGAGTTCGTCCAGTTGCAGACCTTCGTCCTGTCGGGCAGATTCGACGATATCGCCGTATCCAGACACGAGGTACGGGAGACGGTCTTTCTCGTAGTTCGTCCCCTTCTCTTCCCAGTGCTTCGCGCTCCCCTTGGCGCTGTCGTACATCTTCGCCGTTCGCTGGGCGGCGCGTTTGCGGCGACTACGCTCAGAGTCGTCTCGTGTGGACTGCGACTGCTCGTTCTTCCGGTCGGTGTGGCGGTTCTCGCCGTGAGGGGCGCAGTCGGGACAGACCAGCAGGTTCGCACCGGCAACGTTCGCCCGGCGGAGTTTCGTGGTCGTCCGCCCGCAGAGTTCGCAACTGTCGCCACCGGAGTCACCGCCGCCCCGGTTGGTCGAATACTTAGCCATGTGGCGTGTTACTCGTTCGACCCTTTTAAACTCGCGGCACGGTGCGGGGATTCGGGTACCGATTGGACGGAGCAGAGTGAGAAATCGAGGACGGGACAGCGCCGTCGCTTGCAGTGTGAAGAGGTGGAAAACCCACGAAGGGAACTCTCTCGTGGGTGGTAGTTTCGGAAGGATTGTGCGTGGGTGATGTCCGTGTAGGGACGTCACCTGCATCTTGCGATGCGTGGGACCGGATTTGAACCGGCGGACCTCTACAGGACAGCGCCCTCAACGCTGCGCCGTTGGCCTGGCTTGGCTACCCACGCTCGCTGTGTCTTGCTGCACTCTTCGTTACCCCGCGGTAATTTAAATGACTTTCCTTTCGCCTCGACAATGTCGGGCGTTTGCAGGCGACGTAGCGGACCGATGGACAGAACGATTTTCCCGTCGCAGTCCCCCAATACGGCTATGGAGCTTCGAGCACGCGACCACGTCCGTGAACTCACGGCAATCCTCTCAGTACTCTCGCTCGCGCTGGTCTTCGGGGCGGTCCTCGGGGCGATTCCTCGGGCGGTCATCCCGCAGGCACCGGAGTCGTTCTTGAACGCGATTCCCCACGCGAACGCGGTCATCAGTACGGTCGCTATCGTGACTATCGTCACCGGCGTCCGATTCGTCCGCCGCGGAGAGGTGGAAAGACACCAGCGGATGATGCTCACTTCGTTCGTCCTCTTCGCCACGTTCCTCGTCCTCTACCTCTACAAAGTGGTCGTTCAGGGGACTGCCGAATTCCCCGGTCCCGACGCAGTCTACCAGTTCGTCTACCTGCCGACGCTGGCGATTCACATCCTCCTCGCCGTCGTCTGTGTCCCCATCGTCTACTACGTCCTGTTGTTGGCGTTGACCCGCCCGCTCTCGGAGGTTTTCAACACCCAACACGCCCGGTTCGGTCGCATCGCGGCGTCGCTGTGGCTCATCTCGTTCGTTCTCGGAAACGTCGTCTACGTCCTCCTCTACGTCGTGTACTGAGACGACAAGGGAGTTGCCTGTCCGAACCTGCGTGTCGAGAACGGTTCCCGATGCGAGAGTTGTTCGGACAGGTAGTCGGTACGTGGTGTGACCGGCAGGTCACAAAGACGGAGATGGGCGAGACGTCTCGCGTAGTTACACGTCGCCCCGTCGGTCGCATTGCACTCCGTCTGTACTCCGTTCCGTCACCCGGTTTCTGACGGGCCGAAGTACGTGTGACTGTACGAACGCGAAGGAAAAGAAACGACGCGTTGATTATGTTAGCACGCCTCCCGGTGAGAGTCACGGACGATGACAGACGACGGCAACCCACCGAAAACCAGTGTGTCAGCCACCAGTAAGGGTCTGGTGTCCGAGTCGGAAGAACTGCGCGTGTTTCAGTCGTCTGCCGGGGCGTCGGCACCGACGACAGGGCGACTGATGTCGCGGTCGGTCTCCTCGCCGTCGATGTCGTAGGGGTACTCACCGGTGACACACCCGAGACAGAGGTCGGCACGCGACTTCTCGAGGACTGCAGAGACAGCGTCGATAGAGAGATACGAGAGGCTATCGGCCTCGATGGTGTCACAGACCTCGTCGACAGACTTGTCCGAGGCGATGAGTTCCTCCCGCGTGGCCATGTTGATACCCATGTAACAGGGCGCGACAATCGGCGGCGCACCGATTCGCATGTGGACCTCTTCGGCACCGGCCTCACGGAGCAGTTGGACGAGTTGGTTCGAGGTCGTTCCGCGAACGATACTGTCGTCGATGAGGGTCACGGACTTCCCCTCGACGGTGCTCTTGATGGGGTTGAGTTTCAGGCGGACGGCGCGTTCGCGTTCGTCCTGTGTGGGCATGATGAACGTCCGGCCGACGTAGCGGTTCTTCATCAGGCCTTCGGCGAACTCGACGCTCGCGTCGTCTTCCTGTGCCGCCTCCGCGTATCCGGAGGCGAACGCCCGGCCAGAGTCGGGGACGGGCATGACCACGTCGGTGTCGACACCCGCTTCCTCCCAGAGTTTACGCCCGAGACCACGGCGCACCTCGTAGACGAGTGTGTCGTTCATCACCGAGTCGGGACGGGCGAAGTAGATGTGTTCGAAGAAGCAGTGGGCCGTGTTTTCGCGTTCGACGAGTTGATAGGAATCGAATCCGGACCCGTCGGGTTCAAGGACGACGAGTTCGCCCGGTCGAACGTCGCGGACGAGTTCGCCGTCGAGGGTGTCGATGGCGGCGGACTCGGACGCGAGGACGTAGCCGTCGTCGAGTTTACCGATGCAGAGTGGGCGATTCCCCTCTGGGTCGCGGACGCCCAGCACAGTCTCGTCGTGCATGATGGTCAGCGCGTACGACCCGTGGATTCGCTCCATGGTCCGTTTGACGGCGCGGACGAGGTCCTCTTCGAGGAGGTTGCGGGCGAGGTCGTGGGCGATGACCTCGGTGTCGCCCGTCGAGGTGAACGCGTGCCCGAAGTTCTCCAGTTCGTCGCGGAGTTCGTCGGCGTTCACGAGGTTGCCGTTGTGTGCGAGGCCGAGCGACCCCGACTTGAACGAGACGGCGAACGGTTGCGCACAGGATTTCGTCACGTCGCCGGCAGTCGGGTAACGGACGTGGCCGATGCCCGCTTGCCCGTTCAGACCGTCGAGGTCTGACGCGCTGAAAGCGTCTCCGACGAGGCCCATCTGGACGTGGCTGTGTTGTTGGAACCCGTCGTGGGTGACGATGCCTGCGGACTCTTGCCCTCGGTGCTGGAGGGCGTACAGCGAGTAGTACAGGGGTCGAGCAGCGTCTCGGTCGCCGAGTGCGACACCGACGACACCGCACTTCTCGGTTGGTCCGCTGATGTGGTGGGAGTCGTCCCGCCCATTTGCCATGGATGAAAATAGCGCGGGGAGGGGGTAAAAAACCCGTCCTTATGCAGTAACTGCGGGTTTCAACACCAGATATTATGCATAATCGTGTATTGTCTGGTGAGAGAACGAGTAGGCGCTGATGCTCCCGAGTCGGTGACGATAGCAGTCTATGCTGGGGCCAGTCAGCGATGGTCGATGAGAACGGCTCCCTACGGTGAACGATGCCTCTCTGAAAGTCTAGTGGTACCGAATGGCATGGATGAGACGACAAACCGGGAGTCAGGAACGCGGGTTGGTTGCTCGCCGGGTGACGGCGAGACAGAAGACAAAATGACGGTCAGAGACCGTCGAGAGTCGTTATTTGTCGCCGGCTTTCGACTGCCAGGCGTAGCTGCGACGCTTCTTCGACTTACCGAAGCCGCAAGACGAGCAGACCTTCTTCTTCACGTGGTAGGACTTCTCGCCACAGCGACGGCACTTCACGTGCGTCGTCTTGTTCTTCTTTCCTTGGCTGGGGGTTCCTGCACCCGTCATGCTTTGATGGTGACGACGTTATCGCCGCGTATAATGGTTGTGTCTTGGACTTGCTCGAGTTCGATATCCCCGGGCACGGTGTCTTCGTCCAGCGCTTCTTCGAGTACGACGTTCATGTGCTGGTCGTAACCAGCGAGGACGCCGAAGTATGCGTTTCCGTCCTTGAGTAGAACCGTCACCGGTTCGTCGAGTGACGCTTCGAGGACGTCGAGAGGTCGACCGCTCATGTTTCAATTCCTTCTCGTAATTATCTTAAAGGTGCCGAACCGCACGAATCGGAGAGTGTCACCGAGCGCTGGCTATCAGGCTGCTGCCTACCGAAATCGGTGTCGGGCGAGGTGAGATGGACGAATTCGTGTCAGTTCCCCGGCTCGTCTCCACTTCTCTCCCCGTTGTTGGTTTCCTCCCCGTTCTATTTACGACCGGTTGTGCGGGCGCGATGAACCCACGTAGTTTTTAGTACCCCGGTGAGTAGGTGCCGATACCAGAAACCCGCGGGTAAGTGCGGGTGCGCCCACATCGACCGGCTGGGCGCACCTCGCACGCGGGGTCAATCGACCGACGAGCTGCAAGACGCCGGGGCCGATGGCCCCCAGACACCCGTCTTTCCGTGAGCACCTTCGCCACATCGTGGCTTTCGATGCTCGGAATATCGAGATACAAACCATGGAAATCGAAATCGCAACCATAGGCGGATACGAAGAAGTCGGCCGTCAGATGACGGCCGTCCGTGCCGGAGACGACGTTGTCGTCTTCGACATGGGTCTCAACCTGTCGCAGGTCCTCATCCACGACAACGTTGAGACAGAAAAGATGCACAGCCTCGACCTCATCGATATGGGCGCCATCCCGGACGACCGTATCATGAGTGACCTCGAAGGTGACGTGAAGGCAATCGTGCCGACGCACGGCCACCTCGACCACATCGGTGCCATCTCCAAACTGGCACACCGCTACGACGCCCCCGTCGTCGCGACGCCGTTCACCATCGAACTGGTGAAACAGCAAATCGAAGGCGAGAACAAGTTCAACGTCAACAACGACCTCGTCAAGATGAGCGCCGGTGAGACGATGTCCATCGGTGACTCCGGAAAGGTCGAACTCGAGTTCGTCCACGTCACCCACTCCATCATCGACGCCATCAACCCGGTCCTCCACACGCCCGAGGGCGCAATCGTCTACGGTCTCGACAAGCGTATGGACCACTCGCCGGTCCTCGAAGACCCAATCGACATGAAGCGCTTCCGCGAGATTGGCCGCGAGGGCAACGGTGTGCTCGCGTACATCGAGGACTGTACGAACGCCGGTCGGAAGGGCCGCACGCCCTCCGAATCCGTCGCTCGTCGCCACCTCAAGGACGTCATGACCTCCGTCGAAGACTACGACGGCGGTATCGTCGCGACGACGTTCTCGTCGCACATCTCGCGCGTCTCCTCGCTCGTCGAGTTCGCGAACGACATCGGCCGACAACCTGTCCTCCTCGGTCGCTCGATGGAGAAGTACTCCGGCACCGCCGAGCGTCTCGGCTTCGTCGACCTCCCCGACGACCTCGGGATGTACGGCCACCGAAAGTCCGTCGACCGCACCTTCAAGCGCATCATGAAGGAAGGCAAGGAGAACTACCTCCCCATCGTCACGGGCCACCAGGGCGAACCGCGCGCGATGCTCACCCGCATGGGCCGCGGCGAGACGCCGTACGAACTCGACGACGGTGACAAGGTCATCTTCTCGGCCCGCGTCATCCCGGAACCGACGAACGAAGGGCAGCGCTACCAGTCCGAGCGTCTCCTGCGCATGCAGGGCGCTCGCATCTACGACGACATCCACGTCTCCGGCCACCTTCGTGAGGAAGGGCACTACGAGATGCTGCAGGCACTCCAGCCCCAGCACGTCATCCCGGCCCACCAGAACCTCAAGGGCTTCGCTCCGTACGTGGACCTCGCAGAGAGTCAGGGCTACGCCCTCGGCCGCGACGTCCACGTGACGCGGAACGGCAACATGATCCAACTGGTGGAGTGATGAGTTCGGACGCGACGGAACAGCGAGTGCTCGAGGCGATTCGCGAGCGACGCGAACTCGTCAACGACGCACTCGACGAGGACGTGCCGATGGCCGAGCCAGAACGGCTGTACGAGGCCTCTCGGTACCTCCTGAAGGCCGGTGGAAAGCGACTCCGCCCGACAGTCTCGCTCTTGACGGCCGAGTCCCTCGCGGACGTGGAACCGATGTCGGAAGACTACCGCGCGTTCCCGACGCTCACCGGGGAAGCAATCGACGTGATGATTGCCGCTGTGAGCATCGAGGTCATCCAGTCGTTCACACTCATCCACGACGATATCATGGACGACGACGACCTGCGACGCGGCGTCCCAGCAGTCCACAAAGAGTACGACACCGAAACCGCGATTCTCGCGGGCGACACGTTGTACGCGAAGGCCTTCGAACTGTTGACGAAGACGGGCGCAGACCCAGCGGCAGGCCTCGAAGCGGTCCGCCGCCTCGCCACCACCTGCACGCAAATCTGTGAGGGGCAGGCGCTCGACATCGGCTTCGAGCGACGGACCGAGGTGCTCCCCGACGAGTACCTCAAGATGGTCGAACTCAAGACGGCAGTCCTCTACGGCACCGCGGCCGCCATCCCGGCAGTCCTCATGGGTGCCGACGACGACGTCGTCGAAGCCCTCTACCAGTACGGCATCGAGTCCGGCAGTGCGTTCCAGATTCAAGACGACGTGCTCGACCTGACCGTGCCCTCGGAGAAACTGGGTAAGCAGCGAGGCTCGGACCTCGTCGAAAACAAGGAGACGGTCATCTCCCTGCACGCACGCCAACAGGGTATCGACGTGGACTCCCTCGTCGACGCCGAGACGGCCGAAGAACTCACCGAGGCTGACGTCGAGGCCGCCGTCGAGGAACTCGAAGCGGCCGGCAGCATCGACTACGCCCGTGAGATGGCAGAAGGCCTCACCGAGCAGGCGAAGGCGCGTCTCGACGTCCTCCCCGACAACGACGCACGCGACCTGCTGCGCGACATCGCCGACTACCTCATCACCCGCGGGTACTGACCGACCCCGGTGTCGGCACTCATTTCTGTTGGACGCTTCGTCCGACACTCGCGCTTACAGTCACTCTCTGTGTGTCACCGCCGCAACTCATATTTACTTAGCCGTGTTAACAATTCACGTACCCCTGCCCGCGCGAGGACCCTTCCCCGCAATCCGGGCCTGTTTTTAGGCGCGCCGCGGAATCGGACGGTAATGGACGACGAGCTTCGAGAACGCGTCGAGCGAGAAGCGGAGAAACACGCACTCCTCAACGCGGTCAAGCACGACAGCGACGCCGACGTGGGTGCCATCATGGGCCCACTGATGGGCGAGAACCCAGAGTTCCGACAGCACGGTGGCGAGATTCCCGGACTCATCGGGCCCGTCGTCGCCGAAGTCAACCAACTCTCGGCGGACGAAAAGCGCGACCGACTGGAGGAACTCGCGCCCGAGGAACTCGCTGAGATGGAAGCAGAAGAGGAAGAAGACGAATCACTGCTGCCCGACCTTCCCAACGTCGAAGCGTACGACGAAGTTCGGATGCGCGCCGCGCCGAACCCCAACGGTCCGTGGCACCTCGGCCACGCCCGTATGCCCGCCGTCATCGGGACGTACAAGGACATGTACGATGGGTCGTTCATCGTCCGTTTCGACGACACCGACCCGGAGACGAAGCGTCCCGACCTGAGCGCGTACGACGCTATCCTCGAAGATATCGACTATCTCGGGTTCGACCCCGACGACGTGATTCGCGCCTCGGACCGCGTCGAGACGTACTACGACCACGCCCGCGAACTCATCGAGATGGGCGGCGCGTATACCTGTTCGTGCACTGGTGAGGAGTTCTCGAACCTGAAGAACAACGCCAAGCCGTGTCCGCACCGCGACAAGGACCCGGAGACGACACTCGAAGAGTTCGAGGACATGGTCGCCGGCGAGTACACCTCGGGCGAGATGGTCCTCCGCGTCAAGACCGACATCGAACACAAGAATCCCGCCCTGCGCGACTGGGTCGCCTTCCGGATGATAGACACGCCGCACCCACGGCCAGAGGCCGAAGACTACCGCGCGTGGCCGATGCTCGACTTCCAGTCTGGCGTCGACGACCACCTCACGGGGGTCACGCACATCATCCGCGGTATCGACCTGCAAGACTCCGCGAAGCGTCAACGGTTCGTCTACGACTACTTCGGGTGGGACTACCCCGAAGTCATCCACTGGGGCCACGTGCAGGTCGACGAGTACGACGTGAAGATGTCCACGTCGAGCATCAAGGAACTCATCGACGCGGGCGAACTCGACGGCTGGGACGACCCGCGCGTGCCGACTATCAAGAGCCTCCGCCGCCGCGGCATCCGCGGACAGGCTATCGTGGACGCGATGGTCGGCCTCGGCACCTCTACCTCGAACGTCGACCTCTCGATGTCCAGCATCTACGCGAACAACCGTGACCTCGTGGACGACGAGACGGACCGCTACTTCCTCGTCCGCGACGTCGCCGAGGAGACCTCGGCGGGCGGCCAGACGTGGTCTGGCCACGGGCAAGAATTCGCCATCGAAGGCGGTCCCGACGTTGCCCACCCGCCACTCCATCCGAGTTTCGAAGAACGCGGCACCCGCGACATCCCCGTCGGCGATAGCGTCCTCCTCGAATCCGGTGACGTGCCCGCCGAGGGAGAGCGCGTCTGGCTGAAAGGGTTCGGCGCAGTCCGCCGTGAGGACGACACGCTCGTCGCCACCGGTGACGACCTCGACGTGGTCCGCGAAGGTGACGTTGCGGTGATTCACTGGGCGCCCGCAGACGGTGTCTCGGTCCGAATGCGAACGATGGACGGCGACGTGCTGGGCGTCGCTGAACCAGACTTCGCTGACGTGCCCGAAGACGAACTCGTCCAGTTCGAACGCGTCGGCTTCGTCCGCGTGGACACGGCGGGTCACGACGAGACGCTCGTCTACTTCGCGCACAAGTAGGGAACTGTCCTCGAACCACTCACTTCACACACGAACACTCGTTTTACCGACGCCCGCGTAGGACCCGTCGTGACCCTCGTAGACCTCACTCGTCGCGTCGAGTCCGGGATGCCGACGTACCCCGGTGACCCGGCCGTCTCGGTCGAATCGCACGCGGACTTCGACGCCGACGGCTATCGCGTCTCTCGTCTCGAACTCGGCACCCACACCGGCACTCACGTCGACGCTCCGGCGCACACCGAGGCGGACGGCGCGACGCTGGATTCGTACTCTGTCGAGGACCTCCGATTCACCGCGCAGGTGGTCGATTGTCGCGACGCGGGTGCGAACGGCCTCGTCACGGCGGGCGTGATACCCGCCGAATTGGACCCCGACGTGGACTGTCTCGTCTTCCGAACGGGGTGGGAAGACGAGTGGGGGACCGTCCGGATGACCGACCACCCAGCGCTCGCACCGGAAACGGGGCAGGTGTGTGCCGACCGCGGATTCTCAGTCGCACTCGACGCGCTCAGTCCCGACCCGACTGGCGGTGATGGGGTTCCGGTTCACCACGCGGTGCTGGGCGCTGGCAACCTCATCGTAGAGAACCTCCGCGGGTTGGAGGCACTCCCGACCGACCGTTCGTTCGACCTCTTCGTGTTGCCGCTTCGGGTCGATGCCGACGGCGCGCCGGCACGGGTCGTCGCCGAGGTGTGAATGGGAGGCAGCAGTACGGTAAATGTTGGTACGGTGAGTATGGCAGTATCAGCGTGTCGCCGAAAAGAGCGATTCGGGTGGTCCCGAATGCATAAGCCCATCCATGACCATTGTTAACATAGGTGATAGTGAATGAGATATCGAACCGCCCGGTTCGTGACGCGAAACTGGTGGCTCTTGCTGTTCGTGGCGCTCTTAATGCTCGCCCTGTCCGCCGGTGTCGTCGATGGCCTCGCGGTGTAGCCACCCCATGGTGACCCAGACCTGAGTGTGGAGTGAGGCGAGTATCGTCGCCTACAACACTACCACGACGGCAAACCCGACGAGCATCGAGAGCGTCAGCAGTACTTGTACGACGGACGACGCGAGGACACCGACAGTCGTGTAGAGGGCGCGTCGACCGCTCTCTTCTGCATCTTCGTGTTCGAGGTACTCGATGACGAAGACGGTTCCAGCGACGCCGAGGAACATTCCGAGTGGACCGAGGACGAACAGGAGGATGAAACCGACCACACCAGCGAGGATGGACGTTCGGGTCGACGCGCCGCCGACACGGGCAGCGATAAACCCGGCACCGTAGTCGGTGGCGACGGCCACGACACCGACGAAGAGGAGGCTAAAGAGGCCGAGCAGACCGGGGTCCGTGAACCCGGTCGACCACCAGTAGACGAGGACACCGGCCACGGAGAGCACCGCACCGGGAAGCAACGGGAGGACGCTCCCGACGACGCCGAGGACGAGGAGGGCGAGTGCGACCCAGAAGAACAGGTCCATGTCTGCTCGTTGCACCTCTGGGGTAATCACCGCATCGAGAATTCTCTGTCCCGTGTTCGGGGCATGATTTATTGTCCCGTCAACGGAATGGTAACAAGAACCATGCCAATTGACCCGTCCTTCGAAGAGAACCGAGAGCGTGTCGACGATGGGAGTGGTGTCGCGGTCTGGGGCCCTACTGACCCACCAGAGAAACTCGGTATCCACGGGACGCACGTCGCCGTCGACTTCGACATCTGTCTCGCCGACGGTGCGTGCCTCGAAGACTGTCCAGTCGACGTGTTCACGTGGGTCGACACACCCGGCCACCCCGAATCGGACATCAAAGCGGAACCGACACACGAAGACCAGTGTATCGACTGCATGCTCTGTGTCGACGTCTGCCCGGTCGACGCCATCGACGTCGACCCGGGACGCGCCGGACGCATCTAGTCGACGCGACTAATCGACCCTTGGTTCCTCCGCGGCCGTTTGCCCGATTCGAGAGCAACAGCCCTCGCTGACTTTCCAACGGGGTAGCACAAAAGATTATTATGAATATGAGCTAGCATTAAGGAGAGAGTGTTCTCAATGCACACGGTGGTACTTACCAAAGGGGTCCCTGACTTTCGAGAGGGACAGGTATCGTTCGACGAAGACGGGCATCTCGAACGCGGCAAGACGCCCACAGTGATGAACCCAAACGACCAGTTTGCACTGGAGGCGGCGCTCCAGACGCGGGTTCGACACGGTGGCAACGTCAGCGTGATGAGCATGGGTCCGCCGGGGTACAAGGAAGTCCTCCAAGAGGCGATGGAGTCGGTGTACGCCGACGACCTGTATCTCGTCTCGGACCGCGAGATGGCGGCGGCGGACACGTGGGCGACGGCGATTACGCTCAGTGCGGCCATCGAGAACCTCGGCGAGATGCCGGATATCGTCTTTGCGGGGTTCAAGACGGCAGACGGGGAGACCGGTCACACCGGCCCCCAGACGAACTGGTGTCTCGATATGCCACTCGTGACGCACGTCATCTCCCTCGACATCGACGAAGAGGCGCGAACACTGCGAGCGAAGCGCCTCGTCGAAGGCGACATCGAAGAGATAGAGACCGTCGAGGTATCGCTCCCGGCGTTCGTCGTCACCGACCCCGAATTCGTCCCGTCGTATCGCTCGGCAGGGGAGCGACTGACTCTGAAGGACCTCCGGGCGGCGACGACGGAGCGAGCACCCGATTACGAGGACTACCTCACCGTGTGGGACCACGCCGACATCAACGTCGACCCGGACTACATCGGACTCGACGGGTCGCCGACCATCGTCTCGTCTGTCGACCCGATTCCGAAGGCACCGGCAGAGCGCGAAGCGACGATGGTCGAACCGGGAGACGTCGATGGAATGCAAGAAGTGCTGGAGGCGATGCAGTCGGCAGTGGGTGGCGACGCCGCGGCGGCGGAGGGTGACTGACCATGTCTGACTTCGACCCGGGTGAGTACGATATCTCGGAACTCGGCCCGGCGCTCAAAGATATCGACGACGTGGGCGAGTTAGAGGAGATTCTCCAGAAGGAACACCGCGGCCAGAACCGCGACCCGGTCATCGCACTCATCCAGAGTCGCATCGAGAAGTTCTCCGAAGACGAAGAGGAACCCGAAGACGCAGGGAGCCTCGACCTCGCGTCGATGAGTACCGCAGACGTGGGGAACGCCCTCCAGAGCATCGACGAAGTAGACGAACTCGAAGCGCTCCTCGAAGCGGAAGAGGCGGGTGAGGACCGCGGTGCGGTCAAGCGACTCATCAACAAGCGCATCGACTCCGTGCAGGGAAGCGACGAGGAGGTCATGGTCGACGAAGAGGACGAACGGACCGCCGAAGAGCGGCATCCAGACCTCGACCACCCGACGCGCGACAAGCGCCACGTCCGGTCACTCCACGGCGGCGTCTACGAAGATATGTGGGTCTACTGCGAGACGCAGGCCGGCGAACTCGTCGACGTGTCGAAAGAGATGCTCGGGAAAGCCCGCGAACTGATGGACCAGTACAACGACGACTACGACGCCGACGAACGCGTCGTCGCCGTCCTCATCGGGTCGGACGTGTCGAAGCACGTCGACGACGTCGTCGCCTACGGGGCGGACGTTGTGGTCGTCCGCGAAGACGACCGACTCGAACGCTTCCAGCACAAGCCTTACACCGAGATATTCTGCGATATGGCCCGCGCCGGGGCGACTCACAACCGCGGCGAGGTGGTAGACGGCCGAGACGAGGAGTGGCGCGACTACGACAAACCGCGGTACACCCTCTTCCCGGCGACGAACAACGGTCGTGACCTCTCTGCGCTGGTGCAGGCCGAACTCGACTCCGGTCTGGCGAGCGACTGTTCGGGACTCTACATCGAGAACCAGGTCATCTCGAACCCGGTCAAGACCGGCGTGGCCGGTGAGAAAAAAGAGTTCGAGCGCGTCTTGCACATGAAGCGTCCCGACTTCTCCGGGTTCGAGTATTCGACGATTCTGTGTCTCGACAACCCGCGACGCGAGTTCCACCCACAGGGTGGGTCGGTCATCCCGGGGAGTTTCGATATCCCCGAGACCGACCCAGAGCGCGAGGGCATCGTCGTCGAACACGACGCGCCACTCGACGACGACTGGTTCCGCATCTCCGTGACCGAGTGGGACCAGTTGGACGAGGGTATCGACCTGACCGGCCACGAGGTCATCGTCGCCTTCGGCCGTGGTATCGGCGACAACCCGACGAAAGGCGTCGAACTGGCGTTAGAACTCGCAGACCAGTTCGAAGACGCCGAAGTCGGCGTCACGCGTGGTATCGTCACCGGGTCGTTCCAGTTCGACGGCCACGTCGAACAGTACACCCACGAAGACAGACAAATCGGCGAGACTGGACAGGTCGTGGCCCCGAAACTGTACATCGCGGCGGGCATCTCCGGCGCGATACAGCACAAGGTCGGTGTAGACGAGTCGGACACGATTATCGCCATCAACACCGACCCCGACGCGCGCATCCGCGACTTCTCCGACTACTTCATCGAGGGGGACTTGTTCGAGGTACTCCCGCGACTGACGGAGGCGTTGAAACAAGGACGATTCGAGGCAGCGGTGGCAAGCGACGGAGGCGTCGCAGGCGAACACGGTGACTCACAATGAGCGACTACGAACACTACGAAGCACTCGTCGTCGGGGCAGGTCCCGGCGGCGCGGCGGCAGCAGCGACGTTCGCGAACTACGGCATCGAGACACTCGTCCTCGAACGCGGGGTCGAAGCGGGGTCGAAGAACGTCTCTGGTGGCCTCATCTACGCGGAGGAATCCGCGCCCTACACCATCGACGACCTCTTCCCCGGATTCCGCGAGGAGGCGTCGGAACGGCCGATTACGAAGTACCGCATCCACAACCTCGCCGGCGACAAGGTGGAGTCGTTCGACCTGACGAAACTCCACGAACACGACACCGAGTGGTCCGACTCCGTCCTTCGACGGAAGATGGACTCGTGGCTCGAAGAACGCGTCCACGAACGGACGCGCGCGACGGGCGGTGGCCTCCTGACCGGCGTCCACGTCACCGGCCTGCTCCGCGAAGAAGGGAAAATCGTCGGCGTCGAGACGGACGAACTCGACCCGATTACGGCGGACGTCATCGTCGCCGCCGACGGGGTGAACTCCGAACTCGCCCGCGACGCGGGCTTGATGGACTGGGACGAACCCGAAGAGTGGTTCCAGGGCGTGAAAGCCGTCGTCGACATGCCGAACGACGTCATCGCCAACCGATTCGACGTGGGCGAGGACGAAGGCGCGGCCCACCTGTTCTCGGGCGACCTGTTCCAGGGCGTTCGCGGTGGTGGGTTCCTCTACACGAACCGCGACACGCTGTCGCTGGGGACCGTCTTCCACCTCGACAGTCTCGTGGCCGAACAGGCCGAACCGCACGAACTCCTCGACGCCATGTTGACCCACCCACTCCTCGCGCAGTGGTTGGGCGACGACTACACGGAGCTGGAGTACAGCGCGAAACTCGTCCCCGATTCGAAGAAGGTTGCACTGCGCGAACCGCACTTCGGTCGACTCCTCGTCGTCGGCGACGCCGCCGGCCAGATGCAAGCGCAAGGACCCATCATCAAGGGAATGAACCACGCCGTCACCGCGGGCGCACTCGCGGCCGAGTCGTACGCGCAGGCGAAGTCCCGCAACGAACCCGAGAAGGCGGGGACGCGCTACGCGCACAAACTCAGGAGCGAAGGCGTGATGCAGAAACTCCGCCCGCGCGGGTACGAGATGTTCCGCGGCGTCACCGAAGACGACGGGGTCACCGACCTCGTCGAGAGTGTCCTCACGTCCTTCGTGGGCCGCGCCGGCATCCGAGCGCTCTCTGGTCAACTCGAACGCCTCTACAACGTCCCGGCGCTCTCGTCGATGATTCCGGACACGCAGACGCCCTACGTCACGCTCCCGACGGTCATCGCGGAGGAACTCGGCACGCCGGTCCGTGAGACCAGTTCTGTCACCCCGCCGAGTCTCGAAGAACGCATCGGCGACCTGACCTACGACACCGACATCGGCAACCCGCACATCACAGTCCTCGACAACTCCTACGAGGCGAGTGGTGCCGCCGTGGCGGCCTGCCCCGTCTCCGCGGTGGACTTCGGCGGTGGGTGTTACCGCGAAGAACTCGTGCGAACCAACGGGTCCGAAGAACGCGTCGTCAGCCTCGACACGCAACCGTGTGTCGAGTGCGGCACGTGCGCCGTCGTCGCCGATACCGAGTGGACACATCCACGCGGTGACAAAGGCGTCGAGTTCAAGTGGGGATGACGTCGTGACTGGGGACACAGTACAGTCGGCGCGACAGGGCGACGAGCGTCGACCGGATGGCCGGGAACGCGACCCGGAGCACGTCCGGTTCGGCGAACGCGTTCGGACTCTCGCAGCCGAGGCTCGGCAGGCCCGCGAGCGATTCGACCCACCGGACGAATCCGCGGCAGACGAGCGAGCGCTGGTGTGCGCCCGCGACGGCGTCGGGCCGGCAGTCTCGCTCTACATCGAAGCGCGAACCGGCGGGCGGATGGTCGAGTTCACGCGCGAGGAGTTCCGACTCCTCCACCGCGCGCTCAACGACTGGTTGACGCTGTACGCTCGGTGTTACGGCGTCGAACTCGACGCCGACTTCACCATCCGCGAGGCAGCGGAGGTGCTTCTCAGGACGCACAACGTCCGCGACACGGCCCAACTCTTGACCTGCGTGCCCGCACGGTACTGAGGTTCTCGCTTCCTCACTACCGAGGAATCTCTCAGTTCCCCGCGACAGTCCGCTCTCGACAGTCGAGAGTTCGAACCAGACGTTCTCTCAATTCATCACGAACAACAATTATTAACCATGCCTGTGATTGTGTACCATGGAAGTAACTGACAGTCTTAACTTCGGTCACAAAGACCGCAAGGACATCTACGAGTACATCGAGAGTCACGGCACCGTCAGAGAAGACGAGGTACGACGCGCACTCAACTTCGACCCGGCGGCCCTCGGTGCCCACCTGACGATTCTGCGACGAGACGGGTACATCCGAAAGGTCGGAAAGCACGTCGAGGTGGCGTACGCCCCCGAGAAAGAACAGACAGTCGAACTCGGCGACTTGGATGTGACGATTCGGATGGCCCAGAACGTCGACTTGGAGAGTCTCGTAGACGCTATCCACGAAGTCGCCGACGAAGGACGCTACATCGAAGCGGAGACAGTCGCGGACGTCCTCGACCACGAAGAGGTCGTTCTCCGCCACAACGAGGTCAGTTCACGGATGGTGTTCGTCGCCACCGTCGAAGACGAACTCGCGGGATGGGTCCACCTCGACTTGCCCGAAGCCGAGAAACTGAGTCACACCGCCGTTCTCACCGTCGGGACCCGACCCGAATACCGTGGCCACGGTATCGGGAGTCGCCTCCTCGACACGGGCGTCGAGTGGGCACGCGACCACGGATTCGAGAAACTGTACAACAGCGTCCCCGCGACCAACGAGACGGCAATCGAGTTCCTCGAAGGCCACGGATGGGAGACAGAAGCGGTCCGCGAGAATCACTACAAGATAGACGGTGAGTACGTCGACGAAGTGATGATGGCCGTCTCACTCCGGTGAATCGTCTCCCCTACGACCAGTCCTTTTCTGCGCCATCGAGCGGTTCAGCGACGACGCCGTCCTGCTGAACGAATGCCCGTCCGTGTGCTGTGCAGACGTCTCTGTCGGCGTCCCATGGAATGTAGAGTCTGACCGCGGCGACGTTCTCACACCCGTCTTCGCTACACTCGGCCATAGTCGACCATCGTCGCGAACGACTATCGGTGTACCGCCGAGAACCACTGGCCGCCGTCTACAGATATCGCGAGCGTTCGTCGTGCGCCACCTCGCCGCCGTACTCGTCGACGAGGGGTTCGTGGGCGTCTCCGAGGGCGCGCATGCACTGCGCAGTCGAGTGGAAGTCGAGTTCGTCGGCGACAGCAGGCCACGGGTGGGTCTGCAACACCTTCCGAACGAGTAGACGCTCCTCTCGGTCGGAGAGCGAGACACGCTCAGGGTTGGTCAGGTGCGTGAGCGCGAGGCGACGGAACGCACCCGGTGCCGTCGTGTAGAGGCCGGGGCCGTAGGATGCTCCGACGACGACGCGCCACTCGTAGTCAGAGAGCGACGGTTCGTCGTCCGCGTCGTCGTCAGACCCACCTTCCGAAGAGTACCCGACAGAAGCGAGTGCGGCGCGCGCGACGTCTGGGTCGAGGTCCGAGAGTGCGTCCCCGAGTACGTCGCCGATGCGCTGGACGAACCACTCTGTGTGTCTATCGTGGAGGGCGTGGCCCGCTGGCGAGAGTGGAAGCACCATCAGCGCGGAGTATTCGCCGCTCGTGTCGTTCCGGGTGGTCGAGAGATGGACGGTGCCGTAGTCGTTCTCGCGCCAGAACGAGAGGAGTTCGGGCGTCGCACCGAACCCGACACCGAGGTAGTCCACGTCGTCGGCGAATTCACCACGAATCGCTGCGAGCAAGTGTGACCCGAGTCCCGACGACCGGACGGCGTGGTGCGTCGCGATTCGCATCACGCGATAGCCCACCGGGACGCCGGCGTCCTCGTCGCGGAGTTGACTCGTGAACACGTCGGGGAGCATGTTCCCGCGGATTCGACCACCGTCGTACATGTGGCGGCGGGTCTCCGCATCGAGACCACCTTCGCGTGCGAGCAAGGCGACAGAGACGATTCGGCCCTCGTAGGTGAGTGCACGCAGCGTCAGGTTGGGCGCGTCGAGGAGGCGGGCTAAGTCGTCTGGTTCGGTCCGGTAGTGGGCAAGGACGAGCAGACCGAACGCCTCTCGCAAGAGGTGTTCGTCGGCGAGGAGTTCGTTCGGGGTGAGCGTCTGGTACTCGACGTTCTGCGGGGCCGCCTCGGTAATCAACTGGGCGACCGGTGGACGAGCATCGAGCAGAAGCACCCGGAAGGTCCACGATTCCAGGGGGTCGCCAGCGGCGTAGCGAATCGGGTCGTCGAGTCGCACGTCAGTGACCTCGTGGTCTGAGTCGTCGAGGCGGTCACGGAATCTGACGGCGAACCCGCGTCCGGCACCCTCATACCCGCGGACAGTCGTACAGAACGCCACCGACGGCGCGTCGAGGAACGACGTGAGAAGCCGAACCGGGAGCGCGGCAGCCTCGTCCACGACGAGGGCGTCGATATCTGCCGCCACGGCCCCCGCCTCGGTCGGCGGGACGTATCGGACGCGGCCTCCACGCGACGACGAGAGGTCGAACTCGTCGGCACTCTCGGCGTCGTACAGGTCGAGTTCTCTGAGGAGTCGCTCGGCGCGGACAAACACCTCGGCGGCGTTGCGTCGGCCGGGGGCGGTGACGACCACGTCGCGTCCCTCGGCAGCGAGACTCCCGGCGGCGAGGCCCGCCGCACTGGACTTTCCGCGCCCGCGGTCCGCCTCGACGACGACGGCGTTATCGGGTTCAGCGAGTGCTTCGAGTGCCGCAAGTGCGTCAGTTTGGTCGGCGGTGAGACAGTCTTCGTAGGCACGACGTGGGAATCGCCGTTCTCTCGGGACGGTCGGAAGCGACGTGTCGAACGTGATTCCCTGCCTGTACGCGCCGTCGCGTTCGACGGTGCCGGTGTCGAGGTCCACGAGCGCGACGCCGGGGTGGTCGCGAAGTGTCGAGACGAGTCGACCACGGAAGCGGTCGCTCACGTCCGCGGTAGTAAACGGTGGGACGGCGAGGCGTTCGTCGAACGAGTCGCGTCGCGCGACCCACTCGTCGAGGGACGGTGTGAGGAGGACGAGGAGGCCACCGCCGTCGACAGTGCCGGCGACGCGGCCGAGTGTGTTGGCCGAGAAGTCCTCGTGCGCGTCGAGGACGACGACGGTGCGCGTGGTCCCGAGGAGGTGTGACGCCTGCCGCGGTTCGACTCGGTCGAACCGGAATCCGTCGCGAGTCGTGACAAACGTCACTTCGTCGTCCGGAACGTCCGCTCCGCGAACGACGTCGAACGCGGCGTCGATGCCGGCGTCTCGGGCACCGGCGAAGACGAGGAGACGACGCTGGTCGGTGTCCATCGCTTCCTCACGGAGGTCGGCAGCGAGCGACTCCACGTCGAGTGTTTCGGCACCGTCGCCGGACCGAGCGTCCTCCCCAGAACTGGTCATACCCCTCGTTTCCCGGCGAGTGTATTCACTTCCTTCGGTCGGGTCGTCTTGGGAGTGGCGTGACTCGTAAGGGGTGATGGTTCGATTTCTTCGGGGTGAATTTGCATCATTCTTCACCGAATTTCTCGCGACCGAGAACGCCGATTCCCGGGGCGTGCGGACGCGTACCACGCCGTCGAGATTTTGAAAGCGCTTTTATGGGGTCCGAAGCAAGGAATGGTTACAGCCTGTCCGGGGTTGATGAACCTCCTCGCCGTAGGGATTGTGCCCACCGGTCGATTCCGACCGACTGGTGACGCCGGCGAGGGAGTCGAGCCCGCGAGCAGGATTTAGGTGAACAACAATGGCAGTCTACGTAGATTTCGACGTACCGGCCGACCTCGCTGACAGCGCCGTCGAGGCGCTCGAGGTCGCCCGAGATACCGGCATCGTGAAGAAAGGAACCAACGAAACGACCAAGTCCATCGAGCGCGGCAACGCCCAGCTCGTCCTCATCGCGGAGGACGTCTCCCCCGAGGAGATCGTCATGCACCTCCCCGAACTCGCAGACGAGAAGGGTATCCCGTTCATCTTCGTCGAGACGCAGGACGATATCGGCCACGCCGCCGGCCTCGAAGTCGGCAGTGCCGCGGCCGCTATCGTCGACGCTGGCGAGGCGTCCGACGATGTCGAGGACATCGCGACTAAGGTCGAGGACCTTCGATAACCGACCATGAGCGCGGACGAACAAGCCAGCGACTCGACGCCCGCGGAAGTCATCGAAGTCGTTGGAAAGACTGGGATGCACGGCGAGGCCATGCAGGTCAAATGCCGCATCCGTGAGGGCTCCAACAAGGGCCGTATCATCACGCGAAACGTGCTGGGTCCTGTCCGCGAGGGCGACATCCTTCAGCTCCGCGAGACCCAGCGTGACGCCGACTCCATTGGAGGGCAATAACGATGGTCGAGAAACGAACCTGCGACTACAGCGGTGAAGAGATCGAACCCGGAACGGGTACGATGTACGTCAAGGTCGACGGAACCATCCTCCACTTCAAGAACTCGAAGGCCGAGAAGAACTACTTCCTCGGTCGCGAGGCCCGTGACCTCGAGTGGACGGAGGCCGGTCGACGCGCACGTGGTCGCACGGAGGAGGACAACTGATGTCCGACGCCGAGCGTACCTTCGTGATGGTCAAACCGGACGGCGTCCAGCGTGGCCTCATCGGTGACATCGTCTCCCGCTTCGAAGAGCGCGGTCTGAAGATGGTCGGCGGCAAGTTCATGCAGATTAGCGAGGAACTCGCCCACGAGCACTACGGCGAGCACGAAGGCAAGCCGTTCTTCGAGGGCCTCGTCGACTTCATCACGTCCGGACCCGTCTTTGCGATGGTCTGGGAAGGACAGGACGCGACGCGTCAGGTCCGCCGCATGATGGGCGAGACCGACCCCGCAGAGTCCGCACCCGGTACCATCCGCGGCGACTACGGACTCGACCTCGGTCGGAACGTCATCCACGGCTCCGACAACGAGGACGAGGGCGCAAACGAGCGTGAAATCGACCTGTTCTTCGACGAAGACGAACTGGTCGACTACGAGCGTATCGACGAGACCTGGCTCTACGAGTAAGTTCTCGTCTCGATTTTCCACGTTTTCTCCCGACGGAGCGACGGCCATCTCCGGTGGTCGCCGCTCGTCCGCGCTCTTTACCGAAGTGAACGTCTCGTCGTCTAAGTGTGTGTCGTGGTATCATCGGCCGCTTCGGTAGAGTGCGACGACGACACCCTCTACAGGTCGTGACCGTCAGGTCTGGCGCAAATAATCGCTTTGCTCGTCGCCAGCGAAAGAGAGGACATGGTGGAACTGGAACTCGTCCTCGTCACACTGCTGGTGATATTCTTCGTGGGAGCGGTTGCGATGCTCGGGGCGACGGCAGTCGCTGCGTGGGTCACTGCGCGACTTGCGACGAACGCCCTGGCGCTGGCCCGGCCGGTCGTCCTCGGTCCGACCGACATCCGTGACGTGGAACTCAAGGTCGCAGGACTTCGTGCCCTCGACCACGTCGATTCTGCGGTCGTCACTGCCGTCGTGCCGGAACGACGACGGGGCAAACACGGCTTCTCGCGGTTCTCGCTGAACGATGGTGTCAGATTCGACCTCGCACTCGCGACGCCCGATGACAGGAGAGCACGCCTCTGGGTCCCGTTTCCGAACCAGCTGACCGGTGAGTCGCGACTCGAACGAGTCGCCGCGGCGTGTGGCGTCTTCCCCGACGAGATATCGGACGCAGTGGGGACCGAACTCCCACTCGTCCGGGGGTCAGACGGAACGTGGCGAGTTCCCGAGTACCGAGGGGCCACTCGCGACAGCGAATACACCGGCCCGGCGTACGAAAGCGAGTGGGTCTAACCCCTGGCTACACCGACTCGAAGCGGAAACGAAAGCGATGAGAGTTCACTCGACCGAGTGTCTACAAAAAATGTCGTCCGAAGCGTCTGTCTGACGCGTTATTCGGACTCACTGTCTCCGCTGCGGTACGCTTCGACGATGGCGTCCCACGAGACCGTTCCCTCGCTGACGATGTTCTCTGGCGAAAGGAGGGACGACTCGAAGACCGCTGCCGAACTGGGGAGGTCCAAGTCGAGTCCGCCAACGAAGGCCGAAAAGATGTTCATCTCGACCGGTGGGCGACCGGTGTCCATCTCTTCGGTTTCGTCGGTACCGTCGTCCGTGTCGTCGCCGTTGTCCCCGTTGGATTCTGAGTCCACGTCCGCTCCGTCGTCCATACTGTCGTCGTCTGGCATCGACTCGTCACCGACGACGACGCGCATCACCATCCCAAACGGTTCGTGTGGTGGACAGTACGCGTCGTAGACGCCCTCGGCTTCGAACTGGTAGAGCCAGTATCCCCCGACGGGAATGAGTGGGGACGAGATTGGCCCCACACCGTCAGGGACACGGTTCTGTCGTCCATGGCGTTCGTGGAAGACAGTAAAGCCGTGGTCAGGTGTCTCTGCACTGAACAGAACCACGTCACCCGGTTCGACAGCGAGCCCCGTCGGCTCGAAGTGGAACGCGAGGGTGCCGGCGAGGGCCGTTGCAATCTCTTCGACGGTCAACGTAACCTCTCCTTCCGGTGTCTGGGCTGTAACCTCCATCTCCGGGTCGTCGAGTTCGTCTACATCGACTTCGCCGCTTGCGATGGCGGCATTGATGTTCTCAATCGTCGATTGGTCGAGCACACCCGGTGCAGTAAAGGGAAACACTTCCTCTGGCAGGTCGATGTGCAGTTCGACCTCGTGTACCGGTTGCACGTCGAACGACTCGAAGCAGTCCTCGCTCGCGTCCCCCATACAGGGATTCGGTCCTGCCGATGCGAGCCCGAATATCGGGTCTAGTCCGTCCATCTGGGAGTCGTCGTCACCGTTCCCGTCGTCCTGTGGCGTCTCCCCCTGTCCATCTTCGTCACTCTGTGCGACTGTCGTCCCCGCTCCCATTCCGAAGAGCAGCGCCGATGCCCCCGCGGCGCGCAGTACACTCCGGCGAGCCACCGGGAACCAGTGTTGCTCGTCGCTCAGTTCACCCGCTGCTGGTGTGTTTGTCACATTTCACCACCATATGATATGACAACGCATTCCAATATAAACTCGCGTAATGTTTTGTTCAGTTGACAATCCTGAGGCGCTGAACAGCGGGAACTCGTGGTGGTATCGAATGAAAGAACGGACACGAACCGGACGCATTTTGGTTCGAAAAGAGTTACTGCGCCAGCGAGACGGACGAGTCAGTCGGCCGATTGGACCGGTGCGTCGAGGTCGATTTCGCCAGCGTCGAGTTCTGCTTCGACCTCACGGGCGGCCGTGACCATGTTCTCCATCTTCTGGTAAGCAACTTCACGGGGGAGGAGTTTCACACCGCAGTCCGGCGAGATGGTGAGTTTCTCCGGCGGGACGACCTTCAGACCCTGTTTGATGTTCTCTTTTATCTCTTCGACCGACTCGACGTCTGCGTCGTGCACGTCCACGACGCCGAGGGCGAGGTCGGGTTCGAACTCGGGGTCGGTGAACACGTCTATCTGCTCGTAGCCACCGTTGCAGAGTTCCACGTCGAACTCGTCGATTGGGTAGTCGTTGAGTTCGGGGTAGATACGCGAGTAGTCGCCGTAACAGACGTGCAGACCGATGCGAACCTCGTCCGGAACACCCGAGACGATGCGTTCGAGACACTCGCCGACGATTGCGTGGTCGTCTGGTGTCGTCGCCAGCGCGGGTTCGTCGATTTGGATGTAGGTCGCGCCCGCCTCGACGAGTTGCTCGATTTCCTCGTTGACGAGGTCGGCCAGCGCGTAGGCGAGGTCTGCTTCCGAGTCGTAGTGCTCGTTGAACGACCAACTGGCGAGGGTGTACGGGCCGGTGATGGGGACTTTGACCGGCTTGGAGGCCACGTCACGCGTGAACTCGAACTCGTCGACTAACCACGGTTCGTCGTACTCGACTTCGCCGACGACGGAGGGCTTGTCGAAGTAGTTGTGGCCCCAGACCTTCACCGGGCCGTTGAACTCGTATCCCGGAATCCGGTGGGCGAAGTATTCGACCATCTCTTCGCGGCGCATCTCACCGTCGACCACCGTGTCGAGACCAGAGCGCTCGTGTTCGTTCGTGATGACCCGGCAGGCGTCGTCGTGCGCCTCGTGAAGGTGCTCTTGGGTGAACTTGGAGTCCGGGTCCTCTGCGAGGTCGTTCGCGCGGTTCAGCCACTTGGGCTTCGGGTACGACCCGACGACGGTCGTGAGCAGGAAGTGCTCGTTCTCGTGGTTCTCGGGGCGGAACTGCTCGCGGTTCTCGACGCCTCGACTCATGCTTCCACCTCCAGTTCTTCGTCGGTCGCAGCAGCGAGGGCGCTGAGTTTCTCCGTGGCGCGGTTCTCCGGCAGGTAGAACAGTTCGGTGTTAGAGGTCACGTACGCGGTGTCGAACGTCTTGTTCTGTACGCGGTCGAGCGTCCACTCGACGCGTTCGCGGACCGTCTCGGGGTCTTCGACCAACGTGTTCTGGCCGTCGACGAGGCCGAGAGCGATGTCGTCTTTCGTGCCGTACTCGTTGATGTTGTAGAACGTCTGGTCGCGGTCGCCGGCGACGAAGTCGAAGCCGATTGCGTCCACGTCCGCGTCCATCAGGTGGGCGTAGACCTTCTCTTCGAGCGACCCCCAGTAGGTGTGGACGACGACGTTGGCGTCAGTCGCGTCCGCGACGGCCGAGATAGCTTCGGGGACCTGCGCGTCGATGTCGTCGCCCGGCGGCGACTCGACGAGAGAGGGTTCGAGGAGGAACAGCGTCTCGTGTTCCGGGAAGGCGTCGACTTCGCCGGCGAGGAATTCGCCGACTGCGTCGAGGAAGTCTGCCTCGTCGCCGTAGTATTCGTCGGTGGCGAGGTCCGCGAGGGAGTAGGGGCCGGGGAGGACGGCCTGCAGCGGCTCGTCGCCGAGGAGGTCGGTCGTCGTCTCGAGTTCGGCGGCCACGTCGCCGGAGAACGTCAGTTCGCCGCGGACCTGCGGGTCGCGGTAGAAGTTATTGTTGTCGTAGTAGCGGACGATACCACCGGTCTCGACGTTCTCGTGGACCGTCAGCGGGTGCGCGAGCATGTCGTCCCAGCGGAGTTGCCCTTCGACGACGTGGTCGAGGCCAGCGTCGACTTGCTCGGAGACGACTTCCTCGCGGGCGCGGTCGTAGGCGCTCACGATGTCCGGACCCTCGTCGCCGGAGATGAGGTCGTGCTTCTGGTGGCCTTTGAGGTCGGAGAGGTCTTGTTTCGCCCAATCCGGGAGGGGATACAGCCCCGGTGTCGTCGAGACGAGTTCAGTCATCACTCGCCGCTAAGAAATGACGGCGTATAATATTTCCTGTATGGACAAATGCACCACAGTTATTTTAGGGCGAGGACCGTGAGCGTCTCGTAGGGGTACGACTCCTGGACGACGACGTCGTGCCCGAATCCGTTCGCCTCGGCCCGAGCGAGTACCGCGTCGTACCCGGTGAGACTGCTCACGAGGAGGAGTACCTCTCCGTCTGGTTTGAGGACTCGACCGACGGTGTCGAGGAAGGGGTCGATGATTTCGCGCCCGTCTTCTCCGCCAGTGAGTGCGACTTCCATCCAGTCGTCGCGTGCCGCTTCGAGGTCCTCCGGGAGGTACGGCGGGTTGAACGCGACGGCGTCGAACGAGTCGTCGCAGAAGGGGTCAACGAGGTTACCACGGACGACGTCGAACCCGCGGTGACCGTCGTCGCGAAGTTTCGCAGAACGTTCGGCCGCCTGTCTGCACGCGTGCGGGTTCAGGTCGCTCGCGACAACGTCGGCGTCCGTCTTCTGGACGAGTTGGGATGCTACCCACCCGGACCCCGTGCCGACTTCGAGGACACGCCCCGAGACACGTCCGATAGCCGCCTGTGCGAGGAGTCCAGAGTCCTCGGCCGGTTGGTAGACAGTGGTGTTCATCCCCCGTCGCTCTGCGAGGTCGGTCATCGGTCCCCTCCATCTGACGCGCCCGAACGTCCGTTGGTCTCGGGGGTCCCCCGCGACGGTTCTTCGGTGAGCGGAATCGGCCCCGACTGGTCTCGCGACGAGAGTTCGCGCTGTGGGAACGGGATGGTGATATCTTCTTCCTCGAAGGCGTCTCGAACGGCCCCGATGACCGCAGTCTGGGTCTGCCACTTTCGGCGGGCGGTCGGACGGTCTATCCACGGCCGCACGCCGAGGACGACGGCGGAGTCGTCGAACCGCTTGGCGACGATTTGGGGTTGCGGCACGGAGAGCGTCTCGTCGAGTTCCTCGACTGCCTCCTGTGCCACGGACGCGGCGTGGTCGAGGTCTGCCTCGTAGTCGACGCCGACTTCGATGTCGAGGCGGAGTCGACCCTTCCGACTCCGATTGACGAGGCTCTCGGAACTCACCACGTCGTTCGGAATCATGACGTACTCCCCGTCGAACGTCTGGATTCGGGTGTTCACGACCGTGATGTCGGTGACGATGCCCTCGTGGTTTCCGACTTCGACCCAGTCGCCGATTTCGAAGGGGCGAGAGAACATCAGGACGAATCCCGCGATGAGTGCCCCGAGCGTCTGTCTGGCGGCCATCCCGACGACGATACCGAGGAATCCCGCCCCGACGAGGATACCGCCGAGGTCTGCCTGCCAGACGCCGAGGATGACGACGAACGCGACGAGGTAGGTCGAAACCTGCGCCAGACGAAAGATAATCTCACGCTGGTGGTCGGATATCTCCGGGCGAGTGCTCGCAACCTCCTTGATGAGTCGCCCGAGGACGGTGGTCACCACGTACGCTCCTGCGAGGAACGCTGCCGAGAGACCAATCTGGACGAGTGTGTCGGTCCCGAGGCCGTACTGTTGGGAGAGCGTGGCGATGTCACCAGAACTCGACCAAATCAAGAAGAGGAACGCCCCGCCGAAGACGACGCCGACGAGGCGGAACAGCGTGACGGTGAGGTGCCAGAGGGCCGACGAGAATCCCTCGGTGTCGACGTCGTGCAGTCGCGCACCGAGGGCCCAGATAGTGACGATGGCGGCGATAGTGAGCACGCTCGCGACGAGACGGAGTTCGACCGACGGCAACAACGTCGCGAAATCTATCGGGACGATGTTCTGGAGTGTGACTGTCGTCGGTACGTGAGTGGACACGGTGGACGGAGGGAGTGTGGAGGACATGGGCAACGTCGTGGACAGGGAAGGTGTGGGAGACATATTCGATACGAACGCGGGGCGTGACACGACTTACAAGCCGACGTCAGCGGCCAGTTGGGCGAGTTCGGCGAACTCGCTGGGTGCCATGTTTCCGGCACGTTTCCGAAGCACGTCTTCGTCCGCCGCCTCGACGACGGCGTCGGGGTCGACCAACCCAGAGATGTGTGCCGTGTTTCGGATGCCGTTGCGAATCGTCTTACGACGCTGGGTGAACAACGCCTTCACGAAGTCGAGGAAGAACTCCTCGTCGTCGACTTCGTAGTCGGGCGCACGTGGGGTCACACGGACGATAGCGCTCTGGACCGCCGGTTGCGGGTCGAACGCCTCGCGAGGGACGATTTCACAGACGTGTACGTCGCCGTAGTGCTGGGCGCTCACCGAGAGACGACCGTACTCGGACGTTCCCGACTCGGCGGCCATTCGCTCGCCGAACTCCTTTTGGAACATGAGGACGAGCGGTTTGCCGCGCGGAAGGAGGCGGAACGCTATCTCCGAGGAGATGCCGTACGGGAGGTTCGAGACGCACGCCGTGAACTCGGGGAGGTCGACTTCCAGTGCGTCACCGTCGACGACTGTGAGACGGCCGTCTTCGACTTCCTCGGCGAACTCGCGGCGCAAGTGTGCGGCGAACGTCTCGTCTTGTTCGACGACCGTCACGCGGTCGGCAACCTCGAGCAGTCGGTCGGTCAGGACGCCCGGGCCGCCGCCGATTTCGAGGACGTGAGACAGGTCTGTCCCCTCGGGAAGGTACGTCGGAATTCGGTCGACGACGCGGTCGTCGACGAGGAAGTGCTGGTCTCGGTCGGGGTCACCGCGGACGCCTGCCCGGCGGATGAGTGCGTCCGGGTCGCGCGCGCCGGACGCACGGACCTGTTCGCTGCCGTCGCTCGTCATTGGCGGTCCTAACGCGTGAGTGCGGGTAAAAGTCCCGTTCCGCTTATTGGTCGTTTCGCACGAACGTCTTGTACTTCACGTCGTTACCGTGAAGTTCTTCGAGGATGCGTTCGACGACGACTTCTTTCGGGTGGTGAAGCCCCGAGACACGCTCTTGGAGGTCTTCGAACGACTCGAACGGCCCGTAGCGCTTCCGCTCTTCGAGAATCTTGTCCCGGAGTTTCTTCCCGATGCCGGGGAGCAAGTTGAGTTGGTGCAGGCGAAGCGTGATGGGTTGGGCGTCGTTGTAGAAGTCGACGAAGCGCGCTTCGTTGGCGTCGACGATGTCTGCGACGACGTACTCTAACTCGGAGTCCGCCGTGTTTGAGAGGTCGCCGTAGGACAACCGCTCGACCTGCCTGACGGTTTCGCGGTCTGCAACCGGTGACACAACGACGCGGTCACCGATGCTCACGTCTGCGTCTTCCGCCAGCGTCAACTCGAGGAGGCGGAAATTCGACTCGTCGAGTGCGTACGCGATGGGGTCGGCGTCGAACCGCCGTCTGCCGTCGTCTTGACGCCCGTGCCGAAGTACGTCGAGCAAGACGGCGTACTCGACCGTTGCCTCGGCGTCATCGCTCTCCGATGCAGTCATGTCAGTAGATACGACGAGGCGCTATTTAAATAGTTGGCCGCGTCGTCGCCCGTTCAGACGTACTTGGCGACGACGTTGAGAATCTCGTCGAGTTCGTCGCCAGAGAGTGCGTACCGTTGCTGGGCGAACACCGCACGCAGTTCGTCGCGGGACTCCGGCAGGAGGTCCGCGATTTTGATTGCGGTGGGGCCGTCGACCTTCTCGAGTTCGGCGAGCTCCTCGACGAGTTCGCGAGATTCCTCGGGGTCGAGGTGGGCGAACCGGTTGACGTGTTCGATTGCACGCGCCAGTTCGTAGCGCATCTCGCGCTCTTCGTCGGCAGCGCGTTCCGCCTCAACCTCGGCGAGGAGTTCTTTGACCTCAGACGTGGTCAGATACTCCTCGTCGAGCTTCTCTTTGAAGATGGTCATCGCTTACTTCTGGGCGCGCAGGTGAGCGGGCCGGACGATGACCAACTTCTCTTTGCCACCGTCGTTGATCTGGACCTTGAACGCACGTCCCTGCTTTCCGACGACCTCACCGGTGAGGCCGTTGAAGCGTGGGTGGAAGCGTCCCTCGCGCACGCTCGGGTCGAGGTTGAGGTGGACCTTCTGACCGTCTTCGAATTCGGCGATAGAGCGCTGCGGCGGCGAAGTACCGCGCTCGCGCGGTTTGTTCGAGAGCTTTCCTCGCGTCCCCTTCATTGGACCATTGGAGCTCGGCATAGTCGTGAGAACGAATACTTGCGTCGCCATTATAAATTGCACGTTACGAACCGCGCGTGTGTGTCTCCCGCGTGGTCGCGCGGGAGGGACGGACTTAACCCGAGCGGGCGCGGGGATTCGCGTATGTCTGAAGACGAGCGACGCATCGAGACGCGCGCAATCCACGCCGGCCAAGAACCCGACGAGGAGACGGGCGCGCTCATGACGCCTATCTACGCGAACTCGACGTACGCGCAGGACGGACCCGGCGACCACCGCGGGTACGAATACTCCCGAACGGGCAATCCGACACGGACCGACCTCGAATCGAACCTCGCGGCGCTCGAAGGCGGGTCGTACGGTCGCGCGTTCTCCTCCGGGATGGGCGCTATCAACACCGTTCTCAACCTCCTCGAAGCGGGCGACCACGTCGTCGCCGGCAACGACGTCTACGGCGGCACGCACCGCATCTTCACGCAGGTCTACGAGAAATACGACCTCGAATTCGACTTCGTCGAGACGACGGACCACGACGCCGTCCGCGACGCCGTCCGCGACGAGACGGCGCTCGTGTGGGTCGAGACGCCGACGAACCCCCTCATGCGCGTCAACGACATCGACGCTCTCGCGGACATCGCACACGAGGTGGACGCGCTCTGTGCCGTCGACAACACCTTTGCCACGCCGTACCTCCAGCGCCCGCTCGAATACGGCGCGGACATCGTCTCACACTCGCTGACGAAGTACCTCGGCGGCCACTCCGACATCGTCGGCGGCGCACTCGTCACCGACGACGAGGAACTCGACGAAGAGATAGGATTCTACCAGAACTCCGTCGGCGCGACACCGTCACCGTTCGACTGCTTCCTCGTCCTCCGTGGAACGAAGACGCTCCCCGTCCGGATGGACCGCCACTGCGACAACGCCCGCGAACTCGCGGCTTGGCTAGACGACCACGAGGCCGTCGAGACTGTCCACTACCCCGGCCTCGACTCCCACCCACAGCACGAACTCGCGTCCGAGCAGATGGACGACTTCGGCGGCATGCTCTCGTTCGAACTCGACGGCACGCTCGAACAGGCGTCGACCGTCGTCGAGGAGACGGAGGTGTTCACGCTCGCCGAGAGTCTCGGTGGCGTCGAGAGTCTCATCGAACAGCCTGCGGCGATGACGCACGCCGCCATTCCGCGAGAAGAGCGTCTCGAAGCGGGACTCACTGACGGACTCATTCGCGTCTCGGTCGGCATCGAGCACATCGGCGACATGAAAACCGACCTCCAGCAGGCGTTCTCTGCGGCGTTCTAAGCGCGTCTCACCCTCACGTTCATCTCTCGAAGACAGTCGTCTGAGGTGGCTAAACGTTCGTTTTCGACTTTTGGGAACCCGAGCAAGGATTATAGACTAAGACGATGAATCATTACATATGTCCCAAGAATCAGTGTCACTGAGCGCAGAGGCCATCCACCAACAGACGCCCGCCGAGCCCATGGACCACGTGATGGTCGATTCCGACGACCGCTCGGGGTCGAGTCACAGCGCAGAACAGTTCGGTATCGGCCTCGCCGCTGGGATTCTCATCGGCGGAATCGCTGGCGTCATCGGCAACTCGCTCACGCTCGGCGTGATGAGCGGTCTGATACTCGGAGTCGTCCTCGGCATCTACGTGATGGAACGCCGCTGAAACCGCACGAGAGCCGACGCGGTCGCTCAGCGGGACGGGTTTTCTGTAAAAGGGTGGTCGTACAGTTAGATACGGCCGACGTTCTCGACGGAGACGGACTCGACGCCGTCCACTCCGGTGAACGCCTCTTCGACGGCCTCGGTGCCGCCGGCGTCGTCAGGGACGATGACCGTCGGCAGGAGTGCGACGAGGCCGAACGCGACGTCGTCGCGTTCGAAGCCCTTGATTTTCGCACCCTCGGGGAGGGAGTCTTCGAGCTTGTCCTCGAGGTCGTCGAGGTCCAGCTCGGGGCTGTTCGGCATGACCTTGATTTTAGCGGCTACTTTTCCCATGTTTATGGACCCATGAACCCGCAGTCGGGGCACTCGTAGAGGTTGCTCTGCTTGCGGCACTTGGAACAACGCGAAATCTCCTGGCCACAGTCGGGGCACTTGAACGTCGCTGCGCTCATGCCAGCGATGTTGATGCCACAGGACACACACTGGTGCGCGTGTCGCTGTTCGGACTCGCTCATACGCTCACAAACCGGCGCACGACTTTTAACCGTTGTCTTTCCGGGTTCCAGTGGGGGTAATCTGTGTCCCACGTCGACACGACTCATCCGAGTGCTACCGGTCCCATGAGGACACTCATCAGGTGGACGCGACGGCATCCGAGGGACACTGGAACGTAGCCAACGAGTGCGGCGACGACGAGGACGGCGACGCCACCCACGCCCGCGAACGCCCACGAGAGCACGACGAGAAAGACGCAGACGACGGTGACGAGTCGCCGCTGGTCGAATCGCCCCACGAGCACCAACGCCCGGTCACCGAGGAGTGGGACCAACATCGCGCCGACCATGCCGGCGACGACAGTTACCGGGACTGCAACCCAGAGACCGGACGGGAGGTCGGCGGCCGTGAGCGCGACGAGTGCACCGGTTCGCGGGGTTCCCAGCCCGACCAACGCGAACAGCGCGAACACTGTCGTCGCCGTCGTGGCCGCACTCGTCGCCGTGACGTACGCCCGTGCCGACTGGTCCGGGTCGCGTGCAGGGAGGACTGCGAGTGCGAGTGTCCCTGCAATCCCAGCGGAGACGCCGGGGAGATAGCCGACGAATGCGCCCCCGCCGGTTCCAGCGAGGATACTGCGAGCGACTGCCCGTCGACTCGTCGCGAGCGTCGTATCACCCTGTGGTGGGACGCCCGCGCCATCGCGCGCGTCGAGGAGGACTGGAACTCCGAACAGACCGGCCAAGAGTGGGGCCAACACGCCGCCAACCGGGAGCGGGCCGGCAAATGTCCTGTCGAGAACGGCGAATCCCAGTCCCGCCGCAGCGACCACTGTCCCCGCCGCCGCGAGTCTCCCACGCAGTGTCGGTTCGGCCCAGACGAGCGCCAGAACGACGGCACCGAGAACGGCCCACAGGGAGTCGCGAACGACTGGGTAGACACCGACCATCACCTCGGTAATCGGGAGTGCGAGTGGGACGGCGAGACAGAGGGCGGCACCGCTCCCGAGTGCAGACAGTCGCAACGCTTCGCGGCCTCTCCCGCCGAGAACGAGTCGATGGGCCGGGAGCGCGCCGGGTGCGAGCGCCGCGTCTGGGACGCCGAGTGCCAACGCGGGAACCACGTCGAGGAACGTGTGGACCGTGGCCGCTGCGAGAATGGCGGCGGCGATTGCGGCTGGTGGGCCGGGGATGCTGGACGCGACGCTCGCCAGCAGGAGTGCGAACGCGTTGGCGTGGAGGCCGGGGACGAGGCCGGAACACGTCCCGAGGACGACACCGACCACGACACCAGTGACGACGGCCATAGTCGGCTCGGTGGTGACGAGTCCGAGTGCCCCAGTGAACGACATCGCATCGAGGTGGCCCCGTGATTGGGTATGAACCTACGGCTATGCTGGGTCGGCAGACGACCAACGTGAGTCGACACCGAGCGCTGCCGCTCCCGGGAACGAAGAAAAATGCAGAATTGGGAAGCGAGTCGTGCCGCGTGTGCGGCGTGTGTCTCGCGAGGGTTTAGCCGAAGAGAGCGCCGAGGCCTTCGCCGTCTGCCTCTTCGTCTTCGTCGTCGTCTTCGTCAGCGGCCTCTTCTTCGGCGGCTTCCTCTTCGTCGTCATCGTCAGCGGTCTCGACTTCGCCACCAGCGCCGCCCGTCGCGGGAGCGGGGGCAGCGGCGGCCGTCTCGATGGCCTCTTCGATGTCGACGTCCTCGAGCGCGGCGACGAGCGCCTTGACGCGGGACTCTTCGACATCGACGCCAGCGGCGTCGAGGACTGCGGTGATGTTCTCTTCGTTGATCTCTTCTTCCGTCTCGTTCAGGATGAGTGCGGCGTAGACGTATTCCATTGTTGTGTTCCTCGTTGTGTGTTGTTAGAACAGCGAGCCGAGAGCGTCGCCTGCGTCACCGTCGTCTTCCTCGTCGGTGTCGTCGGCGTCAGCCTCTTCGGCGTCTGCTTCTGCTTCTTCTTCGTCGGTCGATTCGTCTTCCGCTGCGGGTTCCGCGCTCTGCGCGGAGACGCCGCGGAGTTCCTCAGGGAGTGCCTCTTCGTCGTCGATCTGGGCGGCAAGTGCCCGGAGCTGGCCGTCCGCCTTGCTGATGAGTTCCGGCATGAAGTCCGGACTCTCGATGTTGGCGAACAGACCGACGGATTTGGCCTCGCTGGTCGCCTTCGCGATGAGCGTCGGCGCGGTCTGAGCGGTCGGGTAGACCGCGTTGACCGAGAGGTTGGTCGCGGCGGCGACGGCCGACTGGATGTCGGCGCGGTACTCGTCCACGTCGATGGCGAGTTCGTCGGGTTCGAACAGGACGCCTTCGGAGAAGACGCCACGAAGGTCGAGACCGACCTCCTTGGGCTCGATACCGAGTTCTGCCAGGACGTTCGCGAGTTCCTCGGAGACTTCCTCGCCCGTCGAGAGGACGTGGGAGTCTTCGGTCACCTTGATGGAGCCGTCCATAATGCGGGCGGACGCTCCGACTTGCTGGAGTTCGCCAACGAACGGACCCGGGTCGACACCCGTGTCACCCTCGGGGATGACGATGTCGTTCGGGGCAACCTCGCCAGCGTTGATGGGCGCGGGCGTCTTCGACGCCTCGAGCTCCTTGTACAGGGCGAACGGGTTGTCGTTCGTGCCGATGAGGGCGACCTGTCCGGCGACGTACTCCTTGAGTTCCTCGAAGCCGTCGTCGACTTCGTCGAGCGCGCGGTTCACGAGCGTGTTACGGCTCATACGCACCTGAGCCGAGCCGTGAAGCTCGCGGCGCATGGCCTGGAGCTGGCGGCTCGGGATGCCCGCGACGCCCACGACACCGACGGATTCGTAGGATTCGACGAATTCGACGAGCGCGTCGACTTCGTCCTGTTTCCACTGCGGAATGACTTCCGTCTGTCGAGCTTCAGATTCGCTCATGCGGGCACCTCCACGGACGGACCCATCGTCGTCTTCACGAAGATAGAGTCGATGTTGAGGGGGCCCTTTTCGAGCGTCGCCTCGAGACGACGAACGATAACGTCGATGTTCTCCGCGATTTCGTCGGGAGCCATATCGTCCGCGCCGACGCGCGTGTGGAACGTGCGTCGGTCACGGGAGCGGAGTTGCACCGTGTTCTTCATCCGATTCACCGTCTCGACGACGTCGTCGTCGGGCTGAAGCGGGGTCGGCATCTTACCACGAGGACCGAGGACGGTACCAAGGTAGCGACCGATGTCCTGCATCAGTGCTGCCTCGGCAACGAAGAAGTCGGTCTCGTCGGCAAGGTCTTTCGCCGCATCAGAGTCGTCACCGAGGTCCTCGAGTTCATCTGGTCCGAGAACGTCGTCAGCGACATCTTCAGCGCGGAGCGCGGTTTCACCGGTCGCGAACACCACAATCTGGGTGTCCTGGCCGGTGCCAGACGGGAGTACGATACTCTCGTCGACACGCTTCGACGGGTCGTTAAGATCTAAATCGCGCAGGTTCACGGCGAGGTCAACCGTTTCGCGGAAGTTCCGCCCAGGTGCCTCGTCGAGTGCGCGAGAGACTGCGTCAACTATTGTGTCTGCCATTATTCACCTCCGTAGTACGCAGGATTGCTCCTACGGGTCAGTGAAACAGGCTACTGCCTGCCTCGTCCGGCAGGACGAGTAGGCCAAACTTAAGTCCGTCGAAGAAAGGGCGTCGAGGCGGCCGAATTCGGCCGTTTCGCGTGTGACGGCGACACATGCAGCCACGCGAAGCTATCCGTATTCTGGAGAGGAGAAAGCGGGCCGAGCAGACTCGGCCCGACGGAAAGTGCGGTTCGACGTGGCGAGACGATTACTCGTCGTCGAAGTAGTCGTCGAACTCGCCGCCGTCGATGCGCTCTTTGAACGTCCGCGCGTCTTCGCCCTCGACGGTGACGCCGAGCGACGCACACGTGCCGGCGACTTCCTTCGAGGCGTTCTTGAGGTCGTACGCGAGCAGGTCAGAGGACTTCTGCTCGGCGACCTTCTTCAGCTGTTCGATGGACATGTCGGCGACGAAGTCCTTCTGGGGCTCGCCGCTGCCAGTCTCGAATCCGACCTCGTCCTTGATGAGGGCGGCCGTCGGCGGGACACCGACCTCGATAGAGAACGAACCGTCGTCCTCGTACTCGACGGTGACGGGCACTTCCATGCCGTCGAACGCTGCCGTCTGGTCGTTGATCTGGTTGACGACGTCCTGCACGTCGACGGGGGTCGGGCCGAGTTCCGGGCCGAGCGGCGGACCGGGGTTCGCCTTCCCGCCGGGAACGAGTACTTCGATAGTTCCAGCCATACGTGGAAACACCGTGTGGCGACTTTTAACGGTTTTCTTTCGCCCGGAGACGTGTGAGAAGACTACGCACAGACCGGACAGCGACCACGTGACAGCGGCCACCAACTCGGTTCCGGTGTCCGTCCTGTGACCGGTGACAGTCCCCGATTACAGTTCGACGCCGAAGGACTCGACGTCGCCTGCGAGCGTCGCCATCGCCCCGAGAAGCGCGGCCACGTCGTCTAAGTCCTCCGTCGAGATGACTTCGACCGGCGTGTGCATGTAGCGGTTCGGGATGCCGATGTTGAGTGAGGGGATGCCGGAGCGACTCGTGTAGAAGGCGTCGGCGTCCGTGCCGGTGTACGTGCCGGTCGCTTCCAGTTGCACGTCGATGTCGGCTTCCGCCGCGGCGTCGCGGGCGAGTTTGACGACGTTCGGGTGGTTAGCGCTCCCGCGGGAGATGGATGGTCCTTCGCCGAGTTCGACCGGGCCCTTGGCCTTGCCCGGTACGTCCGGGTTGTCCGTCGCGTGCGTCACGTCCACGGCGACCATCGCGTCGGGGTTCAGGTCGTAGCCGACCATCTTCGCACCTTGCACGCCGACTTCTTCTTGGACCGTGCTGACGGCGTAGACAGTGGCGTCCACGTCTGCTTCGACGGCGGCGCGCAGTCCTTCGGCGGCGGCCCACGTCCCCACGCGGTTGTCCATCCCGTTGGCCGCGATACGGTCGCCCGCGAGGTCACGGACTCGTCCTTCGACAGTCACGGGGTCGCCGACTTCGACGTAATCTTTGGCGTCGCCTTTGCTCGTGACGCCGATGTCGACGAACTGCTCTTCGAGGTCGTCGTACTCCTCTTTGCCCACGTCGCGGAGATGGATGGCCGTCTGGCCGATGACGCCGGGCACGTCGCCGTCCTCGTTGTGGACGGTCACGTGCTGGCCTTTCGAGACGGTTCGGTCGGCCCCGCCGATGGGGCCGATGCGGACGAACCCGTCGTCGTCGATGTCGCGGACGATGTAGCCAATCTGGTCGGCGTGGCCCGCGAACGCGATTTCGGGGCCGTCGCCCGAGCCTTCGTGGACTGCGACGGCGTTGCCGTAGGCATCGACCGTCACGTCGTCGGCGAACTGGGAGACGTAGTCCACCCAGACGCGCTGTCCGTCGGTCTCGTACCCGGAAGGGCTGGGTGTGGTGAGCAGGGCGTCGAGGAAGGAACGTTGGTCGTCGTCCATGGGGTTCCTTCGTGGTGCGGGCGTGAAGAACACAGCGAAAATCCGACCGTACCTGTCGCGACGGAACCGCCACAGGTGGCACAGAAGCCACAGTGGAGACCAACCTACCGAACGTTTCCACCCGGTGAGTATCGCCACAACGACTATCACTCTTGTGAGCGTATTGATGGGTATGGCCGACTTTACCCTCTTCGAGGTACACCTGCACGACGGCTTCGAGTTCAGCCCTTCCAGCCGCGGACCGTTCTTCGGGAAGAGCGAAGAGATGTCTGAAGACTACGAGGCGGAACTCGAATCGGAGGCCGAAGAGTACGACATCGAGATAGAGACCGAAGACGAAGACGAATCCAGCGGCAGTCGCGCGATGTCGATGCTGGTCGGTCTCGTCCTCCTCGTCGGTATCGCGGCAATCGTCCGCTTCGTCCGTGGTCGCGGCGACGACGACCTCGACGAACTGGCCGACCTCGACGACCGCGAGGAAGTCGAAATCGGAGCCTGAACCGGCGACGACGCCAGCACCGCCCGCACAACGTCCCCGTCTCCGTTCTTTGTGACCCACCCTCCCAGTGACGACGCCGGTCGGATACGCTTAAGCGAGTCCCACAGAAAGCCCGGAACATGACCGTTTCGAGCGCTCCCGGCAAGGTGTACCTGTTCGGGGAGCACGCAGTCGTCTACGGCGAACCGGCAGTCCCGTGTGCCGTCGAGCGCCGGGCGACTGTCTCCGTCTCGCTCCGTGACGACGACCACGTTCGGGTCCGTGCCGAAGACCTGAGTCTCAACGGCTTCACCGTCGAGTACAGCGGTTCGACGGGCGGCCGCCCGGACGTTGACGTTCCAGCACCGCTCGTCGAGGCCGCGATGGGGTACATCGACGCCGCCGTCGAACAGGCCCGCGACGCCGCCGGCGCCCCCGACGCTGGCTTCGACATCAGCGTCGAGAGCGACATCCCGCTGGGTGCTGGTCTCGGGTCGTCGGCCGCCGTCGTCGTCGCCGGCATCGACGCCGCCACGCGCGAACTCGGCGTCGAACTCTCTCCCCGAGAGATAGCCGAGCGAGCGTACAAGGCAGAGTACGAAGTCCAAGACGGACAGGCCTCGCGCGCGGACACCTTCTGTTCGGCCATGGGTGGCGCAGTCCGTGTCGAAGGCGACGACTGCCGGACGATTGATGCGCCGGCGCTCCCGTTCGTCATCGGATTCGACGGCGGCGCGGGCGACACCGGCGCACTCGTCTCCGGCGTTCGCCAACTCCGCGAGCGCTACGACTTCGCCGCCGACACTGTCTCCACCATCGGCGACATCGTCCGGCGCGGCGAGGAACTCCTCGCCGACGCGGACCCCGACGAGGAACCGACCGAGGAACTCCTCTCCGAACTCGGCGGGTTCATGAACTTCAACCACGGCCTGCTCGAAGCACTGGGTGTCTCCTCTCGCTCGCTCGATTCGATGGTCTGGGCGGCCCGCGAGGCCGGTGCCCACGGCGCGAAACTGACCGGTGCGGGCGGTGGCGGGTGTATCGTCGCACTCGACCCGACGCCCGAGTCACAGACCGGTCTCCGATTCACACCGGGGTGCGAAGACGCCTTCCGTGCCGAACTCGCTACCGAGGGCGTCCGCGTAGAAGAACCGCCGACCACCGACGGTGAGACACCCGCTACCGACGACTCGTCCGCGGAGGAGTCGGCGTGAGCCTCGTCGTCCTCAAACTCGGCGGGAGCGTCGTCACCGACAAGGACGAACCCGAGACGGTAGACGAGGACGGCCTCGCCGCCGCCGCAGACGCCGTTGCATCTCTCGCCGCGTCCGGACAGGTCGTCGTCGTCCACGGCGGCGGCAGTTTCGGCCATCACCACGCCGCCGACCACGGCGTCTCGTCTGCGACCGGAACCCACGACGCCGTCGGCGTCCGCGCCATCCACGACGCGATGAAGCGCCTGAACGACGCCGTCCTCGACGCCCTCGCGGAGCGTGACGTTCCGGCGCTTCCAGTTCACCCGCTGTCTGCCGGTGCGCGCACCGAGGATGGGTCGCTGTCGCTTCCGCTCGCATCGACTGAGACGATGCTCGCAGAAGGGTTCGTTCCAGTGCTCCACGGAGACGTCATCGCCCACGCGGGCGAGGGGGCGACTATCGTCAGCGGTGACGACTTGGTCGTCTCGCTCGCCTCCGGTCTCGGTGCGGACCGAGTCGGCCTCTGTTCGACGGTTCCGGGCGTCCTCGACACCGACGGCGACGTGATTCCGGAGATTACGGCGTTCGAGGACGCCGCCGCCGCACTCGGCGGGTCCGAGTCCACAGACGTGACCGGTGGCATGGCCGCAAAAGTTCGGAAGTTACTCGCACTCGGTGCACCTGCACACGTCTTCGGTCCAGACGGTCTCTCGTCGTTCGTCGCGGGCGAGTCTCCCGGGACCGTCATCCGCGGCGAGTAAACGCCGAGCGACGCCGAATCAGCTACTCAGAATTCGACGGTCATCCCGTCTTCTGCAACCTTCACCTCGCCGTCGAAGTGCGCTGTGACGCGTTCGACGAGTTCGCCAGTCACGCGGTCAGCGTGGGGGTACAGGTGTGTGAGAAACACCGTGTCGATGTCGCGTCCGGTCAGCGTCTCGCCGAGTTTGGTCGGCGTCGGGTGGTTCGACACGTCCACGTCGTCCGGGAACGAGCAGTCGTGGACGAGGACGCTCGCACCGTCGGCGAAGTCGGTGAGTCCCTCGAACGCCTCGGTGTCACCCGAGACGACGAGGTCAGACTCGCCCAACTCGTTCGTAAATCGGTAGGCGAGCGTCGGTACGGAGTGTCGCACTTCGTAGCCCATCACGTCGAATCCGGCGATACCGAACTCGTGCGGACCGACCTCTCGGACGGAGATGTCGAGTCGGTCTTTCATGTAGTCGTGTACGTCGAGGAGGCCGTCGACGAGTGCCTCGGTCCCTTCCGGGCCGACGATTTCGAGGTCGTCCTCACCGACCAACCATCGCGCCTTGACGAGTGGCATGAGGTCCGAGACGTGGTCGAGGTGGACGTGGGTCAGAAGCACCGACGAGACGCCTTCGTATCCAACGTCGGTTTCGGCGAGTCGAGCGAGGACGCCCGACCCGCAATCGACGAGGAGCGTGTTCGAATCCGATTCGAGGAGAAGTCCAGACTGGGCACGGCCCGAGACGGGCATCGCGCTCCCAGTGCCGAGGAATGTGACGCGCATGGGTCACTATACCACGTTTCCCGCGTTAGTCCTTGTGTTCGGTCTGACCGATTCGCTGAAATGAAAATCTTGATATCCTGCATGATTATTTTCACGGATGTCCCGTGTCCCGCATTCGCACCCTCCTCTCCCACAGCATTTTCGCCGTTCTCGGCGTCTACGCGGTTGTCTCACTCGCGTTTGCCCTCATCGCCCTCACACCGGACCCCGGCGAGGCGTTCCTCGCCCACACGCTCGCCCGGCACGGTCAGGGTGACCAGATAGAAGCAGAGATTCAGGCCTACCGCGCGGCCCGGAACCTCGATGCACCCGTCGCCGTCCGATACGTCCGTTGGCTCGTCGACATCACCGTCCTCGATTGGGGCCGCTCACTCGAGACGGGTCGGCCCGTCCTCTCGATGGTTCGCGACGGCCTGACCTACACGTTCGCGTACGTCGTTCCGGGCATCCTCGTCGGGACTATCGGTGGCATCTGGGCGGGGCTAATGAGCGCCTCGGAGGACCGCACTCGGTCCCGACGCGGCCTCTCGGTCCTCTCGTACGTCGCCTTCGGTGTCCCGAGTTTCTGGGTCGCCGCCGTGTTCCTCATCGCCGTCGCGCCGTCGCTCTCGTGGTTCCCCGACCGGTTGCCTGCGAGTGGCCCGTTCACGCCGGACGGTGCGTTGTTCCTCTTCCCGGCCGCACTCCTCGTCGGTGTGAACGTCTTCGCTGGGCAGTTTCGATACGCCCAGAGTAAAGGACGCGAGTACCTCAAAGCGGACTTCGTCCGCCAACACCGAGCAATCGGCATCAGTCGACCACGCGTCATGTGGTACATCCTCCGCGTCGCCGCCGTCCCGTTGCTCGCCGTCTCGCTGGCGGACCTCATCGCCATCCTCGTCGTCACCGTGTTCGTCGTCGAGTTTGTCTTCAACGTACCCGGTATCGGTCTCCTCACGTACGGCGCGATTTCGGACCGCGACATGCCGGTGGTGCTGGGGGCGACGATGGTCGTCGCGCTCACTGGCATCGGCGTGAACTTCCTCCAGGAGGTCGTAAACACGCTTCTGGACCCCAGAATCGGTGACGACGGAGGGTCGCATGACTGACACCGTCACCGGGGCCGGAGCAGACGACGACCCATCGGCGGGGAACGACCCGGCGAGTCGGGTCGCGTGGAAACCGTTCGTCCTCGTGGTCGGTCTGCTCGGATTTGCGGCACTCGCATGGTACTCGTCGAACGTAGATTCGCTCCCGCTCCTCGGCGACCTGCGCAGAATCGACTTCCTGTTCGCCCCCTCGTTGTTCCTCTTCGCCGTCTACGGGGTCGCACCAGTGATACTCGAACCGGGCCGGGCGCGCCCACTGTGGAACTACGCGTCGCGACGGCCACTCGTCGCGTTCAGTCTCCTGTGGGTCGCCGCGTTCGTCGTCGTCGGCCTGCTTGCCCCCGTGTTCATCGACCTGTCGTTCGACCTCGACGCGACGAACCAGTCACCGGTGTTCACCGCTGTCTCCACCACCTTCACGGACGACTGCGTCGGCACCGCCGTCGACGGCCGGTGTTTCGGCACGTGGGAGCACCCACTCGGCACGACGGGTATCGGTCGCGACGTGTCGAAGTTGGTCCTCTACGGCGCGCGCGAGGCACTCACGTTCGCCACTATCGTGGCAGCGCTCATCGTCCCCATCGCCACGACAGTCGGCGTCGTCGCGGGATACCGCGGTGGATGGACCGACGAGATACTGATGCGTATCGTCGACGTCCAACAGACGCTCCCGGCGTTCGTCATCTACCTCATCGCGAGTTTCCTCTACGGTGAGAGCGAGTTCCTCCTCGTCGTCGTCTTCGGCCTCACGAGTTGGGGGAGCGTCGCGCGAATCGTCCGCAACGAGACGCTCCATCTGCGGGCGAGCGAGTACGTGACCGCCGCCCTCGTCGTCGGTGCCGGGACGCCGCACATCCTCCGACGCCACATCCTCCCGAAACTCTCGGGGCCAATCGCCACCGCCGTCACGCGGCAGATTCCGATGTTACTCCTCGTCGAGGCGGCGTTGTCGTACATGGACCTGACCGTCGTCACCACCGGGTCGTGGGGGCGGACGATTCGGACCGGATTGGTTGAGTTCCCGCAGGCGTGGTGGGTCTCGACCGTCCCTGTCGTCGTCCTCTGTGTGACAATCGTCGCCTTCAGCGTCCTCGGCGACGCACTCCGAGAGGTGGCCGACCCGCGACTGGGAGACTGACGCGGTCCGAGCGCGAGAAGTACACTCGCGGGGCACAACCCTCATACCTGCGGAGGCTAACCCCGAGGTAATGACTCAGCGTGGCCGTTCCCTCCTCACTGCGAAGCGGGACGACTACGACTTCGACCCCGAGTCGGTCGCCGTCGCCGACGAGGACGTCCTCGACCTGCTGGAACCCGCCGTTCAGGAGTGGTGGGTCGACCAGTTCGGCGCGTTCGTCCCCGGCAACGGCGGTTTTTTCACGCCGCCGCAACGCGGGGCGATTCCACTCATCCACGAAGACCAGAACGCCCTCATCTGCGCCCCCACCGGGTCGGGCAAGACCCTTGCATCCTTCACGGCCATCATCAACGAGTTGTTCCGACGAGACCGGGAGTCACCAGACGGCCTCGACAACTCGGTGTACTGTCTCTACGTCTCACCGCTGAAATCACTCGCAAACGACATCCACCGGAACCTCACCGAACCGCTCTCGGGAATCGCCGACATCGCCGCCGAACGCGACGAGACAATCGACATCAGACACGCCATCCGACACGGCGACACGTCGTCGTCGGACCGGCAGAAGATGTTGGAGGAGACGCCGCACATCCTCAACACCACCCCGGAGACGCTGGCCATCCTGCTCAACTCGCCGAAGTTCAAAGAGAAACTCCGAACCGTCGAGTACGTCGTCGTCGACGAGATACACAGTCTGGCCGAGAACAAACGCGGGACGCACCTCTCCGTCTCGCTGGAGCGGCTGGAAAACCTCGCCGAATCGTCGCCGACGCGCATCGGATGTTCCGCGACGGTCGAACCGCTGGACACCGTCGGTGAGTTCCTCGTCGGCTACGAAGACGGCGACCCTCGAGACTACGAACTCGTCGACACCCGATTCGTCCGCGATTTCGATATCGAACTGGAGTGTCCGACCGACGACCTGATTCGGACGCCGCGCGCGGCGGTCCAGACGCGCTTCTACGACCGACTCCACGAACTCGTGACCTCGCATACGAACACGCTCGTCTTCACGAACACCCGCTCTGGAGCGGAACGCGTCCTGCACAACCTCCGGGAGACGTACCCCGACATCGACGAGTCGAACTCCGGGTGCCACCACGGGAGTCTCTCGAAAGAGCGCAGACAGGAGATTGAGTCCAGACTGAAAGCCGGCGAGTTACGGGTCGTCACCACCTCCACGAGTCTCGAACTCGGCATCGACATGCCCCACATCGACCTCGTGGTACAGGTCGGGTCGCCGAAGTCGGTGGCGGCACTCCTCCAACGTGTCGGCCGGGCGGGCCACCAACTCGGCCAGACCGTCGAAGGGCGTGTCATCGCCCTCGACAGAGACGAACTCGTGGAGTGCGCGGTGATGCTCACGAAGGCCGAAGAGGGGTTCGTCGACCGCGTGTTCATCCCGGAGAACGCCTTCGACGTCGCCGCCCAGCAGGTCTACGGGATGGCCATCAATTCGATTCGCCCCGAGTCCGAGGTCCGCGAGACGCTCCGGCGGGCGTACCCCTACCGCAACTTCTCGGACGACGACTTCGAACGACTGTTCCGGTATCTCACCGCCGACTACGACGGCCTCGAAGACAAGAACGTCTACGCGAAGGTCTGGCGCGACACGAACGACCCGCCCGACGGCGAACACCACTACGAGGAGTATCCCGTCGGCGAACCACTCGTCGGCAAGCGCGGGCGGATGGCGCGCGTCATCTACATGACCAACATCGGAACCATCCCCGACTCTTTCACCTGTGACGTGTTGGTCCGCGGGGCCGACCAGTGGGTCGGCACACTGGACGAAGGCTACCTCGACACGCTGGAGAAAGGCGACGTGTTCGTTCTCGGCGGCGACAACTTCGCCTACCGCTACCGGCGCGGGTCGAAGGTGTACGTCGACCGGACCTCACAGCGACCGACCGTCCCATCGTGGTTCTCCGAACGCCTCCCGCTATCGTACGACCTCGGACGAGAGATAGCCGCTTTCCAGCAGGAAATCGTCGAACGCCTCGCGTCGGGCGGCCCACCTGCCGTTCGCACGTGGCTTCGTGACTTGCCCCTCGACGAGAACAGCGTCCGCGCCGTCACGCGCATGTTCGACGAGCAGGTTCGGTACACCGGTCCCGAGAGCGTGGCGACACCCGACCGACTCGTCGTCGAGACGGAACTCGACCGCGAGACCTACCGCCGGCACTACTACGTCCACTGCACCTACGGTAGACAGTTCAACGACGGCCTCTCTCGCCTCCTCGCGTACCACTGCGCCCGCCGGACCAACGCGAACGTACAGGTCGCCGTCGCCGACAACGGATTTTCCATCTCGATGCCGCTGAACCGAAAAGTGGACCTCGGGACCATCCTCCGCGAGGCCGACCACGACACCGTCGCCGAAGACCTGCGGGCCGCACTCGACGGAACCGACCTCCTGAAGCGCTACTTCCGCATCAACGCGACGCGCTCGCTCATGATTCTCAAGCGCTACAAGGGCTACGAGAAGACGGCGGCCCAACAGCAAGTCTCCTCGGAGATGCTGCTGTCGTTCGCACAGGACTTAGACGAGTTCGCCGTCGTCGAAGAGACCTACCGCGAGATTCTCGAAGACAAACTGAACCTCGCCGCCATCGAAGACGTGTTAGCGGCGATTCAGGCCGGCGACGTGGACGTCATCGACCATCAGGTGTCGACGCCGACGCCCCGCGCGTTTGGCCTCGCCACGCTGATGGCGAGTGACGTGGTCCTCGCCGAAGACGAGAGCGCGGCGCTCCGCGAGTTCCACGAACGTGTCCTCGACGAAATCGGCGAGGACGACATCGGAATCGACGTGAACTGACGCGGACACCCTCAGCCAACCAGCCTCCGCCCAGTATCCTCAGACCAACAGCGTGTTCAGCGCGTCCGGGACCACGAGGACGCGACTCCCGGGGTCCACCGCGTCTTCGACCGAGTCTCTGGCGTGCATGAGGCAGTCTTCGACCACGTCGGGTGCCGCCGAGTTCGTCACGTACACGTCGTGCTCGCGGAGGACACGCGCGACGACGAACGCCCGCTGCGCACCCGGTTCGTATCCTGCCCGCATCGACTCGTAGAGCGAGTCGGCATCCGTTGCCGACGAGAGCGCATCGAAGAATCGGCGTTCTCCCGTTCCCTCGCCCGCACCCTCGCCGAGTGCCGCGGGGACGACGAGTCGGCCACGCGCAGTGAGTGGGTTACAGTCTCCGAGGGCGACGTACGTCGCCGCGCGGGTCGCCTGATAGAGGTTCGCGTCTTTCGGCGCACCCACGCCGCAGACGACGGCATCGTAGTCGGCATCGACCGAGACGGAGAGTGCGTCACGAGCAGTCGAAGCGAGCGACCTGACGACTGAGGTGGGGTCGCCCGCGGCGGCACCGAGGAACCCGTCCGGTCCCTTCGTCACGTTGAGACAGAAGTCTGGACCGGCGATGAGTCCCGCGCGGTCCAGCGTCTCGCGGAACGGGTTTCCACGGACGCGGCCGAGGCGGACCCCGTCCCGTGAGAGCATCTCCGGGCCGTGCGTGTAGCGGATGATAGCCTCCGACCCCGCGCCGATGACGACTGTCTTCGCGCCGCCCGAGAACCCGGCGTACTGGTGGGGTTCGACCATGCCAGTCGAGACGACCACGTCGGCGTCGGCGACAGCGGGATGAACCGCGATGGGGCACCCATCGACTGCACCGAGCGTAACCGCCGCGTGTGGGTCGTGGTTCACCGCGAGGGGCGCGTACTCACCGAGTCCGTCGCGGAGTTCCTCGTCGGTCATCGGCCGGTGTAACCCGAGTCCGACGACGATAGTCACGTTCTCGCGGGGGACGGGGAGGTGCTCGAACAACACGTCAACGAGTACGTCGTCGGGCGTGTCGCGCGTCACGTCGGTGACGACGATTGCCACGTCGTCCGCCGGATTGACGAGACTCGCGAGTGGCGGGCCGTGTGGAGACTCCATCGCCGTCTCCGCGACGGTTCGGGGCGAAACTGGGTCTCCGCCGGGAGGACGGGCAACGTCCACGTCGCACGACGGGAGCGAAAGAGAGGTGGTCCCGTCTCCGAGGGGAAGGTCCATGCCACGGGGTACGGTAGAGCAAACGTGAATCTATCGGCAAGTCGCCACGCTCGGTGCCGGGCCGGTCTACCGGCGCGCCCACCGGAGCATCCGGTCGTAGAACGGGTCTGATTCGAGGGCGTCGGCGTCGCCGACGAGACAGAGCGCCTTCTTCGCCCGCGTGAGGGCGACGTTGATGCGGCGGTGGTCCTCGAACAACGGCCCGTCCAAGTCGCCGGTGGCGACGAACGAGACGACGATGACCTCCTTCGACGACCCCTGGAATCGGTCGACGGTGTCGACCGTCACGTCGGTCCGGCGGGAGACTTCGGCGACCTGCGCGCGGAACGGGGCGATGACGCCGATGTCGTCGGCGTCGACGCCCGCGGCCTCGTAAGCGGCGACGATTTCGGCGACGCGGTCCGCCTCGGTCGGGTTGGTGTTGCCGACGCGACGACCATCGGGGTCGACGAACGTCACTTGGTCCGTAAGTTCGGCGGGCAAGTCAGCCGTCTCGACGCCGAGGTCACGGAGGTGCTGGGCCGCGACTTCGCCCGTCGCCGGGCGGAGTGCGCCGTCGTAGAACTCGGCAGACGCGAAGGCCTGAATCCGCTGGGACATCCGGTACTGGCGGTCGAGCATCACCGATGCCTCGGGGTGGGCCTCGATGAGTCGCTGGAAGAGCGAGGTCTGGAGGTCGTTTTCCGCGCGGACGACCGGCGGGAGTTGCTTGTGGTCGCCGACGAGGACGAATCGGTCGGCGAGATTCACGGCGGCGAGCGTCCCCGGTTCGGTGAGTTGGGACGCCTCGTCCACGAGGGCAACGTCGAAGGACTGTTCGCGCATCACGCGCGACCCGCAGGAGGCAGTCGTCGCGGCGACGACTGGCGCGTCGTGCAAGGCCGACGCGAGCGTGTTCGGGTCGCCGCTTCGAGAGAGACGAACGTCGAGCATGTCCTCGCGGACCCCCGATTCGGTGCCGACGCGGACGATATCTTCGAACCCTTGGTCGCGAAGCGCTTCGAGTGCGTTGTCCACCGCGCGGTTCGTAAACGCCGAGAGCAAGACGCGGTTGCCGTCTTCGACGAGGGCGCGGATGGTTCGGGCGATGGTGTACGTCTTGCCAGTCCCCGGTGGGCCGTGGATGAGTGCCACATCGTCGGCGTCGACGGCGAGACTCACTGCCTCGTCTTGCGCTTCATTGTTGTCGATGTACGTCTCACCGGCCGACCGGTCCGCGAATTCGGGGGCGCGGCGGTCGAACAGCACGTCCTTTCGCTCGGGCGACCCCTTCAGCACGGCGTCGTGGAGTGCCGTGAGGAGACGGGCGACGTTGAGTTCCGAGGGGTACACGTCGAGACGACGGAGTGGGACCGGTTCGTCCGTCGTGACGACGACTTCCTCGCCGAGTTCGACGATGCGAGCGAGTTCGGCGTGGCCCTCGACGGGGTGGCCGTCACTAGCGAGAGCAACGTCACCTTCGCGGAGTTTGGACACCGCGTCGTCCGTCTTGCGAGCACGGAGTTCCCACGTCCCGTCGGGTTGTTCCTCCGAGCCGAGTGGTTCGAGGCCGATAATCGCCCGGTCGTCGTCTGCGCGTTCTTCGGGCGACTGTTCCCAGAGTTTGCGGTACTCGGCGTGGACCTCTCTGCGCTCTTCTTCGAGGGCGCGGTAGAATCGGTCGAAGTACGCCCGTTCGTCTTCGGGGACAGGGGTGCCAATCTGACCGGCCTTCGACTCCTGTCCGAGACGACCGGAGACGACCATGCAGGTGTCTTTCTCGAAGCAGTACTGGCACTTCGAGTTCGACTCGTACCCGGTTGGCACCGACACGTCGTGTTCCATCGCGGCGATTTCGTTGCGCGTTCGGACGACGAATTCGAGCAGGCCGCGCCCGATAGAGAAGTCCTTGGCCGGCGAGAGGTCGCCGGACTCCTCGGTTCGGTCCAGCGTGGTGTTCTTCGTGTAGAGGAGCGTCCCGGTATCGACCGGCACGTCGCGTTCGTGGAGGATGAGGGCGTAGGCGGCGGCCTGAATCTTGTCCTGGAATCTGGGGTCGCGCTTGAGGTTCTTCCCGGTTTTGAGTTCGACGGGCGACCCGCGGCGGAGAGCGTCTGCGCGTCCCTTGATGCCGAACGTGGGCGAGATGAGGGTGTACTCAGAGCGCCACTCGTCTTCGTCGGTGAGGACGCCCTGCGAAAGCCACCCCTCGATGGCGGCGGCGTTTCGGCGCACTTCGTCCGCGACTTCCTCCGTCTCGCGGCCGAGCAATCCGAGTTCGAGGCCGCGTTCTTCGATGCGTTCGTCGATGGACGAGTCGAGGTCACGGCCACGGAGTAAGTCGCCGAACACCTCGTGGACGATGGTCCCTTTGACGACGGGGTAGTTCAGCGGGATACCCGAGAGTTTGTTCAGGTAGTACATCCGCGAACACTGGACCCACGAGCGGATGTCGGTCACGTCCACGAGGAAGTCGGGTTCGACGACGACGAACGACTCCTTTCCCGTCGCGTACGTCGTCTCGCCGCGGTACTCCGACTCGTCCACGTCGGTGACGAGGATATCCATCCCCGGTTCGGCGTGTTCGGCGGCGTGCGTCCACTTCCCCCAGAGGGTGACAGTCACTGGGTCAGCCGCCCCGCCGTCGGGACGGAGCGTCACCTCCGCCAGCGAACGCTCTCCGTACCGCGTCTCGACCTCACGTGGGTCGCCCACGTCGACGAGTGGACCGCGAAGATTCACGTCGAAACCGTCGGGGAGGAACGGGCAAATAGGCGTCGGTCGGCCGAGTTTTTCGTCTCATCCGTCCCCGCGTGACTCGTCTCTGGACCGAGACGAACGGTACTTCAGGCGACACTAACCGTCACGTTCTTTCTCGCCGCCGCGGTACCTCCGTCCATGCGCGTCAGAGATTGGCAAGACATCCTCTCGGACGTCGTCGAAGAAGACCGCGACCCCGGCGCGTGGCGCGCCGTCGCGGGAAGTCGACGCGGAGGCCTCGGTGAGGACCTCTTTCTCAGCCACCGCGACGTCGGTGTCTACCAACTCAAGACGTACGCGAAGAACCCGTACAAAGTTCGCGGCGTCGGCACGCGAGTCGCCCGGCGTATCGACGACGGCTTAGAACCGCTGTTCCCGACCCGCGATACAGACGAGGAGACCGGTCGATTCGGCGTTCAGCGCCCACCGGAAGACGAAGACGAGGCCACGTCGATGGCCCGGCGACTCGAAGAGACCGTGAAAGTCCACGCGGAGGCCCCGACGACACCGGACGACTTCTTCACCGACGTGATGGAGGCTCTCGACAGTCCCGCGTTCGGCCCGATGGACTACGAGTTCGACGCCCGTCCCGACAGACTCGACGAGTTGACTGACGAGTTCACCGACGCGAACGACCTCCTCACTACCGAACTCGACGACCTCATCGAGACGGACGAAGTGGACCGCGGGTTCCACTGAGAGCCATCGGTTTCAAACCGTCTCGACACGACGACTCGACATGGACAATCGGGAGACGGCCCGACCGACACACGCAGTCGGGGCGAGGACGTGGGTGATGCGATGGTAGGACCGAGTTTGAGTGACGACGAGATGCGACTCGCCAGCTATCGCCTCCAGATTGGGTTCGTCCTGCTCGTCGGTGTCTCCGCTGGATTCATCGCCCTCGCCGCAGGTGCGGTACTTCCCCAAGTCGGTATCGCTTTCGCCGGCGGAACACTCCTCGGCATCGCACTGCTCGTCTTTCTGTCGTACTGGGGCCGCGAGTTCGTGGGTGTGAACCGACGGCGGTGACGCTGTGAGATTGCTGGACGGTTGTCTACGAAAAAGGTGTCAATATTGTAATCTCTATGCAAATAAGTAAACTCGTTTGAACGTGTGCCATTGAATCGCAGGGTATTTATCTATACCCTGTGCACGCAATATCGCCGGTAACCAGGGCAGGGGCAACGACCTGGTTTCTCACCGGATACGCCGGTCGTGTTGGGATTGGGCTTCTAACACAATACGGCGTACCTACCCAAGGTGCGTGCGCGACCTGAACGACATCAGAACTCGGGTGCGCAACCTGATGGAGTTGCAGTCTCCTCAGGGCGACACCCGAGCAATCCATCGCTCGGGCGCGTCCAATTCTGCATCTGTCGGCAAGTTCTCCGGATGGTCCCACACACGCGACGCCGCAGCGACGCCGCGGTGGTCCGCGACGTACTCGAAGAACCGAGCACCGCGTTCGTACTGTCTGCGTTTGAGTCCGAGTCCGAGTGCGCGGCGGGCGAGTCTGGCGATTGGTCCACCACCCTGTCGCCGTTCGTCGAGTTTTCGCCGCAGGTCTTCGTACTCGTCGTCGAACGCGCGGTCCATCAGTAGTTCCGCGTAGCCTTCGACTGCCGTCATCGCCGTGTCGAGTTCGGCGAACGCGTCTCGGTCGAGGTCACCTTCGACGAGTGCGTCGATGCCACGGTTCATCCGGTTTTCGAGGTGGGTCGAGAGCCACGGGGCCGCACCGAACTCCGCCGCGTGCGACACCTCGTGGAACGCAATCCAGCGGCGGAACCGCGGGTAATCGACGTCGAGTGAGTCGGCGACGCGTCGAATGTTCGGGTGGACGAAGTAGAGGCCGTGGTCGTCGTCGCCCTCTGCGAGGAGCAGGGGGTCGTACTGTCCGAGGACGTTGTTGCCGAGGAACGAGAGGACGAGTGCGAACGTCCCGGTGTTGACCGCGCGGGTCACACCGGGAAGTATCGCCGGCCCGTGTTCCTCGAACGGGGCCATCACCCGACGGAACGTCTCGACGTTCGCGTCTATCCAGTGGTGACGATTCTGCACCTCCACCACGTCGGGAACGTCGAACGTCACTTCGGCGACGTCCGCGAGGCGGTCGCGTGCGTCTCGAACGTCTGAGGCGTACCCCTCGCGTTCGACAGGCGAGAGGTCGAGCGAACCCGGTTCGGTCGCTGCCCGTGCGGCCTCGCCGACGGCGTCCCAGTCGATATTGCCGGTCCCCGTCGCCGAAGCGTCTGCGACGACCCGGACGCTCCGCAGGAAGTTCATACGCTATCGACGGGCGCTGAGGGCAAAACGCTTCGGCCGATATCTGGCGCCGTGAACACTCGAACCAGAACACGGGCGACGGCCGTTGTACCGGGTGTCTCGTCCGAACACGCAAGCGGAGACGAATCAACAGCCAATCGCCCACTAAAGACTATACGGAGTCTCGCGTGGAGGGCGTATGGACCGAACCATCGACCACGTCGCGTTCGGTGGTATGGAGTTGTACGAACTCCGGACCGCCGCCAACGAAGTCGGTCTCACGCCGACGTACGGCGGTGAACACAACACCGGAACGACGCACATGGCAGTCGTCCCCTTTCCCGACGGGTCGTACCTCGAACTCATCGCGCCGACGCTCGGAACCGATGCCGAAGATTCAGGATTCTGGCCGACCCACCTCGCGGCCGACGCCGGCCCAACAGCGTGGTGTCTCGAAGTCCCAGACGTAGCAGCGAGTGCCAAAGCGGCTATCGACGCTGGCGTCCCCGTTGATGGCCCGCACGAGGCCGCACGAGCACGTCCCGACGGCCGCCTCGTCGAGTGGGACATGTGCTTCGAGGGCGACGACTTGCGCCTCCCGTTTACCATCCACGACCGGACCCCGCGCGACTATCGCGTCCCGCGCACGTCGCACAATACGGCGGTGCGCGGCCTGCGGACCGTGGTCGTCGCGACCCGTGACCGCGAGGCGACTGCCTCTCTGTTCGCTCGGCGACACCGCTACTCGTCGCCTGTCGATATCAACGGTCCGTTCACCAACTTCGCAGTCCTTCCGGGCACGCCGCTGGCACTCTGTGAACCCGGTGACGGGGAACTCGACGCCCGCATCGACGAGGTCGGAGAAGGGCCGTGTGCGTTCCTCGTCGGGGTCACGGACCTCGACAGAGCACGACAATCGCTCTCGCTCGGTCCGGAGATACGGTTCAGCGACCGCAGGATGGCGTGGTTCGACCACGACCTGTTCGACCGGCGGTTAGGCGTGGTCGAACTCCCCTGAGACCGGTCCGAGGTACGTCCCGCCCCATCCCGTCTCAGGCGGCGCAGTTGTTCGGCCCGAGTTCGAGTTCAGTCGCTTCCTCTTCGTCCGTCACCGACTCGCGCCCCGTGTTGATTGCGATGACTCGTTCGTAGTTCGGCGGTTTCTCCGGCGTGTCGTCGGCGATGCGATGGACGAACGCGTCTTCGTCGAGTCCGAGGAGGTCCAACTCCTCGCGGAGTTCGCCGAGCGTCGTACTCACGAGTTCGCCCGGCGAGGCGACGCCGTACGTTCCATCGGCGGCGACCGAGACGTGTCCGGGGAGGATTCGTGTCTCCGACGGAAGTGAGAGAATCCGCTCGTGAAGCGTGTCGTAGAGGAGTTCAGCGCCCGTGGCGGCGTCCTCGTCTCCAAACTGGAGTTCGGTGCGACCGACCGACTCGACGAACAAGGTGTCGCCGGTGAGGAGATACCGCCCGTCGACGAGGTAGTTCGTCATGTCAGAGGTGTGCCCCGGTGCGAAGCGCGCTTCGATTTCTACGTCGCCGACCTGTATCGACTCGCCGTCGTCGAGCGGCGTGAAGTCGTACTGCACGTCGCGGTCGGTGGCGTTCGCACCCATGTAGTACGGGACACCGACTCTGTCGGCCAGTGTGCGTCCGCCCGAGATGTGGTCGGCGTGGACGTGTGTGTCGAGGACGGCCGAGATGGTCATCCCTGCGTCGGCGGCGACGAGTTCGAACTCGTGGGACTGCCGTGTCGCGTCCACGACGACGGCCTCCTTCGCCGACTTCGACCCGACGACGTACCCGAGACATCCCTTGGCACGACGCTGTACCTGCGCGAGGTACAGGTCGTCTGACTCGGTATCGAGTTCCACGACTTCGTACAGTTTGCTCCAGTCTTGCATGCCGCCTTTGACGACGGTCACGTCGTCGTACCCACGAGAACTGAGTTCGAATCCGAACGAAGTAGACGAGAGGCCTTTCCCGCAGATAGCGACGATTGGGCCCTTCTCGGCGAGTTCGCCGACGCGTTCCCAGTCCCAGTCACCACCGAGGCCGTCGAGTGGATGGTACGGCACGTTCACGGCACCTGCGATGTGCCACGCGTCGAAACTCTCCGGCGGACGGGTGTCCACCACGGTGAACGACTTCCCAGCGTCGAGGTCTGTCGCGAGTTCCTGGACCGTAATCTGGTGGAGGAGTGTTCCCATGTGTGTAGCTATGGCAATCGCGGCCAATACGGTTTGTGGCGAGGGTGGGTTGGTATCTCTCTTCGGTGTACGAGCGAGATACAACGCTGTCGCTCACCGAACGAGTGTCAGAAAAGTCGGTTCGAAACGGTCGACCCGTCTACAGTTCCGCCTCGAAGTCTTCGAGGGCGTAGACGGTGTCGGTGCCGCGGCGGTCGAGCGTCTCGTTGGCGAGGAGCCAGTAGACGACCGACAGTGCGCGGCGACCCTTGTTGTTCGTCGGGACGACGAGGTCGACGTTGGACGTCTGGTTGTTGGAGTCGCACATCGCGATGACGGGGATACCGACCGTGATGGCCTCCTTGACTGCCTGCGCGTCACCGATTGGGTCGGTGACGACGACCACGTCAGGTTCGATGTAGCCGGCGTAGTCCGGGTTCGTCAGCGTGCCGGGGATAAAGCGTCCCGTGCGGGCACGAGCGCCGACGGCGTCGGCGAACTTCTCGGCCGGGAACCGACCGTACTGACGGGAGGACGTCACCAGAATCTGCTCTGGGTCGTAGTTCGCGAGGAAGTCCGCAGCGGTGCGGATTCGCGAGTCCGTCTGGCTCACGTCGAGCACGTACAGCCCATCGTCACGGACACGGTGGATGAACCGAACCATGTCGTTGGTCTTCTGCTGGGTACCGATGTGGACACCGGCGGCCAGGTAGTCTTCGACCGGGATGAGCAGGTCGGCGTCTTCGTCGGGCATGACGTCCTCGTCGAAGGCCGGCTCTGGCTCTGCTTCTTCGGCCTCGGCAGCCTCGTCGGCCGCCTCGGCGGTCTCTGCTGTCTCGTCTTCGGTGGCGGCCTCGTCGGTGCCCGTCTCGGTGACCGCTTCGGTCTCCGTCTCGGGTTCCTCGTCGGCGACCTCCACCGCGTCGTTTTCGTTGTCGCTCATACTGCGTCGTCCGCGATGCGGATGAGTTCGTTCAGTTTGGCAGTTCGCTCGCCTTGCACCGTGCCGGTCTTGATGAACGGCGCGTCGGTTGCGACGGCGAGGTGTGCGATGGTCGTGTCTTCCGTCTCACCGGAGCGGTGAGAGATGACAGCGTCCATCCCGTTTCGGGAGGCCAGTTCGACGGCGTCGAACGCGTCGGTCAGCGTCCCGATCTGGTTCGGTTTGATGAGGATGGAGTTCGCGGCACCCACGTCGATGCCATCTTGCAGGCGGTCGACGTTGGTGACGAAGAGGTCGTCACCACAGATGAGCGTGCGGTCTCCCACACGGTCGGTGAGTTCCGCGAAGCCCTCGTAGTCGTTCTCGTCGAGGGGGTCTTCGACGTAGACGAGGTCGTACTCGTCGACCATCTCGGCGACGTAGTCGATCTGCTCGTCTGTCGTCTTCGTCTCGTCGCCGTAGTGGTAGACACCATCTTCGAACATCTCCGAAGCGGCGATGTCGAGACCGAAGCGAATCTCGAAGCCGAGTTCGTCCTCGACGTCGGAGACTGCTTCGTCCATAATCTCGAACGCCTCTGCGTCGGAGACTGCTGGTGCCCACGCACCCTCGTCGCCCTTCGCGGCAGGCACACCACGCTCGTCGAGAATCTCGGACGCGCGGGCGTGGACCTTCGCGTTGGCGAAGACGGCCTCGGAGACGCTCGGCGCACCGACTGGTGCGGCGAGGAACTCCTGAATGTTCGTGGCTTCCTTGGCGTGTTCACCGCCACCGATGACGTTCCCGAGCGGCGTCGGGAAGTTGTCGCCGCGGAACGCACCGCCGAGGTGCTGGTACAGGGGTGCACCGAGCACGTCGGCACCGGCCTTCGCGGCCGCCATCGAGATGGCGACGGCGCTGTTGGCACCGATTTCCGAGAAGTTCTCGGTTCCGTCGGCACCACGCAGGGCACGGTCGACCTCACGCTGGTTGCCCGCGTGGACTTCGTCCACGAGACGGGGAACCGCGTGGCGGCGTGCTGCTGCGATAGCCTCGGTCGGCGGCAGTTCGATTGCCTCGTATTCCCCAGTGGACGCACCACTCGGGGCCGCAGCACGACCGAACCCACCGGACGCGGTGAGGACGTCGGCTTCGACCGTCGGGTTTCCACGGGAGTCGAGCACGCGGCGCAGGGAGATGGATGTGATTCGAGTCATGTTCTCACTTACCCTCTCGTTTCACGGTGAACGGAAGGACACCTGCATCGTACTCCTCGGCGGCGATAAGTATTGGTTCGGTCTGCTCGGTCTCTACGAGCACGGGTGCGCCGTAGGAGACCTGCAGTGCTCGCGCACCGAGGATGCGGGCTTTCTCGTATCGGTTGTACCGTTGTATCATTGGTAGGGAGACACGACGTCCACGAGGTCTTTGTGCGATACCATCATCCGCCGGCAGCAGGCACGAGTGACCCCGAGGTCGTCGAGGACATCTGCGGGGTCCTCGTCACCCTCGCGAGCACGGGCCTGGAATTCATCCCAGTGTTCGCCAATCACCTTGCCGCAGGTGAAACACCGGACGGGAATCATCATGGCTAGATCACCTCAGCGGTAGGACTTCTGGTAGCGAGCGCGTGCGCCCGGTCCGCCCCACTTCTTGGGTTCGGACTGGCGAACGTCGTTGACCAGCAGCGAGCGGTCGAACTCCATGTACGCGTCGCGAAGTTCCGCGTCGTTCAGGTGTTGCACCAGCCCACGAGCGAGCGCGGTGCGGACTGCGTCGGCCTGACCGGCCACGCCGCCCCCGTTGACGCGCACGTCGATGTCGACCTGCGAGCGGAGGTCCTCACCTGCGATGCGGAACGGTTCCAGCATCTTCAGGCGAGCCATCTCCGGCTCGACCAGCTCGACCGGCTGGGAGTTGATACGGACTCGACCCTCGCCGTCGCGCACGGTCGCGCGGGCGATGGCGGTCTTCTTCTTACCGGACGTGTTCGTTACCATGTGACGTTAGCACCCAGCTTCTCGGAGACCTCTCCGAGCGAGATGAACTTGATGTTCGAAAGTCGGTCCAGCGAGGTACCGTCGAGCATCTCGCCGTCTTCGTCGAACGGGTTGCCGACGTAGACGCGGATGTTCGAGAACGCCTCGCGCCCGCGGGGCTTCTTGTACGGAACCATCCCACGGATGGCACGCTTGAAGATGCGGTCGGGACGCTTCGGGTAGTACGGACCCTGGTCCGAACCAACGTCGGCGCGCTTGCGGTAGACGCCCATGACGTCCTGTTCGGAGCCAGTGATGACGGCGTCTTCCGCGTTGATGACGGCGACCTTCTCGCCTGCGAGGGCGCGCTGAGCGACCTCAGAGGCGACGCGGCCCATGATGCAGTTCTTGGCGTCGACGACGACGTCGGCGTCGAATTCTGCGAGGCTCATCGGATCACCCGTACGTTGGACCCATCGGGGTTCTGTTCAGCAATCTGTTCGAGCGTCACGACGTCGCCAACCTGCTCGATCTTCTTTCGAGCGGTGGACGAGAAGTCCACAGCAGCGACTGTGACGTTTTTCTGCAGCACACCGCTACCCAGCACCTTGCCGGGCACGACGACGGTTTCGTCTTCCCGAGCGTATCGTTCGATGCGACTCAGGTTGACTTCCGCGTGGGTGCGCCGTGGCTTTTCGAGACGGTCCGCGACATCCTGCCAGACGTTGGCACCGGACTCACGCGAGACCGCCTTCAGCTCGGCGATGAGACTGTTGAGTCTCGGGTTCGTCTTACTCATTGTCTACCTCCAGAGAGAAAGCGGAGTGCAGGGAGCAGGATTTGAACCTGCGGACTCCTATGAGACAGCGCCCTGAACGCTGCGCCGTTGGCCAGACTTGGCTATCCCTGCAAGCATTCCGCTGTACTTCATGCCCCGTAAAAACACCTTCGGTCCGACCGGCCACCGTGAGGCAGTCACACGCCACGCTGTCCGTGGGTTTGACTGCTCGCGGGGTGGGCGAACGTCGATGTTGTGTGTACGGGGCAGTAATCATTCGTTTACAGTGAGACCTTCTCTTCGAGCTCGGCCGCGCGGCCACCAAGAGAGGCGACGGCGCGAAGCACCAGCTCATCGACCGTGAAGGAACCGTCCGTCTCCACACTGAAGACGAACGCTTCCGGCACGTCGTGCACTTCGACCTCTTTACCGGGATACCGCTTCGTCAGGTCGTTGTCGAACTCGCTCGTGACTACGAGGTCACCGTCTTCGGCGTCCTCGTCGTCTGCGTGTTCGGCAGCGGCCTCTTCGATGACGCCGCGGAGAATGTTCGGTTCTTGTTCGTCGAACTCGCCGGCGTCGCCGGTGACCTCCACGCGCTGGAGGTGTCGGTAGCCGACTGCGACCCCGCCTTGATTCTTGGCGTGGTCTTTCCCGTAGCCGAGGACGGCGTCTGCCTCGAATTCGAGGCGCTGACCTTCCTTCAGCTCGATAATTGGGACGTTCTCGTCCGCGGGGACGACCATGTCGTCCGCGGACTCGATGTCCCCGGAGTACGCAGTCGCCGGCCCGTCGACTTCGAGCGCGACGGTGACGGTGTCACCAGGCTCGAACTCGTCGAGGGGCGTGGTCAGCGGAACCAGACCGAGCCGAAGCCCGATCATCTCGTCGAACATGACCGACGTGTTCTCCACGAACCGGACGGTGTCGATGGAGAACGTCGGCACGTCGGCGATCATCGCCCGACGAATGCCGTTGGCTAGCGCCGGGGTCAGACCGCGCGCGACGAATCGGGCGCGTCGGTCTTCGCGTTCGATGAACTCGACCTCGAAGTCGTTTGCCATGGTTGGTTAGAGTCGGCTGTTTTTCGGCGCGCGAGTTCCGTCGTGCGGAATCGGCGTCACGTCCTCGATACGACCGATCTCGAGACCGGCACGCGCGAGGGCGCGAATCGTTGCCTGTGCACCGGGTCCGGGGCTCTTGTTCCGGTTGCCACCGGGGCCACGGACGCGGACGTGCAGACCCGAGATGCCGGCCGCCTTGATCTGGTCGGCGACGCTCTCGGCCATCTGCATGGCCGCGTACGGGGATGCCTCGTCACGGTTCTGCTTGACGACGGAGCCACCGGACGACTTGACGATCGTCTCGGCGCCCGTGATGTCAGTGACCGTGATGAGCGTGTTGTTGAACGATGCGTGGACGTGGGCGATGCCCCACTTGTCACCAGTTTCGGATTCGCTCATTCTTGGGCCTCCGCGCGCTCAGGGTGCAGTTCGTCCGAGAGCGGCGACGTTTCGTCGAAGCTCACGGAGTCCTCTTCGTCGACCTCCACTTTGCGGGAGGGGACGGTCGTTCGAGCGCCGTCGATCGTCACGTGTCCGTGGACGATGAACTGACGTGCCTGCTGCGGAGTCTGTCCGATTCCGTTGCGGTAGGCAATCGTCTGGTAGCGTCGCTCGAGAATGTCCGTCACGTCGAGGCGCAGCGTCTGGGAGATGTCGTCCTCGGCGGACAGAATCCCGTAGCGGCGCAGGCGTGCCATAAACTCGGCTCCGAGCGCCTCTGCTTCCTCGGTGTCACCCTGGGCTTCACCGAGGAGGCGACGTGCCTCACGGCGGATGTTGCGCAGTTCAGACTGCGCACGCCAGAGTTCCTCTTTGTTCTTGAGACCGTAGCGAGAGAGGAGGTCCGCTTCCTGAGCGATACGCTCGCCCTGGAACGGGTGGTTCGGAGTCTCGTAGAACTTGGTGTTTTTACCAGTCGTCATTCTTCTGCTTGCGCCTCCTTGATCTCCTCGACGTTGACACCGATGGTGCCTTCAGTACGTCCAGTGGACTTCGTCCGCTGGCCGCGAACCTTCTGGCCGCGCTGGTGTCGAACGCCTTTGTAGGAGCTGATCATCTTCATGCGGTTGATGTCATGACGACGCTTTTCCTCGAGGTCCGAACCCGTGATGTGGGCGGTCTCACCGGAGAAGAAGTCCTTCTGTCGGTTGACCATCCACTCGGGAGAGTGGTCCTCGAAGTTCTCGACGACATCGACGACGGCGTCGATTTCGTCTTCGGGAAGCTTACCGAACAGCGCCGTTCGGTTGACTTCCGCGGCGTCGGCGATGATGCGCGCTGTGCGCTTGCCGATACCCTTCATGTCCGTCAGACTGCGCTCTACCGTCTTCGTTCCGTCAAGGTCGGTCTGACCAATTCGGATGAAGTAACGGAGGTCCTCTTCCTCCTCCGGAGAGCCGTCCTGTGGTTCTTCTGCACTCATGACTTGGAAAGTCTCGTGTTGTGAGCGTTGCGGCGGGGATTCGAACCCCGGGGGCTTGACGCCACTGAGTTAGCAACCCAGCGCCTTGGGCCAGGCTTGGCTACCGCAACACTGCGTTCGTGTGTTATTTTCGCCCTGTCGGACTCGGGGTATACACCCCTACAGCGATTGCATGCGATACGAGACGGGGGCGTTACTTAAACATCACGAAAGGGTTCCCCCGTGGTACGGCGGGACAGTGCCGCTGACGGGTATTGTGGTGTGTTGTGTCGTCTCACCAAAATCATAACTACCCCAGTTACGTATTCTGGACAATGAGTTCGACAGATTCGGTCACCACGCCGACGAAACCGGTTCACATCGACACCAAAGACGAGTTAGACGACCTCGTGGCTGAACACGACCGCGTCCTCCTCGATATCTACACGAGCGGGTGTGCCATCTGTCAGAGCATCGAACCAGTCCTCGGGACCGTCGCGAAAGTGACCGACGTGGTCGTCGCGATGCTCAACCCGAAGACCGACATGTCCGTCGCCGACGAGTACACCATCCGAAGCGTTCCGACGCTCCTCCTGTTCGAAGACGGCGAACAGGTCGGCCGACTCGACGACGGGTTCCAAGGGGCACAGGCTATCATCGACTTCGTCGAGAACCCGGAACAGTAAGCGCGCAGCACGGGAGTGATTTTCGCGGCGCAGTGAGCAAAAACTGACGAACAGCGACCGGTCAGGCGTCGTAGTCGGTCTCTCGGGTGGCTACGTCGCCCGGTTGACCGCCTTTCGGCATCACGTTGTCTAGCAGGAAGTAGACCGACTCTCGCATCGCCTGTGCCGACTCAGGTCGCGTCCCAGTGACACGGACGTCGAGGCTCCGAAACAGAAACGCCATCAGGTTCTCGGCCATCATCTCGGCGTTCATCTCACGGTAGCGTCCGGCTTTTATCTCCCGCTGGATGAGGGTCGCAAAGGTGTCTATCATGTACGATTCCATCTCGCGGAACTTCTGGCGGTAGTCCTCGTCGTGTATCGTCTGCGTCCGAAGTTCGAAGATGACGCGCTGGAACTGTTCGAGTTCGTCGAGTCCCGGCGGAGTGGCGTGCTCACCGTTGCACTCGTCTGTCGGGAGGACGTACCCGACGAACTTCCGAATTTCCGCGTCGGCTTCGTCGGCGTCGGGGTCGATGGTGGCGATGTAGAGGTCGATGACGTAGTCGAGGAACGCCAACAGCAGTTCGTCCTTGTTTTCGTAGTGGTAGTACAGGAGCGACGTGCTCTTTTCGAACTCGGTGCCGATGTTCTTTATCGAGAGGTCGGCGTAGCCGTGTTTAGCGAGCGCTCTGAGCGTGGCGTCCATGATTGCCTGCTCCGTCTCGCTTCGTCCAGTGTCGATTCGGTCGTTTTCCATGATGTCTCGCGTGATTTGTCAGTCGTCTCGTTGTTCGTCGAGTCGGGTCGTACACCAGTGACAGAAGTCGAGGTCAGGGTCGACGTCCCGACCACACTGTGGACACGACACGGCCTCGGACTCGTCGATGACTGCGGTTCCGCTCGGTTCAGACACCTGCTTCATGCCGAGCAAGAACGCGTCGAGGACGCTGACGAGACTCACAGCGAGGACGGGAAGCACGTCCACGAGCGGTGGTATCTCCCCGCCGGTCGCCAGTGATTCGACCGCTCCTGTGGGGACGAAGAAGACAGAGATGGCGAACGCGAGTGCGACCCAGAGGGCGGCACGACGCCATCGCCGCAGGTAGAGGTGGCCCAGTCCCGTGACGGCGAGGCCAAGTATCGCAGCGAGCCACGGACGAACCTTACTGAGTCCGGACATAGTTGAATTCGATTGGTTCTCGGTCATGAGCGTTCCGTTCGAGGAGTTTCGTGCGGGTGTTCGATGGGTGTCGTTGCGTGTGACGCCACGGTGGAGTCGGCGTGTGAGTGGTACGGGTCGTGTGCGGACGATACTTCCTGTTGTTTCGCGTGCGTCGCGTGTGAGCGCGAACCGGCGGGCGATGCGTCCGAGTGGGCTGTTTTGCGGGCGGTTCGGGCGAAGGGGGACAGGGGCGATTGCATGCAGTTGAGGGTGCGTCAGGGGGACGTGGTCGCCGCGGTGGTCGTCTCACGTTGTGTCAGCCGTTCCCAGACGACGAGCGCAGGCGGCGTGACGACGAGCGCGGTGAGGTACGAGTAGAAGATACTCAACGCAGTCACGATACCGAACTGTCCGAGGACGGGCGTGATGGCGATTGCGAGGACGCCGAGACCGGTCGTCGTGGTGAGCATACTTCCGGTCAGTGCGCCACCGGTCCCGCCGACGGTCAAGTGGAGTGCCTCGTAGAGGTCGGAACCCTCGTTGTACTCGTCGGCGAATCGGTGGACGACGTGGGCGGAGTAGTCGATACCCAACCCGATGGCGATGGCGAGAATCGTCGCCGTCAGCGCGTTCAGCGGGATGCCGAAGTAGCGCATCGACCCCGCGAGGAGTGCGAGGGTGACGACGATGGGAACGAGGTTGACCACACCGAGGGTCCACTGGCCTTCGAGGAGTTGGTAGATGAAGACCAAGAACACCGCCGTCGCGACGAGTGCGACGACGAGGCTCTGGATGGCGGACATGAAGATGGTGTCCGAGACGGCCTTGAACACGACGGTGTTCCCTGTCGCGACCCCGCTCATCCGGAGACGGTCGGCGACTTCCTGTCCGTCGGCGACGATGGCGTCTTGCTCGGCGTCGCCTTCGACGGTGTAGACGATTCGGGTCTTCCGGTAGTCCTCGGTGATGTACGAGGACGCCTGTCCGGAGACGGGCGACGACAGGAGTTCGTCGTATATCATGTCGAGGTTGTCGTCGGGGACGCCGTTTCCGTTGGCGTCGTTGCGGGCGACGAGCGCCGCGAACTCGGGGTCCTGCGCGGCGTAACTCTGGATGACTGTGACGATACTCGTCGATTCGGCGCGGCGGTCCTCGGTGATGAACGTCTCCGGTGGGTCCTCACCGTTTCGGTGAATCATCTCCAGCGTCGAGTCTTCCCGTAATTGCCCTTCGATGTATATCGTCACGCTGTCACCCTGCGTCGTCTCGAAGTTGTCTTCGAGGTAGTTGAGGTCCTTTGTGACCGTGTAGACACCGGGCTTGAACGGTTCGGGAAGTTGCTGGAGGTAATCGGCCTGTTCTTCGGGTGGCAGGAAGTCCTCCTGCGAGAACGACGTGTCGACGCCCGTCCCGTAGGACCCCGCCACGACAGTCGTCACGAGGACGAGGACGAGGAACGCACGCGGTGCTCGACGACCGATGAAGACACCGACCGAGAGGACGCGGGCGAGGAGGCCACCTTCGCTGCCGAGTGGTGCCGAGGCGAACTCGGGGACGTTGTACTTCTGGCGGAGTTGGTCCACGTACAGTTTCGCCGCGGGGAGGAACACCCCGAAGACGAGGAACGTAAACAGGATGCCGACGGCGGCGACGAGACCGAAGTCCTGAATCGGGCCGAGGTCACTCGTGACGTTCGCGAGGAACCCGAGGACCGTCGTCCCGGTCACGATGAAGAACGCGACGGAGAGTTGTTTGACCGTCGTCCGCATCGAGGGCACGGGCGCAACGTCCTTGACACGCTCTTCGCGGTAGCGATTGACGGCGTGCAGGCCGAAGTCGATACCGACCGCGAGTAAGAGCGGCGGCACCGCGATGAGCATCTGACTGAACGGGATGTCTGCGAGTCCCATGAACCCGAAGGTCCAGATAATCGCCAAGCCGAGCGAGATGACCCCGAGCAGCAGGTCGATGGGGTCGCGGTAGGCGATGACGAGGAACCCGAAGATGAGGAGCACCGCGGCGGGAACGACGAGCAACAGCGAGTCGGCGATGACGTTGCCCAACTCGCTGGAGATGATGCCGCTCCCGAAGACGGTGATATCGCTCTCTGCGACGGAGGTCATCGTCTGAATCTCGACTTGGATGTCCGTCATCGGACTCGTCCCCGAGGTTCCGGCGCTCGACGAGATGCCGGGGACTTCGTGGCTGACGACGCCGATAGTCGAGGAGGCCTTGACCGACTCACGGTTGAAGTCGTTACTCAGGAGCGAGGCGACGTTGGGGTTCGCCGTCGCCTGCTTCGCTGCGGCACGTACCTCGGCGGGCGACGAAGATTCGAGGACGGCAATCTGTTCTTCGAGTGTGGTCGCCGACGGGTCGAGCGTCTGGGCGACAGTCGAAGCGACGCTCGACGCCGACGTGGCGCGGAGACTCGGGCGGTCCATGATGCGCTCTTGGAGGCGCAACATGTCGAGCATCGCCGGCTTCGAGAGGACGTTCGAATCTTGTTGGATGAGTTGGGTACTCCCGGAACTCGTCTCGAACGCGGGGGAGAACTCGCGGTTGACGTCGTCGAGTGCCTCCTGTGCCGGCGAGCTATCGGTGAACTGTGAGGTACCGGCGTCGGTCGAGATGTTTCCGAGGCCGGCCCCGAAGACGAGCGTCGCCACGAAGAACAGGGCGATGACTCTGCCGGGGTGGGCAGTGATGTACCCACCGAGGCGGTCGACGTACACTTCGTAGTCAATCATTGTGAGGGAGAGGTGGGGCGATTACCGGCGGTACCAGAGGAAGCCAACGATGCCGAGGCCGACGACGAGGACGGCACCGACGAGTGGCATCGAGATACCACCGCCGCCCGTCGATTCAGTCACCTCGACTGCCACGGGGTACGAGTCGGAGAGTTTGCGCTCACCGTCCTCGTTTTCGTACTCGAAGTCGATATCGAACGAGTAGGTCTTCGGACTCGCCGACGCACTGGCGGAGAGTTCGAGGGGAACCTCGGTGGACTCGCCGGGTTCGAGTTCTTGGATGAACGCGGTGTCGTCACCGAGGGCCAGTGGACTGTCGGCGAAGGCCTTCGCGTCGATGTTCCGGTACGTCTCGTCGCCATTGTTGGTCACGACGAGCGTGATGGTCTCGGGACTTCCCGCTTCGAGCGACCCGTTTTTCGTCTCCACGCCGAAGAGGTTCTGTTTGGGCTTCACCTCGGCGTTCATCAGTAACGCCTTCGACTGCTGGGTGTCGCCGTCGGGGTTGCGGTACTCGACGGTGTAACTCAGTTGCCGCTGGCCGGCGTCTGCCGAGTCGGTCACTTCGACCGAGAACGCGAAGTCCGCGGACTCGCCCACGTCGAGCGTTCCGAGGGCGTACTCGGTCTCTTTGATGTTCGTGTTGGGGGACTTCGACGAGATGACGACGACGGCGTCACGGGCAGTCTGTGGGCCATCGTTCGTGATAGTGCCGCTGACCGTCGTCTCGCGTCCGACGCGGAGCGTCGAATCGGTCTCGTCGAGCGAGAACGACTGTTCCGCGAGCGGTGTCACACCGGTCGCGCGGTTCTTGGACTGCTGGGGCACGCCGTCTTCGTCTTCGTAGTTCACGACTGCCGAGAGGGTGTACTGCTGGACTGCCGCCGAGGGAGCGACAACGGTCTCGTATTCGAGTTCGCGCGTCTCGTCGACGCCCCATTCACCGGCGTATCTGGTCGCACTCGCGGCCTGTCCGAACGTGACTTCGGAGTTCTGCGAGGTCAGCGCGACAGAGGAGTCGTAGGCCGTCTGGGACCCGACGTTCTGCATGGTGACTGTCGTCGTCCCGCTTCCGCCGACCTGTGCGGTGGTCTCGACGGAGACGATTTCGAAGCGCGGTGCTTCTTCGATGACGACGGTGACGGGAATCTTGACTGTCTTGTCTTCTTCGTTCTGCACGTCGCCGTTGTCACGAACGGATTCGTCGTGTTCGAACGTGGCGGCGAGCGTCATGTCGTAGGTGCCGGGCGAGGCGTTCTCCTTGACTGACGTGGAGAACGTCGCTTCACGCTGTGTCGCGTGCGGGATGTCGCCGACCGGAAGCGTCGCGGTGTTCACCTCGACCGGTGCGTCACCGGACTTGAGGGTGAGTCGGACGTTCCGGGCGGACCGGACCTGCGCTTCGAGTTTCGCGCGTTGCTGGTCCGAGAGCGACGCAGAACTCTCCGACGAGGTGAACTGTCGGTATTCGGTGTCGCCGCCGTAGTTCGTGACGACGACGTTCAGGGGCGTCTCCTGCCCGGGGACGAGTTTGTTGCTCGGCGCGTATGCCTGAAGATTCGGTTCACCGACGATGCCGGCCATCGCTGGACTCGGGATAGCGACCAGGACGACCAGTAAGACGACGAGTGCTCGTGAGAATTTCATGGAGTGGGAACGGTGGTGAGTTGAGTGGGGTGTTTGGAGGTGGTTGGTTGGCGTTCGGGTGAGATACGGGGTGGGGAGAGTGTGTTGGTTGTTGGGTGGGGTGGGGTGACTACCGACGCACGCTCACGCCGGGTCGCCCCGACTGACTGAACGTACAATCAACATCGGGTTCTGAGGAGCGAACGAATATAAATTGAACGAAACTTCAAAAAACCCTCCAGAAATTTATTCGTCGCTCTTTGTCCGCTCCACACCGGGGTGCCGCGTCACGGACCCCTTCGGGACGACGAGGACCGGGACAGGCGCACGGCGAACGACGCGCCGAGCGACGCTCGTCGCAGTGTGTCGGTCGAGTGAGCGAGATGCGTCGGTGGGGACCACGACGAGGTCAGCACCAACCTCGTCGACGAAGTCGAGCAACTCGGCTGCCGGGACGCCGGTTCGAACGGTCGCAGCGGATTCGACTGCCGCGCGTGCGGCCTCGACGGCGATGTCCTTGACGAGGCCGCGTGCCTCGTCTTCGAGTGCGCGACGTAACCCGGGTGCGTCGCTGAAACGGTTGTCGACGATGGCGAGTGGGTCGAGTTTGGCACCGGTGGCGCTCGCGACGTCGATTGCCCGCGTCGCGGCGGCACGACCGACGGGCGAGTCGTCGACGAGGAGTGCAATCGTCTCGTACGACGGCGTCGCGTCTGCTTCTGCCGGGACGACTAACGTCACCGTCGGCGGGTCGTCGAGAACGCGTTCGGTGACGGACCCGACGAGGAACCGGCCGAGTCCGGTGCGTCCGTGTCGGCCGACGACGAGTACGTCTGCGTCGCGTCCGGCCTCGACGACGACTCTCGCTGGCGACCCGTCGACGACTGCCGTCGTCGTGGGAACGTCGGTCACGAGGGCTTTCCGCGTGACTGCTGCCACGGCCTCTTCGGCTTCGACGGCCGTTCTCGCGCGGACCGAGTCGGCGACTCTGGAGAGTGTCCCGTCGGGTGCACCGGCGGCAGAGACGACGTGCAGTCCGGCGTCGAAGGCGTCGGCGAGGTAGAGTGCGTGGTCCGCCGCGCGCACGGCGTTGTCGCTTCCGTCGGTGGCGAGGACCAGTCGCTCGACAGTCGGTGTCATGAACGCTGATACGTCGCCCGCCGAGAAAAGTTCGCCCGCCGCTCAGACGCCGATGTACTCTTCGTTGATGACCCAGTCGCCGTCGCCGTCGCGGACGAGGTACTCGCCGTAGTAGGGCACGCGGTTTTCCACGACTGCTTCGAACGTCTCGCGAATCTCCTCGCGAGTCATCTCGCCCATCGGGCGCAGGTCGTCGTTGCGGTTCAGACAGCCCTTGAGGTATCCTTTGTGCGTCACGCGCACGCGATGACAGTTCGCACAGAACTCGGGGTTCTCGACGGGGTCCACGATTTCGACCATTCCTTTCCCGACGTAGTAGCGGCGGCGGTGGTGCATGTCGCGTACCTCCACGTCGTCGGCGAGGTCGGTCAACCACCGGTGGACGCGGTCGATGTCGATGTTCCAGTCCGGACGACCCGTGAGTTCGGGCATGTACTGGATGAGTTGGAGTTGGAGGCCCTCGTTCTCGGCGACGTACTCGACCATCTCTTCGACGTACCCGGCCGTCTTCGTGAACACGACCATGTTGAGTTTGACGGGGGTGAGACCGGCCTCGACGGCGGCTTTGACGCCTTCCATCACCTTGTCGTACGCGCCGGATTTGGTAATCTCGGCGAACGCTTCGGGGTCGAGGGCGTCCTGCGAGACGTTCACGCGGTCGAGGCCCGCCGCGACGAGGTCGTCTGCGCGGTCACCGAGGAACGTCCCGTTGGTCGTCAGCGACGTCTCCATCGAGTCCGGCGTCCGACGGATAATGTCTTCGAGGTCGGCGCGGAGCATCGGTTCGCCGCCGGTGAACTTCACCTTGCGGACGCCGTACTCCTCGACGACTTCGAGGAACCGAACCACGTCGTCGGCACTCATCTCCTCGTCGGAGGGGTCCATCGGCCCGCGCGTGTCGCCCAACCCCTCGTTGTGGCAATAGACGCAGTCGAAGTTACATCGGTCTGTCAGAGAGATACGGACTCCGGTTACCTCGCGCCCGAAGTCGTCGACCAGCACCATACGTCGAACTCTGGCAGTGTACGTTGATAAATTCGCTGTCGATTGGGACCACGACGTAAGTGGTATTGGTTACCATTCACCAGAATTCGGAAACGTTCGCGTCAACCGCGTGGAGGGTATCCGATACTGTGTGACCACACCTTACAAAACCCTTATCGGCCACACCGCCGGATGAACCGACATGAACGAATCCGACGTACGCGACCTCTTGCGTGCGGTCGAGGACCCCGACCTCGGAGACGACATCGTCTCGCTCGGACTGGTGAACGCCATCGACGTCGACGGCGACACCGCCCGCATCTCGCTCGCACTCGGTGCACCGTACTCCCCGACCGAGTCCGACATCGGCCGCCAGATTCGAGAGATTCTCGCCGACGAGGGCCTCGAAGCGGACCTCACGGCCAAGATTCCGAATGACCGCGCGCCCGACGAGGAAGAAGTCCTCCCGGGTGTCAAGAACATCATCGCCGTCGCCTCCGGGAAAGGCGGCGTCGGTAAGTCCACCGTCGCGGTCAACCTCGCCGCCGGCCTGTCGAAACTCGGCGCGCGCGTCGGCCTGTTCGACGCGGACATCTACGGGCCGAACGTGCCGCGGATGGTCGCCGCCGAAGAGGCACCGCAGGCGACGCAGGACCAGACCATCATCCCGCCCGAGAAGTACGGCATGAAGCTCATGTCGATGGCGTTCCTCGTCGGCGAGGACGACCCGGTCATCTGGCGCGGTCCGATGGTCCACCAACTGCTCACCCAACTCGTCGACGACGTGCAGTGGGGCAGCCTCGACTACCTCGTTCTCGACCTGCCACCGGGCACGGGCGACACGCAACTGACTATCCTTCAGACGCTCCCGCTCACCGGTGCAGTCATCGTCACGACGCCGCAGAACGTCGCCCTCGACGACGCCAACAAGGGACTTCGCATGTTCGGGAAGCACGACACGAACGTCCTCGGCATCGTCGAGAACATGAGCACGTTCCGGTGTCCTGACTGTGGCAACAGCCACGATATCTTCGGCGCTGGTGGCGGGCGCGAGTTCGCCGCGTCGAACGACCTGCCGTTCCTCGGCGCACTCCCACTCGACCCGGCCGTCCGCGAAGGCGGCGACGGCGGAAAACCCATCGTCCTCGAAGACGACAGCGAGACGGCCGACGCCTTCCGCGTGATGACGGAGAACGTCGCGGACATGACCGGCATCATCCAGCGCCGGAGGGTCAGCGAGCAATGAGCGACGGCGGACGACCGGCCACCGAACAGGACGCAGGCGAGGGTGAAGACCCGGGCGAGGTCGATTGGGAGATGGCCCCCGACTCGGACGCCGAGTTTCCCGCGGACCCCGAGAAGATGGCGTTCATCCGCGAAATCGCCGACGACGTGTACGGCGACTCGTCGGAGAGTCGGCAGGTGTCGGCCATCCTCTATCGCGTGAGCGACCTCTACGACCCAGACGGCGACACCTCGCCAGAGGAGATTTACCTCAACGTCCGCCACATCATGGACATCAAAGCTCAAGGCGGCCTCGACCGGTAAGTCGCGTCTCTCTCCTTCGGATACTCCGTCCGCGTTCACTTTCACTCGCGCCAGACACTCTTTTCGCACGTCAACACACCACTCGGATTCTGAGCCGCCCCAACCCGACAATTTCACTTTCACTCTGCACCCATGGCTCGCACTTTACACGCCACACCACGACGTACGAACCGAGATGGGAACTGACACGCCGTCGGCGTGTCCGCGACTCGAACCGGGGGTGATGCTCCTCAGGCGTCCCCGAGAGGGCCGCCACGCGCTCCACCGACTGGTGACCGCCGAACTCGCCCGGCGTGACGGGAGCGCCTACTGGGTCGATTCGCGGAACGACGCCGTCACGCACGCGCTCTACGAACACGCACAGTCCAGACGGACGCTCCGGGGCCTCCGAATCGCCCGTGCGTTCACCGCCTACCAGCACCACGAACTCGTCTCGTCGCTTCCGGGGCGTGTCTCGTCGCGGACGGCGCTCATCGTCGTCCCGCAACTGCCGGCGCTCTACCGCGACCCAGACGTCCCTGCGGGCGAGGCGCGGACGCTGTTCGACTCGGCGGTGACTATCCTCGATGCACTCGCCGAGTCGCTGTCTGTCCCGATACTCGTGACCGCACGCGAGGGAACGGACGACCAGTTTAGCGACGTACTCGCCAACACTGCGGACCGGACCGTCGAGTGTCGCGACACCCGCGAGGGCGTGGCGTTCACCGGCGAGGACGTGCAGACGCTCGTGTATCACCACCGTGGCTACTGGCAGACGACGATTCCGTACTGGGTCGAACTGCTCGGTGTCGCGCCCGAGGGAGACCTCGCACACGTCGGTCCCACCACCGTTCCGACGCTCGACGCAGTCGCGGCGGAGGGATGGTGATGGGCCGGACGAATCCCACCTATCGGGACGCACTCCGACGGTACCGCGAGTCGTGGTCGCCGTACCGCCGTGCGCTCCGTGCGGAGGCGAAGGCCGACTTCGACCGGTTGTTCGAGCGCGCGCACGAACACGCTGCGGCGGCAGGTCACGCGAACCCCGCCGACCCGCATCGTGCAGTCGTCCTCTCGATGCTCCTCTCGCAGGAGCGCGAACTGCGACGCCTCCGTGAGCGCGTCGGTACAGAGATGGACACCACCCCAGAGACCATCACAGACGCCAGCGACGACACGGGCGAGTAACCGTGTTCGCGGTCGATTTCGACGGCGACGATGTCGTCGAGTGGCACCTCACCGACGACGGTGCCCGCTCGCACCGCGTGACCGACTACACCCCAGAACTGTACGTCTCCGGGCCGGAGTCGGTGCTCACCGACCTCTGTCGGCGTCTCCGCGCCGACCCCACCGTTGCATCGGTCGGCTACGAACGACTGTACCCCCGCCTCGACTCGCGCGAGCGAACCGAGGTGCTCCGCGTCGCTCTCGTGGCCCCGCGAGGTGTCCGCCGACTCGCTCGTCGCCTCCGCGACGACTTGCTCGGCCGGGTCTCGCCTGGTGCCGTCCGCTTCTACAACGTGGACCTCTCGCCGGGGTTTCGGTACTGTGTGCAGACCGAGACACCCCCGGTCCCATCTCGTCGTCCCCGCACACTTCGGCTCTCCTTACCGCAGAAGTCACTCGCCGACGGCGACCTCTCGGTGCTGTCTGTCGCCGGTGACCCGGTCGCTGGCGACGAACGCGGCGTTGTGGAAGTAGTCGCCGAAACACTCGCCGAACAGGACCCGGACGTACTCGTCGTGAACTCGGCGCGCCTCTTGCCACTCCTTCGTGACCGCGCCGCGCAGTTCGAACTCGACTGTCCACTCAGTCGCGACCCGAACCGTGGTCTCGAACGACTCGCCCGCCAGAACACCGTCGTGAGTTACGGGACGGTCCGACACTCGCCGGCGAGATACGCCGTTCCGGGGCGGGCTATCGTCGATACCGGGAACAGTTTCCTGTGGGCGGAGTCACGCCTCGACGGCCTGTGCTACCTCGTCGAGCGCTCGTGGAAACCACTGCAAGAGGCGTCGTGGGCGAGCATCGGGAACGTGCTGACGGCGATGCAAGTGCGCGAAGCGATGGACCGCGACGTGCTCGTGCCGTGGAACAAGCGCCGGCCGGAGACGTTCAAATCCGTCGAGACGCTCCACGCGGCCGACCGCGGCGGGTTCACCTTCGACCCGGTTGTCGGCCTCCACGAGGATGTGGTCGAACTCGACTTCGCCTCGTTGTACCCCCGTATCATCTGTGAGTGGAATATCTCGCCGGATACGCTCGGATGCGACTGTCACGCCGGGCGCGCCGACATCCCGGAACTCGACTACGCCATCTGTGACCGCCGCGGGTTCCTCCCCGACGTGCTCGAACCGCTTCTCGCCGACAGACGACGACTCAAACGCGAAGTCAGCGAAGCAACTGCAACGGGCGACGAGTCTGCCGCCGCCTCTGCGCGGGCGAAGTCGGGTGCCATCAAGTGGGTTCTCGTCTCGTGTTTCGGGTATCAGGGCTACCGGAACGCGAAGTTCGGCCGCATCGAGTGCCACGAAGCCATCAACGCCGTCGCCCGCGACCTGCTCTTGCGGGCCAAAGAAGCGGCAGAAGACGCCGGGTGGCGTGTCGTCCACGGCATCGTCGATAGCTTGTGGCTTGCGCAGGCTTACGAGGACCCGCAACCGCCTGCGGACCTCGCAGCGACGGTGACCGACGACTGTGGCATCCCGCTGGAAGTCGAAGCGACGTACGACTGGGTGTGTTTCGTCCCGACGCGTCAGATGGACCGCGGTGCGCTCACGCGTTACTTCGGCCGAACGAACGGCGGCGACTACGTCTACAAAGGCGTCGAGATTCGCCAGCGAAGCACGCCGACGTTCGTCGCCGACGCCCAACGTGACTTGATTTCGACGCTCGACAGACACCGCGGCCCGGCGGCGGTCTGTGACCGACTGGTCCGCCACCGCGCCCGTCTCCGACGGAGCGACGTTCCAACCGAGGAGTTACTCGTGACGAGTCGCCTCTCGCGGGCACCCGCGGACTACGACCGAAACACGCTCGTCGCCGCTGCCGGGAAGCGTTCCGTCGAACTCGGAGTGCCACGCGAACCGGGTCAGTCCGTCCGGTACGTCGTCGCCGACGAGGACGGGCGCGACACCGACAGAGTTCGACTCGACTTCGAGCGTCCCCGCGCGGACGACGTCGACGTCGACTACTACGACCGTCTCTTGATTCGGGCGGCCGAGAGCGTCGTCTCACCACTCGGGTGGAACCGACAGCGCATTCGCCGATATCTCTCTCCGGGGCGGGATGCGTCGCTGTCGGCGTTCGATTGAACGTAGTGAAATCGAGCATGCCGAGCTGTGCTCGGCAGCGTTCGACTGAGCGAAGCGAACTCGATGCGTGCTGGGCCGACTGCACAGACCGCGTCGATTTTGGTTCCAGAGTCGAAAGGGAGCGTGTGGACGCACACCAACGCCAGTTCCGGAACCCCTTCTCGATGGACACCGACTGCACCAACTGCGAGGCCCTCTGTGCGGCCCGCGAGCAGGTCGTCCACGGGTACGGCGACGTGGGCGCGGAGTTCCTCTTCGTCGGCGAGGCACCGAGTGCCGACGCAGAGCGGACTGGTGTCCCCTTCACCGGCGACGAGGCGGGCGAACGAGTCCAGCGAATTCTCGGTGAACTCGGCTTCTCGCGGTCCGACCCCGACGCCGAAGAACCCGACGTGCAGAACGTGTTTCTCACGTACCTGACTCGCTGTCGTCACCCCGAGCGCGGGCCGACAGAACACGAGATTTCGACGTGTGAGCCGTTCTTGAATGCCGAGATACGGATGATAAATCCGCACATCATCGTCCCCGTGGGACAGGCCGCGCTGGAAGCACTCGCGTTCGATTACACGACGCGCTCTGTGGACAGTTTCGATATCGAGGCTGAGCACGCGACGACCATCCGCGGGCGCGGGTTCGAACTCGTGCCGATGATGGACCCGGCCGAGCAGGCTGACGCGGACACCGAGGCGTTCGTCGAGCACGTCCGCGAGTCGGTCTTCGAGCGGGATTACCGCCAGACGAAGGGCCGCCGAAGTCGCTGACACGGGCAACGACAAGCGGCGGGTTCAAGGGTTCGCCGGCGCGAGGAGAGAGTATGACCGTCATCGCCGTCCTCGCCGAACCACCACGGCCCGGATTGGTTCTTCCAGACCTCGCAGCGACGAGTCCACTCACGGAAGACGACGCCGCAGACCTCTACGCCGCGATGCTGAAAGACATCTGCATCGCCGTCCAGCGCTCGGGCGGCGACCTACTCGTCAACTACCGGACTGACAACGACATCCCCGACGAATTCGTCGGTGAGCACTCGTCCGAAGCCGAGATTCGCAGCGTCGTCGCAGACGCACTCGGCGGAACCGACGACGTCAGATTCGAACCGCAGGTCGGGTCGTCGTTCTCTGCCCGCGCCGGAAACACCGTCACGCACCTCCTCGAAGAGGAAGACGTTCATTCGGTGGCAGTCGTCCGTCCAACCGTGCCACAACTCGGTCGGACACACATCGACAGCGCGGCGATGAAACTCCGCAGTACGCCCGTGGTGCTCGGTCCGTCGACCGAAGGACGGGTCTACTTCGCTGGCTTCCGCGAACCGCTCGACTTCACCGACGTGTACGAGGCCCCTGCAGTCGAGACGCTGGCAGAACGCGCCGACGACGAGGAGTTGGGGCTGGACTACATCCCGATGCTTTCGGTGGTCGAGACGGGTGCTGACCTCGCCACACTCGTCCCGATTCTCCGCTCGCGGGTCGAATCGGAGCGCGTCGTCCCCGAGCACACGACGACGTTCGTCTTCGAGGAGGGCCTTCGCGTCGAATCGACCGACGGGGTCCTCGAACTCGCCCGCGACTAATCGAGAGCGACAGGTCTTAGGTACCTGAATCGAAAGTGTCGGTCGAAGGTGGGATGGCGGAGCGGCCTAACGCGCCTGCCTTGAAAGCAGGTTTCCTCACGGAATCCTGGGTTCAAATCCCAGTCCCACCGCATTCTCAGAGAACCGAGACGCGCAGGTTTAGCTGCGCGTCTCCGGTGAACGTGTGCATAGGAACCGGGCTGGGATTTGAATCAGCGAGCAACGCGAAGCGTTGCGAGTGAGGTTCACAATCCCAGTCCCACCGCATTCTGACGCGACCAACCCAGCGAGCATCGCGCACCGGGAGAAGACATTAGCCGTTCGAGAGTGCGACAGTAGCTATGAGCGACGAGCGTGTGACCCTCCACCCGGCCGAAAGCAACCTCTCGTACGTCGAAAGCCTGCTCGACGCCAACGATTTACCGTCGCGTGACGTTCGGTCGAAGCCAGACTGTTTCTACGTCGGAGACGCTGGTGGGAAGCCAATCGGTGTCGGTGGCATCGAGCGATACGGTCCCGATGGACTGCTTCGGTCAGTCGTCGTCGAATCCGAGTCACGCGGGAAGGGACTCGGGACTGCCCTGTGTGACGCGCTCGAAACCGAGGCACAGTCCGAGGGTATCGATACGCTCTACCTACTCACGACGACGGCCCGCGAGTTCTTCGCCGACCGTGGCTACGAGGAAATCGAGCGAACCGACCCGCCCGCAACGATTCAGCAAACGACGGAGTTCGACGACCTCTGCCCTTCGACGGCCGTCTGTATGAAGAAATCCCTGTGACGTGGGGTCGTGGCGAGCGTTCGCTCACGGCCCTCCATCCGCGGCCACCATCGACGGCCCGGATTGCACGCCGAAGTCGTCCTGTCGGGCACCCGTGGCCCACCGTCGGTAGCCCCACACCGCGACGACGATGAGTGGGAGGACGAAGAGCATCACCTCGGTGACGGGTTCGCCACTGTCTCCCAGTACCAGAATCGGCTGGAAGTTGAACGTTCCGTGGAGGACGCCGGTGAAGACGACGTTCCGAGTGAGTTCGTATATCACGCCGAACAGGAGTCCGAATGCGACGAGGGCGGCGAGCGAGGGGACGAGGTCAGGGAGGGACAGTCCCTGGACGACGAGTCGTTGTGGGATGTGCCACAGGGCAAAGATGACCGTCGCAACGAGGATACTGACGACTTTTCGCGTTCGGTCCGTCCCGCCGTCGAAGAGCGCCACGAACTTGTTCTGGAAGTAGCCACGGAACGCGAACTCTTCGATTGGGCCGACGAAGATGAGTTGCGCAACGACCAGGCTGAGCCACTTCGCGGCGGTGAGCCCTGCGGGGATTCCACCCTCGACGTCACCTCCCACAGCGAGAGCGCCGAGGAGGGTTGCGACGGCCCATATCGCGGCGACGAGGACGACGCCCGGAACCACGTTCTGGAGCGAGAGTCCGACATTCGACGGTCGAAGCCCTTCGCGGCGAAGCGCACGCCACGCGACGAACCCGATGAGGCCGTACCCGAGTGCGAAATAGAGGACCGTCTCAAGTGGGGACATTGGCCCCGAACCGAAGAACCGGTTGGTGACGACGACGAGGACTGCTGCGAGCACTGTGGTGACGACGAGAAACGCACCGAGGGGTTTCAGTCCGCCCTCGAAACGCATCGACGCCGCCGAGCGTGAGGTTCCTGAAGTGGCCATGCCTAGAGAGAGGACCCCTGCCAAAATGTAAACGCGACACCATTCTCTCGTGGTGAGAGCGACGACAGCGCCGGGCACCGACACTGAATTTTCCATGACAGATATCAACAAATGCGTAACGGCTTTGAATCGGCCTCCCAACACTCGGGTATGGATTGGCCACACGACCCGGACGGCGAAGAAGGGAGCGAAGGAGGCCGGAAGTACGGCCAGGCAGTCATCGCCAAGAAAATCGACGAAGACGAGGACTTCCCGCTGAACAAAGCGGCGTTCGTCGACGAATTCGGCGACGACCCGATTCGACTCGACTACGAACGTGTCGTCTCGCTCGCAGACATCTTCGAACACGTCGAAGGCGAGGAGTTCGGCGACTTCGTCGAACTGCACAAGGCCGTCGGGAAAGCGATGCGCGAGAACGGCTTTTGGTTCTACGAAGGCGCGGACAAGTTCGTCAAGGGCAAGAAGGCGTAACGACCGAACAGCGATTTCTCGATTCTCTGCGGGCGATTAGTTGGTCGGCCCGTCGAACGCGGTTCGTTCTTTGACCTCTTGTTCGATAGCCTCGCGTTCCCACGTCCGCGTCTCGTCGCCTTCGACTTCGGCTTGAACCTTCTCTTCGAGGAGCGTCACGGCGACGCTGTTCGCGCCTTCCGGGATGATGAGGTCTGCGTGCTTCTTCGTCGGTTCGATGAACTGTTCGTGCATCGGTTTGACCGTCGAGAGGTACTGGTCCATGACGCCCTGTAGGTCGCGCCCGCGGTCGATGGCGTCGCGTTGGATGCGGCGGAGAATTCGAACGTCGGCGTCCGTCTCGACGTAGAGACGCAAGTCGAGCATCTCGTTGACGTTCTCGTCGTAGAGTGCGAGAATCCCTTCGAGGATGATGACGTCGGTCGGTTCGACGGTCACTCGCTCGGGTTTGCGGTTGTGAACCTCGAAGTCGTACTGCGGCATCTCGACGGGGCGGCCCTCTAGCAGTTCGGCGAGTTGGTCGCGCAGCAAGTCCCACTCGAACGCGGAGGGATGGTCGTAGTTCATCTGCTCGCGTTCGGCCATCTCGAGGTGGCTCTGGTCTTTGTAGTAGTTGTCAATCGGAATCCGCGTGACAGACTCACCGACGTTCTCGGTGATGAGTCGGGCCACGGTGGTCTTCCCGGCACCACTGCCCCCGGCGATGCCGATGACGAACGACGGGATGGTCATCTACCAGAAGACACCCGGCAATCGGTTTGAACGCAGCGATTCACGGCGTTCTCACTCTTCTTATTTAATACACGGTGATTGACGATGACAATCAGTGCTGTCTCGTACCGCCGTCACCCGCAATTTCCAGAGACGCCGAAACGTAGGGAGTAAATTTTATAAGGGGGAGTTGCCATTGCCTCACACATGGTACGTGATATCGTACGCCGCGACTTCCTCAAGGGAGTGGGAGCCGCGGGCGCGGCAGGATTGACTGGACTATCTGGATGTATCGGAGGCGGCGGCGGTGGCGGCGGCCCCGAAGGGCTCGTCGTCATCGGCTACCCGGAAAGTGGTATCCAGCTGTTCCGTGACTACTACAGCGCATCCGACGGGAGCGAAGAAATCCTCGTTCCTGACGGACTTCGCTCCGGGTCGATGCCCGGACAGGTCGGGAACGACATGGCGAACGTAACCGGGACGGCACCGGCGGCAGGCGGTCCGAATCAGGAGACGTTCAACCAACTGTTCCAAGACGAGTACGGTGCGGCACCCGGTGTCTTCACTTCCCAGTGTTACGACTCCGTCGCAGTTCAGCTCCTCGCGAACGCCGCGGCCGGTGAGAACTCCGGTCCGGCAATCAAAGAACAGATGCGTCGCGTCGCCAACCCCGGCGGCATGACCGTCGGCCCAGACAACCTCGTCGAAGGTGTCGAAGCGGCCGCAAACGGCGAAGACATCAGCTACGAGGGCGCGTCCTCGTCGGTCAACTTCGACGAGAAGGGTGACCCGGCAGAGGCAGCGTACTCCATCTGGGAGTTCGACGCCGCGAACAACGCGACCACGGACGTCGAAAAGCAGTCCTTCGAAGGCGAGAGCCCCGATGGTGCTGGTCCGGCGGCGGACAGCGGTCCCGGTGGCTCCGACCGCGAGATGACTGTCGGTATCCTGCTGCCGGAGACCGGTGACCTTGCCGCAGTCGGTCAGCCGATGATTCAGGCCGCCCAGATTCCGGTGATGCAGGTCAACGACGCCAACCCGGCAGGCCTCTCGGTCAACGCCGAAATCGAAGACACGCAGACGTCCCCGGACGCTGGTGTCTCCGCTGCACAGTCGCTTGTCTCCGCAGGCGTGCCGTCTGTGTGTGGGTCCGCGTCGTCCGGTGTGAACGTCCCTGTCTCGCAGCAGGCGTTCATCCCGAACGAGATCGTCGGCTGTTCGCCGTCCTCGACGGCACTGTCGGTCTCGAACCTCGAAGACAACGACTTCATCTTCCGGACTGCGCCGTCTGACTTCCTGCAGGGCCGCGTCATGGCGCAGGTCATGGCCGAACGCCTCGAAGTCAGCACCGTCTCGACGCTGTTCGTCAACAACGACTACGGTCAGCAGCTCTCCGAGCGCTTCTCGAACGTCTTCGCAGACCAGTTCGACGGCGAAGTGTACAACCAGGTCGCCTTCAACATCGGCGAATCCTCGTACTCCTCGGTCATCGAGTCGGCGCTCTCCGGTCCGGAGAACTAAGCGCAAAACTCGGATTTTTCTTTCGACGCAAAGTGGTGAGAGCGGTAGCGCTCTCGTTCGGTTCCAGACCGTGACGGACAGTAGACATTTCACCGCACGTCGAGACGTGTAGACGATGAATCGACGCCGTCTCCTCGGGGTTCTCTCTAGTTCAGTTCTGGTCGGCACCGGCGGCTGTCTCGGGACGACAACGACGACCCCGGAGGACACAACCGTGTCCGACGAGGCGACAGAGACATCCCCTGACGATGGCGTGGAGACACCGGGAGAACCGGTCGTTCGGTTCACTGTCGAAAGCCGCATCTATCGAGAGCGGTTCCTCTCGGTTTCCATCACCCGTGGCGGTGACCCGGTCATCACGCGGACGGTGAACACGCACGGAGTCGGCAAGCGAGGAATGGGCGGCGAACTCACCCCCGGTGAGACGTACCATATCGTCGCTGAACTCGACTCTGGCGACCGATTCGAGTCCGATTGGAAACTCTCGCCGAACGCCCAATTTCTCACCTTCGTCGTCACGGTTGACGAGACGATTTCAGTCGTCGAGGTGACGACCAGTGACCCCCTCGGTGCGGACTTTCCGTACACTATCGCCGGTGCGGAAGACATCTTCGTCCCACCGGGACTCGACGTGCGTAACGAGAGCGACGAGGATGTGACGCTCACCGTCGCACTCGAACACGACGGAGACCGATTTTTCGACCGGATACTCGAACTCGGGAGTGGACGGCAAACCACGACCGACCCCATCGTGGACTCACATGGAACCTACGACGTGGTCGTTGAGACGGCAGACGGGCGGCAGACTATCGACGAGTGGCGCGTTCCCGAGTCGTGGGGGTGGCCAACGTTGGCGGTACTCGTCGCCGAAGACGGGACACTCGGCGTCGGCGGTGGGTGGCCACAGGAAGTCGTCTTTCCCGTCGAAAACGAGGACGAGGCGGCGTCCGAGGTGGTGGCGACGATTACGAACCGCGACGAGGTGGTCGCAGAGACGAGACAGACCGTCGCACCGGGAACTGACCGGTTGACGGCAACGCTGCCACTCGGTGACGAATACGAGGTCACTGTCGAGACAGACGCTGGGAGAGATACCGCCGCCTACGTCGCCTGTGAATGTTGGCACAGCGAGGCGACGATACACATCGAAGACGGCGTCCCATCTGTCGAGACGGTCCAGTACTTCTGTAGCTGAGTGACGACTCTCCGCGTCGTCCAACTGCCAAAAAGGAATTGCCGAAGATTACCCGCCGAGGAAGTCCTGTCGGACCTGTTCGTCTTCGAGGAGCGCCGACCCGCGGTCCATGTAGCGGTTCTGTCCGTTCGCGAGGACGTACCCGCGGTCACAGCGTCGCAGCGCTTCCTTCGCGTTCTGTTCGACCATCAAGATGGCCGTGCCGGCCTCGTTGATTTCGTCGATTTTGTCGAACATCTCTTCGACGAGGTCGGGTGCGAGACCCGCAGACGGTTCGTCGAGGAGCAACAGGTCGGGGTCGAGCATGAGTGCGCGACCCATCGCGAGCATCTGCTGTTGCCCGCCGGACATGGTCCCTGCCTTCTGGTGTTTCCGCTCTTCGAGGATGGGGAAACGGTCGTAGACCGCCCGAATCGCGTCCTGCGGCACCTCGTCGAGGATGTACGCGCCCATCTCGAGATTCTCTTCGACCGTCAGCGTCGGGAAGACGTTGTCGTTCTGTGGGACGTACCCGATGCCGACGTGGATGATTTCTTCGGGTCGTCGGCCGGTGATGTCCTCGTCTTGGAACTGGACAGTCCCACCCATGAGGGCGGTGAGTCCGAAGACGGACTTCATCGTCGTCGACTTGCCGGCCCCGTTCGGCCCGACGATGGTGACGTATTCGCCGTCGAAGACGTCCATGTCGACGTCGGTGAGAATCTGCAGGTCGCCGTACCCCGCGTCGAGGTTGCGGACGCGCAGGAGGACGTCGCTGCGGTCCTCCACTCCTGCACCGCTGGTCGCGTCGGTGTTCGCGTCGACGCTCATACGTTTCCTCCGAGGTAGGCCTCGATGACCTCTTCGTTGCTCCGGATGTCGTCGGGCGTCCCCTCAGTGAGAACCTTCCCCTGGTGGAGGACGATAACGTGTTCACAGTTGTTCATGATGAGGTCCATGTCGTGTTCGACGAGCAGGAACGTGTAGCCCTGTTCGCGAAGTTCGTGGATGTGCGTGAGGAGTTTCTTTTCGAGTGTCGGGTTGACCCCGGCGAACGGTTCGTCGAGGAGCAGCATGTCGGGGTCCGTGAGGAGTGCCCGTGCCATCTCCAGGAGTTTCCGCTGGCCACCGGAGAGGTTGCCCGCGTACTCGTGTGCGATGTGGTCGATGTCGAAGAAGTCGAGGACTGCCCAGACACGTTCGAGGAGTTCTTCTTCTTGCTCGCGAACGTCGTCACGGACGACCGGTGCGACCGACCGCCACAGTTTCTCACCCCGCTGTTGTTTCGGCGCGAGCATCATGTTCTCGAGGACGGTCATATCACTCAGTTCCCGAGCGATTTGGAACGTCCGAACCATGCCACGGTTCGCGATTTCGTGGGGTTCGAGACCCGTGATGTTCTCGCCGTTGAACGTCACAGTCCCCGAGTCGGGTTTGAGCATCCCCGTGATGAGGTTGAACGTCGTGGACTTGCCGGCCCCGTTCGGGCCGATGAGACCGGTGAGCGTCCCCGCTTCGACTTCGAAGGACGCGCCGTCGACGGCGGTGATGCCGCCGAACGACTTGCGGAGTCCCTCGACCTGCAGGGGGAACTGCTCTGTCGTCTCGACGCCGGACGCGAACGCACCGAGTGCGCCATCGTCGGCGTCGTTCGCGACGTCGTCGGCCGGTGGGTTGGCAGCGTCACTCATCAGAGACACCTCCTTCGACAGCGGCCGTGCTGTCGTCTTCGGTGACCCCACCGTCTGTCCGTACCTCTCCATCGGTACCGCCATCGGCGGCGGTCATCGACTTCGGACGGTCGAGCGAGATGACAGAGGCCGTCTCCTTGCGGTGACCGAGGAGTCCCTCCGGCCGGTTGTGCATCAGCCAGATGAGGACGAGACCCATCACCACGAGTTGGAGTTGTCGGATACTGTCGACCGTGTAGAGCATGAGTGGCACGGGGTCGAACTGGGAGATGAGCGGTGAAATCGCCTGTCCGAACCCGGACGGCGAGTCGAGGTTGGGGAAGACGGTTCCCACGAGGTTCTGGAAGTACCGGGGCCCCTGGTAGAGCACCGCGGCGAACACAGCACCGCCGAGAACGCTCCCAGTGTTGGACCCTGCTCCACCGATGATGAGGGCAATCCAGACGAAGAACGTCACGCGCGGACGGAAGAAGTTCGGCGTCACAGCACCCTGTGGCATGAGCCAGAGGATGCCGGCGAGGCCCATGAGGGCACAGCCGAGCATGAACGACTTGATTTTGAAGCCGTCGGTGTTCTTCCCGAGTGCGTTGGCCACGTCTTCGTCTTCGCGAATCGCCTTGAGAACCCGGCCGAACGGCGACTCACCGGTCCGCTTGAGAAGCCAGTAGTACACGGCGACGAATCCGAGGAGCAACGCCCCGTAGATGAGACCGTCGACGACCGGTTTTGGATTCCGCGGAACGATAGTCTGGAACGCATCGACGAACCCGAGGTAGGCACCCCAGAGACCCACAGAGCGGAACAACGCTTCGAGCGGTGGAACGAAGTCGAGGATGAGCCCCGACCCGCCACCGAACCCGACTCTCGTTCCGAACAGGGTGAACTCCTGGAGGTTACCAGAGAGGAAACTGAAGCGGACAATCTCTGACATGGCAATGGTCACGATGGCGAGGTAGTCCGCCCGCAACCGAAGCGCTGGCAGTGCGACCACCAGCCCCAGTATCGCGGCGGCGAGCATGCCGGCGATGATACCGACCCACAGCGGTAGACCGAGTCCACCGACTTGTGCGGCGCCGCCGGCGACGAACACCGGTTTCGAGACGAAGGCCATCACGTACACACCGACGGCCATGAAGCCGACGATACCGATGTTGAACAGCCCCGTGTATCCCCAGTGGAGGTTGAGCGCGAGCGACAGCATCGCGAAGACGCCGATGTAGAACGTCAGCGTCGCGATAGAGTTGAGTTGCCCGCGGAGGTCGTACCCGAGTCCGATACCCGCCAAGATGTACAGCAGGTACGCAGACGCGAGTATCAGGACGATGAGACCCGCGTCGCCACCCGGAATACGGGCGGCGATGTCGTCTCTGACGCTCATGCGGTCGACCTCCCACTGAAGAGACCGGACGGTTTCACGAGCAGGATGACAATCATCACGACGAAGGCTGCTGCCCGAGCGAACGCCGACGGAATCCACAGAACCGCCATCGAGGCGGTGAGGCCGATGACGAGGCCGCCGGTAATCGCTCCGTAGATGGAACCGATACCGCCGAGGATGACCGCGGCGAAGATGAGAAGCAGCAAGAGCCACCCATCGTTGAAGCCGAGGGTTCCCTTCCAGAGGATGAACATGTAACCGGCGATTCCCGTGAGGCCCCCGCCGATAATCCACGTCGAGCGAACGACGCGCTCGGTCGGAATACCGGTGATGAGTGCGAGGTCCTGATTGTCGGCCATCGCACGCATGGCCTTCCCGAGTTTCGTCCGCTGCAAGAGCAGGTGGACGCCAATCATCAGACCGGAAGCGATGACGAGGAGCGTGATGTCGTGCGCGTCGATGAAGACTGTCCCGTCGATAAGGTACAGTCCGATAGACGGCGGTTGCGCGGTCGTTCCGCGAACGTCCGACCCGAAGACGAACTGCATCAGGTAGCGGAGCGCGAACGCGACACCGATACTCGTGATGAGCAGCGTGATGCCGTCCTCGTTCCGCACCGGTTTGAAGATGAACCGGTCGACACCGAGCGACAGCGCGATGGCGAACGCGCCCGCGACGACGATACCGGCGACGACAGCCAGCGGCGTCGAGAGCATCCCGATGCCGATGGTCCCACCGTAGACCGACCCACCAGCACCGACGAGGAGCAGCGCACCGATGTCTGCTCGGCCGAGGCCGGCGATGAGGTACGTGGTTGCCCACCCGGAGAACGCCCCGGCGGTGATGTAATCCCCGTGCGCGAAGTTAGCGAAGTTCAGAATACTGTACGTCATTGACAACCCGATGCCCGCGAGGCCAATTACGAGCCCCCGCATCAGACCATCCCAGACGAGCGTGCCGATATCGGCAAACTGCGTCTGCCCAGTTGCAAGCCCGAGGAGAAGGTCACCGAGCAGTACTGCTGCGATGACTCCGAGTACGAGCGCGAACGGACGCTCGATAGCGAATTCCCTGCCCCGGGAGTAGGTTTCGGCGATACCCATTGATAACTATCCTCATGGTATGTGGGGCCGATTAACGGACATAAATCTTTCTCATGCGATTGCAGGTCAATACCCCCATCTGACTGTCTGCGGCATTGCGATTGGACCTGCCATCCGGGAAATAGCGATACTTAAAAGCGCTCTCGGGGCCGATAGAGCGCATATGCGGGTCACTCCGGCCACGATGTCTGACCTCGAATCCCTCGCCGACCTGTGGGTCGAACTGGCCGCCGACCAGAGGGCGTTCGGGTCGCACCTCCGTGCCGAGGTGAACCGTCCCACGATTCGAGAATCGTTGGCCCGTCACATCACTATCGATGGCGTTCTCGTGGCCCGCGACGAGACAGACGACGGTATCCTCGGGTTCGTCATGTTCGAAGTCGAGGCGGGAACGTACGAACAGGACGTGACACGCGGAACTGTCAGTAACTTGTTCGTCGTTCCAGAGAGACGCGGCGACGGACTGGGTGGTCGTCTCCTCGACGCTGCGGAGACGGAACTCCGTGACGCCGGCGTCGACGTGGTCACACTGGACGTGATGGCGGACAACGAAGCGGCCCGCCGATTCTATCGCCGCCACGGGTATGGTCCACACCGAATCGAACTGGAGAAATCGATACAAAACGATACACACTCAAAGGAGGACCGATAATCGGAAGACGCGCCAGGAGAGCATGGGCGGTTCATGCACTCGACTTGTAATCGAGACTTCGTGGGTTCGAATCCCACTCCTGGCTCTGTTCTGCGGACCGACGTGACGACCGAAGACGGGAGTCACGAGTCGAACTCGACCAGTCACAGACCGACCGAACCGGCCTGTGTGTCTCCTAGATGGTGACGACGAGTTTCCCGACGCTGTCGCGGTTCTGCATGGTCGCAAAGGCGGCACCAGTCTCTTCGAGTGGGTACGTCTCGTCGATTTCGGGGACCAGTGACCCGTCGGCGACGAGGTCAACGAGTGTTTCGAGTTCTGGTTGCGTCCCCATCGTACTCCCGACGAGTCGCTTGTGCTTGAGGAACATACCGGGAACGTCAATCTCAGAGAATCGACCGGCAGTGCCACCGCAGACGACCATCGTCCCACCACGGCGAAGGACGTCGAGACCGACCCGTGTGAACTCACCACCGAGGTGATTCAAGACTGCGTCCGGAGCCCCAATTTCTCGAACCGCGGCGCGTATCTCGTCGGCGTCGGTCGAGTGAATCGCGTGGTCGAGGCCGAGGTGTTCCATTCGGTCGAGTTTCGCACGCGACGACGACGTTCCGATGGTCTCCGCACCGAGGGCGGTGGCGAGTTGGATGCCGGCGACGCCGACGCCGCCCGTCGCACCGGGGACGAAGACGAGGTCCGTCGGCCCGACTGACGCCCGGCGAAGCATGTGGTACGCGGTCATGTACGCTGTCGGAAGAGCGGCGGCGTGCGTCGTCGAGACACCGTCGGGGAGTGCGATGAGACGATTCGCGTCGACGAGGGCGGATTCCGCGAGGCCACCGTGGAAGAGCGAGAACGACTCACACAGATTCTCGGGGCCTTCGTAACAGAATCGGCAGGAACCGCAGGTCTGGTTCGGGCAGAGCACGACGCGGTCGCCGGGAGTGACTCCAGTCACGCCGTCACCGACGGCACTGACGGTGCCAGCGAGGTCGAGGCCGCTGACGAACGGAAGGTCGTCGTCGTCGAACCGCGTGTCTGCACCCTCCAGAATCCAGAGGTCGTGGCGATTAATCGAGGCGGCCTCGACGTCGACGACGGCCTCTCCCGGCCCCGGTTGTGGAGTCGGTCGGTCGAGTATCGAGACACCGTCGGGACCGGTCATGTCGGTGAAGGCTGCAACGCGCATCGCATCGTGATTCGGGTGGACAGACTAAAAGAAGTGAGGCCACTGTAGCGGGGCGGTGTAGGCCTCAGTTCCGCCTCGACGGCGGGCGAACACGGATGAGCAAGAGCGACCCCGGGACACCGAGCACGAGCGCACGAAACGGATTATGTTTGATGATAATATCGGGATTGAGTGGCTCTGACTGGAGGTCGGTGATTCGGATGCACGAGTAGTAGACGGTCACGTGCGTCAGGGTGTAGGCGAACGCCGCCGGAACGACGATTGGATAGTGGATACCGACCAGTGCGAGTCCCTCGAACGCGAACGCAGTGAGTGCCGAGATAGAGAGCAGATTACCGAGTTGGAGCGTCACACCGGTCACCGCGGTGATTGCGGTGTCGAACAGCGAGGCTCCGTACGGCGTGTACGTGAGTGCAGTCACGACTGCGATTGCTCCGAGAAGGAGGCCGACGAGCAACCCAGTCATCGCATACACATACTCCATTAGGCGCTGATACGGTGTCCACGGAGCCCTCGAATTTAGTTCTATCTCCGTCATTATCGATGGAGAAAATCAGAACGACTCGAACACCCCTCGACGTGAGGACGATTTATTTCGACGGAGAACGTCACTCCACTATGAACGCGACAGACCAGTTCATGCTCGCGGTGTCACTGCTCATCTTCGCGCTCCTCGTCATCGGCGGCCTTCTCGCGTATTTGTAGGGAGAAAACTTATGTGACATTCATGATGGATATTAGATACCATGCCGGAATGTCAGAACTGTGAATCGTTCGTGACGCCCGCGTACGCTCGGGTCTTCGCACCCGACGGGATGGACAACCCGCGAGTGTGTCCGTACTGTGAGGACATGGTCCGTGACGGCGCGGACGTCCGGCCGGCGCGGTCTCCGCGCAGTCACTGAGCGACGTGGTATCGCTCGGACTCCTGTCGAACGAGTTCACGCTTACAGAGCGTGCTGAGGATGCTGTAGAGTGAGATTTTCTTCATCTCGAGGCCGTCCTGTAGTTCGGTGATGGACGCCCCGTCGTGGGTTGTGAGATACAGATACACGAGTTTCGCCGAGGGGGATTCGAGCTCGCCAGGGAGTTCGATGGTCGGAACCGTCTGTTGCATAGTCGTCGTCATCCTCTTTGCTTCGACGATAATAAAACTCTCTTACAACAATCGTCGAACATCGAAGGACGCGACTGAGGCCACGAGGTACTCGGAATCGAGCGAATCGTTGTGTTCGTCACGAACGTACATGCGAGAAAACACGGCTTGCGACGGTCTCGACTTCGACTGTCGTCGAAGGTTCGAGTGACCGCTCACGTGGCGGCCACTCGGGAATCAGTCCGCACACGGCGAAGCGACGGAAGGGGCGGGAGTCGAACCACGCGAAGCCATTGAAATCCACCGGATCGACCGCGAGCGGTCACTGCCGGTGTGCTCTACCACTGAGCCACCCTTCCGGGCGAACGTAGGGCACCTCCGGCAAAATAGCCGTTGGTCACCCACCCGGTTCTGATGGGGGATTCAGCCGACGAGGCGAACGAAGAGGGCCACACAGCGCAGTCACTCGACAGGGTGGCGTCGAAAGAATTCGCAGTCGTGAGGCCCGACGGGCCGAAGAGCGCTTAGTAGCTCCGGACCTTCGGTTCGTACGTCTTGTTCTCGCCTTCGAGGATGACCGGCTTGTACCAGAGTTCGGGTTCGCCGTCGTTCCACGAGAGCAGCGTGTGCTTGAGCCACTCTTCGTCGCGGCGTTCCTGGTACTCCTTGCGCCAGTGGGCACCGCGGAACTCGTTGCGCGCGAGTGCACCGAGCGTGATGCCTTCGGCGATATCGAGGATGTTCCGCGTCTCCAGCGTCTGGAGGAGGTCCGTGTTGAACGTCCGAGACTTGTCGCCCACGTAGACGTCCTGATAGAGTTCGCGGGCCTCGCGGATGTCGCGGAGTGCGTCCTTGAGGGCCTCTTCTTCACGGAAGACGTTCACGTTGCGCGTCATCGACTTCTGGACGCGTTCGCGAATCTCGGCGTGCTGGATACCGTCTTCTTTCTCCAGCAGTGCGTCGACGGTCTCACGCTCGTCTTCGACGGTACGTTGGACGAGGTCGGCACCGGAGACGGAGGCACCGGAGTCGGCCGCTGCGCCGCCGTCGGCGACGACGTCCTCGCCGATACCGACTTCACCGAGTTGGACCGGCGATTCGAGCTCGGCTTCCTCGTAGTCGCCGACCTTGCCGGTCGTAATCTTGGCTTCTTCCATGTCCTTGCCTGCGGCGTGGTGGCCGGCGCGCTTCCCGAAGACGATGAGTTCGGGGAGTGCGTTGCCGCCGAGGCGGTTGCCGCCGTGGACGGACGCACAGGCACACTCACCTGCGGCGTAGAGACCGGTGATACACGTCTCGCCGTTCTCGTCGGTTTCGACGCCACCCATCGCGTAGTGCTGGCCGGGTTTGACCGGCATCGGTGCGTCGAGTGGGTTGACGCCCTCGAAGTCCTCTGAGAGGTGGATGATGTTCTCGAGACGGTCGATGATGCGCTCTTCGCCGAGGTGGCGCATGTCGAGGTGGACGTACTCGTCTTCGATACCGCGGCCTTCGTTGACTTCCGTCAGTTCGGCGCGGGAGACGACGTCACGGGAGGCGAGTTCGCCGAGGTTGTTGGCGTACCCGTACTCGAACATGAAGCGTTCGCCGTTCTCGTTGTAGAGGATACCGCCCTCACCGCGGACACCCTCGGTGATGAGGACACCAGTCGAGGGGAGCGTCGTCGGGTGGAACTGGATGAACTCCATATCCTCCATCGGGACGCCGGCGCGGTAGGCCATCGCGACACCGTCACCGGTGTTGGCGACAGCGTTGGTCGTGTGGTCGTACACCTGTCCGAGGCCACCGGTGGCGAGGATGACGCCGTTGCGGGCGCGGAAGCCTTCGATTTTTCCGGTCTGTACGTCGTAGGCAACGATGCCGTGACAGGTCCGGTCTTCCGGCCGCTCTTCGTCGGAGACGGCGAGTCGCGTCACGTGCCACTCGTCGTAGACTTTGATGCCGCGCTTGACGAGTTGCTCGTACATCGTGTGGAGCAACTGGTGACCGGTCTCTGCGCCCGCGTAGGTCGTCCGCGGGAACGAGAGGCCACCGAACGGGCGCTGACTGACGCGTCCGTCGTCGTCACGGGAGAACGCCATCCCCCAGTGTTCGAGTTTGATGGTCTCTTTCGGACTGTCCTTACAGAGGGTCTCGGCCGCCGGTGCGTCGGCGAGATAGTCCGAGCCCTTCATCGTGTCGTAGGCGTGGTCCTCCCACGAGTCGGCCTCGCGGAGTGCGGCGTTGATGCCGCCCTCGGCCGCGCCCGTGTGACTTCGGACCGGGTGAAGCTTCGACACGATGGCCACGTCGGCTCCTTCCTCGTGTGCCGCGATAGCCGCGCGCAGGCCTGCCCCGCCCGCGCCGACTACGATAACGTCGTGTTCGTACATGGTGTGTTTGAGTGTGTCGTAGGGTTGTTCTGACTTCAGGGTTTCACCGAGAAGTTCACCAGAACTTCAGGTTGTTCTTGATTGCCTCACGCTTGAGTTCCTGGATGTGCTCGGTCAGGGGGATGTCCTTCGGGCACACCTCGGTACAGGAGAACTGCGTCTGGCAGCGCCAGACACCGTGTTCCTGCTCGAGAATCTCGAGGCGACGCTGCTTCATGTCCTCACCTTCGCGTTCGTCCATCGCGAAGCGGTAGGCCTTGTTGATGGCCGCCGGGCCGAGGTACTCGTTGTCGCCGGCCGCGATGTTACACGAGGACATACAGGCACTACACCAGATACAGCGCGTCGACATTTTGACCTTCTCGCGGTTCTCGCGCGTCTGGCGCTGTTCGTCGAGTTCGCCGTCGGGAAGCGAGTTCGTCTGGAAGTACGGTTCGACCGCTTCCATCTGGTCGTAGAAGTGCTCCATGTCGACGACGAGGTCCTTGACCACGTCGGCGTGCGGGAGCGGTTCGATGCGGACGGGTTCCGCGAGGTCCGACAACTGCGTCTTACAGCCGAGTCGCTGCGACCCGTTGACGAACAGTGCGTCGGACCCACAGATTGCCTGCCGGCAGGAGTGCCGGAAGGTGAGCGAGGAATCGTAGTGGTCGCGCGCCCACATGAGGGCGTCGAGGACCGTCATCCCCTGTTTGTACGGGACGTAGAAGTCGTCGAAGCGTGGTTCTTGCTTCTCTGGCACCTCGGGGTCGTACCGGAAGACCTTGAGGTGGTACGTGTCGTCCTCGGAGCGCGCTTTCTCGGCCGCTTCGGCCTCACGCTGCTCTTGGATTCGCTGCGCACGTTCGCGCTTCTTCTGGTCGCGCTTCTGTTTGCCGGGTGAGACGGATTCAGCGGACGATTCGTCTTCGACGTGTTCGGGAACTTGCGTACTCATGGTTAGATGGGGACACCTCCGGCCCACGCGAGTGCGGTGCGGACGCCCTGCACGATGAGGACGAGGCTCGCGACACCGAGAATCGCCTTAACCGCCGTCTTCCGGGAGCCCGACAGGCCCATGTTGACGAGGGCGTTGTAGACGCCGTTGACGCCGTGGAACGTCGCGGTGATGAGGAACAGAATCATCAGCGAGAAGTACGTCAACTGCTCCATCCGCGCCTGCGAGAGGGCGAACGTCACTTCGTCCGCGTGGTTCAGGAAGTGAAGCAGGAAGAAGTGGAACGCCAATACGACGACGAGGAACGCGGCGGTGAGGCGCTGCCACAGCCACCGGCGTCCGCCCGGTTCGAAGGACGTGTATCGTTCTGCCATTAGATGCTCACCCCAGAGAGGAAGGTTGGAACGCTCGCGATGACGATGACACCCGTTAGGATGAGCGAGGCGTAGAAGCTCTGGTCCTGTGCTTCCAAGCCGACGCCCAGGTCGACGAACAGCAGTCGCAGCCCATTGAGGATGTGGAACACCGCCACAGCGAGCAGTCCAACTTCGAGGATGCGTACGACGAGAAGGCTCTCCAGTGCCTGAATCGTGTTCGTGTACGCCGCCGCGCCCGAGAGGGCCGTCGATAAGACGGCGATGTGGGTGAATAAGTATCCCACAAGCACCCAGCCGGTGAACTTGTGGAAGATCCAGGCCCACATGCCGGCCGAGAACTCCCGCCATCGACTGAAGTCCTCGATGAGGCCCCGATTGTAAGACTGACTCATGCTCTTGTGAGCGTCGGGACGGGGAGGGTATAGAACTTACGTGTATGATGTATCATCAAGGTTCGCAAAAATCGCCGGACACCGTATCGTCTCCTTTACCCCCCGCTTCGTTCACACGGGCGATTCGGGCGATGCGGACTGTTCACGCTCCACGACGCGCCGAACGTTGTCCTTCAGTTCGACGAGGTGGCACAGCGGATTTCCGGGGTACACGACGGGGTTTTCGAGGACACCGACGAGCAGTCCGGTGAACGGCGCGACGACGGTGACGTTGTCGTCTTTGAACGGGTTGGTGATGGTACAGATACGGTCGCCTCGGTGAACGAGTGCGCCGCGTTCGTGGTGCATGTCGACGATGCCTCCTGCGTCGGCGCGGAGCCACGTCTTCTCGTTCTCGTCGGAGATGACGGTGCGCCACCCGGGCCAGTTGACTGTCGACGTTTCACGGAGGCCGTACTCCGCGAAGACGCTCTCGACGCCCGCGAGTGCCTCGTCGATGAGTTCGCGCTGGAACCGGTGTGCTTCGCCCATCTCGACGGTAATCGCCGGCGTGCCGCGGTTGGACGCTTCGGTACGGAGCATCCCATCGCTCCCGGAACTGTCGATGATGACGTGCGACCCGAAGGCGTTGGCGAGGCGTGCCACTGCGGGGTCGGACATGTCGGCACGGACGTGCAACATGTTCGTTCGCCCACGCGTGGACGTGTGAAAGTCGATACCGAGGTCACAGGGGGCGATGAAGTTCTGATAGATTCGGTGAGCCATTCGTTTCGCTCCCGTCGACGTCTCCGACCCGGGGAACGACCGGTTCAGGTCGCGGTCGTAGATAGGGAGGTATCGCTGCTGGGCGAGGAACGCGGGGACGTTCATCACCGGCATGCAGACGAGGGTCCCCGCGAGGTCCGCGAGGTCCCACTCGTAGGCCACCTCGCGGACGACTTCGATGCCGTTTAATTCGTCTCCGTGGGCGGCGGCGGAGAGGAAGACTGTCGGTCCCGGTCTCTCCCCGTTGATGATGGTGACGGGGATGCGGACCGGGTCACCGAGATACGTCTCCGAGATGCCGTACCGGATGTCTTGTGTCTCACCCGGCTCGACCTTCCCTCCGTTGTAGGTGAAGGCCTCGTTGTCGGCCATGCACACCGATGGGGCGGCCGGGCTTATAAACGGTCGCGCCGCGCCAAACTGGACGATTCTTCTACCTATTAGTCCCTAGACACGGGAATCGACCGTCATACCTTTGAAACCCGCCCGAGTTCGTTTGAGTATGTCCACCAACAACAGCGACGAAGTACGTGTTGGGGTTCTTTCACTCCACAACAGCAAGGAGACGAAAGCAATCCTGAACGCAGTTGAGGACCTCGGCCACGAACCGGTCTGGCTCCGACGTGAGAACGCGGCAGTCAGTATCGAGGACGGCGAGGTGACAGTCGAACCTGAGGTGGACATCATCGCGAATCGACTTCTCCTCTCGAACACCGAGGAACCGGCCGAACTGCTCGGCCTCGCGACGACGTTCAACCGCATCCGACCGATGCTCAACGAACCGGACGCGGTTCTCGCGGCGATTCACAAGTTCGCCACGGCCGCGACGCTCGCCAACTGGAACATCAAAGTCCCGGACGCGCTTCTCGCACTCTCGAACGACCGACTCAACAAGGGCCGAGAGCGATTCGGAGAAGTCGGCGTCTACAAGTCCGCCATCGGGACGCACGGCGGCGGCACGTGGAAGGTCGACCTGACCGAACCGGTCAATCCGAAGGTCGGCAACCGGCAGGCGTTCCTTCAGGAACTCATCGACCACGACGACCAGCGACACCGTGACCTGCGCGTCTACATCGTCGACGGCGAAATCGTCGGTGCGATGTACCGCTATGCGCCGGACGGCGACTGGCGAACGAACGTCGCCCTCGGTGGTGAGGTACTCAACGCGACGGACGAGATGCCCGAAGAAGCCCGCGAAACCGCGCTCTACACGGCCGAAGTCATGGAGATGGACTACGTCGGCGTCGACTTGGTCGAGAGCGACGACGGCTGGTTTGTCCTCGAAGCCAACCCGACTGCCGGGTTCAAAGGACTCTACGAAGCGACGGGCAAGAGTCCCGCGCCGTACATCGCCAAACTCGCTATCGAGCGCGCCGGCGGCGAAGTCGACGAGAAACGTGTCGAGGAACTCTCGGCCACGCTCGACGACTCCGTGCCGTCCTGCGCACCGGCCGAGTCCCCCATCTTCAACGGCGAAGCACCCCTCATCGGCTACATCGAGGAAGTCGTCGTCAACGGGACCAAAGGCTCCCAGCAGACGCTCGCCAAATCAGACACGGGTGCGACCCGGACGAGCATCGACACGAGTCTCGCCGCCGAAATCGGTGCCGGCCCAATCAAGAGCATGACGCGCGTGAAGTCCGGCAGTCTCAAGCGCGGGAAGGCCCGCCCTGTGGTGGACCTCGTCATCGGTATCGGCGGTACCCAGCACACGGTGACTGCGAGCGTCGAAGACCGCTCGCACATGGACTACCCGCTCCTCCTCGGCCGCGACATCCTCGAACACTACCGCGTGGACGTTCGCCGCCGCGCCAACGCTGACCGCGACGACGAGAACGACGAAGAAGAAGAGATGCTCGAAGAGTAGGCGGGCGACGCACGACTTTTCTCTCCGACCGCCGTACCTCGAGCAGAATGAGTGACGACGCCTATCAGGCACTCCGAACCGACCCACACCTCGGCAGTGTCGTCGAAGACCACGGCCCCGTGACACTCGACCCAGCGAACGACCCGTTCGAGCGACTGGTCGTCTCTATCGTCAACCAGCAACTCTCGACGACTGCCGCCGCGACGATTCGTGACCGCCTGTTCGACCGTGTCGAGGTCACACCCGCTGGCGTCCTCGCGGCAGACGAAGACGTGCTTCGGGACTGTGGTCTCTCCGGCCAGAAAGTGGGCTACGTCCGCAACGTGGCCGAAGCGTTTCAGGGCGACCTGTCCGCGGACGCACTCCACGTGATGAGCGACGACGAGGTAATCGACGCACTGACCGAGATTCGCGGCGTCGGCGTCTGGACGGCGAAGATGTTTCTCATCTTCGTGCTCGCGCGTGAGGACGTGTTCCCCGTGGAGGACCTAGGGATTCGGCGCGGGATGGAACACGTCTTCGGCGTCGAAACCGACGCCCTCTCGCGAGGGGAGATGGCCGAACGCGCCGAGACGTGGACGCCGTACCGAAGTTACGCCAGTCTCTACCTCTGGCGGAGCGTTGACTGACCTCGGCAGTCTGCCCTCGAACCGTCGTCAAACGTCTCAATTAAACGAGGAATGAGTTTACATTTCACGTGATGGAAACGTTGAAACCAATGCACACTGTAACGTTTGTCCATGAAGGTAGACGATATCAACACCATCACTGTTCTCGGAGCAGGCAACATGGGCCACGGCATCGCGGAAGTCGCCGCCCTCGCCGGGTACACCGTCGTCCTCCGAGACATCAAAGACGAGTTCGTCCAGAAAGGCTACGAGCAAATCGAGTGGTCGCTGAACAAACTCGCCGAGAAAGACCGACTCTCGCAGGAAGACGCTGACGCCGCGTTCGACCGCGTCACACCGGTCGTCGACCTCGAAGAGGCAGTTGCAGACGCCGACGTCGTCATCGAGGCCGTTCCCGAGAAGATGTCCATCAAGAAGGACGTGTACACGGACCTCGAAGAGTACGCACCGGACCACACCGTCTTCGCGACGAACACGTCCAGTCTCTCTATCACCGAACTTTCGGAAGTCACCGAGCGACCCGAGCGCTTCTGCGGGATGCACTTCTTCAACCCGCCGGTGCGCATGGACCTCGTCGAGGTCATCTCCGGCGCGCACACCGCCGACGAAACGCTCGTCCTCGTCGAGGACCTCGCAGAGAAGATGGGCAAGACGCCCGTCCGCGTCCGCAAGGACAGTCCCGGGTTCATCGTCAACCGCATCCTCGTCCCACTGATGAACGAAGCAGCGTGGATTGTCCACTCCGGTGACGCGACGATGGCCGAAGTCGACGCCACGACGAAGTACGACATGGGCCTCCCGATGGGGAGTTTCGAACTCGCCGACTACGTCGGCATCGACGTGGGCTATCACGTCCTCGAGTACATGCACGAGGTGCTCGGTGACGCGTACAAGCCGTGCCCACTCCTCTCCGAGAAGGTCGAAGAGGGCAACCTCGGCCAGAAGACCGGGAAAGGGTTCTACGACTACGAAGACGGCGAGGGTGCGCAGGTTCCCCACGACGAAGGCAAGGAGTCCGTGAAGAACCGCCTGCTCGGCGTCATGGCGAACGAAGTCGCCGGCCTCGTCGGGAACGACGTCGCCCACGCCGAAGCAATCGACCGCGCCGTCAAACTCGGCGGACGCTTCCCCGACGGCCCAGCCAAGATGGCCGACAACGAGGGTATCGCCACGCTCGTCGGCACGCTCGACAAACTCCACGATGAGACGGGCGAGGACCGCTACGAGGCCGTCGAGTACCTCCGTGACCTCGCCAAATCTGGCGAGGGCTTCTACGGTGGCGAAGCAGAAGGTGAGGCGGAACTCGCCTTCGACGACATCCGCGTCGACGTTCGCGAGGGCGTCGGCCACATCACGCTCGACCGACCACACCGCATGAACACCATCAGTACAGAACTGATGGACGAACTCTCGGAGGCGCTGGACGTCCTCGCGGACGACGACGACGTTCGCGCCGTCCTCCTCACCGGCGCAGGTGACCGCGCGTTCTCGGCAGGTGCCGACGTGACGAGCATCGCCGCAGGTGGTGCAGACCCCGTCAGCGGCGTCGAACTCTCGCGCAAGGGCCAGCAGACCTTCGGCAAACTCGAAGACCTCGACAAGCCGGTCGTCGCCGGCATCGACGGCTTCTGTCTCGGCGGCGGGATGGAACTCTCGATGTGCGCTGACCTTCGTATCGCCACCGAGCGCTCCGAGTTCGGCCAACCCGAACACAACCTCGGCCTGCTCCCCGGATGGGGCGGCACTGTCCGCCTCCAGCGAATCGTCGGCACCGGCCGTGCGAAGGAGATTATCTTCACCGCCGAGCGCTACGACGCGGCGACGATGGCCGACTACGGCTTCGTGAACGAAGTCGTCGGCAACGACGACTTCGAAGACGCGGCGTTCGAGTACGCCAAGCAGTTCGCACAGGGGCCGCCAGTCGCACAGCGCTACACGAAGCGCGCGATGCACAACGGGTGGGAAGACACCGAGTCTGGCCTTGAAGTCGAGGCACAGGCGTTCGGCCTCCTGTTTACCACCTCCGACCTGATGGAGGGTATCGCGGCGTTCACGAGCGACCGCGACCCTGAGTTCACGGGCGAGTAATCGCCCTCCGTGAGTGGGTTCCTCTCACTCACCGGCGACGGAACGCAACTCTTAAAATAGTCCAACTACCACTCGTGAATGCAGAAGCTCGGTTGGTGTAGTCCGGCCAATCATCTTGGCCTTTCGAGCCGAGGACAGGGGTTCAAATCCCCTACCGAGCACTTCTCTGCTGAACTACCTTCCAAGCGACCGCTGTGCGTGTCGCGCGGACTGTGAAGTCAGAAATGTGAGTCAGGGGATTTGAACTAGCGAGCAGCTTGCTTCGACTGAGGTTCAAATCCCCTCCCGGACACTCTCAAAGACTCTAGCGCGTGCGTTCAGCCGTGAGGTGCTAAAACTGTGTGCTCCCCACAGGCCGATTCGATTCGTCGTACCAGCCACCCTGCCCCCGCAGAGTGATTACGAACTCTGTTCCATGTTCCTCTGGATTTGATCCATCACTTCCCCGTGTTCGTGCTGAGGGCTGAACAGAACGAAATCCGTGTCTTCATCGGCCCGGACAGTATGTCCCGGTGGCCAGTAGAACAGGTCTCCGGTTTCGTCGGCTTCGTTGCTTCCATCGGAATATGTGACGGTGAGCGCCCCGCTCACCACGTATCCCCAGTGAGGGGCCTGGCAGAGGTCATCTTTCAGCCCCTTGAGAAGTGGTGTGATGTCGGTTCCCTGTGCGAGTGTGAAGTACTCTGCTCCGAGTGTCCCGTAACCAGTCGTGTCTCCGAAATCCGGTTGTTGGCGGGCGACGGCGACAGGGCTGTCGATTCTGGTCGGTACGGCGTCTTTTGCGACTTTCATGATGTTTGTTGGAGAATCCCTGAGAACGGCGTATTGGGTCGCTCAGAACGGTACCAAAGTGGACGTCTCCTCGGAGTCTCAATAGTATAGACGGCGGGACAGGGGTTAAGTATATGTATTTATTTTTATATATTTAATTTTGTATTAACTGCATTGTTTTTATCTCCAAAAACCCATGCTGTGAGGTTCCGGTTACTCCCAGCCCTTCGAAAAACCGATTCCCCAGCCCAGTAGGACGGCGTCGGACGACAATATAGCTCCTCTCGGATGTAGGGCCTCTACAATTTTCGGAGTCCCACTTTGATGAGCGCCTCTTGTGGCGAGTCTGTGGGAATGAACCGACTCGTGACGAGGGAGGTGTCAACGGTGTATCAGGCCAAGTATCCGGCTTCGGACGTCATCGGCGGAGTCGTACGTTTGGTTATGTGTTGGTCCGAGCACTTCTTCGAGGGATTCCGTCCCGCCCTGCGTTTCGATCTCGTAGTCGCCATAGGCCTCGACCAATTCATCGGTCGTGATTGGGTAGTCCTGGGCTTCGAGTACCGCATCAAGACCACCAAGCCGCCCACCAGGGTCGCCGCTCATCGCTCGGGGTTCACGAGCGCGGTCGCGTACCTCCTCTCGCTTCCGCTCTGGCTGTTGTCGCTGTTCGTCGTCTGGGTTCTCGTCTTGGCCCCGATTGTTGCCAGTCATCCTTCTATATAGGCGCCCGGTTCGCATAACTGTGTGGACACTTGTCGGTGTGAACGCCTCGGGTACATAGAGCATTGACGCGTACGATCATCCGAAAGTGGGTCTAACCGGGGGTTACTGCTGTGTTCGGCGGATGAACTCGTCGAGTTTTGCTTCGATGAGGGTCGCAACCCGTTCGCTATATCGCCAGAGCGCTGCATTGAGTCGCTCTTCGGTCTCGTCGTCAAGTTCGTCTCGCCCCCGAAGGACAGAGTCCTTAGTGATTTGTGGGTGATAGACACAGACTACACCAAGGGAGGTGTCAGAACTCGATGTCCCAGCCGTATGGATTCCGTACTGGTCAGTTCCCCAGACACCATCGCCGCCCTCTCGCTCCAGCTCGGAATCGAGCGCGTCGAGCAGACGGAGTTCCGCTTCGGTGAGGATTGGTCGGTCGCCTTCGAACAGTTCAGCGTATGCCTCCCTCCGGGCATCTCTCGTCCATTGATCTAACTGAGACCGCGCACGCAGTACGATCTGTCGCTCGTCAGGGAACTCTGCCATAGCTCTAGGGAGGGCGGCCAAGTCAATCAACGTTCGTACCGTGGCCCAGACTGACGGATATGCTGACGATGATACTGCGATAAGTAAGACGGGTCTTCGGTAGGGATACCGAGAACAATGGCTCCTCAGCAGACGTTCGGAACGCTCCTGTTCACGACCCTCTCTTAGTGAAGGTGGCCCTCCACGTTATGGACGTGGCCGTTCAACGCTAGGGCATGGCAACAATTGTCTACCAAGGTGTGGACGACACTGTCTCGGAAGAGATCGACGACGAGCAACTGAACTACCGAGAGGACCACTGGCAAATTCATCACGGCGACGACGAGTACACGTACATCCCGAGAGAGCGTATCTATACGGTACAGATGAACGACCCACACGTCATAATGGACGAGTAAACACGGTGAAGAGGACGCTCTGGGTCCTCATCTCACAGCGGAGTCAGAACACCCGTGTCACGCGCGGACGCCCCAGAAGAACGCAATTCCGAGGACAGTTACCACCGACAACAACAACTGCAACGGCGCACCGACCCGTAGGAAGTCCGAGAACTTGTAGCCGCCGGGGCCGTACACGAAGAGGTTCGTCTGGTATCCCACCGGAGTCATGAACGCCGTTGAGGCGGCGAACGTCACGGCGAGGACGAACGCGAATGCATTCGCACCAATCGACTGGGCGGCGCTGGCAGCAACCGGAATCATCAACACGACGCTCGCGTTGTTGCTGATGACGCTCGTCAGTAGACCGGTTGCGACGTAAAACACCCAGAGAACACCGATTGCTGGCAAGAACACCGCGGTCGAAGCGACGAGGTCTCCGAGAAGCGCCGCCGCACCCGTCTGCTGGAGGGCGATACCGAGCGGGATGACGCCAGCGAGGAGGAAAATCACGTTCCACTCGACGGACGAGTAGAGTTCGGTCGGCTTGAGGACGCCAGTGAAGACCATCGCCACGACCCCTGCTAACGCAGAGACGACGATTGGCAGAATGTTCAGTGCTGGGAGTGCGACGACGCCGGCGATGATTCCAACCGCGAAGGGAATCTTGTCGCTCCGATAGGTCACCTCGTCGAACTCGTGGGCGACGATGAAGTCCTCGTTCTCGACGAGGCGGGTGAGGCTATCCGGAGGTGCCTGCACCAAGAGCGTGTCACCAACCCGGATACGGATGTTCTCGAACCGGTCCCGGACGACGTCACCACGGGTTCTGAAGGCGAGGACGTTCGCGTCGTAGCGCTGTCTGAAGGTCGAACTCGCGAGGGTCTCACCGACGAGGAACGACCCCGACGGAATGACGACTTCGACGAGCACGGGTTCTTCGTCGTCTGGATGCAGGTCGTCTTCAGTTCGGGGGCCACCTCTCAAGGTGAGGCCTTCTGTGTCCATGATGTGCTCGAGCGTCTCCCGGTTCGTCCTGAGTCGGAGTGTGTCACTCTCGCGGATCTCCTTGCGAGCGAGCGGTTCCGAATAGCGCTCGCCGTATCGAATCAACTGTAACACGTCGATGTCGAGTTCGTCGTCTCCGAGTGCCTCCTCGACCGTCTTTCCGATCAACGACGAGTCCGCTGGAACGACGACGTCCGCGAGGTACTCCTGAAGGGCGTACTCCTCGACGAGGTCCTCGTCAGCGGGAATCCGTTCGGGGAGCAGTCGAACGCCGACCGTCATCAGATAGAGCGAGCCAACCACGAACACGATGAGTCCGAGTTTGGTGAACTCGAACATGCCGAACGCGTGGAGGCCAAGTTCGGGGGACTCTGCTCCGAGTTGGGCTGCGATATCGCTCGCGAGGATGTTCGTCGACGTCCCGATGAGCGTCAACGTGCCGCCGAGCATCGAAGCGAACGACAGCGGCATCAGCAATTTCGACGGAGAGGTGTTCCCGTTATGTGCGAGGTCGTTGATAACCGGGACCAAGATAGCGACGACCGGCGTGTTGTTGATGAGTCCCGAGATAGGGCCGGTGATGCCAATCGTCGCCGCGAGCTGCTTGCGTCGGTTTGACCCCGCGAACGCGGCCATCTTCCGACCGAGCAACTGGACGATGCCGGTTCGGTTGATTCCGGTACTCAGGATGAGCATGGCGAGGACGGTTATCGTGGCAGGATTCGCAAATCCCGAGATTCCCTCCCGAGCCGATATCTGCGTCCACGGTTGGAGTACAATCAATAGCACCATCACCAGAATCGCGGTGACGTCGATGGGAAACCACTCGGTCGCGAACAACACGAGCGCGAGCAGAATAATCGCAAAAACGACGAGCATCTCGGCCGTTACAGACGGGATGCCGAGACCCTGGACTGCCAACGAAACGATAGAGAAGTCCACACCAAATGGAGACGCTGACGCGGGAAAAGGACTGGTATGCACACCAGCGAGTTGGGTAGCGAAACAGTCCGAAAACTACCTCGGGACGATGTCCCGAGACACTCGCCTCGTTCTTCTGTCGAGATGGGCTGTTCGCTCAGATACCGACCATCCTACGAACGCTTATCGGCTTGTCGCTCACATGCTACCATAGAGGATGGGATTTTTCAGACGCGCCGGGCGACAGGTCGAACAGTTCAAGCAGGCGGCTACCGAAACCGCTACCCAACGGTCAAACTACCGGTGCGAAGCGTGTGAAGCACGCTTCGATACCCGGCACGAGCAGTGCCCGGAGTGCGGGGCAGGGCCTCTCGTTTCGGTAGACTCCGAGGAGTGAAGTCCAGTTTCAATCGGTCCGAATGGAGGCGGTGTCGTAGAACCACTCTTTGTCTCGCTTTGCTCTCTACTTGGTAGTTGGTGACGCCCTTAGAACGTGCGCTACTACCACGCTTTTCGCTCGTGAGTGGCACTCAGACGCTACTCGTCGTCCGAGTCCTGAATTTCCTGTGCCTCTCGAATCACGAGTCGTTCGATTCGAGTATCGTCGACAGCCTCGACCTGAAGCGCGTACCCGTCCGCATCGACCTGGTCGCCCACTTCGGGGACTCTGCCGAGGCGACTGAAGACCAATCCACCGATCGTCTCGACGTCGTCGCTCTCGAATCGAGAGTCGAGTTGGTCGTTCACGTCCTGAATGGAGACCCCTCCGTCGACAACGTACGCTCCGTCGTCCCTCTTCTGGATGGATGGCTCCTGTGCACCCGTATCGAATTCGTCTTGAATATCGCCCACAATCTCTTCGAGGATATCCTCGATGGTCACGATGCCCTCGAAGACACCCCACTCGTCGACGACGACGGCCATCTGGCCTTCTCCACGCGTCTGAAAGTCGGCGAGAATTGCGTCGATACGACGCGTCTCCGGTACCGTGAGGACCCTTCGTGCGAGCTCACGCGCTGTGGTCGTGCTGTCTTCTTCCGTCTCAGCTTCGGTCGCTCGCAGGATGTCCTTGGCGTGGACGAATCCAAGCGGTTGATTCCCGTCCTCGTCGAGCACGAGGTAGCGCGTGTAGGTCCCGTTTGCGACGACCGACCGGAGTTCCGAGAGCGGCATCGAGGCAGTCACAGTTTCCACGTCTGGACGCGGAACCATGACCTCCCGAGCGACCGTGTCCCCGAGTTCGAAGACGCTCTCGATCATCTCGACTTCGTCGAGGTCGATGTGTCCCGTCTCCTCTGAACGGGTGAGAATCATACGAATCTCCGCTTCGGTGTGAGTTTCCTCACTCTCGGACGCCGGAGAGACACCCGCGAGGCGGGTGAAGTAGTTGGCCGTCCCGTTGAAGACGATGATGCCGGGCACGAACGCGTAGTAGAAGAACTTCATGAGTGGGGCGACGAGGAGCGCGATACGTGGGGCCTCCTGAATAGCGAACGTCTTCGGGGCGAGTTCGCCGAACACCACGTGGAGGAACGTGATGAAACCGAACCCGAGGACGAAAGCAACGAGATGAACGATTTCCGCAGGGAGCAACTGGCCCAAGACCGGTTCGATGAGCGCTGCGACAGCCGGTTCACCGATCCAGCCGAGGCCGAGTGACGAGAGCGTGATACCGAGTTGACTGACAGCCAGATAGTCGTCCAGATTCTGGATGACGTCCTGCACGAGTGCTGCCCCCGGTTTGCCTCGTTCGACGAGCGCATTCACCTGCGTGGGACGGACTTTGACGAACGCGAACTCCGCAGCGACGAAGATTCCGTTCATGACGACGAGGAAAAAGGCGAGAAACAGTCCGCCGAGAGAAATCAGATCTACCATAGTCAATTACGGACACGTGGGCACTTGTAGGAATGGATAGTGAATCACTCCTCTGTACTCATTGATGCTTCGACAGCAGCGTCCGGGCCGGTGTCGCCTTCCGCGATGATTCGATGGGCGACATATGTGACTTTGGTCTATTTTGAGACGTCCGTTCACGAGAGCAGGAGCCGTCGCAATCCACCAGTTAGAAGTCAACTAGGGCAACCGAAAATCTACCCGACGGCGAGACAGTAGGCTTGGCGCTGGTGCTCCGGGGTCTTGTTCCCATGTCCGTACCGAGTTTTTCGTAGAAAGTGGAAAGTTCGTCTCGAGGGACAGACACCCGACAAGACCAGTTAGTCGGTAGCGAGGGTATCGAATTCGGTGTCGTACTGCTCATAGGTAATCGTCAGTTTCCCTGTCGTTGGCTCCTTCGCAGCGTCTCGGAGTTCTTTGAACGCGGCTAACAGTTCATTCGCGTCTTCGGACCCTTCTCTGACACTTCGTGACTCCTCGCGGACGGTGTCGTATACCTCTTCCAGAATCCGGCGGGCAGCCTCTAAATCCGTCTTCGAGTCGATGGTGAACGAAGCTTCGTGCAGTGACATACGGAGGGTCGGGTCCCCACACGGTTAATCTTCCTCATACTGAAAGTACGATTGTCACTACCCGGGAATGTCGTCGATATGGGGTATCTCAGAACGATTCCAAAACTGGCGGCAGGTACTTCCCCGTGAAGACGCTATATAATAGCACGGACCAAACACACTGTGCGTTTGGCCCTCGACGTGAGGGCCGCTTGAAACGGGACGACCGTTTTCCAACATTCCACTTCTCTTCGCGTTACACCGCGCGGAACGCATCACTAGTGAGATGTTCCGCAACAGAGACAATCAAAGAATGTCCGCACGAACACGCTCCGGAGGAACGATTTCACTTAGTGATTTGTTCAACGCCATGAGCCACGAATACCGCCGTCGCATCCTGTGGACACTAGCCAACCAGGGTTCAGGAACTGACGGAGGAATCAGGCTGAATCGGTTCGCAGGCGACGATAGTGAACCAGATATCCTCCACCTCGAACTCGTCCACAACCACTTCCCCAAGTTAGAACAGTACGGACTCATACACTGGAATCCTCGGACAGAAACGGTGACACGAGGACCGCTGTTCGAGGATGTCAAACCGTTTCTCACGTTGATGGATTCTCATCAAGACAAGTTACCAGACGATTGGCCATAGTCATCCACAACGTTCTGCTATCACACCCTCGGAGTTTGGATTACTGTTGGGTGTCTTATCTCACATCAGTTGAGTATGGTTAGGCTCACATCTATCATTCTTCGAGTTCGCCAATAACCGAGGCGTGACGAGGTTACACGTTTTTATCATTCCGAGATGAATGGATTATATAGGATGCTTCTCAGTCGCCCCCGAAGGAACGTGGCTACGGACGTGCTGTGATGGTTCAAGAGGTGTTCGCGTCTGTCGACCCCATCGTCGCCCGGTTGTTCATCGCAGCGGCACTGGGGATGTTCCTTGGATTGGAACGCGAGCGGTCGGGAAAGACCGCTGGGATGCGGACGTTCACGCTGACGAGTCTCGTCGGAGGAATCGCGGTCGCAATCGACAGCGAGGTCATCCTCGCAGTGGGCGGGTTGCTCGTGGTCGTCCAAGCGGTCTTGCTCGGGAGCCGCGGAATCGCCAAACTACGGACTGGGCGCGACGATTCCGATGCAGATACGTCCGAGTTGGACCGGACCGACACGGTCGACGCTGGCGTGTCCGACAGCACAGTGAGCGCGAGTCTGTCACTGACCACGTCCACGTCGCTCCTCGTCGCGTACGCAGTCGGTGCCGCAGTCGTGGGGGGGTACGTCATCGAGGGGGTAATCGTCGCACTCACGACCTCACTCCTGTTAGTACTCCGCCGGGAACTCCACGGGTTCGCCCACCGGCTGACCTCCGACGAAGTTCGGAGCGCAGTCGAATTAGCCATTATCGCGTTCGTCGTCTATCCATTGCTTCCGAACGAGGCGCTGGGTCCGTGGGGCGCGGTCAACCCGAGAACGGTCTGGCTCCTCGTCATCGCAGTGAGCGCCATCGGCTTCGTCAACTACGTCATCATCAGACGGTACGGCGAACGCGGTATCGCCATCACGGGATTCTTCGGTGGCCTCGTCAACTCCACAGCCGTCATCGGTGAAATCGCGGGGCGTGCGGAGCGAAATCCCTCGATTCGACCGCTCGCCGTCGGCGCGATTCTTATGGCCGACGCCGCGATGGCGGTCCGAAACCTCGCACTCATCGTCGTCTTCGTACCCGAAATCGCGTGGCAAGTGGGGATTCCACTCGCGCTCATCACACTCGTGGGTGTCGGCTACGCACTCGCCACGCGCGAATGGGGCGTCGACCTGGACGTGGCGTTCGAGTCTCCGTTCAGCCTCGAAGGTGCACTCAGATTCGGACTCTTCTTCCTCGTGGTCTTGCTCGTCTCTGCGGCGGCACAGGAGTACTTCGGAGCCACCGGATTCGTGGTGACGAGTTTCCTCGGGGGGTTGGTCTCCAGTGGGTCGGTCGTCACGACGACAGTCACACTCTACGGCGGTGGACACATCGAAAGCACGACCGCCATCGTGGGCGTGTTGGCGGGGACAGCAGCGAGTATCTTCGTCAAGATTTTCCTCGCTGCGAGCATCGACCGCGAACTCCTCGCACCCGTCGCTCGAAAGAGCGCGCTCCTCGTCACGAGTGGAATCGTCGGCGTCTTCCTCGTCGTGTCTCTGTCGTGAATTCGTCGCCGACACAAACTTCATAACCTATTGCCCCACCAGTCAAGACGCACTGGTTCGGTGCATACCGTTCCGTACGTGAGTCGACCCCCGAAGATTCGCCCGACTGGTCGTCCCCCGGTCGGGCGAGGGTCGCTCATAGACTCACCCATCTAGCCGATGGTTTCAGGTAGACTGCCTCGTATCGTGTGCCAGAGCAGCAGACAGCCAATGAGCCGTTACGTCACACACGACTGGAAGGTGGGGGCACTGCCAGCGAAGCGACAACGCGTACTCGGGGTGCGCGACACGACCGACGGAGGCCGACCGTGAACGATTCGATACGAGCGATGCTCGCCGTGGGCACACTCGTCGCACTCGGCGCGACGGCGGGCAGTCTCTACTTCAGTCTCGGACTCGGACTCACGCCCTGTGACCTCTGTTGGTACCAACGCATCTTGATGTACCCACTCGTCGTCGTCCTCGGAGTGGCCGCCGTCGAAGACCGAGGCGGTGTCTGGAAGACGGTGTTGCCACTCTCACTCGGCGGTGCTGCACTCGCGGGGTACCACACCTACCTGCAAATCACACCGGGCGCGACCTGCACGGTTGGCGGGCCGTGTACGAGCATCCAGTACCCGATGCTCGATGGACTGCTCACGATTCCGCGACTCTCGCTCGTCGCCTTCGTGCTCCTGACGCTCCTCTCGATTGTCGTCGGGTGGTACAACAAACCGAGCGACAACATGTGGGTCGCCTGAGCACGCTTCAGATTCGCCGACTTACCTGAGTTTCTCGTAAGATTTCTCGAGGTGTATCATCGGTTCGGGGTAGTCGTCACCCAGTTCGACGCCGTACTCGGCCTGTTCTGCGGGCGTCATCGTCCACGGTTCGTGGGCGTAGTTCGGCGGGAGGGCAGCGAGTTCCGGAATCCAGTGTTTCACGTACGCGGCGTCGCCGTCGTACTGCCGCGCCTGTTTGACGAGGTTGAAATAGCGGTCCCGCGAGTCGTTGCCGACGCCCGCGATGTACGCCCAGTTGCCGTAGTTCGACGCGGGGTCGTAGTCGACGAGGTGCGTCTCGAAGTACGCCGCGCCGCGCCGCCAGTCGAGGCGGAGATTGTTCGCGAGGAACGACGCGACGTTCTGCCGACCACGGTTCGACACGTACCCCGTCGCGTTCAACTCCCGCATGTTCGCGTCGACGAAGGGGATACCCGTCTGGCCGGACGCCCACCGCTCGAACTGTGCGTCGTCGACCCGCCAGTCGATGTCGGTTCGGTGCCTGATGCCGCCACGCTGGAAGAACTCCGACCCGTGTTTGGCGAATTGGAACTGGAAGAAGTCGCGCCACTGGAGTTCGAACGTGAGCCAGTACGTCGAGTCGTTCTTCACCCGCCGGACTTCGTAGCGGTCGACTTCGGACTGTACGTACCGAGGCGAGAGACACCCCTCGTTCAGCCACGGAGAGAACTTCGAGGAGTAGTCTGACCCGAGCATCCCGTTTCGCGTCTCTTTGTACGCCCGGAGGTGGTCACCCTCCCAGATGTACGACTCCACTCGGTCGAGTGCTGCTGTCTCACCGCCGTCGAATGGAAGGACGCCTCGGTCGTCGTGTGTCGGCGGCGAGAGTGTTGAATCGAGGTCGGAGACGGTCGGAATGTCACCCGCGATGGGTGCATCCGCCGGCAACGGGGGCAACTCGGGAATCGGACTCGGTGTGCGAATCTTCGACTCCGCTTCGACTGCTTTCCGGAACGTCGTGTAGGTGTCCGGTACGTCGGCGAGGCCCATCGGCAGGTCGTCGACGTGGGTGAGCGTGTGGCCCCAGAACTGCCGTGACCCGACTCCTGCCTCGTCGAGCGTCTTCGTGACTGCTGCTTCGACCTGTCGCTCCTCGGCCGTCGGCCACGTGTGCATGGTGACGACGTCGGCGTCGACGGCGTCTGCGACCGAAGAGAGCACAGATTCCGGGTGTCCCACGCGGACCACGAGTTCGCTCCCACGGTCACGCAGCGACGACCGGAGGTCGGCGACCGATTCGAGGCGGAAGCGGGCGCGGTGTGCACCGGTCTTCCGGAACACGAAGGAGTCAGTGCCGCCAAAGTCGCAGGGGCCGTAGTCTCGTGGGTCGAAGCAGTAGACGGGAACGACGTGGTCTGCCTCGCACGCCGCGGCGAGGGCGTCGTTGTCGTGGAGGCGAAGGTCGCGTCGAAACCACACGAGCGCAGTCGAAGCAGGCATCTCAGCGGCGCTTAGGACGGTGAGAACTTGAGTCGAGCGGCCGTTTCACCGGGGGTTACATCCGACCTCGCGTCGCGAGGCCGAGTTCCGCCCCAGTGACCAGAGTGACGAGAACGAGGGCCACGATAGCGACCAGTCTCGGGTCGACACGGTCGATGACTGGCATGCCCATCCAGCCTGCGAAGACGAGTGCGAGGCCAGCGAGACAGGTGGTGAACGTGAGCATCGCGAAGGGCGACTGGACGGTGTCGTCGACGAGGTACGGTTCGAGTTCGACGGCGCTCGTCCCGAGTGAGACGACTTTCGCCGACGAGTCGTAGGTGACGATGTGGAGCGTGTCGAGTTTCGGGAGGTGCGTCTGGTGCAACGAGATGTAGACGCTCTGGCGAACCTTTCGCGGCGGCGGTGACTCACCGGACTCAACTTCGGCGATGTGCTCGGCGAGGTCACCGACGGCCTGTTCGTCGTCAGTGTCCCGAAGTCGTTCGAGGACGAGTCGGCGTCGTTCGTTCCGGAGCACGTCGTGGATGACCGCCTCGTCGAGCGTCCCGTCGGCGTGGCGGTCAGCGAATCCCATCTCCCTGTTCAGAGCCAGTCATCGGGCTTCGTGTCGTAGTCGATATCGCTCGCGGCGATACGCGCTTCGAGTTCCGGGTCTAGGTCCCTGACGGTGAACTCGGTTCCGTCGTACCGGATGCGAATCGCGCGCTCTACCGGCGTCGGTTCGCGCCCGCGGCGACGGGCGACTTCTACTTCGTGTTCGTCGAACTCTTTGATGATGGTCATCAGGTTGACCGGGCGGCCCCACAGGTGGTAGACCCGTTCGATGACGCCGCGGGCTTGCTTCACGTCGAGGATGACGCCGTTGTACTGGTGGCCGAGCAGCAGTTCACCGCGGTTGTCGAAGTTGCCGTCGTAGACGGCGATAGTCGGCTTTCCGAAGTTCGTGAACTGGAACAGCAGTTTCTTCTTCACGTCTTCGTACTGCGTCGACGAGACGCGGAACTGCCGCGACGACTGGGAGAACTCGTACGCGAAGTAGTGGTTCACGCGGACGAACTCTTCGGTGAGGAAGGCGTCGAGGAACGTCACGTCGTTGTGACTCTCGCGAATCTCGCGCATGCGGTCCCACCCCGCGGCCTTGTCGACGTCCGCGATGGCGTCTTCGACAGTCTCGTACAGTTCGTCGTCGAACATGTAGCGCGACAACTGTTCGAGTTCGGACCGGCGGATGCGCCGGAGGAATCCGCGGTTCTGTGGTTTGACGAGCGAGTAGTGTCGCGCTGCGAGGCCCTCGTACGAGAGGACTTTCCACGGATACGCGTCCACGTCGATGGACTCGTCACCCGAGAGCGCTCTGTCGAGCATCTCGTGGTCCACTCGCGGGTCGTCCGGACCGAGTGCGGCGAGTTCGTCCAGCGAGTCGGCGTCAACACCGTCGATGACGGGGTCGGTCCGAAGCGACGACTGCACCTCGTCGAAGTCGACGACTTCGTGGAAGTTGCGCCACGTGATTCCCTCGACGCGGAGGAGTTTCTCGGCGACTTCGGCGCGGTTCGTCGTGTTCTCGATGTACTCCCAGAGTTCCTTGCCCAACTTGTACGGGTTGAGGCCGGGCGACCCGAGGACGCGCGACTGGTGGTCGGCGTACGTGATGAACTCGTCCGTGCCGGCGAACCGTTCGTCGCCCATCATGAGCGACTCCCAGTAGGCGGCCCACCCCTCGTTCATGACTTTCGTCATCTTCTGGGCGGCGAAGTAGTACGCCTCTTCGCGGAGCATGTCGAGGACGTCCTTCTGCCACGGTTCCATCTCCTCTGCCTTCCCCGTCTCTTCGTCGAAGCGCATGCCGTGTTCGCGGATGTACGCGAGCACGTCTTTCCGGGGGTCGGTGAGTTTCGCGGCCTCACGTTCGGCCTCCTCGATTCGGTCCATCCACGCGTCGTCGAACACCTCACGGCGCACGTCGTCAGAGATGTTGAGGCTCTTCAGTTGTGACCGGATGTCCTCGGGAATACGGCCGTCGTCGTCTTTGGCCGCCTCACGAATCGACCGATGTTGGTCGATGGTGTCTTCGAGACAGAGAATCGCGTCGATGAACTTCTCGACTTCGTCGCGACTGATGTCCGGGTTCTGGACGTAGCGCTCTATCGATTGTGCGTGCCGTTCGAGCATCGCGGCGGCGTCGAACTGCCCCTCGTCGGAGAACAGGCCGAACCACTGGTTCTTGTTGAAGAAGTCCGAGTGGGCCTCGACGTGGGTGATGACGGCCTTCTGGTCGGCCAGCGAGTTCGACTCCTGTAAGAAGGCGTTCGCCGGTTCGTCGTTGTTGACGATTTCGAACGCCTTGCCCATGCCGAACTGGTCGGTCTTTCGTTGCCGGTCGTAGGCCATCCCCCATCGCCAGTGCGGATAGCGCTCTTGGAACCCGCCGTAGGCGATGAGTTGGTTCATCTCGTCGTAGTTGACCACCCAGTAGTTCACCGGGTACGGGTCCAACCCGAGTTTCCGGGCGAGTGCGCCCGCTTCACGAACCGGTTCGTCGAGGCGAGCGGCCTCTTTCTGTGCGTCTCTGCGGTGTCGTCTGAAACTCATTCTACTGTCGCCTCCGTGCTGAGGATGCGGTATATCGCGTCGATGACGTCGTCGGGGTCGGAGACGTACGCGACGACGACGTTGCCCTCGTCGCCGAGGGTCCGTTCGACTTCCTCGGCGTGGGTCGCGTTGATGGCGGTGCCACCGGGTTGTGTCTCGACGTACGCGTGGAGGTTCGCGTCGATTTCCTGCATCATCGGGATGACGCGCTCTTTGGTGTCGTTCGAGGAGTTCTCGGAGTCACCAGCGGCGAAGACGTAGCGGTTCCACTCGCGCCACGGGTAGCGTTCTTCGAGCACCTCTTTGGCCAGTTCGTAGGCCGAGGAGATGCGCGTCCCACCGCCCGAGCGGATGCCGAAGAACTCGTCGCGTTCGACTTCCCACGCCTCCGCGTCGTGGGCGATGTAGACGAACTCGGCGTGGTCGTACTTGCCTGTGAGGTACCAGTCCAGTGGCGTGAAGGTGCGCTCGACGAGTTCGCGTTTCGTCTCGCGCATCGACCCGGACACGTCGCGGATGTTGACCACGACGACGTTCGAACGCTTCTTCTCGATTATCTCGGGGTGACGGTAGCGTTCGTCCTCGCGGCGGAACGGAATCTCTTTGAGGCCGTCGCGGCGGATGCGCTGGACCGTCGTCGTTCGCTCGACGTTCGCTTCCATCTCCTCGAACGAGGCCCACGTGTCGCGTTCGTCGTCGGGGATGCGTGTCCACTCGTCGTCGACCCATGCGAGCGAGACGAGGATGTTGTTCTCGCGGCACCAGCGGTAGACGTCGTCCGGTGTCGTGTCTGCGACTTTCATCGCCTCGCGGACGAAGTCTTCGTCGAAGTCCATCGCCAGTTTGCGCTTGAGACCCTCTTTGAACAGGCGTTCGAAGTCGAGGGTGCTGTGCGGGCCGCTTCGGGTGATGTCGGTGAAGTCGCCTTCGACTTCCTCGATGACCTCCTTTCCCTTCGGTTCGAGTTGCAAGCCGAGTTCTTCGTCGAGAGCCTCGGCGAACTGCTCGGGGTCCATCTCGTAGTACTCGTGTTCGGCCCCTTCTTCGCCGGGTTCGCCCTCGTCACCGTCGCCGGGTGCGGGTTGTGGTTGGCCGAGCGGTTGTCCCACGTCTGGCGTGCCACCCTTTCCTTGGCCGACGCCGCCCATGTCGAGGCGGTCGTAGCGGAACTCCGGGAGGTCTACGACCTTGATTGGTATCTTGATGTCTTTCGCGCCGGACGCGCCGAGGTCACCGTAGGAGATGAACTCCTTGAGGTCTTCGCGGCGTTGTTCGCCGACTTCGCGGAATCGTTCGAGGTCGTCTCTCAGTCCCATGTGTGGCTCACCTCCTTCATCACGACACGACTCGTGAGTTCGGCAGACGCGGCGGAGTAACCGCGGTGTCTCATCTCGTCGATGGTCCGTTCTTTGACGCGGGCCGTCTCGGTGTTCGCCGGCGGGTCGTCCCACTGCCGGGGGTCGAGGTCCGAGAAGAGACGGCGCACGTCCTCCCACGCGTGCGTCTCGAGAACCGTCCGAATGACGGGAATCTCGGTGAGGTCCACGTCGGAGACGGTGAATCCTTCGTCGCGGTTCTCCCACGCGTAGCGGTTGAGTGCGGTGATGACCTTCTCGTTGCGGAAGGCTTCGACCGCCGCAGACGGGTCGTTCCCCTCGTACTCGTTCTTCGAGAACCGACCGAGGTGTTCGGTCTCGAAGAGTTTCATCAGCAGGGGGTCGGGGTCGATGGGACCGCGTTCGGTCTCGATTTGGCCGTCGGAGGCCCACGCGTAGACGTGTTCGACGTACTCTTCGACCGTCTCGCGTTGGACGCCCTTGTCGGCCAACAACGCGTCGAGCACGTCGCGTTCCTGCTGGTCGAAGATGTACGACTTGACCATCGCGATGCGGCCTTCGTACTCGGACGACTCGGCGCGTGAGAACACCGGCGCGTCGGGCAACTCGTCGACCATCGCGTCGAGCACGTCTGCGGGCATGACCACGGCCGACACGTCGAGGTCGGGGTGGTGCCTGTCGACTCGGTCGTGGAGCAAGTCGGCGATGACGTCGCGGGTGAAGGTCACGGGAATCCCGTGTGTCCCCTCGGTGTCGCCGATGAACTCGAACGCGGATACGTCGCGGCGCTGGTCGCCGACCTGCAGGTAGCCACGGTCGAACAACAGCGCCTTGTCCACGAGGTTCAACTCCAGTTCGGGGTCGAGCGGAACGTCTTCCGCGTCGAGGCGGGTCACGACGCTGTAGAGCGCCGCCGCCTCGATGGTGTGGGGTGCGAGTTCGCGTGTGCGGACGGCACCCGGTCCTTCTCGAACGTCCAGCGCAATCGCTTCGGCGACGCGTTCGGCCATCACCTCGGGCGAATCGGTCCAGACGCTCGTCTCGTTCGCCAGTTCACGTCGGATGAGTTCAGCCTCCAGCGAGAGGTTCGTCAGGTAGCGGAACTCGTGTTTGTTCAGGCGACGCTTGAGCGCCTTCAACGGGTCGCGCCCGTTCCTGTCGGCGAACTTGTCGAGTTCGGCGTCGAGGTCCGGGTTCGAGATGATGACGAGTTGGGTATCGATATCCATCCCGATTCCCTTGTCCAGTTTGACGTGGCCTTCGTCGGGCACGTTCAGGAGTTTCTGAAGCAAGTCGGCGTGCTGGGTCGCGTCTTCGACGATTGTCAGGAGGCCGTTCCCCTGCGAGAGGACGCCGTCGTAACTGAACGCCTGTGGGTTCTTCCGGCCGCGGGAGTTCAGTTCACGGAGCATACTCGGCATCCACGACCCGACGAGTCGCTCTTTCGGCGACCCGTCGTCTTCGGAGTGGAGGACGCCGATGCCGCGCCCAACGTCGACGACGTAGTTCTTCACGCGGAGGTGCTTGTCGTCGGTGGCGGCGCTGAAGAGGTCCTGTCTCCCGGCGCGTCGGTACTCCTCTTCGAGGTAGACGTACGCCTCGCGGCAGAACGGGTCGAGAGCCTCGTCGACATCGACGGGAACGTGGTCGCCGTTCTCGCGGTTGAGGTCTTCGAGCAATCGCTTTCGCACGTCGCTCGGGAAGACCGAGAGTGGATGTGACTGGACTGGACTCTCGTACCAGTCTTCGTCGTCTGACTCGACTTCGCCACCGTACGAAAGACCGCGAGTGTCTGCGGCGTTCGCGATGTTCCACTCGACGGTGTATCGTCGGCCGGCGTCGGTCTTCGAATACTCTCGGAGGCCGTTGATGAGACAGCGTTTCAACTCGGACTTGCCCGTCGCCGTCGGCCCGTCGAACCAGACGATTTTCTCGGCTTTGCCGCGGTCGGCGGCGATGGTTCGCAGGTCGTCGACGAACGCGTTCAACACGTCCGTGTTGCCGAGGACGGCGTGTTCACCGTCGTTGGCGGGGTCGTCGAAGAAGCGGTAACGCTCCTTCTGTTCTCCCTGTTCGACCACCGAGCGGGTCCCCATCGACTCGATTGCTTCGAGGAGGTACTTCGACGCGTGCGACGCGATAGATGGCGACTGGAAGGCCGCTTCGACGTACTCGCCGAGGCTCATGGGCTCCTCGTAGGTGCCGCGGAGGGCCTCGTCGGCGTCGCGAATGTAATCTCGCATGGTCAGCCTTCGAGTTCGCTCTTCGCCACCTCCGCACCGGCGAACTCGAGCACCTCCCGGGCTCCGTCGCGCGAGTATCCTTGGTCGACGAGTGCGTCGACCCACGCGTTGCGTTCGTCGTCGTCGAGTTCGTTCGCACTCACGAGCGCCGAGAAGTTGATGTTGTGTTTCTTGTCTTCCCAGAGTTTGCGCTCGAGGGCGCGGCGGAGTCTGTCGTTATCTTGCGGGTTGAACGAGGTACCCTCGCGTGCGCGCCGCGAGACCCAGTTGGAGACTTCCTGCCGGAAGTCGTCCTTGCGGTCCTCGGGGATGTTGAGTTTCTCTTCGACCGCTCGGAGGAACTTCTCGTCTGGCTCTTGGTCGCGACCCGTCAGTTCGTCTTCGACCGTCGCGTCGTCGATGTAGGCCATGACGTGGTCCATGTACTTCTCGCCCTGCCGGCGAATCTCGTCGATGTCGTACGCGAGGGCGTGGCGAACGTCCTCGATGGCGCGTTCTTTGTACTCTTCGCGGACCATCTCGAGGTAGCGGTGGTACCGTTCGAGATTCTCTTCGGGAATCGACCCGTGGTTCTCGAGGTTTTCTTCGAGGTGGGTGAACGACGAGAGCGGTGAGAGGTACTTGCGACCACGGTGGGTCGCGTCCATGATTGCCTCGGCAATCTCGTCGCCGATGAACCGGGCCGAGACACCGTCCATCCCCTCGGCGATATCGGCTTTCTTCTCACCCTCCTCGCGGAGTTTGCGCACGTCGACGTCGTCACCGTCGTCTAACTCGCCGTTGTAGGCTTTCGCCTTCTGGACGAGCGTGATGGTGTCCGAATCGGGTTCGACGATACGGGTGAGGACGCCGAAGAGGCCGGACATCTCCAGCGTGTGGGGTTCGACGTGGATGTCGGGAACGTCGGCGTTCCGGAGCATCTTGCGGTAAATCTCCGCTTCCTGCTCGTATTCGAGGACGTACGGGAAGTCGATGCGCTTCGTCCGGTCGTTGAACGCCTCCATCTTCTCGTCGCCTTTCTTCTCGCGGTACTCGGGCATGTTCGTCCGCCCGACGATGACCTGGTCGATGTCGATACGCGGGTTGTTCTTCGGCTTGATAGTCTGTTCCTGCGACGCGTGCAGGAAGTCGTAGAGGAACTCACGCTGGAGTTTCAGCAGTTCCTCGCCGGAGAAGATGCCGCGATTGGCGTTACAGAACGCCCCCGCGTAGTCGAACGCTCGCGGGTCGGACTCGCCGTAGACAGCGAGTTTCGAGTAGTTGACGTCACCGGTCAGTTCGGTCTCGTCTTGGTTCTTCTTGTCCTTCGGTTCGAACGTCTCGACGCACTGCCGTTTGTTCTCGGAGGCGACGAGGCGGATGATTTCGATGTGGTTCTCCACCACCGACTCCAGGTCGTCGTCGTAGTGGGCGAGCAGTCGGTCCATGTAGAACTCCGAGGCAGGGTCGAGTGCCTGGTCGTTCCTGATGGTGTACGGTGCGTCGAGATTCTCGTTGAGTTGCTCGATGACGATGTCACGCTGCTCTTGGGGGAGCAACACGAGTGGGTCTTGATTCATCGGCGACTGGACCACGGTGTCGGAGGGGTCCTGGTCGCGGATGACGTCGCCGAGGTTCGTCCACCGGAAGGTGTACATGCGGCCCTCGTCCCGCATCGTGTAGTCCTCGAAGTAGCGTCGGGAGAGCCAATCGAAGTGTGACTTCCCGGACCCGACGGGTCCCAAGAGGAGTTTGATGCGTTTTTCGGGGCCGAGGCCGCGGGCCCCTGATTTCACCTTGTTGACGAACTCGTGTATCGACTCGTGGACTTCGCGGCCGTAGAAGACGTTCTCTCCGTCGTGTAACGAGTCCTCGGAGGCCATGAGGTACTCCACGACACCCGCGTCTTCGTCGTAACGGGTGCCGTAGAAGTCGAACATGTCCGCCACGCGTTGGTGGGCGTTGCGAGCGATTTTCGGGTCTGCGTAGACCTCTTCGAGATACCACTCGAAACTCTTTGCCTCGCGCAGGTCTGCGGGCACGGAGTCTCTGTAGTGTTTGCTCAGGTCTGCGAGTGTTTCAATTTCGCCGGTCATTGTTCGTGGAGCCTCGTCGGACCGGCCGTCCGGAGACGGTCGAAGGCGACGCGCCCGCGTCTGCGGGTCGCAGACGACACCGACCGACCCGAACGTCGCGTAGCACAGGGCTACGAGCGACGGGGCGATGGGCACCGCCGTCGCTCCGCGCGAGCGACATGGACGGCGACTGGCGACAGAATCGGCGATTGGGACACGATGCGCGGGGCGACTCGCTCGGTCCAGTGACCGAGACTAATTCTCAATGAGAGACGTTAACATATAACGCTTTCTCTGTAAATAGTCAGGATATTGTCTAGACCGAGATTATTTCCGGATTCATACCACTCGTTGTGACCCTCCGGACGACCGACGTGTGTCGATTTAATCGCTGGTTCAGCGACGTGACGGAGTCGTTAATCGAGTCGTCTCGAAATCATGTCCTCCTTCATAGGACGTTTTATCGACGGTTTTCCGGCATACTCGGCAGGTATTTGAGACTGTTCGACATCTCTCACGACGAATGGGGGATTCACCATCTCGGCGGGCCGAACTCGTCGAACGGATTACGGACGCGACGCTGGGGTCACTACTCCTCTACACGATATACATCGGCGACGAACTCGGCCTGTACGAGGTACTTGCGGAGGGCGACGCACTCACGTCAGTCACACTGGCCGAACGGACAGGAACCGACGAACGATACGTCCGTGAATGGCTCGAACAGCAAGCCGTCACGGGCGTTCTGGACGTCGACGACGAGCACGCAGCCGCGACGGAGCGACGATTCAGGCTCCCATCGGCACTCGAACCGGTTCTACTGGAGCAAGAGAGCGTTCACTACATGGCGCAGCAGGCACATCTCGTCGTCGGCGGTGCGCAACCCCTCGACGACGTCGTCGCCGCATTCCGTACCGGTGGCGGAGTCCCGTACGACGCCTACGGGCCGCTACGAGAGGGGCAGGCACGAACCAATCGGGCCGAGATGCGGTACCGACTCGGCACCGAGTGGGTGCCGTCGATTCCCGACGTCGATGATACGCTGAAATCGGGTGACTCCCCCGCAGTGGCCGACATCGGTTGTGGTGCGGGGTGGGCGTGTATCGGTATCGCCGAGGGCTACCCCGACGTCGCCGTCGACGGGTTCGATATCGACGGGCCGTCCGTGGAACGCGCCCGAGAGAACGTGACTGCCGCCGGCCTCGACGACAGGGTGACGATTCACGAACGGGACGCGGGGTCCCTCGCCGCCGAGCAATCGTACGACCTCGTGACGGCGATAGAAGTCCTCCACGACCTCTCGGACCCCGTCGGTGTCCTGCGGACGATGCGGCGTCTCGTCCGCCCGGGTGGAAGTGCCCTCGTCGTCGACCAGCGCGTCGGAGAGACGTTCAGCACCGACGTCTCACTCGCTGAGGAGATGATGTACGGGTGGAGCGTGGTTCATTGTCTGCCGGTCGGAAGGGACGCCGACCACTCTGCCGCGACAGGGACGATTATGCGAGAACGAACCGTCCGCGAGTACGCCGACGAGGCGGGATTCGAGGACGTCGAGGTACTCCCCATCGAGCACGACGGGTTCCGTTTCTACCGACTCACTCCATAGGACCGAGGACCGCCAGACAGTGACGTACTGCGCGGCAGTCCGTCCCGCTCTCCGACCGAGAAGGCTTAGGAACCCGGGTCACTAGGCGGGTGTATGACCGACCTGCCCGACGGGTGGACGCTCTGGAACGACGAACACCAAGGCCGTCGAATCCTCGCGTATCGGCCGGACGTGTTCAACGAAGCGTCGTTCCCCGCGGAGTGTATGCCCACCATCTTCGTGTGGAACGGGTCGCGGGCCAAGCGCCCCGGTGCGTCGCAAATCCGCACCGACACGTGGCACGCCGTCCTCTTCATGGAACCCGAAATCGAAGTCCACGTCGAGGAGTTCGACTCGCGTGAGGCGGCAGTCGAGGGTGCGACAGAGATTGCTGGACGGTTCTCCGAGGGCGAGTTCGACTACCGTGAAGCGTACCAAATCCCGCGCGAGGACTACTTCGACAAACTCGACGAACTGACCGGGCGGGAACCTTAACCACCCCGCGAGTCAACGGAGTGGCATGACCTCCGTCACTCTCGTCGGTGCCCGCCTGACTGAACCGGGTACCGAGTTCGTCTACCACGGTGAATCGAGCGCCTGCGAGGGGTGTCCGTATCGTCGGCAGTGTCTCAACCTCACCGAGGGCGTTCGCTACCGTGTCATCGGTGTCCGCGAGAACACCCAAGTCCTCGACTGCGCCGTCCACGACGAAGGCGTTCGCGCCGTCGAAATCGAAACCGCCGCTGTGACGGCAAACGTCCCGTCGAAAGGGGCCTACGCCGGCAGTAAGGCTAGTTTACAGGGACCGTGTCCCCACACCGAGTGCCCAAGTCACCAGTACTGCGTTCCCGAAGGCGCGGAGTTCGACCAGGAGTACCGCATCAGCGAAGTCGTCGGCGACCCGCCGCACGACCACTGTTACCTCGACCGGAACCTGACGCTCGTCGAGTTCGAAGCGGCAGACGAGTAGCCCGGTTCTTTACGTCTCTGACGTCATCTCTCTGGCATGACACGGGCAGTCTTCTTCGACCTCGATTTGACGCTCCTCCAGTACACAGAGGAGTTCGAGACGATATTCGAGACCGCAGTTCCGAACGCGCCAGATGGTTCCTACGAACACTACCTCTCCGTGTTCTTCGAGGCGTTCGAGCACCTCTCGACGACTCCCTACCGTGACGGCTTCGAGGCCGTGGTCTCCGAGTTCGACGTCGATGCCGACCCAGAGGCACTCGCGGCGCGGTACCACGAAGCCGAACTCGCGGCGACGACGGTCCGCGAATCAGCACGTTCGGCCGTCGTCCGCGCCGCATCGCGAGGGCCGGTCGGAATCCTGACGAACGGTGCCCCAGCGATGCAACGTGCGAAACTCGAACGCCACGGACTCGACTCGGAAGTGGACGCCATCGTGATATCGAACGACCCAGACGTCGCCGCTCGGAAGCCCGATACAGGTATCTTCGAGGCAGCCGAGACTGCTCTCACGGCCGACGAGTACGTCTACGTCGGCGACACGTACGACGAAGATATCGTAGGTGCACGTCGTGCTGGTTGGGACGCGATACACGTCGGGGACGACGGGCCGGCAGAGGACCCAGCACGAGTCGAGTCGGTCGACGACGCAGTCGCTCGATTGTTCGACTGAGGGCAGAACGGAGAGCGAGACTGACTACGGCAGTTCGCCGACTTTCTCACCAGCGTAGCCGAAGATGTCGGCGTACCCGTATGCAGAGAGTAAGATTGGGTAGAAGTCGCGCTCGGCGGCGAACGTCTCGGCGTCGGCACGTGCGAACACCTCCCCGGATTCGACCGGTTCGAAGTTGTGTGCGAGAACCTCGTACTCGTCGGCGTCCGGCTTGGGGAGTCGTTCGAGGAGTTTGAACACGTCGAGGCTGTTCTCTCGGGGGGCGGCGAGTTTCAAGCGGTCGTCTTCGGTCTGTGATTCGATATCGTCGCCGCCGTCGCTGGCGACTGTCGGGGCGGGGAGGACGTTCGTCGCCGTGAGGAACGCGCGGATGAGCCAGTAGGCGTTTTCGGCCGCTTCGTCGGACTTCTGGAGGCCCGCTTCGACTTCGACGGTGTGGGCGTGTTCGATGAGTCGCCCCTCTGCGAAGTTGTTCGTCTCGACGGCGACGTCGACGGGGAGACGTGGGAGAATCGACCGCGCGATTGCGTCGACGGTGTCGACGATGGCGAACGGTTCGGCGTACGACTGCGTCGAGTGGATAGAAAAGGCAGTCGTGCCGCGGACTTCCCGGCCCAAGTCGTGCGCGAGGCGACGCTCGTGACTCTCCGCGTGTGGGTCGCCGGGGAAGGCGCGGTTGAGGTCCTCGTCGAGGTACCGAACGTCCGCGTCAAGGGCCTCCTCGTTGGCGATGATGAGTTTCACCGGGCGTTCGACGTCTGGGTCTTCCGCAACGAACCGTTCGATGGCGCGCGCGCCACACGGTTCGTCACCGTGAATCGACCCGACGACCGACACTTCCGGGGTGCCGTCACCGAGTTCGTAGATTCGCATTGCCGGGTCCTAGAGCCAGGGGCTAAAGGCCTTTAAGATTCTTCCTGTGTGTTCACAGACAAAATTTGGTCGACTCCGACGGTACCGACTGCGGGGCGTCAGTGGTCCAACTGCGCCGCGTAGTCGTAATCGGCAGGGTAGGCAGTCGCCTGCTGTCCATCGAGTGTAATCTGCCACTCGTGGAGTTCTGTTGGGTCGTCGAGTGCCGCCCGGAGTGTCGCTCGAACGTCGTCTACGTCCACGCCGTAGAAGTCGCTCGGAGTGCCGCGGAGGTACTGCAAGGCCGTTTCGAACAGCGAGCGCATCCCGACGTCGTTCTCGAAGTCGAAGTGCTTGTACGCGCCTGCGGCCACCTGTACCATCCCGTGGAGGAAGGCGCTCTCTGTCGTTCCCGCGCCGTAGTTGTACCATTCGTCTTCGAAACAGTCGTGACTCTCGTGGAAGTCGGCCGAGTTGAACAGGCGGACGCCGTGTTCGACTGCTCTCCGGAGCGTCGCGTGTTCCCACATCCGTACGTCCGCGTTCCACCCAGACGGGTTCCCGAGTGGCGGGGCAACACTCGGGTCTCGGGTGTGTTCGTCCATGGAGAGGAACAGGTCGGGTGTCCCGGTAATACCATCGGTGGTGCGGTAGCGCCGCAGAGACCTTTACTGGGTCGGCGACCAACCACCGTATATGACCGACTCAGGGACCGAGTGTACCTACTGCGGATGCGACGTGTACCGACACGACCCCGTCTTCGTCGAGGAACTGGAGAATGGCGAACGCGTCTCCGCCGGTTCGTTCTGTAACTACGCGTGTCTCACGTCCTACGTCGAGGCCGAGAACCTCTCGCTCGGCGCGACCTGTGAATTACCTCCAGAGTGACCGAGACCGGACGCGGGTTCACCAGACACTTCGCCGCAATGCACGTCATATTTACGTCCAGTTCGCACACTCGGTAGCAATGGCACTCGCATCTGCACTCGTGGCAGGCGGCGTCATCGGTATCCGGCACGCGCTGGAGGCCGACCACCTCGCCGCCGTCGCGACGATGGTCGAAGACGACGGAAACCCGAGCATCGTCGGCGCTTCGTGGGGCGTCGGTCACTCGATTCCAATCGTCGTCGTCGGTCTCCTGTTCGTCGCACTCGGTGTTCGCCTGCCCGAGTCGGTGACGCACTTCTTCGAGGTCACCGTCGGTGCGATACTCGTCGTCCTCGGGGCTCGAATGCTCCTTCGTGCTGCTGGCGTATCGTTCCCGACGTTCCGGAATCACGACCACGGAGCGCAGACCCATCGACACGTCTCGCTCGGCAGCGTCGCACTCGGGACGAAACACACACACGTCCACGACGAGTCGTTCGCCGTCGGCGTCCTCCACGGATTCGCCGGCAGTGGAGCACTCGTCATCGCGATGGTGTCCGCCGCACCCGGAATGGGGCAAGCCGTCGCGTTCCTCACCGCGTTTAGTCTGCTGACGGTGGCGACGATGGCGACTGTCTCAACGCTCTGGGGGCGGTCGATGGACGTTGGCGGGACGCGCCTCCTTCGCGCTACAGCAGGCGTCGTCGGCGTGGTCGTGGGCGGACTCCTCGTCGTCGAGCAGGTTGGACTCTTCGTCTAACGATTCGCAACGTTTTAGCGGTCCCCCTGACCTATCTTCATACGCGCGAGGGTAGCTAAGTCAGGAAAAAGCGGCGGACTCAAGATCCGCTCTCGTAGGAGTCCGTGGGTTCAAATCCCTCCCCTCGCACTTGCTCCGAGAAACGAAGTGACGAGTGGCAAGTGTGCACGAGGGATTTGAATCAGGAAGCGTCAGCGACCGTGGTTCAAATCCCTCCCCTCATACACAGAATCGACACGGCCACTGCCACAGTCTGACGACTCCGCACTGTCACCAACATACCCACGAATATGTCTAAACCATCAGTAATTTTACTACCAATTAAGCCACCATTTATCACGACCGTGTATATCCGTCGTCGTCTCGAGTCGGGTCTCGCGCTCACTCGTGGGGCGTGGTACCAACAGACCACGTTTCTCGTGAAAACCACGAGACTGCGGTCTAATCGGTACGACATTCGTGGTGTGATAGAAGGAGCGACGAGCGCATGAAAGTCCAGTTAGGAGACCTGAATTTCGGTCGCCACTGACGTATCAGAGAATATCAGAAACATTCATTATGTTATCGAGCATACTATAGTATTGCCGGAAGCGCAAGGACGCACCGGATGACCAAACCGAATCCAATCGGGCGGTGTGAAAGGCACCGACGATGGTACGCATCGCAAGATGCGGAGGAATGGGATCGACATGAACACCGAGTCTTTCGTAAAAGGAAGACGAGGTCAAAGTGCCGAAGAGGAACCGAAGCAACCCCGCTAACCACACTGCGAGTGTGTGGCACGAAAGCCAAGTACCGGACCACGAGGAATCGGAGTTCGGGAAGTCGGCGCAAGCCGAAAAAGGCTGTGAGGGTTGTGGAAAACGTCTTCCGTCCGGGTTCTAATTGCGAATTCTGGCGTTTTCCGTTATCCACCCGCCGAGCGAGTGGACCGTGTTTTCAATCGTCGTCAGACTCAGTGAGCAGTCGCTTCATCGCGCGGAGGTACTCGGATGCGACGACCGGTTCGTCCGCCGCAGTTCGCTCGACTGCGGCAAGTCCGTGTTCCAATCGTTCGTTCACCAATCCCGGCGGCACCTTGTGGTGGACGATACGTCGTGCTTCGTCGGTACACTCCAGTGCAGTGCCGGTATCACCACGTCGAACAGCGTCGCGTGCCTCGTCGAAGGCCGTCGTGAGCGAATCACGGACGCTCACCGGGAGGTCGCCTGCATCTCTCACGGATACCGATAGGCGAGTCAGTGTGAAAAGCCACCGGGCCGACGTCGTCGCGCCGCAGGCGGCCGATTAGCCACCAGTCAGTTGCGCCGCCACGTCGTCAGCGACCGCGTGCCGACGCTGACCGGTCGATGGATATAGGCCGCTTCCCGCTCCTGTCACGTCCATGAACGAACTCGGTGCCCGTGCGGACCGTGCGCAACGCGCGGCACGTGACGGCGGCGCAGTCGCGCGACGAGCCTTCCGAACCGACATCGCCGTCGAGACGAAAGGCGGAAAGACGGACGTCGTCACGGAGGCGGACCGGGCCACCCAACGACGCGTTATCGACCGTATCCACGGTTCGTTCCCGGACGACGCCATCGTCGGGGAAGAAGAAGACGAGCTGAAGTCGGTCCCAGACGAGGGGGCCTCGTGGGTCATCGACCCTATCGACGGGACGAACAACTTCGTCCGCGACATCCCCGTGTGGGCGACATCCGTCGCGGCCGTCGTCGACGGCGACCCCGTCGCGTCCGCGAACTTCCTCCCCGCCCTCGAAGACCTCTATGCCGCCGACGACGAGGCCGCCTACCGGAACGGTGAGAAACTCTCTGTGAGCCAACGCGACGACCCAGAGACGTGTACGGTCTGCCCGACGTTCTGGTGGAACTACGACGCTCGCGACGAGTACGCAGCAGCGACGCGGGCCATCGTCACACGATTCGGAGACATGCGTCGCTACGGGAGCATGCAGATAGCACTCTCGTTCGTCGCCGACGGCGCACTCGACGGCGTCATCACGAACAAGCGTGCGAACCCGTGGGACTCGGTGGCCGGTGTCCACCTCGTTCGGATGGCCGGCGGACGTGTCACCGACCTTGACGGCAACGAGTGGCGACACGACTCGGAGGGACTCGTCGCGTCGAACGGACACGTTCACGACACGGTCCTCGAAGCGGCCCGCGAGATTGCGGACCTGTAACTGACATTTAACGTCGTTCGCGCTTCCGCAAATGCGAAGTTAGCCCCCTCAGTACATGGCCGTATGGAACTCGACGCGACGGACAGGGCTATTCTCCGCCTCCTGATGGAGGATGCGCGGACACCATTCAGTGAGATTGCTCGCCAAATCGATATGTCGAGTGCGACGGTCCACGACCGAGTCGGACGAATGGAAGACGCAGGCGTCATTCAGGGGTATCACGCACACGTCGACCCGCGGAAAGTCGGGTTGGGCACGTCGGCACTCGTGGGATTCCGCGTCAAGCAAGGACGCGAAAAAGAGGCACTCCAGCAACTCCGCGAGATAGAGGGCGTCCAGGAGATAAACCTCACCACGGGCGAGTGGGACGTGATGCTTCGCGTGTACGCCGAAGACACCGACGCTCTTCGCGAACTCATGTTCGACCACATCGCGGAACTGGAAGGCTTCTCTCGGTCACAGACGATGGTCATCCTCGGAACCGAGTACGACGACCCGGTCTTACCGATTCAGGGCCCCGAAGACGACGGGTGACCGGGAACTGACCGACCGTGTTCACCACGGCGCGCAGACGTGGCGTGCAGTGAGAGTGCGATAGACCGGAACCCTAAACAGTCCCGCCGTCGGGGTTTCGGCTATGGCAACGGTATCAGAGCGAATTGGTCTCGACCCCGAACGCCTCTGGGGCCTCGGCGTCGCGGCCATCCTCGTCGCACTCGTCGGCGGGTCGCTCGCGTTCCCTCGCGTCGTCTACGACGGCTTCATCTGGAAATACTTCTGGGGCCCGGTCCAGGCGGACGCGAACTCGGCGGTCTGTGCGACGCGGGCAACCGGCGTCACGGAGTACCTCGGTAGTTCGTCGGCGTGCGCCGCCGCGGCCCAACCGGTCGCGTATCCCGGCTACACGCTCGTCTCGGAAGTCGGGTACATGGTCACGCTCGTCATCGCCCTCACGGGCGTGGTGTTCCTCCTTCGTCGTCTCGACATCGGCGAGAAACCACGGTTCTTCTACGCCCTCATTCCGTTCATGTTCTTCGGCGGCGCGTTCCGTGTCGTCGAGGACGCGAACGACGCACCGGGAATGGTGGACGCACTCATCACCTACCCGTGGAACACGCTCGTCATCAGCCCGGTCATCTACGTGACCGTCTTCGCGATTACACTCGTCGCCGTCCTCGGGAGCGTCGTCGCCGAACGGTCGGGTGTCATCGACGACTACGTGAAACCGCTGTTCGGGGCTGGCGTCGCCATCCTCGCAGTCACGCTGGGCTACCTGCTGTTCATCGGTGTCACGGGCGCGCAGGGCGCGACGTTCTACCCGCAAGTTCTCGTCGTCATCCTCGCCGGAGCGACTGCCGTCGCCGGGGTGACATGGGTCCTCCTCGAACGGTTCGCACCCGAAGTGAACGCCGGAACCGGTCTCATCGGCCTCGTCATCATCTGGGGTCACGCCGTCGACGGTGTCGCGAACGTCGTCGGACTCGACTGGATGACGGCGCTCGGTGCCGGAAACAACCTCATCCCGAAGCACCCGGTCAACAGGGCCGTCGTCGACTTCACCGCCTCGACGCTTCCGGAGTCTATCCTCGCCGTCACCGGTGACGCGTGGCCGTTCTTACTCGTCAAACTCGTCGCCGCGACGGCCGTCGTCTGGGTGTTCGACGAACAGATATTCGAGGACAGTCCGCGCTACGCCATCTTGCTCCTCATCGCCGTCCTCGCCGTCGGTCTCGGACCGGGGACGCGTGACATGCTTCGCGCGACGTTCGGCGTCTAGGCACCCAGCGGGACGATTACTCTTCTCTCACGTCCGCCGGCTTACTGCCCGCCGTAGGTTCATATACGAATCGGCGGCCAGACCGCGTGTGCTGTAACGACTACCGCACGACGGTACGCGGGTGTCCGACACTCCGTCGTGTGGCCTGCGGTGTGTCGGCTGTCAGCCACGAGTCAGTTATCGAACCGGTTACCTACGGGAACGGGTGGTACTCGCGGTCCAATCGAGGCTCAAAGCCGAGTTCGCGCGGGACGGACTCGGCGCGGTCAGCGAAGAACGGGTCGCCGATGAACAGGGGTTGCGCCTGCGGAACCAGCACGCGGACCGCCTCGAAGCCCAGTTGCTCCACATCTCTCGGCGTGGTTCGTGCGACGTAGGCGTCGAGGCCGGCGTCTGTGATGTGTTCGACGACTGCATCGAGTTCTCCCTCACCTTCGGGAACTTCGTCCGGTCCGACGGAGTCAGCGGGGATGGTCGCGTCGGGCGTGACGAACGCCTCGGCCGCCTCGGGGAAGTCTGCGTACGTTGCAATCGCACCGCCCTGTGTCGCCGCCTGTTCGGGGCCCATCGCTCGGAGTTCAGTCCAGTTCTGAAGTGCCTCTGCGAGTGCCGACCGAGCGGCGCTGTTGGCGTCGAGGTCCGCGCCAGAACCCATCGCGAACTGTGGCCACTCGTCGTCGCGGTGGACCGCGACGGCGACGACGGGCACGTCGACGTCCTGCGTGACCAGCAGTGCCGTCACGTCGAGGGCTTCCGACCGTGCTCGGGCAGCCAAGGTCTGGAACGTCTCGTCGGCCACGTCGAGCCCCAACGGGTCGAACGTCGAGTACCACGCGAGCATCGTCGCGTCGCGTTCGATGGTCTCGTAGAGGCCCGAGAGAATCGCTTCGGTCCCGGAGTTCCCGAGACCGAGTCCCGTCGTAATCGACGGTTTGTGTCGCTCTGTCGGCGGCGGGTAGTGGACGAACTCAGCGGGAAGCGACACAGACTCACCCGTGGCAAGGTGCTCGCCTTCGACCCACTGAATCGGTTCGTCTGGGTCAGGGTCACGGTACGAGTCGGGACGGACGAACCGACTCGGCGGGACCGCCCCCGGCCGTGAGGCGGCGGGTGCGACGGCGAATTCGCTCGACCGATAGACGCCCGCCGAGTAGCGTTCGAGCGCTTCGCCGAGTGCCTTCATGTAGGCTTCGTCCCACCCGGCGGCAGCGCCGCCGGCGAGTTCCGCCGCACGGGTATCCGCGTACGCCGTCGTGTCGGCGGTCTGTGCCATGTAGTACGGCAACGGGAACGACTCCCGTTCGCCGACCTGCGTGACGATACCGACACGCTCGTCGACGGCCATCTCGGCCCGTGCGAGTGCATCGTCTAGCTCGACGCTACGGAAGTCGCGTCGGACGGTCCGGTCGCGGTCGGTCGGCGATGGTGCCGGCAGAAACGACCGCTCCCGGCCGGGGACTTCGACGACGGTGCCTGCGATATCGTCTCCGGAGAGGAGCGAGATACCGCGCCGACCAGCAACCGCCCCGGCGAGACGGACCGCCGCCCGGTCACCCGAGGGCCGCCCGCTCGATTCGGTGGTCGACGCGACGCGCGCACGGAGGTCAGTGAATCCGCCACTGTCGTCGTCGAACGCCGAGACGGCGGCATCGATGTCGGCGATGGCGTGCCCTCCGATGCCGCCGATTTCGACCGCAATCCAGCGTCCGGCGGCGTCGTCTGCCACGTCGAAGGCCTCGTCACCGACTGCTGACACGACGAACCCGAGGTCGAACCCATCGAGGGCGTCAGGGGTCGTCTCGGTGACCGGTGCGTCGATGTCGGAACAGGCCGCGCGAATCGACTCGGCGGCGGGACCGCTCCCGACGAGTCCGATGTTCATACACGCGACGACGAACGGTGACGCAAAAAAGCGGGGGGTATCGGCGGACGGGTACCGACGTGCGTTATTCGAGGAGGCTCTGTGCGACCTCGGCGAGGTCGTCCACGTCAGCGTCGGCGAGTCGGTCGTCGCCGAGTTTCAGGCGGAGACGCGGGCGGCCAACGTCGATGGGGACCTTCTCGGTGTCGATGAGGCCGAGTTCTTCGAGTTTCGTCTTCGTCCGGGAGAACGTCGCCTTGCTGGCGATGCCGACGTCTTCGCCCCACTTGGAGATATCGTAGAGAAGCACTTCGTTCCGTGCGGCGACGAGGAGCGAGATGGTCACTTCGTCGAGGCCGTCGCCGTCACCGCGTGCGGACGAGAGCGACGCGAGCACGGCGTCGAAGTCGGAAAGCGTGTCCTCACCGATGTCTTCGGAGAGTGTCTCGCGGACGCGGGAGAGTGGTGGCGTGCGGAGTTTGAACTCGGGTGCGTCTTCCCAGTGCGCGCGGTGCGCGTCGAGTGCCGTCTCGACGAAGTCTTCGTCGTCGGTGACGAGGCCGGCAACTTTGCCGCCCGCGCCGACGAGTGCGACGACGGAGTTGGGTGTGACGAACAGCGTGTTCTCGACCTCGTCACGCGCGGTGCGCATCGAGAGTGCGCCGTCGACGACGAGGTTGGCGGCGTTGGAGGCGACGATGAAGTCGTCCATCACGTCTTTCAACACACTCTCTTCGGCGACAAGACGAATCTGTGGGAGGTCAGACTCAATCTCGGTGGCGACGGCCACGAGTCCCTCGATTACTTCGGCGGTCGGGTTTGCGACTAAAACCTCGTCCGCCGTCGAGGAGAGGACCGATTCGATGATATCCTCTACCCCCTCAGCGAGTAGATTAGAACGAATAGCCATGGCTTGAATATCGCCAGTAATATATTTAATATTAACGCAAGACGACCATCAGAACGTATCCGAATTCGAGTTGTACCAACTGTTTTACGGGCGAATTGAGCAACTTATTTCAGAAATTTTACTGCTGGATGCTCGTGGGAAAACTGGTATCGTCGGGGGTGGACTGCCGTAGTCGAATTAGACGGGGTTCGGCCGACTACGGAACCGGGTTCGGCGGTGAGACAGGTCAGTATCAGACACTCTCTACGCGTTCGTGCATTTGTCACCGCGCCCCACGAGGGGTGTATACATCACCGTGCAACACAACACCGGCAGGCGTAGCCAAAGGGGACACATTTATGCCCTAATTGGGCTGGATACTACACATGGACTACAGCCACGTCCGCGACGTCGACCCCGCTGTGGCAGACGCCCTCGAAGGTGAGGTCGAACGCCAGCGCGACACACTCGCGATGATTGCCTCGGAGAACCACGTCAGTGAAGCGGTCCTCGAAGCACAGGGAAGTGCGCTGACGAACAAGTACGCCGAAGGCTATCCCGGCAAGCGCTACTACGCTGGCTGTGAGTACGCCGACGAGGTAGAGAACCTCGCCATCGAGCGCGCCAAAGAACTCTGGGGTGCCGAGCACGTCAACGTCCAACCGCACTCCGGCACGCAGGCGAACATGGGCGTCTACCTCGCCATGCTCGAACCCGGCGACAAGATTCTCTCGCTCGACTTGACCCACGGTGGCCACCTGAGCCACGGTCACCCGGCGAACTTCACGGGCAAACTCTACGACGTAGAGCAGTACGAAGTCGACGCCGAGACTGGCTACATCGACTACGACCAGTTGGCAGAAAAGGCCGAGTCGTTCGAACCGGACATCATCGTCTCTGGCTACTCCGCGTACCCGCGCGCCGTCGAGTGGGAGACGATTCAGGACGTCGCCGACTCTGTCGACGCACTCCACCTCGCCGACATCGCCCACATCACGGGCCTCGTCGCCGCCGGTGTCCACCCCTCGCCCGTCGGCGTCGCCGACTTCGTCACGGGCTCCACGCACAAGACCATCCGCGCTGGCCGTGGTGGCATCATCATGTGCAACGAAGAGTACGCCTCCGACATCGACAGCGCCGTCTTCCCCGGCGGTCAGGGCGGCCCGCTCATGCACAACGTCGCCGGCAAGGCGGTCGGTTTCAAAGAGGCACTCGAACCTGAGTTCGAGGAGTACGCCCAGCAGGTCGTCGACAACGCGAAGGTCCTCTCCGAGACGTTCGAAGAACACGGCCTCAGCGTCGTCTCCGGCGGCACCGACACGCACCTCGTCCTCGTCGACCTGCGTGACTCCCACCCGGACCTCACCGGTGGCGACGCCGAAGACGCGCTCGAATCGACGGGCATCGTCCTCAACGCGAACACCGTCCCCGGCGAGACACGCTCCGCGTTCAACCCGAGTGGCATCCGCGCCGGCACGCCCGCACTGACGACCCGTGGCTTCGGCGAAGAGGAGATTCGAGAAGTCGGCGAACTCATCGTGAAGGTCGTCAACGACCCCGAGGACGACGACGTTCTCGCCGACGTCTCCGACAGCGTGCAGGAACTCTGCGACGCGCACCCGCTGTACGAGTAAGCGCATCCCACTGTTCTGTCTTTTTGACGTCCCCGTGAGTCGTGCGTCCGACCCGACACAGCGACCCGCTTTTTGTGGGCACCGGTCGTATCTCCTGTCTCCCAATGCGCAGACGTACCCTCCTCGACACACTCACAGCGTCGCTCGCCGAAGTGGCCGGATGTACGTCGCCGGGTGGAAGCCAACCCATGACCGACGAGACCGACAGCGAGGCGACGCCGACGCAGACAGGCGACGCCGACACCACGGCCCTACCGGACGAGACGACGGATCCGGATTCGACAGAATCCACCGTGACCGACGGTGGTCAACCCGAAGACGGGGACAGCGCTGGCGACAGTGACGAACTTGACTTGCGCGAAGCGAACGTGATGGCCGTCTCCGTCGAGCAATCGGGCGACGACTATCGATTCTCCGTGACGCTCCTCCACGACGTTCACGAGAGCATTGCTCTCGTGAGCCAACCAGAACGCTTAGCGTTCTGGTGACGACGACGGCGAAGATGGCTACGCGAACTGGTGGGTCGTCCGCGGGCACGACCAGACCCACGGGTACGGGGGGCAAGCGATGCTCGTGAACCTCGAAAGCGGTACGACGCGCGCCGAGCGACAGGGGCCGGAGCCTCGGTCGTTCGCCGACGCGACGTGCTGAGAGACAGATTCTGTTGAACTACTCTGTTGCTTGGTACTTTGTCGGGTCTGTGCTGAATACAGCGCGCGTATCGGTCACCAACGGGTGGTCAATACCAACATATCTGGATGGGCCGATTGAGAGGGTACACCTACCGTGGAAAAATTTATAATGATTTGTCAGTCTCTATTAAAGTAATGCCAGATTTTGAAGGGGGGTATGCCGCTGTCGGTGCCGCACTCGGGATACTGTTTGGCCTGATGCTCGGTGGCCCGTTTGGTGTGGTCTTGGGAGCCTTAGTCGGTGGAGGAATCGGGTGGTACCTCGAACGCAATTCGGCCGACTAGCTACCGACAATACCGACGGAGTCATCGGTCACGACGTGAAACTAACCGGCACCGAGTGCTGAACTCTCCCCTCTATTCAGCACGCTTCTTCAGACAGTGTTCGGTGAGATTTCTGTGGTTGTGCTGAATTGATGGTGCTTATACACCATAGGAGAGTGACAGAAAGCAAGTCATCATATCATGGATAATCGAAAAAATCGAGGCGCCGTATACCTCGTTGTTGGCTTAGGCCTGCTAATTAGTGCCGTCTCCCAATTGTTAGGTTGGGTTGTGATTACGCTACCGCCAATCGTCTATCTCGTACTGGGGATTGGCATATTCATTTACGGGCTGTTGCAAGCCACGTAACTGCAAGACGAACTCCCTGTATGTTACACTCCTTCTGACAGTGTTCGGTGAGGTTTCTGTGGCCGTGCTGAATACAGGGCGCGAGTCAAGCAGTTGCATGTACTACGTTCTTCTTAGACCTCTGAGATTTCAACAGGACTGAAAAATGATGTTTGGGCATCACATTTAATAGTGTGTGTGTAACATGCACAATGCCGGGGTGCCTCTGACATTAAACGCCGGCGTCTTACCTAACCGAGATGCCCGCTCGGTTAAGGGTATGGTGGTGGGGTATTCCCTCACCCTTTGTACAAGTACCAGAAGTTGGATAATCGAAATAGGATATTCGGTATTTCAAAGTTTGAACTAGACTCCTGTCGGAAATGGAACTGTGAGAAACGCGGAGTGACAACTCAATTAACCTCCTAATCGATGACCATATCTCCGAGGCCATGCTGAACTCACCCTCTGTCTGTGTCACGCCATTCCTGACAACGTCTGAGGATTTCAACAGAGTCGAGAGACGAGGTACTAACACATCCCCTGAGTAACACTATTACACACGGGGCCGTACACCCGGACGACTATGCCACCGATTCGTCGCCTCGTCCTCGACGTGCTGAAACCACACGCTCCGTCGACGGTGGAGTTCGCTCGGAAAGTGGCGGCCGCATCCGGCGTGGACGGAGCGAACGCCCTGCTCCTCGAAACCGACCGCGAGGTGCAGAACATCCGACTCGTCGTCGAAGGAGACTCCATCGACGTGGACGAAGTCGAAGACAGAATCACGAATCTCGGCGGGACGGTCCACTCCATCGACGAAGTCGTCGCCGGCGACGAGATGGTCGAGTCGCGAGACGTGCCACAAGACTGGTTACCGCCGTGACCCCGGACCGCGTCGTCGAACTTCTCCGGCAAGACAGCGTCCGCGCCATCTCTCGACGCTACCTCGTCTCGAACGGGTTCGACGGGGCGTTGACCTGCATCGGCATCGTCGTGGGCGCGTTTCTCACAGGCGTCACAGACGGGGTGACAGTCGTCAAAATCGGTCTCGGTGCCGCCGTCGGCCTCACGACATCCGGCGTCTGGAGCGTCTGGGAGATAGAACGTGCCGAGAAGTTGGCCGAACTCGAACGCATCGAAGAAGCGATGCTGACCGACCTGCGTGGGACTGTCGTCGAACGCGACAAGACCGCCGCGAGAGCCATCAATGCCACGGCAAGCGGACTCGGCCCCCTCGTCAGCATCGTCGTTCCGTTGCTCCCGTTCCTCGCTGTCGGGTCGCTCTTCTCGATGTTCACCGCGACGGCTCTCTCCGTCGGACTCGGGACGACCATCCTGTTCGTCTTCGGGTCCTACATGGGTTCCATCTCCGGCCAGCGGTGGTACGTCGCTGGCGTTCGGATGGCACTCGCCGGTGTCGCCGTGGCGGCCGTAAACCTGTTGTTTGGCGGGTAGGTCAGCGAGCAAATAATCACAAATGTGTATATTTACTCCGTTTTGAAACGCAGAATAGGCACGATTCCGAATCTTTGAAATGGTCGGGGCACGGTGTCTGAGCCAATGACGACTATCATCGACGGGAACGCCGTCGCCGAGGAGATTCGGTCCGGTCTGACCGACGCCATCGACGCCCTCGAAGACGCCGGCGTGAAACCGGGTCTCGCGACAGTGCTGATGAGCGACGACCCAGCAAGCCAGACGTACGTCTCGATGAAACAGCGCGATTGCGAAGAAGTCGGCATCGAGGCACTCGACTACGAACTCGACCCGGACACGCCCGCAGACGAACTCTACTCGCTCGTCGACGACCTGAACGCAGATGACGACGTCCACGGCATCCTCGTCCAGATGCCCGTCCCCGACCACGTCGACGACCGGACCGTCCTCCGCCGTATCGACCCCGCGAAAGACGTGGACGGGTTCCACCCCGAGAACGTGGGTCGCCTCGTCGCCGGTGACGCACGTTTCAAGCCCTGCACGCCCCACGGCGTCCAGAAACTCCTCGCGTCCGTCGACGTGGAGACCGAAGGCGCTGACGTGGTCGTCGTCGGACGCTCCGACATCGTCGGCAAGCCGATGGCGAACCTGCTCATCCAGAAGGCCGACGACGGAAACGCGACGGTGACGGTCTGTCACTCCCGCACGAAGGACCTCGCCGCGAAGACCCGTGAGGCGGACATCGTCGTCGCCGCCGTCGGCGTCCCCGAACTCATCACGGGCGACATGCTCTCGGACGATACCGTCGTCATCGACGTGGGCGTCAACCGTGTCGACGCGGACAACGAGAAGGGCTACGAACTCGTCGGCGACGTAGACTTCGACTCCGCGAAGGAGAAGGCGAGCGCCATCACGCCCGTTCCCGGCGGCGTCGGCCCGATGACGCGCGCGATGCTCCTCTGGAACACGGTCAAAGCGGCCGCAGAAGCAGAAGGCGTGGACGTCGACCTTCCCTGACGCGGAGCGGGTTTCACATGGGTTCTCCGCCCGGAATCGATGGTGAGTGGCACGTCGACGACGATGGCGTCGTCCAGCGACGCAGTCGCCGCTCTCTCGATGCCGACACGTTCGAGCGAATCGCCGCCCGAATCCGCGACGGCCTCGAGTGGGGCGTGGCCGGATTGGCCGTGCGAGACGGGGCGGTGCTCCTCGTCCGACAGGATGGCCGCTGGGTGCTCCCCGGTGGCGGCGTCGAATCAGGCGAGGCGAAGACGGCGGCCCTCGTCCGCGAGATGCGAGAAGAGACAGGTCTCGACGCGACGGTCGGCCCACTGCGAGTCGTTACGGAACAGACGTTCACCCATGGAGACGAGGAGGTGATGTTCCACTTCGCCATCTACGACGTCGCCGTCGAGGGCGAACTCACTGGCGACCCCGGCCTCGAAGACGAGTCGGTGACCGACGTGTCGTGGTTCGAGACGCTCCCCGACGACACACTCGATAGACCACTCGTTCGATTCTTACGCGACGACTGACGCCGCTCACAGGCTATCGACGCGGCCGCTTCGCTGCAATCGTTCTCTCGTTCACGTCTTCGTTCTCTCGTTCACGTCTTCGTCCTCTCGCACCGTCTTCGTTCTCTCGTTCTCACTCGTGTGTAGCGATGAGCATCCGTTCGTCCTCCCGCCGGACGCAAAATCTCGTGTCGGCATCGATATCGAAACTGTGCGCCGGGCGCTCGGAGATGAGCAACTGTGAGAAGGTGTCGCCGCAGGCCGGACAGGCCACGCCCTTTCGGTTCTCGATGAGCATGGTGTCGCCGTCGTCGCGGAGCAGTTTCACACGGTGCCGAACCTCGTGTACGTCGAACCCGGCAGTCATCGTCGGCGAAGGGTCGCCGGAGGGCAAAAACGTTCGGTGAACAGATGAGTGGAAGTGGCGGAGGGCGTCGAGTAGCGTTTAGAAGAGCGCCGAAAGTTGGTCACGCGCCGATGCGAGTGCGTCTAGGTCGTCGTCGGTGAGGTAGGTGTAGATGTCGCGTGCGACGCGAACGAGGGCGTCGGACTCGTCAAGCGGAATATCGCCTTCGAGCGCTTCGACGCGTTTGAGGTGGTTCGAGAGCGTTTCGAGCGTCGTTCGGGCCTCCCGGTCGGGGTGGTCGTCGAGCCACATCGTGAGGTCGGCGTGGTACGCTTCGAGCGCGTTCGCGTAGGCGAGTCCGCGAGCGTCGGTGAGGGACGACGGGACGGCCTGTTTGTCGGGGCGCGTCCCTTCGTCGGCACCGCGAAGCAAGTCGAGGACGTAGAGTTGTTCGTCGTCAGATGGGCGATTCGACCGTGCGACCACGTCGACGGCGTGGAGTAGTTCGTGGGCAGACAGCGACGTGTCGTCGAGCGGAAGGAGTTCGCCACCGTGGATGTACCCCGTCTTCCGAATGTACTCGCGGAGGTCGGACTTCAGCGCCGGTGCGGCGTCGCGGACCGTGCCGTCAGCGACGGCGGCACGATGCGCAGAGAGGTCGAGAACTGCCTGCGCGGCAGTGTGGCGTTCCCTGTCGCCGACGCCGACACTTCGAAGGCTTCCGCAGTACGGACACGACACACTCCCAGTTTCGTAGTACGACCACTGGCGGCCGCAGTCTTTGCACTCACGCTCGCCGCGTATCTCCATGTCGCGGTGTTCGTTCTACCGGCGCAAAAACACGACGACACTCAGACGAAGAGTGCCGCCACGACGGTGGCCGCCCCGAGGACGGCACAGACCAGTCCGGCCAGACGCCAGCGACATCGACTGCGACTGTCGAGGGCCGACTCTGGGTGGGAGACGTCACGAAAGTCACAGAATGGGGAAGGGTCGTAGGCGACGAGGACGCCGACGGTTCCGAGGAAACTTCCGATGGAGACGAGCAGGATGGGGACCATACTCGGGGCGTCGAATCGAGCCCACATAATAGTTAGACAAATTACACGAATCGGGGAGATGACGACAATAGTTGGACAGGTTACACGAATGCCGTGTGTACATACGTCCGGGGGACCAGGGGCGATACATGCGCAGTGAATCGGAGGTCCGCGAGCAGTACGAGTTTCTGAAAGACGAACTCGAATCCGAAGAGATGCGGCACGAAGGCGTTCGAAAACTCCTCACACACTACAAACGGGCGCTCGGGTGGGTTCTCGAAGAAGAGCACATGTGAGTACGGGAGAGACAACCGTATCCGTACAGTATTGGTATCGTATACGTATCGTTCTGTTGTCAGTGATTGTCACTCGTCGTTATCTTTAAGTGAAACCGACGGGTAGCCGATAGTGACGCTTCGCTTTGGAGGGCCGAAGCGTCAGCGGGGACCAATTCAGGGCGGCACGCCGTGCCGGAGATTTCCGGCACGGCTTGCTTTCCTTCTGCTGAAACTCACGACGAGAGAGTCACGACGCTGTCTTCTCGTCCCGGTTCCGACACAGAATCAGAGTGCTGTCACTACCAGCCGTGAGTGCCGTCTCACCCGCCAAATCGTGACACAGTATACCAATTAGCATGCGAGAGTCATCCAGATATGGACATATCCGGTTCCCGAAACCGAATATCGTCTCGATTAGTAAATCGAACAACACAAAATAGATACGCATATTCTGGTGTGTCGGGCCGTACGAACTGAGAATCACCGATTGAGGCCGACATGTTTATTTGAATTAGACAATAACATACAGTTCGAATTTACCGATGTACGACTTGACAGGATTCCAGCGAGACCTTCTGTACGTCATCGCAGGACTGGACGAGCCACACGGATTGGCAATCAAAGAGGAACTCGAAGCGTACTACGAAAAAGAGATTCACCACGGGCGGCTTTACCCGAACCTCGATACGCTCGTCGAGAAGGGTCTGGTAGACAAAGGGCAACGAGACCGTCGGACCAACTACTACTCGCTGACCCGACGTGGCCGCCGCGAAATCAAGGCGCGCGACGAGTGGGAAGCAGAGTACATCACCGAAGATTTCGAAGCCTGAGTCGGCTTATCCGTCGAGGCTCGCGTCTGAGGTCGACCGCGAGTCTCGACTCGAGAGGTCACTATCTCGTTCTGACAGTTCCGTCGCGATGTCGAAGTCGTCCTCGGCGTCTTCTTCTCCGTTCACAGCACTTTCCGCGTCTGCGACAGCGACTGCGCTGTCTACCGTGTTCTCGTCGACGAGGTACGCTGGGTCGACCGTATAGGGGCGAATCGGCTTGCCGGCCAGTAACTCCGGGAGCACGAGGCGGGCGAAGTTCACGAGCAACACGAGAATCATCGGCATGAGGAAGATGCCGTACCACCCGAACATCAGCGGACCGAAGGTGTAGGCTATCATCACGGCCCCGACGTGGAGACTCCGACCGGAGACGTACGGTCTGAGGACGAGGTCCGGAATCGTATCGACGATGACGAACGAGACGGCCGCGAAGAGGAAGACGAACCACAGGCCCGGTGGATTCGCGATAAAGGCCTCTCCGCCCATGTATATCGCGACCGGAACGTAGACGAGTTTCATCCCGACGACGGGGATGAGGCTCGCGACACCGGCGAGCAACCCGACGAGCGCCGGTGCAGGAATCGAGACGCCGGGAGGTGCGATGACGTTCAAGAGCGAGTAGGCGATGACGCCGATCGTACCGGTGAGAACCGCGTTGAGGATGTTGCCGAAGAAGATGTTGTTGAAGTCTCGGTCGACGGCACGGACGTACGCCTCCAAGATTCCCTGGTCGTCGGCGAACATCGACCGCCCCCAGCGACTGAGTTTGTGGTCGTCGCGGAGGAGATAGAAGGCGAACGCGATCATGATAAACAGGTGAATCGCGCCGATACCGAGGAACGTGAACGTGTTCGCGGCCACACTGAGCGAATCGAACACGGACGACGCGGCACTCGGGGTGAGGAGTGATTGAAAGTCGTACTCCAAGAGGGCCTGCGGACTGGCGATACTTTCGACGAGTTTCGGGTCGATGCCGTACGCGGCGAGGTTGATAGACGTGCCGTCAGCCGAGACACGATTCGCGTACTTCACGAACTCACGGAGGGCAATCGTCGAGGCGTAGGCCATCAAGCCGAGTGCGGGCAGTGCGAGGGCGAAGAGCGCCACAGTCGCCGCGAGACTCGGCGGTCGAATCTGTCGCCGAATGCGGCGATAGATGGGACGCGTCGCGTAGTAGATGAAGAGACCGAAGACGAACGTCCCGATGAACGAGTAGACGACGTAGACGAACGCGCCGGCGAGGGCAAACGCGACGGCCCACCACATAGCACGGGAACGCTGAATGTCACGGAGAGCCATACACAACAACGGAGTGGGAAGCGGCAAAAGCCTATCGCGAGTTCGACAGGTCTGGACACCAGTCCGTCACGTTTGCCTGTCGTGTACGAAAGACTGAGCATCGAAATCGATAGACATCGGTACGTCCTCGCCGATATTGCACCATTGATAACGAATATCTTAACACATGGGTCTCCGTAGCGCCCCGCATGGACCGAGAGACGGTGGTTCCCCACGTCGATTCGATGCCCGGCGACCGGGCCAAAGAGTGGGTTTCGTACCATCAGGAACACGCCGCACCGAGCACCTACGTCTACGACTTCGTCTGGGACATCACCGAAGACGCCGAAGGACCGTTCTGTACGGACGTCGACGGCAACGTCCTCCTCGACTTCACGAGCCACGTCGCCGCCGCGCCCCTCGGCTACAACAACCCGAAAATCATGGACCGGATGGCCGAGTTCGACCTGGTCGACCCGACCAAGATAGCGGGACAAGACTTCTACGTGAGTGACGGGTCACGCCCCGGCGAGGAGCAGTTCCCCGGCCCCGCCGCACTCATGGACAAACTGACCGACCTCACGAGTCACTACGGCATGGACACGGTCTTCCTCTCGAACTCTGGCGCAGAAGCCGTCGAGAACGCCATCAAAATCTGCTACGACAACTCCGGTGGCGGCAAGTACGGCATCACCTTCGAAGGTGCCTTCCACGGCCGGACACTCGGTGCGCTCTCGCTCAATCGTTCGAAATCCGTCTACCGCCGCGACTACCCCGAAATCTCGGGTGTCGTCGACGTGCCGTTCTGTGACGACCGGTCGTGTACCGCCGAGACCTGTTCGTGTGGGTTCTTCGCCGACCACGAGTTGGCCATCTCGAAACTCCGGCAGAAACTCCACCCCGAGAAGGGCAGCATCGACGCCTCGGAAGTCTCCTACGTCATCGTCGAACCGATACAGGGCGAAGGTGGCTATCGCTTCCCCTCGGACGACTTCGCCGACGAATTGGCGTCTGTCGTCGACGACTACGACCTGACGCTCATCGCCGACGAGATTCAGACCGGTGTGGGCCGAACCGGCGAGATGTGGGGGTCGGACCACTACCCGATGGAACCCGACGTCATCACGGGTGCGAAGGGTCTCCGCGTCGGTGCGACCATCTCCAACGCGGATATCTTCCCCGGCGAGAAGAGTCGCCTCTCGTCGACGTGGGGTGCCGGTGATATCATCTCCTCCATGCAGGGTGTCTTCACCCTCGAAGCCATCGAGGACTACGACTTGCTCGACAACGCCGTCGCTCGTGGCCGGCAGTTCAAAGAGACGATGCGCGACGACGCGCCCGACACCGTCGTCGACGTGCGCGGGAAAGGCCTCCTCCTCGCCGTCGAGTTCGACACCAAAGAACGCCGCAACGCTGTGCAGGAAGCGGCACTCAAGCGTGGACTCCTCACCCTCGCATGTGGGTACAAGGTCCTCCGTATCCTCCCACCACTCGACGTGACTGAGCGCGAAATCGACATCGGCGCGACCATGCTCCTCGACGCTATCGAGGACGTGTCGTAAGGCAATTTCTCGGTTTTACCTGCTGTTTTCGGCCGATAAGAGAGGGTCGACAACGTCCCCGAGATTTCGCATCATCCCCTCGCCGACGAAATAGTACACCGCAGATTCGACGCGAAGTTGCCACCGCGGAACACCGTCGCCGATTTCGAGGCCCACGTCACCACCGCGGATTCGACTCGCCGCCTCGCTCGCGACGACGCCAGCGAAGTGCGAGTCGAGCTCGCGGTGCGTCTCTCGAAACTCGTGCATGGCACGGCGCTTCGCACGGAACGACCGGCCCGAGTCGTAGTCGGAGTCCTCGGGTTCCACGTCGAGTTCGGAGAGGGCGAACTCGTGGGCCTGCCGGGCGAGCAGACTCTGGGCGCTGTCGACGAGGTGTTTCATGGTCAGGTCGCGCTCGAAGTCTCCGATGTACCGAAAGTCGTTGTCGAAACACAGCGTGAATAATTCCCAACGGGCGGCCCCGTAGGGCGTCGACTGGTCGAGGTCGAGTTCGTCTTCGAGTTTCGTTCGCATCTCGTCGCGCGTTGGGTAGCGGTCGATTTCGGCGAGGATGCCGAGCAGCGCGTCGTCCAGTCGCTCTCTATGCGACCGTGGGTCGTCTCCGAGACCCGAACGATACTGCTCGCGGTAGTACCGGGCGGTTCGAATTCGCTGTTTCGCCTGCAGATGCGACCCCCATTCGGCGGCGAAGTCCCGCGGCGAGTAGTCGTCTACCACGTTAGACTCGTCGTCAGCGGACCGGTCCCATCCGATGTTGATGCGCGCGAATGAGAGGAGTCGTTCGACCGAATAGAGGTATGCGAGGTCGCGACCCGGATCAGAGACGCGGTATTCGGAGATGGAATCGACGGTTTCGTCGGTCGTTCGCTCTAGTTCACGGGAGCGCTCGACGAGGAACTCGGGGTCGTCTTCCCCGAGAGCGACCTTCGCGTAGCCGATCGTCTCACCGGCATACTGGAGGCCGGTGGTCGCATGCTGGAGTCGGTCGCGAGCGTTCAGCTTGTCCCTCGCAGATTCGAGATGGCCGCCTGCTGGCGACCCGCGGAGGTGAAAACGCATGTCTTCGTCGATTGTATCGAAATCGACCTGTGAGGCCAACACCGTCGCACGCTCGACAGTCTCTTCGAGTCGCTGCACCGCCTCGTCGGCGTGTTCGTCGCTGACAGGTGGCCGCCAGACGTAGTTACTCGACGGGTCTGGATACATCGTCGTCAGGGTGTCCGTCACGGGGTCGGGAAGCCACTCGGGGGCGAACCAGCCGATGCCAGCGAGAGCACCGCCGCCGCCGAGCAAACCGAGGAGTTGGCGGCGTGAGAGGGTCGAACGCTGGTCGTCAGAGTGGGTGGAGGGACGCTGCTCGTCGGGGGACATACGCCGGACCTCGAAAGCGACCGACCTAAACGTGTTGGCTTGCCGTTACGTTTGTTGGAGCAGGTCGCCTACGTCCAGCGGTCCAGTCCCGTCTGCGTGACGGACTCCTCGATGCGCTCGAACCCACGGCGGACTTCGTCGGCGTCGACGTCCCACGTCTCGGTGACGTACTCGCGGGCGGCGGCCACGTCCGGGTCGATGCTCGTGCCGTAGTCGTAGTCGTCGGTGACCGGCGGGTCGAGGAAGAACTCGCGCACGCGGTCCGCGTTGGGAATCGTCTCTTCGCGCGCTTCGAGGACGGCCCACAGGTCGCCGTGTTTCTTGACTTCCTTCACGGCCGTCTTCGGCCCGACGCCCGTGATTCCCTCGTTGAAGTCGGTGCCGCAGAGCATGGCGATATCGACCAGTTGCTCGTAAGAGATGTCGTGTTTCTCCAGCGTGCCTTCGAGGTCCATCAGTTCCGGGTCACCCTTGCTCGTGAGTTGCCGGAGCGTGTACGGCGCGCCGAAGAGGAGTGTGTCGTAGTCCTCGCTACCGACATAGTCGGCGTCGCCCTTGCGGGCCATGTAGGAGGCCTGTGCCTCGCCCTCTGCGGGTGCTTCGACCACCGGCACGTCGAGGAGACAGAGGAGTTCCCGACTCGTGTCCTGAATCGTCTGCGTGAGTCGTTGCGTGCGCGCTTCCATCCGTGCGGCCTCGACGGCATCGCCCGCTTCTCGTGCCTCTTCGAGACGTTCTTCGGCCTTTTCGCGCTGTTCGCGTCGCTTGGCCACCTCGTCGTCTTTCATCTCGGTTACGCCGCCGTCGAAGACGAACACGGGCGTCAGGTCGTGTTCGAAGAACTTGGGGAGACCCTGAACGATGCCGACGAGGTTGGCGACTTCCTCACCCTCGCTCGTCGTGTATTTCTCCGAACTCGTCCACTTGACCGTCGTCGTGAGATAGCGATACAGCCAGTTGTGCGCGTCCACAGCGACGACGCTCCCGGCCACCTCGTCGAACGAGACGTCGGAGAGTGCCGCGAGGGTCCGCAAGTCTGCGTTTCCCATTTGCCGGCAGTTCGGGGGGCGAGGGTTTCAATGGTGCGAGTGTGTGCGCGACGTGGACGGGACGGTCCGAGAGTCACTGTCCGTCCATCGCAGGCGGGTCTGTCCCCTCACGTGCCGCCAGAAACGACTGTTCTCGGTCGTCGTTGGCACGGCCACGGTAGCGGTCCAATCCCGCCTGATACGTCTCTCGTGATACTGTAGCGGGTTCTGTGGCCGGGCGCTCCAAGACCAGTTCGGCCATCCCCGTCTCGCGCCCGGTGAACTCGAACCCAGCCTTGTGGCACGCCTCGTAGGCGAACGAGTTGTTCGTGGCGATACGGACCGTCTCGTAGCCCCGTGATGCGGCGGCGTCGGCAGTGCGTCGGAGGAGTTCGGGGCCGAGACCCTCGCCACGTCTGTCTCGTCTGACGGTCACGTACCTGAACCACAGCGTCGTCGGGTCGGTCTGGTCTTCGTTGAAGGCGACTGCTGCGACGACATCCTCGGCGAGTGGCGGAAGCGAGTCCGGCCCACCTGTCGGTGGGGGTCGTTCGTCGTCGAGCGGTGGCAACGGCGCGTCGTCCCGGAGGACCGCTTTCCCCGTCTTCGCCGTGACGAACTTCCCGGCGTAGGAGAACCGCCGGTAATCGAGACGGAGTCGTGGGCCGTCCTCCGGCCACCCGAGGAGCGCGAAGTTCATACCTGCACGAGGGTCTCCATCGCGGAAGAACCTTCCCCGGCGGACGCGTCGAATCGTGCATGCACGGCGTCGGCGACGTACGCTTCTTCGACCGAATCGCACCGCTCTACGACCTCGTAATGCCGTCCGCCGAGGCGGAGACGCTCAACGCCGCCCTCGCTCGCGCCGACAACCCGGTCGAACGCGTTGTCGACATCGGCGGTGGGTCCGGTCGGGCGACGCTCGCCCTCGACGCACCCGAGCGAATCGTCCTCGATAGGTCTGCGGGAATGCTCGGCCGAGCACAGAACCGGGGCCTCGACTGCGTGCGCGGTGACGCCCGGTCCCTCCCGTTCGACGACGACTCGGTCGATGCGGTGACCGTCGTCGACGCCTTCCACCACATGCCGAACCAGCAGACCGTCGCCGAGGAAGTCTATCGAGTGCTCGCTCCCGGCGGTGTCTTCGCCATCAGTGAGTTCGACCCTGAGACACTCCTCGGGAAGGGATTAGTCGTCGCCGAGCGACTCGTGGGGTTCGGGTCGTCGTTCGCGGCACCGCGCGAACTCGCTCGGTTTCTCGAACGAGTCGGATTCGAGGTGTCACTGCTCGACACGGGGTTCGAGTACACGATGGTCGCGAAAAAACGGGAGAGCCATTAGGGGGGCCACGAATTCACGCGTATGGCAACCTCGACGTCCTTCCTTGAGGAGCGACTCGATTCCGGGGCCTTGCCGCTCGCCGTGGGCGACATCCTCGTCATCTTCCTCCTCGTGACCGTCGGCGTGGTTCAGCACAATGGCGTGTCGTACCTCTCGGCCAACCCGGTCGGATGGGTTCTCACCGCCGTTCCGTTCATCATCGCGTGGGCACTCGTCGCGCCACTGTTGGGTGCGTACTCCCCCGGTGCCGCCGAGTCGGCGAAGTCGGCCGTTCCGCTCGCCATCCGGTCGTGGCTCGTCGCCGCGATTCTCGGGGCCGTGATTCGGTGGACGCCGCTGTTCGAAGGCGGCGCAGAACCCGTGTTCATCGCCGTCATGCTCGTCCTCGGGTCGCTCGCGCTGGGTGTGTGGCGAACCGTGTACTTCCGTATCGTCTGAAAACGAATCTTTTCGATGACCGCCTCGCCGTCTCAGGCGGAGGCGGGCCGCTTTCGTAACAACGTCACACCGAGGAGCGACGCGACTGCTGCGAACCCGGCGAGGACGAAGAAGAGCGTCGTCGGCGTGGCGACGGTGAGGATGAACCCCGCGATTGCACCGCCGAGTGCGCCCACGCCGAACACGCCGAGGTAGGTGAATCCGTAGGAGAGGCCCCGAAGGCCGGCGGGCGTATACTCGGCGACTGTCGCCTGATAGAACGGTTGGACCATGAAGAGGAAGAAACCCAGGAGGGCGCAGATGGCCAGGAGTGGAATGATTCCGAGACTCGCGACGGGGAGGAACGCGAGTGCGACGACGGCCAGTGCGGCGAACCCGACGACGATACCGCGTTCGGTTCGGATTCTGTCGGTGAGTTTGCCGCCGACATACTGCCCGAGGACGCCGATGGTGAGGAGGCCAGCGTAGACGTACAGTTCGACTTCGAGGGTCGGGGCGGCGGCGGCAGACCCCGGGAGCAGGAAGGCAGGGAGCAGCGCAGCGATTGGAATCGGTTCGATGCCGATGACGTTGCCGATGAGGTCGGGGAGGAACGTCGTGACCCCCCGGTAGTAGAGACCGGAGAACATCACGACGGCGAAGACGAGTGCGAACCCGCCTGCGAAGAGGGCTTTCGACTCGGTGACGAACTCACCGAACGACGAGACGCCCGTCGAGGACTTGTCGTCGCCGCCGCCTCCACTCCCGTCTGCCGCCGCGACGGCGGCCTGTTCTTCGAAGTCAGCACGCGTCGCGAACACCGCCGCGGCGAGTGCTGGGATGGCGAGGACGCCGGCGACGACGTGCCAGTCGAAGAAGAGCAACAAGAGTGCCGTGAGGAACGGCCCGAATCCGATGCCGAGGTTACCCGCGATACCGTGGTACGCGAATCCCGTCCCACGTTCTTCGACACCCGTGCTGATGAGACGGAGTCCGGCCGGGTGGTAGACGCTCGCTGCCGCACCCCAGAGGACGAGAGCGAGGGCGACGACGACGAGATTCGGCGCTGCTGCGAGGAGGAAGAACGACCCCGACATCCCAGCGAGACACCCGACGATGAGGCGTTTCGAACCCACACGGTCGACGAGAATTCCACCGGGAAGGGCACCTAACCCGAACAACGCGAATCCGAGGCCGGTCATCACGCCCAGTGAGGCCGCCGTCACGGGAATCGCCGAGAGGCCGAGGTCGATGATGGCGTACTCGCGAAGCCAGATGGCAACGAAGATGGGAATAGACAGTTCGTAGGTGTGGACCATCCCGTGTGCGAGCATCACCAGAGCGACGATTGCGCGGTCGTTACGGTTCACGTGCGCTGGCAGGAGTCCAACACGGTTAACCGTGTGGAGTCGCGGCAGTTCCCGCGCGCACAGAAAGTTGTGTGCTTTCTGTTCAACACAGCACACGACCGACATTCTCGGGGGTCTGAAATTCTCACACAGCGTATAGGTCTACGCTGTCCGTCGATTTTTCTTCTATAACTTATGAGAATGTATTCTCGAAGCCACAGCGAGAATATCAATCATCTATGGGAAAGAACTATACCAGTTACACACGTATAATAATATATATTATGACCGGATATTACGACTACATTCTTGGGCTCATCCCGCTCGCACTCATCGGAATTACTGGCACCCTCGTCTTCGCAGGGTTGCAGTTAACCACGGCAGTTCCGATGGCTGCAGGTGTGTCCGCGCTCCTCACCGGCCACGCCCTCTTCGTGAACGGCCCATCGACGTCCGCTCCAGTTCACCGACAGGTTCGCAACTCCGGTCCATCCGACGCAGCACCGGCCCCCTCCGTTCTCGACGCAGACTAACCACGCTCGCTGCACCGACCGACCGCCAGTTCGGCCCGCAGGGTTTTGACCGAAGGTCACGTCTCGCTATACATGACAGAGACATTGTTCCTCACGAGCGACGACGTGAGCGGGTTAGCGACACCCGCCGAGTACGTCGAAGCGGTTCGAGCAGGCTATCGACAGCGCGGAAACGGGGCTCCTGCGGAACCCCGGACGAAACTTCTCAACCGTGAGCCACCGGGGATGTTCACCACCTACGCCGCGGTACTCCCCGAGACGGGCGCGATGGGCGGGTACATGTACTCCGCAGGGTTCGGCGCGACGGACGCGTGGTTCATGACGCCGTTGTTCGACGCCGAGTCAGGCGAACCGCTCGCACTCCTCGACGGCGCGAGTATGAACCCGTTCAAGACAGGCGCAGCAGGGGGCGTCGCAGTCGACGTCCTCGCCCGCGACGACGCCTCGACGGTGGCAGTCGTCGGAAGCGGTCCGCAAGCGAAGGGCCAACTCCGCGCCATCGACGCCGTTCGTGACCTCGAAACGGTCTGGGTCTACTCGCCGACGAAATCCAACCGTGAGGAGTTCGCTGGGGAGATGGACCGCCTACTTGACGCGAGCGTCGCCGCCGTCGCCTCCAGCGCCGCGGCAGTCGAAGGGGCAGATATCGTGGTGACGGCGACCACCGCCGCAGAACCCGTCTTCGACGGCGACCTGCTCGAACCCGGTACCCACGTCACGGCGATGGGGCAGTACCACCCGGACAAGCGCGAACTCGACACGACGACCATCGCCCGGGCGAAGTACGTCCCCGACCTGCGGGAACGCGCCACTATGGACGCTGGGTCGTTCCTCGCCGCCGTCGAGGAGGGCGTCGTCGACGAGGACCACATCTACGCCGAACTCGGCGAGGTGGTCGCTGGGGCTGTCCCCGGCCGCGAAGACGACGACGAGATTACCGTCTTCGACAGCGGTGGAACGGGTATCGAGACGGTCGCAGCGGCGCACATGCTCTCCGAGAAAGCCCGCGACGAGGGCCTCGGGACGACGATATACTTCTCACCCGCGAGCGAGTCACTGACGGGCGAATAAAGCGGATAAGTGTCGTCCATCGCCACTGCACAAAAATTGGTCGTCTCTGGTGTCGACTCTGGCTCAGAACGTCTCTGGCCACGGACGGGGGAAGTCTTCCGATAGTTCGGTGTTCCCCGGTGCGTCTGCGACACGTTCCGGAACGATGGGGCACAGGACGACGGCACCGGGCTTCGAAATCGTGACCAGTCCAGCGTCTTCCGCCGCCCGAATGTCTTCGACGTCGTCGAAGAGTGCCTCCGGATAGTGTTCCGAGACGTACGGTGAGGCGACGATATCCGCTACCGTAACCCCCGTTTCCGTTTTGACGAGGTTGACGTTCCAATGGGGTGAGTATCCGGACTCTCCGGGAATGAATTCGACGACCTGCGCTTGCCACACCCTGTCTCCACCGATGAGGTAGATGTCGTTTTCTCCGCGTTCCGTCACTCCTTCCTCCACCCCGTGAGCGACGTAGTATATCTCTTCACCTTCGTACCACCCGTTTGCGACGGGGACACCCGCCGCGACGGTTCCAGTCGCACCGACGCCGATGGCGAGTCCGCCTACGAGCAGTCCGGACGTTCGGAGGAACCGACGGCGGGTCGGTCCTCCGGTGTCTTCTGTGTTCGTCATAATCGTTCTCCTCACGAACCGACGAGAGATGGGTAATCGCGCCCGACTCGCCGGTTCGACCGAACGATGACCGAGAGGATTGATAGTGATTTTTCGAAATCTCGCACCACTCTGTGTTGATTCTCTTCCAAATCAGGAGTGAATGTGTTCCCGACGCACGCACCGAGTCGAGTACTGGTGATGTCTCTCGGAACTCGGCTTTCACAAACGGCCCGAGATTGCGGACAGACCGACTGAACCGCGGCCAGTCACAGCGTCAATCGTGCGGTCTGTTCGACGCGCTCGACAACCGCCGGCAACAGCGCCAACGCGCCGGTGACGACGATTGCAGGGACGACGATGCCGGCCCAGAACCACCCAGAGTGGACCTGTACTGCGGCTCCGAGCAGCGACGTGCCACCGACCACGAGACTGTAGTACGCAGACCGCAGGGGAAGCGTCGGGAGATGACCGGGACGCGGCCACGACCCCGTCGAGACGTACTGGCCACGAAAGGTCCCGACGGCCGCAGCACTCACGACGAGTGCCGTGATGCCGGACAGCGACACCGCTTCCGGTGGTGTCGCGGCCAAGAGCATCCAGAGTATCGGAATCACGAGGACCGACACCTCCCACCCGGCGAAGAACACCTGGTCGAGCCATCGGTCGACCCGTTTGATGGTCTTCGTGAACACGCCCGATTCCACACTAGACCCTCGGTCGCAGGCGTCTAAACGATTGCTCCGCGTGTGCAGAACGACGTTACTGGAGTCGGTACCGAAGGATAGCCGCGATGCCGCCGAGGTTTTTCAACTGCTCACCGGGTTGGAACTCGGCCGAGAAGACGGTCACCTCGCCGCCTTTCTGTTCGACCGAGTCGATGATGTCGTTCACGTCCACGTCCCAGTCTCCCTCGCCCTGTCGCTCCGCGCGGAGTCGAGAGTCGAGGAGGAGAAGGTTCTCGACGGCCCCGAACTCGGCCGCTTCGGCGACCTGTTCGACGCCGTAGGCGGCCTTCGCGCCGGTCGAGATGTTCTCCATCAACTCGTCGATGAGGTTGGCTTCCTCGGCGATACGCGTCTGTTTCTGCACGTCGTCGACGGCACCGCGTTTGAGGACTTCGTGGACGCCGCGGTCACCGACACCGGCGGTGTCGACGGTGGTGACGATGTTCTCGGCCACGTCGGCGTAGTTCTCTTGGAGGTAGTCCATCGCGTCGTTCTTCGTGAAGCCCGGACCGGCGAGGATGATGGCGTCCACGTCGAGGTGCGAGAGGGCCGACCCGAGTTCGTCGAACAGTTCGGAACGAGGACGAGCGTATTCGCCTTTGCCGGTCGGTTTCGTGAGCGACGCGTACTCTTCGGTTCCGTACTGGGCGACAGTGTGGATGTACGCGGCCCCTTCTTCGACCGTCGCGATAGCCACGTCGGGGTTCTCTGCGGCCTGTTCTGCCGTCTCGATACGGTCTATCTGGTCGGCTTTGAAGTGCTTCTCGATGGTTATCTCGGCCCGCTCTTCGACGTTGATTGTGTGGTGGTGGCCGAGTTGGTCTTCGCGGGAACACGAGGTGATGACGCCGCCGACGCGGAGGCGATTGGCGAAGCGGGCGAACTCGATATCGTCGACTTCGATGGTCACGTGGAGGTGTTCACGCTCGCCACCAGTGTCTCGCATCTGTTCGTCGTCGCGCTGGATGCGGCGGGTGGTGTCACCGGAGACGAGGTCACCCGGTTCGAGGACGTACGAGAGATGCCAGAGGTCGTCGACGTTCTCGGGGACGAGCGTGATTCGCTCGCGCCCCTCTTCGCCCCGACCGCGACTCGAGATGCGCATATACGTCCGGTCGTCGCGGAACGGAAAAGAGTCCTGCTATCGCGGTTACCAGCCCGACTGTTGTCCGACGCCGTCGGCGTACCCTCTCGCCCACAGGTAGTACGTCGTCACCTGGACGTAGAACAGGATGAAGACGCCGACGAGGATAATCGAGAGGAGACTCCCGATTGTGCCGAGGACGAGTGCGACGACGATGGCGAGAACCCACGCGACGGCGTACTCGGCCGTGAACGCACCACTGAGAATCGTCCGGACGTCGAAGCCTGCACCGAGGTTCCCTTCGATGGCGAAGTTCGCGCCCGCGGCGGGGACGATGTACCCGACGACGAGCGAGAGTGCGAAGACGAGCAGGCTTCCGAGAATGGCGACGATTCCGATTCCGAAGTTGCTCGCCGGTTCGGGTGGCATGCCCGCGCTGGTCGTCGTTTCGGCGACTGCAAACGTGCTGAGTCCGATAATAGCCGAGAAACCGATGATGGGGATAATCGCGAGGAGCGCCCAGACGAACGTGACGACGAACAACTTCAGGCCGTCGACGAAGAGTGCACCCCAATCGGTGAACGAGGGTGCCGCTTCCTCGCCGCGGGCCGCCGCCTGCATGGCCCGCACGTAGTATCCTTGCAAGATAATCGCGGGGAGGATGAGGACGGAGAGGAGCGAGAGCACACCGCCGATAATCGTAGTCGCAACCCAGTCGTCGCTTCGCTTGAGGAACGACAGTGCTTCGGAGAGCATGGTGAGAAGGTGTCGCTCCGCTACCGGCTTAGATATTCCGTCGAAACTGAGACTTCTGCGTTTCGGAACCCGTCCGAACCCGGCGTGGTCGCATCGGAGACCAAACGAGGGTGGGTGCTGTGGTTGTGGCGTTGGCCGTGGCAGCCACTGCCCGCACAGTGATGGCACATCTGGTCAGTTCAAGGATGCCGTGGGTGTCGCTTCGTCGGCGTGCGGGCTGAACGGGACAGTCAGAGTGACGACACTCCCTTGGGGCTCCTTGTCGGTGATATCGACACTCCCACCGGCCTCCGAAACGATGTGGTTGACTACTCGCAAGCCCATCCCACTGCTATGGTTTAACGCGTCGATATCTTCACGACCCGTCACGAGTTCTCGTTCGACAGCAGGGATACCGGGGCCGTCGTCTTCGATTACTATCTCCACGCACTCGGCCGTCGACGCGAGGGCGATATCGACGCGTGGGGTGTCGCTATCGGTGTGTACGACGGCGTTCTCGACGACTTCCACGAGCGCAAGTTCGAGTTCCGGAATCGTCTCGACCGACAACTCGTCTGGCATCTCGACAGCGAAGGTGGCGTCGGGGAATCGCTCTTCGAACTGGTCGACGACTGAAGTAACGACCACGGTGAGGTCCGTGGGGACGGGCGACGGTGGGTCGAGCAACAGATTGACGATGCGGCGCTCCTTTCGAACCTGATTCAACAGTCGTGTGCCAGCGCCTTGGATTCGACTTCCCACGCGGTCGGTGTCTGCTTCGCCGTCACCGAGCATTTCTGCGTACCCGAGTACGATATTCAACTCGTTGCGGATGTTGTGTCTGAGCACCCGGTCCAGCACTTGGAGATGGTCGGCCGACCGCTGGAGGTCCTCTTCGAGTTCATCTCGGTAGGCAACTCGTTCGGAGATATCCGCGTTGATACTGACGAAGTTCTCGATGTCACCATCGGTGCCGAAGACGGGCGCAATCGTCTGGTGGACGACGAATGCGTCGCCGTCTTTGTCGACGTTTACGACATTACCCTCCCAAGTCTCGCCCGCAAAGATGGTCGCCCAGAGGTCCTCGTAGAACGCGTCGTCGTGTTTTCCCGAAGAGACCAGCCGTGGATTCATCCCGACACACTCCTCGGCGGTGTAGCCGGTCAACTCCTCCCATGCCCGATTAACGTACTGAATGGTCCCGTCTCTGTCAGTGATGAGGATGGCGTGACCCGAGTAATCCGCGGCCTTCTCGAACTTACGCGCCTCACTTTCGCGTTCTGCGAGGCGTCGGTAGAACGTTCGCTGTGGTTCTTTGATGCTCGTTTTGACGATGGCGAGGTACAACAGATAAAACGAACAAATCTTCAACGTGTGGCCGACTGCATTCGAGAGGTCGTACACGTCGATGTAGAGCGTGAATGCGAGTTCCGACACCATGCTCAACATCAATGAGGCCGCAAGTAGCTGGAAGATGCGCCGAGAGAAGGCGGCACGCTGACGAACTAACAGGCCGAGTGCGACCCCGAAGAGACCGATGATAGCGTACTCACTGTAAATTTTGAACGTCGTCAACCCCTCACCAGCGACGTACGCAGTCGGAAAGACGTCCCAGGCGAATATCGACGCGAGTCCGAAACCGACGACTGCGGTGTAGCCCCCGGCGAGCCAGACGAGTTGCCGAGAACCCAAGTCGACGGTGACAGCATCGTGTTCGACGATAGAGTAGCTGAGAACCCCCGCTCCGACGAGCGTGAACGCCTCGATACCGCGTCCGAACACCCACAACTGCGTCGGGAGGTCTGCGCCTGCCGCGGGGAACACTCCCATGCCCTTGTATGCGAGCGTGTGGAGGAGGTCGATGCCACCGATAAACAGATACCCGATGCCCAACACGGCGAGGTACGGGTCGTCCAACTGGTCGGCGGCGTTCCAAACGAGGATGAAGACGGCGAACGCGATGAGGATACTGAGAATTTCCGTGATTGCGTGGAACAACAGAAAGTTTTCGACCAACACGAGAGCGGAGACGACGGCGGCGCTACTTCCGACTAAGAGAGTGAGATACTGTTCTCTGTTTAAAAGCGGAAGCATGGGCAAGTCTCCTAGTCGGCATGAAATCGGAGACAACGGTTGAAAAACAATCAGGTCCAATTACAAAAGTTGAGAACGAACACAGACGAGACGACGACCATTCTCTCCGTTGGTGGTCTGTCCTCGGCGAACAGAGTCCAGGCTCAGAACGTGTCGCCAACAAAAATTGTGAGAAACAGACGGCGGGTTCAGACGGCGGGTTGCTCGCCGGGTGTCTCGCCTTCGTCCATCATCTCGATATCGTGGAGTTCGCCCCACGTCTTGCCGATGATGTAGTAGGCGGCCACCGAGGCGTAGAACGTCACGAACGCGCCGACGACGAAGCCGAGCATCGGGATGACGTTCAGGATGCCGACGACGAGGGACGCCGCGAACAGCACCACGAACGCCGTGAGCCACGCAGTGGCGTACTTACCCGAGGTGAGGATGGGCCGGAGCGTCCCGAAGTCGAAGCCTGCACCGAGGCGGTCCGTCTCCGCGTAGTTCGCGAGGGCCGCCGGGACGAGGTACGCGGCGGCGAGGCTGAGGACGAACGCGACCAACAGGCCGAGCAGCGTCACGATGCCGCCGAAGGCACCCGCGGCGTCAGAGCCACCGCCGGCGACGATGCCGACGAGGCCTGCGAAACCGAACGCCAGCGCCACGATAGCGGGGATGAGGAAGTACACGAACACGATAGCGAAGCCTTTCAGGCCATCGACTAACATGTCACCCCATTCGTCGAACTCAGGCGGTTCTTCGTCTCCTCGCATCGTCACACGGACGACGCGAAGGAGATAGCCGATGACGAGGAACGTCGGGATGATGAGGAAGCTTAGCAGGCCGAGTACACCGCCGATGAGGACCGTCTTGACCCAGTCCTCTCCGTTACGGAGATAATTGATTGATTCTGAAATCATTGGAATTCACCGAGCGCCGTCACCCGACCACGAGGCACCGAGCCAACTGATGTGTTAGGTATCGCGCATGCGCTCAGGGATACGTTACGGTGAGAAAGTATATAATCTTGCGCCAAACACCCACGAATAATGGACTATTAATCGACTAAACGTCGATTTCTGGGCGGCAGGGGCGGATTCAGTCGTCGAGGATATCGCTTCCACCCGGCGGCAAGAACTCCTGAATTTGGTCGGGAGACGCAATCTTTCTGACGAACGACTTGTCCGCGAAGCGTTCACGGAGTCGCCGGTAACAGAGTTTGGCCGCGTCGTTTTGCGCGTACTGGCCGGGTGTGAGCGTCAGCATCGTCTCCGCACGCGTCTCGATTGCCGACGGCGGGCCGCCGACGACACGCGTCTCGTCCTCACACTGGATGCCGACGGCGACTTTCGCGGGGATGTCTTCGAAGTACCGACGGTCCCCGCGGACGACGAAACTCCCCTTCTCGACGTATTCGCCCGACTCCGGCGTCTTCGACACCTGTGACGGTTCGACCATGTAGGCGTCGTCGGCGAAGCGGCCTTCTTTCCAGATAGAGGAGTACGACACGGCGAACTGGGCGGCCTCTCGAAGCGTCTCTTCGGAGAAGTCGACCTTCTGTGCGGGTTCGCTCGGCCCGGTGGCCTTCAGGAGTGTGACGGGGCCACCGTGCGCCTGCGTGTGGAAGAACCGGTCGTGTTTGCTCATGTACTTCTTCACCAACTCCTCGTTCTGGTCGGCGTTGCGTCCGCCGACGACGAGGTACCCGTCGGAGGTGTGGAACCACCGGAAGCGCTCGAACCAGTGTTCGGTCGATTTGACCGGGACCGAATCGAGCGAGAGCCAATCGGTCTCTTCGGGTTCTTCGTCCTCGTCTTCGTCTTCGTCCTCGTCGTCTGCTTCCCACTCGTCGCGGCGTCGTTTGGCCGCTTCGAGTTCCTCTCGCGTGTCTTCGATAGCCGCGAGGGCACCCTGTTTCTTCTCTTGGATGCGCTTGGCTTCGGTGTACAGGCGGTCGGCGTTCTTTTCGACGCCCATCGACACGTCGACGGTGACTGTCGTGTCGTCGAGGGCGATGGTGGCCGTTCCGTTCGCACCGTCGACGTCTTTGACGGCCTCTGCGGCGGGGATTCCCTGTTCGGCACCTGCGTCGAGTTTCGTGGCGATGTCGTCCCACGGGACGCCCTCCTCGCGTGCACCACGAATGGTCTCGATAACGTCGTCGACGAGGTCGTAGTTCGCGTAGAGCAGTTCGGCCCGGTGGCGTTCTTCGTTCGCCTGCTCGTCGAAGCCTTCGATGGCCTGTTCTTGTTGTTCGATGATGCGCTGTTGCTTGGCGATTTGTTCCTCGAAGTCCGGGCGGTTCGAGGTCGCCTCTTGCTCGTCTGCGGTCAAATCGAGGCGGAAGAAGTAGTCGTCGAGCGCATCGTTGAACGAATCGTGGGCCTCCTCGTCGAGGCCCTCGTTCTGGTGTTCTTCGAGTGGGAACGGCGTCACGTCCACGACTGCCCCCTCGTCGTCGAGGTAGACGCGCGGTTCGAACTCACCGGACCGGACTTGATGGCGAAGTTCGACGATGGCGTCGTAGATTTTGTCGTAGTCTTCGTCCGACGCGTCGGTGATGTCGAGCGTCTTCTCCACGCCGGCGCGGGTACAGATTTCCTCGGCGTACAGGCCGCCGAGGTTTAGTTGCGTCGCGATGGTGCGGACTACGTCGGTGTCCGACTGGTCCATGTGGCGGCCGAGTGCGTCGCGACTGATGGTCAGCGGGTCGAGTCGAGAGGAGGGATACTCGTACTGTGACCCCGGTGCGACGGTCCGCGATTTGAGACGAACGGTCTCCAGACTGCGGACGACTTCGCCCGTCTCGTCGAGGACGGCGATGTTGCCCTGGCCGAACAGTTCGACCACGATTTTCGTGTTTTCGTCGCCGCGTTCGAACGAGAATGTGAGGATGCGGTCGAACTCGTACTGTTCGACGCCGGCGAAGTCCGCCCCGTTGAGTCGGTTACGGAGCATCATCGCGAAGTTCGGTGGCCGACCGGGGGCGTCCGGGACGTGCTCCTGTGCGGCGAGGTGTGCCCGCTTGATGTCGCCGACTTCTAAGAGGAGTTCGAGACGCCCACGGTCGAAGTCCCGCATCTTGAGGCGAAGCAGGTCGTCGCCGTAGAGGTACGCCTTGTCGACCTTCGCACCCTCGTACCGGTTCAACTCGGTGACGAGAGCCGCGAGGTCGACGCTCGTGAGTTCCCGCTTCGGGTCCATGGACTCGCTTTTCGGCGGCGACGGAAAAGGGGTGTCGTTTCCGCAGGTGGAGTCGTCGGGGAGAAGACACTTATCACCGAGTCGAAATCTATGCGGTAGATGAGACTCCGCGCTGCCTTCTTCGCCCTCCTCGTCGTCGCTTCCGTGCTTCCAGTTGCGGTGGGGCCGACGACAGCTAGCTCGCCGCCGGAACCGGTGTGTGGCGTCTGTAGCGACCCCTTCACCGCTGCCGCCGACGATGCAGGTGTCGACCTCACCATCGAATCCAGCGAACTCGACGTTCAGGTCGGCGACGACGGAGTCGGCTACTGGACTGCCTTCGTCACCGTCGACGAGCAGTCTGCGGCAACCTTCCGCGAGAATCCGACCCTCCTCGACAGCGTCGTCCGACAGACGTTCGAGAGCCATCGCCCGTTCGTGGACGACCCGCGAAACCTCGACAGCCGAATCGACGGCCGCACCGTCGTCGTCACGTTCGACGTTCCGGAGATGGCCTATCGAGGCTACGGTGACGTCCTCCTCGTGGACTACTTCAACGCCGACGGCGACACGCGGTACGTCTACGTGGACGCAGACCGGTTCAGGGTCAGTGGTCCCGAGGGAACCGTCCTCGTCAACGACCCAGAGCGGTTACACACTGGCGACGACACGAAGGCGACGTGGATTGGCGGTGAACGTGACCGGACATCCATCGACGACGAGACCTACCTCGCGTTCGGCCCCGACAAGGGGATTTCGACGCAAACCGCCGCCTACGCCAGCATCGCTGTCGACTCAGCACCGTATCTCGTCTCCGACCTCGTCGGTGCGGCGTTGGTCCCGACGCTCCTGATGGCACTCGGTGTTGCGGGAATCCAGTACGCGACACGGCGATTCGACACGAGGGCAGACTCGGTTCGAACGCTCGGATACCTCGTTTCGGGCCTCGGCGTCGCGTGGATGTTGGGTCTCGTCGCCCTCGGGGTGTTCGCTGGCGGACTCAGCGCAATCGCGTGGACGCTCGGCCTCCAGTTCGTCGTCATCGGTCTCGTCGGTGTTCGGCGGCCGGATTGGCTGACGTTCTGGCGACTCGTCGCCGCGACTGTCGGCCCTCCACTCGTGGTTGCAAGCGCTGTCTCACTCTTCACGAGGACGGGCCAACTCTGGGGCATCCCGAGCGCCCTCTCTCTCGGCACGACAGTCGCGTTGTTCCTTCCGCTCGGCTACGCGGCCCGGCGGAAAATCGACGCTCGTCCGCTGGCGCTCGCCATCGTCGCCGCGCCCGTCGTCTTCACCATCCCGACGCTCCCAATCGGCGGGTTCGGTCCCGCGTTCATGGCGATGCTCCTCGTCGGGTGGACGCTTCTTACGCTCGCCGCGGGGATACTCGTCTACCGACTCGGGTGGGCGCTCGGTGGCGAGACGACCGGCGAGTCGCCTCCGAAATCGTCAGGTAGTCACCCGCAAAACCACCGGGCATGACCGAGACCGAAGTCCGCGTCGTCTCGACTGACGACGAGCGCGAGGACGCCTTCGCCGTCAGAAAGGCCGTCTTCGTGGACGAACAGGGCGTCGACGAAGAGATAGAGTGGGACGAGTACGACGAACCCGAGTCGGACGCGGTTCACTTCGTGGGCTATCGGGGCGGCGAGGCAGTCGGTGCGGCACGACTCCGCGAGTACGAACCCGGCGTCGGAAAGGTCGAACGCGTCGCGGTCCTCGAATCTGCTCGCGGAGAGGGATGGGGGAGACGGTTGATGGAGACACTGGAATCCGAGGCACGGAGTCGCGGGTTCGACACACTCGTGCTTCACGGACAGACCTCTGCAGAAGGTTTCTACCACGGATTGAACTACGAGACGACGAGCGACGTGTTCGACGAAGCTGGGATTCCGCACGTCGAGATGGAAAAGAACCTCTGACGGACGGGAATGGCGGTAGGTACGCCAGACCTGAACGATTGCTCGGGTTTATGCTACAACTTAGCATAGTCCCTAGTGGGGTGGGACAGATGTCCGCCGTTCAAACCCTGAAAGCGGTCCTCTTTGGAACCGTCGATACCGAACAGTACAACTATCAGTGTGAGGTGTGCCACGCCGAGTTCACCTCGGAAGAACAGTCAGTACAGACAGTCGCGTGTCCGGAGTGTGGGTCATACAACATCCGTGAACGCCTCTAACAGGTGGTACTGCGTACCAGAGGCGTTTGCCGAAATGGAGTCGAAGACCCAGTCGGCGTGAGTCGAATCCACGACACGAACCGAGTCTTTCGCTTCCACACCCACGCGTCAGTTTTTCGAGCAGAACGCCGAGAGGGCACGGAATCAGACGTGAGGCGGTGCGTTCAGTCCTCGTTCGAGACCGACTTCGACACGGGTTGACTGCGGCGTTCGTTCCGGAGTTGGAACCCGTCGGCCTCCTCGCGGGCGAGGAGTTCGCGCTGCGGGAAGGGTATCTTGATTCCTTCGCGGTCGAACGCCGTCTTGACGTTCCGAAGCACCTCGGCTTTCGCTCGCATTCGGCGCGGGGCCGAGGGGTTCGTAATCCAGAACAACAGTTGCAGGCCGATAGACGAGTCACCGAACGTGGTCGGCACCACCTGTGGTTCCGGTACGCTCTCGACGAACTGGAGGTCGGTCAACGCCTCCCGGGCGACGTCTTCGGCGTGGTCGATGTCTGTCTCGTAATCGATACCGACATCCATTCTGAGTCGGAGTCGGTTGCGCTTCGTGCGGTTCGTAATCTTGGCGTTCGTCACCCGGTCGTTGGGGAAGACGACCGTCTCACCGTCGGCGTTGCTCAGACGGGTGTTGATGATAGTGATGTCGGTGACGATACCCTCCGCGTCGTCGATTTTGACCCAGTCACCGAGTTCGAACGGCCGAGAGAACATCAGGACAAACCCCGCGATGAGAGAGCCGAGGGTCTGTCGGGCGGCCATACCGACGACGATACCGAGGAACCCGGCACCGACGAGGATGCCACCGATTTCGAAGTCCCAGACCGTGAGCGTTGCCATACCGACGGCGAGGAGGACGACCACCTGAAGGACACGGAAGGCGATTCCCTGTTGATGAGCGTTGATGTTCTCCGAATTCTTCGCGTACGCGTCCAGTTGTTCTTCGAGGACGTTCGTCCCAGCGAGCGCGCCTGCGAAGAGGACCAGTGTCACCCCGATTTTAGCGAGGTTCGGAACCGCGACTTGAAGCACAGCCACGACGTCGTCGGCGAGGCCGGTGAATCCCCAGAGCCACAGTAACGACAATCCAGTTCCGACGAAGATAGCGACTTGAAGTGTCCGCACGATGATCGTGGTCGGGAACATCCACGTCACGTCGGTGACTGGGTCGGGAACTTTCGAATGTTCGAGGACCCGGTCGTGGAACTCCACCCTCACGCGTGAGACGATTCGCGGCGCGAGGAACAACGCGATTCCAAGCGCGAGTACCACGAGCGCCGCCGAGAGACCGATTCGTTCTTCTGTCGAGACGAACTGCGCCAGCGTCGACCTGAGGTCCTCTACCCACGGTGTCACGTCTGGCGACCCCCCTTTCCTGCCATCGTACCAGTCAGTCGTCTGAAAAAGCAAAAACGTGGCGGAGCGAGTCTCAAGAGTGAAAATCACTTTTAGACGTTCATCGTTCTTTCAGACCCTCTTCGAGGAGCGAGAGCACCCAAAACACACAGCCGACGAGTACTCCGAGACTGACCAGACCAAGGACGTACTGCCCCGACCCGAGTGCGCGAAAGGTCGTTCCGAACGCGATGATACCGACGACGGCGAGGAGACCACCGAGAATCGCCCGGTGGACAGACGACACGAGTTGGTCAGTGTGTGACGAGTCCATCGCCCCGGAAAAACAGTTGCTTCGCTGATAAATATGTCCGTGTTGCCGCTCACTACAACCGCTTCGACACGGACGACCCAGTCCCACCTTTTTCCGGCCCTCACTTCGTTCGGGCCACAAAAATCTGGACCAAAAAGACTCACCTACAACCGCTTCGACACGTACGGACCGTCCTGATAGTACCCGAGTTTCTCCTTGTAGTACTGGCGGACACCGATACCCGAGATGACCGAAATCTTGTCGTACCCGGCGTCACGGGAGAGTTCTTCGGCGTGAGCGAGAAGTTTGCGGCCGTAGCCCTTGTGCTGCCAGTCGCCGTCTGCGCCGATGCCGGCTTCCGACCCGTAGACGTGGAGTTCACGGACGAGCGCGGCGTTCTGAAGCTCTTTCCGAACCGGGTTTCCGGGGAACCTAAGGCGACAAAAGCCGATGAGCAGGTCTTCGACGGGGTCTTCGAACGAGATGAAGTGTTCCGTCCCGCCGGCGACTTCGTACGTCATCACGTCGAGTTCGACGCGGTCGAGGTCCGGGTCAGCCTCGTTCATCCCGACTTCGCGGGCGCGAATGTCGCGCGGGACGATACCCTTCTCTTCTGCCCGCTGGCTGGCGAGTTGGCGGAGGTTGGACTTCCAGACGCCGGCGTCGATGAAGTCCGCAGGGATGTCGCGCTGGACGCGCTGGAGGCGCGTGTACTTCGGAATCATACCCATGACTTCGGCGACGATGTCGGCGGCCTCCTCGTTGTTCAGCGGTTCGTACTCGCCGCGGCGCCACATGTCGTAGGTGATGGTGTCGCGGACAATGAGCGTCGGGTAGATTTTGAGGTAGTCCGGCCGCCAATCGCTGTTCTCGAACAGTTGGCGGAAGTCCTCCAGACACATCTCTTTCGTCATGCCCGGTTGCCCCGGCATCATGTGGAACCCGACTTTGAACGCCGAGTCGCGGAGGCGGCGGTTGGCGTCGATGGACGCCTGCACGCCGTGGCCGCGGTGCATCTCACGGTTGATGCGCTCGTAGGTCGTCTGGACGCCGACTTCGACCTTCGTCGCACCCAAATCGAGCATGCGGTCGATTTGCTCGGGGTCGCACCAGTCTGGCTTGGTCTCGAACGTCGTCCCGATGTTGCGGATGTCGGCCGTCTCGTTCTCGGCGATGACGTCTTCGAGATATTTGAACTCGACATCCTCGGGGTCGGGCTTGAACGACTCGTTCTCGGCGGGTGCGGGTTCCTTCGAGAGGTCGTAGTCGTTCATCGCTTCGAGCGCCCGCTTGACGAACCACTCTTGATAGTCGTGGCTCCGGGCGGTCATCGTCCCGCCCATCAAGATGAGTTCGACCTTGTCCACTGGGTGGCCGATGTGTCGGAGTTGTTCGAGGCGAAGCGTGACCTGTCCGTAGGGGTCGTAGTCGTTCTGGACGCCACGGGCGGCGGCGGGTTCGTGACCGGTGTACGACTGCGACGAGGAGAACTCGCTCGCTGGGCCACCGGGACAGTAGAGACACTTCCCGTGCGGGCACATGTGCGGCGAGGTCATGATGGCGACTGGTGAGACGCCGGAGGCGGTTCTGACGGGCTTGCGTCGGACGACCTCTTTGACCTCCTCGCGGCGGTCTTTGGGTGCGTACTGGAGAATCTCGGTGTTCTTCGGCACCTTTGGCGAGGAGTGTTCCGAACAGGCGTCGAGTTTCGCCGACTCGAGGTCGTCGCGGTCGACTTCGCCCGCGAGGATGCGCTCGACGAGCGCTTCGCAGGTCCGCTCGAACGCCTCGGACTCGGTTTCGGCGCTCACGGACTCACCTCCCGGGTGGCGACGTGGTGACGGTTCATGGGCGCGAATCGGGTCGTTTCGTGGATAAGCGTGTCGCTCGACGGTGTCGAAGTCGCGGTCCTCCGTCGAGAACGAACGAGGAGGAATCTGGATTGTGGCTTAGAACTGCTCTGCCGCGGCCTCGAAGACGGCGTCGAGGGCCTCGTCACGAGCGCCGGAGAGGAACTCGATGCGGCCTTCGCGGATGCCGGCGGCGGCGAGGCCTGCTGCGGGGGCCTTCGCGGACGCCGATTCCACGAGTGCGCGGAAGTCGAGGTCGCCCGTGCTACGGAGGTACAGTTCGTCCGTGCCGAGTGCGATGGTCAGGAAGTGGTCACCCTCGCGGTTGCGGCGGTGGAGTTCGTCGACGAGGAGCCCAGTCGGCGGGAAGTCGAAGCGGTGACTGTAGGCGTCGGAGTCGAGGACGACGCCGGAGACGTCGTCGTAGCCACGAACCGTGAGGTTCGCTTCCGCGGTCTCGACTTCCGCTTCGACCTTGATGCGGAACTGTTCGGAGACGTGGCCAGCGAGGGCCTCGTCGGCATCGAACAGGAGGTCTGCGATGAGTTCGCGCTTGTCCTGGTACGACTGGTAGTACGCTTCCAGCGCGATTGCCTCGCGGAGTTCGCGGACGAGGTCGGCGTCGAATCCGTGGTCTGCGGCGAGGTCGAGGTACTGCTGCGGGCAGTTCTCCCAGTAACTGACGGCGGGGAGATGCGACACGTCGTCGCGCACGTCCTCGTTGACGGCAGCGGCAAGCGTCGCGGCCAGCGCACCGACCGAGAGGTCGCTCGCGTCGGCACCCTCGCGGGCGGGGTTGACGAGAACGTCCACTTCGGCGGCGACTTCTTCGTCTGCGGGCGCGGCGTCGACGACGACTCGCTCGGAGCCGTAGACGCCGAGCAGGCCGAGTCCGTCGAGGGATTCGGCGGTCGACCCGGCACCGAGGAGGAGTACGAGTGGAAGCTTCTCGTCGTGGCGGTCACGGTCTTCGAGCATCCGCGTCACGTCGTTCGTGGCGGCATCCATGCCGTAGACGGCCTCTTCGAGCGGACGGCGGGTGAAGTAGTGGTACTCGGCGTCGTCGCGTGGGTGTTCCGCGCGAATGAGCGGGAGCACGGCACGTTCGACGGCGGCACCGGCGACGTAGCCGTCTGCCGTGGCGGTGTGGCGGACGACGATGGGGCGCGATTCGAGGACTGCACGGCGAATGGCCTCTGTGGCGTCGAGCAGCGACTTGCCGACGGCGGCGACCGGTTCGTGGGCCGCGAGCGGTGCGATTGCCTCGGGGCGCGCTTCGTCAGAGAGCGCGTCTGCGAGTCGCTGGGAGATGGTCTCAGCGGCGTCGCCGTCGAGAACGGTCAGTTCCTCGGTCTCGATTTGGAGTTCGCCGCGACGTCGTTCGACTTCGCCGTCGATGCGGACGTAGTCGCCCACTTCGACTTCGGGGTACGCACGGACGCCGGCCTCGACGAAGGCAGCACAGTCGGCGACGGCCGTCTCGTCACGGAGTTCGAAGACGGTCGGACCGCCAGTCTGGCGAACGCTCGCAACTTCGCCTTCGACGCGAACGTCGTTGCCAACGTGGTTCTCGATGTCGGCGAGCGTGACGCGTTCGAGTTCGGCCGGTTCGTCTTCCGCTTCGTCCTCAGTTTCGACAGGGTCGGCTTCGACGGCCTCGGCTTCAGACTCGGCCTCGGTCGCTTCGGTCTCTGCCTCTTCGATGTCACCGACGACATCCTTGGCGGTCGGCGCGCGGCCTTCCTCGGCAGGTTCTTCGGAGACCTCTTCTGTCTGTGCGGGTTCGGCAGACTCTTTGGAGACCTCTTCCGCCTGTGCGGGTTCGGCAGCCTCTTCGACAGGTTCGGCTTCAGATTCAGTCTTCAGACCGACGGGGCGCGTCGTTTTGCCCGTCTTCGGGCGCGTCTTGACCGTCGTGGGGCCACTGTCCGACACCTGCTTTTCGATGGGTTCGCCGTCGTGGTCGCCGTCCGGGTCGTGGACGCGAGCGCCGCGGAACTCGGATTCGGTCTCTCGAATCGACCATCCGAGGTCGACGTTCCCGTTGTCGCGGACGTTCTTGACTTGGACGAACACGTCGTCGCCGGGTTCCCACTCGAGGGTCTCGAGGCGGCGGTCCAGTTCGCTACGGTGCAGTAGTCCAGTCACGTTCGGAGCGAGGTCGACGAAGACACCGAAGTCGGCGTACCCGTCGACGGTGCCCTTGTAGAATCGGCCGGGAACGAGTTGATGGGGACTATTTCCCCGGAACTCGAACCAGACGTCCTCCTCGTGCGTAATCCAATCCATTGGATTTAGCAAACAACCCCTAACTAAAACGATTGTCGAAAAGCGCTCAGGCTAGAGAGACGCGCGTACGAGCGAATTCCCCCGGCGTTTCGACGGGAAATCTACACCAGTGCGAGTGCGGCGGCGAGGTCCGAAACCGCCCGAAACCCACCGAAGGCGTAGCCAAAGACGACTCCTGCGGGAACTGCCGAGGCCAGCACGGCCTTCGCGAGCGACGTTTGATGGACCTCACTGATGCCGATTGCGAGGAGTGCGGCACCGTATACCGCACAGAGTGCGCGGAGACCGGGGATGGGCAGACTCGCGAGGGCACACGGGGCGGCGGCGTAGGCGATGACCTGAACTGTCTCACTGACGCCGGCACGCCGCGACAGCAACGGAATGAGAAGTGCCGTCTGTATCGCTGCGGTCAGGTGGAGGAGCGCCGGCGCGACGAAGAGGGCGATGACGAGGAGTGCGACCACCGCAGAGACGACTGGCCCGCCTTCGATGGCGGGGATGGTCGATGGGGTGAGGGCGTACTGGAGACTCTGGTAGACGAGGGCGACCGAAATCGCAAACAGCAGTCCCGGTGCCTGGTCGCCGGGTGCGACGCCGTCGCGGAAGAACTGGCGGGGGCGAACGAGAACGGCGACCCACGCGCGGAGGACGCCAGCGACGCCGCGGTCACGGCCCTCCCGGGGGGTCTCGACCCAAGTAGTCACGCTAGCCTCTAGTCACGCCGGAGCGTATGACAGTTCCGGCACCGTGCTTCGTAGGACTCCTCTGCGCCGACGAGGACAGTCGGTTCGTCTACGTGGGCAGGTTCACCGTCGATGAGGCGTTGGTTCCGGGTCGCCGGTTCCCCACAGATAGTACAGATTGCCTGCAGTTTGTCCACGTACTCGGCGAGTGCCATCAGTTGCGGGAGTGGTTCGAACGGTTCGCCGCGGTACGTCTGGTCTAGCCCGGAGATGACGACGCGCTTTCCGTCGGCGGCCAATCGCTCACACACGTCGACCAACTCGGTGGAGAAGAAGTTCGCCTCGTCGATGGCGACGACGTCCTCACCGTTCAGTTCGTCCACGATTTGCCAGACGCCTTCGCCTTCGGAGGGGACGACACTCGCTTCCCACGACCGACCGGCGTGGGACCCGACAGTCGTCTCACCGTATCGGTCGTCGACTTCCGGTTTGAACACGGAAATCTCCTGCCCCGCAATCTCCGCGCGACGGAGGCGTCGAAGCAACTCCTCTGTCTTGCCCGAGAACATCGACCCAGTGATGACCTCTATCCACCCACTCTGTGTGATGGCGTGCATATCTCATGAGGGAGACGAGGAGGGTCAAAACGATTGTTCATCTCCGGCGACTCTCGACGACTGGTGACTGTCACCAGACACGACGCGTCGATGTGGCGTCAGTCGTCGGCACCGACGTTCTCGTCGCTCTCGAACGTCGACGGTTCGGGTTCGATGTTGGCGTACATGACGGCGTCGCGGCCGAGTCGTTCGATTCGGTCACGGAGGCCACCGTCTACGAGTTCTTCCCCGTCGAACGCCGAAGAGGCTCGCGGGACTGCGGCCTGATGCGGGAGGACCCACGCGTTCAACGACCGGCAGACAGAACGAAGATGTTCGAGTGCCGTGACCGGGAACGACCCACCGGCGACTGCGAGCAACCCGACGGTCTTCTCACTGAACTCGTCGAACCCACAGTAGTCGAGGGCGTTCTTGAGGACCCCAGAGTACGACCCGTGATACACAGGCGTGCCGAGGATGACGGCATCTGCGTCGTCGATGATGGAGGCGAACTCGACGGAGTCACCCTGTTCGTCGTAGTCGGCGTTCAGTGGCGGGAGGTCGAAGTCGCGGAGGTCCACGAGTTCGGTCGTCGCGCCGGCGGCCTCGGCACCGTCGAGCGCGTAACGGAGCGCGTACCGAGTAAAACTGTGGTCGCGGAGACTACCGACGACAGCGACCACGTGTGTCTGGTCCATACGCTGTCTCACCGGGTCGGGAGTAAAAACAGCGTCGGCCCGGCGCAGGGACGTCACGCGACCGCAGACGCGAACAGGCGCAACAGACACGAGACTCGCGGTCGAATCAGAGACGATGAACGTCGTCTTCCACCTGTCAAGCGGGACCGAATCGGAGGTCCGTCACGCCCTCGCCAACGTCAGCAATCTCCGCGACGACGAGACAGTCGAAACCGAGTCGGTCACACTGCTCGCGAACGGCGACGCCGTCTCGTACTTTCTCGGCGAGTCACCCGTCGCAGACCGAATCGAATCACTCCTCGGAGATGGCGTGCGCTGTCGCGTCTGTCAGAATTCGTTGGACACCCGTAACATCGACGCGGCGTCCCTCGTCGCCGGCGCGGAGGTGGTCCCGTCGGGTGTCGGTGAACTCGTCACGCGACAGGCCGCGGGTGATGCGTATCTGAAAGTGCCGTGACGGTCGAACGAGACCCATCGCCGGGGGGAGAAGTCCGGCCGTTAGACGTGCCGGGACGCAGTCGTTAGGACGCCACCCCCGAACTCTTCGCCCGCCAGTGCGCGATATCCGACTCGATAGCGAGTTCTCCGCGAGTCAGGTATACCCACGTCAACAGGCAGGCAGCCCCGACAACGACCTTCCCAATCGTCAACTCGTACAGACTCGCCGTATAGGCCACCTGCCCGAGCGCTGGTGGCGTCGGCGTGACCCCCGTTGGTTGCAACACGACAGCGGCCCAGACGTTGTGTCCGAAGTGGAGACCGACTGCGACCGACAATCGGCCGGTCAGAACGTACGCTCCGCCCCACAGCAACCCCAACAGCGCGCTCGTGAGTACGATTTGGACGCTCCGTCCTTCGACTCCGCCCCCTCCCTGACGAACGACGTGCATCACGCCGAAGAGCAGCGAACTGAGCAGGAGAGCGGCACCCACAGCCGCCTCGTCTGAGACGTCTCTGGCTGTGAGTCCTTCGGCGAAGTTTGTGAGCATGGCGCTCCGGAAGACGAACTCTTCGAACGTGACCTGAAACCCGAAGGTGACGATAGCTGCCACGGCCAGTACCGCGACGACGCGAGGGGCGCTCACAGGAGAGACGAGCGTCCGTTTCAGTTCGGCATCGCCGGTGAAGAGAAACACGCCCGTGGGGACCGCATACGTGAGCCCACCGATGACGGTCCCAGCGAGCAAATCGAGTCTATCGATTCGAGAAACACCGAGACCGTATCCCGACAGCGTTCGCTCGTCTAGCCGGCGAGCGACGACGACCGCACAGAGCAGTCCGATGGCAGAGACGAGACCGAGCAACCCGAGGTTTATCATCTGTCTGAGTTCGGGTCCGAACTCGGCCACCTCGAACAGCGTGCGGATGGTGGAGGCGAGACCGGCCAGTGCGAGCAGTTGTATTCCGAACCCGACTCCGAGGGGGATGAGACTCCGCCACGTCGCTCTCACCCGCGTCTCCTCCGAACCGTTCGTCAAAAGGCGTACCCATCGTTTCAACGATTGCATAGGCCTTACAGACAGGAGATAGGCGGGTGCCAACAATGACACCTTTGATACTATAGAATTCTAACAGTTTTTCACAGTTCGGGAGACACTCCGCCGGGCGTGTGCTTCGCTGTCCATCTCGTTCAGCGGGGACAAGTGACCGATTTCGGACCGCTCAGATGGGTCATCGGCGGAGGCTGGCAGTTGTCTCGCCGCCGCGTTCCTCGATGGCGACGAGGCCATCAGCGGAGAGGTCGTCGAGGAGTCCACGGAGCCACTCCTCACCCGTCTCGCCACCGTAATCCACTCGCACACGCGGCCCGAGTTCATCTAATCCTAATTCGTCGTACTCGCCCAGAATGCGAACCACGCGGCCTCGCATCTGTCTCCTGCTCCCCTCGAACTTCGGTTGCGTCGGGACGTCGGGCGCGGTGAAATCACCCGTCTCGTAGGCGTGGCAGAACTGCCGCCACGGACACCCAGACTCGTCGCACCTCGGCGTCTTCCCGCAGGCGACGCCGCCGAGTTCCATGATGGCGTTGTTCCAGACTCGGGATTCGCCCTCGGGCATGAGTTCTGACGCCGCCACCTCGAACACCGAATCGTCGTCTGGGACGGCGAAGGCGCGGTGGAGGACGCGCTTGACGTTGGTGTCGACGACGGCGTCACCGTTGTTGAACGCGAAAGAGGCGACTGCGTTGGCCGTGTACGGGCCGACGCCCATGAGTTCCGAGAGGCCGTCCGGGTCCTCGGGGAACGACCTATCGTGGTCTTCTGTAACCTGTCGCGCCGCTTCGTGGAGGTACTTCGCTCGGTTGTTGTAGCCGAGGCTGTGACTCGTCCAGAAGGCGACCACGTCCGCTCTGTCGGCCGCCGCGAGGTCCGACACCGTCGGCCACTCGGCGAGGAATGCGTCCCACGCCTCGACCACACGTCCGAGTTGCGTCTGTTGGCTCATCACCTCGGAGACGAGAATCTCGTAGGGGTCGTCGGTACGACGCCACGGGAAGTCCCGGTGGTCGGCTTCGTACCACTCGACCAGCGCCGTCTGGACTGCGTTGCGGTCGAGGTCAGAGGGGAGTGCGGACTCCGCGTCGCTCATCGCCCCGGCTTAGGACGGGGCGCGTTTAGCCGTGGCGATGCAAGGTAACTATTCGGTGGTCACCCACCGGCCCTCCCGTTCACTCCACGGAGACGATTGGGCAGTTGACGTTCGCCGCACCCGACGCGAGTTGCTCGGCGTCGGTTGCCGAACCGAGGTCCGAGACGGCGTCGAAGTCGGCGTTGTCGTAGATGTTCACGAACCACAGCGGCGAGTACCCGGAGTCGTCCGGCAGCGTGGCGACGACGTTGTGCGTTTGGTCGCTCCCGTCTTCGGTCACGAAGCCAGATGGCGGGCCACCGCCGTCCTCGCCGGGGTTCACGTTGAACGTGACGTAGATTGGCGACAGCGGGACGCTGTCTCCACTCAGTGTGAGGGCCGCTTCGGTGAACTGGAAGTACGAGACGACCATACCCTGATACCAGCCTTCGACGAGACCCGTGTCTTCGTCGCCGTAGCGCATCGAGGCAGTCGACCCGTCGGGGACGACGGGGCAGTTCACGAGCATGTCGGTCGCCTCCATCTCGTACCCGGCGTCTTCGATGTCGGCCAGACTCGTCGCCGTGTTCGCTTCGTAGTCCTCGGGGACCGTCACCTTGTGAACGTGCCAGAAGTCGTTGTAGCCCTCGTCTCCCGGAATCACGTCGATGACGTTGAGTTGTCCTTCGACCGGCGTGTCCTCACCCTCGCGGAAGAGTGCGTAGATGGGTGCCGGCGTCGTCGCCTGCACGTCGAAGTTGTAGTATCGGACGACTTCGCCGTCTGGGCCGAGTCCCTGCGTGATGAAGGGGCCGCCGTCGAAGTCGACTGCTTCGTCCGGGCCGGGCAGGCCGTTTTCGTCGGTGCGGACCATCAGCGTCCCCGCCGCCTCGCTGAACCGGTCGACGGTTGCTCTGGGGGCCGACTCGGGGTCGGTGGGGGTCGAACCACTCTGTTCGGTCGTCGACTCAGTTGTCATCTCTTCGGTGGTCGCCGTGCCCATCGTGCCACCGTTCCCGCCACCGGTCGACCCGGTGCACCCTGCGAGGAGCGTCGTTCCAGCCAATCCTGCTGCGACGAGGAATCGTCGGCGTGTCGTGTGTTTCGACATTGTCGATAGAGAGGACTCCCCCACGACGGATAGCGATTTTTTCACTTTCGACCGCACTCTGGACAGAATCGGTACGTACTCTGTTTCGACTCTCTACCAAATTCGTCTCGGGAGCGGTTGGTGGCGGACCCGACGTGGTCGTCGCGGACGTTCCGCGGTCGAAACGCGTATGCCCCTGACGACCCCATCGCCGGCCGATGACACTCGACGAACTCTCAGACGACGTGACGGACGCCTACAGCGACCTTGGCGAGGAAGTGGCGGTCTCGCTGGACCGCGAGACACGCCACGAACTCGCGATGCTCGTCGCCCTCTACGATACCGACGACGTGAGCGAACTCGTCCGTCGCGGGATTCACGCGCTCTTCCAGTCGGAACTGGACCGCGGCAAACTCGACTTTCACATCCGACAGGGATACGATGTGACCTACGACGAGTACCTCGCGGGGATGACCTACGACGAGATGACCGGGCAGGCGCAAGCACCCCCGCGGGACGACGTTCGACGCTACCAGATGTAAGTCTCGGCCGGCGTGTCGGAATCGCCGAACGAGTCGGCCTTAGCACACCTCGATTTCTATCGATACGTCCTCCGTCCTGACGTAGCGTTCCGACTCGTCGGACGTGACGTCGAACGTCCGCAGGAGTATCACGAGTCGTTCGTCGCCGACTGTCGCGCGAAGGACGACACCTTCGCCAGTGACGACGACGTACGGTGGGGCAGCGACCGGTGGCGCAGGCATCGGGCGTCCGGTGGCAGTCACCGCGTCTGCGAGTGCGCGCGGGAGTCGCGAGAGTGCGCCAGACCCGTCGAGTGCGCGGGCGAACGGCGGCACGACACGGTCACGGTCGGCAACCGAATCGCCGTCCCACTCGGCGACGACGGCGTCTGCGCACTGTCCAACGACTGTCAGCAGTCGGTCGTGTTCATCGCGGAGCACTCGCTCCACCTCGTCGAGGGCCGTCGTGAGTGGTGTCGTCCCGTCTGTCACAGGTCGGGGTGAGTCGGCATCGGGTATAAACCTCCGCAGAATCGAGAGGGTCGAATCGTCGTCTCGCTAGTCCCTCGGCCGAGTCGTCACCACCGGTGACGCTCCCGGACGATTTTTCCCGCCGCACACCCCGAGTACGCACATGGATATCGCAGACATCGAGGCACTCATCGAGTCGAACATCGAAGACGCCGAGGCGACCGTCTCCCGTCCACGGTCGGTCGACGAGAACCACGAAGACGCCCACTTCGCGGCCCTCGTCATCTCGCCTGCCTTCGAGGGGAAGTCGCTCGTCCAGCAGCACCAACTCGTCTACGACGCCCTCGGCGACCACATGACGACGGACATCCACGCGATGGAACTCAAGACCTACACCCCCGAGGAGTACGCGGCGCTGGACGAGTAACCGCCACCACCGCAGTTCCGTTACCGAAGCACGCGAAGAGAACTATCCGTCTCCGAGTGAATTCCACTGAGTCGGTGCCAAAATCAGGCATGTACCAATGGATTTTACCTCATACCACGACGACGCCCAGATTATGGGAGACGATGATTACCGAATCGAGCAGGACAGTCTCGGAGAGATGGAGGTACCGGTCGACGCGTACTGGGGTGCACAGACCCAGCGAGCGGTCGAAAACTTCCCCATCTCTGGCATCACGTTTGGGCGGCGCTTCGTCCGCGCTCTCGGCGTAGTCAAGAAGGCGGCGGCACAGGCCAACCGTGACCTCGGCATGATAGACGACGACGTGGCCGAGGCCATCGTCGAGGCCGCCGACGAGGTCATCGCCGGCGAACTCGACGACCAGTTCCCCGTCGACGTCTTCCAGACCGGGTCCGGTACCTCGTCGAACATGAACGCGAACGAGGTCATCGCCAACCGCGCCGCCGAACTCATGGGTGAGGGCATCGGTGACCGCGTCGTCCACCCGAACGACCACGTCAACTTCGGGCAGTCTTCGAACGACGTCATCCCGACCGCGATGCACGTCTCCGCGCTCGAAGCAGTCGAGAAAGACCTCCTCCCCGCGCTGGAGACACTCGCTGAAGCGCTCGGTGACAAGGAAGACGAGTTCGACAGCGTCGTCAAGACCGGCCGCACGCACCTGCAGGACGCCACGCCCGTCCGTCTCGGCCAGGAGTTCGGTGGCTACCGGACGCAGGTCGAAAAGGGCATCCGCCGCGTCGAGAACGTCCGCGAGCACCTCGGCGAACTCGCCCTTGGCGGCACCGCTGTCGGGACGGGCCTCAACACGCACCCCGAGTTCCCCGCGAAGGCAGCCGAGTACATGAGCGAAGAGACTGGTGTCGACTTCCGCGAGGCCGACGACCACTTCGAAGCGCAGGCAGCCCACGACGCGATGGCCGAGGCACACGGCGCACTCCGCACCGTCGCCGGGTCGCTCAACAAGATTGCGAACGACCTTCGCCTGCTCGCCTCCGGTCCGCGCAACGGTCTCGGCGAACTCGAACAACCCGAGAACCAGCCCGGGTCGTCCATCATGCCCGGCAAAATCAACCCCGTCGTCGCCGAGGCGGTCAATCAGGTCCACAAGCAAGTCGTCGGCAACGACGCCGCCGTCGCCGCGGGTGCCGCCGAGGGGCAAATCGACCTCAACCTCTACAAGCCCGTCCTCGCGCACAACTTCCTCGAATCGGCGAAACTCCTCTCGAACTCGTCTGAAGTGTTCGCCGAGCGCTTCGTCGCCAAACTCGAAGCCAACGAGGACCACTGCGCCGAACAGGTCGAACAGTCGATGGCGCTGGCGACGGCGCTCAACCCGGCAATCGGCTACGACAAGGCGTCGAAGGTCGCGAAGAAGGCGCTCGCAGACGGCAAGACGGTCCGTCAGGTCGCCGTCGACGAAGGCTACCTCACCGAAGCAGAAGCAGACGAGGTCCTCGACCCCGAGAAGATGACCCACCGCGGTATCCTCGGCGACGACTGAACAGATAACGTCGATAGTATCTTCTTTTGATAGTTCTACACCGCGAGCGGTGCGGCTGTGCAGTGTCGGTTCCGAGACTGGTTTCTGCTTGTTTAGGCCGGCGAATCGTTGTATTTACTCGGTGTGCGGTAGCAATCACCACCCCGCGTCGCTATGGCACAACTGACCAGGGTATGAACTCTCACGAAATCTCGAAAATCGGTATTTTGAAGCCTGATTTTGACGATTATACGGATATGGCCGGACTGCAAGAGCAGCGGGCCCGCGGGCGAGACATGTTGGAATGTCGAGGTTGTGGGGCCGTATTCCCGGAGGGACGAGCGACGAACGATGGGTGGACGTACGTCTGTCCCGAGTGTGAACAGGTCGAAGGCATCGGCGAAGGTCTCCGCAGACTCTGACGGCAGACTGAATCCTTTTTTACTCCCCCCGAACGGAAGGGGTACCAATGAGCGAGTACGACTACGAGGACCTCGGTCTCGTCGCGGGACTCGAGATTCACCAGCAACTCGACACCGCGACGAAACTGTTCTGTGGGTGTCCCACGGAACTCCGGGAACCTGACGACGCCGCGCGGACGTTCACGCGCTTCCTGCACCCGACGAAGAGCGAACTGGGCGAACTCGACGACGCCGCCCTCGAAGAGAGCCGCGTCGAACGCGAGTTCGAGTACCTCGCCTACGACACGACCTGTCTGGTCGAAGAGGACGACGAACCGCCGCACGGCCTCGACGAAGAGGCGCGGACCGTCGTGATGCAAATCGCGTCGCTCCTCGACATGAACGTCGTCGACCAGGCGCACGTGATGCGCAAACTCGTCATCGACGGGTCGAACACCTCTGGCTTCCAGCGAACCACGCTCATCGCACAGGAAGGAGAGATTCAGACGAGCGACGGACCCGTCTCTATCGTCGACCTCATGCTCGAAGAGGAGTCCGCACAGCGTGTCGAAGAACGCGGTGACGACGTGCTCTTCAGCCTCGACCGCCTCGGCATCCCGCTGGTCGAAATTGGAACTGGACCGGACATCTCCTCGCCCGAGCAGGCGCGCGAGGCGGCCCAGACTATCGGCATGCTCCTGCGCTCCACCGGGAAGGTCAAGCGCGGCCTCGGTACCATCCGACAGGACGTGAACGTCTCCATCGCGGACGGTGCGCGCGTCGAAATCAAGGGCGTGCAGGCGCTCGACCAAATCGACGAAATCGTCCGTTTCGAGGTCGGTCGGCAGGCCGAACTCGTCGAGATTCGCGACGAACTCCAGTCGCGCGGCGCGTCCGTCGGCGACGTGACCGACGTGACCGACGTGTTCGCCGACTCCGACTCGGGCGTCATCCGCGGCGCACTCGACGACGGTGGAAAGGTCATGGGTGTCCGCCTCGCCGGATTCGATGGTCTCGTCGGCCGCGAACTCCAACCCGACCGCCGCCTCGGAACCGAATTCTCCGACCACGCCAAGCGCCACGGCGCGGGCGGCATCTTCCACACCGACGAACTCCCGGCTTACGGCGTCACCGAAGACGAAGTCGACGCACTCCGAGAGGCAGTCGATGCCGGTCCAGAGGACGCCGTCGCCATCGTCGCCGACGACCCCGAGACTGCTGACCTCGCTATCGACGCCGTCGCAGAGCGCGCGGAAGTCGCCATCGAGGAAGTCCCCGAAGAGACGCGCGGCGCCAACGACGACGGCACGACGCGCTACCTCCGTCCGCTTCCCGGCGCGGCACGGATGTACCCTGAGACGGACGTGCTTCCCGTCGACCTCGACCCGAGCGACGTGGAGACGCCCGAACTCCTCACCGAGAAGGAAGACCGCTATCAGGACGAGTTCGGCCTCGACGCCGGCCTCGCCGAACAGGTCGCCTACGGCCGCAAGATGCCCCTGTTCGAACAGGCTGTCGACGAGGGCATCGACGCGACGTTCGCCGCGGGCCTCCTCGAATCGACGTTGACCGAACTCCGCCGCGACGACGTTGCCGTCGAGAGTCTCTCCGACGACCACCTCCTCGCCGTCATGCACCTCGTCGAAGACGGTGACCTCGCCAAAGAGGGCGTCAACGACGTACTCTCGACTATCGCCGAGAACCCCGACCTCACGGCCGAGGAAGCGGTCGAAGAAGCGGGCCTCTCCGGCGTCTCCGACGACGAAGTCCGCGAGGCCATCGCGGAAGTCGTCGAGCGAAACGCCGAACAGGTCGAAGAACAGGGCATGGGCGCGTTCTCCGCGCTCATGGGCGAAGCGATGGGCGCACTCCGCGGCAAGGCTGACGGTGGCGTCGTGAGCGACGTACTCCGCGAAGAGATTCAAAAGCGGGCCTGAAGCGGAACCGCGATTTCCTGCTGCCTCTCGTTATTTTCTCACGACACTGAGCGACCGCCACCCCGGGTGAGTCGCTTCCATACCTGTCGTCCGACGTACTCGATACCGCCGGCGAGGAGAACGAGAACCATCAGCGCCGGCCCGAAGAAAATGAACATCCCCAGCGCGTCCGTCTCACCGCGGACGTGGAGAAAGGCCCACCAGACGAGTTCGGTGACGCCGAAGAGACCGACGAGTGGGACGACAAGACCACGGCAGGCGTACAATCGCGCGGTGACGACGACGAACCCGGCGAGGACGAGGAACGAGAAGGCGAGGAATCCAGTCGCCGCAAGCGGGTCTTCGACGAATCCCGACGGAAATGCGTCGGTCACGACTCTAGCGGCGACCCAGACGGCGAGTGTCGCGGTAGCGAAGACGACGCCGATTGTGGCTGAAGCCAGTCGGTTGCGAGCGATTCGTGTTCGGGCCGCGTACACGACGGCAACGAGGACGAGGCCGACAGCAGAGGCGACTGCGTGTGTTAGAACTCCACTGCCGAGAACCGGGTCGGGCGTTCCGGGCATCTCACCGCACCTCGACTCGCGTCGCCGACTGCTCGGCAATCTCGGTCAGTCGTTCCACACGCTCGTCCGTCGATGGGTGCGTCGAGAGCAACTCCGAGACCGGGTCGTCCATCTCGACTTCGCCGTAGACCCACAACGGTGTCAGTCCCCAACGGGGTTGGGCCGCCCGTTCTAACTTCCGGAGCGCGGACGCGAGGGCAAGCGGATTGCCCGTTACTGCCGCGGCGCGCGCGTCGGCGGCAAACTCCCGCTTGCGCGACTGCGAACGGATGAAGACCGTGAGTCCGAATCCGAAGACGCCGACGAACGTATCGAGTCCGAGACGAATTCGCCCCGGAATCGTCTCGTGCCACTCTCTCGGCCGTCCCTGTATCCACGCCGTGCCGAGTGCGACGCCCGTCGCCAGAAACGTCACCGGCGAGACGAAGAGGTACCCGATACCGACGAACGTCTGGCCGATGCTGGCGACGAGTGACTGCGTCAGGCCGTCTTTTCGTTCGAGGTGTGCGAGTTCGTGCGCGAGCAGGGCTTCGAACTCGTCCACGTCGAGCAGTCGAAAAAGTGCGCTGTCGAGGACGATTACGTCGCGGCCGAGTGGGTCGAGGGCCATCGCGTTCGGGGCCGAAAAGCGGGCCAGTTTCAGTTCCGGCGGGTCGATATCCATCTCGCCGGACAGTCGGTTGAGGAGGCGATGGATGGCGGGTGACTCCGTGGGTGACAGGTCGCGCGCGTCGAGTTGACTGAGCAGTTGGACCGTCCCGAACCGGAAACTTACGTAGCCGAGGGCGACAGCGACGCTCACGCCGACGACGGCAGTCGTCACTGGGTCCGGGCGCAGTCGCCAGAGCGTCACCACCGCGAACGCGCTGAGGGCACTGAGGAGGAGGTAAAACGCGAGGACGACGAACCCGATGAGTATCATCGGCAATCGCGAGCGATGCGGGGACTGAGCCATTCGGGTACAGATAGGGTGTCGAGTTGCAAACAGTTGTCGGGCGTGTCAGGTCGACCCACACCGCTACTTTCTCGATACCCCCGGACGAAGCGAGTGGCATGCGATTCTTCGAAGACCTCTCGGTCGGCGACATCTACGAGTATGGAGACTACACGGTCACCGAATCTGAGATTCTGGAGTTCGCCGAGCAGTACGACCCGCAGTGGTTCCACACAGACCCCGAGCGAGCGAAGGCTGAGTCGATGTACGGCGGCGTCATCGCGAGCGGATGGCACACGACGGCGATGACGATGCGCATGAACGTCGATGGATTCCTCGGCGACGCGGCGGCACTCGGCGCGAAGGGTGTGGACGAACTTCGCTGGTGGAAACCGGTCTACCCCGGCGACACGCTCCGTATCGATAACGAGGTGGTGGACAAAACGGTCGAAAGCGAGGACCGCGGACTCGCCGAGATTAAGACGACGACCTACGCGGAACGCGAGTCTGGCGAGGTAGAGGAGGTCTGTTCGTTCGTCGGTCTCGTGATGTTCGCGCGGCGAAGTGGCGAGTGAGCGGCGAAATGCGCGTTCGTTAGTCGTCGTCGCGGAACCGTTCGGGGTTCCGTGCGCGCTCTGCTGCACGTCGAAGGACGCCCGTGAGCGTCGCCGCCTCTCGCTCTGTCGGGTGCGCCCGGCCGATGAGGCGACGCATCATCTGCGACGTTTTCGCGCGCTTGTGTTCTCGGTAGTCGATGGCGTCGAGCAAGTCGTCGAAGAAGCGGTAGACGACATCTATCTCAGCCTCGGAGGCGCGTTCGCGTTCCACGTCGGGGAGTTGTGTCTCTTCGACGGTGAACCGACGCAGTTCGTACATGAGGATGGTCGCCGCCTGCCCGAGGTTGAGGACGGGATAGCGACCGTCTGCGGGGATACAGCACACCTCGTCCAGCATGGCAATCTCCTCGTTGTCGAGACCGGTCCCCTCGCGCCCGAAGACGAGGGCCGTCTTGGTCTTCACCGTCTCCAGCGAGTCGGCGAGTTCGACGGGCGTCTTGAAGGGATACCGGACGTGTCGGGTGGAGTCTTCGTGTGAGACGGCCGTCGTGCCGACGGTGTAGAACTCCTCGACGACTTCTTCTAGCGTCGTCTCCGTCGCGTTCGGGAGGACGTCTTCGCGGGCGTGGCCGGCGAATCCGTACGCTTCTCCGTCTGGGTCGAGCGGTGGCGGGTTGACGAGGCGGAGGTCGTAGATGCCGAAGTTCTTCATCGCTCGGGCGATGGTTCCGACGTTCCCCGGCGTCTCGGGTTCGACGACGACGACGACGAACTCGTGGTCCGCTCTCCTGGCGGCGGCGTTCCCGTCGTCGAGGAGCGAATCGCTCTCGTCGTTCATTTGGTCGGGTAATCCGTGCCCAGGTCCACGTCGTCTAAGTCTTCTTCGGTGAGCGGTGTGGAACCGTCGTCCGGTCCGTAGTCTCGAAGGTTGATACGCTCTCCTTCGAAGCCCTCGACCAGTCGTGCCTGAATCTCTGCGGCGTCTGGTGGCGACGGCAGGTCGTCGGGGTCGGTGTCGACGTACTCCAACCCGGCGTATCCGTCGGGTGCGTGGCCACCGTCCGCGAACCACTCGTGGAACGCGTCGGCGAAGACGGCGTCGCCGACGAGGTCACGGCCGTCCTCCTCGCGGAACCAGTAGAGGAAGTCCGGTTCGTGCTGGTCGCACAGGAGTACCTCTTCACCGGGTTCCCCGTAGACGATTCTCGCCTGTCGGCACTGCTCGACGTTCTCGTCGCCGTGTGTGAGGTAACACGCGTCGCACGGTTCTTCGACGAGTGTGACGAGGCGGACGAGGCGTTCGCGGGCGTCCTCGGGGATGTCGTCGAGTGGTTTGAATTCGCCCTCCTCGGTGAATATCTCGGACTCCTCGAATCGCCACCCTCGGAGTCCAACGCTGACCTTCGCCATGGTCTGAGGTAACCGAGCGGCGGATAAAAATGACGTGATGCCGGTCAGGCGTTCGAGACGGACTGCGGTCAGACGTTCGAAACGTGGCGTGCGAGTGGTCACTATTCGAGCAGCAGGGAATCGGGAGCAGTCACATCGTGCTCCTCGATAGGGTGCTGTGTACCTCTCGCCGTAGACTCGCGACGAGTCTCGCGAGAGATACCCCTAGCCAGTTCCGCGACCGGTCTGCATATGTTCGTGTGGTCCAACCGACGGGTATGCGAACCGTCGATGCGGCAGGACTCGAAATCGGCGACGACCACCCACCGCGAATCATGGGTGTGCTGAACGTCTCCAAGGAGTCGCCGTACAAGCCGAGCGTGTTCAACGACCCGAGTGAGGCCGCCGAATACGTCGACCGCGAACTCATCGACGAAGGGGCCGATATCGTCGACATCGGGCTCGAATCGGCCAACAAACGCCTCGACGTGCTCTCGGCCGAGGACGAACTCGACCGTCTCGACACCGCGCTGTCTGTCCTCGACCACGTCTCTGGCGACGCCGTCTTCTCTATCGAGACGCGCTACCACGAAGTCGCCGAGGCAGCCCTCGCCAACGGATTCGACATGGTAAACGACATCTGTGGGTTCGCCGACCCGAAGATGCCCGCGGTGTGCGAGGAGTTCGACGCCGCCGTCGCGAAGATGGCGAGTCCACCGGACCTCACTCGACCCGGTGCCATTGAGGAGGTAGACGACATCTACGACGCCCTCGAACTGAACGGCTTTACCGACAAGACCATCGTCGACCCGGCGTTCGGTGGGTGGTCCGAAGCGAAGACGCTCGAACACGACCGAGAGACGTTCCACCGCCTCCGCGAGTTCCGCGGATACGGCTATCCCATCCTCGTCTCCATCAACCGGAAGAACTTCCTCCGCGACGTCGCCGGACGGTCGACAGAAGACGCACTCCCCGTGAGTCTGGCCGCCACGTCGATGGCCGTCGAACGCGGCGCACACGTCATCCGAACCCACGACGTGCGAGAGACACGCGATGCGGCGCTCATCGGCCACGAGTTCAAACGCCGTCGCGTTCGGGAACCAGGTGACGTATCGGTCGAAGAACTCGACGTGACGACGCCGGGCGACGCAGCGCGACACCTCGACCGAATGGGTGCGCCGAGAGACGTCGCCGCCGAGAGCGTCACCCGCGTCTTCGAACTCGAAGGCCTCGCCGAATCCGACCGAGAGACGCTCGCTGCTGCTGCTGCCGACGCTGGTGCCGTCTTCGCGGGCGGCGAAACTGGTGGCCTCCTCGTCGGGACGCCTACCGCACTGCGCCGGGTTCCTGACGTCGTGAGAGGCAGTTCCGACGCACTCGAAGCGGCAGTCGAGACTATCGCACGGGGAGTTCAGTAAACACGGGGGAAATCGAGCGAGAGAGCGCCGCTTCGGCCGACTCGAACCATCGATGCCGGGTAGTCTGACCCGTCCAGTCGTCTGACGTTCGGCAGACACTGACCGTTCGACTAAGAGAAAACTTATACCATCCGACTCTAAAACGGTCCTGTGGACGCCGGAAGGGCACGCGGGTAGGGGTACACGAGTGCCATTCCGGCCCATACAGTTACACCCTGAGCAGCAGCACTCTGAGTATCAACAATGCGATTTACCGAGTGGGAACCCGTCTACGTACAGATTCTCGACAGTTTCGGGTTCGACCGGGTCGGTGACGAACTCGCTCGCGACACCCTCACTTCGCTCGTCACTCCCTTCGACCGCTCGCGTCTCGCGTGGGAGAGCAAGACTGTCGCAATCTGTGGCGCGGCCCCGTCGCTCGGCGACGAACTCGCTCGCGTGGACGACGCCGACGTTATCGTCGCCGCTTCGACTGCCGCAGACGTCGTCCTCGACGCTGGGTACGCCCTCGACTTGATGGTCACCGACCTCGACAAGAACCCGGAGACGGCAGTCTCGTTGACCGAGTCGGGGACACCCGTCGCCGCGGCAGCACACGGTGACAACATCCCTGCAATCCGTGAGTGGGTTCCCCAGTTCGAAGACGACCACGTCCTCGGGACCACGCAAGCGGCACCCGCCGGGCCCGTCGTCAACTGGGGCGGGTTCACCGACGGTGATAGAGCGGCGTTCCTCGCGGACGAACTCGGCGCGGGGCGACTCGTCTTCGCGGGGTGGGATTTCGACGACCCCACAGTCGACGAGACGAAAGCACAGAAACTGGCGTGGGCTGAGCGCCTGTTAGCGTGGCTCGAACGTCGTCGGAACGAGGAATTCTCGATTCTCGATGGCCGGCGAGACGATATCGAGCCACTTCCGTGACAGACCTGTCGTCTCGGAGGGTCACACCGCACGAATAGGTCCGAACTAACGCGGAAGAATACTGCTAACGAATCAGTAGGTGTAGCTTCGTGGACACGAGAGCGACGCGAGAGGAGCCGAGATGTCGGGCACCGTCTCGTGGTCTCTCGCCACCCCTCAGCGGGTACTTCGGGGGGGCGTCCCTGCCTCCGTGTCGGTACTGGACACGTCGGCCCGTTCTTCCTCGACGACGGCGTCGAAGAGTTCGGCGTTGCACCCACGGCAGGCGGCCGTGACGTGGCGCTTTCGTCCGTCCTCGTCCTCGTCGACCCGTTCGGTGTCTATCTCGACTGCACCATCGCAGGTCGGGCACGTGTGGAGGCTCAATCGAAGCGCACCGAGGACGCGGTTTCGGTCCGCAGTCGTGAGTTGCCACCAGTCCGGGTAGTGGCGACGAAACGTCACGACTGCGGTCAGGTCGGCGACGAAGGCGGCCCGCGACATCCAGTGCCCGATTGCGTTACTGTCGAGTCGGGCGAACAGGCCGTCTTCGTCCCACCCCATCTCGACACGGGAGTCGTCGACGCCGAGGAGTTCAGCGAGCGCAGTCTGGTCGTGGTCCCGACCGTCCATCGCAATCATTCGGCGACGCCAGTCGCTGGCGAACTCCTTGGAGACCGCGAGTCTGTCGGATTCGTCGTCCGTGAGGACACCCGCTTCGTACAGGTCGGAGACGAGGTCGACTCGCCCGCCGAGGGCGAGCGGCGGGGATGGTGATGCGACTGTCGAGACTGCTGATTTCGCCGGTGGGAGTTTCGGGAGGGTCGTCCCTCTGAGTTCGAACGCGGCGAACCCGAACACGACTGCTGGAGGGAGCACTCCGAGGACCAGACCGTACGGTGACCACACGAGCCACCCGAGTGTCCCACACATAACTGTCAGAAACACGAGTGGAATCCCGATTGGACTCCGCAGTAGCGGCTGTTTCATCTCGGGGTCGAGAGAGATTCGGCGCCCAGACATAGAGCATACAAGGTCCTCAGGTCGTATAGGTATGGACAGGGTACATCAGATAGCAAGAATGTAAACGTGTGGACTTATCTGAACTCGGTTAATAACATCACATTACCACGGACTATCAGTGGCCCATGCGTATCGTTATCACACCGAGAAGACTGAGATTTTCGAGACGAACGTGACCGTTCGAGCGTGTTTCAGGAGTAGGCAGACGTTTTTCGGGGTTTTCCACTAACTAAGCGTGTTTCTGCCGCTACATTAACGTCCACCGCGTCCTGAGGCGCGGGTATGGACGTGTTCTGGCATCGGCGTGACCTCCGCGTGGCCGACAACCGTGGACTGACGACGGCCACCGAGGACGCTCCCGCCATCCCTGTCTTCGTGTTCGACGACGAGGTTCTCGAACACGCGGGGCCTCCCCGTGTTCGGTACATGCTCGATGCTCTCGAGCGACTCCGGGCGTCGTACCAGACGCTCGAAAGCGACCTCCTCGTCGGACAAGGAGACCCGAGGACGCTCATCCCTTCGATTGCGGCGGAAGTCGGTGCCGACCGGGTCGTCTGGAACGAGGACTACTCGGGACTGGCCCGAGAACGCGACGCCGAGGTACGGTTGGCACTCGACGAGTCAGGTGTCGCCAGGGAGTCGGTCCACGACGCCATCTTCCACCAACCGGGGTCGATTACGACGAACGCAGGCGACCCGTACTCGGTGTACACCTACTTCTGGAAGAAGTGGCGGGACCGCGAAAAGCCAGCCCCGTACCCGACCCCCGATGCCGATTCGCTCGCGGACGCAGCGACGCTCGAATCAGTCGCCGAGGCGATACCGGAAGTCACCGTCGGCGAACTGCCGTCGCTCTCGGCCCTCGGGTTCGAGGACCCGGCGGCAGACGTCGTCTCGGCAGGACCCGAGGCGGCGCGAGAGCGACTCACCACCTTCTGTGAGGACGCCATCTACCGGTACGACGAGGACCGCGACTACCCGGTCCGGAGCGCCACGTCGAGACTCTCGACGGACTTGAAGTTCGGAACCATCGGAATCAGGGAGGTGTACGCGGCGACTGCCGAGGCCCGTGAGGGCGTGGGTGGCGAGCGAGACGAGTCTGTCGAGTCGTTTCAGTCACAACTGGCGTGGCGCGAGTTCTACACCCACGTCCTCCGGTTCAACCCCCACGTCGTCACGGAGAACTACAAGGAGTACGAACACGACATCGAGTGGCGCGACGACCCCGACGAACTCGCGGCGTGGAAGGAGGGCCGAACCGGCTATCCAATCGTCGACGCTGGGATGCGCCAACTGAAACAGGAAGCGTACATGCACAACCGCGTCCGCATGATTGTCGCCTCGTTCCTGACGAAGGACCTGTTGTGCGACTGGCGACACGGCTACGCCCACTTCCGCGAGTACCTCTCGGACCACGACACGGCGAACGACAACGGCGGGTGGCAGTGGGCCGCCTCGACGGGGACTGACGCCCAACCGTACTTCCGTATCTTCAATCCGATGACGCAGGGTGAGCGCTACGACCCGGACGCCGAGTACATCACGCAGTACGTCCCCGAGTTGGAGGGCGTGACGGCGAACACCATCCACGACTGGCACGAGATGAGCGAGATGGAACGGGAACGTGTTGCGCCCGACTACCCAGCACCAATCGTCGACCACTCGGAACGTCGGGAGATGGCGCTGGCGATGTTCGAGGCCGCCCGCGGTGACGACTAACTGATACAGAGCGAAACGCTATTTCTCCGGCCTGCGAGAGGCCAGCCATGCACGTCGCCATCCTCCTGTACGACGGATTCGACGAACTCGACGCCGTCGCACCCTTCGAAGTGTTCCAGAACGCCGGCGCATTCGGCGCAGACTGCCGCGCCGAACTCGTCACGCTCGACGACCGTGATTTCGTGACTGCGAGTCACGGGATGCGCGTCGGCGTCGATGGCGTCCTCGACCCGGAGGTGGACCGCCCTGACCTCCTCGTCGTCCCCGGCGGCGGGTGGAACTCTCGCGCCGAGCAGAGTGCGTGGGCAGAAGCAGAGAAGGGCGACGTTCCGGACGCGATAGCGACACTTCACGAGGCCGGAACGACTGTTGCTGGTGTCTGTACGGGCGGGATGCTCCTCTCGCGAGCAGGAATCCTCGACGGCAGACCCGCCGTCACTCACGGGAGTGCACTGGACGACTTACGTGAGACTGACGCCGAGATTGTCTCTGCTCGCGTCGTCGACGATGGTGACGTACTCACTGCCGGTGGCGTCACCTCGGGTCTCGACCTCTCGTTGCACGTCGTCGAGCGCGAGTTCGGAACCGACGTCGCAGACCGCGTGGCCACAGAAATCGAATACGAACGACGAGAGACCCCGTTCGAAGGCTGACACGTCGAGATTTTTGCGGCAAGCTACGTCACCGAAATCGCCCGACTCCGGCCCGAACGCGAGTGTTCTATGCTACCATACCTCTCCTCAACTTTTAACAGGATTCCGCCCGACCCTCAATACGGAGGTTTACATAATGAGCTACGAACTCGACCCGCTTCCGTACGATTACGACGCGCTCGAACCGCACATCTCCGAACAAGTCCTGACGTGGCATCACGACACCCACCATCAGGGCTACGTCAACGGATGGAACGCGGCCGAAGAGACGCTGGCCGAAAACCGCGAAGCCGGCGAGTTCGGTTCGTCCGCCGGTGCGCTCCGCAACGTCACGCACAACGGCTCCGGTCACATCCTGCACGACCTCTTCTGGCAGAACATGTCGCCGGAAGGCGGTGACGAGCCCGAGGGTGCGCTCGCGGACCGCATCGCGGAGGACTTCGGCTCCTACGAAGCCTGGAAGGGCGAGTTCGAGGCTGCTGCCGGCGCTGCCGGTGGCTGGGCGCTCCTCGTCTACGACTCGTTCTCGAACCAACTCCGCAACGTCGTGGTCGACAAGCACGACCAGGGCGCACTCTGGGGCAGTCACCCTATCCTCGCCCTCGACGTCTGGGAACACTCCTACTACCACGACTACGGCCCGGCCCGCGGTGACTTCGTCAGCGCGTTCTTCGAAGTCGTCGACTGGGAAGAGCCATCGGCCCGCTACGAGCAGGCCGTCGAACTCTTCGAGTAGACCCGCACATCCCGACATTTCTTTTGGCGACTGCTCCCGTGAGCGGCGGTATCGAAGAGAACAGCGTCCAAGACCGTAACGTCACTCCGAATCAGTCGAGGGGAGTCTCGACGGTGACGAGCGACGAGACGTCGAATTCTGCATCGATTTCCTGTAGACGGTCGTTCAGCGTGGCGAAATCTCGGCCACCAGATTCGCGGTCGAATCCCGCGAACACGCCGACAGGCTTGCCACCGACGAACGTCCGGAACTGCTCGAACGTGTCGAACCCGCGGACGGTGTAGCCGTAGTCGGCGTAGTAGAGTGCCTCGTAGGTGTCTCGCGTCACGTAGCCGAACCGCTCGTTGTCCACTAATCGAGACACGTCGACCGAGTCTATCGCGTCGGCGACGTCGTCTCTGAGGTAGAGATGCTCGTATCCTCCTCGGTCGAAGACCCAGAGGTCCCGTAGTGCGTCCCCGCCGAACGACTGGAAGATTTCGACGAGGCGTGAAGTAGCATCGCTCATCGCTCTCGTGTCCCACTCACTAGTGATAAGTATTGGCATGACAAAGGGCGGCCGTCGCCGCAGGGTCGTCGGGGTTTTGCCAGTCGGCGGAGAAACGGTGTGTATGCCCAAACCGAAAGACGAGTTCGATACCCTCTACGGGTACCTCCTGTACGAACCAGCCGACGTTCTCCACGCCGACTACATGTACACCGTCCCCGAGATTGCCCGGATGCTGCAAGGCCTCGACCCGACGACGGAACTCAGCGAGGACACCGAAGACCGCCTCATCGAGTGGACGATTCCGTGGATTATCGTCAATCAGGAAGACTTCGTCATCAACGACCCCCGAAGCGACGAACCGGGGTACTACGGACTCCACCCGGACGCCGTCCCGGACGAAGACGAAGAGTAATCGTTCCGAACTGCGCCAGACTCAGCGATTCACTCGTGCGGCACGGGCCGCCAATTCGAGGTCATCCTGTGGTCGCGTGACGATGCTCGGGCCGTGACCCGTGTATATCTCGGTTACGTCGTCGCCGGTGGCTTCGCGGAGACGGTCGATGCTCTCGATGAGTACCTCGCGGTCACCTTCCGGGAGGTCGGTCCGGCCGAACCCACCGTTGGCGAAGACTAGGTCGCCGGCGAAGCAGACCCCAGAACCACGAGAGAAGAAACAGAGGTGGTCGTCTTTGTGCCCCGGCGTGTGGATAGCCTCGTACACGTCGTCGCCGATTTGGATGCGTTCGCCGTCTTCGATGCGGTTGTCGACGGCGAGATTGCCGGCGTCGTAGCCCCACGTTTGTACGTCGAACGCGTCCCGTAACGCATCGACGTTGCCGACGTGGTCAGGGTGCGTGTGTGTGAGGTAGACGGCGTCTACCTCGTCTGTGAACTCCTGAATCTTCGGGACGATGTCGAAGTTCGCCCCGGCGTCGACGAGTGCGGTGGTGTCCCCATCGACGAGAAAGACGTTGCTGGTGAACGTCCGAATCCCCTGCGCGAGATTGCGAATCATGGCGCATCATACGGCGAGCGGGGTCTTTCGTGTTGTGGGACCTGCAACCGAGACGAGTCTCCCGACTCGGCCGCGTTCCGAGATTTCATATACTGTGAGGCAACCACATCACTAACGAACACTGCTCGCTTCGGGCACCCCCTCACCACCAATGCGCCAATACCTCGACCTCGTCACGGACGTTCTCGGCACCGGCACGTACAAGCCTAATCGAACGGGTGTAGACACCATCTCGGGCTTTTCGAAGCACTACGAAGTCGACCTGCAGGAGGGCTTCCCACTGCTCACGACCAAGGACCTCTCGGGATTCCGCTGGAACTCGCTCATCCACGAACTCCTGTGGTACCTCTCCGGCGAGGAACACATCAAGAACCTCCGCGAGGAGACGGGCATCTGGAACGCGTGGGCCGACGAGGAAGGACACCTCGACACGGCGTACGGCCGCTTCTGGCGACGCTACCCCGTCCCCGAGGAGGGACTTCCGGGCGAGGCGTGGCCCGACGACGACCAGCGCTGGATGAACGACGAAGGCACGTTCGACCAACTCGCGTACGTCCTCGACACGCTCGAAGAGAACCCCAACTCCCGGCGAATGGTCATCAACGCGTGGCACCCCGCGAACGCCGCCGTCTCGACGCTTCCGCCGTGTCACTACACCTTCGTCTTCAACGTGCAGGGCGGCACACTCAACCTCCACTTGACGCAGCGCTCCGGCGACATCGCACTCGGCGTCCCGTTCAATCTCGCCGCGTACGCCATCCTCGCGCAGGTCGTCGCCCAGCAGGCGGGGTTCGAACTCGGGAAGTTCGCCCACACCATCGTCGACGCCCACGTGTACTGCGGAACCGGCGAACGCGGGGCGTGGTACGATGAGAACCTCGACGAACTCCAGTCTCGTCTCGCGGACGCACAGTCCGGCGAAGACTACCTCGACGTACGCGAATGGCTTCTCGAAACGGCCCCCGAAGAGGCCGACGGCGAGGAAGATTACGACCACGTTCCCGGCTTGCTCTTGCAGGCCTCCCGCGAACCGCGTGAACGCCCGACGCTCGACGTAGCAGACGTGCCTCTCTCGGACCTCACCTTCGACGATATCGTCCTCCGCGACTACGACCCCGCCGACGGGATTCGCTTCGCGGTGGCCGAATGAGCGGAGAGACGCCCGTCCGGTTCGTCCTCGTCGCCGCCGTCGCCGACAACCGTGTCATCGGCCGTGACGGCGAGATGCCGTGGCACCTCCCGGAAGACCTCGCGCACTTCAAGGAGACGACGATGGGTCACCCCGTCGTCATGGGTCGAAAGACGTACGAGAGCATCGCGCGGCACCTCGACGGTCCGCTTCCGGGTCGACACAGCGTCGTCCTCACGAGTCGTGATATCGACCTTCCCGACGGCGCAGAGACAGTCGCGTCGATAGACGAAGCGGTCACCGCCAGCCACGTTGCCGCCGACGACATGGGTGTCGAAACGGTGTACGTCGTCGGTGGGGCGACGGTCTACGAGCAGTTCGTAGACCGGGCGTCGGGGATGGTCCTCACCGAACTCGACGAGGCGTACGAGGGTGACACTCGGTTCCCCGAGTGGGACCCGGAGGTGTGGGTCGAGACGGACCGCGACGAGAGAGATGGGTTCGCGTTCGTCGTCTACGTGCGTCGTGACGAGTCGACCTCGGGTGACGAGCGATGACCGACACTCGCTGGGAGTACAAAATCGTCAGAACGAGCGACGGTGGCCTCTTCAGCGGCGACACCGGCCCGATGGAAGACGCGCTCAACTCACTCGGCGGTGATGGCTGGGAACTCGTCGATACGATTTCGGACTCACGCGGTGCCGGCGCAGGAAGCGGACAGACGGCGCTGGTATTCAAACGACCCCGAAGATAATCGGGACTCCGGTTACCCCTCGAATGGAGGTGTGAGTCACCCTTCGAGCGTCCGGAACAACGGTGCCGAATGCTCGTTCTCCAGCGTGACCATTTCCTCCCCGTTGAACGTCACCGTGAACGACTCGTGGTCGCTCGGAATCGACACGACTGCGTCCATCGTCGTCCGTGGCGTGCAGTCGTCGGACGGCGGTTTGTCGTCCTCTTCGGGTGTCGCAGTCACTCGGTAGATGTACACGCCGTCTTCCGGGTTCTCGATGGTCCCGTCGATGCGCACACTCGGCGTCTCGTGTGTGAAGGTGCGATTGAAGACGAACGTCGTCTGTTCGCCGGCGGGGGTTCGTCCCACCCACGACGCGGGTGAACTTTCGTCTGCCGCGAGACAGCCGGTTCCGGACGAAATCGACGACGTGGGGGACGCGGCCATCTCGGTCGGTGTGACGAACGCGACGGTGGCACCGCCGAGGACGACGCCGACGACGAAGACAGCGACGAGAGCAGGTGCTGAATACGAGGACATACCAGAACGAACGCTTCACGAGAGAATAAGAGGGTAGTGGAGTGTGTTACCGAACGACTATCCGAGGCTCCCCTCCATCTCGAGTTCGACCAGTCTGTTGAGTTCGACTGCGTACTCGATGGGCAGTTCCTTCGTGATTGGTTCGATGAACCCCGAGACGATGAGTTGCTTGGCCTCGTCGTCGCCGAGGCCACGTGACTGGAGGTAGAACACGTCTTCGTCGCCAATCTTTCCGACCGTCGCCTCGTGCGCCACGTCGACTTTGTTCTCGTGAATCTCGATGTGAGGCATCGTGTCCGAGGTGGACACATTGTCGAACATCAGTGCGTCGCACTCCACGGAACACGAGGAGTCCGTCGCGCCGTGTGCGATACGGACGAGGCCGCGGTAGTTGGTGCGGCCACCGCCGCGTGAGATAGACTTCGAGACGATAGTCGACTTCGTCTCGGGGGCGTTGTGGTAGACTTTCGCGCCGGTGTCGATGTTCTGTCCTTCGCTGGCGAAGGCGATGGTGATGTGGTTGTCAGAGGCTCCACGGCCGTTGAGAATCGTCGCCGGGTAGAGCATGGTGGCCTTCGACCCCATCGAGCCCGAAATCCACTCCATGCGCCCGTTTTTGCCGACGATGGCACGCTTCGTGTTGAGGTTGTACGTGTTCTTCGACCAGTTCTGGACGGTCGAATACTGCACGTGCGCTCCCTCCTTTACGAACACCTCGACACACCCCGAGTGGAGGTTGAACGCGGAGTATTTGGGTGCCGAACAGCCCTCGATATAGTGGACCTCGGAGTTCTTCTCCGCGACGATGAGCGTGTGTTCGAACTGGCCCATGCCGGCCGAGTTCATGCGGAAGTACGCTTGCACAGGCATGTCGACGGTGACACCCTCCGGAACGTAGACGAACGACCCGCCGGACCAGATTGCGCCGTGGAGTGCGGCGAACTTGTTGTCGCTCGGCGGGACGCACTTCGTCATGAAGTACTCCTCGACGAGGTCGGGGTGTTCGCGGACGGCCTTGTCCATGTCCATGAAGACGACCCCTTCTTTCTCCCACTCCTCACGCATGTTCTGGTAGACGATTTCCGACTCGTACTGGGCACCGACGCCGGAGAGGGCGTTCTTCTCGGCTTCCGGGATACCCAGTTTGTCGAACGTGTCGCGGATGTCCTCCGGCAGGTCACGCCAGTCGCGGACGCCACCGCGTACCTCCACGTCGGGACGGATGTACGGCACGATGACGTCCACGTCGACTTCCGAGAGGTCGGGTTGGCCGGGCCACCCACTCGGCATCGGCATCTGCTGGAACATCCGAAGCGCGCGGAGGCGACGCTCCAGCATCCACTCCGGTTCACCCTTGTCCTCGGAGATGACCCGGACGGTCTCTTCGGTGAGGCCTTTCTCGGCCACGAACGCGGCCTTCTGCTCCTTCTTGAAGTCGAATCGGTTCTGGACGTCTGCCTCCTCGAAGTGTTTCTCCTGACGGGTGCTCATAACACCTAGAGAGGGGTTCTCAGAGGATATGAGGGTGCCTACGGAGTCTCAGACGACAGAGAGTCGTCTCGAAGAGAACGACGACGGCCTGAGACGACTGTGAGGGAACTCGTCGATGGGTGTCGCACGCAGTTTTATTGAGTAAACCGTCGTTCTAGAACGAGACGCGGACAATTTGGTACCATGACACGTTCAACGCTTCTCGACCGGGTTCGCCAACCCGAATACACCGGCGAAAACCGGTGTGTTCCCTGTACCGTCGTGAACGTCCTTATCGCGGCCGCGACGAGTCTCGTCCTCGGCATCGTATGGGTCCCGCTTGGTCTCGTTTCGTTCGTCGTCTTCGCGGGCGTCATCTACACTCGTGGCTATCTCGTTCCGGGGACGCCGACGCTGACGAAACGATACCTCCCCGACCGCGTCCTCCGCTGGTTCGACAAAGAACCGACGCCGAGGGACGAAGTCGGTGTGGGTGGTGACGCGATGTTCGACACGGGAGACGAGACCATCGAACTCGACGTGGAGGCAGTGTTACAGGGCGCTCGGGCCCTCGAACAGTGCGAAGACGTGGACGACCTCTGCCTGACAGACGACTTCGAAACCGCGTGGACGCGTGAGATTCAGCGAACCGACGATGCTGTCGTTCGACGGCGACTCGCGGCCATGCTCGGCATCGACGCCGACAGAATCTCGTTGGCGGACCGTGGCCGATGGTTCGTCGCCAACGTCGGCGGCACGTACGTCGGCCGGTGGGAGTCACACGGTGCGCTGGTCGCCGACGTGGCGGCCGATACCGTCCTCGAAGACCGAATCGACGACTGGGACGCACTCGCCAACGACCACCGAAGTGCACTGGCGAGAGGCATCCGTGTGTACCTCGACCAGTGTCCGGACTGCGGCGGGGCGGTTCAGTTCAACCAAGAGACGGCGGAGTCGTGTTGTCGCTCGTGGGACGTCCTCGTCACTCGGTGCGACGACTGCGGGAGTCGGTTGTTCGAAGTCGACCTGTCTACGGTCGAAGAAGCGCCGGCATGACCGCGAGACGGGGAGACATTTTTCGTCGTTGACAGCATTGCGTCACGTATGAGCAAAGCGCACTTCGAGGTGTACGTCGACGCCGAGGGACAGTATCGGTGGCGTCTCGTCCACGACAACGGAAACATCCTCGCGGACTCGGGCGAGGGGTACGCGTCGAAACAGAAGGCTAAACAGGGTATTCAGAGCGTCAAACAGAACGCTTCGGAGGCCGAAGTCGTCGAGAAGTGACCCGTCGGCGAGTGTCTCCGCGCCGCGATAACGGGACCCCACGACGTGAACCCCACACCACTGCCGGGTGTGGAGGCTTTTTCCGCCTCCGGAACCGACCACGGGGTAATGACGAACGTCGCCCTCGCGACTGAGGTGGTTGCCCGATGAACCGAAACGACAAACAAGCGTACGACCGCGGAACCTCCCTGTTCTCACCGGATGGCCGTATCTATCAGGTCGAATACGCGCGTGAGGCCGTCAAACGCGGTGCGCCGGTCGTCGGCGTCAGAACGACGGACGGTGTCGTCCTCGCGGCCCAGCGCTCTTCGCCCTCGTCGCTCATGGAGACGAAGAGCATCGAGAAGATTCACAAACTCGACGACTCCCTCGGTGCTGCCAGTGCGGGCCACGTCGCCGACGCGCGCAAACTCGTGGACTTCGCTCGAACGACCGCGCAGCGTGAGCGACTCCGCTACGGCGAACCGATTGGCGTCGAAGCGCTCACGAAGGCCATCACCGACAACATCCAAGAGAGCACGCAGTCCGGCGGCACCCGACCATACGGCGCGTCGCTCCTCATCGGCGGCGTCGAAGACGGGCGAGGACGCCTCTTTGCGACCGACCCCTCGGGCACCCCACAAGAGTGGAAGGCCGTCGCTATCGGTGGCCGCCGCAACGACATTCAGGCCGCCCTCGAAGCGCAGTACACGGACGACCTGTCGCTCGACGACGGTCTCTCCCTCGCGCTGGGTGCACTGCGTGAGGCGGACCCCGAACTCACCGCCAGCGACGTGAGCGCCGTCACGTTGTCCGAAGACGGGTTCGTGACGCTCGACGAAGCGACGATTTCCGAAGCGTTCGCCGACGTCGAACCCGACGCGGACGAGGAGTAGATGACGGACGGGGCAGAGGCGGACGACCAGCAGACAGCAGACGCCGCAGCGACGCTGGACCGTATCGCGGTCTATCCAGTGAAATCGCTGGACCCAGAATACGTCGAGCGAACCCAACTCGTCGAAAACGGTGGCCTCTCCGGCGACCGCGAGTACGCCATCTTCGACGCGGACGGAAACTACGTCAACGGGAAGCGAGAACGCGCGATTCACCGAATCAGAAGTTCGGTCTCACTCGACGACGACACGATTCGACTCTCTGCGCCCGACTGTGACGACTACGACGGTCCAATCGCCGACGCCGACGACTGGCTTTCGACGTACTTCGGGTACGACGTCGAACTCCGGCGCGATTCTTCGGGGGGGTTCCCCGACGACACCACCGCCAGCGGTCCGACTGTCATCTCGACGGCGACGCTCGAACGGGTCGCGTCGTGGTTCGACGGCATCGACACCGACGAGATGCGTCGCCGACTCCGGCCGAACCTCGAACTCGACGCTCCCGACCCGTTCTGGGAGGACCACCTGTTCGACCGCCGAGAGACGGGCGTCGAGTTCAGTATCGGGCTCGCCTCGTTCGTGGGAATCAACCCGTGTCAACGCTGTGTGGTCCCGACACGCGACCCCGACACCGGCGAAGCGACGCCAGCGTTCCGCGAAACCTTCGTGACGAAGCGCCGCGAGACGCTTCCCCCGTGGTCCGGCGGCGACTGGTTCGACCACGACTTCCGACTCATGGTCAACACCGTCGTCCCCGAGTCCTCGTGGGGTGAGACGCTCACCGTCGCTGACGATGTTACCGTCGGTGACGTGGTGTCGGCCGACAGTCTCGGTCTGGCGTGAGGAGGTTCCGATTTACCACCCGGTGAACTTGTCGCGCCGGTAGAGGTCGAGTTCGCTGACGGTCGAATCGTCCTGTAGCGCAGCGAACCGAATCGCGTTGGCTATCTCTTCTGGTTCGGTGACTTCACCGGACTCGAATCGGACTTCGAACGCTTCCCCGTCTTCCGACCCGAACTCCGTTCTGACCTCACTCGGGTTGACGACCGTGATACCGACGTCGGCGTCGCCGACCTGCCCTTCGAGGCTGTGGGCGAACCCGCGAACCCACCACTTGGAGGCGGCGTACACCGGGTTGAACGGCCGGGGATACTGCCCGGCGAAACTGCCGACGAAGATGAGGTTCCCCGCCGTCTCGCGGAGGTGTGGGAGGGCGGCACGAGAGACGAAGAAGACGCCGTCGACGTTCGTGTCCATCATCTGCCGATACTCGGTGGTCGACATCGACTCGACGTCCGACCCGCGGGCGAGGCCTGCGTTGTTCACGACGACGTCGAGGCGGCCGAACTCGTCTCTCGTCTGGTCGAACGCCGCTTCGACGGCGTCTTCGTCGCGGACGTCAGTCGGGACGACGAGCGTCTCGACGCCGTACTCGGATTCGAGGTCCGCGGCGATACCGAGCAGTCGGTCCTCGCGTCGAGCGAGGAGGACGACGTTCGCGCCCGCGTCTGCGAGGGCGTGTGCGGTTGCTTCGCCGATACCTGCGCTCGCCCCGGTGACGAGTGCGACACGGTCTGCCAGATTGTCACGCATAGTAGTCGGTGTGACGGGGAGGACAATCAACGATTCCCCTGACGGCGTCACCCTAACCCGCGGCCCGGGGGGTCACCGAGCGTCCCGTGATATCGAAGCCAGATGTAGGCGCCGACCGGGAGGAACACGAACAGGAGGAACATCGCGAGTTTGACGAAGGTGTCGAGAAGCGCGAATGGTGGGGACATACGCACCTCCAAAATGTACGTCCAAGTCAAAATGCGTTGGTGCCGGCCGTCGGTTGTCGTCGTTCGGTCGGAGAGTACAGATAGTGGGGTCAGTCACCCGTGCCACCTCGCCGCCACCCACGTCTTTACATCGTCGTACCGGGTTGAGAGAGGCATGTTCACACTCACCGGTGCACGGGTCGTCGATGCCGACGGAACCCGCGACGCCAACGTCGTCATCGACGAAACGACGGGACGAATCGAATCGGTCGGTGACGACATCGACGGTGAGGCGCGCGACGTGTCGGGCCTCGTCGTCGCGCCCGGGCTCATCGACTCCCACGTCCACCTGATGATGGACAGTCGTCCCGACGTGGCGTCGTACAGAAGTGACCCAGTCGAGCGTGCCTGTTACCGGGCGACCGCCAGTCTCCGCGAGACACTCGAAGCAGGCGTCACGACGGTCCGTGACCTCGGGTCGCCGGGGGACCTCGCGACGAGTGCAAAAGCCGCCGTCGCCGACGGTGACGTCCCCGGCCCGCGTGTCCTCGCCGCCGGTGAGAACGTCGTCATGACTGGTGGTCACGGCCACTGGTTCGGCCGCGAAGCGGACGGCCCCAACGAAGTCCGAAAAGCCGCCCGTGAACAACTCAAGCGTGGCGCTGACGTGGTCAAGTGCATGGCGACCGGTGGAGTCCTTACGGAGGGTGCGGTCACGGGTGCCCCTGAACTCACCGAAGACGAGATTCGCGCCCTCGTGGACGCCGCGAGTGCCAAAGGCGTCCCAACCGCGGCCCACGCCCACGGCGAAGAAGGAATCAAAAACGCTGCCCGCGCCGGCATCACCAGCATCGAACACGGGATGTTCATGGACGAGGAAGCGGCCCAATTGCTCGCCGAAAACGGGACGTACTGGGTCCCGACAGCCTCGGCAGTCCTCGAAATCGTCGAACACGGAATCGACGCCGGCATCCCCGAAGAGGCAGTCGCCAAGGCAGAAGACGCCGCCGAACGCTTCGAAGTCGCGTGGGAACACGCCCTCGACGCCGGTGTGAAGATTGCGATGGGAACCGACGCGGGGACGCCGTTCAACGAACACGGCCAGAACGCGCTCCGCGAGATGGAACTGATGGTCGACTACGGCCTCTCACCCGCCGAAGCCCTCGACGCGGCAACCGTCAGCGCGGCAGACTTACTCGGACTGGACGACGTCGGCAAAGTCGCCGAGGGGTACGTCGCTGACCTCGTCGTCCTCGCCGACGACCCGAGCGACGATGCGAGTGCGTGGCGGACGACTGAGCAGGTGTATCGCGCCGGGTCACAGGTCGTCTAATCGCAACACGGCAGTGGGTGTCATACCCCTTCAGAAACGACAACCTTTTACGAAACCGCGCGATAACTGTGAATGTACCAACGTGCTCTGTTGGTGTAGTCCGGCCAATCATATCACCCTCTCACGGTGATGACCAGGGTTCGAATCCCTGACGGAGCACTTCTCTGACGAACTACCTTCCAAGCGACTGCTGTGCGTGTCGCGCGGACTGTGAGCCTGTGTGAGCGACTCGAAGGGATTCGAATCAGAGAGCGTCGCGAACGAAGTGGGCAGAGCGACCGTGTTCGAGTCCCTGCCAGAGTGCCCGCACTCCTCACCCAGAACGCATCCGCACCCACAGTTCACTCCCCGGATACCGTGTCCGAACCGACGGCGAGGCGAGTACAGCGAGCATGAAGAGTCCGAGCAGTGCGTACAGCGGTTGCAGAACGTCGATGTAGCCGACGATGGCGACTTCGACGGCAATCCACACGAGCAGGGCACCGCCGACGACCACGCCGAGAGCCCACGCCCACGCGCGCCGCGCGAACAACCCGTACAGTGCGACGAGCGGGAGGAGACCGAGGACCACGAAGAGAATCACACCGGGAATGGTGTAGTCCGAAAACGGTGACCCAGCGAGAAGCGTCGGGTCGATGTCGATGACTGCATCGACGCGACTCCCATCCGGCGCGGCGACGAGTGCGGCACCGCCGAAGAGCGCCGTCGCCGACAGGAGAACCACGCTCGCGACGAACGCCCAGAGGGTAACCGGCCACGATTCGGCCGTGGCTCTCGTCGACGCACTCCCGTCGGTCGTTGAGTCGGTGCGCATACCCGAGAAACGTGAGCCGAGAAGAAAAAGCGCGGTGTCAGGATGCCGGTGAACCGAGATGCGGGTGGGCTATCCGGTGACCGTCACCGGAACGTCGGATTTGAGGATGACCGTCTGGGTGACGCTCCCGAAGACGGCCTTGCCGGCGGGCGAGCGTTTTCGCCCACCCATGACGACGTGGTCGGCGTCGACTTCGTCGACCAGTTCGATGATGCCGTCTTCCGGTGGGGCGCTGGCCTCGACGGTGGTTACCTCGACGCCGTGGTCTTCGAGGTACTCTCTGGCTCGCTTCACACTCGCGACGCGTCCCGGGTGCTGCATCGATTTTGGAGCGTCTTTCTCTCGCCCGTGCATCACGTGCGTCAACACGGCCTCTGCTTCGGACAGGTCGTACGGTTGGTCGGTGACGAACCTCGCTTGTCGAAGCGCACGGTCCTCGTCGTCGTCGATGGGGATGAGTAGTCGGTACATACTCTGACGTCGTGCGCGTAGGTTCGTGCCTCGATACCCTCGAAACCAGGGTGGGTTTTTACCCACCGAGACGTCGTCCAATTCTCGGGTCAAAAGTTATCGACGATGGCGGCGATTTGTTCGTCTGTGAGCTCTGCCGCGTAGAGTTCGAACAGGTCGTGCAGACGTTGGGTCGAGAGGCTTCGCGTATTGTTCTCCAGCATCGAGATGTGTGCTTGCATGATGTCGTCGACGACTTTCTCGACGCCACGCTGTTCGTACCCCGCCGCAGTCCGGAGGAGACGCCACGCTCGTGGCGAGATGTCGTTTACGTCCACATCGTCGTGCTCCGGGCTCGGCATCTATCGTACAGTTGTTCGGATATGAGCCGATAATAATTCTTGGTACCTGTTTCGACCGGACCACGCCCTCGGCGCAGGTCACCGCCCGTCCAGTCGCCCGTCGTTGGTACCCCCACCTATTTCAGCGCGGGTCGACTACCCGAACGAGGATGTTACTCGCGGGAACGGTGGTTGCGGACGCGACCACTATCATCGAAGACGGGGCCGTCGTCGTCGACGGCGACCACGTGGTCGCCGTCGGCGAGCGAGCGTCGCTCGAAGAGACGTACCCCAACCACCACCGACGCGAGTTCGACATCGTCGCGCCGGGACTCGTCGGCGGGCACGTCCACTCGGTCCAGTCGCTCGGGCGAGGTATCGCCGACGACACGTCACTCCTCGACTGGTTGTTCGACCACGTCCTCCCGATGGAAGCCAGTCTCGACGCCGACGGGATGCGCACCGCCGCGGAACTCGGCTACCTCGAATGTATCGAGTCCGGGACGACGACTGTCGTCGACCACCTCTCCGTCCGACACGCCGACGAGGCCTTCGAGGCGGCGGGTGAGATGGGAATCCGTGGGCGCATCGGGAAGGTGCTGATGGACACGAACTCGCCCGACGACTTGCAGGAAGACACCGACGCGGCGTTGGCCGAGTCGGAACGACTCATCCAACAGTACCACGACTCGTTCGGCGGGCGCATCCAGTACGCGCTCACACCGCGGTTCGCAGTCACGTGTTCCGAGGCGTGTCTCCGCGGCGTCCGCGAACTCGCAGACGCCTACGACGGGGTCCGAATCCACACGCACGCGAGCGAGAACCGAGAGGAAATCGCGACGGTCGAAGCAGAGACGGGGATGCGCAACATCCACTGGTTGGACGAAGTCGGTCTCACCGGTGACGACGTCGTCCTCGCCCACTGTGTCCACACCGAAGCGTCCGAGCGCGAGGTACTCGCGGAGACTGGCACGCACGTCACCTACTGCCCGTCGTCGAACATGAAACTCGCGTCGGGTGTCGCACCAATCACCGACTACCTCGAACGCGGAATCAACGTCGCCCTCGGGAACGACGGCCCGCCGTGTAACAACACACTCGACCCCTTTACAGAGATGCGGCAGGCCAGTCTGCTCCAGAAGGTCGATTCACTCGACCCGAGGACCACGCCCGCCGCGACTATCTTCGAGATGGCCACCAGAAACGGCGCGAAAGCGGCCGGATTCGACGGCGTCGGACGTCTCCGTGAGGGCTGGAAAGCCGATATCGTCGGCCTGACCACCGACGTGACGCGCGCGACGCCACTCCACGACGTGCTGTCGCACCTCGTCTTCTCGGCACACGGCGACGACGTGGTCTTCACCATGGTGGACGGGGAAGTGCTCTACGATGGCGGCGAACACGTCCGGGCCGACGCGGACGACATCCGCCGTCGTGCCCGTGCGTACGCAGAGACTATCGGCACCACGTCCGCTGACACCTGAGGGGTCAGCCCCGGGCATCAGATTCCCTGCTACTCGCGAGACCGGCCGCCATCGCCGCATCTATCTCTCCCCACGACCCCACCAGAGATATGACCGTTCGCCTCCGCCCCGTGACGGAGTCTGACCTCCCCGCCATCCGAGACATCTACGAACCCTTCGTCGAAGAGACGGCCATCACGTTCGCGTACGACCCTCCGAGCGTCACCGACCTCGAGACGAAACTGCGGAAGAAGACCCACCACCCGTGGTTGGTCTGCGAACTCGACGGCGACGTGGTTGGATACGCCTACGCCGGGCCTATCCGCGAACGTGACGCCTACCAATGGGCGGTCGAAACGTCGATATACGTCGACCCGGACTTCCAGCGCCGCGGTGTCGCCCGTGGGTTGTACACGGCACTCCTCGACATACTCGAACAGATGGGCTACGTGACTGCCTACGCCGTCGTCACGACGCCGAACCCGGCGAGCATCGCGTTCCACGAGTCCTTCGGGTTCGAACGTGTGGGTCGATTCGAGCGCATGGGTTACAAACACGACGAGTGGCACGACGTAGAGTGGTGGGCACTGGACCTCCAATCCCACCCGGACGACCCGGACGACCCACTCTCGGTTGCGACAGCACAGACTCGAGAGTGGTGTGACGACGCGGTTGCGCGCGGTGCTGCGTCTGTCCGCGACACCGCACAGAACTAAACAGAATTCGTCGCAGTCGTCACGCCTTCAGGCATTCGCCTCGGCGGACTCTTCTCTGGCCGACTCGCGTTCGGCGCTCGACGCGTCGTCGACGCCGGTGGTTCCCGCCCGTTCGAGGACGTAGCGTTCGACGGCGGCCGACAGCATCGACTGCCAGTCGTCGAACTCGGAGTGTGCATTGACGTATCGGTCCCACTTGTGGGTCGGAATGGACTCGAACGACTCCTGGTCGGAGACGTCGAATCCGCTGTTATCGACGAAGTCACCGATAGATGTCGCATCACTGTGTGATTCGACCCACGTCGGTGGGAAGAGGTCTGCGAGCGTTACTTCGCCGCCGAGTCCCCCGATCTCGACGTCGAGTGTCGCCGCAGACGTTTCGGCCTCACCCATACACGGCCCCTACCGCCGAGTGTATAACCGTGTTACGGTTGCGGCCGATGAAGGTCAGTTCGTCGAGATTATCTCGACAACGTCGCGGTGTTCGAGTTCGTGGTCCGACCCGATTTGGCGCTTCGAGTGACAGTCGATGCCGTGGAGGAGGCCATCGCCGATGTCGGAGTGGAGGTGGTACGCGAAGTCTTCGGTCGTCGACTCTTCGGGGAGGATGAAGCAGTCGCGAAAGACGCCCTGTGAGTCGGACTTCCCGTTGGCGCTGCCGGGGAAGATTGCGATTGCGCCCATCACGTCGAACAGCGCCATCTCCAGAGACTGCTGGACGCCCGTGCCGCCGTACTCGCCGATGAACTCACGAATCTGTTCGAGACCGGCCTCCTGTTCTTCGCTCACGTCGCCGACGATGTCGAAGTCGTCCGCGCCGGGTTGATAGTCGACGACACCGCCTTCGTCGGCGTTCTTTAGCGCCTTCTCCGCGTGTGCGCTCGTGGGCGTGAACGTGAGGTGGTCGTAGTCGGGGTCCGAGGTAATCTCCTCGTAGTTCTCCTGTGAAACCGGCTTGTCCATCTTGTTCGCCGCGATGATGATTGGCTTGGTTCGCTTGCGAATCTCGCGGGCGAGTGCCTCTTTGTCGTCGTCGTCCCACTCGTCGGGGTCGAGGCCGATGTCCAGAGACAAGATGACCTGCTTGATTTCGTCTTTGTTCGTCTTGAACGCCGACATCTGCTCTGCGAGGTCGACTTCGATGTCCTTCTCCTCACCGTGGTAGCCCGACCGGTAGCGGTCGATACCCTTCTCGAGGATGCCGAGATACCACATGTCGAGTTCGTTTTCGAGGAAGTCGATGTCCTCGCGGGGGTCGTGGCCTTCGGTCGCCTCGCCTTCGATGTCCGTCTCGCCAGAGAAGTCGACGACGTGGACCAGCACGTCCGCCTCGTTGAGGTCGGTCAAGAACTGGTTGCCGAGACCCTTGCCCTCGTGGGCACCGGGGATGAGACCGGCAACGTCGACGAGTTTGACCGGGACGAACCGCATGCCGTCGTCACAGTACCCGACCGAGGGTGTACACGTTTCGTCGAACTCCGGGGCCGCACACTCGACGCGGACGTACGCTTCACCGATGGAGGGGTCGATAGTCGTAAACGGGTACGCACCCTCCGGTACGTCGTTCATCGTCGCCGCATTGAAGAAACTGGATTTCCCGACGGACGGTTTTCCGACGAGACCGATCTTGTAACTCATTCGTTGGTCGGACTGCCGGGTCCAACGCTAATAACGGTTCGACGTTCGTCCGCCGTGTGCGTGGAATTCACACGCTACCGAGGCCGTTCGGAGTGATTTCAGCGACGACACCCCGAGGGGAAGACACCTGAAGCCACCTCTCTACAGCGACGCGATTGGACGGTGTCCGGTGCATCTTTGTCTCCACGTCACTCACACCCGCTGATGACCGACTCGGACGAGACGGCGACGGACGACACGGCGATAGTCGACGAGAAGACAGATGCTGACACGTTCGGCGTCGGTATCCAGGTCACGGAGACGGAACTGCGGTTCGTCGTCAACGTTCCGTCCGATATCGACTCGGGGTGGACCGACCCCGAGGCGTTCCAGCGACTCGTCGAACGCATCACGTGGGAGACCCTCGACCAAGAGCGTGTCCTCCGGACCATCGCCACCGAGGCAACCGAGGGCGAGACGGTACTCCTCGGGACGGTCACACTCCGGCCGGACGAGACGCTCGTAGACCACACGCTCCGCCCTCCGTCGTTCGACGCGGCGTAACACCCTGCAGAAACCTTCCCCTACATTCTCTCCATGGACACCGAACCGACGACCGAGACGGCGATTCGAGAGATGCAAGACGCCGCGCTCTCGCGTGCGCTCTCGGACGAGACGGAGGCGCGGCAGTCACTCGCGCTCGCAGGAGCGCTCGAAACGGCACGCCGAGAGTCGACGGCGACGACGTTCGACAGCGGCGGTGTCACGCTCGCAGCGTCACTCGCGTTCGTCTCGACGCTCTTTGCACACCGTCGCCTCCGCGACTCGCTCCGGTCGGCGGTGCAGGTCACCGACGACTCGGCGTGGTATCCAAGCGGTTCCTCCGCCCGCGTCGACGACGAACTCGTGGCGACTGGTGCGAGCCTCGCCGTCGAACGGTTCGACGTGTCGGCGTCGAGAGTCGGTGCACTCGGCGGCGTCGACGTCGAACTGATAGACGTCCGAGAGTGAGCGGCCGACCCACACGGTTCCAGTTTGTAGTGCTGCCGCTCCGGGTACGGTGTTCGTTCGAAAAGAGAAAGCCGCAGTTGCGACTTACTTGCCCTTCTTCGCGTGTTCCGGCGGGCCGTTGGAGTCGGAGTCGTCCTCAGAGTCGGACTCCTCCGTAGAACTGCTACTCTCTTCTTCCTCGTCGTCGTCCTTCTTGTCGTCCTTCTTGTCGTCGTTACCTGCGTGTTCCGGTGGGCCCTGCTTGTCGTCGTTTCCGCCCTTCTCGGCGGCCTGCCCGTTCTTGCCGTTGTCTTTGTCCTTCGGGCCGGCGTGTTCAGGACGTTTCTCGTCCGCCTTCCCGGGGTTGTTCTCGGTCACGAAGTCGGAGACTGCCTGTCCCATCGGGCCGTCACCCGCGGTACTCTTGAGACGCTCCACGAACGTGCTGACGAGCACTCCGAACGGGTCGTCTTCGGCGACTTCGCCTTGGAGGGTCGCAGTCGTCTCGGCGGTCTGGTCACCGTACTCGGCGGTCACGGTGACCGTGACGTTTTCGAGTGGGTCCGCGAGGTGGACGGTTCCGTTCTCGTCGGTCACGTAGTCACCCGCGTCGGTGTAGTTGCCGCTGACCGTGACGTTCGCGCCTTCGACGACGTCACCGTCTTCGGTCACGGTGACGACGACGCTCGCATTTTCGTCTTGTTCGACAGCGACCGAGAGGTCGTCACCCTCGAAACTGACGGTGGACTCGGCCGTCGCGTCGTTCGCGCTCGCGACGAAGGTCAGGTTCGTCGTGTTCACCGGTTCCGTGAATTCGACGGTACCGTTCGCGTCCGTCTCTTTCGTTGTGTTGTCGTAGTCGGTCCCGTTGACCTGCACCGACGCGTTCTCGACTGCGTCACCGTACTGCGTGACAGTCGCGGTTACCGTGTCGTTCTCGTCGTCGGTTTCGACGGTCACGTCGAGCGACTCGCTGTGCGGGACGAGTTCGGTCTCGACGGACGTAGTCGTCGTGTTGTTCCCGTCACCTGCGGTGACGTCGAGCGTGACGTTCACGCGTTCGTCAGGGTTCGGGAGTTCGACGGTGCCGTTCGCGCCCGTCGTGTACGTGGTGTTGTTCGCACTGTAGTTGACGCTCGATTCGACCACGGAGACCGTCGCGTTCTCGACGGTCGTCTCGTTCTGTGTCACGGTCACTGTCGCGTTGCCCGTCTCGACGTCCTGTTCGACGTCGACCTGGAGGGACGTGTCGGTGGTCGCCGCACCGACGGTCCCGGGGACCATCGCGACGGTCAGCATCGCAATGACCATGACTGCTGTGGTGAGTTTGCTGCCGCGCATGCAACCACCCATTCTAACCCTACTACAGTAAAGTAAGGTAACCGTGACTTCGGTTTTCGCCGAATTTCACGCCATTCAACGGGTTCGAAATCGGGCTTTCGTCTGTCGATTTCGCCGTTTTTCGACGTGAATCGGTTCGGCGGCGGTCAGCGACAACAGGATAGCTTGACTGCGTGGGTACTGACGGTTCACTCTCGTCGAGGCGGTGTCCGTGAGTCTGAATAGAAGGGTGAGGACCCGCGAGTGCTGCGGCTCACGGGCACCGAACCGCACGCGAGTGGCGAATCCACTCGCCGTAAATGAAGAAAGCCCACCGGACGCGTGTCCGGTGGGCTTTCGGTGAAGTATGAGTAGGGGCGGCGAACTGGATTTCCCAGAGGATCGCTCACTCCAGTACTGACCAGAACGCAGGTGAGCTTAACTTCCGTGTTCGGGATGGGTACGGGTGGAACCTCACCGCTCTGGCCGCCTTAATTCCGATCAATGGAATCGAACCATTGTGATACCAATATCGGTGGCGTCTGACTAACGTACGTGCAATCCAGTTTGCGCCTGGACCCGTTCTCGGGTCTCAGTGCGTATGAATGTGGCTTGGTCTGTTAGTGCTCGCGGGCTGAACAACTCGTTGCCTCGTTGCGTACACCCCGAGTCTATCGAACTCGTCTTCTACGAGTGACCTCAGTGGAACTTCTTTTCCGTGTAGGTTTCGAGCTTAGATGCTTTCAGCTCTTACCCTGCGGTGCGTAGCTGCCCGGCAACTGCCCTCTCGGACAACCGGTACACCAGTGGCACCCATTCGTAGTTCCTCTCGTACTATACGAACGTTCACGTCATGTTCCTAAACACCCCCAATAGATAGCAGCCGACCTGTCTCACGACGGTCTAAACCCAGCTCACGACCTCCTTTAATAGGCGAACAACCTCACCCTTGCCCGCTTCTGCACGGGCAGGATGGAGGGAACCGACATCGAGGTAGCAAGCCACCGGGTCGATATGTGCTCTTGCCGGTGACGACTCTGTTATCCCTAAGGTAGCTTTTCTGTCATCTACGGGTCCCATGAATGAACCTCGTAGGTTCGCTAGACCACGCTTTCGCGTCAGCGACACTCGTTGGGAATGTCACTGTCAGACTTCCGTTTGCTCTTGCGCTCTTCCACGAGTTTCCGACTCGCGTGAGGAAATCTTTGGGCGCGCTCGATATCTTTTCGAGCGCGTACCGCCCCAGTCAAACTGCCCGGCTACCGGTGTCCTCCGCCAGGAGTGAGAGTCGCAGTCACTAACGGGTAGTATTTCAATGTTGCCTCGGTGGCCCGCTGGCGCGGGTACCTGTGTAACGGCTCCTACCTATGCTGCACATTAGCGACCACGTCTCAGCGACAGCCTGCAGTAAAGCTCTATAGGGTCTTCGCTTCCCCTTGGGGGTCTCCAGACTCCGCACTGGAACGTGCTGTTCACCGGGCCCAACGTTGGGACAGTGACGCTCTCGTTGATCCATTCATGCAAGCCGCTACTGAAGCGGCAAGGTACTACGCTACCTTAAGAGGGTCATAGTTACCCCCGCCGTTGACGGGTCCTTCGTCCCATTGTAATGGGTGTTCAGATACCCGCACTGGGCAGGATTCAGTGACCGTACGAGTCCTTGCGGATTTGCGGTCACCTATGTTGTTACTAGACAGTCGGAGCGTCCGAGTCACTGCGACCTGCTCGATCAAGAGCAGGTATCCCTTATCGCGAACTTACGGGACTAACTTGCCGAATTCCCTAACGTCGGTTGTTCCCGACAGGCCTTGGCTTGCTCTGCCAGCGCACCTGTGTCGGATCTCGGTACGATCTTCTTGCTCGTCTTTTCACGGGCTCTAGGTACCGCCGAGTTTCCCTATCTCACCATTCTTTCGCTTCGTGCCATTACGGCTTCCACGAAGTTCGGTGATTCGACGGGGCGAAGGCCCCGCTCGGTGTTTCCTAAAGCGTCGACTTTGAGTGCAAGAAGGTACTGGAATATTAACCAGTTTCCCTTTCATCTAATTCGAATTACGGTTAGACTTAGGATCGACTAACCCTCGGCTGATTAGCAGTGCCGAGGAACCCTTGCGCGTAAGGCCGTCGGGGTTCACACCCGACTCTCGCTGCTACTGAGACCATGATTTTCGTTGCTGCTCGGTCCACACGAAGTCTCCCCCGTGCTTCCACCCAAACAGTATGCCAACCTACGGAATCGTACTATGAGTACGCCGCCAGGTCTCGGAGATGGATTTGAGCCCCGATCATTTTCGACGCCTCGAACCTCGGCCGGTAAGCTGTTACGCTATTCTTAGAGGGTAGCTGCTTCTAAGCTCACCTCCCGGCTGTTTAGGGCTCGAGACAATCTTCAATCGCACTTAATCCATACTTTGGGTCCTTAACCTAGCTCTGGGTTGTCTCCCTCACGGTGCACAAGCTTACCCCGCACACCGGACTCCCTGAGTCTACGACGTTCGTAAGTTCGGAGTTTGACAGGGAAGCGAACTCCTCTCGGAGTCCGGATTCCCAATCGGTCGCTCTACCTCACGAACTATCTCATCAGAGGTCATGCTTCGACATGTTTCGGTTGGAACCAGCTGTTGCCAAGTTCGATGGGCCTTTCACCCCTACACCAGAGTCACGAGAGGGTATTGTAGGACACCAACTCTAACGGGCCTCCACGCAGCTTTCGCCACGCTTCACCCTGCTCCGGCGTAGATCACTTGGTTTCGGGTCGCATCCGGTTGGCTCCCCGCCCTTGAAGACGGTGGCCCTGGTCAAAGACTGCGGCCGTATCGGTTTCCCTATGCCTCCGGGGGTTCACCCCTTAGACTCGCCAGTCAGATGCACTCCATGGTTCGTTTTTCAAAACGTACGACGTAACATCGGCTTCGTTCGAGTCTTACTATGGAATCGCTTCCAATTCATTCGTCGAACGACCTTGTATGCTACGTCGCTCTATCGCCAACTGATTTCAAGCCCTATTGCACCGCCCTTTTCGGGGTGCTTTTCAGCGTTCGCTCACGCTACTTGTTCGCTATCGGTCTCGAGGAGTGTTTAGTCTTCGCAGTTGATGCCTGCGTAATTCACGAGGGATATCCAACCCCCGCTATTCTGGAACAACCCCGGGACCTTTTTCTTACACTACGGGGTTTTCACCCTGTATCACGCTCCGTTCCAGGAGACTTCGTGTAAGATCCAGGTCCGTTACGGGTAGTCCGTACACCACATTGCCCGAAGGCTTCGGTTTGGACTGTGTCGCTTTCACTCGCCGTTACTCACGATATCGCGGATTGCTTTCTTTTCCTGCTCCTACTAAGATGTTTCAATTCGGAGCGTTCCCCATTGCGCAAGGCAATTGCGTGGGGATTCCCATTCGGAGATCCTCAGTTCTTTCCCTCCATGCGGGTCCCTGAGGCTTTTCGCAGCTTGGCACGTCCGTCATCGGCTCTCGAGCCGAGCTATCCACCAGCTGGCACAGTAGCCAGTTGATATAGTCACTGTGACCCGGAGAACGGGTCCAGTGGACGCCTGGATTGCACGTACACACGGTTTCATCAAACGCCCAGTAGTCTTCTGGCGCGTTTTCGACCCTTCCCAACCACGCTTGCGCGGGTTGGTGCATCAGTCGTCAATGCTCATTCCTTCGTATCGCCGTCCCACACTTAAGGGGCACGATTCAACGAGGGTTGAACATTGCTTACCATGGACCCACAGGGATTCGAACCCTGGGCATCCTCCTTGCAAAGGAGGCACTCTACCACTGAGCTATGGGCCCCATGTCAGCCCTAGTAGTTCTAAGGTGTCCGAACGGATGGTGTTCGAACTCGGAAGATCGCGTGTGAGCCACCCCGTCGGGGTGGTCTCGGTCGTTAGGAGGTGATCCAGCCGCAGATTCCCCTACGGCTACCTTGTTACGACTTAAGCCCCCTTGCGAAGCCCAGATTCGACTGTCGTGTGACAGCCTCATCCGGACCTCACTCGGGTGCTTTGACGGGCGGTGTGTGCAAGGAGCAGGGACGTATTCACCGCACTCTTGTGAAATGCGATTACTACCGAATCCAGCTTCATGAGGGCGAGTTTCAGCCCTCAATCCGAACTACGATCGAGTTTAGGAGATTAGCGTTCTCTTTCGAGATAGCAACCCATTGTCTCGACCATTGTAGCCCGCGTGTAGCCCAGCTCATTCGGGGCATACTGACCTACCGTTGCCCGTTCCTTCCTCCGCTTTAGCAGCGGCAGTCCTTCTAATGTACCCAGCCAGTCGAAACTGCTGCTGGCAATTAGAAGTGCGGGTCTCGCTCGTTGCCTGACTTAACAGGACGCCTCACGGTACGAGCTGACGGCGGCCATGCACCTCCTCTCTATAGCGTCGTGGTAAGGTCATCAACCTGACCGTCATCACTATAGTCGGAGCTGGTGAGATGTCCGGCGTTGAGTCCAATTAAACCGCAGGCTCCTCCGGTTGTAGTGCTCCCCCGCCAATTCCTTTAAGTTTCATCCTTGCGGACGTACTTCCCAGGCGGCTCGCTTCTCGGCTTCCCTACGGCACAGCACAGGCTCGTAGCCTGTGCCACACCTAGCGAGCATCGTTTACAGCTAGGACTACCCGGGTATCTAATCCGGTTCGAGACCCTAGCTTTCGTCCCTCACCGTCGGATCCGTCTTCTCGAGGTGCTTTCGCCATCGGTGGTCCGTCCAGGATTACGGGATTTCACTCCTACCCCGGACGTACCCCTCGAGCCTTCCGGTCCCAAGCCACGTGGTTTCCACCGGACGCCCGCCAGTTAAGCTGGCGGATTTCCCGATGGACCTTCGTGGCCGGCTACGGACGCTTTAGGCCCAATAATATCGGTCATCACTTGGGCTGCCGGTATTACCGCGGCGGCTGGCACCGGTCTTGCCCAGCCCTTATTCCCCGACCGCCTTACAGTCGGGAAAAGCGAGGACTATATGCCCTCGCACTTGGGGTCCCCTTATCGCACTTGCGTACAGTGTAAAGGTTTCGCGCCTGCTGCGCCCCGTAGGGCCCGGAATCTTGTCTCAGATTCCGTCTCCGGGCTCTTGCTCTCACAACCCGTACCGATTATCGGCACGGTGGGCCGTTACCCCACCGTCTACCTAATCGGCCGCAGACACATCCTACGGCGCCGGAGCGTTTGGGAGAGTCGGCATTCCAGCGCGACTCCCCTATGAACTATTAGCCTCAGTTTCCCGAGGTTATCGTTCTCCGTAGGGTAGTTTGTCCACGTGTTACTGAGCTTTCCGCAACGAGTCTAAGCTCGTACAACTAGCATGGCTAAATCGGACCCCAATAGCAATGACCTCCGGCAGGATCAACCGGAATGGGTCGCGACCATTTAAACCTGGTCGCGGGGTGTTGGCGGGTGAATGGCAGCGTAATGCTGTCAAATCACCGTTCAAAGGTCCGAGTTCGAATGATATCCGTTCGGATATCACCGAACTACTAGGGCTAACATCAGATACCGTCTTGCGGCGTACCGCAGGGGCGGAATCCTCATTTCCTTCGGATTTGAATCGAGGTGGTTCGTGGGTATAAACCCGTCGAACCTCGCTCGACCAAACCCGGTGAGGCAGGACGCGTTGAAACGCCCTGCAATCGCGGTGTGTCGTTCGCATTCTTCCGAAATGCCTTGGACCACTTAAGGCCGTCGTATCGTCGGCACCCCGGGAGAGTGTGTCATCCCGGTGAGCGCCAGACGGCCTTGGGTCGGTGGGCGTTCGGACGAAGCCTTCGGGGGGAGTGCCCCCGTGCGCTTCTTCACATTACTTCGAATGGCACGGTTACATTTAACGCCGTTGATTTAGTGGCTCTGTGAGAAAAATAGACACGAGGCGTGTCATAACTTCACGCGCGTCCACTCCTGACCTCAGTCGAGTGGCGAGTGAAACAAAGTATTAGTTTCGCGCGCGTGCGAGGCGACGACGGAATCGACTCAGTTGAACTCGGTTTATAACGGGTCGCTTTATAAGGAAGGAGGTATGATTAAAAAGCGAGCAATGAGTGGGCCGGCAGACTCCATCGAGATTCAGAACGTAGTCGCATCGACCGGGATCGGTCAAGAGCTCGACCTCGAAGCACTTGCCGACGACCTTCCCGGTGCTGATTTCAACCCAGACAACTTCCCTGGCCTCGTCTATCGGACACAAGAGCCGAAAGCCGCGGCACTCATCTTCCGGTCTGGGAAAATCGTGTGTACCGGTGCAAAGAGCATCGACGACGTACACGAAGCACTCGGAATCATCTTCGACAAGCTCCGAGAACTGAGCATCCCTGTCGACGACGAACCCGAAATCACCGTTCAGAACATCGTCTCCAGTGCAGACCTGGGTCACAACCTGAACCTGAACGCCCTCGCTATCGGTCTTGGTCTCGAGGACGTTGAGTACGAACCCGAACAGTTCCCCGGCCTCGTCTACCGGATGGACGAACCGAAGGTCGTCATCCTCCTGTTCGGTTCCGGGAAAATCGTCATCACCGGTGGCAAGCGGACTGACGACGCAGAGACGGCCGTCGAGGAAATCGTCGAGCGTATCGACGCACTCGGTCTTCTCGGCTAAGTTCTCACACCGTACTTTCTTCAGCAGTACACTCCGCTGAGCGACGCACCGACAAGTGTAAAATGTCGAATACACTAACGAAACGACATGAATGCGCGGGAGGACGTCGCGTTCCTCGTCGGGTCGCGGAGCAGGGAGTCGATACTGCAAGCACTCGCGCGAGAGCCACGGCGGCCAACTGACCTCGCACGGGTCTGCGGATGCGCCCGCGAAACGGCACAGCGGACGCTCGCAGGGTTCTGTGACCGAGGATGGGTGGAGAAATCCGACGGGTTGTACCGACTCACCCCCGGAGGGAAGATGGTCTACGAACAGTACACAGACCTCGTCGACACCGTCGAATGCACGGCACGGATGCGCGAGTTCCTGACGAACGCTGGGGGCATCTGTGACGACGTTCCGGCCGATGTCCTCGAGCAGTTGACCGTCACGACTGCCGCAGACAACGACCCACACGCACCCATCAACCGGTACCTCACCGTGCTCGGAAACGACACGGTAGACGAATTCCGCGGCGTCTCTCCTATCGTCAGTCGGGTCTTCAACGAAGCAGCAGAACAAGTCCTCGGTCCGCAGACGGAGATGGAACTCGTCGTCGACAGAGACGTGCTCGAACGGTCCATGTCGGAGTACGCCGAATCGTTCGAACTCGGACAGGAACTCGACCAGTTCTCGCTCCGTGTCGTAGAGGACACTCTCGAGTTCGGCCTCCTCCTCGTGGATGGTCACGGCTTGGTCGCAGCCTACGACGACCACGGAAACATGGTCTCACTCGTCGACGGTGACGCACCCGCAGTCGTGGACTGGGTCAAAGACCTCTACGAGTCGATTCGAAGCGAGTCAAAACCACTCGAACACGGCGACTCGGCGGTGTAAGCCGAGGATCAAAGCGGACGACGGCGTGTCGACAGTACTGGTTCCGGCAGGTCTGTGACCGAACCAGTCACACGTGATTATTCCAATCACACACGTGTGCAATAAAATATAAGACTGTCCTCTTCAGAGGTGTAAGTGCAGCGGCAAATAGTCCCCGCTGACGATTCGACACGTCCACCGACTCGGGCGTCGGTCCGCCCCCCTTAGACGTCTTCTGTCAGGACGTCTTTAACCACGTCCGGGTCTTCGAGCAACTGGTGTTTCGTGTAACTCCCTTCAGCACTACCGCCGCTGTGTTTGGACTGCTCGATGATGTCGAGGAACGCGTGTTCTTTGAGGAGGTCACGAACCCGCCGGAGAGAGAGGCTATCCGAACCCTGCTGTCGGCAGATGTTCTCGTAGACTTCGTACACACGACTCGTCCGGAAGCCATCCTGCTGTTGGTTAGACAGCGAGAGAATCGCCAGTGCTTGGAGAACGTAGCGTGAGTGCGGTGTCGAACCACGGATGAGTTCGCGGAATCGGTCTGTCTCTGCACGCTGGCGCGCCTGCGTGACGAAGTTCTCTTTCACCGTGCTCGCACCCATCGACTGTGCAATTTCGCCAGCGTACCGAAGGATGTCGATTGCCTTGCGGGCGTCCCCGTGTTCACGGGCGGCGAGTGCCGCGGCGCGGGGAATCGTCGAGGGGTCCAAGACCCCGTCGCGGAACGCGTCACTCCGGGCATCCATGATATCCCGCAGTTGGTTGGCGTCGTACGGGGGAAAGACGAACTCGCGTTCACAGAGACTGGATTTGACGCGTTCGTCCATTCGGTCTTTGTACTGAATCTTGTTGCTGATACCGATGACACCGAGTTTGCACCCGGAAATCTTCCCCGCCTCACCCGCCCGCGAAAGTTGCATGAGAATATCGTCGTCGCTCAGTTTGTCGATTTCGTCGAGGATGATGAGAACGACGTCGTAGAGGGCGTCGAGGATACGCCAGAGACGCTTGTAGTACGTCGACGTAGAGAGTCCTTTGTCGGGGACTTTGATGCCCGTGACCGCGGGGTCGTTGACGCTATCCGCGATTGTCTGGACGGCCTGCGTCTCTGTGGTGTCCTGTGCGCAGTCGACGTAGGCGAACATCGCCTTCACGCCTTCTTCTTCGGCAGTATCGACGAGTCGTTGTGAGACGTACTTCGCACAGAGTGACTTCCCCGTCCCCGTCTTCCCGTATATCAACACGTTGCTCGGACTCTGTCCGAAGATTGCAGGATTCACCGCCGTCGCGAGGTTCGAAATCTCGTCGTCGCGACCGACGATGCGACCCTCACCAGGGAGGTGATTGATCTCTAACAACTCCTTGTTAGCGAAGATGGGGTCCTCCCTGGTGAAGAGGTCGTCGCTGGCGTTAGGCATGTTCGCAACACACCACGTTTCCGGTGAAAGGACTTACCATTCGACGCAGGACACACACACCGGATTTCCGGTGAACGGGTACGAACCTCCGTTTCCCGTCCACACGAAACAGAGGTGTGGGTTCACCGGAAACTCGGTGTGGGACAGACCGACCCCAACAATCTCGCCGGCGTTCGAACTTCGCAGTCGGCTGTCGGTCCGTCGTCCCCCGAATTCTCGGCTCAGGTCTCAGCGGAGTCAACAGACGATACGACGACAGGTCTTCCAGAACGTAGCCGAACCGGTTCGGTGGAGTGGTGACTCGGAAGAGGCGGAGAAAGACGAGGGAAGGTCAAATCTCCCGAAAACAGACGATTTAGTACCTGAAATTCGCTTCGAACATTTCTCGAGTAACGAGAAATACTTTGTTTGCGAGTGTATCAATGGTCGGTAACACAAATAAACTATTTAATAGTTGCTATAGGTTGGAGAAACAGATAGAACACAGGTACGAGGTAACGACAGCAAGTAGAGGGTGACGGCACAGTCGAATCGACATCGTACACCGGAAATGAGGTGTCCCTCACCGGCCGTTCGTGACCGCTGGGGACAGTCTTGAGGACCGCTGAAACCGGGATTTTCACCGGAAACCCGGTGTGTAGGTAATAAGTGGACCGATTCGAATCGGTCGTCGTGTGCACCCGACTGTACGTCGACCTGTCGAGACCTCGAATCCAGTCGGTTCGAGTCCTACAACCGCCGTGGACACTTCACCGGAAACACGGTGTGTCCGCTTCTATCGAGACAGCACATACTTCGTCGACTTCGCGCCCCCCACGTGCTGTGATTTCACCGGAAACGTGGTGTCTGTCAGCGCTGTAACGTTCCCGGACGGGTACTCGCCAGTCGCACGAACCTGATACGGCAAAACCGACACTAGGCGACGGGACCGTTCACCGGAAACGTGGTGTCTCTGCCCTCTTTCGTCTCTCTCGGGTTTCACCGGAAGCGAGGTGTGGAAAGACACGCCACAATCCTCTGCGAGACACGCCACATTCTTCCGGGAGATACGTCACAATCCTCTGGTGATACCTGCGGAAAAGAGGGATGACCGTGGATACGACGGAGAGGAGAGACGACCATCGATAGGGTGGAACCGACCACACATCTCCACGGCGGAAACGTATCCCAGCGCGATTCACCGGAAACGCGGTGTGGGACCAACTGACGTGAACTCGCGACTGTCGGCGACACCTGACTGTGTCGTTCTCGTGGCGTCAATGCAATTACCCCAGAGTACGAACCGACTACGTATGCATGCACTCGGCCGTGCGTGGGTGCGTCTTCGCGAGGCCATCGGTAACGCTGAAAGCGGCGAGAAGTGGGCACTCGAGTGGTCACGCCGAGTCGAGACCCGATGGTCGTACGGTGACGAACTCATCGACTGCTTCCGATTCGACGACGGTTACGTGACGACTGTCCAGTACGAACGACAGGGCGTCAGGTGGCAACTCACACCTGGACAGGTCCCACTCGCGAGTGCCCTCGCGATGGCGAGACTCTACCTCGAGCACCGACTGACACCACAGACCGACCGAGAGGGGCGTCCGTTTATCGGACTCGCCGACCACGGGCCGGTCCAGGTGTTCGAAGAGATTCCACCGGAACCTGTCGAGTACGTCTATCTCGACGGTATCCGGACACTCGAAGAGTTCCCCGATTTCATCACCATCGACGAGAATCTCCGGTCTGTTTTCGAACGCATGGCACCTGCGCAGTCGAGAACGTCCCGATAGGACGTGTCCCACTCCACCAGCACTCTCCTCTCCGATAGCACGTCTTACGTTTCGATAGCCTCCGTGTCGGATGCCTCTCTCGTTCGGGTACAGTCCGCGTGTCGCAAGCCGTTTCCCCCTCGCGTCCGTATCCGGGATGATGACTGCCGAGGACGGAGAGCAGACTGCCGAAGATGAAATGCGGACTGCTGAAAACGGGACGCAGACTGCCGCGGACGGAGAGCAGACTGCTCCTGCGGACGAGTCCGACACCGTCGTACTCGACCGACTCAGCGACGTAACCGATGCCACCGTCCCGAACGACGACGAACGACCGACCGATGGTGTCCCGACAGATGCTTCGGGTGTCTCCCTCGCTTCGTTCTACGACGCTCTGGAAGCGGAGGGTCGTCCGGTCGTGACGGCACAGCAAGTTGCTCGCCGACTCGACGTGACGCAGGCAGACGCGTTGGACGGACTCGACGCACTCGTCGACGCGGGCCGCGTCGAGAAGGTGAACGTCGAGACTGACCCCATCGTATGGTATCCGACGGAGTGGGGGAAACTCGCCGCACGCGAACGCGTCGTCCTGTTCCCGAAGCGTCGTGAACTCGTCGTCGACAACCCGACGCAGTACACACGCGCGCGCCTCTCACAGTTCGCCCACCTCGTAGACACGACAGGTGACCGCGAAGGCCGTGGCCGTGGGTACCTGTACCGAATTCGGCAGGAAGACGTGTGGCAGGCACCGTTTGACGACGTTCGAGACCTCATCGCAATGCTTCGGTCGGTCGTGCCGGAGCGCTCACCCCACCTCGAGACGTGGGTCGAAGACCAGTGGAAACGCGCCCACCAGTTCCGCCTGTACTCTCACGAAGAGGGATACACCGTCCTCGAAGCCGCGACGGAGAGCCTCATGGGCAACGTCGCCCTCCAAAAACTCGACGACGACCAGATTTACGCACCGATTTCCGACACCGAAGCGTGGGTCAGAGACGAGTCAGTCGCAGCAATCAAACGAATCCTCTACGACGCCGGGTACCCCGTCGAAGACGACCGCGACCTCGAAGAAGGTGAAGCACTCGACGTCTCGCTCCACGTCGAGTTACGCGACTACCAGCAAGACTGGGTGGACCGTTTCTTGGACCAGCGCGCTGGCGTCCTCGTCGGTCCGCCGGGTGCGGGAAAGACCATCGCTGGCATCGGAGCACTCGCAGCAGTCGGCGGCGAGACGCTAATTCTGGTTCCGAGTCGAGAACTCGCGCGACAGTGGCGCGAAGAACTGCGCTCGACGACCGACCTCGACGACGACCAAATCGGGGAGTACCACGGCGGACAAAAAGAGATTCAACCGGTCACCATCGCGACGTACCAGACGGCGGGGATGGACCGACACCGTTCCCTGTTCGACTCACGTCGCTGGGGTCTCATCGTCTACGACGAGGCGCACCACATCCCCAGTCGTGTCTTCCAGCGGAGTGCCGACCTTCAGTCCAAACACCGCCTCGGACTGTCGGCGACGCCCATCCGTGAAGACGACAAAGAGGCCGAGATATTCACCCTCATCGGCCCGCCAATCGGGACCGACTGGGGCAAACTCTTCGACGCGGGCTACGTCCAGGAACCAGAAGTCGAGATTCGGTACGTCGGGTGGGAAGACGACATGGCACGCAACGAGTGGGCGTCCAGCGACGGCCGAGAGCGCCACATGCTCGCCGCGATGAACCCCGCCAAAGTCTTCGAGATACGTCGACTCCGCGCCCGTCACCCCGACTCGAAGACGCTCGTCTTCGTCGACTATCTCGACCAGGGTAAAGAGATAGCCTCGGCGCTCGACGTGCCGTTCGTCAGCGGCGAGACGCGACACCACCGCCGCGAGGCGTACTTCGAGGCCTTCCGCGACGGCGACGTAGAGACACTCGTCATCTCCCGCATCGGCGACGAGGGAATCGACCTCCCGAACGCAGAACTCGCTATCGTCGCCTCCGGCCTCGGTGGGTCGCGTCGGCAAGGGTCCCAGCGCGCCGGACGTACCATGCGCCCGGCCGGAAGCGCACTCGTCTACGTCCTCGCGACCCGCGGAACCAGCGAAGAAGACTTCGCCCAGCGACAGATGCAACACCTCGCAGGGAAGGGGATTCAGGTCCGCGAGGTCAACTCGTCCGAACCCACAGACGGTGGGTCAGCCGAGTAGGAAGTTCTGTCACGACATCGGTATCGACCCGCAGTCGGCCAGTTAGCCACCTGAAATGAGAATTCTTAAGTCCAATCGTAGGTTGAGATTCTCTTGACCGCTCTTAGCTCAGCCTGGCAGAGCAGCCGACTGTAGATCGGCTTGTCCCCCGTTCAAATCGGGGAGAGCGGACTTCTTCAGCGACCAACGTTTCGCAGTGGAACGTCCACACCGAGCCGGTTTGAGCAGCGAGCGAACGCAGTTAGCGAGTGAGTTCAAATCACCGTGGCTCGCCATGCTCACCACGAGCACTCGCTCGTTTCACTCACGAGTACGGGGAGAGCGGATTTCTCCACGACGTCGTCTCACGAGAGTATTCACTCGCGTCCGCCCCAGATGCGTTTGTCTTCGACGAGGTCCACTTCCATCGCCCCCTCGACGAGAATCTGACACGAGAGCCGAGGGTACCCGAACCGCGATGCCAACCGGTCGTGCCAGTGCGTCGGAGAGGTCTCTCCCTCGACGACCCGCACACCACAGGTCGCACAGAGGCCACGACCGCCGCAGTTCGCCCGTTCGGTCAGGCTGGTGTACGGTGAGAGGTCGGCATCGAGAAGAACGTCTCGCAGAACACGACCGCGTTCGACGTCGAGGTCGACGACACTATCGTCGGTTCGAACCCTGACGACGACTATCTCGGCCCCGCTGTCTGTCGTGTCGCTCTCGGGTTCGGTGGTGGTCGACGTGGGTCTACTCTCGACGTCGTCGCGCTCGTCTCCCGACGCATCGGGATTCTTCATGTCTCGTAGGACGTTCGGGTGCCACGGACATGTACGCTCGCCAGTTCGCTCGTTTCGGGGGCGGACGCTCGTCATCGTCCGGAACACGTCTGCCACGCAGGAATTGGTATGTAGACTCAATATCTGAAAATATCAGTAATACAACTGCTTATGCCGGATGACTACGTACGCTGAACCATGACTGCCCTCTCTGCGACACCCGTGCTGGTGAACGTACGCACCGAAATGAACGACCACGGAACGATGACCGTCGAACTCCACGAGACGCACGAGACACGCCACCTCGTCGAGTACGAGTCCGACCGAATTCGCGATACGCTCGCGTCACTCCCGGTTGGTGCCCGCGTCCCCATCGAGATGGTCCGCGTCGGGTCGCGCTCGAACGTCTGGCGGGTCGTCGCACTTCACGGACGCCGCCTGCCAACGCCTGACCTGTCCGTCTCGACGGCTAACTAACGGACGAGAGCGGCCACGGGGCAGCACCTGCCGGTGGGCTTCACTGTTCTTCGTTCGCTGGCGCTGTCTGACGGCGTGGTCTTCGATTGTCCCACGACGAACCGCCGGGGCTATATCCTTCGCCCGTGTCCCGCAGTCCAATGACTGTCGTCGCCGAAATTGCCGTTCGATTCCGTGACCACGACTCCTTCGGACACGTGAACAACGCCGTCTACGCGACTTACTGTGAGCAAGCGCGTGTCGAATACTTCGAGTCGGTACTCGACGTCCCCCTCCCCGAACTCGACATCGTCGTCGCACACCTCGAACTCGACTACCGAGCACCTATCGAGGGTATCGGAACCGTCGAAGTCGAAGTCGAGGCGGGCGAACCCGGTGGGAAGAGTTTCCCACTCTTCTACGAACTCTCCTACGAGGGCGACGTCGTCGCAACCGGGAAGACGATTCAAGTCGCGATGGACGAGTCCGGAACGCCGACTCGCGTCCCGGATTCGTGGCGCGAAGCGATAGCGAACCAGTCCGAGTAGGGAACGTTCCGAGGCCATCACTCCCGCCGTCTTCATCGTGAGTGAGCGACGGGTTCGGACACTCTCCCCGACGCGAACCAGATTCGAGTGACGACGCCGAGACAGCGAAATTAAGTAGTCTGCGAATAATCTCTGGGTATGCCCCAGGGAACACTCAAACAGACACGACAGTCTGCTGACGAGGCAGCGGACTCGCTCGCGCGTGCGGGCGAACGTGTCCTGCACATCGGTCGTGACCGGCCAATCCGCATCAGCGCCGGCCATCGCCTCCTCCACCACGACGGCAAATGTAGTCGGCCACACGGCCACAACTACGAAATCGCGGTCCGCGTCGTCGGCGAACTCACCGACGAGGGGTGGGTCGTGGACAAAGGTGTCGTGACCGACGTCATCGACGAGTGGGACCACCGATTCCTCGTCGAAGACGGCGACCCACTCGTCGACGCGTTCGAGTTGTCGGGCGACGCCGACGGGATGGTCGTCCTCGACGCGCCTCCGACGGCCGAGGTGATGGCCGTCGTCCTCGAAGAGAAACTCGAAGCTACGCTCCCCGACACCGTCTCCGATATCTCGGTCGAGGTTAGCGAGACGGCGGAACTCTGCGCAGGATTCTGATGCCAGTCTCCGATTCGGTTTCGCGACCCGACACCGACGCCGACGGGGACCGACTCCCTATCAACGAACTGTTCGCGTCGCTGCAAGGCGAGGGAAAACTTGCTGGCGTCCCGAGCACGTTCGTCAGGACGAGTGGGTGCAACCTCCGATGTTGGTTCTGCGACTCGTACCACACCTCGTGGGAACCGACGCACGCGTGGATGGGTGTCGAGGAAGTCGTCGCCGAAGTCGACGCACTCGCACCCGAACACGTCGTCGTCACCGGCGGCGAACCCCTCGTCCACGACGAGACGGCGACGCTCCTGTCTGAACTCGCCGACGACTACCATCTCACCGTCGAGACGAACGGGACACTCGAAACCGACGCGCCAGTCGACTTGGCGAGCATCAGTCCAAAACTCGCCTCGTCGACGCCGACACCCGAAAATGCGCCGACGGACACCGACCCCGGTGTCTGGACGGACAAACACGAGTCGGCGCGTATCGACCTCGATTCGCTCGCCTCGCTGGTCGACCACGCCGACGACTTCCAGTTGAAGTTCGTCGTCACCGGCCGTGACGACCTGCCCGAAATCGAATCACTGGTGGACGACGTGCGCGGTGTGACGACTCGTGAGGTCCGCGACAGCGACGTGTTGCTCATGCCCGAAGGGCAGACCCGCGACGCCCTCGCTCGAACCCGAACCGACGTTGCCGACCTCGCCGCTGAGTTCGGATATCGCTACACGCCTCGCCTGCACGTCGACCTCTGGAACGACGCACCCGAAACCTGAGTATCCCTGACTGAACGCTCTCACCTATCACGATGACTGACGATACATCCACAGACGACGCATCTACAGACGACTCGCCCAGCGACGAGAAACGCGCCGTCGTCCTCCTCTCCGGCGGCATGGACAGTGCGACGACTGCCTTCGAAGCGAAGGAACGTGGCTACGAGATATACGCACTCCACACCTCTTACGGCCAGAAGACCGAGTCCACGGAGTACGAGTGTGCCCGTGCCCTCGCCGACGAACTCGACGCCCGTGACTTCCTCCACATCGAGACGAGTCACCTGAAGCAAATCGGCGCGTCGTCGCTCACGGACGACTCGATGGCCGTCGAAGACGCCGACATGGACGCAGACGAGATTCCCACGTCGTACGTCCCCTTCCGGAACGCGAACCTCCTGTCGATGGCCGTCTCGTACGCCGAAGCCAACGACTGTGAGACCGTCTTCGTCGGCGCACACTCGGAAGACTACTCGGGCTATCCCGACTGTCGCCCCGAGTTCTTCGAGGCGTTCGAGGCGATGGTCGAAGTCGGAACCAAACCCGACACCCACATCTCGCTCGACGTGCCGTTCGTCCACGACTCGAAGACCGATATCGCCCGACGCGGCCTCGAACTCGGCGTCCCGTTCGAACACACGTGGTCGTGCTACCGTGCCGAGGAACCCGCCTGCGGAACCTGTGACTCGTGCGCGTTCCGGTTGCAGGCGTTCCAGAACCTCGGCGAACGTGACCCGATTCCGTACGCGGAGCGACCCGACTACGTCGACGCCGCGTAGGATGACTCGGACGGGACGTTGACTCACCGCGACGCGGTGCCGTCCTGTTTTATCCCACTTCTGACCGAACCGTCGTCCCATGAGCGACGACAAGCGCCGGACCGCCGCCCACTTCGGTGACGCCGCCGAGTCGTACTTCGAGAGCGAGGTTCACCGTCTCGGTGACGACCGGCAGACACTCGCCGCGTGGTGTCGCGACGCGACCCGCGCACTGGACATCGCGACGGGTGCTGGCCACACAGCAGGCGCAATCGCGAAAGCGGGTGTCTCGAACGTCGTCGCCACCGACGCGGCACCGCAGATGGTCGCGACAGCAGTCCGCGAGTACCCCGTCACCGGCGTCGTCGCCGACGCGGAGCGTCTCCCGTTCGCCGACGAGTCGTTCGACGCCGTAGCGTGCCGAATCGCCGCCCACCACTTCCCCGACCCGGAGGCGTTCGTCGCGGAGGTGGCCCGCGTCCTCGAACCCGGTGGCGTCTTCGCCTTCGAAGACAACGTTGCACCCGAAGACGACGAACTCGCCGCGTTCCTCGACGGCGTCGAACGCCTCCGCGACCCGACGCACGTCGAACTGTACCCTGTTTCGCAATGGCGTACGTGGTTCGAAGACGCCGGTCTCTCGGTCGAAGCGGTCGAAACCGCGAAACTCACGCTCGAATTCGACCCATGGACCGAGCGAACTGGCGTCTCTTCCACCGACCGGGCGGAACTCGAACGTCGCTTCCGTGAGGCATCACCCGCGGCGAAAGCGACGTTCGAAGTCGAGTTCGACGGTGAGTCAGACGGTGAGTACGACGACGAACCTGACGACGAGTCTGTCGTCTCGTTCGCCAACCCGAAAGCACTGATTCGAGCGCGGAAACGGTAGTCGAGTCCTCGTCTCCGACCGGTTGTGCGACTCGTCACAGATGGCCCAAATCCTCATCTATCTCCGCACCGTCATGTATTGGCATGGCACGAGTACTCGTGGTCGGTGGTGGTGCCGCAGGACTCTCCGCTGCACTGTTCGCGTCGAAAAACGGCCTCGACGTGGACGTATTCGACACGGACAAGACGTGGTTGCACAAGGCCCACCTGTTCAACTACCTCGGCATCGACTCGAAAGACGGAACCGAGTTCCTCGAAGACGCCCGCGAGCAAGTCGACGGGTTCGGCGCGACACGCCACGAAGCCGAAGTGACTACTGTCACACAATCGGGCGGCGGGTTCGTGGTCACGGCCGACGACGAGGAGTACGAGGCGGACTACGTCGTCCTCGCGACGGGGACGAAACGTGGCCTCGCCGAGGACCTGGGATGTGCGTTCACCGACGAGGACGTCGTCGACGTCGACGTGACGATGGAGACGAGCGTCGAGAACGTGTACGCGACCGGTGCGATGGTCCGCGCCGAAGAGTGGCAGGCCATCATCTCCGCCGGTGACGGCGCCGCCGCCGCCCTCAACGTCCTGACGAAGGAGAAGGGCGAACACTTCCACGACTTCGACACGCCGGCAGACGCCGAGTAGTATCGTCACCCGAGGGTCAGGTTCCTGACTCGGGCGCTTTTCGAACTCTGCTTTACGACTCTACGAGTACGACGCCAGTCACGACGAGTGTCCCACCGAGCACAGTCACGAGCGTCACGGGTTCGCCGAGGACGAGTGCACCCAAGGTGAGCGTGCCCGCTGGTTCGAAGGTGCTGACGATACTCGCTCTGCTGGCACCGATGCGGGCCATGCCAGCGAAGAACGCGAATATCGGAATCGCGGTGGCGAAGACGGCGATTGCACCCACGATGAGCCACGACGCCGTCTCGGTCGGAACCGAGAGTTGCCCCGTCACAGTGCCGACGAGAAGGAACGACACGGCGGCCGCCGGAAGGACGTGGGCCGTGAGCGTCTGGGAATCGACCGTGTCCAGTGCCCGGCGACCCACCACGATGTACGTCGCGTAGACGACGGCCGCGACGAGGACGATGAGAACGCCTCGCGGGTCGACGCCGGTGGGGTCTGCTCCTGTGATGAGTGCGACACCAGTGAGTGCGACGACGAGTGCGCTCACAGTTCGTCTCGTGACCGGTTCGTCGAGTGCGACGACTGCGAGGCCCACGACGAAGACTGGGTACGTGTAGAGGACGATAGACGTGAGTCCTGCCGTCAGGTACTCCAACCCGAGAAAGTAGAGGAAACTCATCGTGGCGTAGCCGAGACCACCGAGTCCGAGGCCGACGGCCAAGTCGCGTCCCGAGAGCAAACGCACGTCACCGCGGAGGGCTAACCACACCCAGACGACTATCGTCGCGATGAAGAACCGAAAGAAGAGGACGGTCGGAATCGAGAGGCCCGCCGCCGCGGCGAATTTACCGAAGATGGCGAGCGTGCCGAATCCGAGTCCCGAGAGGGCGACGAGTCCAATCCCGAGTCGGTCACCCGTCCCGAACCTGTCTCTCGTCTCCAACCAGTCGCTCATTATCGACCCACGGACGACCGGAGGCTAAAGAGATTCGCAAGCGGTAAGCCCTCACTCTTCATCGTGCGGGGTGTGACCACGGCTTCGCACGATGGCCCAATCTCCCCGCTCACCGGTCTCGGCGTCGCGATACTGGCCGTCAGCACGAGTGCGATTCTCGTGCGCTGGAGTAACGCGCCGAGTCTGGTCAAGGCGTTCTACCGCGTCGTATTCACCGTCGCCCTGCTCGCCCCGGTTGCGCTCGTCCGCCATCGCGACGCGGTGGCCAGTATCTCACGACGTGACCTCTGGGCGGCGAGCGGTGCGGGTGTCGCCCTCGCGGCGCACTTCGCGTCGTGGTTCGAGAGTCTGAACCACACGACGGTTGCGGCCAGCGTCACACTCGTCCAGGCGCAACCGCTCTTCGTCGCCGTCGGCGCGTGGGCGTTCCTCGACGAACGCGTGAGTCGCCGGACGACACTCGGCATCGGTGTCGCACTCGCCGGCATGGTGTTGATGTCGCTGTCTGACCTGCTCACCGCGAGCGGTGCCCCTCGTCCACTCTTCGGGAACGCACTCGCAATCGTCGGCGCAGTGACTGCCGCCGCGTACGTCCTCACCGGGCGGAGCGTCCGCAGTCGCGTCGCACTCGTCCCCTACGTCGTCGTCGTGTACAGCGTCTGCGCGCTGGCGCTCCTCTCGGTCGCAGTCGCTCGCGGCGACCCACTCTCTGGCTACCCACCACGCGAATGGCTCTTGTTCTTCGGGATGGCTGTCGGTCCCGGTATCTTCGGTCACACGGTCATCAACTGGGCACTCGCGCACCTCGAATCGAGCGTCGTCTCGGTGTCACTTCTCGGTGAACCTGTCGGTAGCACCATCCTTGCCCTCTTTCTCCTCGGTGAGATTCCCACGCTTCCGACGGTTCTCGGCGGGGCCATCGTCCTCGGTGGCATCTACATCACTGCCTCGTAACTCACAGCACCGCCTCGGAACTTCCAGCACCGCCTCGTAACCCGTGAGAGCGTCACTCACCGCCGATGGTGACGTGTCGTTTCGATGCTCTTTCGTCGTGTGAGCACGTCTCGCACCGAAATATGTCGGGGGATGCTACAGTGGGTTATCGCTGGTGATAACCGCGACATAACGCTCATATTACTGAGCGAGTGCAACACAGTATGGACGACGGCTCGGGTGCTGACGTACGCGTTCTTCACGTCGACGACGAGCCGAGCCTCACTGACCTCGTCTCTATCTATCTCGAACGCGAGGCGGGCGACGTCGACCTCTCGGTGACGACGTCGAACTCGGGGACTGACGCGCTGGAACGACTCCGGCAAGAGCGAATCGACTGTATCGTTTCGGACTACGACATGCCGGACATCGACGGATTGGAGTTCCTCAGAGCGGTTCGGTCAGAACATCCCGACCTCCCGTTCATTCTCTTCACCGGGAAAGGCTCCGAAGAAGTCGCGCGGGACGCGTTCCGCGTCGGTGCGACCGACTACATGCAGAAGGACACGGGTACCGACCAGTACACGGTCCTCGCGAACCGCGTGGTCAACGCTGTCTCGCAGTATCGCGCGAAAGCCGCCTCAGAACGCTACGGAACCGCAATCGAAGTCCTCGACAGCGGCGTCTACTCGCTCGACAGCGACGCGCGCTTTTCGTCCGTCGACGAAGTCTTCTGTGACCTCACGGGGTACGACCGGTCGGATATCCTCGGCACACGATTTACCGACATCATCGAGAACACCCCCGACGAACTCGAAGCGGTGTTCGAGACGGTCACTAGTTCGACCGGCCCGGAGACAGAGCGATTCGAAGCGGTGCTTGCCCCCGGCCCGAACTATCCGCACGACGACCTCCTGTGCGAAGGCCACCTCGCGGCCCGACCGACGGAAGATGGTGAATCGGGCGTCATCGGAACGCTGCAAGACGTGACCGAGCGTCGGCGGCATCGGGACCGAATTCACTACGAAACACGGCTGAAAGACGCCGTCTTGGACACGTCGACGTCGCTGATGAGCGCCGAAGCGGACGAAATCGGGACGAAGATAGAGTGGACCCTCCAGACGGTCGGTGAAGTCGCTGGCCTCGACCGGTGTTCCGTGTACCTCTACGACGACGAGACGAACGTCGCCGCCCGAATGCACGATTGGCAGAGCGGCAACCACACCAACCACCCGAATCGTATCTCGCTCCGAGACGCTCGCTGGTTGGTCGAACGCTTACACCGCTTCGAGAACGCGTGTCTCCACAGCGTGTCTGACCTCCCACCGGAGGCATCGAAGACGAAACGCGTCCTCGCAGACGCAGAGACCGGTGGATTCGTCTCCGTCCCGATGGTTTCGAAGTGGTCGCTCGTCGGATTCGTCGTCTTCGACGTGGTCGACGACGGCCGGTCGTGGACCGACACGGAAGTCGACCTGCTTCGGTCTGTCGGCAACAACATCACACACACGCTGGCGAGACAGCGGAGAGAGCGCGAACTCCGGCGGCAGAACGACCGCCTCGAAGAGTTTGCGTCGGTCGTCTCACACGACCTCCGGAACCCACTCAACGTCGCGAAGGGGTTCGTCGAACTCGCCCGTGAGGAAGACGACGTGACGCACCTCGACCGGGCACTCGACGGCGTCAGCCGAATGGACACGCTGCTCAACGACGTGCTCACGCTGGCCAGACAGGGGCGGAAAGTCGGCGAAACCAGCTCTGTCGCCATCGAGAACGTGGTCGAACGAGCGTGGAAAGCCGTCGACACCGGCGGCGATGCCGTTCTCATCGTCGAGGATGGCCTCGGGACCACGCCGGCCGACGAGGGACGACTCCAGCAGGCCTTCGAGAACTTGTTCCGAAACGCTGTCGAGCATGGTTCGACAGGCCGTCGGAATCCTTCCGACGACACTGTAGAACACGGTTCCACAGGCACCCAGACCGTGTCTGGTGACGACGCTGTCGAGTCTGGTGCTGCGGAGGGTGCAGACTCTCACGGTGACGGTGTGGACCGGAATCCGGATATCTTGGTCCGCGTCGGGCCGACGCAGTCCGGGTTCTACATCGCCGACGACGGGTCTGGCATCCCCGAGGACAAACGCGATACAGTGTTCGAACACGGACACACCACGTCCGAGTCTGGAAGTGGGTTCGGTCTTTCTATCGTCGAGAGCATCGTCGAGGCCCACGGCTGGGAGATAACGGTCACCGAACCAGAACCCGACCTCGGTGGGGCGCGGTTCGAGTTCGACGTCGGCGGTGTCCGCTCAGAGGTCGAACCCCGGTTTTCCCTCAGCGACGACTGAGAAACTCTATTCTACCGCCGCCTTCGTCCGTCGATGCCGCTCACGGAACATGGGCTCGAACCCGACATCACCAAAGACGCCGGCGAGTTCGCCCAACGGACCGAACGGGAGTTCGTACGCGACCCTGTCGTCGATAATCGTCTCGTCGCCGTCGGCGACGAAGCGATGCGTGTGTACCCAGCGCTCGAACGGCCCGCCGGCCATGTCGTCGCGGAACCACGCCGTCGTCTCGTCTTTCTCGCGTCCGAGGATGCGCGAGACCCACCGCTGGCGTGGCCCGACACCGAACGGGCGCATCGACATCTCGATTTCCGTTCCAGCGACGAGTTCGTCTGGGTCGCTGTCGCCGTCGGGCCCGCGAACGGCGACGATTTCGAGGTTCATCCACGCCGGTGTGAGGGCCTCTAATCCCGAGATATCGGAGTGGAACTCCCAGACGCGTTCGAGGGGCGCAGCGACGCGGGTCCGACGCTGGTACACTGGCATACGTGCTCGTTAGGCCCGAGGCTGGAAAGCAGTGATGGCACCGAGCGACGGCGGCGAGAGGACGGGTGCCGTCGCTGACGATGCAGAAGACGCCTACGCGGCAACTCTTGTGGCACGAACCGCGTAGGCGGGCAAGGGCAACGCTCGGCCGTCGTGGAATTCGGGTTGGCTGTCGGTAGACGGCCGGGTGTCGTTGTATCACCACGACACGTGTCGTGGCGGGGATAGCTATTCCAGGAAACACCTTAATAATTTTGCATGTTTCGGTGAACGTCTCCGGCCGTGGACTGTGTGAAGAGAGGAAATCCAGTGATGCCCACGGGTCACCGCCAGACACGACTACCCGACCGATTGCACCTTACTGGAGACGTTGGAAAATACTCGCCCGAAGTGTATGCTTAGAGCGTGAACCGCGAGACGGTCGTTCCGGCCTTCGTCAGGTCGGTGTGTGTCGCGGCGGCGACGGTGACTTGATTCTCGCCGTACTCGATGGCGACTTCGACTTCGAACGACTCGTCTTCGGGTTCGACGAGCGTCGTCTCACCGGGCGTCTTCACCGCGGCGACGGCGGCGTCAGTCTGCCCGGAGACGACGAGTTTGTCGCCTTTGAAGCGGGTGCTCACGCGGAGACTCGGCCCGGACGGGCGGTCACGTTCGACGTAGCGTTCACGGACGAACGCCGGCGTCTCGACCGGTTCGCCGGCGTCGACACCGTGTGCGAGGCGAACGAACTGTGCCATCGACCACGCGAGTGGTGTCGCACTGCCGGTCCCTTCGCCGAACTCCCAGTTGAAGGCCGTCGAGTGTTCACGGTCCCAGACCTGTTCGGCCAACATTCGACCGGAGTTGGAGAACGCTGCCATCGTCCGGAGGAGGTTCTTCGGCGCGAGTTTGCCCGCTTCGGTTCCGGCGATGAGTTCGTACTCACCACGCTCGCCGGTGAAGATTGGCCAGAGGCGACCCTTGCCTTTGGCGTCGATAGACCACGGGGCACCTTCTTCGTCGCGTTCGCGCTCACCGTAGCCGTCACCGTTGTAGCGGTAGAACGCCGGACCGTGTGGCGTATCGACGCGAATCGTCTCGTCCGTCTCTTCGATGGAGTTGCGAATTATCTCGTCGTCGGCCGGTTTGATGCCGAGGCGTGTCAGTTCGAGGAACCCGCCGTCGATAATCTCGCGTTCGTCCAGCGTCGGGCCGTTGTTCGCCAGCGTCCGGAGGTGTCCGGCGTCGGGTTCGCCATCACGGGTGATGCGGACGTAGTACGGCGTGTGCGTGTGGCGGTCGGTGCCCGTGCGGGTCGCGGTCCAGTCGTCCACGCGCTCGGCCCAATCGTCCGCGAGGGCGAGCCAGACCAAGGCGTCCTCGTCGTGGCCCTCATCGAGTGCGACGGCGGCCGCGCAGGCGAGCCCTGCGATTTCGGCCGCGATAGACGACGGCGAGTATCCGGCTTCTTCTTCCCATCGTTCCTGTGCAGTCGGCGGTCCGTTTCGAGCGACGTAGTCCGCAGACCGTTTGACGTTGACGTAGTCGTAGTCCACGTCGTCGAAGGTCACACCGTGTTCTGTGAGCATGTACGCCATCACCTGCGGGAAGGAGATGTTGTCCATCTGCTCGCCGCCCCAGCGGGTCCGGCCGTTGAGGTAGGTGTTCTGCGGGATGAATCCCCGGTCGTCCTGCTGGTGCGTGTAGATGTATTCCAGCGCGTCGATGGACGTCTCGATGTCGCCGACAGCCTCGAAGACGGTGAAGACCTGATAGAGGTCACGCGACCAGACGAAGTTGTACCCGTACCCCTTCGATTCCTCCGCAGGGACGACTTCGCCCCACGGAACCGACGGTGACGCGATGCCTGCGCCGAGGTAGGTCTTGTCCTCGACTGCCCGGAGACTCATCAGACAGGTCTTGTACTGTGCCGTGAGGTCAGGGTCGCTCGCGACCGAATCTGGGAGGTCTTTGTCCGAGAGGAACTCCTCCCACGAGTCGGTGTACGCTCCGCGAACCGTCTCGTAGCCACGAGTGAGCGCACCGGCGGCCTCGCCGAGCGCGGCGGCGGTGTCGGCGTGTTCGGCCAAGCCGAGTGCGAGCGTCTCCGAGAGGTCGTCGCCGGTCCCGATTCGTCCGACGAGGACGACGTTCTCGTCGTCGACGCGTTCTTGTGCGGTCGGCAGTTCGCCCTTGGAGAAGAACTCCGCGAGGTACTTCGACCCGGCGACGCCGACGGTGGCCCACTCGAATCGTCCGGCAGTAGTCAGTGCGATGGCGACGCTGTACTCCTGACCGTTCTCGTCGATGAGGAGCGTATCGCGTCCTTCACCGGCATCGAACGCGCCGGCGTCGCGTGCGACGAGGTGGTAACTTCCGAGTTGGCCGAGACGGATACCCCGGTCTTTCGTTCCGGTGTTGGCCAGTGCCGTGTCGGCGACGGTGTACAGTTCGTACTCGCCGCCGTCGAAGGATTCGAACTGCACGTCCGCGAGCATCGCGTCGTGTTCGGGGTCGATGGTGTACTCGACGGTGAGTTCCCACTCGTGACCGCGGCCATCACCAGTCTCGGTGATGACGTGCCGGAACACGAGTGCGTCTTCGTCGACGATTTCGGCGCGTCGTTCGACGGTATCTGCGTGGTCGTCGCGTCGGGTCTCGTTGTGGGTCCGCGCCGTGTACTCGGCCTTCGGGTCGGCGTCGACGACGAGGAAGTCCAGCGTCCGGAGGTTCATCAAGTCGACACGCGGGAAGCGAACCTCGGTGAGTGCACCTTCGGTGAGCGTGTACCAGAGTCGCGAGGGGTCTTCGGACCCGTGGTCGGCGACGGTGCCGATTCCGTACTTCTCACCGGTCGTCCACCGGGGTCGGTTCTCCGGGCCAGTCGGCGCGGGTTTCGGTGCCGGGAGCGCGTCGATTTCTGCGAGGATGGCTGTCGTCTCCATCCGAATCGCGTGTGGCCACCCGAGCGGTGTCGCACTGTCTGGCGTCCCGTCGTCGAACACTTGTTCGGCGAGGTAGCCTGCGTCCGTCGAGAATGGGCCGTCGGGTTGGAGCAGTTCGTAGAGGTTCGTCGCACGTTCGACGAACCGGCGTCCGTCCTTGCCGAGTCGGTCACAGAGGACGCCGAACTTCGCGGCGGCGTTGGCACCCCACGAGGTGGCGACAGACCAAACTTTCTCGCCGTCTTGTCCACCGGCACGCCAGTAGTCGTCTTCGAATCGGACCAACCCGGCCACGTCGCCGCGGGGGTTCCGGTACAGTCCTTTCAGCGTCGCCGCCATGTGCTTGACGAGGCGGTTCGCCGTCTCGGAGTCCACCTCTTCGATGTCGGCGTAGGCGTCCACGGCGTCGACGAGTGCGAAGGTGGCGGAGTCGAGTCTGTCGTCGCGTTCGCCGTTTCGGTCGAGGCGGAGCGCGTACACCTCTCTGTCTTCGTCCCACAGTTTGTCCAGTCCCTCGTACACGAGGGCCGCTTGTTCGGCGGCGTGTTCGCGCAACTCCTCGTTGAGTGGCGCGGTGGCGATGGTTGCGTACGCCTGCAAGAACGTCGCGGCCGTGTGTGTGAACCGACCGGCCATGTTCTCCCACGCGTTCTGGCACGCCATCGGGAGGCCGTCGTCTTCCAGACTGCTGTCGAGTCCGGAGATGCCCGCCGCGATGGTCGAGCGGATGCGGCCGACGAGTTCGTCGTCGAGTTCGTCACGACGCTCCGTGAGGACAGTCGCGAGGTAGGTCAGCACACTCGCCGTCTGGTCGGCCTGATACTCCCCGTCGCCGGCACCTTCGACACGGCCGTGTGCCCATCCGGGCGCGATGCTCCCGTCGACGGCCCAGACGCGGTGTGGCCACGTCCCGTCTTCGAGTTGCGTACGACAGTAGAACTCGGCGCTGGTCGCGAGGCGGTCTGCGAGGCCGAGTTCGAACGCGTCGTCAGCGTGCGCGAGTGCGCGCGAGATTTCTGCGTCGTCTCGGAACCACGTGTACCCGTACCCACCCGAGTGGGCGTAGAACGGGTCGAACTCGGGGCCTGCGATGCGGGCGCCGCTGGGTGCAGTCAGGAGCGAGAGCGCACGGAGGTCTGACCGGACGATTCGTTCGCGGGGCGTCCCCTCGGGCACGTACACTTCTGCTTGTTCGCGTGCGGCCGCACGGAGTTCGTCGGCCGTCGCGTGTTGGAGTGCGCAGTGCTGGAGGTCCGCGAGTGCGTCAACCCGGTCCATCTCGCTGTGGTCGGAGAGTTGGGTGACGAGTGTCGTTCGTGCTGCCCGCCCATTCTGTTCGAGTGGGGCGCTGACGACCACGTCACCGGAGAGGTGCGTGTCTTCGTAGCTATTGAGGACTGCCTCACGGGGGAAGTCGAACACGTCGTCGGAGAGCATCTCGTCGAAGCGTTCGGGAATCTGGCCGCGAACGTCGTCGAGACCGGTCGATGCGGTGACGTAGTCGTGTTCGTCGCGATGGAACACCTCGACGGCTTGCGTCCCGTTGGGTCCGCCGTCCTGATGGATGAGTCGCCCGACTTGCGTCTCGCGCCCTTCGGGTGCGAGGGTGAGAAACGCGGTCAGGTGGGCGTCGGTCGGAATCGCACCGCGCAGTTCGACGTGTGTCACGTGCGCGCGACCGAGTGTCAGGTCGTACTGGTGGACGGTGTACTCGCCGGCGTCGTACTCGGTTTCGACGAGACTCGTCTCTCGATAGTAGTGCTGCCGGACGGATTCGAGTTCGTCGAACCAGTGTGTTTCGCCGTCTGTCTCGATACCGAACCGAGAGCGGTCGATTCCATAGAGGCCGGAGAGCGCAGACGAGTAATCGCGGAGAGACCCGTTGAGACCGACGAAGACGAGTCGGTCCCCATGGCCCGAGAACGCGCCATCCGAGGTCTGACACTCCTCTGGGAAGCGCCCACCCCGGTCACGCTTGAATTCGTTTAACGCGGTCCGAAGTCGCATAGAGGTAGACGTTGGTCTCGAACCATAAGTATTGGCCGCTCGTCGCCCATCTTACCTCTATTCTTAGTAAACTTTCGTACCCTTTCTGACGACGGGGTAGGGGCCGTCTGCCGACTAAACAAGTATTCTCACGGGAGTAAATACAAAGTCACCCGGTACGTTCTACTGTACATATGCATCACCCAGGACCGCCGCAGTTCATGGCTGTCGGTGAGTCAGTCCAACTTGCACCGCGCGACCCAGCACCCGACGCCGAGTACGCGTGGCGCGTTCGAAGCGCGCCCGTCGCCAGCAGCCTCGAACTCGCCGAAGACGAGGCGGTCGTCCAGTTCGACCCCGACGCCGCGGGAACCTACGTCCTCGAACTCGACGCCCCGGATGGCACCCACACGCTGACCATCCGTGTCTTCCCCGGTTCGTACCTTCCCGCGGGGTCGGTCCGAAGCGGGGCCAGCGGGATGAGCGGAATGAGCGGTTACAGCGGCCAGAGCGGGTCTGCCCGGCCGACGCAGGTCAGCGGTGGCGCGTCAGGGTCCGGAAGCGGTGCCGATGAGGCCCAGCGTGGCGACGGGGGGCGCCCACGCATCCGTCTCGATGCCACCGTCGAAGACGACGTGGTCGTCGTTCGTGCCGACCCACAACCGAACCCGAACAGTGAGACCGACCGCGACGACCTGGTTGTCGAGTTCGTCGTCGACGACCGGGACGAAGTAGACGAGACTGCCGTCGAGACCGACGGCTGGGAACTCCGTGTTCCGCTCTCGGCTATCGGTGACAGACTTCGCGTCCACGCCGTCGCCATCGACGAGACGTACAGCGTCCCCGACACCGTCACCGTCGAACGCGATGCGCTGACCGACGGTGGCGTCGCGGAGACCGAAGTTGAAGCGAAGAGTCAAGCCGACGGCTCTGGCGCGCAGTCAGCGTCCGTCTCCCGCCCCAACGACCCACCAAAGTGGGCACAGGAGGTGACCCTCTACGAGATTTACGTCCGGGGCTACGCCTCTGACGACGACGAGGCCGACAACACCTTCGAGGCACTCGAAAAGCGACTCGACTACCTCGAATCGCTCGGCGTCGACTGCCTGTGGTTGACTCCTGTCCTCCAGAACGACCACGCGCCCCACGGCTACAACATCGTGGACTTCTACTCCATCGCGGAGGACCTCGGCACCCGAGAAGACTACGAGCAGTTCGTCGAGGCCGCCCACGACCACGGGATGAAGGTCCTCTTCGACCTCGTTTTGAATCACTCGGCGCGCGACCACCCGTTCTTCGAGGACGCGTACAAGAACCCCGACTCCGACTACTACGACTGGTACGAGTGGCAGGACAACGGTGAACCGGGCACCTACTTCGACTGGGAGTTCATCGCAAACTTCGACCACCGGAACCTCGACGTTCGACGCTACCTCCTCGACGCCGTGGACATGTGGGCCGACGTGGCCGACGGATTCCGCTGCGACATGGCGTGGGCCGTCCCCGACACCTTCTGGCAGGAGATTCGTGAACGCGTCAAGTCGAAAGACCCCGAGTTCCTCCTTCTCGACGAGACCATTCCGTACATCGCCGACTTCCACGAGGGGATGTTCGACATGCACTTCGACACGACGCTGTACTTCACGCTCCGGCAGGTCGGCCGCGGCGACGAACCCGCCGAGCGCATCCTCGACGCCATCGACCAGCGTGCCGAAGTCGGCTTTCCCGACCACGCGGCGTTCATGCTCTACCTCGAAAACCACGACGAGACGCGCTACATCGTCGAGTGCGGTGAGTCCGAAGCGATGGCCGCCGCGGGCGCACTCTTCACGCTCCCCGGCGTCCCGATGGTCTACGGCGGCCAAGAGATTGGTCAGCGCGGACGCCGCGACGCCCTCGCGTGGAAGCACGCCCGCGACGACATCCGCGACCACTACGAGCGACTCATCGAGGTCCGCGACGAGACGCCTGCACTCCGATACAATGGGTCGTTCCGGCGCATCGACTACGAGGCTGACTCCGACCGCGTCGTCGCGTTCGTCCGCGACCACGACGACGGGTCGTATCTCTGCGCGCTGAACTTCAGCGACGACCCGGTCACGGTCGACGTCGGTGACCTCGCAGTCGACGCCACGGACATCGTCTCCGGCGACTCCATCGCCGCCGAAGGTGGCCTTCGCGTCGACGACGTTGCAATCTGCCCCCTCGCCTGAGTACCTCTCGACAACCCTCTGTCAGCTGTTCACCCATTCACGATGAGCACGAAATACGGCACCCCGACGCTCCTATCCGACCGTACGGACGACCTCGTCTCGTGGTACGAGACGGTCGTTGCGAACTACGACGACACTTTCGAGGCCGCGAAAGAACTCTCGACACGACTCGGTGCGCACGTCAGCGACGACGCCGTCGAGTTCGGCTTCTGGACGCCCGAACTCGTCGAAGACGGCGTTCCTACCGACGCCGTCGAACTCGAGATACTGACGCCGCCTGCGGACCTCGACCCCGGCGAGACTGACCACCGTCAGGTCTCCTTCCAGCGTGACCGCATCTCGATGGAACGCGCCGGCGATTACCACTGGGCAGTCGTCGAAGGCGTCCGCGCGGGGACACGCGACACGCTCGGGTCACTTTACCAACTCGTCTACGAGGACGACGACGGTGAGGAACACACGATTCAGGACCCTGTCTCCTACTCCGTCCCGTTCGGTGCGTTCGCGCCCGCAGAGGTGTACGACCTGACCGTTCTCGACGAGACGCGCGCCGACCGAGAATACTTCGAGGCCCTCGGTACCGACGACGAACGCGTTTCGACCACCGAAGACGACGGCCTCCCGCGCATCGGCCCCGCGACGAGCATGCTGGAGATTCACCCCGGAACCGCCACCGAACGCGGGTCGCTCGCCGGCCTCGCCGAGGTGTACGAAGACATCGCCGCCAAACAGCGCGCCGGCGACGACCTCGACCCGTGGGAACGCGCCTTCGCCGGGTACGACGGCATTCAGGTGATGCCCGTCGAACCGCTGACCGAGAACGAAGAAGAACACGACTTCTGGTCGGTCGAATCCACGTCCGACGACGCACTCGACGTCGAAGTCGCACGCCCCGAGATGATAAACTGGGGCTACGACATCGTCGTCAGCGCCTTTTCTGCGCCGAACCCGGCCATCCTCGAAACCGGCCGCCCGGACGAACTCGTGGACTTCATCGCCGCGTGCCACGACCTGCCGCGACCCATCAAAGTCGTCTTCGACGTGGCACTCGGCCACGCCGACGACAGAGGTGCGGAACTCCTCTCCGACCGATACATCCTCGGCCCGGGGATGTACGGCAAGCACCTCGACTACACCGAACCGACAGCGCGTGCCGTCTTCCTCGAGATGCAGCGCCGGAAGATGGACTTCGGCGCCGACGGGATTCGCGTCGACGGCGCGCAGGACTTCACCTCCTACGACCCCGAAACCAGCGAAATGTACCACGACGACGACTTCCTCGCCGAGATGGACCGCGTCACACAGGAAGTCGCCGGCACAGAGTACCGGCCGTGGATGGTTTACGAGGACGGCCGTCCGTGGCCACGCGAAGACTGGGAACTCGCCTCGTCGTACCGTGCGCTCATCGAACAGCACCCCCACTCGTTCCAGTGGTCGCCCATCACGTTCGCGCACAACACGCCCGCACTGCTCACGTTCTGGGCGACGAAGTGGTGGCGTGTTCGCGAAGTCGGCGAGTTCGGCGGCAACTGGTTGACGGGCGTCGCCAACCACGACACTGTCCGCCGCGGGACGCAAATCGACCCGACGGTGGAGTTCAACCAGTCGCCGGTCAACCCCTACCTCGGTGAGGACTACCCCGAGACGCTCGACGAAGCGTACGACAACGCCGCGTCGTCGATGCTGTTCCACTGCTTCCTCCCGGGCGTTCCGATGGACTTCGTCCACGCCAACATGCGCGCCCCGTGGGGTTTCATGCGCGACACCGACCCGACGTGGAACGTCAAAGTCGTCTCCGACGAGTCGAAGTTCCTCTACTGGCAGGTGCGCGACGAGGACTTCGAAGACGACCGGTTCTTCCCCCGTGTGAAGAACCTCGGATTCGAGTCGCGTGAGGAACTCCTGACGTTCATGAACGCCCTCTCGTCTGCCGTCGGTGCGACCGACTACGACCTCGACGTGATGGCCGACATGCTCTCGGCGATGGACCAACCGCTCGGTGACGACCTTTCTGCGTCAGACCTCGAAGCCTACGGTTACGCGTGGATGCGCGACATCCACGAGTTCGCCAACCTGAGCCACTGGCACGACGCCCAGGACGACGAGCGCTCGGCGTACCGCCTCCAGACGAGAGAATTCCGCCACGACCGCCCGTGGCTACTGGCCGACCTCGACGAAGACGAGGACTACTTCACCTACCGTCACCCGACCGACGGGACGGTCCTCTACTACGGATTCCGGAACTCCCCGGACGGGGTCTCCGCAAGCGAAGCGAGCGGAGGCTCGTCGGACTCGCTCCGCTCGTCCGACGGTGACGAACAACTCCTGTTCGCCGCGAACATGGAGGGCGTCCCGGTCGAAGTCTCACCCGAGTACCTCGCCGCCGACGCCGCCGAAGACGACAACGCACCCGAGATTCCGACCGACGGATGGGAACCGGCCCTCGTCGCGCCCGGCGTGGACGAGTCTACGGAAGTCGAAATCGCGAACGGGCAGGCAATCGTCTGGCGGCGCGAACCGTAGGTAGGCGCTCCGGCCCGTTCTCGGGTCGCTAGTGACGAAATCCACCGGGCGAACGGTTTACTCGCTGCGGTTGCAACTGCTCTCTATGCTCGACGTTGGCGACAGCGCGCCCGATTTCTCCGTCCCCATCGCAGGCGGCGAGGTGTACAACGACATCAGTTCGTTCACGCTCAGTGATGCACTCGGCGACGGGCCCATCGTCTTGGCGTTCATCCCGGCGGCGTTCACCAGCGGATGTACGACGGAGATGTGTACGTTCCGGGATTCGATGCACCGGTTCGACGCCCTCGACGCACAGGTCTACGGCATTAGCGTCGACCTCCCGCCGGCATTGAATATCTTCATCCAGCAAGAGGAACTCAACTTCCCCATGCTCTCTGACTGGAGACACGAGGTCATCCACGACTACGGCGTCGTCCTCCCCGACATGTACGACCTCTTCGAAGTCGCCAAACGGAGCATCTTCGTGCTCGATTCGACGGGGACCGTGACGTATCGGTGGGTCGAGGGCGAGGGCAAGACCGACTACGGCGCGGCTATCGACGCGGTGTACGACGCCGTCGCCGAGACTGTTTCCTCGTAACGCTCACCGACAGCGGCGCATACGTGGATGGCTCGCGCTCTCAGGAGAATCTGTGTGCGTTCCGCTCGGTGAATTCGTCCATCAGCAACTCGATGCGGCGAAAGAGGACGAGAACGTTCGCGACGAGCAAGTACAGGAGCACAACGGGACCGAGGTCGAAGGAAACCCGCCATCGAACCACGAAGAAGAAGGTAAACCCGACGACTGAGACCAGACCACTTTCTCCGAGGTACAGAACGGCGTGGCGGAGGTAGCCCATACAAAATGATACTGGGTTGTCAATATTGAGTCTACTGCCCCGTCACTGCCGTCGTTCCATCACTCGACCGACCCAGAGCCCGAGTGCCACCGCCCCGACGAGAATCGGAATCGAGTACGCTGGACCTGACGGCGCGACGAAAAACAGCGATTCGGCGACGACGATTGCGACGAGTAGACCGAGAACTCGAGCGCGAGTGACTGTGCTCACGAACTCACCCCGAAGCCGTGTCTCCCCGTCGCGTTCACCTCAGCAGAGACGTACGGGAAACGCTTGGCTGTAGCGACTCGCTCGGGCAAGACGACGATTCAGAAAAGAGTGGGACTGGGGCACTACGGCTGGAGCACACCGTTTATGACGTGGATGACGCCGTTCGAGGCCACGAGGTCCGTGCCGACGATGTTCGCTTGCCCGTCGTTCAGTTCGGGTCCGTCGACGCCGATTTTCGCGCCGTTCAGCGTGGGCAGTTTCGACACGGGCAGGACTGACTGCGCTGTGCGCCGACCGGGGACGACGTGGTAGAGGAGGATGTTCACCACGTCAGCGAGAGTCAAGCCACCGGGAAGGTTTCCGCTTTCGATTGCGTCGAGGACATCATCTTCGTCCAGGTCGTCCTCGGCGAGTTCGCTAAACAGGGTAACGAACGAATCGTCAGTCGGCGCGAACACCGTTAGCTGTCGGTTGCCGCTGAGTGCGCCGTCGAGTTCGGCGGCGACGACTGCCGCGACGAGAATATCGAACCGGTCGTCACCTGACGCGATATTCACGATAGTGGGCCCGTCACGAGGTGGTTTCGCACTCGCCACACCCGCCCCGCCTGCGAGGAGAAGTCCTGCGCCACCAATCGTCTTCAGCACCGCCCGTCGGTCAGGATTGAACGTCATTACGTCTCTCTTGACGGTTCTTCGAATCATATCCGCAGTACCTGACTAGTTAGGAACGAACCGAACTGATGTGAGACGGGGTTTCAGACGACTGTTGCATTCGTCTCGACCGACACGCCCGGCAGGTACTCGCCGTCAGGGCCGACCCACTCGCCTTCGGTTCCGCAGTCGGTGGTCAGTCGGCAGACGCGCGTCTCCGGTGGCCAGACGACGCGAACGTCGCCACCCGACCGTTCGACGGAGACGGTCTGTCGATACGTCACCGTCTCTCCGAAGTCGCCGACGTAGGTCACGAGGAGTGCGACTTCGCTCGCACCGGAGGGTATCGAGACTCGCTCGGGACCGGCCGCCTGCGGGTAGTTCGTCACGCGGACACCGTCAGTCGTGATATCCCACTCGATGGTGTGGGTCTCGCCCATCGGAACGTCGTACCGCGCGTACTCGTCGCCCGCTTCGACGCGGACGGAGACGGTGTTGCTTCCGGCGGGCGTGCCGAGCGTCGTCGTCGCATCGACGCGGTCACCCGAGAGAACATCCAGACGGGTCAACTCCGGTTCGACGGGGTCCACTGCCCCGGTCCACGCTCCTCGATACGTAAAGCGGTACGGCGTCCGATTCGTCGCGTCCACGACGGTGAAGTCCTGTTCGGCACCGTCGTCGATGGCGTAGACGACAGGTCCGTCGAATCCGGGGTCGTTACGGAGGGTCTGGAACGGATGGGCCGACCAGTCGCCGTACGGGTCGGGGTGGAAGACGAGTGCCTTCGTCTCGTCGTTACCGTCGCTCGCTCCACCTGTCCCGACTGCCGGAACCGACGGCGTCAGCGGTGGGTCTTCGAACCCTGCGTCGAGGAGTGGTTCGTACGTCGCTGCGAGGTTCTCAGTTCGGAGGCGATTCTCGTCGTACGGGTCGCCTGCGGCATCGAGAGTGACGCCGCCGGCGACGAGTGCCGAGACGAGCAGGACGGAGAAAACGACGCCACGCGCCTCAGAAGCCGAAAATCGGCGGTGTGCGAGGCGTCGCAGGACGCGAGCGAATCCGAGGATTCCGGCCGCACCGAAGGCGGCGAGTGGGACGAGGGCGTCGAAGTGGTAGAACGGCCCGAGGAGGTCGATGAGGCCGTTTCGGAGGCCGTTGTGCGTCCCCCAGAAGAAGGCGTTGCCGACGAACACCGAGACGAAGACGCCGAGCAGAATCGCCGCCAGTGCGTCGTCGGACAACTCAGCGAACGCCCTCTTGCGTCCGCCGAGGCCGTGGTAGCGCCGCCTGTCACTTCCCCGAAGGCTTCGGCCGGTCCGGTGTCGCCACCATCGCTGGGCCGTGAGGCCGAGGCCGACGACGGCGGCGACGGTTCCGAGCCACCCCATCGGTCCCCAGCGAGTCACGAGCAACCGGAGTGCCTCGATAGCAGTTTGGACACCCAGCGTGGGCGTGAACACGATGTCGTAGCCGAGTATCGCTCGCCGACCGAACCCGATGCCGTCGAGAGGGGCGAAGGCGATGTACGGGAACCTGAGGGGGTCGCCGGTCACGACGGCGTTGTACGCGAGGGTCAGGCCGACGAAGGCGAGTCCGGGGAGAGCGATGGCGACGTAGCGGCGGAAGACGGGCCACCCGGTTCCGGCCTGCCACGCACTGGCGAGTGCCCACAGCGAGTGCGCGATGAACGGAAGCGCGAACAAGACGGCTGTGTACGGGCGTGCGAAGAACGCGAGGCCGACGAGTGCGCCGGCGACGACGGCGTACCCCGACGAGTCGCGTCGGGCGGCCCTGACGTAGCAGACGGCGAACGCGAGGTTGAGCATCGTCGCCGGTGCGTACGCGAGGAACGTCGCCGACGTGAGGAGAAACAGCGGCGAGAGGACGAGCAGGGCCGCGGCGACGACGCCAGTTTCGCGGTCGAATACGTCTGCGGTAAGCGTGTAGACGAGACCGGCGTTCGCGGCAGCGACAGCACCCAAGACGAGGTTCGGCAGACCGACAGCCAACCCGAGTGCGAACATCGCTGGGACCACGGGCGAGTACTTCGAGTACATCTGCACGCCGCCGGGTGCACTCGTCGTCGCTTCGACGACGAAGAACCACGGCCTGACCGCGTCGGCGAGCGCACCGGGGTAGAGGAACACCTTCCCGTCCAAGAGCATTGCTGCCTGTGTGAGGTAGACGCCTTCGTCGTCGTTGACCGAGTGGAAGGGAAAGAGGTCCACTGCGAGCCACGTCACGAAGAGACCGACGACGAGCGAGACGACGAGCGCGACTGCTCGATGGCGCGTTCGCTCGCGGTCGAAATCGAACGAGAAGGGGTGGTCGAAACTGACGTCGAAGCCCAAATCGAGGTCGATGTCTGGAATACGGGACCCGCGCCGACCCATCCTCAGTCCGAGTAGAGACCGGTCTCAGGGCGCTGTTCGCGCGGGAACCACGCGAGTTCGTGGCCCGCGTCGAGGGTCACTTCGACGCGGCCGTCGGTCGGGACCGTCTCGTCGTGGTTGTGCATACACAGCAGGTTGTCGCCGCCGTCGAGGGCGACTTCGTAGAGAATCGTCGGTCCGAGGTAGCGCTTGCCGACGACTTCTCCGTGGCCCGCACCGTCGCAGGCGTGGGCGGACACGTCGTCCGGGCGGACGAGGATGTCGATGTCCGTCTCGTCGTACTCCGGGGCGAGGCCGTGAATCTGGTCGCGAGCGACCGGGCCGAGTTCGGTCTCGACCACGCCGCCGGAGATGCGACCGGGGAGGAAGCCAGCGTAGCCGAGGAAGCCGGCGACGAACCGCGACTCGGGGTGCTGGAAGACCTGTTCGGGTTCGCCAATCTGTTCGAGGTCACCGTCGTTCATCACGGCGACGCGGTCCGAGATGGACATCGCCTCTTCCTGGTCGTGCGTGACGGAGATAGCCGTCACCCCCGCTTCCTTGAGGATACGACGGACTTCTTCGCGCATCTGGACGCGGAGGTCGACGTCGAGGTTCGAGAAGGGTTCGTCGAGGAGCAAAATCGCGGGTTCGGGCGCGAGCGACCGGGCGAGGGCGACACGCTGCTGTTGGCCGCCGGAGAGTTCGTCCGGGTAGCTTCCGCCCTGCGCTTCGAGGCCCACGAGGTCGAGCAGTTCCTCGACACGGGCGTCACGCTCGGTCTCGCTCAGGTCCTTCAGGCCGAAGGCGATGTTCTCCGCGGCGGTGAGGTGCGGGAACAGCGCGAACTCTTGGAACACGACGCCGACACCTCGCTCTTCGGGTGCGACGAACGAACCGTTGCCCGACACGGGACTGCCGTTCAGGCGAATCTCGCCGCCGTTGGGCCGGTCGAGGCCCGCGATGAGGCGCAATGTCGTGGTCTTGCCGCACCCGGACGGACCGAGGAGTGTGAGAAGTTCGCCCTCTTCGACGGCGAGCGAGAGGTCTTCGATGACCGTCTCTGTCCCGTAGGACTTCGCGACGCCGTCCAGTTCGAGGACGGCACTGGTGTCGGTGTCTGTGTGCGACATCTGTTGGGTGTCGGAGTGTTCGGTGGTCGAAAGTGTACTATTTGACATCGTATCCCTCTTGCGTGATGATGACGAGCATCGAGAGCCCGGAGACGAACAGCAGGATGAGTGCGGGCACAGCGGCCTGCCCGAAGTAGCCTGCCGCGTAGGCCGTCCAGATGTGCGTCACGAGCGTCTTGAACCCCGCAGGACGCAGGAGGAGCGTCGCCGGGAGTTCTTTCATGGTGGTCAGGAAGACCAGCGCCGCGCCTCCGAGGAGGCCGGGCGCGACGAGGGGGAGCGTCACGTGACGGAACGCTCCCGACGGCGTCTCTCCGAGCGTCCGCGCCGCCTCCGGCAGTGCGGGGTCGACGCGAAGGAACGACGCGCGGAGCGACCCGACCGCTTGCGGGAGGAAGCGAATGACGTAGGCGAAGACGAGGAGATAGAGCGTCTGGTAGATGGGCGTCGCGTAGGAACTGCCGAAGAAGACCAGCGCGAGGCCGAGGACGACGCCGGGAACCGCATAGCCGACGTAGGTGGCGCGCTCGAACACCGAACTCACCCGAGATGGGTGGCGTGCGGCGAGGTACGCGACGGGGAGGCCCACCAGCGTCGCCGCGCCCGCCGTCGCAGCAGCGACGAGAACGGAGTTGAACGCGTATTCCGGTTGGAACGCGAGCGACTGACTCGTCTCGGCGACACCCTGTGCGAACCACGTGAGCAGGATGCCCAGCGGGACGACGAGCGCAACCGCCGCGACGAGGGCGGCGAACCCGATTGCCGGATACTTCCAGCGACCGAGGCGCATCACGCTGCCCGACCGGCCGCCTGTCGTCGTCCGCTCGTCGCCACGAATCTGCGATTCGAGCGTGAGGATGAGGAGCGTCACAGCGACGAGTTGCAGCGACAGGAGCGTCGCAGTGTCGCGGCCGAACGACCCGAACTCCACGTAGATGACGCGGGTGAACGCGTCGAACTTCATGATGGCGGGCGTCCCGAAGTCCGAGAGTGCGTAGAGTGCCGCGAGGAGCGCTCCGGCGGCGACTGCGGGCCGAATCTGCGGGATGGTGACCCGCTTGAATGCCTCTCCACGGGTGTGGTTCAGCGTCCGCGCGGCGTCGATGAGCGTGGTGTCCATCGACTTCAGCGCGGCCCGGGTGGTGATGAACACGTACGGGTACGTGTAGAGCGTCAACACTAAAACGGCTCCGGGAAGCCCGTAGATTTCGGGGAGCGATTCGACCCCGAACGGTTCGAGCAGGCGCTGGAAGACGCCTTGCGGACCGAACGCCGACACGAACGCGAACGCGCCGATGTAACTCGGGATGACGAGTGGGAGCGCGATGACGATAGTCCAGAAGCGCTTGAACGGCAGGTCGGTCCGGACGGTGAGATACGCCAGTGGGACGCCGAGTGCGACACACGCCGCCGTCACGAGGACGACGAGGACCGTACTGTTCAGGAAGACTTCGACTGTCGTCGGTCGGGTGACGAGCGCAAGTGCGTCCGAGAACCCGACGTCGAGCGCCGATTTGACCAGCCACAACAGCGGGACGATGACGGCGGCAGCGACAGCACCGCTCGCGATAGTCAGACCGAGCGGTTGCTCGTCTTCGCCGTCGCCGGTCTGCGTCTGCTGTTCGGTGGCCATCGTCTTGTCTTACCTCAGAGCACGCCCACCTCACGCAAGAGTCGCACGGTTCCCTCCAGGTCCGACAGTTGGGTCAAATCCAGCCCTTCTGGTGGGCTGAGTTCGTCGATACTCGGGAGTTCGCCGATTGGGTCCACGCCCGAGACGAGCGGGTACTCGAACGTCGTCCGCGCGAAGTAGTCCTGTGCTTCCGCGGAGAGCAGGTGGCGAACGAAGTTCGCACCGAGGTCCGCGTCGTCAGCGGTGTCGAGGACGAGTGCACCGGCGACGTTGAAGATAGACCCGGCGTCGCCGGAGGTGAAGGCGGTCCCGAGCGGGGCGTCTGGTCGCCCGGCGAGGATACGCTGGATGTAGTAGTGGTTCGCAAAGCCCGCACCGATTTCGCCGTCGGCGACGGCCTGCGAGACGAGGAACTCGTCGTTGAACTCGGTGACACCGAGGTCCTGCATCCCCTGGAGCCACTCCTTCGTCGCGTCGTCACCTTCGAGGACGCGCATCGCGGTGATGAACGCCTGGAACGACGAGTACGTGGGTGCCCACCCGATGTTGTCACGGAACGCTTCCGTCTCCGGGAACGCCATGATGTCGTCGGGAATGTCCGAGTCGTCGAACTGGTCGGTGTTGAACGGGACGGTCCGCGCGCGACCCGAGGTGCCGGTCCACTGGCCGTCTGGGTCGTGGAACTCGTCGCGGACGAGGTCCAGCACGTCGGTCGGAAGCGACTGCGTCCGGCCTTCGTCTTTCAGGGCACCGAGGGACCCCGCGTTCACGGAGAAGAACACGTCTGCGGGGCTGTTTTCGCCTTCCGTCAGAATCTGGTTGACGAGTTCGGTCGCGGAGTTGTACCGCGGGCGGACGGTGAAGTCGTCGTAGTAGTCTTCGAAGAACGAGATGAGTTCACCGACGAGTGCCTCGCCGCGCCCGGAGTAGAGCGTCAGTTCGCCCGAGAGGTCGGGCATCTCCGCTATCGAGACACCGCCAGTAATCTCGCGGTCGCCGAAGGGTGAGCGACCAGACCCGATTTGCTGGACAGAGTCGCCACCGCTGGTGTCGGTCTCCGTCTCGCTTTCGCCGCCGAGCCCGGTACAACCGGCGAGAGAGCCGAGACCGACTGCCGCCGCCGCCGTGATGAACCGGCGACGACCGTGGCCGCGAAGCTCCCGGTCGTGGTCTTGCATACATAGATTTAGGTCGCCCTAAATCATTTATATCTACCGGTTCAGCGGGCGACGAAGGACCGAAAAAGCAGGAGTCAGTCGTCCGCCGGGGCGGCGGCGCGGGGTGCTGCGAGGTGGTCCAGACAGTCCAGCCACGATTGCATATGCGCTCCGACGTAGTTGAAGAACTCGCCGTTTCGATAGTCGGACCAGTCGCCGTCGGCGAGTTCGTCGGCCATCGCTTGGAACACGCCGGCGTAGGAGTCGGCGTCACCGCCCACGGTGTCGACGATTTCCCAGAGGTGTTCGTTGAGTTCGAGACCCGGAACCTCGTTGTTCAGGTCGTCGAACGTCGGGCGCGCGGCCTTGTTGTGCTCACAGAGCGGATAGCCGGTGAGGATGTCCTTTTCGAGCACGTCGGCGGCCCGCTTGAGGAAGACGCCCGACCAGATGTCGTCGAACCGGCCGACTTCCCACTCGTTGTCGTCCATCGGCAACTGGTAGAACGCCGGGATGACTTCTCGCTCGAACGCGAGGTTCATCGAACAGACGGTGAGGTACTGGCCGGGTTCGGCGACGAAGTCGCCATCGAAGTCGCCGAAGTCGGTTCGGGTCTGTGCTTGTCCCTGCAGGTCGCCGTCCATCAGGATACGGACGGCGTCGAGGTCGGGGACGTTGGTCCACAGGCCCTGCGAGGCGACCACGTCTCGGAGTTCGCGGGTGTCGGTTTCGACTGTCTCGCCCATCGCCGAGTAGGGGTACCCGCGGGGGTACAGACCGTGTTCGTCGGCGTTCTGGTAGAGGACGTTCACCCACTGTTCGTCGCTCGAAACGGACTCCACCTCGTCGGTTCGGTGGAGGTTGTCCATGTGTCGGCCGAAGAAGTCCCACTCGTCGTGCGGAAGCGTGTCGTCGTCGATGAAGACGCCGTAGTCGAACTCGGGGTGTGCCCACATGTAGAGCAGGCCGAAACTCGTCTGGGCGTGACTCGCCGCGGGGACGAGGTGCGAGAACTCCTCGATTTCGTGCTCGTCGTACCACTCGTGCCGGGCCGTCTCGTCGAAGACAGCGCCGTCGACGCCCTCGTCGTCGAGCATCGCCGCCATCCCCTCGGTGTCACAGAAGTCCTCGGTCACGAGGAGGACGAACAGACGGTCGAGGTCGAAGTCGTGTGCGCGGGCGTTGTCGAAGTAAGACCGCATGCACTCGTACTCACGGATGGTGGGTACGACGACGCAGATGTCCGGTTCCATCGTCTGTATGAATTTAGGCCGACCAAAAATAGCTGTTGGTCCGCGACAGAACGCATCAAGCAGCCAATAACTTCGAGACGTGTTGGGCCTCACTGCTGAACGTTCTGGGCCTCGCCGGAGTCATTCTTGGGCCCCTGTCAACGACTCCAGCAACGTCACCGCCGTGTCTTTCGACAGTGGGTCGTTCGCGTTTCCGCACTGCGGTGACTGGACGCACGATGGACACCCGTCGTCGCAGTCGCAGTCGTGGATGAGCGCTGCTGTCTGTCGCATCAGACGTTCCACGATGTCGTATCCGGCGCGGGTCAACCCGACGCCACCGGGATGCCCGTCGTAGATGAAGATGGTCGATTGCTCGGTGTGTGGGTGATACGGCGTCGAGAGGCCGCCGATGTCGCCGCGGTCACACAGGAGCGTCAGCGGGAAGAGCGAAATCATCCCGTGTTCGGCGGCGTGGATACCGCCGTTGAACCCGTAGTCGCTGCCTTTCTCGTGGCCGCGACGCATCTCGCGCATCTCCGACTCGACGTCGCCGGGGACGGTGAAGTACAGCGCTTTCGTCCGCAGACTCGTCTCTGGCAGGTCCAGCAACTGTTGGCCGAGCGTCGTCCCGCGCTTCGGGTCGCGACGCTCGAACCCCGTAATCTGCTTTCGCATCGTCACCTCGGCGAACCTGACTTCCACGTCGGGGCGTGCAGACAGCGGTTTCGAGAGGATGTCCCGTTCGACGGTGATGTGTTTGTCGTGGAGGACGCGGGTGTAGTAATCTGCCCACGTCGGTTGCAGACGGGCCACGTCGCGGTCCAAATCGAGGTCCGCGACTTCGTACGTCTGGCCCTGATGGTGATACACTGCGCCGGGGTGAGCGTCGCGGAGGGCGTCGTCGAAGGCGAGTTTCGCGATGGTCTCGTTGTTCCGTGAGTCCATCAACTGAACCTCTCTGTCGGTGATGGTTCGGAGACTCATGGTGTGCTGCGGACTATTGTCGCCGTCGTGGGTCCAGCGGATTCCGTCGTTCGTCTCCCGGCGGGCCAGCGTTCCCGCGTCTTCGAGGTCTGAGACGACACTCGGGAACGTCTGTCCGAAGTAGGTGTCGTCTGCTGCTGAGAGCCAATTTTCGGCCGCCGCGCACGCGACGTGACTCGGGAGCAGATGGTCGTTTTCGGGGTCCGACACCGCCCGTTCCGGGTCGCCGTCGAAGAACTCCGCGGGGTGTGTCATCAGGTACTGGTCGAGTTGGTCCTCGCCGCCGACGAGGACGACAAGCGCGGGTCTATCGCCCCTGCCTGCACGCCCTGCCTGTTGCCACGCGGACATCCGCGTGCCCGGATAGCCGTCGATGAGGACCACGTCGAGGCCGCCGACGTCGACACCGAGTTCGAGCGCGTTGGTGCTCCAGACACCGCTGATGTCGCCGTCGTGGAGGCCTGCTTCTATCTCTCGCCGCCGGTCGTGCGTGAGGGCGGCCTGATAGGCGGCGACTGCGCCTGCCAGTCCGTGTTCGCCCCGCTTTCGCAGGTCGCTCGCACTCTCCGAGGCGTAGCGTTCGGCGGCCTGCCGGGCACGGGTGAACGCGAGCGTCTGATGGCCGCGGGCAACGAGGTCCACGAACAGGTTCTTCGTCTCGACGTGGCCGGACCGTCTGCGTCCTGACCCGCCCGCGTCGGGGTTCTCGTACTCGGGGGGATTCCAGAGCACCCAGTGCGTCTCGCCGGTGCCACTCGTGTCCTCGTCGACGAGTGCGAACGAGGTTTCGTCTTCCCCAGTGATTCGGGCGGCGTGTTCGACCGGATTGCCGATGGTCGCCGAACAGCAGACGAACTGCGGGTCGGACCCGAATCGTTCGCAGACGCGTTTGAGTCGGCGCAGTAAGAGTGCCACGTGGCTTCCGAAGACGCCGCGGTAACCGTGAACCTCGTCGATGACGACCGTCTCCAGTGACGAGAAGAACCACTCCCACAGGCGGTGTGCGTGCGGGAGCAGTGCGTAGTGGAGCATGTCGGGATTCGACAGGAGGACCGTCGGCCGCCGTTTTCGAACGTCGCGCTTCTCGGATTTCGACAGACGACCGGTGTACTGGTCGACCGAGACGCGACTCCCGAAGCCTAAGCCGTGTGCGAGGTCCGAGAGCGTGTCGAGTTGGTCGGCGACGAGGGCGTTCTGCGGGCCGAGGTAGAGCGTTCGACCGCCGTGGTCCATCGCTCGTTCGAACGCGGGAACCGTGTACGCCAGACTCTTTCCGCTCGCGGTCCGCGTGGCGAGGACCACGTTCTCGCCGTCGCGGACTGCTTCGACTGCCTGTGCCTGATGTCGGTAGAGACGGTCGATACCACGGTCCGAGAGCGCCGACGCCAACCGAGGTTCGAGGTCGATGTCGGCGAACGCGGGGTCCCGCGCGTCGAACTGGCGGTGTGCCCGAATCTGCCCCTCGTAGTACGGGCGGTTCCCAAGCCACTCGATGAGGTCGTCCACACGCCCTCTGCGGACTTCGGGACCCTAACGCTGTCGCCGGGGGCAGTCAACCCGCCGTGTACCTTTTGTCCGTCGCGTCCCGACAGAATCGTATGGACGTGGACGCCGTGCTCATCTACGACGGTGAGTGCCCCTATTGCTCCGTGGCCGCGACTGCGCTGAAACGTCTCGACGACGTGGAAGCAATCTCGTGGTACGACGACGCCGCGCAAGCGTTCCTCGCCGACCAGTTCGACGAGGTTCCCTTCGCGATGGTCCTCGCAGACCGGCGAGAAGAACGTGTGTACGCGGGTCGCGCCGCCGCGAAGGAACTCGCCGACAGGGCTGGTATGCCCGGCCTCGTCGGCAGTCTCGTCCGCGACAACTACGAGACGATTGCCCGTGTCGTCGGCGTCGCGAGTGGTCGTGGCCGCGACGCGGACGACGTTCACAGTCGCTACCGTATGCAACCCGAAGCACTCGCTCGCTTCGATGCACTCGTCGAACACGCTGAACCGCGCCCCGCCGGACTTTCGTAGTCCTCACAGCAACCCTCACTCGTGACCGTCTACTCGCTCGAACCCGACGTCCTCGCCACCGGCGACGACCCACTCGAACTCGACACGGAAGCACCGCGCGGAACCTACGCACTGGTTTTCGCGGTTCCCGAGACGACTATCGAGGTCGGTGCCCTCGGCGACTGTCAGTTCGACGCTGGCGGATACGTCTACGTCGGAAGCGCGTTCGGAACGGGAGGCCTCCGCCGCGTCCTCAGGCACCGACGCGTCGCCTCTGGAGAACACGACGCCCGCCACTGGCACGTCGATTATCTCGGTGGCACCCCCGACGTCGAACTCGCGCACGTGGTCTGTGTGACCGAACAGAACGTCGAATGTGCCGTGTCGTCTGCACTCGATGCGTCGGCACTCGACGGGTTCGGTTCGTCCGACTGTGATTGCGATGCACACCTCGCAGTGTTCGAAAATACGGAGACGGCGACATCGCTCGCGGTAGCAGCGTTCGAAAGCAAAGTGTGAAGGGGGGTCCCACCCCCTTCGTCCGCCCGAACCGGACCGGGCACCCCGGTTGAGGCGGTTTAGCCGGTTGTCAGAGGCACCCCGGCACGTAGAGATACACAGTGAAGACACTTTACCTCACCTCTTGCGGATACCGTGCACGACTTGAATACTGCTATATAAACATTTTTATCATTTATATGCTTCCTCCCGCTGCACGAGTCATTTAAGTGTCATAACGGCAAACGACAGGCATGGTTGGGTTCGACCCCGGTGAGGTATTCGACGTACTCACGTCGCGTAGGGAGGTGCTCGTCTCGCTCTCCGAAGGCGGGAAGAAACCGGCCGACCTGACCACCGAACTCGGCGTCTCTCGGTCGACCATCGACCGGAGCATACGTGAACTCGAAGGCGTCGGTTTCGTCGACGTGGTCGACGGCGTCGCTCACACGACGCTCTCGGGCCGGATGGCGCTCAGCACGTACAATCGGTTCGTCGCGCAGTTGGACGATATCGGCGAGGCCGCCAGCGCACTCGAATCACTGCCACCCGATGCGCCCTTCGACTCGGTGATGCTCGATGGGTGCGACGTCGTCGTCGCGTCTGATTCGGACGGCGAACAACCGCTCGAGAGACTCACGTCGCTCCTCGAGGACGCAGTGTCGGTGAGAGGGTGTGTCGTCGCCGCGCTCCCATCCCAAGTCGAGGTGTACTATCGCCGCATCGTCGACGACGACGTCTCGGCCGAACTCGTCGCCACAGAAGACGTGGTAGAGCGACTCGTCACGGCGTATCGACCCCAACTCGTCGAACTCTGTGCGACGGACTCGTTCTCGCTTCGCTCGATAGCGTCGCTCCCGTACAGTCTCCTCGTGGTCGAACGGCCGACCGGACCGGTTGCTATCGTCGAAACCTACTCTTCCCGCACGCTCGTCGGCGTCGTCTCCAACGACAGACCAGACGCCGTCGCGTGGGCACGCTCACAAATCGACCGCTGGGCGGCGGCCTCTACGCCGCTTCCTTTCTCCACAGCGCGTGAAGAGTAGACCAGGCGCCGGCCTCGCAACCCCAACGACTTACGAGGGGCACATCGAAGGGGTTCCAATGACGACGTTTCCCGCGATTCCGTATCTAGAGTGGATTGTCGGGCGCGCCGACGAGGCGACGTTCGACCTCGCGACGAGTGACCTCCGCGTCGCAGCAGACGACGGCGGAGTCGTGCCGCCGATTCTCGCCGGCCTCCCCGACCCCGTGGACGAGACACTCGTGTCCCAACTCGCGGCCCGATACGATGTGCCGGAATCGTGGGTGCTCGTCACGGCGGGCGCGTCGAGTGCGAACTTCCTCGCGTCGTGCGCCTTACTCGACCATCCGGGCCACCCCGGCGAAGCAGACGACGACCGCGGAGACGACTCTGAAGACCATCCACGGCCACAGGTCCTCGTCGAGAAACCGGGGTATCAACCACTTGCTGCGGTTCCGGAGGCATTGGGTGCGCGCGTCGACCGATTCGTCCGCCCACCGGAGTACGACTACGACATCGAACCGCCCCGTATCGACGGTGCGAAATCGGATACGTTCACGTACGCCGTCGTCACGAACCGGCACAACCCATCGGGGAGACTCGCCTCGCGCGCCGAACTCGCCGAGTTGGCGCACGTCGTGGGCGACGCCGGCGGGTCGCTCCTCGTCGACGAGGTGTACGCCCCCTTCGTCGACCCCGCTCACGACGGCCCATTTGGTGGTGAAACTGCGGCGGGCCTGCCGAACGTCGTCACCACGGGGTCGTTGACGAAGTTCTACGGTCTCGGCGGCCTTCGAATCGGCTGGATAATCGCCGACCCGGAAGTCGTCGAACGCGCACGCTCGGCGTCACTGTACCTGCCGTCGGTGGCCGACCCCAGTCGGAAACTCGCCCGCCGCGCCCTCCACCACAGTGACCGCCTCGAATCGACCGCCCGTGAGCACTTCTCTGCGAACCACGAACGACTGGCGTCGTTCGTCGCAGACCGGTCGAACCTCTCGGGTCGTATCCACGCCGGCGGCACGTTCGCGTTCCTCTCGCACGACGACTACGACGGCGACGAGGTGGCCGACGCCGCGTGGGAACGCGGCGTTCTCGTCGTCCCCGGCCGGTTCTTCGGTGCACCAGCGGCGTTCCGAGTCGCACTCGGCGGCACGCCAGACGAGATGGCCGCCGCACTCGACGTGTTCGGCGAGGTTCTCGACGACCTAGCGAATTGAGATGGGTGGCCCGGTGGAAGTGGCCGCTGGACTGTCGGAAGTGGCCGAGACGGGACGGGCGGGACGTCACGAACCGACGAATTTCTCTGCTTCCAGACAATCGTGGGGCATAGGTCTCAGCACACGGGAATTTGCGTACTCGGCTAAGTAGTTTCTTCGCATCGATTCAGGTAGTGGTGAACACCGTGTCAGTCCCATCTACAGAACGACACCGAGCGGAACCGACCCCTGAACCGACCACAAAGACGTCGCGGATGCGACGCGTTCGACGACTTGCGGGTCTCGCACTCGTCGGCGCAGCGTACTGGACCGTCGTCAGACCCCGGATGTTGAACTGGGGTGCGACGCCGACTGAGGTCCGACGCCCCTTGGCCGGCGACGCCCTCCTCCCAGAACCAGACGGGGAGTCCACGATGGCTCTCACCATCGACGCGCCCCCGGAAGACATCTGGCCGTGGCTTCGGCAACTCGGACAGGGACGCGGCGGATTCTACAGTTACGAGTGGGCGGAGAATCTCGTCGGTCTCGACATCCACAACGCCGACGAAATCATCCCCGAGTACCAGGATATCGCCCTCGGCGACGAGGTTCGACTCGGCAATCCCGAGCGGTACCCCGACACCAAACTCGAAGTCGCCGCAATCAGTCCCGAGCGAGCCCTCGTCCTCCAGAGTCCAGAAGACCCGCCGTGGTGGGTCTGGTCGTTCGTCCTCGACCCGGTCACAGAGACGGAGACGCGCCTCGTCGTCCGGTCACGGATTAGCCTGCCAGACAACCCGGCGCTTCGCGTCGCCAGTCAGTTGGTACTCGACCCGGTGACGTTCATGATGACTCGCGGGATGTTGCTCGGAATCAAGTCGCGGGTCGAAGCACCCGTCCGCGAGGAACCGTTACTCGACGTGTGAAAAATCGGTGTGTGACGGTGTTTCGCTCGTCTATTCGGCGCTTCGGTGCGCTTACACCTCGATGGCGCGGGCGAGCATCTCGACTGGGTGTGGCGGTTCTTCGTCCACACCCATGTCTTCGAGTTGCGACCGGCAGGACGCGCCGGGAGCGACGACGACGTCGCCCGGACTGTCCGCAACCTGCCCTTCGAGGATGTTCCCAATCGCCTTCGACATCGAGTAGTGTTCGGCCTCGTACCCGAACGACCCGGACATGCCACAGCACGTCGAGTCGAGTGGGTCCACGTCGAACCCGGCGCGGCGGAGGACGCCCACCGCGTGGTGGTCCTTCTTCGTGGACTTCTGGTGACAGTGGCCGTGGTAGGTCAGGTAGTCGTTCTGCGGGAGGAACGAGAGCGACTCGTCCAGTCGGAACGTGTCGACGTACTCCATGACGCCGTAGGAGTTGGCCGCGACGGCCTCCACGTCGTCGCCGGAGAGTAAGTCGAGGTAGTCAGACTGGAACATTACCGCGTCCGAGGGTTCACAGAGGACGATGTCCCACCCCTCTTCGACGAAGGGTGCGAGTACCTCGACGTTCTGTTTCGCGTCGGCCCGCGCTTTGTCGAGGAAGCCCTTCGAGTGCGGCGGTCTGCCGGACCCGGCAACTCCCTCGGGGATGCGAACGTGGACGTTCGCCGCTTCGAGTGCCTCGACGGCCGCTTTCCCCACTTCGGGGTGGTTGTAGTTCGTGTAGGTATCGGGGAACAACAGCACCTTTCGGTCGGCCTGCGCTTCGGCGATTGCCGCCGACCCGCGCGACGTGAACCACCCCTCGAAGCTCTGTGAGTGGAATTTCGGCAGTGACCGCTCTTTGGCGATGCCGATGGTCTTCTCCATCACCCAGCGCGCGCCGGGAACCTTCGTCGCGGCGTTGCTGACCGGTGCGAACTTCGACCCGAGTTCGGACAGCGAGTCGATGTTGGCGAATATTCGGTCGCGGAGACTGGAGCCATTGCGCTGGTGGTACTCGTGCATCACCTCGGCTTTCATCTTCGCCATGTCGACTTCGCTCGGGCAGTCTTTCGAACACCCCTTACACCCGACACAGAGGTCCAGCACCTCGTGGACGAACTCGTCTTCGAACATCTCGTCTTCCGGGAGGCCACCGCTCATGGCCTGCCGAAGCATGTTCGCTCGCCCGCGAGTCGCCTGAATCTCCTCTTCGGCGGCGCGGAACGTCGGACACATGACGCCACCGACGGTGGACTGCTGGCCGCGACACCCAGCACACCCGTGACAGAGTTCGACCATGCCCTCGAATCCGTTGTCGTTGTCCCAGTTCAGCGTCGTCTCGAATCCGGCGTCGAAGTCGTAGTCCGGTGAGAACCGGAGGTTCTCGGTCAGGTCGTAGTCGCCGCAGATGTTCCCCGGATTGAGCAACCAGTCGGGGTCGAACTCGCTCTTCAGGTCGCGGAAGACGTTCCAGAGGTGGTCCCCGTACAGTTTCCGGTTCCACTGGGTTCGTGCCCTGCCATCGCCGTGTTCGCCGGAGACGGACCCGCCGTACTTGACGACGAGGTCCGTCACTTCGTCGGCGATTTCTTCGAACGTCTCGACGCCTTCGACCGTCTTCGTGTTGACGAGAGGTCGAATGTGGAGGACGCCCGGCCCCGCGTGTGCGTAGTAGGACGCGAAGGTGTCGTGTTCGTCGAGGATATCCTGGAAGTCGGAGACGTAGTCCGGGAGGTTCTCCGCCGGGATAGCGGTGTCTTCGATGTACGCGATGTGTTTCTCGTCGGTCGTCCGCGAGAGGAGAATCGGGAGGCCCGACTTACGCATCTTCCAGAACTTCGCGCGGGTGTCGGCGTCGTGCGCCTCCATGAAGTCGGTCGCGCGACGGTCTTTGGTGGTCACCGAGGCGGACCCGCCGTTGGGTTCGAACGCAGTCCCGTCGGGGTCGATGACCCTGTCTTCGATGAGGTCTGCGACCTTCTGCTTGCCTGCTTCGTCGGAGTCGGCGTAGAACTCGACGAGGAGTGTCGAATCCGTGCCCTCGGGAAGCATCCCGACCACGTCGGCGAATTCGGCCGTGTCACGCGCCAAGTCGAGAAGCACGTCGTCCATGACCTCGACCGCCGCGGGTTCGTGTTCGAGGATGGGTGCCACGTCGTGCATCGCGTCGATGACGTCGTCGTACGTGAGGAGTGCGACGGACGCCGTCTCTGGGATGGGTTCGAGCGAGACAGTCGCCTTCGTGACGAGTGCCAGCGTCCCTTCGCTCCCGGCGATGAGACGGCCGAGGTTGACGGTGCCCGCGTCCCACTCGTCGTCGATGCCGGTGTCGTCGGGGGTCCGACGCTCACCGCGCATCTCGTCGACGAGCATGTCGAGGTTGTACCCCGAGACGTTGCGCTTCAGGTCTGGGTAGCGCTCGGAAATCTCGTCTGCCTCGTCGTCGAGCACCTGTGCGACTTTCGCGTAGATTCGCTGTTCGAGCGAGCCCTGGGGGTCGCCCTTCTCCCGGAGTTCGTCGACGCTCATCTCACCGAACGTCGTCACCGTGCCATCCGCGAGGACGACTTCGAGTTCTTCGATGTAGTAGTCGGTTTTGCCGTACTTCAGCGAGTGCGCCCCAGTCGAGTTGTTGCCGATTGCGCCGCCGAGGGCGGAGCGGTCACCCCACGCCGGGTCGGGAGCGAACTTCAGGCCGTGCGGGGCCAACTGTTCGTTGAGTTCACCGAGTCGAACGCCAACTTCGGCAGTCGCCGTCCGCGTGTCGGGGTCGACATCTGTGACCTCGCCCATGTGTCGGACGAAGTCGAGGACGACAGCCTCGTTGACCGTCTGGCCTGCGAGACTCGTGCCACCGCCTCGCGGGAGGACGGGTATCTCGCGCTCGGCGCAGTACTCCATCACCGCCGCCACGTCTGCCGTCGACTTCGGCATGACGACGCCGATGGGCATCTTCTCGTACGCCGAGGCGTCCGTGGCGTACAGCGTTCTTGTGTAGGTGTCGAATCGCACGTCGCCCTCGACGATGGATTCGAGGTCTTCGACCAGCCCTGGCCGCTCTACGTCGTCGTTGACGTAGTCGTAGTTACCCTCCAGTGAGGGGTCGGCGGCCGCTTCGTGCGTGTTAGATGCCATTGATTGGTCTCTCTAGTAGTGGATTTGTGTGAAACAATAAAGACACCCGGAAGAGGGTGTGTGTATTTTCATTCGTGAACGATTCTCCGTCCGAACGTCCACCGTTTAGAACACGCCGGGGAACAGCACGTAGCTGAACAGGAGCGTGAGGATGCCGGTGGCCGTCCCGTAGTAGACGAGCGGGATGAGTTCGAGGCGGATGACGCGTCCCTCTTCGCCGACGAGGCCGACGACTGCGAGCGCAGCGACGACGTTGTGGACGGCGATGAGGTTCCCGATGGCGCCACCGACTGCCTGCGCACCCAGCATGATGGTCTTCGGCGTGCCAATCTGGTCTGCAACACCGTACTGGAAGGTGCCGAACAGGATGTCGGAGACGGTGTTCGACCCCGCGAGGAACGCACCGAATGCGCCCACGTACGCGGCGAAGAACGGGTACGCCGAGCCAGCGATGCCCGCCATGCCCTCGGAGAGGACGATGAGCATACTGTCACTGCCCGTCGCTGCGCCGGACTGGAGCATAATCTGCACCGTGGCGACGGCGAACAGCAGTGCGACGACTGCGGGTCCGACCTTCTCGACGGTCTCTGTCCACGACGCCTTGATATCTTCACTCCGCATTCCGTGAATCGGAATCGTCACGAGGTGCACTGCGATGAACACTGCACCGGGCAGGTAGAGGAACGCGAAGTCGTTTCCGAGGCCCGTTCCGAGGATGTTGCTCCACCCGACGACGAACAGGTCACTGGTGATGAAGGCCTTGACAGGGTCCGCGACGCGGGTCACGACGAGCAGGAGCGCGACGAGCGCGTACGGCGTCCACGCCTTCAGCAGCGACATCTGACCAGCCGATGCCGGCATGGTGGACTGAACCGACCCACCGTCGGCGGCGACAGAGACGTTGTCGGTCGTCGATTCGCCCGGCTCGATGTCACCGACCCAGTGGTCGGGCCACGCCGACTCGGGCGCGAAGTCCCACTCTTCGTCGGGGTGGAAGAGGCCAGCCTTGAGCGCGCTAACGGTCACGGCCAGACCGACCATCGACCCGAGGAGACCCGGGAACTCCGGTCCGAGGAAGTACGCGGTCAGGAAGTACGGAACCGAGAACGACGCCCACGCGAACAGCGTGAGAGGCAGCACTTCGAGTGCCGGTTTGATGGACCGCTCTTCGCCGAAGAAGCGCGTCATCATGGCGACACCGATGAACGGAAGCGCGATGCCGACGACGACGTGGTGCATGGCAGCGAAGACGGCGATTTCGCTGACCCACGCGGCGATGGATTCGAAGTTTCCGGCACCGAGGACTTCGGTACTAATCGACTCGACGCCCTCGAAGATGTCGATCATCCCGATGATGAGCGGCGTCCCGACGGCACCGAACGTAATTGCCATGAGGTTACCCGTGAGGGCAACCACGACGGCGGCCAGTGGCGGGAAGCCGAGACCGACGAGAAGCGGACCGACGATTGCGGCCGGGGTACCGAACCCGGCGGCCGACTCGATGAACGAGCCCATGAGGAAGACGAGCAGGACGACCTGCACGCGACGGTCCTCACTGATGGACGCGAACCCGTTGTTGATGGAGTCGAACGCGCCCGTCTGCTTGAGCGTGTACAGGAGCAGGATGGCACCGAAGACGATGTAGAGGATGTTCGCTGCCGTGATGAATCCGTTAATCGTCGCGGCGGCAATCCACGTCGGGGTCATGCCCCACCCGACAACCCCTGCGCCGATGGCGACCAGCCATGCGACCGGCATCGCCCGCGTCGCGGGCCAATACCGGCCAACCATGAGGTACGCGATAGTCAGCAGCGGGAGCAGCGCAATGAGTGCGTTGGTCGCACTAACCATGCTGCTCACCTCCACAGCTCGTTCCAGCCGTTTCCATTCCAGATTCGTGCCTGATGCGGTACATCGTGGCATCTGCTACACAACCTTTGTGATAAATACCTATCGTTCGTTGCTATTCGTGACATATCCTCTGTCGATCCGGCCCCGGTGCTCGGAACCCAGTACACTCGTGTGCATATTTTCAATTTGGCCGTTTAAACGTCGAAATTCGGGGTTTCAGGGATTCGTGCCGGTGTTTCGTCGTTTGGGGTGTTCTTCACGAAAAGTGCCGTCGACCACCCTTTCCACACGTGTGAGTCGGCCACTACACACAAGTACAGTGGAATTTCACTCGTGTGCAAAGGCTTATGCCTTCGTGTATAGAGGGTGAACCATGGAGGACGAGTCTGGTGCGCGCGCTCGAAACGAGCACGGACAGTACGTGGGACGCATCTCACTGGACGCCGTGTTGGACGTATTCCGCGCCCGGGACGACGCTGCTCGTCCACTCACCGCAACGGACGTTTTGGAGGAACTCGATTGCTCTCGTCGGACTGCCCACAACAAACTGAACGAACTCGAAGAACGCGGTGACCTCGCCACGAGAAAGGTCGGTGCCCGAAGTCGCGTCTGGTGGATTCCGCTGACCGGGGACGCTAGCGTGGCGACTACGTCCGCAGAGACGAGTGGCGAGCGTCCGTCCACGAGAGAGTCACCCCACAGAGGGGCGGGGGCCGAGGGCGGACACGGCCTCGACCACCCGCCTGCAGTCTCGAACGCCATCGAACAGGCCGACTTGCCGGGAAGTGGGCCGATGCTCGACGCCCGACGCGAGGCACTCTCTGCCGCGTACGAGTATCTCACCGACCATCCCGAAGCCAAGAAAGCAGACTTCCTCCGCGACGTGTACTACGAGTACCCGGCGGGATTCGAGTCGGCGGAAGGATGGTGGAACGCCATCCAACCCGCGCTCAAGCAACTCCCCGGTGTGGACCCGCCCGAAGAACGTGGTCACATCTGGCACTTCCTCGGGGGATAACCCCGCTCGAAACAGGTTCCTGCACCCTACGAATTTATACGGCATCAGGCCACAGTCTCGGCCAACGTACCGATGTCAATCGATTCGCCGGCAGATAGAATCATCGCGGAGAGGGTCACTCGATGAGCGATGGTCGCGTCGGCCCAGACCCTGACGACCCGTCACGGGTGGAATCGACTGACGAAGACGGCACACGAGACGAACGACTCGAACCGAAGCAGGGTGTCACCGGTGGCGACGACGTGTACGCTTCGGAAGTCGAAGGAAAACAGTATCGCGGCACGTGGTACCTTCCGCTTCGCTACAGCGATTTACGAGAGGCTACCGAGTCCGACGAGTATCCCGAAGCGGGCACGGGTGGGTCGTTCCGCCTCGCCGACCTTCCGCGCGTCCCACGTGTCGGACACGTCGTTGGCCCATCTGCCATCATGCTCGGTGCCTCTCTCGGAAGCGGTGAGACGCTCTTTTGGCCCGTGTTGACCGCCCAATTCGGGTGGATGGTCTTCTGGGCGTTCGTCGTCGGCGTCTTCACGCAGTTCGTCATCAACACCGAACTTCAGCGCTGGACGCTCGCGACGGGAGAAAGCATCTTTCGCGCGTTCGCCCGCGTGGGAACATACTGGCCGTGGGCGTTCCTGTTCGGTGGCCTCGTCAGCCTCGGATGGCCCGGATGGGCCGCCGGGGCCGCACAGGTTGGCGCGACAGCACTGGGATTGAGCGGGTCACTCACCGTCCTCGGACTCGACGTCGCCACGTGGAAACTCATCGCAGTCGGCCTGATGGCGCTCATCTGGCTCTCGTACCAGACGTCGTCGGTCATGTACAACGCCGTCGAAGTGTTCCAAATCGGACTCTTGTTCGTCGCCATCGGCGCGACGCTGATGCTCGTCGGCGTCACCGGGTCGTGGGTGGAGTTCAGTAGCATCCCCGACGCCGCGCAATCTGTCGGGAGTCTCCCGGACGGTATCGACATCGCCGTCTTCCTCGGTGGTCTGGCCTTCGCCGGCGCGGGCGGCTATCTCAACCTCTCGCAGAGTCTCTGGATGCGCGAGAAAGGCTACGGGATGGGGAACTATCAGGGCCGCGTCAAGAACCCACTCCGGGGCGACGACCCAGAACCAATCGAGCGCGATGGGTTCACCTTCCGACCGACGGTGACGAACCTCCGCCGGTGGCGTGGGTGGTGGCGCGTCGTCCAACTCGAACACCTCCTGACGTTCGTCGTCGGACTCCTCGTCGTCGCACCGGCCCTGATGAGCGTCGCTATCCGCTACGCGCCCGGGACGACAACCGATGCCATCCAGATGTGGCTTGGCGACGTCGTCCCACTCCTCGGCCCCATCGGGTCGTTCCTCGTCTTCGCCATCCTGTTCGTCGCACTCTTCACCACCGAGTACGCCATCGTCGAGTCGTTCGTCCGCAACAGCGCCGACGCACTCTACGAATCGTACGGCCGTGAGGCGGGGTGGGACCTCCCGAAACTGTTCTGGCGACTGCTCACCGCGTTCTGCGTCTGGGGAATCGTCATCATCCTCGTGTTCACCTCGCCGTTCGAAGGGCGCGAACCGTTCTTCTTCCTCGTCGTCGGTGCTGCGATGTCGGGCGTCATGATGTGGCCCTACACTGCCCTCGTCCTCGTGATGAACACGACGCGACTCCCAGAGCACGTCCAACCGGGATGGGGCCGCGTCGCCGCCATGTGGTGGGCTTCCGGGTTCTACGGGTACTTCAGCGTCCTCCTCGTCGGGACGACGCTGGCCGAGTTCGGCATCGCGGCGTTCGAGACGGCACCAACGATTCTCGGAAGCGGTATCGGCGGGTATGGCCTCTGGGCAGTCTACTTCGTCGTACAAGCGTATGCAGTCGGGAAATCCGCGGCAGGAAAGCGTGACGCCGCCGGAACCGTCCCCGATGCAGACGAGGCGAGTGGCTGGTTCTCGTAACTCTCCACTGTGGGTTCTCGTGAACGCTCGAATCTTTCATCATTAACCGTATCAGGGCTGTAGGAACCCGAAGAACGATTATGCAGAACACGTAAGCCGTGAATATGTCAACCGGCACGGTTGCGACGTTCGAGGACTCACTCGAACGACTCGAAGTAGGCTGGACACACGCGTCGCCGGGAGAGGTGGCTACAGTCCTCCGTGAGGTCTGTGACGACCCTGCCGTCGGCGTCGAACTCCCTTACGACGGTGTGGAACTGCCGTCGTGGGTGAACACTGACCCGACACCTGCCGACCTCCGGGACGCGAACGCCGGAATCACGGCGGCGGGAATCGGCATCGCGGACTACGGGAGCGTCGTCGTGCAGGGCACGCCCGACGGCGTCGAACCCGTGAGTCTGTTCGGTGACCTCCACGTCGCCGTCCTCCGCGAATCGGACATCGTCTCGGGAATGCCCGAGGCGTTCGAATGGCTGGGCGAGGAGTTCCGAACCGGGCACGATTCGGCCATTATCGCCACCGGACCGAGTGCGACCGCCGACATGGGTGCACTCGTGAAGGGTGCGCACGGCCCCAAAGACGTCCACGTGGTGATTCTCGATGAGTAAGGCGCGCGAGGCGAAGGCGGCGAAGATTCGCCAGTTGATGGAGACGGAAGGCGACGCCGTCGGAACGAGTACCCGCGGGTTCAATCAGGGGCGCTACGACTCCGTCCAGACGCTCGACGACTACGAGGGCCTGAAAGCCGAGGCACGAGAGATAAAAGAAGACGCCATCGAGCGACTCCCCGAACTCCTCGGCCGACTCCGCGAGACCATCGAGGAAAACGGCGGGACGATGTACATCGCCGACGACGCCGCCGACGCGAACCGCTACATCCGTGAGGTCTGCGAAGACGAGGAGGCCGAACGAGTCGTCAAGTCGAAGTCGATGACTTCCGAGGAGATAGAGGTCAACGACGAACTCGAAGCGGCAGACGTGGACGTCGTGGAGACGGACCTCGGCGAGTGGGTACTCCAAGTCGCCGACGAGACACCGTCGCACATCGTCGCGCCCGCCATCCACAAGTCGCGCGAGGCCATCGCCGACCTGTTCAACGAGACGTTCGAACCCGCGGAACCGCTGGAGACGGCGGAAGAACTCACCATGTTCGCCCGCGAGCAACTCGGCGAACTCATCGAAGGTGCCGACGTGGGAATGACTGGTGCGAACTTCATCACCGCCGACACGGGGACGATGGCGCTCGTCACCTCCGAGGGCAACGCGCGTAAGACGGCCGTCGTGCCGGATACACACGTCGCCGTCGCCGGTGTCGAGAAAGTCGTCCCGACCGTCGAAGACCTCCAACCGTTCATCGAACTCATCGGCAAGTCGGGAACCGGACAGGACATCACCTCCTACATCTCGCTTCTCACGCCACCCGTCGAGTCCCCGACGGTCGATTTCGACGACCCCGACACCCCCATCACCGAAACCGAGACCGACCGCGACTTCCACCTCGTCCTCATCGACAACGGTCGACTCGACATGCGCGACGACGAGCAGTTGCGCGAGACGCTCTACTGCATCCGGTGTTCGGCGTGTTCGAACGTCTGCGCCAACTTCCAGCACGTCGGCGGTCACGCCTTCGGCGGCGAGACGTACTCCGGTGGCATCGGGACCGGGTGGGAAGCAGGCGTCGAAGGCCTCGACTCGGCCGCCGAGTTCAACGACCTCTGTACCGGGTGTAGCCGCTGTACGACTGCCTGCCCGGTCAACATCGACATCCCGTGGATAAACACGGTCGTCCGCGACCGGGTCAACCGCGGCGACGTGTCGGAAGTCGATTGGCTCGTCGAGGGCCTCACGCCCGACGAAGAACCCGGCGGTGTCAGCCTCCAGAAGCGCTTCTTCGGCAACTTCGAGACGGCCGCGAAGGTCGGTAGTCTCTTCGCCCCAGTCTCCAACTGGGCCGCCCAATCGTCTGTCTCGCGTGACCTCATGGAGCGCTTCCTCGGAATCGACGCGCGGCGTGAACTCCCGTCGTTCCAGCGCGAGACACTGAAAGACTGGTTCGACGCGCGGGACTCCCGCGTGCAGGACGCGACGCGAACTGCCGTCCTCTACCCGGACGTGTACACGAACCACGTACAAGTCGAACGCGGGAAGGCCGCGGTTCGCGCACTCGAAGCACTCGGTGTCGACGTCGTCGTCCCCGACGTTCGCTCGTCGGGTCGGGCACCGCTCTCGCAAGGGATGATTGCCACGGCCGAAGACCACGCGCACGACGTGTACGCCGGCCTCGCCGAGTATATCGACGAGGGGAGAGACATCGTCGTCATCGAACCTTCGGACCTCGCGATGTTCGACAGCGAGTACGAGAAGTTCCTCCCCGAGAAGTCGTTCCAGCGTCTCTCGGAGAACAGTTACGAGGTGATGGAGTACATCTTTGGACTGCTCGAAAACGGTGCACCTGCCGACGCGCTACAGACGGTCGACGGAGCGGAAGTCGCCTATCACAGTCACTGTCAGCAGCGAACTCTCGGCCTCGAAGGCCACACCGAAGCCGTCCTCTCGGACCTCGGGTACGACGTGGCCACGTCCGACGTGGAGTGCTGTGGGATGGCCGGGTCGTTCGGCTACAAATCCGAATACTACGAACTGAGCATGGACGTCGGGTCCGAACTGCGAGAGCAGTTCCAGACGGACGAGACGCGCGACCGAACCGTCGTCGCGAGCGGGACGTCCTGTCTCGAACAACTCGACTCGCTGTTGCGCAGACCGTCTCGCCATCCGGTCGAACTCGTCGCGCCGCGACGGTAGGTCCCCTCACCTGCCAGTTTTCGCCGTTGTCCGACGCCCGTCAGCCACGTGTCTGCGACGTGACCGGTGGGCTACGAACTATTAAGACCCGGCATCCCAATTTGGCGGATATGGACGGGACGCCCGAAGAGATTACGACGCTCGTAGGCCGTGAGGTCTACTCGAACAACGGCGTGTTCGTCGGCGAAGTCGAAGACGTCCGCCTCGACTTAGACCACGAGACGGTCACTGGACTCGCGCTGACGGCGCTGAACAACGAACTGTTCCGGAATCAAATCGAGCCTGGCAAGGGCGTACTCATTCCGTACCGGTGGGTTCGTGCAGTCGGCGACGTCATCCTCATCAACGACGTCATCGAGCGCCTGAAGAACCCCGAAGAAGACGAAGAGTCGCTTCTCGCGTAGGTTCTAACTCCCGTTTCCGCTCTCGCCGCTCTCCACTCCCATTGCACGGAAGAGCTTGCGCTTTACCGCTTCTTCAGTCAGTTGCAAGAGCGTATCGCGGTTGTCGTCGCTCGACTCGATACCGGTGAAGATGCCGAGCGGAATCTCGACAGAGCCCTGCGTGGAGTGGCCACCGGCTTCGCCGATACCCGTGAAGGCGTCGCTCAGAATCTTCCCGATGTTCATCCGGATGTCCTTCGAGCGAGCAGCGAGGTAGATGGTGTCGTCGGCGATGCCGAAGACGGCCGTGGTGGTGATACCTTCCAAATTCAGCAGGTGTTGGGCCGCCTGCGTCAGGGCGTCTCGGTCACGGATGAACCCTGCGTTCGAGACGAGGTGGGACCCCTGTACCTCCCGATTCTGGATGGCTTCGGCGAGCACGTCCAACGTCTCGGGTGACATGGACGGCGACTCGACTTTCTCCAGTGTGTCGTGGTCCGCGAACGGGTAGAGGTACGCCGCAGCGGTCAAGTCTGCGGGCGTCGTGTCGCGCTTGAAGTCGAGCGTCTCGGCACGGATGCCGTACAGGAGCGCCGTCGCGACCGCTTTCGAGGGGCTGAGGTCGAACTCTTGGATGTACTTCGTGAGGATAGTCGACGTCGACGAGACGTTCGGGCGAATGTCGGTGAAACGCGCGTCGATACCCTCGTCGGGTTCGAAGTGGTCGATGAACACCGTAATCTCGGCGTCGCCGAGGTCCGGCATCCCGGACTTCATGTGGTCGACGAGGGCGACGGCACCGTACTCTTCGAGTGGTTTCGCGTCCGACCGCGGCGTGAGTTCGATGCCGAGGATGTTCACGAACGCCCGGTTCTCCTGGTGGCCCATGTCGCCCGAGTAGAGGATGTCGGCTTCGATGTCGTACTCGAGGGCGATGGCCTGTAACGCGATTGCCGAGGCGAGTGAGTCGGGGTCTGGGTTGTCGTGTGTGAGGATGGCCAGTCCGTGGTCCGTCTCACGCAGGATATCGGCGAGTTGTCGGGCTTTGTATTCGAGTTCGCCGGACTCGACGCTTCGGAGTGCGGAGTCGGCGATGACCTCGGAGGGGTTGATGACCACGTCGGCACCAAGTTTCGTGAGTTCGTCTTCGGAGACGGGGTCAGACGCGCGGACGACGACGAACTTGTCGTCTTCTCGCTCACGGATGGTCGACACGGCGGCCTTGTTCGCTTCGACGTCCGACGAGAGGATGAGGACCACGTCGCGGTCGGCGACGACGTCGGCGAGTTCCGGTTCGGCGATATCGGTCGTCTGCGCGTTCAGGTCCTGGTCGCGCAGGGCTTCAACGCGACTCTCGTCCTTGTCGAGGATGAGGACATCCTTGCCCTCGTCCGCGAGTTCCTCGGCCACGGCGTGCCCGACGCTCCCACATCCGAGAATCGCATACGTGGACATCGAAGAGACACTGACCCCTGCACTCATTGTTGCCCGCAACTCCGGTCGGCCGACACTTAACACCACCCGTTTGCCGCCTCTCGGAGGGTGTGTGCGTCCCTGTCGTCGTCGTACAGAAAGGAAAGTCATTTTACCTACCACGGGTTACGGGAGATTGCAAGGGCCGGTAGCTCAGTTAGGCAGAGCGTCTGACTCTTAATCAGACGGTCGCGTGTTCAAATCGCGTCCGGCCCACTACCTTCCTTCCCGAAGCTAATTCCTCCGGTAGAGAGTTTTCTGTCGGTCAGACTGTCCGACCAACTTATCCTGCCCCACAGAGAGCACACCAGTATGAACCAGAGCGACCGAACCGAGATTACGCTCGTCTTCATCACACTCCTCGTCTCGGTAGTGTTCGGACTCGCTATCGGGGTCAGAGACCACCTCAGTGTCGACCGGTTCGTCGCCGCGCTCACACCTGACCTCGGTGTGTTGTTCGGTTCCGACGTCGTCGCGGCGACTGTACTCGTCGTTCTGTTCGGCGTCCTCTTCACCGGCGTAAAAATCCTGCTCGGACCTTAGTTTCGCAGGACGACCCACGAGTTGCCACGACCCGGGGCCGGTGCGATACGAAGTGGCATTTCGGTCCCTCTCCGTGCATCTTCGAGTCGGTCTCGAAGGCGCGGTGACTCGTACTCGACCACCGTGCGTAGTTCACCTGTCTGCACGACGCGAACCGTCATCGCACCGTGGTCGTTCATCTCTCGTTCGATTCTCACTAACCGTGTTTCGGCACCCCCCACCACAGGGCCACCACCGAGCTGTGCCATGTTGGCACATGGTACTGGAGCCGCTAAAATCGAATCCCTCGTATGATTGGTTCTTTATGTCGTTCGGTTCCCCGAACGTGGGCTATTCAGGGCGATTCAGTCCTTCGGTAGGCCGCCCCCGTCGTTCGAATCGTGGATTTTCCGAGTGGCACCTCGTTTCGGAACTTCTTTTCGGCGGTTGCCCACAGTCTCCCTATGGACCGCACCCGTCTGAGGTTCTGGGCGTTGTACCTCACCCGATTCGCCGGTGGATTCGGGTTCATCACGCTCGTGACTCTCCTTCCGAAGTACATCAACGAACTCGACCCGACGGCGGTGGTGCTGCCCGAAGTCGCACTCGGTGGCCTCGTCCTCGGGGGTCTCACCCTCTCGAAAGGGTTCGTCATCGGGATGTACACCACTGGGTTCACGCTTGCGCAGACCGTCGCTGTCGTCCCGCTCGCGTGGGCGGGCGATAGATACGACAAACGCCTCGTTCTCGCGGGAACCGTCGGCTTGGGTGCGCTCGTCTACGCCATGTTCCCGCTCGTCGATTCCAGCCTTTCGTTCGTCGTCGCCCGCGCAGCACAGGGAATCGCCGTCACCGGGGCCGGGTTGATGTCACTCGCGTTAGTCGGTGAACTCGCCCGCGAGGGAACGCGTGCGAATCACATCGGGAAGGCGAACGCCGCACGGTTCGCGGCGTCTATCCTCGGCAGTCTCAGCGCCGGATTCCTCTACGACGCGTTCGGGTTCACGCCCATCTTCGTCGTCATCACGGTTCTCCTGACTATCGCTACCGTCGCCATCTGGGTGTTCCTCCCGCCGGACGAGACGACAGTTCACGGCTTTCCGTTCACCAATCTCGCGCTCAACGAGCGAATTCTGACCATGGCGACGTTCCGCGTGCAGTACGCCGTCGCCGTCACGCTCGTCAGAACGTGGGTACCCATCTACGCCGGAGTGTCGGCCGCATCGGGTGGACTCGCCTACGGCGGCATCGCCGTCGCCGCAACCGTCGTCGCAGAGAAGTTCACCAACATGCTCTGCCAACCGTACACCGGGCGTATCTCCGACCAGTACGGCCGCGCGCGATTCGTCTTCGTCGGCGGCGGCCTCTACGGACTCGTCGCGCTCGCTGTCCCCTTCTCGCCTGCAATCGGTCAGGCACTCGCGCTTCCCGCGGTGTTCCCGGTTCTCGGACCACTCTCACCCGCGTTCCTCCCACTCGTCGGCTTTGCCGGACTCCTCGGAATTGCAGATAGCCTTCGGGAACCCGCCAGTATGGCCCTCTTTGCCGACGAGGGAACTGGCGGTTCGGGTGTCGCCAGCAGTTTCGGCATCCGTGAACTCCTCTGGCGTCCGGGAAGCGTCGTCGCACCGCTTCTCGGTGGCTACCTCATGGCCGACGTTGGGATGCAGTGGGTGTTCTACGTCGGTGGCGCGTCCGCTCTCACTGGGGTCCTCGCGTTCCTCGGCGTCCTCGTGTGGTCGCACGGGACGGGCGCGCTGACGCAGTGGTGAGTGGGCGCTCTTCGCTCGTCCGATGATTCTGGCCCCGGTTTCGTACGTAATCCTTCACACCCGCACATGCCAGAGGATTCAGCACAGCCGCTCGTCCGCGACTGACAGCCGAGTGGCACACAGAAAGTACCAACACCCCGCCGTGAGACGGTACACCATATGTCAGTATCCACCCTACGAGGCGTCCTCTGTCCGCTCGTCACACCATTCGAAGACGGAACAGTAGACGAGGCGAGTCTCACAGCGCTCGTCGACTGGGTCATCGAACGCGACATCGACGGTGTCGTCCCGTGCGGAACGACGGGCGAGTTCGCAAGTCTCTCTCCCGACGAGTTCCGAACGGTTGTCGAGACGACTGTCGAGGCCACTGACGGCCGAGTGCCCGTCGTCGCCGGCGTCGCAGGGACGGACAGTTCCACCGTCACTGACCGTATCGAGTTCGCCGCCAGCGTCGGCGCTGACGCGGTGCTTCTGACACAACCGTACTTCCACACTGCACCCACCCCCGAAGGAAATCAACAGTTCTTCGAGACCATCGCTGCGTCGAGTCCGCTTCCCCTCGTCCTCTACAACATCCCAGCGTGTACCGGACAGGCTATCGCGCCGGAGACTGTCGCCGCACTCGCAGACCACGACGGAATCGTGGGCCTCAAAGACTCCAGCGGCGACTTCGACTACTTCCTCGAACTACTTCGCGTGACAGACGACGACTTCTCCCTCCTCGAAGGGTACGACCAGCACTACGTCTCGGGCGTTCACGCAGGGAGTGACGGCGGCATCAACGCCCTCTCGAACGTCGTCCCCGAGGTGTTCGCGTCGATTCGCGACGAGGCGTTCGCGGGCGAGACGGAAGCAGCGCTCGGACGCGAACAAGCGGCCCTCCCGGACCTCTTCGGCTACTGCATGGAGTACGGATTCGCGTCGGTTGCGAAAGTTGGCCTCGAACACCGTGGCGTTATCGCGTCGAGCGAGGTTCGCCCGCCGCTCACCCCAGTTCCGGACGACGCTGTCGCTGAGATTGTGGAACTGACCGAGCGCCTCGCATAGTCCGTCACCGAGTGTCAGCGGCAACTCTGACTTCGCGACCCCTCTCTTGTATCACGTCGTGAACCGTAGGTACCGCAGTGTAACGTCTACCGGCCCATTTCATATAGCTGTATTTGGTATATCTGTCGCATTTCACCCGATTCCCACGCACTGACAGACCGGGGTAGGGTCAATATGGTGTCAGTCGTATCACAGACTATGGACTACCTCCAGACACCGGCCGTCCATCGGATTATGACGTCTCCCGCCGGGCGACTGCTCACATCTCGCGTCTTCGAGACCATCAAGACGCGCTCGATACCTCGCGAATTCGGCGTCGTCCGCGCCCGTGCGGCCGCCGACGTGGCTCTCGGTGAGGGACCGGAAGCGTACCTCCGAGAAGTTGGCGCACCGCCTGCCCCCCACCTCCACGACCGAATCGAGCGTGCACTGGCCGAGTACGCGCAGATTCGAGAGGAGTACGACGAGACGATGGAGCGGTGGAATAGCGTGTTCTGGGGCGGGTACGAGTCCCTCCCGGACGAACGTGTCGCCATCGAACGCGACCGGCGAGAAATCTCGCAGCGTCGGGCCAAGCCGAGCGACGTCTTCGGGTTCCTGGCGAAAGAACACCTCGTCCCACCGGTGAAGTTCTCGACGCCGAACCCCGACGACGCACTGACTCGCTGGCACCACGAACTGGCAGAACCCGAGCGACTCTATGGATTCGCGGAATCGCGTGCCTCCGAAGAGTTCCCCCGCGTCGAACGCTCTGCAACCGTTCGTGGGCCGGGGACGGTCGAGTTCCTCCTTCGGTTTACGTCGCCATCGCCCCACCTCAGCGACAAAGCGACTGCTCGGGTGTACGAACCGGCAGACGCAGATGGCGACCTGCCGACGATTGTCTTCCACTCTGGATGGGGAATGTTCGACGACCAACTCGCCTACTGGCCGGAAGAGGAGTACCTCGCACGTGCGCTCGCACCCGAGGGGTACCGGGTCATCCTCCCCGACGCGCCGTGGCACGGCCGACGCGAACTCCTCGGTCACTATAGCGGCGAACCATACATCGCCCGTGCACCAGTCGGATTGTTCACGCTCTACTCGGCGGCGGCGCTCGAAACCGGCGTTCTCGTCGATTGGGCGCGAACCGAAGGCTCCCCTGTCGTCGGTGTCGGTGGCATCAGCCTCGGCGGGACAATCGCGCTCCACGTCGGCGGGCGGTGCGGTGACTGGCCCGAGTCGATGCGTCCGGACCTCCTGTTCCCCGTCGGCATGCCGGGTGCGATAGACCAGACGCTCCTTTCGTCCGACCTCTCTGACCTCCTGGACATCGAGAACGCTCTCGACGCTGCTGGATGGACCGGCGACGTCCTTCACGAGTTTGCCCCACTTCTCAACCCCCCGAAGACGCCGTGTCTCTCGCCAGACCGCGTCTTCCCGTTCGTCGGCACGCGAGACACGATGGCCCCGACGCAAACCGCACGGGCACTCTTGGACGAGTGGGGCGTGCCCCGACCAAACCGCCGCGAGTGGGACTGTGGACACTTCGGTGTCTTGGCCAACGTGATTCGCGGCGACGAGTTCCGCCACACGGTCAGACGCGAACTCGACAGGGCGACACGCGACGAACGTCGAAAAACAGTCTCGGTCTAACCGAGTCGAACAGACGGGTTATCGGTCGTCGAGGAAGTCGGGTTCGACGCGCTTTTCGTCGTATTCGGCGCGGAGGTGGTCGCGGAACTCCTCGACACTCACGTCCTGTGCCTCGCGTTCCTTGCGGTCACGCACGGAGATGGTGCCTGCTTCTTCCTCGTTGCCGCCGACGATGACCATGTACGGAACACGGTCTTCCTGTGCCTCGCGAATCTTCCGACCCAGCGTCCACGAGCGGTCTTCGATGTCGACGCGGAAGTCGCCGAGTTCGTACTGGAGTTTCTTCGCGTAGCCAATCTGGTCGTCCGAGATGGGCAGGATACGGACCTGTTCGGGGGCGAGCCAGAACGGGAACTTGCCGTTGAAGTGCTCGATGAGGACCATGAAGAAGCGCTCGTAACTGCCGTAGAGCGCTCGGTGAATCATGACTGGTTGGTGGTCCTCGTTGTCCTCGCCCGTGTAGGTCAGGTCGAAGCGGTCGGGCATGTTGAAGTCGAGTTGGACCGTCGGACCGTCCCACTTACGCCCGAGGGCGTCCTTGAACGCGAAGTCTATCTTCGGGCCGTAGAACGCACCGTCGCCGGCCTCGATGCCGTAGTCGATGCCGCTGTCGTCGAGGACGGCGCGCAGTTGCGTCTCGGCCTGTTCCCAGATTTCGTCGCTGCCGACGCTCTTGTCGGGGCGCGTCGCGAGTGCGACTTCCGCGTCGAGACCGAACGTGTCGAAGACGCTCAGGATGTTCTCGATGATGAGGTTGATTTCGTCTTCAATCTGGTCGGGGCGGACGAACAGGTGGCCGTCGTCGATGGTGAACGCCCAGACGCGCGAGAGTCCCGAGAGTTCGCCGCGCTGTTCTTTCCGATACACTTTGCCGTCTTCGAAGTAGCGGACCGGCAGGTCACGGTACGACCACGACTTCTGGTCGAAGATGGTCGCGTGACCGGGACAGTTCATCGGTTTCAGGCCGTACTCCTCGTCGTTCACGTCGAGGAGGAACATGTCGTCGACGTAGTTGTCGTAGTGGCCCGACTTCTTCCAGAGTTCCGTGCGGAAGAGGTGTGGCGTCTCCACGGGGTCGTAGCCCGCGTCGAGGTTGAGTTGCTTCGCGTAGTCCGCGAGTTCGTCGAGGATACGCTTGCCGTTCGGCATGTACAGCGGAAGGCCCGGTCCCGTCGTCTCGTCGATGGCGAACAGGTCGAGTTCTTGTCCGAGTTTCCGGTGGTCGCGTTCTTTGGCCTCCTCGCGCATGTCGAGGAAGTCTTCGAGGTCCGACTCGGACTCGAAGGCCGTCCCGTAAACGCGCGTCAGCGTGTCGTTCTCCTCGTCGCCGCGCCAGTAGGCGGCCGAGATGTTGAGGAGTTTGACCGCGCCAATCTCGCCCGTCGATTCGACGTGCGGGCCCTTACAGAGGTCCTCGAACTCGCCTTGCTGGTAGAACGAGAGTTCCTCGTCACCAGCGGCCTCGTTCTCGAGGATGTCGCGCTTGTAGGGGTTGTCGGCGTACTTTTCGAGCGCCTCTTCGCGGTCGACGAGGACGCGTTCGATATCGAGGTCCTCCTCGACGATGTCGCGCATCTCGTCTTCGATGGCTTCGAGGTCCTCCTGTTCGAGTTCGACGTTCGTCACGTCGTAGTAGAACCCCTCGTCCGTCCACGGGCCGATGGTCAGTTTTGCCTCGGGGTGCAGACGCTGGAGAGCCTGTGCGAAGACGTGGGCCGCCGAGTGGCGGAGCACGGACAGATACTCGTCGGACTGGTCGGTGACGATGACGAGGTCCGCGCCGTCTTCGAGCGGCGTCTCCTTGTCTACGAGTTCGCCATCGACGACGCCGGCAACGGTGTCCTTGCCGAGACCGGGGCCGATTGCGAACGCGGCGTCTCGCACCGTCGCACCCTCCTCGACGGAGAGTTCCGTTCCGTCTGGGAGGATGACAGCGATTTCACTCATACGCGCACGAAATCGACGGGGGGGAATAAGTGTTGTTGAGACGGGCACGAAAGACGCGCCGACGCGCCCGAAATCGTGGTTACTGCTAGCATATTCTCACGCGGAGCACCCCCGAATCTGGCGGTTCCCTGCCGCGTCTCAGTGACGAACGCTCGACACCGAATCCGACACGGTTCCGTCTACGGATTGTCTCGCCGACTCGGACGTTTCCAGTTCGTCCACGAGTGCCTCCAGTTCTGTCGCCTCTTCGGCGAGTGAGTTCGCCTCTGCTGTCACTGCACTCGCGAGGTCGGTCTGCTCGTCTGCAGAACGCGAGACGGCAGTCGCGTTCGCGCGTGTCTGTTCGGCGATGGCACGAATCTTCTCCGTCCGCTCGTCGACGCCCTCGATGGCGGCTGTCTGCCCGTCGGCGGCGTCTCGAATTGCCTGTACTTCGGCGTCCATCGTCTCCGCGTGGACGGCGATGTCGTCGAGCGTTCCGAGGGCCGCTTCGACTGTCTCGCCGCCTGCGCCGACGAGGTGGTCGAGTTCGCGTATCGCGCCGACTGAGCTCGTCGTCTCGTCGTCGACTGCCGCCGCGAGTTCGTGTATCTCGTCGGCGCTCTCGTTCGCCTCGTCGGCCAGTGATTTGACCTCCTCAGCGACGACGGCGAACCCGGCGGCATCGCCGCTGCGGGCGTGCGCCGCCTCGATGTTTGCGTTGAGCGCCAGGAGTCGCGTCTGGTTCGCCACGTCGCCGATGGTCGTCGCTACTTCGTCCATCTCGTCTACGCGCGTCTGCAACCGTGAAACCGTGTGGAGTGCCGCTTCTGTCTGGTCCCTGATTTCTTCGAACGTGTCGAGGCCTTCGGTGGCGGCAGCGCGGCCCTGTTCGCTTCGTGCGGCGACTTCTGCGGAGGTGTCCGTCGCGACGTCCGTCGCGTCTCGGACTCGGTCGATGGCAGCCGAGAGGTCGGCCACTCCTGCTACGATGTCGTCGAGGTGTTCGGTCTGCCGGGCCGCGTCCGCTGCGATTTCACCAACGTCTTCGTTTACCTCCTGACTCCGGTGTTCGACCGTCTCTGACTGTCGAGTGACCGTCCTGCTCTCGTCGGTGACCGTCCCTGCGAACCCTTTCACGTTGGCGATGGTCGGTTCGAGTGAATCGAGCATCTCGTTGAGCGAGTCGCCGACGTGGCGCATCGCCTCGCTCTCCACGTCGGTATCGACCCGGCGGGTGAGGTCACCGTCGGCGCACGCTTGCATCGTCTCGCCGTAGGACGCTGCGACGTGTTCGAGTCGGGCGGTCGATTTCTCAGCGCGTTTTCGGTGTCGCTCTCCTTCGTCCAGCGAGTCCTGCAGTGAGTCGCGCATCCCCGCGAACGACTCGTACAACTCACCGATTTCGTCGTCTCTGTCGGTCGTGAGGTCCACGTCGAGGTTGCCACGTTCGATGGCGGTCATCTTCTGTCGCAACGTCTCGACTTCGCGGAACACCGTCAACGCCGCCGCACCGATGACGCCCATCGTCACGACGGTGGCGACGAGCGTCACGCCCAGTAACTGTGTGCTGCCCGTTTGAACGTACGAGAAGACGGCGACCGACCCGCCGGCGACGCCGATAGCACCGACCCCGGCGCCGATTTTGGGCTTCAACCCCCGCAGCGACAGTCCAAGCGAGCGCGACATAGGTGTCAATTCGCCAATTCGTTTGAAATAACTGTGCGTGTCGGTATCAGAATTGAAAACTACTGTCCCGACCCAAAGTACCAACTGGGTTGCAGGCCGATTCGAGGGTATGCGATTCTCTCGACAGAGTGGCGTCTTCATGCACATCACGTCGCTGCCGGGTCCCCACGGCATCGGTGACCTCGGCGATGGCGCTCGCGCGTTCGTCGACTTCCTCGCCGACGCAGACCAGTCGATGTGGCAGTTCTGCCCGCTCGGCCCGACCTCCCCTGCGATGGCCAACTCACCGTACCAGTCGTCGTCGTCGTTCGCCGGCAATCCGCTGTTCATCGACCTCACCGACCTCGTCGCACACGGCTGGTTGACCGAAGACGACCTCGAACCGGTCCCCGAGTTCGACGACCACGCCGTCGAATACGAACGCGTCGGCAACTACAAGCGCTCACGGCTTCGCACGGCCTTCGAGCGTTTCGAGGCCGAGGCCTCCGAAGACGACCACGCCGCCTTCGACGCCTTCTGCGAACGCGAAGACAGTTGGCTGGAAGACTACGCTCTTTTCGCCTCGCTGAAAGACGAGTTCGAGGGTGCGTGGATAGACTGGCCCGAGGAGTTGAAGACGCGCGACCCGGACGCACTCGCCCACGCACGCGAAGAACACGCTGACGAGATTCGCTACCGTGAGTTCGTCCAGTTCTGTTTCGACGAACAGTGGCACGAACTCGCCGACTACGCCGACGAGAAGGGTCTCACCCTCGTCGGCGACCTGCCTATCTACGTCGCCCTCGACAGCGCCGACGTGTGGGCCGCCCCCGAGGCGTTCGACCTCTCGGAGTCGCACGAACCCGCTGTCGTCGCCGGTGTTCCGCCGAACCCGAACGACGATGGACAGCGCTGGGGCAACCCGCTGTACGACTGGGAGACGCTCCGCGAAGACGGGTACGGCTGGTGGCTGGACCGCCTCCGTCGCCTCTTCGACCTCGTAGACGTGACCCGCATCGACCACTTCAAAGGCTTCGACGAGTACTGGGCCATCGACGCCGCCTCCGACAACCCTGCAGACGGCGAGTGGCGAGACGCACCGGGCCACGACTTCTTCGAGACGGTGGAGCGCGAACTGGGCGAACTCCCCTTCGTCGTCGAGGACCTCGGCTTCCTCGACCCGTCGCTCGTGGACCTTCGCGACCGGTTCGCCTTCCCCGGCATGCGAGTCCCGCAGTACGCCGACTGGTGCCGCGAGGGTGACATGTACCAACCGATGCACTACCCCGAGAACTCCGTCGCCTACACGTCGACCCACGATACAGACACCTTCGTCGGGTACTATCAGTCGCTGGACGACCACACGCGCGACTGCCTGCACTACAACATCGGGGCCGACGGGTCGGACATCCACTGGTCTATCATCGACGCCGTCTGGAACTCGGCGTCGGTCCTCGCCTTCACGACGATGCAGGACGTTCTCGGCCTCGACTCGCACGCCCGTTTCAACACGCCCGGAACCCAGACCGGAAACTGGGAGTGGCGCGTCACCGACGAGGGCCTCGACGCCGACGTGGCTACCCGTCTCGCTCAGTTGACGGACCTGCACATCCGTAACTGAGGCTGCGTCGGAGGTCACGAGACACGACGTTCTCCCGCGCTGACCACTCACGTCGGTTGTTATCCCGCCTGCGAGCGTACTGTCTCTCATGACCCCAGAAGACGCGTCGGGCACCGGTGCTCACGAAATCGAGGTCGAAGCGACCGAGCGACGACTGCTGTCGCCGCTCGAATCGATTCTCGGAACTGACGCCAAAACCGTCTACGGCGACCCAATCACCGTTGGCGAACGGACGGTGGTCCCCGTTGCTCGCATCGCCTACGGTATCGGGATGGGTGGCGGGTCGGGAATCGACGAGTCGGGCGAAGAAGGTGGCGAAGGGTACGGCGGCGGGGGCGGCGTGCACGCAACCCCGGTCGGTGTCGTCGAAGTGACGCCCGACGAGACGCGCTTCGTCAGGTTCGGAACCGGTCGCCGACTCGCGGGCGTCCTCGCCGTCGGTATCGGTCTGGGCCTCGCCCTCGGCCGCCTCCTGCGTCGCTGAGTCGGTGACTGGTACACCTTTTTCCGTCATCCACTCGACCAAACCGGTATGTCTCGCCGTCTCGGTCTCGGTGCATTCGTCACCGGACTGCTCGCCGCGGTTCTCGCGGCCGTCGTTCGAGCGACCACACCCTTGTCGGACCTCGCAGTTCCGAACGCCGACGTGCTCCTCGCGAAAGGGTTGTCGGCAGTCGGAGTCGCACTCGTCACCTACGGTATCTACCGGTTCGTGATGAGCGTGTTCGTCACGCGCGTCTCCGACAGACGTCGCGCGCACGACCTGCGAAACGTCCTCAGACTCGTCCTCGGACTCGTCGCCCTCGTCGGCGTCCTCGGCGCGTTCACGGACCAATGGCTGGGCGTCCTCGTCTCCTTCGGCGTCATCGGGTTCGCCGTCACCTTCGCCCTCCAACAACCGATTCTCTCGCTCATCGGGTGGGTCTACGTCGTCATCAAGCGCCCCTACGCCATCGGTGACCGCGTCAGCATCGCCAACGTCTCGGGCGACGTAGCCGAAGTCGACTTCCTCGTCACGACGCTCTGGGAGACGGGTGGGTCGCTCACGTCGAACCAACCGTCGGGTCGGACGGTCACGGTGCCGAACTCGCTCGTGCTCTCTTCGGAAGTCGTCAACCACGGGGCATTGTTCGACAGAATCTGGACGGAAGTCCCCGTTCAGGTCTCCTACGAGACGGACCTCCCGTTCGTTCGAGACTTGTTGCTCGACGCGGCCGAGGAGGAACTCGGAGACGAGATTCGAGCGGCGATGGAACGGTATCAGACCCGTCTGGACGCGTCGCCACTGGAGTTGGAGACGCCGAACGGCGTGTCGGTCAACATCGCCCAAGAGGAGTCGTGGGTCGTGTTCAAGCTCCGAGTCCTCGTCCCGCCAACCGGTGCGCAGCGCGCCCGCAACCGACTCTATGAGCGTATTATCCCGCGCCTCGCAGCACACCCAGACCGCGTCGGGTTCCCGGTCGGTCGCAGTCGTTGACGCGCGGCACCCATCTACGCTGTCTCTTCGCGGCCGTTCGCCATCGAAACCCGCAAATCCCTCGCGCCCAAGGTGGAAGCGATGGAGACGGGTGTCATCGACCTCACGACCCTCGACGGAGCGTTAGACCTCCAGTCGACACTCGAGAGTGGTCAGTCGTATCTCTGGGACCGACCAGACGGCCGGATGTACGAACGCGACGCCGCCCACGGTGGCGACGCGTGGTATCAGACAGTCGTTCCCCCGCTCGACGGTGTCTCCGACGAGACGGCCGTCGTTCGCGTCCGACAGGTCGACGGTGTGCTGGAGTGGGAATCGAGCGTCGATGCCGTCCCGATTCTAACGCACCTGCTCCGCCTCGACGACGACTTGGACGCAATCGTCGATTCGATGCCCGACGAACCACTCGTCCGCCGCGCGTACGACGCCTATCCGGGGATGCGACTCGTCAGCGACCCGCCGTTCGGGTGCCTCGTCTCGTTTATCTGTTCGGCGCAGATGCGCGTCTCGCGAATCTTCGGGATGCAAGCGCGCCTCCGCGAGACGTACGGCGACCGAGTCGAGTTCGACGGCGAGACCTACTTCGCATATCCGACGGCAGAACGCCTCGCCGACACCACGGAAGACGACCTTCGTGACCTCGGTCTGGGCTACCGCGCGCCCTACGTCCAACGAACGGCCGAGATGGTCGCGTCGGGCGAGGCCACGCCCACAGCGGCGATGGGCCGCGACTACGAGGACGCCCGCGACTATCTGACGAACTTCGTCGGCGTCGGCGACAAAGTCGCTGACTGCGTCCTCCTGTTCTCGCTCGACTACCTCGAAGCAGTCCCGCTCGACACGTGGATTCGCTCGGCAATCGAGGACCACTTCCCCGACTGTGACCGCGGCAACTACACCGACACCTCACGGGCAATTCGTGACCGTCTGGGCGGCGAATACGCCGGGTACACGCAGACCTACGTCTTCCACTATCTCCGGTCTGGCGGCGAGTGAGTCGGGCGACCCGCGACGTACACCGGCGGCCCGTAGTGGGGCGGGCGTCCCGCCTCGTTCACTGGCCGGGCAAGAAGGTTGATAGCGCTCGCGGCACAAGTTCTCACTGACCATGGACTGCAGAGTCGTCGTCGAGGCCGCGGTCCCAGTGTACGACGTGGAGACAGAAGACGAGGCGATTCGCATCGCCATCTCCAAGACGGGTGAGATGCTCAACCCCGACCTGAAGTACGTCGAAATCAACATGGGTTCCCGCACCGGTCCCGACGGTGAGACGCTCCCACCGGCATTCATCGCAGCAGACGAGGCCCTCGTCGCCCTCGAACTGGAGATGACCGTGTTCAACGTCGAGCAAGAAGAACACGCGTCGCGCATCGCTCGCAAAGAGATCGGACAACGTCTCGAAAACATCCCCCTGAAGGTACTCTCGGTCGAAATCCTCGACGACGAAGCGACCAAAACAGACGGTGACGGGACCGACGAAGAACTCATCCCGGACTTCGACGACCTGGTCGACGACCACTAACTGACCACTCACTTCTGCTCGGTACCGAACACGCGATTTTAGATACCTGCGGCGAGAGCGGAGCGTCCATCGCAGGAGAGGGCCGTCGCTCGTAAACTGTGATTTCGTGGAGGAGAACGCGTCTCTGTTCGTCGTTCAGTCGGCTTGTGGGGCGACTGGTTCTGGCTCTGCGTCGCGCATTGCCCCAGTGATTCCTTTTGCCAGTTTAAACACGGCTGCCTTGTGGTCAGTCTTAGATTTGTGGATAGACGTCGGTCGTACGCCAAGTGTGTCGTACTCGGAGAGTTCGATCTCCTCGTCTTCCCACGCTTCAATCTGAGTGTGTACTTCGGCGAGCAGGCCGTGCAGATGGATGAGTTCCTGCTTCTTCATGAGCAAACACGGCTTGAAACCGGAGGGATATAGTATTATCTTGAGTCACGTTAGCATCCAACTCTCTTAAACGCCCGATTATGGGGGTCTCAGCCGAAATATCGTGTTTGTCAGCTTTCAATTCGTTGTATGTTTCTGGGTTCGTTTCTCGAAATGGGTGAAAATCTATCGAGGACTTTATACCGATATGTAGCGCGCGCTCCAGAAACGGGTCGTGAGTATTTTAGGCGCCGCCATTTGTACACTGCCGTATGGACTACGACGAGCAACTGGACCGGGCGCTCTCGGAGGCGCCCGACGTGGCCGAAGGTGGCGACCGATTCACCGTTCCAGACCCGGTAGTTCGTCAGGAAGGGAACGTCACCGTCTACGAGAACTTCGCGGAGACACACGACCGGTTGGCGCGCGAACCAGACCACCTCCAAAAATTTCTCCAGTCGGAACTGGGGACGAGCGCTCAAATCGACGACAAGGGGCGCGTCCGGTTCACCGGAGAGTTCAAACAGCGCCGCGTCGCCGAGGCCCTCGACGAGTACGTCGAGTCGTTCGTCCTGTGCAGTGAGTGTGGGTCTCCCGACACCCACTTCGTCACCGAGCAGGGCGCGAAGGTGCTGAAGTGCGACGCGTGCGGTGCACTCTCTGCGATTCCTGACCTGTAAAAAACACTCTGGTGGGACGTCCGTCTTCAGTCGAACTGCTTGAGCGTCTGTAAGTCGCGCTCTGTCCGCATGAACTCGGCAGTGCGCCGTGTCGCACCACAGGATTGACACGAGAAGTTGTCCCGGTGAGCCGGAAGTGACGTCGGATTAGTCTCCCAGTCCTTTCCACATTCGGGGCACAAGAGCCGGACGAACGCTTCGACCATACCCAGATATGCTCCGGGAGCGCGGATAAATCTTGTCACGAGTTAGCACATTCGAGACAGCGTAGTCGCTCTCGACAGTGTGAAACGAAAAAACAGCGTGGGCTACCACACCCAACCGAGCGCGCTCAGGCGAACAGGTTTCCGTCCTGTACTTCGAGGAGCTCTTTGTAGCGGTTGCGGATGGTGACTTCTGAGATGTCTGCGACAGTCGACACCTCGCTTTGCGTCACCTTCTCGTTGGTGAGGAGGGCAGCAGCGTACACTGCCGCGGCGGCGAGTCCGACCGGCGACTTACCGGAGTGAACTCCGGTCTCCTTCGCGCCGCGGAGGAGTTGGCGCGCCTGTCGCTCCGCCTCGTCCGAGAGGCCGAGTTCGCTGGCGAACCGGGGGACGTACTGCTCGGGGTCGGCGGGCTTGATTTCGAGCTTCAGCTCGCGGACGATGTACCGGTACGTCCGGGTCAGCTCCATCTTGTCGACGCGAGAGACTTTCTCTAGTTCGTCGAGCGACCGGGGCGTTCCGGCCATCCGGGCCGCCGCGTAGAGCGACGCGGTGGCGACGCCCTCGATGGACCGGCCGGGGAGCAGGTCGTCGTTGAGCGCGCGGCGGTAGATGACTGAAGCGGTCTCACGGACGTTCTCCGGGAGGCCGAGGGCCGAGGCCATGCGGTCGATTTCGCCGAGCGCCTGCTTGAGGTTGCGTTCTTTCGAGTCACGAGTGCGGAAGCGCTCGTTCCACGTGCGGAGGCGCTGCATCTGCTCACGCTGACGCGGCGACAGGGACTTTCCGTAGGCGTCCTTGTTCTGCCAGCCGATGTTGGTCGACAGTCCCTTGTCGTGCATCATCTTGGTGGTGGGCGCACCGACGCGGGACTTGCTGTCTCGCTCGGCGGAGTCGAACGCGCGCCACTCCGGGCCGCGGTCGACGACAGTGTCCTCGACGACGAGACCACACTCACGGCAGACGGTCTCGCCGTGTTCGGAGTCGTGCACGAGTTGGCCACTGCACTCGGGACAGAGTTGCTCTTCCTCTCGCTGTCGCTCGTCTCGCTCGGACTCGCGCGACGTTACGTCTCGAGCCTTCGCGTCGGTGCTGTACGTTCGGGTGGTGGTGGTATCGCTCATTATGGGTGGCATCGACACGTCTCTGCCGGTAGAGGGTGAGAAGACGAAAGAAATATCCGGCGGGGACGGGCCTTACCATCAGTAAGCCCGAAAACTATATAAATGTTTCCCCAATTGCGTGCTCCCAAATCGCACGATGTGGATGATTTGTCGTGATGGTTGGGACACGAAAATAGCGATTCTGCTGGCTATCGAATAATAAATCTCTTTCGTCCAGTTAGAGCCACCGTTGGTGGCGGAAATAGACCAATAAGATACCAGAAACGGCCGCCATTCCGAGCATCGTGGCGACGTATCCGTACTTCCACAGCAGTTCGGGCATGTTGAACGCGGAGACTGCAGGGTCGAAGTTCATCCCGAAGATGCCGACGACGAGCGTGAGTGGCAGGATGATGGTCGCCACGACGGTGAGTGTCTTCATCACCTCGTTGGTCGACTGTGAGAGTGTGTTGAGGTAGATGTCGCGCGCGCCGCGTGCGAGGTCGCGGTACGTCTCTGTGAGGTCCACCAACTCGACGAGATGGTCGTACACGTCGCGGTAGTACTTCTCTGTCACTTCGCGGACGTACTCGGGGTCGCCGCGGGCGAGGACACCGGCGGCCTCTCGGGTCGGCCACACAGTCTTTCGGAACGAGAGGACGTCGCGTCGAATCGCGTTCAGCCCTTCCAGAACCGTCGGGTCTGGTCCTTCGAGGATGAAGTCTTCGATGGTCTCTATCTCCTCTCCCACCTCGTCTAAGAGGTCGAAGTAGTCGTCGACGATTCTGTCGATGATGCGGTAGGCGACGAAGTCCGGACCGAACCGGAGGATTCGCGACTCCTCCGATTCGACGGCGTCCCACACCCGGTCTACCGGGGTGAGAGTTCGCCGCGTTAGCGTCACCAACCAATCGTCCCCGAAGCACAGTCCGACAGGTCTCGTCAACACCTCCTCTTCGAACACCTGTTCGCCCACGCGGAGCGACGCCCTCCGGACGATGACGAACGTGTACTCGTCGTACATCTCGGTCTTCGGACGGGCATCGTTTCGAACGTCCTCGACTGTGAGCGGGTGGATGCCGAACGCATCGGCGACGCTGGCAAAGTCCGACTCGGACGTCGCGCGAACCCACGTCGTCCCGTCGGCATCACGCGCCTCAGTCAGGTGTTCCTCGTCGTAGGAGGTCACTCCGCCATCGTCGTAGACGAGTGCCGAAATCACAGGTGCCCTCCGACGGCCCAGAGGGTGATTCCGGCCATGACTGCCGTAAGCGAGAAGGCTCGCCCCGGATAGACGACGAGTGTTCCGGCGACGTATCCGGCGACGCCGAATACCGTCACGACGACGCCAGCAGTTCGAACGCGATTCATAGCATCACGAACCAGACCCGCCGACAAAAAGTCTCACCCGAGGACACCAGACCCAAAACAGTCGAATCGTTCAGGAGATGGGGTCTTACGCTTCGGACGGATGTTCGATAGACCGCATCATCTCGAGGATGTTGTCCTCTTCCCCGTCGAGTTGCTGCGGGTAGACACCCACGGCGACGATGAAGTCCTCGTTGTGTCGGACCTTGGTCACGTGGACGTACACGTCCACCTGTCTGTTGTCGGCGAACGTCGCTGTGGCACTGTACTTCGTGACGTTGGCGGGTTCACCGAGTATCTGGACGGTCCGAGAGTTCACTTGTTCGACGTCGTTGAGTCCCTGGTACCGACTCTTGACGAGGCCAACCAACTGGTCGTTAGAGTAGTCACCGATAGGGTTGAGCGTCTCGCCAGCGACGTCCACAGCGGGCGTCGAGATGACGCTGAAGACACCTAGTTTCGCCTCGAAGAAGCCGAGGTCTATCTTCTTCTCGTACGTCGTGATGTGGTTGCTCGCGACGACTCTCGGTTGTTGCCCCGCGACGTCGAACGTTCGGTTCACTTCGAACGCCTGCGTCCCGTTCGTCTCGTATCCGCCGTTGGAGGCGACTGTCGCGTCGGTCGTAGCCGGGTCAGATTCGAACCTGACCGACTCCTCGCCCGTGAGCACACCGAGACACCCACTTATGAGAACGAGCGCTGCGAAGGCGAACGCACCGACTGCGTGTTTGGAGACCATTGCGGAGGATTTTCACCTCGTCTGGTATAAGTTAGGTGGCCCGTCAGTCAGTCAGTCACGCTGTGTGGTCACTCGACCAACTCACGCGAGTCGTTCTCCCGCCGGATGACGCGTCCGCTGTAGAGGTAGTACGCCGGTGCGACGAACGGGAGAGCGAACGCCGCGCCGAACCAGAGGTGCCGTGAGAATCCCCAATCGATGCCCTGCTGTTGGAGTGACTTGATGTCACCGCGGATGAGTCCGGCGTAAAACAGGTGCGTGACGAGGTAGACGGCGAACGCTGGTTCCGGGCCGATGAACAACGAGACGACGGTGAAGATGACGAACCCAATCGCGTAGATGACGGGGAGTACACCGCGGTATCGGCCGCTTGCACGGCGCCGTTTTTGCTGGCGCTGGCGTTCGACCTTCTTCCCGCGGCGGTACTCGTCGGTACTCATGTACGCACCGTCGAGTCGGCACCGAAAAAGTGGTTCGCTCCACGGAAACCCGCTCAACCGAGGTACTTCACGGCAACTTCGTGGCCGTCTCCCGTCGGAAACTCGACAGTGTCGCGGAGGTGTGACCGAACAGCTGTCCGCCACTCGGAGACCGCCGCTGTGTGACGTTCGTGGTGTGTCTCTACTTCGTACGGGTCAGGACGAGTGTCGTCGGCTTCGGGATAGTTCGGGGCGGAAGCGTCGAAGAACGACTCTGGGTCGAGGTGGAGTGGAGGCGACTCTGTGTCGTCAGTTCCCTCGCCGCCGGCCACGTAGTCAGTTCCTTCGCCGCCAGTCAGGTGGATGCGCGCCCGCATCCGCCCGTAAAACGGCGGCGTCACGCGGAGAACGACGTGTCTACTCGCTCTTCGATTGGCTTCGAGTGCGGAGACGACGTCCTCGGTGGTCACTGCAATCGAGCGCACGACGGTTGGGTCCGACGACCCGTACGTCTCGTTCAATCGCCGGCCCGGCGTCGACCGGTCACCGACGAAGGTCGAAGTTCGCCACTGCACTCGGGACACGTCGCACGGTACGATGCAGGGCTCACGGTTGTGTGACACTCACGACAAACGTACGATGTCCTCTCCATCGACAAGTGGTAAGGGATTGGGTATGTTAAAACTTACCACGGGAGTTCGACACATACCCACATCAGTGTCGACAGACGGTCCGTACCCTTTTACCCGAATGGGGCGCAACCGGCCACCATGACAGACGCATGGTTCGCCGACGCGAACCCAGAGGACCCCTCGTCTGGGGCACATCGTATCCGCGAGGGGCACGCCGACGCCCCGGCGGATTGGCCGGCCGTGGCCGTCGAATCCGAATTCGCCGACGACGAGGCCGACTACTACGAGAAACTTCGCGCGGCAACGCTCACTGCCGCACGCGACGCCGTCTCCGAACGAGAACGCGCTGACGACCTGCAACTCGCACACGCCGTTCGCTCGATGGACGACGCCGAACGCACTGCGAACGAACTCGCCGAGCGAGTCGTCGAGTGGGCCGGAACACTGTACGAAAACGTCCCACGTGGTCTCGATGGCGTTCGAGACATCGCCGCTCGGGACCCGACGACTGCCGGAGAAGAACGTGTCGTCTCCTATGCGACCCGGGCCGTTGATTTGCTCGACGAACGCGATGACCTGCGAACGTTCATCGAAGAACGCGCACCCGACGTCGCGCCGAACCTCTCCGAGATGGCCGGTCCCGTCCTCACCGCACGACTCATCTCGCTCGCGGGGAGTCTCGAACGTCTCGCCAAAGCACCGAGTGGAACGGTGCAGGTCCTCGGTGCCGAAGACGCTCTGTTCGCCCACCTGAAGGGCCGCGCGACGTCCCCGAAACACGGCGTCATCTTCACGCACGAGTACGTGCGCGGCACGCGCCCACAGGACCGTGGGTCCGCCGCCCGTGCCTTCGCCGGGAAACTCTCTATCGCTGCCCGTATCGACTACTACTCCGGCGACTACCGCCCCGAGATTCACACCGAACTCGCCGAGCGCATGGCGACGATTCGCGCCCGCGCCGAGGAGGGGGACGAATGAGCGACGACCACCCAACCGACGACGGCCTGCCAACTGGCGTCGAACGCCGGACCTTCGATGGCCGCGAGCGACTTTCCACACAGGGACCCACGGTCTACGGAGAACCGGCCGACGGCGACGGGTGGCGCGCGTGGGACGCCAGTCGGTCGAAACTCGGCGGGATGCTCGAACTCGGGATGGACACCGGACTCGTCGGCGGTGAGACGGTCCTCTACCTCGGTGCTGCGGCGGGGACGACAGTCTCGCACGTCGCCGAGTTCGCCGGCCCGACGTACGCCGTCGAGTTCGCGCCGCGTCCGGTTCGTGACCTCGTCGGCGTCGCCGAAGACCGAGACAACCTCTTCCCGTTGCTGAAAGACGCACGCGACCCAGCGTCGTACGCGCACGTCGTCGAGTCAGACGTCGACTGCCTCGTGATGGACGTCGCGACCCGCGGACAGGCCACCGTCGCCATCCGCAATCGCCAGTTCTTGGCCGACGACGGTCGCCTCTTGATGGCGGTCAAGGCCCGGAGCGAAGACGTGACGGCCGACCCCGACGACGTGTTCGACGACGTCCTCGCAGACCTCGAATCCGCCTACGAGGTGCTCGAAACCGCCCGTTTGGACCGATTCCACGCCGACCACCTCGGCATCGTCGCCCGACCGAAGTGACGAGTCGACCGACTGACGCGATTATGCGTCCCGTTCGCCGGGGTCCACGATGTTTTTAATTCGGGGCATCTAACGCCGTTGCGATGGAACTAGGGTCGGCGGATGCCTTCGACCGGATGGGGACGCTCGGCGTCGAGGAGGAGTTCTATATCGTCGATGCCGACGGGCGTCCCACGTCGGGAATCGACGATTTGGTCTACGGACCGGAACCCCCGGAACCGCTCGTCGGGCGACTCGACCACGAACTGTTCGAGTTCACGATAGAGACACAGACACCCCGTATCGAAGACCCTGCCGACGTAGCCGACGCCGTCACGTCGGTCCGCGAGGCACTCGTCGAACACGCGGGGAACCACGGGTATCGCGTCGCTGCGGCGGGTCTCCACCCGGCGGCCAAGTGGCGCGAACTCGACCACGCGACGAAACCCCGGTATCAGGCACAACTCGACCGGATTCAGTACCCACAGCACCGTAACACGACTGCGGGACTCCACATCCACGTCGGCGTCGACGACGCCGACAAGGCCGTCTGGATTGCCAACGAACTTCGGTGGTACCTCGCGCCACTCCTCGCTCTCTCCGCGAACTCACCGTTCTGGAACGGGTTCGACACGGGTCTCGCCTCTGCGCGGTCGAAGATATTCGAGAACTTGCCGAACACCGGGATGCCGACTGCGTTCGACGACTTCGACGACTTCCAGACGTTCGAACGCCGGATGGTCGAGTACGGGTCGATAGATGACCGCGGTGAACTCTGGTTCGACGTGCGCCCGCACACGGGCCACGGAACGGTCGAAATCCGCACGCCAGACGCGCAGACCGACCCCCAACGAGTCGTCGACTTCGTCGAGTACGTCCACGCACTCGTCTTGGACCTCGCCGACCGATACGAGGCAGGCGAACCGAGCCACGACATTCGCCGCGAGATACTGGACGAGAACAAGTGGCGGTCGACGCGGTACGGCCGGGACGCGAGTTTCATCGCTCCCGACGCCGAAGGCGTCGTCGAACTCGACACGTTCGTCGAAGACGAGTCTGAACGTCTCGGTGTGGACGGCCTCCGGTCGCTCTTCGACGCCGAGTCTGGCACCGACATCCAACGCCGTATCCACGAGGAATCCGGTCTCGACGCGTTGTGTGAGTATCTCGCACTCGAATAACCACTGTCGACTGGAACCTGACAGGAAACATTTTTTACCGCCTGTGTTTTGACCTTCTCCGTAGAACAAATGTCCGCGGACCAGAGCACTGAGGGACAAGTCGAGTCGTCAGAGGAAACACACACCGAAGGAAAAGCAGACCGCGCAGTCGCAGAGTTCGACGATGGGTTAATCGACCTCTTGGCGTGGATTCTCGACACCGAGACGCGAGCGCGAATCTACGTCTTCCTTCGACAGAACTCCTATTCGACGAGCGAAGAGGTCGCAGAAGGGACGGGACTGTACCCGAGCACCGTCCGTGAGGCACTCGCGGAACTCACCGACGACGAAACCGTCGAACGGCGCAAGCGCAAGAGTTCGGGCGCGGGGAACAATCCCTACGAGTACGTCGCAATCGCACCGAGTGACCTCGTCAGACGCACCACAAGTCAGGTCCAGACCCAGTTGAACGCCGTCTTCAACCTCGACCGGCGTCTCGGAACCGACGGCACTGACGAGACGGAACCGGTTACCATCACGGTTCGCGAAGAGTAACCCGTTCGTTCTGCGCTCTCTCTCCGGCAATCGACGCCCGCCGTTAGTCTAACCCGACCCGCTTAAGTCACGGGGCCACTACCGCGAGAGTATGCACGTCGCGCTGGGCGGGACGTTCGACCCTGTCCACGATGGACATATCGCGTTGTTCGAGCGCGCATTCGAGTTAGGCGACGTCACGGTGGGACTCACGAGCGACGAACTCGCACCGAAGACCCGTCACGTCGACCGATACGTCCGTCCCTTCGAGCAACGGAAAGCCGACCTCGAAGCGGAGCTTCGACCGTTGGCCGCTGAGCACGACCGGGAGTTCGAGGTTCGCAAACTCGACGAACCGACCGGCATCGCGACCGAACCGGGCTTCGACATCCTCATCGTCTCGCCCGAGACCAAGTCGGGCGGGGAACGAGTCAACCAAATCCGTGAAGACCGCGGCCTGAAACCCCTCGACATCGAAGTCGTCGAACACGTCCCTGCAGCGGATGGCGACCGCATCTCGTCGACTCGTATCGTCATGGGCGAAATCGACCGCCACGGAAACCTCACACCGGACCGTGAGGGTCGCGGTCGGACGCCGCCCGATTCCGAGGAATAATTTTCTGGGATAAGGTTGTAGTGTCGTCCATGCGCCACCCGCTACTCGCCAGTTTCGCGGTTGGTATCGTCGCCGCCCTCCTCGTCGGTGTCGCAGTCACCGAATTCGCCTCGCACTGGATATTCTTCTCGCTGTTCGTCGGGATTCCAGCGGGTCTCGTCGCAGGTGTCATCGCCATCGCCGCCACCTACGCGGTACTCACGCGCCGCGGACTCACACCGTCGGACACGAGCGACTGACTACCAACTCGGTGGCCGAAACCCCGCCTCGGTGAGCAGGTCTTTCCAGCGCTGCTGGATACTGAGTCGAGAGACGTCCATCGCGTCGGCGACGGCGGATTGTGAGCGCTCTTCACCCGCGATGAGTGCGCCGGCGTAGAGACTCGCGGCGGCGACCGCCTTCTTCGAACGGTCTTCGTCGGGCAGTTGCGTGAGGAACATGTCCGAGGCGTACGACCGGGCCTCGCTGCCGAGTTCGAGACTGTCGGCCGCGGCGTCGATGCGGGCCAACCACTTCTCGTTGTCTCGTTGGTCTCGGGCGCTGTACATGGTCGGCGTTGTGGGTGGAGCGACATAACCTCCCCGGCAGGACACCTTTTTGTGTCAACTCTTCTGATTTTACCCAATGGTCTCCAGACGGACGTTCCTCTCCACGCTCTCCGTGACTGTGGCGGGGTGTACGAGTACCTCGTCACCCGACCCGGTGGCTGAAACGTCGCGGACGACGGTCACACAGACGACCACCTCCCCGCCGACCACGACTGAATCAGCAACCAAAACGACGGAGACGACTCGTGAACCGGCGTGCGACGGTCGCTGGTCCCCGACAGTCCAGTGGTCGCTGGAAACCGAGGTTCGAGCGTTTCAACCAACGGTGGCGGACGGCGTCGTCTACGCAGGGAGTCAGGACGGGACCCTCTACGCCGTCGCGGCGGGCACTGGCCGCCTTCGCTGGCGCGTCCCTTCAGACCCCGGGTTCGGGACCGTCCCCGTCGTCTCGGGGCAGACGGTCACACTCGCAGGCTACGACGAGGTAGCGGCCTACGACGTCGCAACCGGTGACGAACGCTGGTCGTTCACCCCGCCGGGAGAGTACGCGTCGCTCACCGATTCGCACGGAGACGACGGGGACACCGTGTTCGTCGGCGCGTCACAACGACCGACGCCGGAAACGGACCCCGACAACGTCTACGACCGTGTGTACGCCCTCGACCGGGTCTCAGGTAACCGGCGGTGGCAGGTTTCGATTGCCAAGAGTGACGACCCCGACGCGTGGGCAGTGCCCGACGCCGTCGTCGTCGATTCGGGTCGCGTATTCGTCAGCACCGAACAGAGCGAACTGGTGGTCCTCGACGCTTCGGACGGGTCGGTCCGCTGGCGGCGACGATTCGGAGACAGCAATCACCGCCTCGCGTTGCCCGTCGTCGCCGGCGACAGCGTCTACCAGCAGGCCTCTCGCACAGGGTACGTCCTCGACGTCGAAACCGGTACAGAACGGTGGCGTGCACCCGCCGAACGCAGGCCAGCAGTCGCCGGGGACGCGTCCTACTGGATAGACGGGCTGACACTCGTCGCGCGTGCCACCTCGGATGGGTCGGTTCGCTGGAAGCGTGCGATTCCGACCGAAGGCTGTCCACGAACACCGAGGGTGGGTGACGGCGTACTCTACGTTCCGGTCGGATGCACCGACTCGAACGCAAGTATCCACGCGTTGGACCTCTCGAACCTGTGTTGGGTGGGGTCGTTCGAACTCGACTCCCGAAACGCGACGACGCCCGTCGTGTCCGATGGGTCGGTGTACGTCGGTGGGCTCAACGGGGCCGGAAACCTGTGGTCGCTCTCGGCAGTCGGCACAGACGACTCCTCGTGACGTTTATATGTTGGTGCGGAAAATGTGCGGTCGAAGGGCGTTAGTGCCCGACATGCGCGGGTAGCCAAGTGGCCAAAGGCGCAGCGCTTAGGACGCTGTGGTGTAGACCTTCGCAGGTTCGAACCCTGTCCCGCGCATTTTCTGTCCGAACGGTAGTGAGGACGAAAATCGTAGCAAGAGTTCGAATCAGGGAGCAACGCGGAGCGTTGCGACCGTGGTTCGAACCCTGTCCCGCGCATACTATCTCGAAAACCGTGAGAGACGTGTCTGCGCACAATTGGATTCGAATCAGTGAGCGACCGCGGTTCGAACCCTGTCCCGCACATTTTCTGTCCGAGCGGCTGCGAGGACGATTAATTCGGCCCTTCTTTGACCCGTCTACGTTTTCACAATCGAAACCGTCCCCGACCCAGCACAGAAAAATCCGAAATCACCCCCGAGAATCGCACGCCACACGTCAGACACGACACAACCCTTTTTCTCACCCGGTGTGTGTCTCCACCAATGGCGGCGTTATCCGAATTATTAGGCGACATCGTGACCGATGTCGATGGGCTCTTCCTCTTCACGCCGAGTCACTCGCACTACGAACGGTTCGAGGAGGCAGAGGTCCCGACTGTCGTCATCGCACCCGAGAACACTGTCGACGCGGAGACGTTCGTCGAACTGCCGTTGCAGTTCCAGAACGTCAAAGACCGCATTCGATTCGGTGTCGAGGGTGCGATGGAACAGAGTATCGTCGAAGCGGGCGACACGATTGCGTGCAACGTCGGCATCTTCGGTGGCGACCCGGACTCGGTCGTTCGGGTTCGCGTCGAGGAGAACATGCGCTCGGGCATCTACGACCTCTTCGCGAACTCCCGTGCCGACCCCGGCGTCATCCGCGACGTGTTCGGGGTCGCAATCGAACTCGGGAAGAAGGGACAGAAGGGTGAACCAGTCGGCGCACTGTTCATCGTCGGCGACGCGGGCAAAGTGATGAACAAGTCCCGGCCACTGTCGTACAACCCCTTCGAGAAGTCGCACGTCTACGTCGGCGACCCCATCGTGAACGTGATGCTCAAGGAGTTCTCGCGTCTCGACGGGGCGTTCGTCATCTCCGACTCGGGAAAAATCGTCTCGGCGTATCGGTACCTCGAACCCTCCGCCGAGGGTGTGGACATCCCGAAGGGCCTCGGCGCACGGCACATGGCCGGCGGCGCGATTACCCGCGACACCAACGCGACTGCAATCGTCCTCTCGGAGTCCGACGGCCTCGTTCGGGCGTTCAAGGGCGGGAAGATGATACTCGAAATCGACCCGGAGGACTACTGAGATGATGGGGTTCGTCTCGCCCCTTCCTCTCCAATCAATCGGAAGCCTCGTCGAGCGCATCGTCCAGACCGCCGGACTCCGGTTTCTGGGTGTCCTCGCCATCCTCGCGTTGGGGTTGGTCCTCGCGTACACTGCCGGGTCGCTCGTTCAACGACTACTGGTCGGTTTCGGCGTCCCCGACTCCATCGAAGGAACCGCGTTCGAGCGGACCGCGCGCGACTTCGACACGTCGACAGTGGAGATTCTGTCGTGGTTGACGCGATACTTCGTTCTGGGTCTCGCCGTCTTCGCCGCACTCTCGTTCGTCGGCATCGACTACGTCGACCGGTTCTGGAGTGTCGTCATCGCTATCCTCCCGCAACTGTTCATCGCCATCTTGGTCCTCATCGTCGGCATCGTCGTCGGCGACAAAGTCGAACTCCTCGTCGCCGAACGGTTCCGTGGTGTGAAACTCCCGCAAGTGAGCATTCTGCCATCACTCGCCAAGTACACCGTCTTCTTCCTCGCGTCGCTCATCGCCCTCTCACAGGTTGGTGTGGCAATTGTGGCGCTCATCGTCCTCCTCGGGGCGTATCTGTTCGGCCTCATCGTCCTCAGCGCCGTCGCGTTCCACGACTTGCTCAAGTCGGGTGCGGCGGGAACGTACCTCCTGTTCATCCAGCCGTACAGTATCGGCGACGAGATTGTCGTCGGTGACGTACAGGGTGTCGTCCAAGAGTTCGACATGTTCGTCACCTACGTCGAGGCGGAAGACAGAGAGTACATTCTGCCGAACGCCCGCGTCTTCGACGAAGGCATCGGGCGAATCCGCTGAACCCTGTTCACCCGTCTCGGCGGTTCTTCTCTCAGCAATCCGCCATAACAGTTTAGAAGTGGACCGGATATTGTCTCATATCGGATTCCCTGAATGCGATGACGAGAAACCTCCCCGCGCTCGACGTTTCTGCCCCTTCTCCTCGCGCTATCGAGGCGGCTGAGACCCTTCTCAGGGGGTTTCACTACCAGGACATGCGGGAGGCGTATCTCACCGACTGTGACTTCGGTGCCGCCCGGACCGCGGCGACGAACGCGACTGCGTACATGTCGGAGGCGTTCGAAATAGACTTCCCGAATCTGGCCGCAACCCGGGCCCACCGCGCCGGGGAACTGTTCATGCGCGCGTTGTTTCTCCAGGACGAAATCGAAAACAGGGCGTCGTTCTACGACTGCCTTGAACACCAAGTCCCGGACGGAACCTTCGTCGACGTTGCCCAGACCGTCCCCGAGATGTCTATCAACGATGACCCTCGGTGGCGGGACGTTCGGGCACTCCTCGAAGCGGTGTGTGACGAAGTCGACGTGAGTAGAGAGTACGCCGTCCTCCACGCTCGATTCTGGCGACTGCACGGCCAACGCCGCGATGGATGGCGCGGTATCGCACGACGGGCACACCGCATCAAACTCGCTCGCATGGTGCCGTCGGCGTCGGCGACAGATATCGACAAACTCGCCGAGTATTTCGTCGCCGGGGTGGACGACCACGACGACTGGCGGCGGGAGAGTCTAGAGCGTGACATCTCGTCCACCGTCGACGTCGTCGCACGGTACTATCAACGGGTGTTCGACTTGAGAACAGGTTGACATTTATACGGCCGAACGACCGCGGATAATAAGTATTCGTGGTGTAATTCTACCGCAAGAATCAGGATGGAGGATACCGACCCGGAACTCTACCGTGAAGCCTTCAGAAGTACGGATATCCCCATGCTGATTGCCGATACGAATTTCGCTTTTCGGGATATCAACGACGCTGGCCTCGACTTTCTCGGCTACGACTACGACGAGATAATCGGTGAGTCAGTCGGACTCATCGCGGGCGACGAAGAGGTCTACTACGAAATCATCGAGCACATGCTCGCCGGGGAATCGTGGTCTGGTGAGTTCGTCGTACGCCGGACAGACGACCGAGTCGTCTACGGTCACGGCTTCGCGACACCCATCGTCGTCGAGGGCGAGGTTCAGGGATTTCTCGCGTTCTTTCTGGACACCACGAAACAACAGCAGTACGAGAACGTCTCGGAAGTTCTCAGCCGACTCCTTCGCCACGACTTGCGTAACGAGTTGAACGTCATCTACGGCTATACGCAGCAAGTCGCGAGCAGAATCGACGACGAAGAGGCACTCGCCGAACTCCAATTGGTTCAGGACAAGGTCCTCGACATCGTCCACAAATCCGAACGGGCGCGTGACCTCCGCGACTTGCTCGAACGGTCGCACGACCGGTCGAACCGACCCGTTCGACTCGACACAGTCTTGCAAAAGCGGACCGTCGATGCGACGATAGACTATCCCGATGCCGAGTTCACCTTCGAGAACTTCCCTGAGGTGGAAGTCGTCGCAGACGACTTGCTCGGAGAGGCCATCGAGTGTCTCCTCGAAAACGCGGTCACCCACAACGACAAGGAGACGCCAGTGGTCGACATCTCCGTCGAGCGAGCAAACGGGAGTGTCTACATTCGCGTCGCAGACAACGGGCCCGGAGTTCCCGAAGCACAACGGGACCTCATCTTCGGCCGCGAAGAGTACGACCAACTCCACCACGGGACGGGCATCAGTCTCTTCTTCGCCGACAACGTCATTTCGTCGTACGACGGTGACCTCTGGGTCGAAGACGACGACGACGAGGGTGCGGTCTTCTGTATCCGTCTCGAGGAACAGGCCACAGACGAGTGACGTCTGTCGACGGCCGTTCGTCTCACCTCGCGTCTGTCACTCGGTGTCCGACATCGGTCGGGCCGGGACGCCGGCGACTGTCGTCCCCGGTGGCACGTCGCGGGTGACGAGCGAATTCGCCGCCACCTGTGCGCCTGCGCCGATTCGAACACCCGGCAGGATGGTCGCCTTCGCGCCAATCATCGCCCGTTCACCGACGACGACTTCACCAGTTCGGTACTCGTCTTGCAGGAACTCGTGACAGAGGATGACCGAGTCGTACCCGATTATCGCGTGGTCCTCGATAGTCACGAGTTCCGGCCAGAACACGTCCGGCGTCGCCTCCAACCCCCACGAGACGCCCGTTCCGACGGTCACTCCGATTCGTCGGAGCGCCCAGTTTCGAATTTGCAGCGACGGCGCGATGCGGGCGACGAGGACGAACAGGTAGTTGAGCATGACGCGCCAGACTGGTTTGGCGTCGGTCCAGTACTGAAGCGAGTTCAACGGCCCGGGCGTCGGGTGGTGTTCGATTCGCTCGTGTCGCGGGGTGGAGTCGTCGGTCACGGCAGTCGATTAGACGGCAGGGGTAAAAGCGCCCACGCCGTGTCGGCGCGAATTCGAGAAAATCGGTGTCCGGGGTCGTCGGTGCCCGTTCGGTTACTCGCCGCGAATCTCGGCCATGTGGTCGATACGACGCTGGACGAGTGCCTCGGTGCCGATGTCGTGACGGATGTGGAACCCGTCGCCGGCGTCGGCGAGGGCGCTCTCGGCTATCTGTTCGGCCTGCGAGATGGTCTCGGCGTGCCCGACGACGGCGAAGGACCGAGAGGTAGTCGTGTAGAGGCCATCGTCTCGGGCGTCGACGCTCGCGTAGAAGAGGAGTGCGCCACTGTCTTCGTCGACTTCCACCGTAATCTGTGCGCCTGCTTCGGGGTCCGTCGGGTAGCCCTCGGGAACGGCGTACTTGCAGACGGTCGCTTTCTCGGCGAAGTCGAGTTCGGGAAGCGACTCACCTTCGCGTGCAGCGACGAGCACGTCGAGGAACGGGGTTTCGAGGACGGGAAGCGTGTTCATCGCTTCGGGGTCGCCGAACCGGGCGTTGAACTCGATGACCTTCGGTCCCTCGCTCGTGAGCATGAACTGGCCGTAGAGGATGCCCTTGTAGTCCGGCATCGCGTCGACCACGGCCTCGATGACCTCGACTGCCGCGTCGTAGTCGCCGTCTGCCATGAACGGGAGCGACGGCGTCACGTCGGTGTAACTGCCCATGCCGCCGGTGTTCGGTCCCTCGTCACCCTCGTAGGCGCGTTTGTGGTCCTGCACGGCGGGACTGACGCGGAACTCGCCGTTGGCGACAAACGCCTGAATGGTGAATTCTTCGCCGACGAGTCGCTCTTCGAGGACGACTCGGTCGTAGTCGGAGTCGCGGAGGTACGCTTTCGCTTCCTCTGGCGTCACTTGGTCGCCGATGACCTTCACGCCCTTTCCACCCGTCAGACCAGCGGGCTTGACTGCGAGGTCACCGTCGTACCCGTCGATGTAGTCGCACGCCGCCTCCACGTCGTCGAACGTGGCGAAGTCGGGGTTACCCGGAATGTCGTTTTCCTGCATAAACTGCCGCTGGAACGCCTTGTCCGTCTCGATGCGGGCCTCGGCCTCCTGCGGGCCGAAGGTGTAGATTCCGGCCGCGTCGAGGGCGTCGGAGACGCCCGCCGCAAGCCCCGACTCGGGACCGACGATTGCGAGGGTTGCACCGACGGACTCGGCGTACTCGACGATGTCGTCGGCCGCCGTCTCCGAGATGGTCTCGAAGTCCTCGGCCAGTTCGGCGATGCCGGGGTTCCGATTACTCGCGCAGGCGTACAGGTCGCAGTCGGGGGCCAGTGCACGGGCAATCGCGTGCTCGCGCCCGCCGCCACCGACGAGAAGGACGGTTTCGCTCATACTCGCATACCTTGCGCACGGGAGTGTAAAGATTGCTCTTCAGTCATCGAAAAATGGGCATGTTTGTGAGTACTCGCGTCGCTGGAGCAACGCCGTCGACGTAACCGTCTCCACGCCGCTTTAGTTCTCGGAGTGCCGTACTCGAACTATGACCGACCCGGTGGGACGCAACCGACTCGACGAGGAGCAAAGCCCATACCTCCGCCAGCACGCGGACAACCCGGTCAACTGGCAACCGTGGGACGAGACGGCCCTCGAAGCGGCCCGCGAGCAGGACAAACCCATCTTCCTCTCGGTGGGCTACTCAGCGTGTCACTGGTGTCACGTCATGGCCGACGAGAGTTTCTCCGACGACGGCATCGCCGAGATTCTTAACGAGCACTTCGTCCCCGTCAAAGTCGACAGAGAAGAACGCCCAGACCTCGACCGAATCTATCAGACCATCTGCCAACTCGTCACCGGCGGGGGAGGGTGGCCCCTCTCCGTCTGGTTGACGCCGCAAGGCAAGCCCTTCTTCGTCGGGACCTACTTCCCACCGGAACCGCGCCGCGGCGCACCCGGATTCCGCGACATCGTCGAGAGTTTCGCCGAATCGTGGCAGACCGACCGCGACGAAATCGAGAATCGCGCAGAGCAGTGGACGCGCGCCATCACCGACCAGTTGGAAGAGACGCCAGACGTTCCCGGCGAAGCGCCGGGGTCGGAAATCCTCGACCAGACTGTGCAAGCGGCACTTCGGGCCGCCGACCGCGACCACGGCGGATTCGGAAGCGGCGGACCCAAGTTCCCCCAACCCGGTCGTATCGACGCTCTTCTCCGCGGCTACGCTATCTCCGGCCGGCGCGAGGCGCTAGACGTTGCCATCGACGCCCTCGACGCCATGGCGAACGGCGGCCTGCGCGACCACCTCGGCGGCGGGTTCCACCGATACTGTGTGGACCGCGAGTGGACCGTCCCGCACTTCGAGAAGATGCTCTACGACCAGGCGGGACTCGCACCGCGCTACCTCGACGCCTACCGTCTGACTGGAACTGAAGAGTACGCTACCGTCGCCGCAGAGACGTTCGAGTTCGTCCGTCGCGAACTCGGACACGACGACGGCGGCTTTTACGCCACGCTCGACGCTCAGTCCGGTGGCGAGGAAGGGACGTTCTACGTCTGGACGCCCGAAGACGTGCGGGAACTCGTCCCAGAACTCGAAGCAGACCTCTTTTGTGACCGCTACGGCGTTACGCCCGGCGGAAACTTCGAGCACAAGACGACGGTGCTGAACGTCTCGGCGACGATTCCTGAACTCGCCGAAGAGTACGACCTCGGCGAGAACGAGGTTGAAGAGCGCCTCGAAAAAGTACACAAGGCGCTCTTCGTCGCACGCGAAGGCCGCGAACGACCCGCCCGCGACGAGAAGATTCTCGCTGGGTGGAACGGTCTGATGATTTCGGCCTTCGCGCAGGGTGCGGTCGCACTCGAAGACGACTTGCTCGCCGACGACGCTCGCCGGGCGCTCGACTTCGTGCGCGAGTACCTCTGGGATTCGGACACTGAAACGCTCTCGCGGCGCGTGATGAACGGCGAGGTGAAAGGCGACGGCTACCTCGAAGACTACGCCTTCCTCGCGCGCGGCGCGTTCGACCTGTATCAGGCGACCGGTGACCTCGAACCCCTCGCGTTCGCGCTGGACCTCGCACGGGCGACGCGCCGCGAGTTCTACGACGACGAGGCCGGAACGCTCTACTTCACGCCCGAGAGCGGCGAAGCACTCGTCACGCGCCCGCAGGAAGCGACCGACCAGTCCACGCCGTCGAGTCTCGGCGTCGCCACCTCGCTGTTCTTGGACCTCGAACACGTCGCGCCCGACGCGGGGTTCGGCGAGGCTGCAGACGCCGTCCTCGAAAGCTACGCGAACCGCATCCGCGGAAGCCCACTCGAACACGTCTCACTCGCACTCGCCGCCGAGAAAGCCGCCAGCGGTGTTCCCGAACTCACGGTGGCCGCCGACGAGATACCCTCCGAGTGGCGCGAAACGCTCGCGTCTCGGTACTTCCCCGGTCTCGTCGTCTCACAGCGACCTGCGACGGACGAGGAGTTGGACTCGTGGCTGGACGAACTCGGACTGGACGAGGCCCCGCCAATCTGGGCGGCCCGCGAGGCTACCGACGGCGAACCGACCGTCTACGCCTGCGAAGGATTCACCTGCTCTGCGCCGACGCACGACCTAGACGAGGCGCTGGCGTGGTTCACCGCGGGCGACGAAGACGACGCGTGAGGCGGTAGTTGCGTGAGACGGTAGTCAGGAGAGTTGGTCGGCGAGGAAGACGGCAATCGGAACGGCCTCTTCCTCGACGAACCGTGCGACTTCTTCGCCGTCTTTCTCGACGACGACGGTCGGAATGAGTTCGACGTCGTACTCGTCGACACGCGGGCCAACCTTCGACCCGTCTTCTGCTTTCTCGACGGGGTAGTGTTCGATTCTGTCTGTGTCGACGCCGGCGGCGTCGAGTGCGGCGGCGAAGTCGGGCAGTTGCCGTCGGCAGTCACCGCACCAGTCGCCGCCCCAGACTTTGAACGTGTAGTCGTCTGCACCCAGTGCGTCGACGGCGTCCGCGTAGGAGTCGGCGTCCCACGCCGGATTCGGTTGCATCGTCTCGAGCGTCTCTGCTTCGGCCATGCGGCGGACTAACGCACGAACCGATTTAACGGGTACGCTCGCGGCGGTGCTCGCCAGTGTTGGAGACGGCCCGAGTGGTGGGTTTGTCCGCAAACAGTGGCCGAATCCACCGACTCCGCCAGTCGTTTACGCACGCACCGAGAACCGGAGGGCGATGGACGACAGTATCCTCGATGCTATCGGGTCGCCGCTGGTCCGTGTCGACTCCCCGGCGGGGTCGACCATCGCGGCGAAGATAGAGTCCAAGAACCCCGGCGGGTCGGCGAAAGACCGTCCGGCGCTTTCGATGGTCGAAGCGGCCGAGGAGGCCGGCGACATCGAACCGGGAGACGAACTCGTCGAACCCACCTCGGGGAACACGGGTATCGGACTCTCGGTCGTCGCCGCCGCGAAGGGATACGACCTGACTATCGTCATGTCTGCGTCGATGTCGCCCGAGCGCCGTCGAATCATGCGCGCCTACGGCGCGACTATCGAACTGGTCGAGGGCGATATCTCCGACGCGAAAGACCGCGCCGACGAACTCGAAGAAAAAGAAGGCATGTACCAACTCCGTCAGTTCGAGAACCCGGCGAATCCGGAGGCACACTACCGGACGACGGCCGAGGAGATTCTCGAACAGGTCGGCGACCGGGAAATCGACGCCTTCGTCGCCGGCATCGGGACGGGCGGAACTATTTCCGGGAACGGGCGACGACTCAAAGAGGAGTTCCCGTCGATGGACGTCGTCGGCGTCGAACCCGCGGCGAGCGCTGTCCTCTCGGGCGGCGAAGTCGACACCAACGAGTTTCAGGGGATGGGACCGGGATTCGTCAGTCCCAACCTCGATACCGACCTCTTGGACGACGTCGAAGTCGTCGAGTTCGACGATGCTGTCACCGAATGTCGCCGACTCGCCCGCGAGGAAGGCATCCTCGTCGGACAGTCGTCGGGGGCATCACTCCTCGCCGCGAAACGTGTCGCCGAGCGAATCGCAGACTCCGACGCAGAAGACGGAGACGAACCGCTCGTCGTCACGGTCTTCTGGGACTCCGGCGAGCGCTACATGTCGACTGGCATGTTCGACGAGGAGTAAGCGAACAGTCGTTCTTTCCGCGAGGAGCTATCTGCCGAATTCGTCTTCTGCGACGCGAACGATTACCGTCTCGTCTACGTCTCGCAAGTCGTAGGAGGGAACCGACCCGTCGAGACGCGTGACGTACATCGGTTCGACGAGACGCCCGTCTTCGACACCGTATATCGCGAGGTGGTCGCCCGTCTCGTCGGGGTGGACCTGCCCGTCTCTGACCTGACGTGCGAGGTCACGTGACAGCCATTCGGTCTCGGAGATAGACGGTTCGAGGACGAGAGAGAACGCGGCGAAGCGCACGAGGTACCAGTTGAGGTCGTTCAACAGCGAGACTGCCGCACCGATACTCACCGTCTCGACGGCGAGCGAGTTCTCGAACGGTTCGGTGATGTCGTACGTCGAGAGCGCCGCACGGGCGGTGTCCCTCGACAACAACTCGTACTGGAGGTGACTCCCTTCGGACCCGACGATACAGACCTGCGTCACGTCGAAATGGACGGGTGGGGTTCGGTAAAGCGGTTCCGGTACTCAGACGTGGCGGGACCACTCGTCGGCGCACGACTCGTCACAGAAGACGACACGCTGCCGTTCGAAGGTGAGTTTCCCGGGACCGTCGATATCCCGGTCCAAGACCATCTGATAGTGGTCTTCGCGCATGTCGACGCGGGCGTGACACGCGGCACACCGCTCGACACTGTCGGTCCAGTCGGTTCGTGGTGCCCGGTGGGACACGCGCCACTCCGGACCAGGGTGACTGCGGCCGAGGCGCGATGTTCGTGACATACGAGGAGTCTGGAGCTGGACGTGTATAAATCCATTTTTGTTCAATTGAACATGCGAAATAAATCAATACGTTCGTGAATATTCAAATGTGGTGGACGTTTGCACACCGCTCGTGTAGTGAACTGCCACGAGGTGAGCGAGTCCCCGTCACCTGCGCGACTGTCGAACCACCCCCACGCGGTCAGTCCTGCGACACAGACACGAGACGCCGATTCCGGGCCGCTTCGGCGGCGAGTTCGAACAGGTCGTCTGGTTCTGCTGCCTCGACGGCGGACAACGACGCGTTCGTCTCGGGGAACGACGGAGCGACCCGTTCGCACCCGACGGGGAGCGTCGAGTCGTCGTACGTCCCGATTTCGCGTGCCTCGGCGACGATATCGGTCTTGTCGCGCGTAAACAGCGGTCTGTGGACGGGGTAGTCGACGGCCGCCTCTGTGACGGCGATGTTCTCGCCGGTCTGGCTCGACTTCTGGCCTAACGACTCACCAGTGACGATGGAGTGGGCGTGTTCGTCTTCGGCCACTGTTGCGGCGATGGTGAGCATCACTCGACGCAACGAGAGCATTCGCGTGTCTTCGATGGTGTCCATCAACCGCTGGACGACGTCTTCGCCGGGGACGACGTGGACGCGAACGTCGAAGTTCGGCGCGCGACGTGCGATGGTCCGGACGGTTTCGAGTGCTCGGGCCCGGTGGTCTGCACCGCCGTAGTCGCCTAAGTCGACGTAGACGGGGACGATTTCGCACCCGCGGCGCATCATCTCCCACGCGGCGACGGGCGAGTCGATACCCCCGGAGACGAGGACGACTGCGTTCCCCTGTGTCCCGAGTGGTAAGCCACCGGGGCCGTCGAATCGCTCGACTGAGACGTAGGCGGCGTCTTCTCGACACTCGACGCGATACGTGACCTCCGGGTCGTCCAAATCGACGGGTGCGCCAGTCACTTCGACCACGCCAGAACCTGCCTCGCGTGCGATGTCGCGCCCAGAGAAGTCGTGGGCGTCTTTCGGGCCGACGCGGTCCTCGTCGATGGCGAAACTGGCACCATCGGGGTGGTCTGCGGCGAGGCTTCGGCAGACGGCGACCATCTCGTCCAGCGTCGGGTCACAGACCACGCTCGGACGGGCCCAGACCACGCCCGGAACCTCGGCGCAGGCGGCGGCGACTGCTTCGGGGTCGTCCGTGTTTCGGACGTGAATCCGCGACCACTCCCGTTCGACGCGTCCCGAGAGGGACCGGTCGTCGAGGACGGCCTGGAGGTTCTCACAGAGGCGGACCTCCATCTTCGCTCGAACGCTCGAACTCTTGGTCCCCATCTCGCCGTATCCGACGAGGACGACGTGCGCCGACTCGTTCACACGCATCGTTCTCCGTGTCCGCCCTTTAGATTCTCGTTCTGGCCCCGGAACCACCCGACCGTGTCATATGCTAACTAGGATGTTATATATCTCAACGTAGTACCATGTACCAGACTAGAGGGCCAAGGGGACCCAATATAAACCCCTTAATACGCGCTTTCCACTCTGTCTCTCATACTCGCTCGAACTACCGGCGACAGAGTCCGCCATAACACCCCACTGTCCGACCCCCATCCGAAAAAATGACTGACGAGTCGCCCGACGACATCGACCTCTCAGACCCACAGTACTACCTCAACCGTGAGTTGAGCGAACTGGAGTTCCAGTCTCGCGTCCTCAACGAGGCGTTGGACGACCGGAACCCGCTTCTGGAACGTGTTCGGTTTCTCGCCATCTTCACGAAGAACCTCGACGAGTTCTTCATGAAACGCATCGGTGGACTGAAACAACAGATAGACGCCGGCGTCACGGAGTGTACGGCCGACGGCCGAACCCCACGCGAACAGTGGGAAGAAGCCATCGACAAGGCCCGGCCGATGTTCGAACAGCAAGCGGCCTGCTACCGTGAAGAGATACGTCCCGCACTCGCCGCCGAAGGAATCTGCATCTGTGACTACGGGGACTTGACGCCCGACCAGCAGTCGCAGATGCGGGCCTATTTCGAGACGTCTGTCCTGCCGACGCTGACACCGCTTTCGTTCGACCCCGCACACCCGTTCCCGTTCATCTCGAACCTCTCTCTGTCCCTCGCGGTACTCACCCGCGACGACGACGACCAGACGTTCACCCGCGTGAAGATTCCGCAGAACCGCCCGCGACTCGTCGAAGTCGACGCTGACGGCGACGAACGGCGATTCGTCCTCCTCGAAGAGGTCATCCGCGCCAACCTCGACTTGTTGTTCCCGAACGTCGAGGTTCTCGACACGGCGGTGTTCAAACTGACCCGCAACGCCGAAGTCCGGCGTAACGAGGAGGTTGCAGAGGACCTCATCGACATGATTGAGGAAGTCCTCGAACAGCGACGGTTCGCAACCGTAGTCCGCCTCGAAATCGAAGCGGACGCTCCCGAGTCTGTTCGACGGCTCCTCGTCGAGCAGTTGGACCTCGACGAACGGGAGGTGTTCGAACTGGAAGGACCACTCGACTACCGCGAGTTCATGGACCTCACTGACCTCGACAGACCGGACCTCTCTCTGGATTCGTGGACGCCACAACCACACCCTCGCCTCACGGGACTCGCTGCCAGCAACGTGGGAACAGATGGAGCAGACGAGACCATCTTCGACAGGATTCGCGACAAGGACGTGCTGTTGCACCACCCGTATCACTCGTTCGGTGAGACGGTCCAGGAGTTCCTCGACGCCGCGGCGAACGACCCGAACGTCCTCGCAATCAAGGCCGCAATCTACCGGACTGCGGCCGATTCGAAGGTCATCGAGTCACTCATCGACGCCGCCGACAACGGCAAACAGGTCGCCGCGATGGTCGAACTCAAAGCCCGGTTCGACGAGCAGAACAACCTCGAATGGGTTCGCAAACTCGAAGAAGAGGGCATCCACGTCGCCTACGGGACCATCGGCCTGAAGACGCACACGAAGACGGCACTCGTCGTCCGCGAGGAAGAAGACGGTGTGCGTCTCTACTCGCACGTTGCGACCGGGAACTACCACTCGGGCACCGCGAAAGGCTACGTCGACCTGGGCGTCCTCACGGCGGACCGAGACATCGGACAGGACCTCGTGAAGGTGTTCAACTTCTTCACCGGCCCATCGCTCGACGAGGAGTTCCGGAAACTCCTCATCGCGCCCGTCACCATGCGCAACGAGTTCACGAAGTGCATCAGGCGCGAAGCGGAACACGCTCGCGCGGGACGTTCGGCGCGCATCGTGGCCAAGATGAACGCGCTCGAAGACCCCGGCATCGTCGAGGAACTCTACCGCGCGTCGATGGCAGGCGTCGAAATCGATTTGCTCGTCCGCGACATCTGTCGCCTCCGACCGGGTATCGACGGCCTCTCGGAGACAGTCTCCGTCAGAAGCGTCGTCGACCGTTTCCTCGAACACTCGCGCATCTTCTACTTCGAAAATGCGGGTGCCCCCGAGTATTACGTCGGGTCGGCCGACTGGATGACGCGCAACCTCGACAAGCGTGTGGAGGCCATCGCACCGGTCGAGGACCCGGACATCCGGGAGCAACTCAGGTTCGTCCTCGAACTCGGCTTGGCCGACAACCGGAAGGCGTGGGAGATGAACCCCGACGGGTCGTACGAGCAACTGACGCCGGACGGTGACCGCACTATCAACATGCAGTCGATTTTGATGCAACAGACTCTCGCCGCACGAAAGCGCAACGACGTGTACCGCGGTATCCCGGCGTCGCACCCGGACGTCCCCGAGACGCTCCTGGTCGAACCGAATCCGACCGTCATGCGGCCTGCAGACGCCCCCGACCCGCAGTCTCTCGCCACCGAAACCGTCTCGGCCGTCACCGACCGCAGTGAGTCGGCAAACGGGAGCGAGAGGGGAACCGAACAGGACGCTTCGACCGAGGCCAAATCGACCGCAGACGACGCACCCGCCGCACTGGGCAACGGCGACCCACAGCGAATTCTCGACCGATTCCCGAGTAAGTGGTACGTCCCGGACAGCGAACACTACGAATACGCGGTCCGGACGCCGAACGGCGACCGAGCGTACCGAAAGACGCCCACCGCGGCGGCGAACTTGGTGCGAAAATACTACGACACGCGGTAATCAGTCGGAGACGACTTCGACGCCGCGGAACTCGAAGACACTCCCGCCGAGGTCCGAGTTCAGCGTCACGGTCCAGCAGTGGCCCGACGCGATGCGTTCGACCAGTGCCAATCCGAGTCCGGCCCCGTCGTTGCCGGAGACGCCGACTGCCCACGGGTTATCTGCCACGTCGTCCGGGAATCCCGGCCCATCGTCGGCGACGGTAAACCCGTCCGCGCACCGACCGACCGTCACTCGAACACCGTCGTCACTGTGCTCCACGGCGTTCCGGAACAGGTTTTCGAGGAGTTGGACCAACCGCGACTCGTCGGCCATGAGTTCCCAGTTCGGGTCGATGTCGAGCGAGAGCGTCGCGTCGTCTGACGCGACGTGTCGCCACGCCTCCTCTGCCGCCTCGGCGACAGAGACCGGTTCGAGTTCGCCGGTGTCTTTTCCTTTCTTGGCGAGGTCCAACATCGAATCGACCAGTTCGTTCATCCGGTCGAGTTGGTCAGAGACCGTATCGAGACGCTCGATATCACCTTCTTTGGCGAGTTCGAGGTTGCCGCCGGCGATAGCCAACGGGTCACGCAGGTCGTGTGCGACGCTGTCTGCGAACGTCCCGAGTCGTTCGTTCCGCCGAGCGAGACGTCGTTGACTGCTCTGGAGTGACCGGATTCGCTCGTGGTTGCCCGTCACGTCGGCGTTCACCGCCACGAACGCGTACCGCTCGCCGCGGTCGTTTTCGATGGGCGCAATCGTCTGGTTGGCGACGTACTCGTCGCCGTTCTTCTTCCGGTTGATGATGCGCCCGCGCCATACGTCGCCGTCGAGGATGGTCTGCCAGAGGTTCTGATAGAACGCGGACCCGTGGACGCCAGACTTGAGGACACTGGCGTTCTTCCCGACGACTTCGTCGGCGTCGTACCCGGTGACCTGCTCGAACGCCGTGTTCACCCACTGGATGGTGCCAGTCTGGTCGGTCAGGTAGATGGTGTGTCCTGCCCGATTGACCGCTTCTTTGTATCCACGGAGACGCGACTGCAGTTCGATACGGTGGAGTGCGTGTGCGATATCGTTCGAGAGTTCGACGAGTAGTTCGCGCTCCGGTCCATCGAAGACGTTCGGGCGTTCCGCGTAGACTGTGAGGACGCCCCACTCTTCGTCCCCGCGCGTGAGGGGGACGCTCAGACTCGACCGTAACCCGTGTTCGAGTGCGTCGTCGCGCCACGGTTCGAACGATGGGTCTGTCTCGATGTCGGCAGTCGCCTGTGGTCGGCCACTTCTGAGGACGCGGCCGATGGGTCCCCGACTCTGTGCACCGCCGTCAGTTTCGACGACCATGTTCTCCACGTACGACGTGCCGGTCCCAGCCATAGCAACCGGGTCGACGCGGTTAGTCTCGGGATTTGGTTCGCCGACCCACGCGAGCGAGCAGTGACCGTCGTCGACGAGCGTCTCACACACTTGCTCGAAGAGGTCGGTGTCGGAACTCGCTCGGACGAGTCGCTGTCCGACCTTCCGAACCGTCTCGGAGAGTCTGGCCCGTCGTTCGGCCTGTTGGCGAGTTCGTCGCTGTTCGACCGCGTGACGAATCCGGTTGGCGAGACGCATCGCGACGGCCGACCCGCGGTCTTTGAACATGACGTCGGTCGCTCCTGCGTCGATGGCGGATTCGACGAGAGACGCGTCGCGACGTCCCGTGAGGAGGACGAGCGGAATGCCCGAGTCACGTTCTCTCAGCGACGTGAGTAACGAGATTCCGTCTTCGGGATGCATCTCGTAATCGGAGACGACACAGTCGATGTCGGTCTCGTCGAAGACCTCCCGTGCCTCGGCCGCCGACGAGGCGAACTCGAACTCGAACCCATCTTCGACGCGTCGCACCTGTGCCGCGACGAGTGAGGTGTACGACTCGTCGTCGTCGACGAGGAGGACACGAACGTGGTCTGCCCCGCCCGCGCCTCTCGTGTGTTCTGGTCGTGGCCGTACCTGTCCACCGTCCGTCTCGATTGTACTCTCCCGTCGCTGTTCGACTGTCCGACGTGCCCGGTGGTCGTCTGCCTGTGTCGTGTCTCTGACCATCCCTGATACTCCGTAAGCGGGGTGCCACCGCCTACCACTTACGTGGACGATTGACCACGAGGGCATAAAACTAGCTAGAAAAACTGGACAAAAAGCCAACATAAACCCGAATATTTGGGCTAATTATAGTGGGTGGGTTCGACGACGGGGGCCGTCGGTCGAGGTCGGTGAGTGAATCGCCCGGTCAGAACGTCGAGAGTTCGCCCTCGATGGTGCGCCGCGTGATGTCGGTCACGTCGGCGAGTTCGCGGTCGATTATCGCGACGACTTCGTCTTCGATGTCGGCGACGGTGACGCCGTCCTCGGTGATGACTTTCGCGTCGGCGACGTGGGGTTCGTCGATAGGGCGGCCAATCTGCGAGAGCAGGCGGACCTGCAAGTCGCGAATCCCTTCGACTTCGGCGACCACAGTCTCGGCGATGTGAGTCGAGAGGAGGTTGTAAATCTTCCCGATGTGGTTGACGGGGTTCTTGCCCGACGTGGCTTCCATACTCATCGGCCGGTTCGGCGTGATGAGGCCGTTGGCACGGTTGCCACGTCCGACAGACCCGTCGTCACCCTGTTCGGCGGACGTTCCGGTCGTCGTCAGGTAGATAGAGCCTGCTTCGTAGTCGTCGGCGGTGTTGACTTCGACGTTGACCTCGCGGTCGGTGTACTCACTGGCGAGTTCGGTGACGAACGCACGGACGTTCTCGACGGCGTCGATGTAGTCGTCGATGTCGTCGATGTAGGAGTCTATCATCGCGGCGGCGACGGTCACGTCGATAACGTCGCCCTCGCGCTTGCCCATGAGTTTGATGTCCTGTCCGAGCTCGGGGTGGTCGTCGCCGTAGCGTGCCCCGTTGAGGGCGCGTTCTGCTTCGAGGACGATTTGCTCCGTCTCGGTGAGTGGGGCGTGTCCGACACCGAAACTCGTGTCGTTGGCCATCGGGACTTCCTGCGTCTCCTCGCCGAACACGTCTTGGAGGTCACCGGACCCCTCGCCGAGTTTCACGTCGACGATAATGTCGGTTCCGACGTCGAGTTCGGGGATGTTCTCGTTCAGGTACTCGCGCGCGGCCCGGAGGGCGGCCGAGTCGACAGGGAGTTTCTTCCCGTCGTACTCCTTGGTCGCCCGGCCGACGATGAGCAGGTAGATGGGTTCGATGACCTCGCCGCCACCGAAGGCGGGCGCAGCGGTCCCGGCCACGAGTTGCGTCTCGTCGGTGTTGTAGTGGAGGACCTTGCCGACGCGTTCGAGGTAGAGGTTCGAGAGCGCGCGGGAGACGCTCTCGGCGATGCCGTCGCAGATAGAGTCGGGATGACCGATTCCCTTTCGCTCGACGATTTCGACCTCCTGGTCCTCGACCGCGCGCTTCTCGGCGGATTCGAGGCGGATGTTTCGGTCAGTCATTGACGGGACGTACCCAGCGGGCGGTTCTATAACTTGCGGAAACCTTGCTGGCAATGTGTATTACTACCACGTATCGACAGACGGGTGGCGATGCGGTTTTCCCCGGTGTCACTCCTCGGGTGCACCGAGGAGCATCCCGAGATAGGAGGTTCGAATCTGGTCGTCTGGGTCGAGGCCGAGTGTGTCGAGGACCGAAAACGCGCCTTCGCGTGCGCTGTCGACACCGTCTTCGACTTCGATTTCGACTTCGACGAACTCGCCGAGGCCGGAGACGGTGTCGAGTGAGACGGTGTACCCGTCGACGACGAAGCGTTCGCGCTCTTTTTCCACCGTCGCTGCGGGTTCGAACCCGACGGCCGTACAAATCGCATCCATCGTCTCGCCATCGTGGACGCCGGTTTCGTACTCACGCCGGGTCTTCGAGGAGTCGTCGACGAGTGGTCCTTTGTAGGTGACGTTGGTCTCCTCGCCGACGACGTCGTCACCGTCGAAGCGCGTCTCGCGCCGGAGGCGAAGCGCCTCGTCTGTCTCGGCGAAATCCTTGTGTGGTGCGTCGTAGTAGGTGTCCGTCTGGGCGACTCGGTTCACCTGCGTCGCGTCTACCGCTTCGAGTCGTTCGCGGACGACGCCGTGGTCGGCGCGGACTTTGACCTCGACTTCGTACATCGTCCGCTCTGTCGGTTCGTGCGACAAAAACGTCGGCGACTCGCCGGTATTCCTGTCGCGTTCGTGAATCCTGATAGAGGACGATACTCTCGGATATATCATTATTAATTGTTACCCTTTATTGTGAGGGCCGTTGTAGTACGACGGGACGATGAGTCAAGAAACGCCGAGTACCGCGATAGGCGAAGTCGAACAACCGGCCGGAGAGACCATAGAACCCGCGATTACCGGGCGCGTCGTCCTCACCGCGATGACGGGCGGGCTAATTGGAACGGTGCTGATGCTCCCGATTCTCGTCGGTATCCCCGAGTTACTCGGTCTATTCTTGACCGAACCAATCACGCGATTCGCAGGCATCGCGTTGTTCTTCGGGTTCGAACCGAGTGTCGCACTGGGCGTCGTCTTGTTCGGCATGGGCGGCGTCTTCGTCCTCCCCATCACGTTCGTCGTCGTCGGGGCCTTCCTCCCGCCGGAGGAACCCGAGTACCTTCGAGGCGTCTCGTTCGCGACGCTGTACTGGGTCGGGTTCGTCCCGGCGTTCTGGCCAGACCAGAGCATCGCCGTCGTCGCTTCGTTCTTGTTGTTCTCGCTGGCGGCGCACTGGGTCTACGGACTCGTCCTCGGGTTCACACTCGACCGGTTCGCTGAAATCCCACAGCACGAGGTCTGAGTACGCTCTCGTCTCTCTCGATTCACGCGGTACTCGGCCCCTACCTCCAGTCTTTCGCACTCGACGACGAGTGGACGCCGTTCGCCGAAACAGTGATTATCATGAACGTTAATTAACATAGACGGGAGATGTTACCAATGGGCACGCCACTCCTGCTCAGTCACTCGGTATTTCTCCAGTCGGGGCTCGTCCCGCGGGGAACGCGCGTCATCGTCTTCGAGAGTATCTTCGAGGTGTTCCTCGTCCTTGGGTCACTCGTCGGCGTGGTCGTCATCGGCTACATGCTCTACAACGCCTACAAGTACCGCTCTGGGTCCAGCTACGGGTCGGACGACGAGGCGGACCGACCCATCTTGGGTGAACTCCCGATGGGCGACTCCGGTGGCCGAAAGTTGGCAACCTCGTTTTTCATGAGTATGATTATCGTCGTCTCGTTGGTGTCGTGGACGTACCTGACGCTTCTGTACGTCGAAGAGGGGCCGGCAGACCAAGAGTCGCTGGACATCCAGGTCGAGGGCTACCAGTTCGGGTGGCGATTCACCTACCCGAACGGTCACACCACTGACGGCGTGCTTCGCGTCCCGGCGGACCAACCAATCGAGTTGCAGGTGACGTCAGCCGACGTCTTCCACAATTTCGGTATCACAGCGTTGCGTGTGAAGACGGACGCAATCCCCGGACAGCAGACTGAGACGTGGTTCGTCGCCGACGAACCGGGTACCTACACCGCACAGTGTTTCGAACTGTGTGGGGCGGGTCACTCGTACATGTCCGCTGAGGTCATCGTGATGCCGCCCGACGAGTACGAGGAGTGGTACGAGAGCACCGGCAACGAGACTGAATCCGCATCCATGGAGGTTCCAACATGACCGAACAGAACCCCGAGCGTACAGACGGTGGCACAGAAGTCGGACGCGACGTCGTTCCCGCGGCACACGACCACGACGACCACCACGACTTCCCCGGAACGGGGAGCATCAAACGCTGGTTCGTCACGACGAATCACAAAGACGTCGGCATCCTCTACATCGTCACGTCCCTGTTCTTCCTCGTCCTCGGCGGCGTCCTCGCGTGGTTGATGCGTATCCAACTGTGGGCACCGCGCGCCCCCGGTGAGACGATTCTCGCCCCCGTCGCGTACAATCAGGCCGTCTCCGCACACGGCCTCTTGATGGTGTTCTGGTTCCTCTCGCCGTTCGCGTTCGGCTTCGCTAACTACGTCGTCCCGCTCCAACTCGGTGCGAAAGACCTCGCGTTCCCGCGACTGAACGCGCTGAGTTACTGGCTGTACCTCTTTTCGGGCATCCTCTTCGGCGTCTCCTTCTTCCAGGGGGGCACCTTCTCCGGCGGGTGGACGATGTACGCCCCCTTGAACGTCCCCACGTTCACACCCGACGTGGGGGCGTCGACGGCAGTCTTGGCGCTCGTCTTGTTCGTCGCCTCTGTCACCGTGTCATCGGTCAACTTCTTGACGACGATGCATCGGATGCGAGCAGAGGGGCTCACACTCCGCAACATGCCGCTGTTTAGCTGGACGATTCTCCTCACCGTCTGGATGATGCTCTTCGCCTTCGCAGCACTCCTCGCCGCGTTGATGGTCCTCTCCGCTGACCGCCTCCTCGGGACGACGTACTTCGCGATGGAGTCACCGGCCGGGTCGCTCCTGTGGACACACCTGTTCTGGTTCTTCGGCCATCCCGAGGTGTACATCGTATTCTTCCCGGCACTCGGTGTCATGGCCGAGGTGTTCCAGACGTTCACCGGTCGCCGCATCGTCGGCCGGAAGTGGTTCATCCTCGCGATGCTGCTCGTCGCCATCCAGAGTTTCGTCGTCTGGATGCACCACATGTTCCTGACGAGCATCAACCTCCAGGTGAAGACGCTCTTCATGATTACGACCATCGGCATCTCGCTGCCGTTCGACCTGATGGTGTTCGCACTCATCTACACCATGCTGAAGGGGAAGATACGCTTCACCACGCCCTTCCTCTTCGTCTTCGGGGCGCTCTTGTTGTTCATCATCGGTGGCATCACCGGCGTCTTCCTCGGCGCTGTCGTCCTCGACTACGAGTTCCGCGGCACGTACTGGGTCGTCGCCCACTTCCACTACGTGATGGTCGGCGGCGTCACGGCACTCGTCGGGGGACTCTACTACTGGTTCCCGAAGATGACCGGCCGCATGTACGACGAGTTCCTCGGAAAGGTCCACTTCGCGACGTACTTCGTCGGGTTCAATCTGCTGTACTTCCCGCTGTTCGTCGCGTGGGAGACGCCGCGCCGCGTCTTCGACTACGCGCCGGAACTCGCGCCGTGGCACCAAATCGCCACCATCGGCGGGTTCATCCTCGGATTGTCGTTCCTCATCATGTTCTACAACCTGTTCAAGAGCGCATTCGACGGCGACCCAGCACCCGACAACCCGTGGGAGTACGCGACGACGGCCGAGTGGGCCGTGTCGTCGCCACCGCCGTTAGAGAACTTCGAAGGGACACCGACCTACCGGGACGGCCACCTCTCGTTCATCCTCGACCGTGACCCGGACGGACCATCTGGACCGTCGGCCACTGCGGACGGTGGTGTCGCCGACGGCGGTGTCGCAACCTCGCCGCATACGGCGGTGACGAGGGAGTACGAGGTTGTCGAGACGACGGAAGCGGAGGTCGAAGGCCCGAGTCACGCCAGTATCTGGCCGTTCGTGCTGTCGCTGGGGGCGTTCTTCGTCCTCCTCGGTATCTCGCCGATGCAAGACGCGGCGTTCCCGAACGGGACGATGGGCGCGGCGTACGTGACGACGGCGGTGGCCGGTGGTGTCATCACACTCGGGTCACTCGTCGCGATGGGCCTCGAACCGTTCCACGGTCCGGTCTTCGAGGAGGGCGAAGCGTGGCCCTTCTCCGGCATCGACAACGGCAAGGTGGGGATGTGGATATTCCTCGCCTCCGACGTGGTACTGTTCGGTGGGTTCCTCGGCGCGTACATCTTCACGCGCGTCGCGTTCGGCTGGACCGTCTGGGAACCAGTTCCGCCGGACCCGATTCCGGGCCTCGTCAACACGTACATCCTGTTGACGAGCAGTTTCACCGTCGTCCTCGCACTCGTCGCGGCCGAAAAGAAGCACAGGCTGGGTGTCGTCACGAGTCTCGCGGCGACGTTCGTCCTCGGGGTGGGCTTCCTCGTCAACAAGGGACTCGAGTGGCAGCACCTCTTCCACGAGGGCCTGTGGCTCTCGACGAACGTCCAGACGTCGACGTTCTTCCTCACGACGGGCCTGCACGCCGCACACGTCGTCGCAGGCCTCGTCATCACCCTGTATCTGGTCGCTCGCGCGTGGGGAGGTGCGTACCTCGAAGACAACCGGTCGGTGGAGTACTTCGGCCTCTACTGGCACTTCGTCGACATCGTCTGGTTGTTCCTCTTCCCGCTGTTCTACATTCTGTGAGGTGACCAAGATGGTATCAACAAAATTCTATACAGTGATTTACGTGGTATTGTTCGTCTCGGCGACGATTCAGGTGCTCGTGGAGTTCGCGGGGCTGAACTACTGGACGGCGTTCGGCATCATCCTCGTCCTCTCGGCGGCCAAAGCGGTGCTGGTCGCGGCGTACTTCCAGCACCTCCGGTTCGAACCCCGCTCGCTGACGTACCTCGTTGGAATCGGACTGGTGGCCGCGCTCGCACTCACCGTCGCGGCGTCGTATTCGCTCCTGTGACCGTGTCTTCCACCACTTCGTCACCGGACGCAGACCGTCGCTCGACGCTCATCGCCGTCGCCTACGCACTGCTCTTTTCGGTGCCCGTCGGTGTCGGCGTGACCGTCATGATGACGCGCGTCGTCCCCGGCCGACTCACGACACCGCTCGTCGTCGGCCCCGGCCTCGTCCTCGCCCTCGCGGTGTTTCTGCTCGTCGTCGTCGCGGCACGAAGCGGCGAGAACGCGGCCTGAGTCGACTATCTGTGTCGTCACCTCCTTTCCGACTCCGAACTCAGGCATACTTTCTTGCTGGCTGGGGTGTTACCACTGTGCATGGATGGGAACTCGTTCGCGCTCGTCACCTCGTTCGCAACCGTCGTTCTCGGATTGGCCATCCTCCTCGGGTCGGAGGCACTCGGCATGAGTGAGGTGTTCGTCGTCGTCGGTGGTGCAGTCGCACTCGCCGGCGTGGGTATCCTGACAGCAGTCGTGATGTGCTTGCCGAAGGAACCGGGGTCCGAACACGACCACGCCTGAGACGACCACGTCGAGTCGAATCCGACGACGCCCGTCTCAGAGCGTGAATCCGACGATAGCGAGTAAGAACAGTATCGCGTAGAGAGCACCGAGTCCACCGGCGACTTTGAGGTGGTACGTGAACAGGTCTTCTGACTCGGCTTCTCTGGCGACTTCGTACGCCGCCCGTTCGTCGGCCGTGCAGTTCTCGTGTCGCTCACCGACGTGTAAGTCGCGAAGTCGCTCCCGTGTGAACGGGCGGTCGCAGTACGGACACACTGCGTTCGGGTTCGACCCTGTGGGGGGAGCCGTCTCCGGAGTCACTATCGTCCCGTCGTCGTCCACGTGGCAACGCTCTTCGTCTCGTCCAACGCGCGCCAGCGTGTCATCTCGGTCGACTCGACTCATCCTGCGACCCCTCCGATGGTCGGTTGCGCGACGACCCACAGACTCGTCGCTGTGTAGCAAATCGTCACGACGACGAACGGGTACTGACTGCGGAGCGGTTGGAGTCGACCGGGGAAGATGTCGAACGAGCGCGTGTGCGCTACCCAGACCGATAGCAGGTGTCCGAGGACGACGAACGCGAGTTGGACGCCACCGAACCAGTCGGGGACACTCACGACCGAGATGGCGGCCGGGGGCGACAAGGGAGCAGTCGCCACGGCACCCAGCGCGGGTGCGAGACCAATCACGTATCCCGCGAAGTGCGCGAGGTGATATCCTGCGGCGATTGGGACGAGTGCGGGCGCGAACCACCCGGCGATGAAGTCGCCGGTGACGTACGTATCGGCGGTCCGTCGAGCGGCGATTGCGGCGCGTCGGTAGACGACGAAGAAGAAGAGGAAGCCAGCGACGATGCCGAACAGGTTCACACTCCACGAGGGAACGGGTGCGACGGCGTCGAGGAGTTCGCTCCACGCGACAGTCGCGACGAGGCCGTCGAACGTCGTCACCCACAAGAGCGCGACGACGAAGGCCACGTCGTCCGCGTCCATCGACGTTCTGACCCGGGCCAGTGCCGACCCGGGGAACGAAATCGAGAGTCCTCCATCGGTTCGCTGAATCGGGGCGAGTAGTCCGTACAGTCGGAACACACGTGAGAGCGGGTCGACGTACTCGAACCAGTCGTCGCCGTAGACGACTGCCCCAGCGAGGGTCACGACGGTGTAGCCGGCGACGACGACGGCGAGTGCGCGAGGGGTCGCTGCCAGCGGACTCACGACTTCCACCCAGACGAGTCCGAGGAGGCCGACGACACTCGGCCACGACCCGACGCGTTTCGGGAGTATGCGAGTGTCGGCGCGATGCACTGTCCGGAACAGTCCGCCGAGCGTTCGCCACGGGTTCACGACGGGCCACACGTCGACGACGAGGTAGGTGAGCATCGTGAACCCTGCCCACCACCCGACCCAGACGAGGAGGACGCCGAGATTGGCGATAGCGACTGGTGGACCGAAGAGCGTCGACCCAAAGACGACCAGCAAGCCGAGAACCCCGCCGATGCGGAGTGCCGTCGCGACGAGTTCGACCGACTGACCGACGTAGACGTGTCGACGAGCGAACGCACCGAGTGTCTCGTCGTCGGTCACGAACGCCGAGACGAGGAACGAGAGGCCGACGATGCCGCCGCCGGAGACGACGACCAACCAGAACGGTGCCGGGACCGACCGAAGCGACCCACCGAGCGACCCTGCGTGTGCCAGCGCTGGACGTGTGGCGAAGGCGAGGGTGACGAGCAGACTGGTCCCCAGACTGACGAGGGCGACCAGTGCGCGTCGATGCCGTCGCTCGTGGCTCATTTCCCCGTCTCGCCATCGGTACTCGGTCGGAACGCGAGGACGACGACGGCGGCGACGAACACGACCGTCGAGAGGTCGATAGAGAGCGTCTGAAGCGCGCTCACGACACCCGTCCCACCGGCGAGTCCCGCAGTGAGGCCAGCGACCACCGGGAACGTACAGCCGATGCACGAGACGAGGCCGAGTGCGCCCGAGAGAACCGTCCGCGCCGTGTCGAGGACTGCCGCGTACACGAGATACGACAGCGCGAGATAGCCGACCACACGGTACGGGACGAACGCCGCAGAGACGACGTCTCCCGTGTACCCGAACCGTGGCCCCCACCCCGGTGCGGTAAGCGTGAACTGCCATCCCATCGTGTGACCGCTCCCAGCGTGCGCGTGTCCGCCGCCCAGGAGTGCGCTGAAATCGACCGAGACCAACCCGGCGAGGCCGGCGAGTACGAAGAAATACGCGATTGCGACGGTGCCTGCGACGAGTTCGAGTCGCCGACTCGTCTCGGGCGGGTTCGTCCAGAGGACCGCGGCGAAACCGACGTTTATCCAGACGAACGGGTAGAGCACGTAGCGAAGGCTCTCGACGCGTACTGGCGTCGCGAGGAGGTAAACGCTCACTGCGAGTGCCTCCACCCAGCAGAGGACTACAAGCCATCGAACCACTGGAACTCGAAGCGGCGCGGTGAGACCGACGTGCCGTGTGCTCATCTCAGAGGTAACCGAGCAATCTCAGTGCCACGCCGCCGACGAACAGTAAGCCAAGCACCCACGACCCGACGAGCGCCGCTTGCGAGCGTTGGAGTCCTCGACTGCGGGCGGTATGGTACGTCCCGTAGAAGAGGTACCCGACCACGACGAGGAGCGTTGCGGTGACGAGAGCGACACCGGCCGCACTCGCCATCTCCGCCGAGATGCCGCCGCCACCCATGAATAGGACCGCTATCGCCCCGAATCCGAGGGCAAGGAGCAAGAACACGACCGAGAGAACGGTCGGGTCGTCCGCCCAGTCTGCGACGCGACTCGCTCGGGTCTCCGTCTCACCGACCGGGGAGTCAACCGAGTACCGTCGTCCACCCCGCCCGGTGATGGCTACGACGAGTGCGAGCAGTACGACCCCGACGACGAAACCGACGAACAGACTCGTTTGTGCCATGTCCACATGCCTCTCGTATAATTAATCGTGATAATTATATAAACGATTCGACGTAGACAGTTCGACGAGGCCGCGACTCGGCCGAAATCTCGCTCGAACGAGTCTGCGGCGGGAAACGTGATTCTTAAGGGTCACACGAATCACGTAGCGTGTATGAGCGACGAACCGCAGGCGGAGGCCGAGCAGGTCGATGAAGAGGTCGAGTCCGGTATTCAGGACGGCGACTTCGTCCGCCTCGCATACACAGTTCGAACGACCGAGGACGGCGACGTCGTCGACACAACGAGTAAAGAAGTGGCCGAAGAGGCCGAAATCGACGTCGAGGGCTACGAGTTCGAACCTCGCGTCGTCATCATCGGTGCAGGCCACGTCTTCCCCGAAGTCGACGACGCCCTGAAGGGTGCCGAAGTCGGCGACGAAGGCACCGTCGAAATCCCCGCCGCGGACGCGTTCGGCGAGTACGACGACGACGAAGTGCGCACGGTCAGCGCCAACAAGATTCCCGAAGACGACCGCTACCCCGGTGCGCAGGTCACCATCGACGGCGACCAGGGTCGTCTCGAGACCATCATCGGTGGTCGCGCCCGCGTCAACTTCAACCACCCCCTCGCGGGCAAGGACCTCGAATACGAGTACGAGGTTCTCGAACTCGTCGACGACCGCGAAGAGCAGGCCGCCGGCCTCCTCGGGATGTACCTCCAGCAGGCCCCCGAGGTCTGGGTCCAGACCGACGAAGTCGAAGAAGAGCAGGTCGTCGAGTCCGACGACGACGACGAAGACGCAGAACCTGAGACGGAGACGGTCACCGTCGAGAAGGACACGCTCTACATCGAGGCGACGCAGCAGATGACGATGAACCAGCAGTGGATGTTCTCCAAGCAGCAGATTGCGCAGGACATCATGCAGCGTCTCGACATCGACCGTGTCATCGTCCAAGAGACCATCGAGGGCGGCATGGGCGGCATGGGCGGCCTCGGCGGTATGATGGGCGGCGCTGGCGGTGCCGACATCGAAGAGGCCATCGAGGACGTCGACATCGACGCCGAAGAACTCGCCGCGGAACTCGACGCGGACGAGTCCGAAGAGTAAGCGAGCACCTCCGCCGCTTCTCGTGAATCGGCGGCTTCTTGATACTCGCCTTCCGACCGCCTCGTAGCTATGGCTTCGTCAGACGCTTCGGCGTTCGAGTCGCTCGATTACTCCGACGTGACAGTCGCACTCGTCGCCGGACTCTGTACCGTCGGTCTGACGCTGGCGCTGGAGCTCGGCGTCGGCGTCGACGTCTCGTTCGTCTACCGACTCGTCCCGCTCGTCCCGTACTTCGGCTACGTCTTCACCCGCGGTGCGGGTCTCTCCGTGCGCGCGTGGTCGGCACTCATCGCGGCCGTTACACTCGGTACCTTCGGATTCTTCGCGTTCTAAGGAGCGACCGTCGCGCCGGGACCCACCGGTTCAGGCGATGTCACGACTGGTGTCGACGGTGACCTGGTCGGCCAGACGGAGTTTGATGGTCTCGTTGAGGGCCTGCCCGCCGCGGAACTTCGGAACCGCGAGCCGATTTTCTATCTCTGAGCCGTCTATCTTCGTGTCGAGGTCGAACACGATGTCGGCCATGTGTTCGGTCAGGTCGCGGTTCTGTGGGACAGACTCGCCTTTCAGACCGTGGAGGATGGTGAGGCCGCGCGTGTTGACCATGTGCGTCTGGAGACCGTTGAGGAACTTTCGGTAGCGCGGGGCCTCGTTGCGCTCTAAGATGTCCACCACGTCGATGATGAGGTTCGCTCCCTCGGGCAAGTCGCGGACGAGTTTGTTGGCGGTGTCCAAGGGGGCGTCGCCGCCAACGTCGCGGATGGTCGGGCTTCCCGTCGGACTGACACAGCGGTCCAGTGCGTCGCTGACGGCGACTTCCGACCGAAGTGTCGTAATCCACAACGTCCCGCGCGTCGTCGTCAACTCGTTCAAGAAGAGTTCCGACTGGCTTGCGGGGTCTGCCGCGAGGAGAACGACGCTCCCTGCCGGGATGCCACCGCCGAGTTGACGGTCGAGCACGTCGATACCCGTAGCCAGCCGAGACATACACTACCAACTGACCTTCAGTCATATTATTAATTCCGGCCTAACGTGTTCGATATCCGACGATATGCGGCTCGAACGGCCGGTTGCGCCAGCACGGGCGATTGCTCGTCGGGGACGGTGCCGAGGACTGGCGCGCCGACGAGTTCTTCGACCGAATTCGGAGCGACGCGAGCACGGGAGACGACGCATCCAACGACGGGCGTTCCGAGTGCGCGCGCCATCGCCGCCGTCTTCGCCGCGTCGCGGAGGGCGGGGACGCACAGTGGACTGACGACGACGACAGCGTCGGCGACGCGGAGGGGTGCCGCGGCGTCGGGACCTGCCCCCGCGGGGCAATCGACGACTACGTCACGATGCTCTGCAGCAACCATCCGAAGCCATCGCTCGAAGGCGTTGTCGTCTGCCTCGCTCGGCGGTGACAAGATAGACACGGTGGGGTCGCTGGGGTGCGGCCGAACAGCAGGCGTCTCACGCTCGCGTCGCTCTGTGCCGGCCATCGAATGCAAGTTGGGCATGTCCCTGTCTGCGTCGACGGCGAGGACGGGTCCGTCGAACGCTCGTGCCAGTCCGAGTGTCGTCGTGGTCTTCCCGCTGCCACCTTTGCCGCCCGCGATTGCCAACATAGCACGGGATGGTCCCGTGTTCGTACTTGAACCTGCGGGGAGTGAGCGACGTGACTACCGAGAGGGGAGTGCCCGAACGGGAGAAGCGACGCAGCGAAAAATCTGTTCGCGTCAGTCGTTACAGCACCCACCGGCCTCGCCGCCGAAGTCGACGGCGAGTGGGTCGGAGATGGCTTCGTTGACCTTCTCCAGTTCGCCGACCATCTCGGCCTGTGCGAGGAGGAACTCCTTCATCACGGGCATCGAGTGAAGTTCGTCCTGTTTGGCCTGCACCTTCTGGAGGCCTTCCTGCGTCGCCTCGCCCATCTGTCGAGCGACGTTGAACTCCTCGCGCAGTTGGTTGAACTCGGTGATGAGTTCCTGCGCCTCGTCGTCTGCTTCGACCGCGGCCTTCGCCTCCTCGTACGCCTCGTACTTCGGGTGGTCGGCGATGGCCTCGCCGAGTTCACGGCCGAGTTCTTCGAGCCGCGTCGTCTGCGTGCTCATGGTCGCGCTTTAGGAGTCGAGCGCTTTCAACCTGCCGAAGGGGGACGTATCCGAGGGTTCAGACGTGCGTTTCGACGAACGAGACCACGTCCGCTAGTTCGTCCGGGCCGACCCCGTGTGGGGCGTCGTACACCTGCACGGTGACGTTGGCACCGAGTTCGCGGAGGCGGTCTGCGGCGTGTTCCGCCCGCGACGCGGGGATGATACGGTCCATCGACCCGGCACCGACGAAGACGGGTTTGTCGGCGATTCCCTCGGGTTCGACACTGGCGTGCGACTCGGCGAGATAGCCGTGCAGCGCGACCACCCACGCGTAGTCGTCGGGGTCCTCCACGAGAAGTGAGAGACTCGTGATAGCACCTTGGCTGAACCCGAGGAGGCCGATTCGGTCGGAGTCGAGGCCGTACTCCTCGATTGCGGCGTCGATGGACGCACGGACGAGTTCGCGCGAGCGCTCGAACTGTTCGGTGTGGGGTTGACTCTGGTGCAAGCCGCCGCCGGAGAGGTCGAGTTCGTACCACGTGTAGCCACCTTGTAACCGGTCGGGGGCGCGGAGGCTCACGACGTGGAGGTGGTCCGGGAAGTGCTGTGTGAGTTGGAGGAGGTCCTGTTCGTTCGACCCGCGTCCGTGGAGCAATACGACGGCAGGAGCCGACCCATCGACCGGTTCTGATGGCTCGACGTGGACGTGTTCGAGCGGAATGTCAGTCATGAGCCTCGCTAGGCCGTCGGCGTTCTTGAAACCCCGAGTGACGGCAGGGTAACCGGGTGACAAAGCTGGATGCCGGCCGTTTCACCGACCGGGTTCAGGCGTGTCGTTCGATTCGGCCGTGTCGTTTACTTCTGTCGCCGGCGGACGCCGAGTGTCGCACCGCACCCTTTGCACATCCAGAGGTCGTTCTTGCTTCGGCCCATCATGACACCTCGACCGTCGACCGTAGTCAGTTCGGGTACCGTCTCGCCCTGTTCGAGGTCGTCGATGCCTCGGATGGGTTTCCCACAGGCTGGGCACTCGGTGAGTTCGTGTTCCTCACTGGCCTCGTGTACGTGCTCATATTCGTGTGTATTGGTATCGCTCGACATACCATCCGTACGACGGCCAACAGGTAATGCGCACTGCGGTTTGGTCCACGCGACGCACGAGAGGTCGGCGTATCCCAGTTCGCCGCGCGACGTGACCGCCCGTCTTCGACAGACACGTCGTATGCGGGTGTGTGACGCCCACTCGTAGGGAAGCGCCGCCGTTATACCTCTTCATCGGTAAGGGGGCGTCAATGAGTCAGGACGCCTCCTCGGAGGGAGACCTTCGGAACACCGGGATGTCGCTCAAGCACGACCGGGAGTGGGACTACGAACTCGAACGAATCATCGACGCCATCGAAGAACGCGACGCCAAACGCGTCGGCCTGCAGTTTCCCGAAGGCCTGAAGCGTCGCGGCCCGGCAGTCGCCGACGACCTGCGGCAACTCTGTGACGACGACGTGACATTCATGCTCTCGGGGCAACCGTGCTACGGCGCGTGTGACCTCGACACCTACCTCATGCGCCGGACCGACGTGTTCGTCCACTTCGGGCACTCGCCGATGAAGGAGTCGGACAAGATTATCTACGTCCCGTTGTTCTCCAACGTCGACCCGTTCCCCATCGTGGAGGAGGCCTTAGACGAAATCGAGGGCGACGAAGTCGGACTCGTCACCACCGCCCAACACATGAACCGCTTCGACGACATGTGCGATTGGCTCGAAGAACGCGGCTACACTGTCCAGACACGGAAGGGCGACGACCGACTCACCTACGAAGGGCAGGTTCTCGGGTGCAACTACGCCTCTGCGGACATCCCTGCGGACGACGTACTCTACGTCGGCGGCGGGAAGTTCCACCCACTCGGCCTCGCGATGGAGCACCCCGACAAGAACGTCGTCATCGCCGACCCCGTCAACAACGTGGTCACCATCGCGGACACGCGCAAGTTCATGAAACAGCGCTACGCCTCGGTCCACAAGGCGATGGACGCCGAGAAGTGGGGCGTCATCTTCTGCACCAAAATCGGGCAGGGACGCATGGAAATCGCCGAGAAGATTCTCGAAGATAACCCGAACGCCTACCTCATCACCATGGACGAGGTGACGCCGGACCGCCTGCGAAACTTCGACATGGACGCCTTCGTCAACACCGGGTGCCCACGCATCACCACCGACGACGGCCCGCGATTCCACAAACCGATGCTCACCCCGCAAGAGTACCGCATCGCAGTCGGTGACGAACCCCTCGACTCCCTCGAGTTCGACACCTTCCACGGCACGTGGTAAGCCGGTTCGACGCCGTCACAGTGTGACGGCCGTCGGGCGTCCACTCACGATTTTGTTTCGAGATTCTCTTCGGTGACCACGTCGATTCCGCGGTGTACGCTCGCCCGGAGAAGTGTCATCCAGAACGACTAAAACGTCCCCGTGTGCACACCGCAGTATGGTCCCCCTCCGAAAGCCTCTCACCGCGAGTCTCGGACTCGTGTCTCTCCTCGCGTTCGCGGGCGTCACCTCTGCACAGACTGTCGAAACGACACAGCAATTCTCGCCCGTCTTCCGTGGCCTCACGACGTTCTTCGTCGATATCGTCGTCGGTGGAATCCTCGTCGCGGCGCTCCCCGCGTACACCCGTGACTCTCTCTCCGAGATACGAAACGACCCCGGCGGGTCGTTCCTCTGGGGCCTCCTCGTCGGCATCGGCGGCCTCGTCGTACTCGTCGTCCTCGCCATCACGATAATCGGCTTGCTCGTCGCTATCCCGGGGCTCGTCGCGTTCTTCGTCGTCGCGCTCGTCGGCGGCGCGGTTGGGACTGTGTTCCTCGGATCTACTGTGGCGCGGCTACTCTCTGGCAGTTCACAGTCGCGCTCGTCGCTCGGTATCTCTCTCGTCGTCGGCGCATTCGTCGCCGCGGTGTTGTCTGTCGTCCCCCTCGTGGGTGGGCTCGTCCTGTTCGTCGTGGACACGCTCGGCCTCGGCGTCGTCGGGCGCACCCTCTACCGGTCGTACGCCTGAGACGGCCGGCCTCTTTTTGACACGCGGGTGCCACGAGTCACCACAACATTCAGGGTACCGGTAGCGAATGACTCAGACAGATGCCGACGACCCACCTCTCCGTCCTCGGACTCGACGTCCAGCGGGTCGTCACCCCGCTCGAAACAGGCGACTTCGACGCCGACCGGGTACGTCTGGTCCGTGACGAGGCCGACCCCGAGCAGGGTCGCGACCCAGACGACTGCGCCGAAGGCACATCGCGAGCGCGCACTCGCGCCGCACGAACAGTCTCAGAGACGTTCTCGAAGCGCCTCGACGTCTCCGTCGACGAAGCACGGCTCCCGTTCGGTGCGTCGTTCGCGACGCTGTACGCGGCCACGACCGACCTCTTGCGGGAGTCAGTCGCCGATGGCGCTGTCGACGTGAACCTCACGAGCGCACCGCCACAGGTCGCCGCCGCGTTCTACGCCGCCAGAACGGCGCTCGTCGACACCGGTGTCGCGCCCCACGATGCCATTACGCTCTACGCCATCCCGGCGGACGAACGCACCGACCTCGCGGCAATCTCTGACCTTCGCACCATCGTCTCTGAAGTCGAGACGGCGAACGCCGCGTTCGACGAGTTCCGGCGCGTCGCCGACGGCCCCGCGGCAGACGCCGTCGCACAACTCCTCCGAACCGCGCTCTCTGACCTTCGAATCGCGCTCGCCGACGCGAGCGGTGACACGCCGAGAGGACGCGGGGGGAGCGCGACGTACACACAGCGGTCGAAGACGGACTCTCCGTTCGGGTCGATGTCCGCGTACGTCGGCCGGGCACGCGAACAACTTGCAGACCTCGTAGACGCCGACCAACATCGCCCGGCACCCGAGGACACGCGCGACCCGAACGCCGTCCTCGACGCTCTCGACGAGTGGCTCGACGCCGAAACCGGCCTCCTCTCACCCGTCGAAGACGACCCGCACGAACTTCTCGTTCGGTTCCGAGAGAGTTGTGTGGCGCGCTTCGGGAAGTTCGAAGACGACGCGACGATAGCGCTGTTCGACACTATCGACCGCTTCGACGCACAACTCGACGCGTATCTCGACGCACGGACCCACCTCTCCGGTGCCTTCAGTCCAGTCACCGAGGCGACGGCTGACCTCTCGGCGGCGGCAGACACGTCGTCTGCGCACCTCGACGAACTCCACGACGGCGGCGTCGCTCGAGGTGAGGCGATGATGTCTCTCGATGGACACTCGCTCTCACCGCTCGGGGACCTCGAAGCAATCGCGCTCCACGTGTTGACGACAGGCCCACCGCGTTCACGTCCCCGAACTCGACGAGCGGTGACCGCCGAACTCCGCGAACGGGCAGAACACCACGGAATCGTGGCGGGCGCGCGCGACGAAGATTCGTGGTCCACGTTCGACACCTTCTGTGTCGACATCGCTCGGAACGCCGCGGAGGGCGATGCCTTCGAGAAGCGTCTCTCGAACGAACTCCGCCCGCGCCTGGAGGTTGCCGTCGAAGCGTTGCTCGCCGACGGATACGTGCAGACGAAACGACGTGAGACCGGTCGAGACGCGCTCGAACCGAGCGACTCGGCGCGACTCTGGGCAGCGACCACCGACTGGGACGAGTTCCGTGAAACTGTCGTCGACGACGTGCTCCGTGACTGCGTCGAACGCGAACTCGACTGACGCCGACTGACCCCTATACGCCTCGTCTACGACGTACGCTACTACGATTCGTCTTCGACGTACGTGACGGCCGCTTCTGGTGTCTTGCACGCGCGGAAGCGGTCGAGTGCGCCGAGGTTGTGAGTCCTGATACCGGCGACCGGCCGGTCGTAGACGGCTCCGAATCCAATCTCTGAGAGCGTCCCGCCCGCCCCGTCGATGGCGATGACGGCGTCACCGTTCATCACGACGAGTGCGTTTCTCGCGTGTCTGAGGCCGGTGACGATGCTGACATCCACGTACTCGTTTGCCTCGTCACGCTCTTCACCGGGGAGAATTCCGATGGTCGTTCCGCCGGCGTCTTTCGCGCCGCGACAGGCGGCCTCCATGACGCCCCCGAGACCGCCACAGACGACGGTGTGGCCACGTTGCGCGAGGAGTCGGCCGACGTCCTCGGCGAGTTCGTCAACCGGGTCGGGAACGACGCTCCCACCGACGACGCTCACGCGCATGGCGCACCTCGCAGGCCAGCGTCGTCTGCAGTTCCGTCTTCGGCGTTGCTTCGTCTGTGCATGTGACACAGCACACTGTCAGCGTGCATAAACGACTGGGCATCGTCACGATATTGCCCGGAAAACGGAGCCGAAGTATCAGAAATCGTCCATTCGGTACGCGTCGTCTTGGAGGGGCGAGACCGGTTCCCAGGAGCCGCATGCACGCATCGTCTTGGCCATTGCCGAGAAATCCGCCGTCCGTTTGTGAGTGAATGGCATGACACTCGATTTGACGAGTGCCAGTAGTAAATAGCTTCCCGGGGGAGGACCTTATATTTCCATTATTGTTCGGTAGTCTATTGTGGCATACATTGCCGCGGATTTGCCGTTTCGTCGCCAGTCCGCCGTCTTCGTGGCATCGCCGAGAGCGCAACGCTTAGCCCCCTCGCACAAGGACTCGTCTACATGACGCGAAGTGATTGGAGCGATTGGCTTCCGCGGGCGGTCGAAGCGGCCGACCCGGAAACGGTCGCCATCTGGTACCTCGGTTGTAACGGGTTCGTACTCAAGGGAAGCGAGGGAACGACAGTCTTCATCGACCCGTACGTCGGTGTCGGTTCCCCGCCGCGGACGATTCGGATGGTCCCCATTCCGTTCGACCCCGAAGACGTGACCGAAGCAGACGCAGTCCTCGCCACGCACGAACACACGGACCACGTCCACGGCCCGAGTCAGGCACCCATCCTCGAAAACACGGGCGCGACGTTCGTCGCCCCCGACGATTCCCTTTCGGTCGCCTACGACGACGAAGCGTGGTTCGACGACTACGACCTCACCGAAGACCAGTTCGAAGAGGTCACCGAGGGCGACACCGTCGAAATCGGCGAGTTCACGGTCCACGTCGAACCCGCGTCCGACCCCGACGCGACGCACCCGGTCTCGTACGTCTTCGAACACGAGTCGGGGACGTTCTTCCACGGCGGCGACACTAAACCGTCTGAGGAGTTCTCCTCCCTCGGCGAGACGTACGACATCGACCTCGGCGTCCTCGCGTTCGGGACGGTCGGCAACATCGCCGACAAGCAGACGGGCGAACCCGTCCGCACGAAGTGGTACAACGACGAGAACCAGATAATCGAGGCGGCAAGTGACCTCGACCTCGACCGACTTCTCCCGTCGCACTGGGACATGTGGAAGGGTATGACGTCTGACCCGAAAGTCCTCCACCACCACGCGAAGAGTTTCGCTGCACCGCGGTCTCTCGAACTGGTCGAAATCGGCGACCGAGTCGACCTCTAGTCGACCCGAACCTGTCTGTCGTCACGCACAGACGGCAAGCGAATCAAAAACGCTGAATCGACGGACAGCGGCGGGGGAGGGTCCGATTCCCCGGTTGTTTTATATTGCATGTACGGAAAGTGGCGGCCATGAGCCACGAGCCTGAAGGGGTCATTTCCGTCTCTGACGGTGAGGTCACAGTGGAGAAGACCTTCGCCGCGGACGAGTTCCCAGTCCCTGCAATCAAATTCGTCATCGCCTCGACGCGCGACGAACCGACGCGCGTCCGGGTCATCGACCGAATTCCCGAGTCGTTCACGATGGAGAGCGTCGGCTTCCATCCCGAGTACGACAGCGAGAACTGGACCGCGTACAAGGACCACCGCGTCGAGTACGAGCGAACGCTCGAACCGGACGAAGAAGTGGTCACGGTCTACGGTATCCGCCTCACCGACGGCCACCAGCGAGAGGACTTCCTCGAAGAACCGACCCTCGAACGCATCCCAGTCGACGGGGGTATCGACCCCGAGGATATCGACGACATCCTGGGTGAAGACCGGAGCCAACTCGTGCGCGACGTCCTCGCTGGCAACCGTGACCCAGTCGGCGACGACGGGGACGACGACGACGAAACCGAAGGAAGCACTGGGAGCGACGAAGTCCCCTCTGACGAGGACCTCGCGGCCGCGTTCGAGGACGTCGACGACGAAATCGAGGGAGACGACACCAGCGCTGAGAGTGTGGTGGAAGGCACCGAAGACGAAGTCGATGCGGACGACGCCGAGACGGACGAGGGGAGCGAGTCAGATGGCGGCGAAACGGCCGACGAAACGGCCGTCGCACTCGGTGCGGCCGACGAAGACGACGCCGTCATCCTCGACGACGACGTGGACGAGGACGAAGACGGCGACGCGGGCGACCAACTCGATGCGTCTGTCGACGATGCCGAAATCCTCGGCGACGACGGGGACGACGAAGAGACGGAAGACCCCGTCGTGGAATCTACCGAAGAAGTCGAAGTCGAGTCCGAACACGAGCCTTCGGGTCCGCGAACTCTCGCCGACGACACGTCCGCTGCGGTGACCGAGTATCTGGACGACCCAGAGGAGTTGACCGGTGACGACGCGGAGGACACAGTCGACGCCGAGGGTGGACTCGTCGCCGCCATCGCCGCGGAGATTCGCGAAGGCGATGTGGACGACGACGACCTCGCAGTCGTCAGAGAGGCCGTCGAAACCGAGACACGGCGGAGCACTGACGTGCGCATCCAGCGCCTCCAGTCCCAGATGGAAGACCTGGCGGCGTACTCCGACGCACTCGCTGCGTTCATCGACGAAGAAGGGACGGGACAGCAACTCGTCGCGGAGTTCCGCGAGGAGATGCAAGACTTCCGCGCGGACATCGACGCACTCGACTCGATGGTCGGCGACGCGGTCGAATCGGTCGACGACACCGCCTCGCGCCTCGACGCCGCCGAGGAGACGCTCGCTGCCGTCGACGAGCGCAGCGAACGTGCCCAGTCGAAGGTCGAACGCGTCGACGGTCGTCTCGACGCCCACGATGGCCGTCTGGACGACCTGTCCACCAGCCTCGAAGACCACGACAACCGCCTCCACGACCACCACGAACGACTGGAAGACCACGACAGTCGTCTCGACACTGCCTCTCGAAACATCGACGCCGGTGCCGCGCGCCTCGACACCGTCGAAGAGACGCTCGAAGAACGGGCCGAGGAACTCGGCGCGATTCACGGCACCCTCGACGAACTCGCTGGTCGTCTCGACGAGACGGTCGAACGCATCGATAGCGTCGAAAGCGAGACGGAAGCTACCAGTCAGACGGTCTCGAACCTCAACGAGGAAATCGGCGAGATTCGCGAGGACATCGCGTCGCTCGACGGCGACATCGTCGAGACCCGAGACTCGCTCGAATCGCGTCTCGCGGACGTGCAGTCGAACATCGAGGACGCCGCAGCAGAGGACGAAATCATGACGCTGCGCAAGGACATCGAGGACCTGAACGAGAGCGTCGCCGAACTCGATACGTTCCGCGAACGCCTTGCAGGTGCGTTCGGCACCGGAATGGGCGGCGAACCGGCGGACGAATAGCCGACTGCGTCACCATTTTTTCGCGCGAGAGACGTTTTCCCGAAGCGCAACCTGTTTAGCGGGCCACCACGACCATCCGATGATGACAGAGACGGTGCGCGTCGCCGTTCCGCGGAAGGGACGCCCCCTCGAAGCGGTGCTCGAACGGTTCGCTACGACCGACAGCATCGCCGAGGTGGCAGACGAAATCATCTCGACGCTCAGGTTCGAGAAGTCCGTTACGAAGGGCCATACCCATCCGGAACGAGACGTGTACGAACGCCTCGCTGATTACAGCGACCTTTCGGACCCGACGTCTCCCGAGTATTCGCTCTTACGCGACGACCGAGAGGGCATGCCCCGTCGAATCGTCTTCGACAGCGTCGTCTTCGAAATCGACGGCGTGGACATCCATCTCGTCGGCCGCGAAGAACCATTCCGCGCCCTCCGGACCCACGAGTTCGGTCTCGGATTCGACAGCGCCGACCTCGTCCTCGAAGAAGTCGTCACACTCCAACCCGACGGCATCGGCAGTATCGAAGACGTGAACGCTCGTATCGACCCGATGGACACCGACGTTCGTGTCGTCTCCGGTCTCGGAGATACGGTCTACCACACGCTGATGGCCGACCCCGAGATTCTCCCTCCGGGGTCCGACCTCGACCGGGATTTCGTCGCCGACTACGCCGGTGACCTCTGTATCTCGCCGCGATACGAGCGTCTCGTCGAAGCGGTGCTCGGGACACGGTGTCTCGACGATGTCACGTTCGCGTACCCCGACGAGGGTCCCGAAGAAGAAGCCGCCATCGCAGAGACCGGTCTCGGCGTCTACCTCACGATGACTGGGTCGACTGCGCGTGAACACGGCCTCGTCCTCGGGGAACACCTCTTCCCGAGTGAGACGGTGTTGATGGAGAACGTCGCAGAGACGACAGACGCCGCCGAGACGGTCAAAGACGCTATCGAATCTCCCGAATTAGAGACCGAACTTCGGGTCTAACCCGACGCCTCGGGCATCTCTTCACCGCAAGCCATCAGCGTCGAGAGGGTCGTGGCCTGCATGCCACCGTCGTCGTTCAGTGCGACGACTGTCGTAACCTCGTTACAGTCGAAACTCGACGGTTCGATGGTGACCGTCTCGGACGCGTCGTTCTCGGTTCTGACGACACGAGCCACGAACTCCCGTTCCTCGGTCAGTGTCACGTCTATTCGCGCATCCGGTTCTATCTGGAACGTGCCACCGAACGCGACTGCTTCTGCGTCGTCTTCGAGACTGAGTTCGACTACGTCGGTCGACCCGGTCGGGTTCACCACCGAGAGCGTTCGTGGCTTCGTCTCCCCGTCGGGGAGCGACCTATCCCCAACTGAAACCGACAATGGTTCGTCTGCTGTGACGACCGGCGGTGAACACGCCATCCGCGTGGCCGCACCACTGACCGAGATGTCTCCTTCCTCGGGTGAAAACGTCGTCCACGACCGATTACAGTCGAAGTTGGCCGGCGTGACGACTTCGGTCGCCGTCGCATCTGTCTCGATGTCGGTGACAGTCACTTCGTAGTCTGCGGGGAGTCTGAGGGAGAGAGAAACCTCGGCGGTGGGGTGCAGTTCGTACGTCTCGTGGTGCCCATCCCCGACGGTAGGCGCTACTCTGACTCGAACGGTCCACGGTTCGGATTCGGTGGGTGTCAGACGGACGTGGTGTGGTTTCACAGCCCCGTCGTCGGGTGAGGGGGCGTCGCCGACGACGGCCGTGAGTCGTTCGCCCGACTCGACGACGACTGCGTCGACTGGTCCGGGGGTTGGGTCCGGCGTCGGGTCGGGGGTCGGGTCGTCGTCCTCGTCCGTTCCGTCGTTCGCGCTTGCGGTACAGCCAGCGAGTGCCGCCGCGAGACCGGTACCGGTCGCGGCGAGGAAGGCTCGTCGTTGCACACGCTCCCCGAAGAAGGGGGAGACCTTCCCCCTATGTGTAACTCAAAGACGCCTTTGAGTCCACACGGTAGCGAGGCTCACGGCGAGCGTCAGGAGTACGCCCACGGCGAGGACGATAGCCCCCGGTCCGTCGACGTACCCTGCGAAGAATGCGGGGGAGAAGACGTCTGGAGTTCCGGGCGTCCGCAGCACTTGCGGACGCGGTTGCTGGTTCGTCCAGACGACCTGTACCAGCACGCTCGCGACCACCGAGAGACCGACGCCGGTGACGAGGTTTCTGAGGCCGGTGGCGAGGCGTTCTGGTCGCTCCACACCCGCGAAGAGAACGACGGTGGAGTTCGTCGGACCGTACACGGTCATCTCTCGACCCTGCGCCGAGACCCAGGTCGTCACGGGTTCCACTAACTCGGCGTCGACCAATCGGTCGAGGTGGTAGCTGACGGTCTGGAGAGTCGTGTCGAGCACGTCGGCCAGCTCAGACGCGGGGCGAGGGTCGTCGTAGATTTCTGCGAGGAGGGACCGCGCAGTCGACGACGACAGTGCCGCGAGAACGTCGTCCGCCGCGGGGTCGTCGAGGGAGAGGAGGAGTGGGGCTATCTCTCGGTCGCCAAGCGATTCGGCAGCGGGTTTGAGCGGTAACAGCGAACTCACGTTTCGTCCGAGAGAGTCGGTCGATGGCTAAAGAGGCATCTAAGAGTCAAACGGCCGTTTGAGCCAACCCCTTGCCCGAACCTGTCTGACGGTCACGGTTCAGCCGCGTTCCACGACCGACTGACACTGATTGGATATCGCGACATACAATTCATAAGTCGTGCACCGGACACCCGATTCACCACTCAGAGGAGTGAATAAATGTTCGATTCGTACGTCTCTCGCACTCTATCGCCCCAATTGTGGGTGTAGGTGTCGATGATGTCGCCGGCGACGTCGCCACGGAGGTACTTGACGATACCTCGGTCACCGGTCCTGTCGCGAAGGTGGGTGGTGAAGAAGTGCCTGAAGTAATGCGGTGTCACGTTCTCTTCGCGGTCACCACCCCTGCGGTACCACCCTACATCGGTGGCGTGCGAGGTGACGATGTGGTGGACCGCATCGGGAGTCAGGCGTGTACCCCACCCCGACGACGTCCCCACGAACAGCGGTTCTGCGGGTGACTTGGAGTCCGGTCGGACCGCTAGCCAGCGGAGGAGCACCGTCTCTAACTCGTCGTCGACGGGGACGACTGTCGAGCGTTTTCGCTTGTTCGAGGCGGTACGAGTCTCGCCATTCGTGACCATCCCGACGCTCGGTTCCGACGAGACGTATACCGACGGCCCCCGTCCATCGAGTGCTGCACGGGTCGATACACCGTCTACTGGTGTGTCGACAGAGAGTGACAGGTCACGGACGTCGAGGTTGCACAGTTCACCGACACGCATTCCGGTCTTGAGCAGGGTGACGACGAGTGCGTGCTCCAGTGGATGGCGGATGTCACGGACGAACCCCCGCATTTGTGAGACCGAAACCTCTCTCCGGGCGGGGTTCGAGTCGATTTTCTCGTCCATCTCCTCCATCACGAGGCCCATCGGGTTGGAGTCGAACACGCCGACCTGGGCCATATAGGCGTAGAACCGGTGTAAGTAGGAGGCATAGGTCGCCACGGTACTGGGTGCGACTGCCCGGTTTCGAAGCGTGTGAATCCACGCCATACAGTCGCGATGGCTGGCGTCGTCGACGGATTTCGCAGTTCCAGTGGGGTTTCGAGAGGGGTCACCGAGGAACGTCTCGAACTCGCGGAGGACGCGTTCGTAGGCACCGCGGGTTCGGTCTGTCTTCCCGTGATAGGTCATATCCTGGAGGAAATACCCGACGGGGTCTTCCACGTCTGCCGGTCGTTCAGCGGCCATCGTCCTCCGCTAAGGTGTACCCACCATGTCGCCCACTGTACACAACTCTCCCCTCTGATTGGAGGTCTTGCAGGGTCGATTCGAGGCGGTCTTCGATGTCGTCTGTGAGCGCCGAGACGAGGTCGTCCCACGACTGGTGTGATTCGGCCGTGAGTGTCTCGACGACACGGGCCGTGAGCCCATCGTTGTTTTCACCCGAAATATTATGATTTGAACTCTCGGTCTGGAGGGCCGTCTTCTCCCCCTCTACCCCCGGAGTTACGTCCGTCTCATTGCCCCTCGAAGGGACCTCGAAATCTGCCCGACCAGCCTGTACCATCGTCCTGACAAATTCACTCTGACTCATGTCGAGTCGGTCGGCGTGGGCCTTCCAAATCTCCTTCTGGTGGGTGGGGACGTAGGTCTGGACTGTCGCCCGGTCGTCCTCGTCGCTCATACCGGGTCGACTCGGGGGCCGATATTCAATCTACCGGCACTGTCCAGAATAAGGGACTTTATCTGAAATTGTACAAGTAGATTTTTGGCGAAATTCAGAGGTTATCGTGAATAGTGCAACCATCAAATTGCCATACTGCAGGTATAATTCCGAATATAGATATCTGCTCAACGACGTCGATTTTGACCGTTTCGAGCGAATCTGGGAGTAGTGTGACAATCTGTACTGAGGCAAACGACAGAATCGCTGCACAGTCATCTCAGATTCAGTAAGCGTCACGTAAATTAGATGGGTGTTTGTGTGGTGTTTACCCTTGGAGTCAGACACCGAAGTTGCTGTTCCAGCGGGTCCGTTATTCCACAACAAAATAGTATGAAATATTATGTTACCTCGAACGATGGTCTCGTTCCCTTGTCTTTAATCCTGGTAACTATAATTCGAAAAAATATGTGTCGGGTGCCTGTGATAACAGCATAATATTACTCATCGATAAAATTGAAATATATATCCGAATCCCTCACTATCTATCCCGATTCGATTACTGAAAATTAGTCGATGAGTACAGGCGTATTTCGAGCTGAATAAATTGATACTACTCGTTCGGAAGTGCTTCGAAACAAAGGGCCGATTTCTAACTCAAATAGAGGGCACTCCCGGCAGATAGTGTTGTACGAGAACAACACGAGAGTAGTAGAAACTCTGTCGCCGTTCGGGAGTCGACGACAGGGCAATACAGAGGAGGAACGCCCGGATATGACGCCCGGTCTGACCCGCGTAGATGTGAGCAGAGTGACGTCGATGGTGTGGGACTGGGCCAATCCACTCAACGGGTGAGATACCGCTCAGCGCCCCGCTGTGGCGTTTCAGTGCGTCTCTTTCGCCGGGTGACCGCATCTTCGACCATCGATCCCGGAGGGGACCTCGACAGACACACCGGTAGTGAACGCACACTGCACACTCCGTCACCAGCGTGACACCCATCCAGCGTGTACTGGTCCCGCGATAGTCTGATGAGGGCTCACTTCGCACTCAGTGCAGTCTGCTGCGGTACCAACGGAATATCTCGACCCACCACAGACACACTCTCTCTTCGTCTTGACGAGAAATCGCACCGTCCACGAGTGAACTGAGGAATTCCAGCGATTTCGGGTGCGAGCAGTGGTTTCACTCGACGATAGCGCTGTTCGACGGACAACCCGTATATCGTATATCGCGATACACAATACTACTTTCTCGACCCCGCTCGTCGAGATGAGAATTCACAGCGATTCGACCGGGAGAGATGATTCTCCCGATGTTCTCCGTGCTACACCTCGACTCGCTGTATCAAGTCCGCCGCGTCGTTCGCGGGACTGTTCACGCTGGTCGAAACCGGGTACGCCGTCAACTCGTCGTCTGGGTACGAGTCGAGGAGCGTCGCTGCCTCGTCGGCGTCGCCGTGAAGCCACGTCTCTTCTTCGTCGGGAGCGAGGACGACGGCCATCCGGTCGTGTAACTCCGAGATGAGGTCGTTCGGTTCGGTCGTGACGACAGTGAACGTCTCCAGTGGTTCCTGCTCGCGAGAGGGCCCACCGCTCCCGAAATCACCGAGACCTGTCTGTTTCGTCGACGGCACCCATCGCTCCCAGAGGCCGGCCATTGCGAACGGTCGGTCGTCTTGGAAGGCGACTCGGTACGGTTGTTTGCCCCCACTGCCGGTCTTCGTCCACTCGTAGAACCCGTCCGCGGGGACGAGACACCGCCGCGATTCGTACGCGTCCGCGAAACTCCGCTTCTGGCGAACCGTCTCTCCGCGGGCGTTGATGCGGTCGTTCCCGACTTTCGGACTGTCGGCCCACGACGGGACGAGACCCCACTTCAGGAACCGAAACTCGTCGGGTGCCTCGTTCGTGACGACCGGGAGTTCTTGACCGGGTGCGCAGTTGTACCGCGGTTCCAACGGCCGTGTCGGTTCCGCACCGAACCGCTCTCGGAGGTCTTCTGGAGGCGTAAACAGCGTGTATCGACCACACATACCTTCGACGTAGGTGCGGTGTGGGTAAAACGCCCGCGGCGGTCAGACGACGACGCATTTAGGGTTACCCCGCTCTCCGATACGATACATGCGAATCGAGAACAGTTTCATCCCCGTCCGTGGCGTGGGAGAACGGACGGAACGCAATCTCTGGCAATCCGGGGTCACACACTGGGACGAGTTCGACCCGGCACTCGTCGGCGGCAAGACGGCCGACCGAATCGAGTCGTACATCGCGGAGGCGACGGCGCACCTCGACGACGGAAACTCTCACTTCTTCGACGACTCCTTCCCGTCCGGTGAGCGGTGGCGACTCTACGAGAACTTCCGCGACGAGACGTGTTTCTTCGACATCGAGACGACGGGTCTGTCACCCGAGCGAGACGCTGTGACCACCGTCTCGTTCTACCACGACGGCGAGACGACGACGCTCGTCCGCGGCGATACCTTGACTGCCGACGCCCTCGCCGAGCAGTTCGCCGATGCCAAACTCATCGCGACGTTCAACGGCGCGCGGTTCGACGTCCCGTTCCTCGAAACCTCGTTCGACGTCGATATCGACGTTCCACACGTCGACTTGATGTATCCGTGCCGGACGCTCGACCTGACCGGCGGTCTGAAGCAAATCGAGACGGACATCGGTATCGAGCGTGACCGCCCGGATATCTCGGGCCGCGACGCGGTTCGACTCTGGCGCGAGTACGAACGCGGTGACGAATCGTCGCTCGAGACACTCGTCTCGTACAATCGCGAGGACACCGTCAACCTCGAACGTCTCATGGAGACGGTCACTGACCGACTTCACACGCGCGCCTGCGAAGGGCTGGACACGACGTTCGCCTGATCTGTTTCCGTGTCGTGGAGGCGTTCGTGGCCGATTCCTCTCGTCGCAGAATCACACCCCTTTTTTGCCCCCCGTACCCACCCGGCGCACATGACCGAGGACCCCGAGGCCGAGGACGCCGGCACAGACCCCGACGTAGAGGCGGACGAATCGGCCGACGACGCCGCTGTCGACGGTGAGACCCAGCAGGCCGCCGACGGCGGCACGGACGACGACGAGAACGGGAACGGCTATGGCGACGACGAAACCGTCCCGCACGTCGAACTCGAACTGTACGAACTCTCTGTCCGCGTCAGCGGACAATCGACCGACGAACTCGAAGACGTGGAGTCGTCTGCGACTCGTCTCATGAACTTCCTCATCGACCAGGCGAAGCAACTCGAAGACGAACCCGACACGCGCGGACTGAGCTAAATCTCCGGCTGTAGTGCTGTTTTTGGCGAACCTAAAAGTTCAAGTCGAGGCGACGGTAATCCCGCCCAATGAACGCGTACACTTTCGACGACGTGGCCGTCGTGATGGGGACGTACAACGAAGAGCAAGCCATCGGGTCGGTTCTGGCCGACATCGACCGTATCACCGATGGACGGGCAGAAGTCGTCTGCGTCGACGGGTCTGACGACCGAACCCCGCAAATCGCGCGGAAGATGGGCGCTCGCGTCATCGAACAGGAACCGCAGGGATACGGCGTCGCGGTGGAGGCTGCGGTTCTCGCACCTGACCGCTCCGTCGTCGTCACCACTGACTGCGATGACACGTACCCGATGGAGTACCTCCCGAAGTTCCTCGACCTGATAAACGACGGGTACGACGTGGTCTCGGGTGACCGAATCTCGATGGGTGCCGAGACGATGCCACGACTCAATCGCCTCGGAAACGTCGCGTTCGCCCGCCTCGCGAGTTTCCTCATGGGTGCGACGGTACACGATACAACGACGGGAATGCGGGCGTATCGACGCGAGGTGCTCCACGACATCGACTGGACAGAGAACACTGGCCTCTCCGCAGAGTTGCTCATTCGCCCCGCGATGCGTGGGTACAAGATTGCTGAAGTGCCCATCCCGTACCGCGAACGCGCCGGTGAGACCAAACTCGACCCCTTCGCCGGTGGCGCGGCAATCGCGAAGTCTATCGTAACAGTCGCGCTCGAAGAGCGGTTCCGGTTCTAAGCTACCGCGATTTCACTTCTCGGTCGGTCGTGCGAACTGTCACCAGACCGCACGTCGTTCTTACGTGATTCGAACGAACGTGGAGTATGAACCGTCGCCGTTTCCTCGCCACACTCGGGTTCACGTCTGCACTCGCGGGGTGCCTCGGGAGTGACCCACCGGTCGCAGACGACGCCGACGCGAGTAACTCCGGTACCACTGCTGGTGGCACCGAATCCCCCCGCACCGGACCGTTCGACCTCCCAATCCCCGAAGACGAACTCCGTCGAGGGGCACCGAAAGACGCGATTCCGGCCATCACGGCTCCGGTCTTCTCCGACGACTGGTCCGGGTTCGACGAGGTCAACGTCGAACTCGGCGACTCCTTCGAGGTGGTCGGCGTCGAACTCGACGGTATCGTCCGTGCCTACCCACTCGCCATCCTGAACTGGCACGAAATCGTCAACGACACGTTCGATGGTCGTCCTGTCGTCGTGACCTACTGTCCTCTCTGCGGGAGCGCCGTCGTCGCGGACCGACTCGTGCAGGGCGAAGCCACCTACTTCGGCGTGTCGGGGTTCCTCTGGATGTCCGACCTCGTGATGTACGACGACCGGACGAACTCACTGTGGAGTCAGGTGCTCGCTACCGCGATTCGGGGCGAACTGACCGGTGACACACTCTCGCTCCTCCCGGCCACCATCTCGACGTGGGGTGAGTGGAAGGCGTCGCACCCCGATACCGAAGTGTTGGTCCCGCCGCCCGTCTCCGGGACGATTCGTGGCCGGCAGACCCGCCGCTACGAGGTGAATCCGTACACGAGTTACCAGCAATCCAGTTCGATAGGCATCGGTTTCAACGACGACGTCGACGAACGATTGCACCCCAAGACGTCTGTCATCGGCGTCACCTCAGGCGGCGTCGCGCGTGCGTATCCATTCGACCCGGTGTCGAAGGCCGGCGTCGTCAACGACCGGGTTGCCGACCTTCCAGTCGTCGTCGCCGCCACGACAGACGGCACGCTGGTCGCTTACGTCCGCCGCGTCGATGGCACGGTTCTCGAATTCGAGCGAGATGGCGAGTTCCTCGTCGGGGGTGGGTCGCGGTGGGATATCGTCACGGGGCGTGCACTCGACGGACCGCACGAGGGGACGGCCCTGACCCGTGCTAACGACCGCTCGCCGATGTTCTGGTTCGCGTGGGCCGACTTCAACCCCGGAACTGAGATTTACGGCACGTAACCCAGACAACGATAACCTCTTCGATGGGTGTACTCGTGTGACAAGAGACTTATACTCGCACCTAGCACCTCTGTGCTACCGTGTCCCCTCGTACCCGCGTCGTCGTCGCGTTCGTCCTCCTCCTCGGCACACTCGGCACAGCAGCGTCCTACGGATTTGCGTACGATTCCCGTCTCGGTCAACACGCCGTCAGTGTCGGCTTCGACCCGGTCTCCGGTGACGTTCCCGACGCCGCCGAAGTCACTCCCGTCGAGCGTCTCCCGTCCGAGGCGGCCGATACGGTCCGAACCGGTGTCGAAGATAGCTACGTCTCCGTCTACAGAGACGACAGAGACGACCTGACGGACGCACTCGAATCGCTCTCGGGGTACGTCCGCGTCGACGGCGAGGTGTACCAAGTGTTTCAGGTGGCCGACGAGAACATGACGCTGTTCGGCCCACTGCTCACGTTGACTGCGATGTTCCTCTCGATGGGACTCCTCGGATTCGGCGTGGCCGCACTCCGAACAGGCGGATTCAGACCGCTCTCCGTCACGGCATCGCTGTCGATTCCGGGCGTCGCGCTCGCAGTCGACGTTGCCGCCACTGTCGCCGACTCAGTTGTGACGTTCTCGGGCGGTGCGGACCTCCCAGTCGTCCCCGCAGCGACTGGCCTCGCAGTCGTCGGCGTCGCGGTTCGGAAGCGCGACTGGCGACTCGCACTCGGTGGCTTCGTCGTCGTGATGGCCGTCGCCTCGTTCGCCGGACGCCTCGGTGGTACCTCACTCGGTCCGCTCGGCACGCTCCTTCCCGGTATTCCGCTGTTCGTCCTCGGGTACGTCGCCGGCGGTGGCCACGCACCTACCGACCGGTCCGAGACTGCGGTTCGCAGAGAAGAGGCGGCGTGAGAGAGACGACTACGCCGAGTTGAGGATGTCGCGGACACGACGCGGTTCGCCACCGAGAGACGGGTTCTTTTCGACGATTTTCAGCACTTCGTGGTCGGTCACGTCGGGGTAGGATTTTCCAACTGCCTCCTCGATGAGTTCCTTTTCGAGACGGAACTCCGTGCCTTCGTAGACCACGTCTACGCCATCGTCGTCGAAGGAGAGAATCGTCATATCTGGCATTGCTCTCTGCACGTATTTAAACGCACGCTCCCGAGTTCGCGAACCGAACGACGGCAAAACGTCAGACGTGTGTCTTGCGGACCGTTTATTATGGACCGCGTGTTGGGTCGGGACGTGTCACTGGGGACGGACCCACTCGAAGCGCTCGAAATACCCGACGAGACGACGGTCGAAGAACACGACCTCGTGACCGACGGCGACGTCGTCGTCGGTGGGCAGAGTACTATCGAGTTCGGAGTCCGTGGCCGAAACGTACTGGCCGGCGAACGCGTCACGTTCGGCGGCGATATCGAGGCAGAAGGCGACTGTCGACTCGATTTGTTGAACGACGTGGCCGGGAACGTTCTCGTCGGTGAAGACGCGTACCTCGGCGAACGCGTCCACATCGGTGGCCGACTCATGGTCTCCGGCGACCTCGACATCGGCGACGACGTGGACATCGAAGAGGGGTTCGAAGCCAATGGATGGATCGTCATCCGCAACCCGGTTCCCACGCTCGTGTTCTACTTCATCGTCCTCTCGCAACTGCTTCGGCTCGGAGAAGACGAGGCAGCGGACGAACTCGCCGAGACGCTTCGGGGCGAATCGGCGAACGACCCACTCGTGATTCCCCGGAACGCCACCGTCTCGGACGACGCGTGGCGTGTCTCGACGCCGGCGGAAATCGGGTCCTCGTGCCGTATCCACGGGAACATTCGCGCGAAGTCTATCGAACTCGGCGAAGACAACAACGTCTTCGGAAGTCTCCGCGCCCGCAACGACATCGTCGTCGGGTCGGGAACCCGAATCCACGGCGACGTGACGACTCGAAACGGCGAGGTCATCATCGAAGAGGGTGCACGTGTCCTCGGCGACGTCTCCTGTAAGGACCTCTTGCTCGAAGAGGGTGCCCTCGTCGATGGGACGATGCGGGCCCGTGGCGAGATGCGTATCCATCGCGACAACCTCGAACGAGATATCGAGTGACTCGGGCCTGACAGCGGTGGCCCCTGCGCGGTAAGAACAAATCGCTGTTTGTGTCTACCCAACGATTAACCCACGACAGAGAGACTGTCGTCTATGGACAAACGACTGAAATTTCTCGCAGTCGCCCTCCTCGTAGTTCTCGCTGGGTGTACCGGCGGGAGTGCTGGTGGCGGCGGTGATGCCGCCAGCGGTGAGAGCGTGACGCTCTCTGCCGACGCGACTGGCGGTGCGGAAGTCGAGCAAGCAGACGGTGGGAGCGACGACGTTCTCCAGATAGAACAACGCGCCGTCATCAAAAACGGCTACGTCAGACTGACCGTCGACGAGTTCAACACCTCTCGCGACGCCGTCGAGTCGACGGCCGAATCCTACGGCGGGTTCGTCAGCGACTCGAACGAACGAGTCAACCGTCGAAGCGGTGGCACGTACCGTTCTGGCGAACTCGTGGTTCGCGTCCCTTCGGACAACTTCGCGGCGTTCGTCGAAGAGACGAAGACGCTCGGCGAAGTCGAACGCGTCGAGACGAATTCGGAAGACGTGACCGACCAGTTGGTCGATATCGAAGCGCGTCTGAGCAACCTCCGCGCGCAACGTGACCGCCTTCGGGCACTCTACGAGCAGGCGAACACGACCGAAGACATCCTCGCCGTCGAACGACGCCTCACCGAAGTACAGACCGAAATCGAACGACTCGAAGCACGACAGGCGTCGCTGGAAAACCGCGTGGCCCTCTCGACGGTTCGTATCTCCCTCTCTGAGGAACCGCCCGGCCCGGCCCAGTGGTACGATACGCCGGTCTTACAGGCGTTCTCCGAGTCGGTCAACGGCGCATTCGTGGCCCTCCGCGCAGTCGTCGTCGCGTTCGCCTACGCCCTGCCGTACATCGTCGTCTTCGGTGGTCTCTTGGCACTCTTCGGGGGCGGTGTGGTCGTCGCTGGTCGGGCGGCGTACAGGCGGTTAACCTAACTCACCTGTTGGCCGGTTGTCGTTCTCGTTTTCGCCCCCGCACGCGGCGAGCGTTTTTCCGCCTCCGCGACGTTCGTCAACGCATGCTCTCACTCGCACTCGCCGGAAAACCGAACGCCGGCAAGTCGACGTTCTACACTGCTTCGACGCTCGCGGAGGTGGACGTGGCTAACTATCCCTTTACGACTATCGACGCCAATCGGGGTGTCACGCACGCGCGAACGCGATGCCCCTGTTTGGACCGCGACGAACGCTGTGGAAACTGCGAAGACGGGATTCGGTACGTTCCGGTCGAACTCGTGGACGTCGCAGGCCTCGTCCCCGGTGCGCACGAGGGGCGTGGCCTCGGCAACCAGTTCCTCGACGAACTGACGAACGCCGACGTCATCGTCAACGTCGTCGACGCCTCCGGCGGCACGAACGCCGAGGGTGAACCCGTCGAAGTCGGGACGTTCGACCCCGTCGAGGAAGTCGACTTCATCGAAGAGGAACTCGAACAGTGGTTGGCAGGTATCGTCCACCGAAACTGGGAGTCCGTCGTTCGGAAGTCTCGCTCTCCCGATTTCGACCTCGACGACGCCCTCACAGACCTCTTGACCGGCGTGGGTGCGACCGAACACGATATCGCCATCGTTCTGCGCGAACTCGACTACTCACCGAATCCACGCCAATGGACCGACGACGACCGAATCACGCTCGCGCGCGCGATTCGCCGCCGGACGAAACCTATCGTCCTCGTCGCCAACAAAGTCGACATCGCCCCCGAAGAGAACCTCGAACGCCTCGCTGACACGGGCAAACCCGTGATTCCGGCGACTGCCGACGGTGAACTCGCGCTTCGACGGGCGCGTGAGGCAGGTCTCATCGACTACCATCCCGGTGACGACGACTTCGAACTCGTCGGCGACGTGAGTGGGCCACAGGAGAACGGTCTCGAACGAATCCGAGACCTGATGGCCGAACACGGTGGAACCGGGACCCAGACTGCCATCGACACCGCCGTCTACGACGTACTCGACCACATCACGGTCTACCCGGTCCAAAACGAGTCCAAGTGGACCGACGGAACGGGCAACGTCCTCCCCGACGCGTTCCTCCTCCCGCGTGGGTCGACACCCCGTGACCTCGCGTACGCGGTTCACTCAGACATCGGCGAGGGGTATCTCCACGCCGTCGACGCGCGGTCGAAACGTCGCATCGGAGAAGACCACGAACTGAGCGAGGGCGACGTCATCAAAATCGTCTCGACGGCCAAATAACTGGCAACAGACTGTCTTTTCTGCGATTTGTGTCGGCTCGGAGCGGTCAGTTCGACGTCTGCTCAGCTACTAATAAACCATATATTGCGATACAGAATTGATGGTCTCGACGAGGTCGATTGTGTGTAGGATATGCCTCGAAATGCCGTGCGTGCGCTCTCTCCCGTCCGAATCACGTGCTCTTCCCAGATTCGTTCCAAAATTCGTGAGAAGTGTTGACCATGGTCAACTACGTCTCTCTCGTATGGTGTGTCTCAGCGACGGACAGTCTGGGTGGTTCCGGTGACCGAGACGCTCAGACTCGGGTTCACGGGCGACGTGATGTTCGGCCGATTCGTGAACCAGCGACAGGAGCATCGGCCTCCGCACGCGGTGTGGGGTTCGATGCGAGAACGACTCGATTCACTCGACGGCCTCTTCGTCAACCTCGAATGTTGCCTCTCGACGCGAGGCAGGCAGTGGACGCTCACACCCCACCCGTTCCACTTCCGCGCCGACCCAGACTGGGCACGTCCGGCGTTGCAGGACGTCGGCGTTACGTGGGCGACACTGGCGAACAATCACGTCCTCGACTACGGACAAGACGCCCTCGAAGACACGTTTTCGGCCCTCGAAGCGGGGGGAATTCCGTACACCGGTGCGGGACGGACCGAGACGCACGCGTGGGAACCGAGTCACGTCGTCGTCGACGGACTCGACGTTTCGCTCGTGGCTTTCACCGACAACACACCCGAGTTCGCCGCCGACGGCGACTCACCGGGGACGGCGTACGTCGATATCGACCCGAACGACGAAGCGTGTCTCGAACGAGTAAAGACCACGCTCGAACGCGCCCGAGAGGAGAACCCGGACGTTCTCGTCGTGTCGATGCACTGGGGGCCGAACATGCGCGAGTACCCGCCGGAGTCGTTCCGCGCGTTCGCACACTGGCTAGTCGACTCGGGCGTCGACATCGTCCACGGTCACAGCGCACACGTGTTTCAGGGGGTCGAAGTGTACGACGAGTCGCTGATTCTCTACGACACCGGCGACTTCGTCGACGACTACGCCGTCGACCCAGTCCTTCGAAACGACCGGAGTTTCCTCTTCGAAATCGAGGTATCCCCGACGGGCAGTCTCTTCGACCTTCGGATGGTTCCGACCAAAATCGCCGAGTTCGCCGTCTATCGGGCCTTCCCGACGGTGGCCGAGTGGTGTCGAGAGACGATGCGGCGTCGGTCTGCCGAGTTCGGGACACAGTTCGACGTCGAAGACGAGGCACTCGTCGTCCACGTCGGCGGGCAGTGAGTCGTGGTGGTACGAGACGGGTGACACATGCTCGCCCACCGGCCAAACGGCGGGAACGCTGATACCGGTGGTTCGCGTAGTACCGTGCATGGCAACTCGCTCACAGGTCGCCGCACAGACACGACTTTCCGTGTCTGAGACACGGGTCCTCCTCGGTATCGGACTCGCTATCGCCCTCGTCGCAGGCCTCGTCTTCCGTATCGTCGGCCAACTCGTCTTGGACCCAGCAAATCCGCTCGTCGTGGCGGCCGTCTTCGTTCTGACCGTCCCGTCGATGTGGGTGCTCGCCGTCGCTATCTTCCGGTGGCGTGGTCTCTCTGGCGTCGAGAAACGCGAGGCAGCGGTTCTCCTCGTCGTCCCGGGGATGCTCGTCGACGCGTTCTCGACGGCGCTGTTTTCGGTCGTCTATCCGAACATGAGTCTCGCCGCTGCAGGCCTCTTCGGGGGACTCTTGCTCTTGGCGTACGCGACGGTTCTCGTCGCAGGGTTCCTCTCTCGATGAGGCGACCCGTGCGTATTGTCTTCAACACCCACAGCACTGCGGAACGGGAAACATGTTTTACCCCCGCGTTGACGCAGTGGTATGGGTCACCGCCTTGACGAGATTGACAGGCTTATCCTCCACGCCTTGATGGCCGACGCACGCGGTACCTCCGCACCGATGATTGCCGACGAGGTGAGCGTCTCTCCGGGGACGATTCGCAACCGCATTCGCCAACTCGAAGACGCTGGCGTCCTGACCGGTTACCACGCCAACGTCGACTTCGAACAGACCGGTCACCGCTTTACCAACCTCTTCGTGTGCACCGCACCGGTCCCGGAGCGTGAACGTCTCTCCAAACTCGTCCGCGAGATATCTGGCGTCGTCAACGTCCGCGAACTCCTCTCTGGCCGGGGCAATATCCACGTGCTCGCCGTCGGCGAAGACATGAACGACGTGACACGCATTGGCCGGGAACTGTCGAACCTCGGCCTCGAAATCGAAGACGAGAACCTCGTCCGCCGGGAGTCGTTCGAACCCTACAGTCCGTTCGGACCGAACGAACGGCCCGGGTTCGGTGCGCTAGCCGACGTCGTGAGTCTCGCCGGCGGGTCCGAAGTGGTCGAACTCGTCGTCGCCGAAGACGCCCCAATCGTCGGGAAGACACTCGGTGAAGTCGGTGACGACGACTTGCTCGACGACGACGTACTCGTCGTCTCTATCGAACGCGACGACGACGTGCTCACGCCTCGCGGCGGGACGACTATCGAACCGGACGACGTGGTCACCTTGCTCTCCCGACGCGGTGTCAGTGAGCGCACGATTCAGCTCTTCTCGTCGCCAGACGACTCCGAATCGACCGAGGAGTGAGTTTTCTCCTCGTCCCGAATCGTCTCCGTGAAGGCGGGTATCCAGTCAGACGACGGCGTCGTACGCTTCGCCCATGACCTCGATAGCCTCGCGGAGGGACTCGGTGTCCGTCGCGTACGAGAGGCGGGCGTACCCCGACCCGTTCTCGCCGAACGCCTCGCCGGGGACGATGATGACGCCGCGCTCGATGCACTCGTCGACGAAGCCTTCGGGGACTTCGGGCATCGCGTAGAAGGCACCCTTCGGTGTGGGGACGTGCAGACCGATGTCTTCGAGGCCCTCGACGACGAGGTCACGTCGTTCGCGGAACGTCTCGGTCATCTCGTCGATGCGGTCCTGTGGGCCAGTCAGTGCCGCTTCGGCGGCGAACTGTGCCGGTGCCGACGCACACGCTTGGACGTACTGGTGGACGCGGACCATGCGTTCGACCCGACGCGACGACCCGTGGACCCACCCGAGTCGCCATCCAGTCATCGAGAAGAGTTTCGACGCCGAGTTGACGACGACGACGTTGTCCGTCTCGGCGTACTCGACAGGTGAGCGGTGTTCGCCGTCGAAGACGGTGTACTCGTACACTTCGTCGGAGATGCAGAGCACGTCGTGTTCGTCGGCGATGCGGGCGAACTCCTCGATGTCTTCCGGCGGTGAGACGGCACCCGTCGGGTTTCCGGGACTGTTCACGATGAACGCGGCGGTGTTCTCGGTGAGGGCCGCTTCGACGGCGGCGGGGTCGAGTGTCAGGTCGTCGCGGAGTGCCACCGGGACGGGTTCCCCGCCAGCGAGTTTCGTCAGTGCGTCGTAGGAGACGAATCCGGGGTCGGGGATGATGACCTCGTCGCCCTGATTCACGTGGGCCTCGATGGCGATGTGGAGCGCTTCGCTCCCACCCGCGGTGGCGATGACGTCGTCCGGGTCGAGGTTGATGCCCTGGTCGCGGCGGTGTTTCTCGGCGATTGCTTCGCGGAGACTCAGAATTCCTTTGTTCTCGGTGTAGCCGTCGGCCGCACCCGAGTTGATGGCGTCGATTGCTGCCTCCCGTGCGTGGTCCGGCGCGGGGAAGTCCGGTTGCCCCAGACCGAGGTTGATGGCGTCCTCGCTCGCCGCTTCGAACACTTTGCGGATACCGCTGATGGAGATGCGCTCCACCCGGTCGGAGAAGTGTGTCATACTCTACTCGCCGTCGGCATTCGGGATAGTTCTTCCCACGCATACTCGACCGAAATCGTCGCTCAGTCGATGAGTTTCGGGGGTGAAACCGGTCAAATATTCCTGTATCTGTGAAGGGTTCGATAGTCGAATTCGCGGGTTCTTCGGCCTGCGACGGGCGGAGGGCGAACCTCTGCCGATTTTTCGGCAACCCACGACGCGTCTATCGTTACCGCGTGCGTGCCCCGAATAAGGGTGTAATTCGTAATCGAGGCAATGACAGAGGCACCACGACCGACTTCGACGACCCGCAGACGATTCTTGCAGACCACCGGTCTCGCCGCAACCGCCGGGCTTGCAGGGTGTCTCGGCGGGTCTGGTGGGAGCAGTCTCGACGAACTCAATGTCGCCTACATGCCCATCTACCCCGACATGCAGTACTTCGTGATGCAAGAAGAGGGGTTGTTCGACGAACTCTCCGTCCCGGTGTCGGGCAAGAAGTTCTCCGACGGCCCGAGCATCGTCCAAGCCTCGGCGAAGGGCGACTTCGACGTGATGATGTTCGGCATCGTCCCGGCGATGATTGTCGTCGACAAGGGAATCCCCGCGAAGATAACCGCGGCGAACATCAAGAACGCGATGCAGATTCTCGCCACCGACGAGTTCGCCGCGCTGTACGACGAACACGGAAAAGCGGCGTTCACGAAGTTCGAGGAAGAAAACGGCCGCAAGTTCACCTTCGGTACCTTCCCACCGGGGTCGGTCCCCGACATCCTGCTTCGATACTGGGTCCAGAACACGCTCGGCCTCGACCCAGAAGAGGACGTGAACATCAAGGGCCTCGGCGGGGCGGCGGCAGTCCAACAGGCCCTCCTCTCGAACAAGATAGACGGCACGAGCATCATGGAACCCGTGCCGACGGTGGTCGACGCCAACGATGCACCCTTCCAGTCAATCGCGTGGGCCGGCGACTTCATGCCCGGCCAACCGGCGGCGGTCACGCTCATGCACGACCGACTCCGCGAAGAGAACCGCGAGGTTGCAAGCGAGTTCGTTCGACTCCATCAGGAAGCGACGCAGTTCGTCGCCGACAACCCGCAGACGGCCGCCGAACACGCGAGCACGGTCATCGGTGAGAGCGCACTGCCGGTCGACACCGCTCGTGCAGCGCTCGATTCGCCCGCGTCGGATTTCATCACGAACCCCCACGACATCGAAGGTGGCGCAGAGATTTTCGCCGACTACGCGCAGACGCTCGGCAAGACCGAGGCGCAGTTGACCGTGGACGAACTGTTCGACTACGGTATCTACGACTCGCTATGAGCAACGACGAAGTCGGCACCGGCGTCGTCCTCGGGGAGACCGACGAGCGACTACTCGACCGACTCGCGGCGTTCTCCTCCGAGCAGACGGGCCTCGCGGCCGCCGGTTTCGCTGGCTTCCTCGCCATCTGGTACGTCGCGGCGCTGTTCCAACCGACCTACCTCCTCCCGTCGCCCGTCGAAGTCGCCGCGGCGTTCGTCACCGAACTCACCGCGCCGGCGACGCTCGGGATTCCGTTCACCGGCGTCGAACTTCCGGCGACGCGACTGCTCGCGAAACTCGTCCAGAGTCTCTATCACTACGTCCCGGGTCTCCTTATCGGGACGACGCTCGGCATCACCGCCGGTATCGCCATGGGATGGAACGACCGCGTCGATAGCGTGTTCACGCCCGTGACGCGCATCCTCCGACCGATTCCGCCGCTTGCGTGGATTGGTTTCGCGGTCATCTGGCTCGGCGTCAACCACCGCGGTGCGACGTTCATCGTCGCCATCGGGTCGTTCTGGATTAACTTCTACAGCGCCTACGGCGGCGTCGAAGGCGTCTCGAACGACCTCAAGGAAGTCGCCGCGACGCTCGGCGTCGACGACGACCTGACCATGATTCGGAAGGTCGTCGTTCCGGCCGCCAGTCCGTCTATCATGACCGGTATACGGACGAGTATCGGCCAGTGTTGGATGATTGTCGTCGCGGCCGAACTCATCGTCGGTGTCGGCGTCGGCTACGAGATTCTCAACACGGCACAGAACCTCGCGATGGACGTGTCTGTCGCCTACATGCTCGTCATCAGCCTCGTCTTCCTCGTGAGTGATGGCCTCTTCCGCCGGGTCGAACGGCGGGTACTGGAGTGGAGAGCATGAGTGAACAACTGCACGCTGAGACGACTGTCGCAGTCGAATCGCTCGGCAAGACCTACGAATCCGACCGCCGAACCGTCGAAGCACTCGCCGACGTGGACTTCACCGTCGACGAAGGCGAGTTCGTCTGTATCGTCGGTCCATCTGGCTGTGGCAAGACGACGCTGTTCCGCGTCATCGCGGGCCTCGAAGAGGCGACGACTGGTGCGGTGAAACTCGGCGGCGACCCTGTAACTGGTCCCGGCACCGACCGCGGGATGGTCTTCCAGGAGTACGGCCTGTTCCCGTGGCGAACCGTCGCCGAAAACGTCGCCTTCGGCCTCGAAGAGCAGGGCGTGGAGGAACCAACGCGCTCGGCCCGCGTCGACGAGATGCTCCGTCTCGTCGGCCTCGACGGCTTCGCCGACGCCTACCCGAGGGAACTCTCCGGCGGGATGAAACAACGCGTCGGCATCGCTCGCGCCCTCGCCGTGGACCCCGAACTCCTCCTCATGGACGAACCGTTCGGTGCGGTGGACGCGCAGACCCGCGACATGCTCCACGGCGAACTCCTCGACATCTGGGCGGAGACGGACAAGACCGTCCTCTTCGTCACTCACGACGTGGAGGAGGCCGTCACGCTCGCCGACCGCGTGGTCGTCATGGCCGCGAATCCGGGCCGCGTCCGCGAAATCGTCAGTGTCGATATCGAGCGTCCGCGGGAGCGAACCGACCCCGTGTTCGCAGAGTACGTCGAGCGGATTCGTGGACTCATCGGGGAGTGAGTGCCCTTACTCGCGCGCCTCGCGCAGTTCGTCTACCGCGGCGTCGATGACCGACAGCGTCGCGTCGGCGTCCACGTATCCCTTCTCGTACTCCGACATCGCGCTGTTGTAGTCGCTGAGGAACTGTGCCACTGCGTCGTCCAGTTCGTCGCTCATACACGTCCGTTGTCCCGCCATCTGATTTGAACCTTCGGCACGTGGACGAAGCGACGACCTGCTCCGGCAATCCGGGCCCGGACCGTCGATTTATCACCACGCCTCGCCAACGCGCCGGTAGTGACGACACTCCGCTTCGAGGACGGGACTGTCCACATTGCGACCGAGGACGAACGGGTCGGTGCCGCACTCGCCGGTCTGCCGAGCGTCGAATCCGACCCGCGGAGCGGTGGCTACAGAGCGCCCGCGATGCAGTACGCCGCGATTCGTGACGCCATCGAGGCGGTCGGAATCGACCCCGACGACCGAATCGGAACCGGCGACGACCTCTCGCTGTCGACCGCCTACGACCTCCGCGAGTACCAGCAAGCGGCCCTCGACGCGTGGCTCGACGCCGGCAGTCGCGGCGTGGTCGAACTCCCCACGGGCGCGGGGAAGACAGTCCTCGCCGTCGGTGCGATGGTCGCGCACTCGGTGCCGACGCTCGTCGTCGTCCCGACCATCGACCTACAGGACCAGTGGATACGCGAACTCGAAACCGAGTTCGACGTGCCAGTCGGCCGGTTCGGCGGCGGCGAGCAACGACAGGAGGCTATCACGGTTTCGACGTACGACTCGGCGTACCTCCGTGCCGACGCCGTCGGCGGCGACTTCGGACTCGTCGTCTTCGACGAGGTTCACCACCTCGGCGGCGAAGGGTATCAGGACATTCCGCGCTTCCTCACGGCACCCGCGCGACTCGGCCTGACGGCGACGTTCGAGCGACCTGACGGCGCACACGAACGCGTGGCGGAACTCGTCGGCCCGCGAGTCTACCACCTCGACGTGGACGACTTGGCTGGCGAGCACCTCGCCGACTACGAAGTCCGCCGAATCGAGGTCGAACTCACGTCCGAGGAACGCGAGACGTACGACGAGGCGCAATCGACCTTCGTGAACTACCTGAAGTCGTCTGGGCTGTCGATGCAGTCGGGGAGCGACTACCAGAAACTCGTAATGCGTTCGGGGAACGACCCGCGGGCACGGGAGGCCCTCCTCGCCAAGCAACGTGCCCGCGACGTGATGATGAACTCCGACGCGAAGGTGGACAAACTGGGCCGACTGCTCGCACGCCACCGCGACGACCGAGTCATCATCTTCACCGCTTCGACGGACCTCGTCTACCGAATCGCGCGGCGATTCCTCGTCCCGCCAATCACGAGCGAGACCGGAACCAAAGAACGCAGAGAGATACTCGCTCGCTTCCGCGACGGCACCTACGACACCGTCGTCGCGGCCAACGTCCTCGACGAAGGGGTAGACGTGCCCGACGCGAACGTCGGAATCCTCCTCTCCGGGTCAGGGTCGGAACGCGAGTTCACCCAGCGACTCGGTCGGATTCTCCGCCCGAAGGCCGACGACTCGACGGCGTTGCTCTACGAACTCGTGAGCGTCGAGACGGCCGAAGAACGGGTCGCAGACCGGCGACGGTAGGATGAGATGGTTGATGGTTGGCAGGGGACGGCAGCCTAGACCAGTGATACGTCTATCTCGCCGTTGCTGACGAAGGCGTCGTACTCGACGTCGAACTCGACACTGTAGGGTGTGGTCTCACCCGACGGAACCGTCACCCCGACGTCCTGAATCGACTCGGTCCCATCGACGACGATTCGGACTCGAACCGTCGCGACCCGTTCGGACCCCGAGTCGTTGACAACCTCACCGAAGACGCGGAGACGGCCATCGTCGGTGGCCTCGAAGTCGAAGTTCGCGATGCGGACGGGTGGCACCTCCGGTGTGTTCCGCGGTTCACCGGCGGGTGCCTCCGGTGGGTTCCGCGGCCCCGTCGCGTTCGGGAGTCCGCTCAAACACCCCGACGAGAGACCGACTGCGACCAGTCCGAGGAGGCGTCGTCGCTCCATACGCTCCGGTCCGGCGCGGGGGCCATGAACCTTGTCGTCCACGTCGGCGGGCGGGTCACCACTTCGAGACGACGGCCGGACCGGAGGCCCGAGGTGCTTTTGTCTCGCGCTCTCTACGTGTCGATAGTGCTGACGAAGGACCTGCTTCGGGTGTCACGCGCGGGTGGTGGGTATCACCCGCAGTTCGCCGGCAGAGGTGACCGACCACTCGCCGCGAAGACCATCGGCGTCTTCCAGCGTCACGTCGGTGACTCGCGGGCCAGTCTCGACGATTCACTCGCGGCGCTCGAATCGGAGGCCGACGACTTCAAACTCGCCAGAGGGTTCGCGTCGCTCCTCGACCGCGAGGCGGTGTTCGGGACTGACGCGCCGCTTCCACCGGTTCGCGCCCGACGCGCCGCGTTCGAGGCAGCGATGGCGACTGGTGGCGTGACGACGCCCGAGGAACGCGACACTGCGCTCGACCGTGCGGCGTCGACACTCGGGTCGACTGCCGAAGTGGTCGATTCGTCGCTCACCGCCGACCGTGAGGTCGAACAGGTTCTCACCGACTTCGACCCGCGATGGACGCCGGACGAGTTGCTGGTGCAATACAACTTATCGCTCGCCCAGACCGCGCTCTTCGACGCCACCGAGGTTCGCGTCCGTAGTTCGGACCCGAAAGCGCTGGTCTCCGCAGTCAAGCGCTTGCGACTGATGTACGAGATTCGGAAGACCGACGCCGGCCGCGAAGTCGTCGTCACCGGCCCTGACGCGCTGTTTCAGCGAACCCGACGCTACGGAACCGCCTTTGCGCGTCTGCTTCGGTCTGTCGCGAGCGCGGGCGAGTGGCGTCTGACGGCGACTATCGACGACAGAGGCCGCGAACGCGAGATGGTCCTCACGAGCGACGACGTGTCGGTTCCGGGCGTCGAACCGATGGCCGAACCCGGATTCGACAGCGACGTGGAGTCCGACTTCGCCGCCCGCTTCCGTGGTCTCGACTTCGACTGGCGACTCGTCAGGGAACCCGAACCGCTGGAGACCGGAACGAGCGTGATGATTCCCGACTTCGCCTTCGAGTACGAGTACGGCGACTTCCGCGTGTTCTTCGAAATAATGGGCTTTTGGACACCGGAGTACGTGGAAAAGAAGTTACGACAACTCGCCGACGTGGAGGACGTTGAACTCGTCGTCGCCGTGGACGAATCGCTCGGTGTCGGCGAGGAAATCGCCGCCCGCGACCACCGCGTCGTTCCGTATTCGGGGTCCGTACGTGTGAAAGACGTCGCAGATGTCCTTCGAGATTACGAGGCGGACCTCGTCGCCGATGCGGCGTCGTCGCTCCCGGCGGAACTCACACCAGACGCGGACGTGGTGTCGCTCGCGGACCTCGCTGCGAGGCACGGTGTTGCCGTCGACGCCCTCGACGACGTGGTGTTTCCTGACCACGAACTCGTCGGGCGGACGTTGGTCAGGCCGTCCGTCCTCGACTCGGTCGCTGCTGCGGTCGAGCCGGGAACGTCCCTCTCCGAGGCTGAATCTGTGCTCGACGAGTGGGGTCTCGACGACGCGAGCGCAGTCCTCTCTCGACTCGGCTATCGTGTCGAGTGGGAGGGACTGACCGGCGGGACGCTCCGCGAGAAGTGAGAAATCGAGGCGCAGAACCCGTCAGTCGAGTTTCTTCAGGTCTTCTTGGCGACCCTTCGGAACCGTCGAGCGGAGTTCGCCGTGGAGGTAGAGTCCGACGCCGAGCGGTTCGCGTTCACCGGCGAGTTCGTGGGCGGCGACGAGGTATCCCCAGTCGCCTTCCCACCAGTCGAGTTGTTGGTCGTGGCCGGCGACGAACGCCTTGGCCTCACCCGGACTGAGTTCGATGACGTTCTTCGTCGCGTCGCGGCAGAACCGCTGGACCGCGTTGGTCGATGGCTTCCAGTGTCGCTGTCGCGTTCGGAGGATACGCATCCCGAGGCCTTCGACCTGAATCGGGTCGACCATCTCGGCGGGGAACGCCCAAATCTTCCCTGCGCCTTTCTCCCAGAACGTGTAGTGGTCGAACGTCTCCGGGTCGAGGCCGAAGCGCTCTTCCCACCAGTCGACGACTTCCTGTCGCGAGGGACGGCCTTCGACCACGCGGTCTTCCGGGGTCTCCGGGAGACGGTCGAACTGCTGGCCCCAGTTTTCGTCTTCGGCGGTTTCGTCTCTCATCCCTGCACCTCCAGTTTCGCGGTGAAGAACCCGCCCGTATCGTTCTGGTGGGGATAGACGCGGCGTGCCTTGGTGACCGAGGGGTCGTACTCGTCGTCTTCCCACTCCGTGACGCCCGGCGACGCTTCGAACGCGTCGGGAACGTCCCACTCGACGAGTTCGCAGTCTTCGCGTTCGAGGACGAAGTCGAGGACTGCTTCGTTCTCCTCGGGTGCGAACGTACACGTGGAGTAGACGACGCTCCCCCCGGGTTTCGTCACCTGCACGGCGCGGCGAAGGATACCCTTCTGGATGCCGGCGACGCTCTGGACGTGGTTCATCGTCCACTCGTCCAGCACGTCGGGGTTCTTTCGGCATGTTCCCTCGCAGGAACAGGGGGCGTCTACGAGGACGCGGTCGAACTGGTCGAACGCGCCCGGTTTCTCGGGGTTCTGCTCGCCGAACGGTTTCATCGAGAAGTTACGCGCGTCCTGATTGGTCACGACCAGATTGGTCACCCCGAGTCGCTCGGCGTTGTGGCGGAGCGCCGAGAGTCGCCCGAGGTTGTTGTCGTTGCCGACGAGGACGCCCTCGTCGTTCATCATGGCGGCAATCTGGGTCGTCTTCGACCCCGGTGCCGCACAGGTGTCCCAGACCCGTTCGCCCGGTTGTGGGTCGAGTGCGATGGCCGGAAGCGCCGACACTTCCTCTTGGCCGTGAAGCCATCCGTGGAAGTAGGGCCAGTTCGTCCCTGCCGTACTGTCTTCGAGTTTCAGGATACCGGGGTGCCAGTCCGTCTGTTCGTAGGCGACGCCCTCGTCGTCGAGGGCCTCGCGGGCACGCTCCACCGTGGTCTTGATGGTGTTGACCCGGACGACTGAGGGGAGAGGCCGCTCACAGGCCTCGAAAAATGCCTCCTCGTCGTCGACGAGTGGCGCGTACCGCTGGAGCGGGTTCATACAACTCGATTCTGTGGGGGCGCGTTTGTCGGTTTCGGAGTGGCGGGAACGCACCCGTGCCCGACGTGGATGCAAACCGTGGGGGGCACTCCCCGAAACATATCGGGTTATTTTCCCTGAAATGTCAATAACTGGCCTTTTAACGTCTCAAACGAGATAATTGGGAGATTACACTTATCTCTGATATTGTTAGTAAGTAGCACAGTTGGGTACTATGAACGCGAATCAGACGGGGGCCGGTGATGGGGTGTTGATTACGAGCGAAAAACGACAGTCTGTGGACGGCAGGGCGCTCTGTGCCGAAATCGGCATCGACGACGCGGAAGTCGAGTGGCGAAAGGAGTTCACGGGGTTCACCGACGCGGACGCGGCACGCCTCGAAGCACTCTCCGAGACGTTCGCCGACGTGGCCGAACCAGTCGTCGACGAGTTCTACGACACCATTCTGGCCGACGACGTGACGACGTCGATTCTCGACCGGTCCACGAAGTCCGTTGAGGCGCTCAAAGGGTCACAGCACGCCTACCTGTCAGACCTCACCGACGGCACGTACGGATGCGACTACTTCGAACAACGGGCGCGAATCGGGAAGATTCACGACATGCTCGGTCTCGGGCCGAAAATCTACCTCGGTGCGTACTCGGTGTACTACGAGGGGCTTCTCGGGGCAATCGTCGAGGACGCCAAAGCCAAACTCGCCGATGCCGAGTCGGCCGATTCGCCGGAACAACCGTCGTTGAGAGCGCGGTTCACGGGGAAGAACGCCGCGACAACTGGAACGGCCGAGCGGGACGACAACGAACTCACGCCCGAAGAGGCACTCGACGAGGTGTACGAGAACGTTATGTCCGTCCTCAAACTCGTCAATCTCGACCAGCAAGTCGCGATGGATACGTACATCCACTCGTACAGTCGCCAAATCGAAGACGAACTCGACCGACGACAACGCGTCACGAAAAAGGTCAGAGAGACCGTCGACGAACTCTCCGAAGACGCTGAGAAGGTTACTGCACGTGCGGAGTCCATTCGCGAGTCCGCGACGGTGCAATCCGAGAGTACGCGGTCGGTCGCCGAGGAAGCGTCGTCGATGAGCGCGACGGTCGAAGAGATTGCGGCGACGGCCACGGAAGTCGAGACGACGAGCGAACGCGCGGAGACGCTCGCTCGACACGGGCAAGAAGCGGCCAGTGAGGCACTCGGTGCGATGGCGGAGGTCAGTACCGCCGCAGGCGGTGTCGCCGACGACGTCGACCAACTGCGAACCCGCGTGGACGAAATCGACGACGTCGTCGAGATAATCACGGGCATCGCCGACCAGACCAACCTGCTCGCACTCAACGCCTCTATCGAGGCCGCACGCGCGGGCGATGCTGGAGAGGGGTTCGCCGTGGTCGCAGAAGAAGTCAAATCACTCGCCGAGGAGTCGAAAGCGCAGGTCGGCGAGATAGAGTCGGTCATCGGTCGGATTCAAGACGACACCGACGAGACGGCCGGGAACATCGAACAGACCACGGTCAGATTAGACGAAGGAATCGACGAAGTCGAGTCGGCGATGGACAGTCTCGGTGAAATCGTCGCCGCCGTCGAAGACACCGCGGCGGGAATCCGCGAGGTGTCCGACGCGACGGACGAGCAGGCCACGTCGATGACCGAGATTACGAGTATGATGGACGAAGTCGCGTTGCGTGCGTCAGAGATACGAGAGGAAGTCGCAGCCGTCTCTGACGCGAACCAGCGACAGGCCAGCCAAGTCCGTGCTATCGCGGAATCTGTCGAACGTCTCTCCGGCAACACACGGTAGGACCGCCACTGAGGACATTCGTTCGATGTCACGTTGGTGCACACCCCCGTCGGATTTACCTCTCACCGGCGTTCATGTTCACTCATGGCACGAATACGCGTCCTCGCCGAGGAAGTCACCGACCAACTGGAGTCACCGACGCTCGTCGAGGGACTCCCCGGTGTCGGCCTCGTCGGAAAGATTGCGGCGGACCACCTCGTCGAGACGTTCGACATGACCCACTACGGTGACGTGTTCTGCGGTGGCGTCCCGAAAGTGGCGGTGTACATGGAAGGCTCTCCGACGCTCCATCCGCCGGTTCGCCTCTACGCAGATACCGACCGGGACCTGCTCGTCCTCCAGAGCGACATCCCGATTCGACCCGACTCGGCGACTGAACTCGCAACGTGTCTCGAGACGTGGTTCGACGAACTCGACGTGACGCCGATTTACCTCTCCGGTATCGCGCGAGAGAAGACCGAAGACGTGCCGGCGCTCTACGGCGTCGGGTCCGACGGTGTGCTCCCGCGCCTGCAAGACGCGGACATCGGGACGCCGACCGAAACGGGTCTCGTCTCGGGGCCGACGGGTGCGATGCTGAGTCACGCCGTACAGTCGGGACGGCCTGCGCTCGCACTCGTCGTCGAATCCGACCCGCAGTTCCCCGACCCGGAGGCCGCCCGAATCATCATCAAACACGGCATCGAACCACTCACGGGTATCGAGGTGCCGGTCGACGACCTCGTGGACAGTGCGACCGAGATTCGACAGGCGAAAGAGCAGTTGGCCAAGCGGATGCAACAGGCCGATGAAGAGAGTACGCAGGCGCGACCGCTGGGGATGTACCAGTAACTGACGACGGTCTGTCCCAGTACCCGGCGGCGAGGTGTTCGAGGGGCCGACTCGCCGCCGCAACTCACCCCAACAGTGAGAATGTTTCGGCCGGACGCCAGTCTACACTCTTAAGCCATATCAGGCACTTTTCCCGCCCATGAGCGACGACCCTGCCGAGTCGGTCACGGAACCAACTGCAGAAGGCGACACTGAGACGGCCTCCGACGCCGAAGCGTCGGGGTTCGAGGACGCAGAGGTAGTCGATGCCGAGGCCGAACCGGACGACTCTGCGGCCGACGCGCCCGAAGACTCCGCTGCTGACGCAACTGCGGAAGCTGAGTCGGGCGAACCGACCGCAGTCTCCGCCCGCGTAGCCGAGTACGACGACGAACTCGCGTCGGAGGTTGCGGCGCTCGAAGCGCGCGTTTCCGACCTCGAAGCCGAGCGCGACGAAGTCGAAGAGACGGCGTCCGAACTCGAACGCCGCCTCAAGCGAACACAGGCCGACTTCCAGAACTACAAAAAGCGCGCCAAGAAGCGCCAAGACCAGATTAAGGACCGCGCGACGGAGGACTTCGTCGAACGCGTCGTCACGGTCAGAGACAACCTCGTGCGCGCGCTGGACCAAGACGAGGACGCCGACATCCGCGACGGCCTCGAATCGACGCTCAAGGAGTTCGACCGCATCCTCGAAGACGAGAACGTCGAAGTCATCGACCCCGAACCGGGTAGCGACGTGGACCCGAACCGCCACGAAGTGATGATGCGCGTCGACAGCGACCAACCCGTCGACACCATCGCCAGCGTGTTCCAACCCGGGTACGAGATGGCCGACAAGGTCATCCGCGCCGCGCAGGTCACGGTCAGCAAAGACGAGTAACCACCGTCGTACCGGTCGAACGACGGATTCACCGCCATCTCGTGCGAATCCGGGGAGGACTTTTCTCCTTACCGCCCCTCGGTTCGAACATGCGATTTCGTCCCCGTCGACGCCGTCCGACGGTTCGGGTCACCCAGCACGGGAACCCGCTCGACGACGGTCTGCTGTTCGTCCTCGGGTGGGGGAACAAACCCACACACCGGAGTGTCGAATGGCTTATCGACCGACTCACCTACGACGGCTATCGCGTCCACGCCGTCGAACTCCCGACGAACGGGTGGGCGTTCGAACAACAGTACGTCGCACCGGTCAGAGCCTACGCACTCGACCGGGACCTCGACCTCGTACTCAGTCACAGCACCGGTGGTCTCGTCGCGTCGCACCTCGACCTCGCCGTCCGAAACGTCTTCTTGAGCCCGTGGTGGGGGATGGCGCTCGACGGACTCGACCGACTCCTGTACCCGGTCGTCAGGAGACTCCCGACGAAGCGACCACTCGCCCCGAGTGGTATCTCCCGAACCGACCTCGGCGAGATGAAACTCGAAGCGGAGATGGCCGACGCGCCCGACAGGGTGTCGCCGGCCTTCCTCCGGATGATAGAGAGCGCACAACGAACACTGCCACCGTTCCGGGAGACAGATGTCGTCTTCTACTCGCCGACCGACCGGGTCGTCGACGTTCGGGCCATCGGCGAACAGACGCCCGCATCGAATCTCGTTCCCTACGACGGTGGCCACGAATTCTTCGCCAGCGAGGCCCGCGAACGGACGTTCACGAAGGTTCTCGCAGCACTCGACGACGGCCCCGACGCAGTTGGTTCCGCAGCGAACTCCCACGTCGAAGAGACAGAGCAGTCCGCAGACTGACTGAGAGAACGGTGCGTGACGGTGTCGCCCCAGAGCGAGCGGAGTGACAGAAAACCCTGTGATATCGGTGGTCCGAGACGACGGTGCGTGATGAGCGCGGAGAACACGGTGGGCGGTTCTACATAAATCGACCGACCTGTTTCGGCGCGAGAACACAAAATCGCAAGACAGCGGTGACCTCGTGTCACCGTGTGTGTCGCAGTATCTAGTAACCTTTAACCGGCAAAGGCCGGTATCTGTGACCAAGATGGCGAGTAACAAGATTCTGGGTATCGACCTCGGCACCACGAACAGCGCGTTCGCGGTGATGGAGGGCGGTGACCCGGAGATTATCGTGAACGCAGAAGGCGACCGAACGACCCCCTCCGTCGTCGCGTTCACCGACGATGGTGAGCGCCTCGTGGGCAAGCCGGCGAAGAACCAGGCTATCCAGAACCCCGAGCGAACCATCCGGTCTATCAAGCGCCACATGGGGGAAGACGGCTACACCGTCGACATCGAGGGTGAGGAGTACACACCCGAGCAGATTTCGGCGATGATCCTCCAGAAAATCAAGCGCGACGCCGAAGACTACCTCGGCGACGAGGTCCAGAAGGCCGTCATCACCGTCCCCGCGTACTTCAACGACAAACAGCGACAGGCGACGAAAGACGCCGGCGAAATCGCCGGTCTCGAAGTCGAACGCATCGTCAACGAACCGACCGCCGCCTCGATGGCGTACGGCCTCGACGACGAGTCGAACCAGACCGTGCTCGTCTACGACCTCGGTGGCGGGACGTTCGACGTCTCTGTCCTCGACCTCGGTGGTGGCGTCTACGAAGTCGTCGCCACGAACGGGGACAACGACCTCGGTGGCGACGACTGGGACGAAGCCATCATCGACTGGCTCGCACAGGAGTTCAAGAACGACCACAACATCGACCTCCGCGAGGACCGACAGGCCCTCCAGCGCCTGAAGGACGCGGCCGAAGAGGCCAAGATCGAACTCTCCTCGCGCAAGGAGACGACAATCAACCTCCCGTTCATCACGGCGACGGACTCCGGCCCGGTCCACCTCGAATACGACCTGACGCGCGCGAAGTTCGAGTCCCTCACGAAGGACCTCATCGACCGCACCGTCGCCCCGACGGAGCAGGCCCTCGAAGACGCCGATTACTCGAAAGACGACATCGACGAGGTCATCCTCGTCGGTGGGTCGACCCGCATGCCGCAGGTCATCGACAAGGTCGACGAGATGCTCGGTTCCGAGCCAAAGAAGTCCGTCAACCCCGACGAAGCGGTCGCACTCGGTGCGGCGATTCAGGGCGGCGTCCTCGGCGGCGAAGTCGACGACATCGTCCTCCTCGACGTGACGCCGCTCTCGCTCGGTATCGAGGTCAAGGGCGGTCTGTTCGAGCGCCTCATCGACAAGAACACGACCATCCCGACCGAGGAGTCGAAGGTCTTCACGACGGCGGCCGACAACCAGACGACGGTCCAGGTCCGCGTCTTCCAGGGTGAACGCGAGATGGCCGCCGACAACGAACTCCTCGGCGAGTTCACGCTCTCTGGCATCCCGCCGGCACCCGCCGGCACGCCGCAAATCGAAGTCGGATTCAACATCGACGAGAACGGTATCGTCAACGTCTCCGCAGAGGACAAAGGCTCCGGCAACGCGGAGTCCATCACCATCGAAGGCGGTGCCGGTCTCTCGGACGACGAAATCGACCGCATGCAGCGCGAGGCCGAACAGCACGCCGAAGAGGACAAGGAACGCCGCCGCGCCGTCGAGGCTCGCAACGAGGCCGAAGGCGCAGTCCAGCGTGCCGAGACGCTCCTCGAAGAGAACGAAGAGAACGTCGACGACGAACTCCAAGCCGACATCGAAGCCGCAATCGACGATGTCGAAGCGACCCTCGAAGACCCCGAAGCGTCCACCGAGGAACTCGAAGACGTGACCGAACACCTCTCGAAGGAACTCCAGGAAATCGGCAAGCGCATGTACCAGCAGCAGGCGCAGGCACAGGCCGGCGGCCCCGGCGGCATGGGCGGCGGTGCCGACCCCGACCCTGAGGACTTCGTCGACGCCGACGCCGACTTCGACGGCGAAGAAGAAGACGACAAGTAACCAACCACCGCGGAACTCCCCTCGTCGGGGTTCCTGACGCAGTCGGTCGAATTTCTCTTCTATCGCGCACCGACCTCCGCAGAGACACCCACACACGAGCCACAGAACTCCCCAGATACTAGAGGCGCACTTTTCAAATACCTCGACGGATTACAAGGCAGTAACCGATGAGCGAGGACTTCTACGACGTGCTCGGGGTCTCGCGGGACGCCTCGAAAGACGAGATCAAGAACGCGTACCGCAAGAAGGCCGCTAAGTATCACCCCGACGTCTCCGACGAAGACGACGCCGAGGAGAAGTTCAAGAAGGTCCAGAAGGCCAAGGAGGTCCTCACGGACGACGAGAAGCGCCAGATGTACGACCAGGTCGGCCACGAACGCTTCAAGCAGGCCCAGAAACACGGTGCCGGCGGCGGTGGCCGCGGCCAAGGAAACCCGTTCGGAGGCGGTGGAAACCCCTTCGGTGGCATGGGTGGCGGCGGATTCGAAGACCTGTTCAACAACCTGTTCAACGGCGGGCGGGGCCAACAGCGCAACCGGCCGCAACAGGGTCGTGACGTCGCCCAGCGCATCACCATCGACCTCGAAGACGCCTACAACGGTATCGAGCGCGACGTGACGATTCGTCGCCGTGAGGTGTGTCCAGAGTGTGACGGTGCGGGCCACCCCGACGACGCCGACGTGAACACCTGTTCGGAGTGTGGCGGGTCCGGTCAGCAGACTACCGTCCAGCAGACACCATTCGGCCGCGTACAGCAGACGACGACCTGTCGCGCCTGTGGCGGCGAGGGTGAGACCTACAGCGAGGATTGTTCCGAATGTCGCGGCAGTGGGCGCGTCCGCCGCACCCGCGACGTGACCATCACCATCCCGGCCGGATTCCGCGACGGGCAGCGTCTCCGGTACCGCGGCGAGGGCGAACCCGGCGAGAACGGCGGTCCGAACGGCGACCTGTTCGTCGAGGTCACCGTCCGTGACCACGAGGAGTTCGACCGAGAGGGTGACGACCTGTACTACACGCACCCCATCTCGTTCCCGCAGGCTGTCTTCGGCGCAACCGTCGAAGTCCCGACGCTCGACGGCGACGAAGACCTGAAGGTTCCCGCGGGCACGCAGAGTGGGTCGACGTTCACCATCTCCGGCGCGGGGATGCCTCACCTCGACGGACGCGGGTCCGGCGACTTGCACGTCGAAGTGCACGTCGTCACGCCCGAAGACCTGAACAAAGAACAGCGTGAAGCACTCAAGCAGTTCGCCGAGGCAGGTGGCGAAGAGGTCAAAGAGGGACTCTTCCAGAAACTGAAGAACTCGCTGTAACGGGTCCTCCCGACTCGGTGTGGCGAACGCCTCGTTCTCGATTCGGTGTGTCGTCTGGGTTCTGAGTCAGCGGTGACGAGGTGTCGTCAAAACACCAATAAGCCGTCGCCGTGAACGCGTCTGGCAACAATCAGCATGGACGACACCGGCATCTCGGACCAGATAGTCACCGACATGGTTCGGCATCTCGACCCGTCGTGGCGCGTCGTCGAAATCGACCGCATCGACGACGGCGTGAACGAAACGACACGCCTCGACGTCGAAACACCGACCGAGAGACGGCGAGTCGTTCTCAAGGCATCCACGAGTTCCTCCCCGTTGGCCGAGACGCGTGCACAGGTCGAACCACGGATGATTTCGCTCGTCGGTCGGTCGACGGAGATGCCGGTTCCGAGCGTCTCCGGTGTGTGCGACGACCACGAGACGTATCCCACACCCTTCTTCGTCATGAGTCACGTCGACGGTGAGACCTTCGACCACGCTCGCGCCTCTGACCTGCCACCACACACCCGCGAGACCATCTTCCGTGAAGCAGGCGAGAACTTGGCGCAACTGCACGCACTTGGCCCTCTCCCGGCGGTGGGTGAACTCACCTACCGCGACGGCGACGTCACTATCCTCGACACGACAGACCACCCGAGGTACGACGACTTCCACGACTGGTTGCTCGACACCTACGAGGAGACACTCGACCGAATCGAGGAGGACGGCGGGTACTTCCCTGACCTCACGGAGGACCCAACTCGGTTCACCGACCTCGTCCCAGGGATTCGGCAGTACCTCAGAGAGACGATTCCAGACCTCCCGTCACCGGAACCGCCGACGTACTGTCACAAAGACTATCGGTACGGTAACGTGGCCGTGGACCCGGAGACGGGGGCCACGCGAGCAGTCCTCGATTGGGGGATTCTCATGTCGGCCCCGCCGGCGTTCAACATCGCGATGACGGAGTCGAAACTCTTGAAACCGGACTACAACGACGACGCAGACCCGGACACCGGTCGTGCCGGTGCGTTGCGTCAGATACTGCGGGACGCCTACGCCGAGACGCGAACCCAGTGGACCTTCGACGAGGAGACGCGAGAGCGAATCCGCCTGTATCGACTGGTCTACCGGTTAGACGCGATGGCGTGTCTCCCGTTGTGGTACCGTACCGACCCTACGTTGAGCGACCGGGACACTCGCGCCGCCGAGCACCGAGCATTCGTCGAGCAGTACCTCTGACGCCCATCGACTGCGACCCAATGACCTATCGCCGACACGTTGAGGGTCCTCGCGGCCGATTGCTAGATGATGTCATACACCAAGGCCAACTACCGCGAGGTGGACGAACTCGGCGGCGGCCTCCACTTCATGCGCGACGTGCTCGAAACCGAGCGACTCGGGTTCACCGTACTGGAGTGCGACCCGAACTGGACCGGGAAGGCGCACGACCACGCCGAAGAGGACCACGAAGAGGTGTACTTCCTCGTCTCTGGCGATGCGACGCTCGTCGTCGAGGGCGAGAAAATCCCGCTCGAAACGGGCGATGCCGTTCGGGTGTCTCCAGAGGATACCCGCCAGTTCCGAAACGGGGACACCGAGAGCTTCGTCGTCGTCGCCGGGTCGCCCTGAGTCACTGGTCCTCGTGGTCACTGGGTAAGGGCCGGCGAACACCTCGGCGCCTTTTTTCACACCCACTCCGTAGGGTCGCGTATGGACGTCATCGGCGACCTCATGGCTCGCGACAGGCGAAGTGACCACCTCGCCCTGCGAGTCGACGGCCCCGGTCGGACCTACACCTACTACGACCTCGTGACCACGTCGTATAAAGCGGGGAACGTCCTCCGCTACCTCGGCGTTCGAAAGGGCGCACGTGTCGCCATCGAACCGGCCGCGCTTCCCGAACCGATACTGACGTTCCTCGGGGCGGCCCAACTCGGTGCCGTGACAGCCTTCGACCCGACCGTCGAGGCTCGGGCCGTCGTCGTCGACGTCTCCCGCGAGGGCGAGTTCGACCTCCCACCGGGCCACAAACTCGCCGTCTACAACGGCCCGCCGAGTTCGCCGGCGACTACCCACTGGGAGAAAGAAGTGTGGAGCGAGAACCCGGCGGTCCACCCCGAAGTGGTCGAACCAGACGACGTCGCCCTCGTCGCCGACGACCACGAGTACACCCACGGTGACGCCCTCGATGCGGCAAAGCGGGTCGTCTCCGACTACGACCTCGACGCCGACGACACCGTGGCGGTCCGGTCCTCGCTCGCACGTCCGGGAACCGTCGTCGCCGGGATTCTCGCACCGCTTCTCGCCGGCGGAACGATTCGCGTCCCGGATGGCGACGACCCGGTGGACGCGGCACTCTCAGTGGGCGACAGCGTCCCCGAGCCTCGGTCGATTTCGCCCGACGACGCCGTGTCGAGCCGGTGAGTGAGAAAGTACTTATCGGCATCTGTCTTGCGGACAGCCATGACTGAGACGACTGTCGTCGAAAGCGACCGTGTCGCGCTTCGCCCCGTAGAGCGCGACGATGCCGCACTCCTTCAGCGGTCGACGACCGACCCCGATATTCGCGTTCCGCTCGGTGCGCCCGCGCCCCAGAACCACCATCAGGCGACCGAGTTCATCGAACAGACCGTCGAGGAGGGCGACAACATCGCGTTCGTCGCGGAAGTCGAGGGCGACGCAATCGGGTTCGTCATGGCCGAGATTCGTGACTACGGTCGCCCAGAACTCGTCTACTGGCTTCTGCCCGAATACCACGGTCAGGGGTACGGGACGGACGCAGTCGGGTGTCTCGTCGACTACCTCTTTCGCACCGTCGAGTGCCACGGACTGCAAGCGATTACGTTCGAGTTCAACGAGGCGTCGCGCGGCGTCCTCGAACGACTCGGGTTCGTGAACGAAGGACAACTTCGTGAGGCGGCGTTCATCGACGGGTCGTACGTGGATGTCGTTCGGTTCGGCTTGCTCCGCCGCGAGTGGGAAGAAAATCAGTCGGACTGACCGAACCCGACCGCCGCGAGTGAACGGTGTGTCCTGCTCTCAGGACGCGTCTTCTATCTTTTCGAGCGCTTCTGGGTTCTCGATACTGCTCATGTCGCCGAGGTCTTCGCCCGTGTAGATGGCGGAGATTGCGCGGCGGATAATCTTCCCCGACTGCGTCTTCGGGAACTCGTCCACGAAGAGAATCTCGCGTGGGCGGAACGGCTTCCCGAGTTCCTCGCCGACGACGCCACGAAGTTCCTCACGCAGGTCGTCAGACCCTTCGACACCGTCTTCGAGGACGACGTAGGCGACGACGGCGGTTCCCGTGGTGTCGTCGGGGACACCGACGGCGGCGGCCTGATTCACCGCGTCGTGTTCGATGAGTGCGCCCTCGACTTCCGCGGGACCGACCTTGCGCCCGGCCACGTTGAGTGCGTCGTCGGCGCGGCCGTGGAGGAACCAGAAGCCATCTTCGTCCTTCTGTGCCCAGTCACCGTGGTCCCAGAGGTCGTCCCACGACGACCAGTAGGTGTCGAGATAGCGCTCGTCACCGTCCCAGAGGCTCTTGGTCATCGACGGGCAGGAGTCGCGGGCGACGAGGAAGCCGCGTTCGTGGGTGTCGGCGATGGACTCGCCCGAGGAGTCTACGATGTCGATGTCCATCCCGATGCCGGGCCCACCGAGCGAGCACGGTTTGAGTGGTTGGGTCGGCATCGGCATGAGGAAGCACCCGCAGATTTCGGTGCCGCCGGAGATGTTGATGATAGGTGCTTCGCCGCCGCCGACGTTCTCGTAGAACCACATCCACGATTCTGGGTCCCACGGTTCGCCGGTGGACCCGAGGAGGCGGAGACTCGACAGGTCGTGCTTCTCGACGTATTCGTCGCCGTACTTCCGAAGGGCGCGGATGGCGGTGGGCGAGATGCCGAAGGTGGTGAGACGATGGCGCTCTATCATGTCCCAGAACCGGTCGGGTTCCGGGTAGTCTGGCGCGCCTTCGTACATGAAGATGGTTCCCGCGAAGGTGTGGTTCCCGATGAGCGTCCACGGGCCCATCATCCACCCGATGTCAGACACCCAGAAGAAGCGGTCTTCGGGTTTCTGGTCGAAGCCGAAGTGAATCTCTTTGGCCGTCTGCATCTGGACCCCCGCGTGCGTGTGGACGATGCCTTTCGGCTTGCCCGTCGTCCCCGACGAGTACAGGAGCATGGACTCGGCGTCCGACGGGAGGTGCTTCGTCTCGTACTCGCTTTCGGCCTCGCCGACGGTGTCGTCCCACCATTCGTCGCGTTCGTCGTTCCACGGGACTGCTTCGTCACTGTCGTCGAATCGCTGGTAGACGACAGTGTGTTCGACGCACCCCGCTTCCTCGATAGCCTCGTCGGCCGTCGGTTTCAGACGGACCTCGGACCCGCGACGGTAGAATCCGTCTGCCGTGAACAGTACCGAGCACTCGGGGTCTTCGAGACGGGTCGCCGTGGCGTCGACGCCGAACCCGGAGAAGATGGGGACGGCGATGGCACCGACTTTGAAACACCCGTAGAGAATCGAGATGACTTCGGGGACCATCGGCATGTAGAGGCCGACGGTGTCGCCCGTGCCGACGCCGTAGGATTCGAGGACGTTGGCGACGCGGTTTGCCTCCTGATACAGGTCGTGGTAGGTTCGCTGGACGACGTCACCGTCTTCGCCTTCCCAGAGACAGGCGACGCGGTTTCGGTTCGGCGAGTCGACGGCGGCGTGGCGGTCCAAGACGTTGTGGGCGACGTTGAGTTCACCACCCGGATACCAGTGTGAGAACTGTGGACCCTCGGTGTCGTCGCGCACCTCGTCGTAGTCTTCGTAGAAGTCGATACCGAGGTAGTCGACGAGTTCGTCCCAGAACCACTCGACGCCGGACTCGCCGACGCCGGGTACCTCTGTCGTGGTTCGTTCGATGAGTTCGTCGTAGTCTGCGATGTCGTACTCCCGCATGAATTGCGTCACGTTGGCGTCTTCGACGAACGCCGGGTCGGGTTCGTGTACCACCGTGTCGGTATCGGGTACGTCCATAAATCGACGTACTCCAACCGGGAGTATGAATCTTTACCGTTCTATCATGTGGGTGCTCGCCGATTATCCCGTCAGGCGGACGCCGTCTCTCGAATCTGCTCACTGGCCGAGGTGTTTTTACCGACCGGAGAGGTATACTCGGGTATGTACGTCCGGGATGCCAAGAACCGAGACGAGGCCTGGTTGCTCGACGCACTCGAGGACCTGGAACTCGACGATGGCGCGTTCCGCTCCCGCGACTACGTCATCGCACTCGACGAAGAGACGAACGAGAAGGCCGGGTTCGGCCGGATACGCGTTCACAAGGGTGACGAGTCGTTCTGCGAGATTACCTGCGTGGGCGTCCCTGAGCGGTGGCGCAACCAAGGTGTCGGTGCGCACGTAGTCGAGCGACTGGTGGACCGTGCGACGGCCGAAGGATTCGATACTGTGTACGGGTTTTCGTCAGAACACCGGTACTGCATGCAGTTCGGATTCGACCCTGTCGACGCCGCCGACCTGCCGGACCGGGTCGAAACTCGCTACGAACAGGTCAAAGCGCGCGACTCGGACGCGATTGCCGTCCGACTCGAAAACGACGAGTTCATGATGTCGGACCGGGCCCGCGAACGGTTCAAAGTCGCCACACCGGCCCCGAGCGGCGACGACACGGAACCAGAACTCACGGCCGAAGACTTCGGCTACGACGAAGAGACACCGACGAAGTATTCCACCAACCTCCGACGCTGACAGACCGTTCAGGTCCGCCCTTCGAGGAAGTCCGTACTGAAGACAATCCACGTCAGCACGCTACAGAAGAGAATCGGCGGGAGGATGGCAAAGCCCCAGAGCGGTTCGAGTCCTTGCATCAAGATGAGGACCACGTCCGCGAGTCCGAGTGCGAGGAACGGAGCAGTCGCCAACGCGGCACGTTTCCGGTTCTTCCCACCTTCTTCTTCCGGAAGTGGGCCGGGTGAAGGCTCACCGGCCGAAGACGACGTCGATGTCGACGAGGGCGCGTCCATAGTCGTCCCTCTGGCCCCGACGAGCAAAAACGGTCCGCCTTTTTGCCGGTCTCGTCGCGACGCGGTCAGGCCTCTTCGAGACGAGAGACGAACTCGACGAGACCGAACAGCACCGCGAGGACGAGCGCCGAGACGACCATCCCGTAGAGACTGAACGCCAGCGGTGACGTCGGCAGCGAGAGGATGCCGAACAGCGTTACTGCCTCGGTGACTTGCCCGCCGTTCTCCCCGATGAAGACGCCGAGAATCCCGGAGATGACCACGACGCTCGCGCCGACGAGGAGGAGGATGTTCTGACCGCCTAACGTGTCGTTCACGATGCCGCGTTAGGACTGGACGGTATAGTCGCTTGCGGGACGGGCCGGGACGAGACAGGATGGAATAGGACGGGCCGGGAGCGAATGGAACGGAGTGAGTCGGTGCACCGGTGGGTTCCTGACAGTCGGACGATAGTGACAGTCAGGGAGACGAACGAACTAAGCCACCCCGCACGAATCACGGCCACACGATGCCCGAATCACTCGTCGAACGCGCCCGAGAAGCGCTCGACAACGCCTACGTCCCCTACTCTGAGTACACTGTCGGTGCCGCGCTCAGAACCGCCGATGGAACGGTGTACGTCGGGTGCAACATCGAGAACGCCAACTACTCGAACAGCCTCCACGCTGAAGAAGTCGCCATCGCGGAGGCGGTGAAGAACGGCCACACCGACTTCGACCGTCTCGTTGTCACCTCGGGTGCCCGCGACGGCGTGACGCCGTGCGGGATGTGTCGCCAGACAATCGCGGAGTTCGCCGACGAAGACCTCGATATCGTCTGTGACCTCGGCGACGGTGAGACTGCCAAGTACACGCTGGGCGAACTCCTCCCCAACACCATCTCCCTCGACACGCTCGAAGCGGCGGCCGAGAAACGCGAACGCGACGAGTAACGTGCCATCTGCTGCCGACCACTGGAACAGTTCGCTCGCACTTGCGGTTCTCGTCCTCCTGTCGGGGTGTACGGGAACCTCTGCCGTCCACGCGGTAGATGGTGCACTCTTGGACTCGTCGTCTACTCCTGACCCTTCGGCGACACAACAGGCAGCGAACCCGTGGGGCCACGCTCCCATCGTCGTCTCGGTGGACGCGCCCGACGACGGCCGTGACTACGCGTCACTCATCGAATCGGCAGTCTCGTACTGGGTCGAGAACAGCACGAACACCTCCTACGACCCGCGATTTGTCGTCAGGCCGAACGCGTCCGACCCGGACGTTCGCGTCTCCATCGTCGACGATATCGACTCGTGCGGTGAGTACGCCGGCCAAAACGCCGTCGGGTGTGCGCCACTGTTAGACGGGTCGAAGACGCAGGTGGGACAGAACGCCACGCCGGTTCAGGTCGCCGCAGGCTACGACGACGACACGACGACGACTGCCCTCACCCACGAGTTCGGTCACCTCCTCGGGGTGACCCACGACGACGCCGAGGCACATCCCGTTATGAGTCCCCGAATCGAGACGACACGACTGCCGGCCACGAACGCCACAGTCCGCGAGTCTCCGTACCGGACCGAGACACTCCGGGTCTACGTGGACCTCTCGAACGTCTCGGTGACGGACCGAGACGCGTACGAGGCCGAAATCGACCACGCGCTCACGTACTACGACTCTGGTGCCGCCGGATTCACCCCAGACGACCTCTCGATAACTCGTGTATCCGACCCGTCTCGCGCGCACGTCGTCGTCTCGGTCACCGACTTCGAAGACGGACACTCCGGCGCCCGATGGCGACGAACTGGCGAGTCGGTAGACGACGACGCCGCCTTCGAGTGGTACACGGGCGGCGACATCGTCGTCGACGCCGGGATGGGGCCGACACTCGTCGATTGGTACGTCGGGTCGAGTTTCGGATACCTGCTCGCGGCAGAGGACCGGTCGGAGTTACCCCCTCCGTTCCGCGACAGTGACTTACGAGACGACCCGCGGTGGCGCGGCGTGGTGAACGAGTCGGCTCTCGGACCGTCGCAGACTGCTCCGTAGTGGGGTTTCGGAGAACGCAAGAATTTCCACTGTCCCGGTGGGAGTACATCTATGAACGACAGTGAGGACCCGAACGCCGAGGTCCAGTACCACCTCGAAGTTGGACCATCGGACCTCGCCGATGCGGTCTTACTCCCCGGAAACCCAGAGCGCGTCGACAAGATAACTGCGCTGTGGAACGACTACGAAGAGAAGGCCTACCACCGCGAGTACCGTACCGCGACGGGGACGTACGACGAGACGCCCATCTCCGTCACGTCGACGGGTATCGGCAGTCCATCGGCCGCCATCGCCGTCGAAGAACTCGCTCGCGTCGGCGTCGAGACGTTCATCCGCGTCGGGTCGTGCGGTGCCATCCAACCCGAGATGGACGTGGGTGACCTCGTCATCACGTCCGGTGCGGTCAGACAGGAAGGAACCTCGAAGGAGTACGTCCGCGAGGACTACCCGGCCGTCGCAGACCACGAAGTCGTCTCAGCCCTCGTCGCCGCCGCAGAACGACTCGACTACGACTACCACGTCGGCCTCACGATGAGTGCGGACTCGTTCTACGCTGGACAGGGTCGTCCCGGATTCGAGGAGTTCCGTGCCGCAGGGTCCGAATCGCTGGTGAAGGAACTACAGGACGCGAACGTCAAGAACATCGAGATGGAGGCGTCCGCGCTCTTGACCATCGCCAACGTCTACGGTCTGCGCGCCGGTGCCGTCTGCTCAGTCTACGCTAACCGCGTTACCGGCGAGTTCCGTACCGAAGGTGAGTCCAGAGCGTCAGAAGTTGCGAGTCTCGCGGTTCACCTCCTCGCCAAGATGGACGAGGCCAAACGTGAGGCCGGCGTCGACCACTGGCACGCCGGTTTGACGCTGGAATAGTCCGACGAACGTCGAACCCGAATTTCGACGCGTCGGGCCGCATACCCCACAAATACGCACATCTCGGGAGACGGTTTCAAAGCCCCTTTATCTGATGACTGCACAGACGACGACATGAGCACGCAGGTCGTCGTTCTCGGCTCGGGCTACGCCGGGGCCGGCGCAGTAAAACGCCTGGAAGCGGAACTCGGTCACGACGCACAACTAACGTGGGTCGCCGAACACGACTACCACCTCGTCCTCCACGAGGTCCACCGATGTATCCGTGACCCGAGTGTCGAGTCGAACATCGCCATCCCCATCGACGACGTGAAATCCAGCGAGACGGACTTCGTCAAGGGGCGCGTCACCGACGTCGACGTGGACGAACGCCTCGTCGAACTCGAAGGCGGCGACACCGTCGACTACGACTACCTTCTGGTCGCCATCGGGTCGTCCACCGCGTTCTTCGGTATCGAGGGCCTCGAAGAGTACGCCCACCAACTCAAGGGCCTCGACGACGCTCGCGAGATTCATCAGGACATCAAGCAGGCCTCCGCAGACGCCTCCCGCGACGACCCTGCACAGGTCGTCATCGGCGGTGCCGGTCTGTCTGGCATCCAGACGGCCGCGGAAGTCGCCGAGTACCGCGACCTGAACCGCGCCCCAATCGACATCAAACTCGTCGAAGGGATGGACGAAATCTTCCCCGGCAACGACCCAGAACTGCAGGGTGCGCTCCGTCGCCGTCTCGAAGCCCTCGACATCGACATCCTGACCGGCGACTTCATCTCGAAAGTCGACGAGGAGACGGTCTTCATCGGCGGTGGCGAGGACGAAGAACCCGCCGAGCTCGCCTACGACGTGCTGGTCTGGACCGGTGGCATCACGGGTCAGCCAGAGGCACAGGACCTCGAACTCGAACAGGACGAGCGCTCCCACCGCTTCTTCGCGGAGGACGATTTCCAGACGAGCGACGACCGCGTCTTCGCGGTCGGTGACTGTGCACTGGTCGAACAGGGGTCCGACAACGTCGCACCGCCGACGGCGCAGGCCGCTTGGGACGCCGCCGACGTCGCCGGCGAGAACGTCGCTCGCGCCATCGCCGGCCGTCCGCTCAAGCGCTGGTCGTTCACCGACAAGGGGACGGTCATCTCCATCGGCGAGGACGCCGTCGCCCACGGCGTCAAATTCCCCGTCGTCGGCGAGTTCCCGGTCAACGTCTTCGGTGGCCCCCTCGCCAAGATGCTGAAGAAGGGTATCGCCGCCAACTGGATTGCCGACGTGACCTCCGTCAACCGCGCACTCTCGGCGTGGAGCGACCTGTAAACTGACCCGTTCGGTACGCACTCGACACTCCTCGATTCGTCACGTCTTTTCCCCACTTCTCTTCGTCTGCTGTTCTCGCGCACGTGAGGACAGTGTTCTCACTACCGAATCGCCGTGTTAGCGCTCAGACGGTGCGCACGCTGTTGCGGTCGTTCGCAGTAGAACAGAGAAGAGACGGCGAGAGAGTTAGTGCGACGGTTCGCCGACTGGGGCCTCCATATCGTCGATACGGAGGATGAGGATGTTGCTCGTGTCGTCCTTGCCGTCGAGTGTGCCGTCGATGACGAGTTTCGAGAGCGGCGTCGGACCGACGCGAATCTTGTCTCCTTCGTGGAAGTCACGAACCGAGCCCTGCACGTGAATCTCTGCGCGGCAGAGTTCGGGGTGGTGGACGCTCGACAGGTCGATTTCGTCGACGTTCACGCCTTCGACCTGCTCGTCGTTGTGGAACAGCGGAACCGACGCGGGTTCGTCCATCTTGTCTACGTCGAGTGCCTCGTAGGCGTTCGCCGTCGGCTTGTAGCCACCCTTTGGGCCGGGTACACCCTCGACGAGCTGGAGCGCTTTCAGACTCTGCATCTGGTTGCGGATGGTGCCCGGATTACGGTTGACCTCCTCCGCAATGTCTTCTCCTTTCACCGCATCTTCGGAGTCTCGGTAGAGATTGATGAGTGCGGTAAGGATAGTTTTCTGACTCGAAGTCAGCTCGATTGACGACATGGAGAGTGGTTCGCTACATACGTCCTTAAATCCGATGGATGGTGGGTCGAATATTCTGTTCGGTCCCGTTGTAACGAACACCTTTTCAAGAATGTCAAAGTGGGACAGACGTTCATCGAGTTGGTGTCGATAGCCCTTTACGCTTCACGGGAGTGCGGTCGAATCATGAACGGGAAACGAGTGCTCGTCACCGGCGGTGCAGGGTTCATCGGTTCCAACCTCGCGAACTCGCTCGCCGGAGACAACGACGTCGTCGCCATCGACGACCTCTACCTCGGGACGCCCGAGAACCTCGACGACGCAGTCGAGTTCCACGACGTGAGCGTGCTCGACGACGACTTGCCGACCGAGGATGTGGACGTGGTGTTCCACCTCGCGGCGCTGTCGTCGTACAAGATGCACGAAGATGACCCGGCACGCGGTGCCCGTGTCAACGTCGAAGGATTCGTCAACACGGTCGAACAGGCCCGCAACGACGGGTGCGACACCGTCGTCTACGCCTCCACGTCGTCGATTTACGGGTCGCGGACCGACCCGTCGCCCGAAGACATGCCTGTCGAGGCGCGGACGGGGTACGAGGCGTCGAAACTCGCACGCGAACGCTATGCCGAATACTTCCACCACCACTACGACATGCACCTCGCCGGCCTGCGTTTCTTCTCTGTCTATCAGGGATTCGGCGGGGCGGAAGAACACAAAGGCGAGTTCGCCAACACCGTCGCACAGTTCGCCGACAAGATTGCCCACGGCGAACGACCCGAACTCTTCGGGGACGGGTCACAGACGCGCGACTTCACCCACGTCGACGACGTCGTCCGCGGCATCGAACTCGCCGCCGACCACCGACTTCAGGGTATCTACAACCTCGGGACGGGCGAGAGTTACTCGTTCAACGAGATGGTTTCGATGATAAACGACGCTCTTGGAACCGACGTGGACCCTGCGTACATCGAGAACCCACTGGACGTGTACGTCCACGATACGATGGCCGATTGCACGAAGATTCGCGAGGCGACCGGATGGGAACCGGAAATCTCGTTCGACGAGGGCGTCCGTCGCGTCTGCGAACCGTACCACTCCGACTAACTCCCCGACGCCTCCGGCGCCGGTGACCGACTTCGTTCTTCGAACTCCACGTTCACGGTGACGTCTCGCTGCGTCGTCGCACGTATCTCGTTCCCGAACCGAGATGCTAACTGAGGATACTGTTCACCGACTGGGTGCTGGACAGTGACCGTGACTTCTCGGGGGGCGTCACTCAGTCCCGCAGTTCCGAAGTCGACTCGAACCGAGAGGAGTTCGAGCGAGTCGTACGTCGGGTCGTCCAGGACGGTCTGAACCGCCGCTGTCGATTGATTCTCGAACACGATGTGTGAGGTAAGCAGGGCCCCCGGTCCGAGTACCGTCAGCCCGAGCAGTGCGATGGCGACCCACGTCGTCCGGTTTCCGACGAGTGTCCGGACGAACGCGCGCGTAGACGATGCCGAGTCCCAGTCGGTGGGACGGTAGCCGAGATACCACAGCGAGAGCGTTCCAGCGAAGACGATGCCGACGATGTTGACCACGAGTAGCGTGAGTGCACCGACAGTCACCGTCGGAATGCCCCACGCGACGCCGATGCCGACTGCCGCCGCGGCGGGAACGGTCGCAGCAGCGACGGCGACACCAACAATCGAGACTGGAAGTTCGGTGGCGAGGCCCACGCCTCCGGCGGCACCGGCACAGAGTGCGACGAGCAACGTCAACAGGCCCGGCGACGAACGACTCGCTATCTGCTGGACTGTCGTCACGTCCAGCGACGGAGGGACGAACTGTGCCGTCTTGAGTCCCCACCCGAGGAGGGCGGCAGCGACGGCGGCGACGGCGAGTCCACTCACCGTCGACCGAATCCCTTGTGTGAACATCGTCTCGTCGCCGAGTGCCGCACCGACGCTCCCCGTGAGTGCTGCTCCGATTTGTGGTGCGATGACCATCGACCCGACGACGAGTGCGGGCGAGTCGAGCAACAACCCTGCTGTCGCGACGAGGGCGCTCAGAATCGTCATCAGGTAGTACGCCGTCGGTTGCGGGTTGAGGTCGTGTGCCTTCGTCTGAATCTCTTCGTTCGAGACGCGCTCTTCTTCTTCGTGGCCTTCGACGAACCGCTCGACGAGGTGGTCGTAGTTCGGTGTGTTCGCCGACTCGGCGTTGCCGATGACGAGATGGTCTTCTTCGAATCCCGTCTCGGCGAGGTTGTCTCTGATTCTATCGACTGCCTCTGTCGGCACCGGAAAGACGACGAGGAAGGCCCGACTCTCGTCGTCTGCGCGTTCGTCGTGAATCGGGAGTGCCACGGGGTCGATGTTCTCGTCTCGAAGTGTGCCGAGGACCGCGTCGAGGTGGCCACTCCCGACGCGCATCTGAAGGAGACGCATGCCGTGGGATACAACGCCTCGCCGCAAAAATCGGGATGCTGTCTGGTCTGTTCACCGGACGGTCTGCCGTTCCGAGGTGTCCGCATGAGTGTGGTTTCCGATGCCACTAAACACCCGCACCGAGTGATTCGACTATGGAACGGAACGTTCGAATTCTCGGTGCACCGACTGACTACGGTGCAAACCGTCGTGGTGTGGACATGGGTCCTTCTGCGATTCGATATGCGGGACTGACGGCGCAACTGGAGTCTGCGGGTGTCTCGACGACGGATGCGGGTGACCTCAGCGTCCCCCACCACGCGACGCGCGACGCCGACGCAGGTGCAGAGAACGCAAAACACATCCAGGAAGTCGAAGAGGTGTGTACCGCACTCGCCGACACTGTCTCGACTGCGCTCGCGGACGGGGCGACGCCGCTCGCCCTCGGCGGCGACCACTCTATCGCAATCGGGTCGATGGTCGGCAGTGCCCGCGACGCCGACATCGGTGTCGTCTGGTTCGACGCCCACGGCGACTTCAACACGCCGGGAACCTCACCGTCGGGGAACGTCCACGGGATGCCCCTCGCTGCGGCCCTCGGTATCGGCGACTTCGACGGCGTCGAATGGGCGAACGCCGACGGCCTGAACGAAGAGAACGTCGCCATCGTCGGCCTCCGCGACGTGGACGAAAACGAGACAGCGGCGATTCGCGACAGCGACGTGACTGCCTACACGATGTCCGACATCGACGAACGTGGCATCACCGAGGTGACGCAGGACGCACTCGACGTTGCCACGAGTGGAACGGACGGTATCCACATCAGTCTGGACCTCGATTGGCTCGACCCCCGCGAAGCACCGGGTGTCGGGACGCCCGTCCGCGGCGGTGCCACGTACCGAGAGGCACACGCGGCGATGGAACTCGTCGCCGAGTCGGAGGCGATGCGGTCGTTCGAACTCGTCGAGGTCAACCCCATCCTCGACCAGCACAACGAGACGGCAACGCTCGCGACTGAACTCGCCGCCAGCGCCTTCGGCAAGCGCATCCTCTGATGGCAGCGCCGAGAGAAGCACCCGCACCGCACGACTTGGCCGCCGGCGTCGTCGTCATCCGTGACGACGCCATCCTCGCGGTGTACGAGAAGGACCGCTGGGGACTGCCGAAAGGCGGGTCCGAACCCGGGGAGTTCTTCTTCGAGACGGCCGCCCGCGAGGCAGCAGAAGAGACTGGCATCCCGGTCGAAATTCAGTCGCTCGCCTTCACGAGCGAGATTCGCGGCCCGGACCGCCGTATCTACCTCCAGCGGTTCTATCACGCCGAGGCGCAGGACGACGCCGATCCGTCACCCCGCGACCCGGACGACGAAATCGAAGAAGCAGCGTACCTCCCACTGTCCGAACTGGGGTCGACGCTCACGTACCGTCCGCGTGTCGAACCCCTCCGTGAGTGGTTGCGGGACCGGAAACCCCGGCACTACACGTACGACCTGACGAGCGAACCGTCGCACGTCGACGAGTAGCCACTCGGAGACCGATTTTTTGAGAACAGGAACGAGATGGGAAACCCCTATTAGCGGTTACTCTTCGTCCGCTTCGGGTTCTTCGTCTGCGTCGGGTGCAGCGCTCACTTCGTTCGTTTCCGCTGTTTCGTCTGCATCGCCTGCGTCCACTGCGTCGTCTTCGAGTTCCTCGTCTTCGGTCGTCATCGCCGGCGGAATCACGTCGACAGAGGCGACGGTGTCGCCCGCGTCGAGGTCCATGACGATGACGCCCATCGTGTTGCGACCGACCGTCGAGATGTCTTCGACGGGCGTCCGGAGTATCTGGCCCTCGTCGGACATGACGACGAGGTGGTCGCCTTCGCCGACGGTGTTGATGGCGCAGACCGGGCCGTTTCGCTCGTTCGTCTTGATGTCGATGAGCCCTTTCCCGTTACGGGATTGCGCGCGGTACTTGTCGAGGTCGGTCCGTTTGCCGTACCCGTTTTCGGTGACGGTGAGAATCCAACTGTGGTGGGCTTCGTCGATGGCGGCGACGCCGGCGACCTGGTCGTCGCCGGTGAGTTTGATGCCGCGCACACCGCGGGCCGAGCGACCCATCGCACGAACTTCGTCTTCGTCGAAGCGGATGGACATTCCCTGTTCGGTGCCGATGACTAAGTCGTGCGCACCGCGGGTGACCTCCACGTCGACGAGTTCGTCGCCGTCGTCCAGTTTGGTGGCGATGATACCCGTCGAGAGGATGTTCTGGAAGCGGTCCATGTTCGTCCGCTTGATGTACCCGCTTCGGGTCACCATCGTCAGGTAGCCGTCTTCTTCCTCTAAGTCGTCACAGTTGACGACGGCGGTAATCTCCTCTCCGTCGTCGAAGTCAAGCAGGTTGACTGCGGACTTGCCGCGGGCGGTGCGGGACATCTCCGGAACCTGGTAGGTCTTGAGTTGGTAGACCTGCCCGTGGTTGGTGAAGCACAACAGGTCGTCGTGGGTGTTCGTGACGAATACCGACGACACCTTGTCGCCTTCCTTCAGGTCGGTGCCGATGATGCCTTTGCCACCGCGGTGCTGGGCGCGGAAGCGCGAGACGGGCATCCGCTTGATGTAGTCGTCTTCGCTGACGACGACGACGACGTCCTCTTCGGGGATGAGGTCTGCGCGGGTGACTTCGCCGGTGTTGGCGACGAACGAGGTCCGCCGGTCGTCGGCGTACTCGTCTTTGATGTCGAGGAGTTCGGATTCGATGACGGCGTCCAGTTCGGACGCGTCCCCGAGGATGGTTTCGAGGCGCTCGATGGTCGCCTGCACGTCCTCGTACTCGTCTTCGATTTCGGCCGCTTCCATCGAGGTGAGCGAACCGAGTTGCATCGAGACGATGTGGTTCGCCTGGTCTTCGGAGAAGTCGAACGCCGGAAGTGGTTCGCCGTCGACCTCGACGGTCACCTCGCCACGGAGTGCGGCCTTCGCGTCGTCACGACTCTCGGAGTTTCGGATGGTCTCGACCACGTCGTCGATGTTGTCGAGGGCCTTCAGGCGGCCTTCGAGGATGTGTGCCCGGTCTTCGGCCTCGGCGAGTTCGTACTCGGAGCGCCGACGGACCACGTCGCGGCGGTGGTCGAGGTAGTGCTGGAGCGTCTCTTTGAGCGTCAGCACTTGGGGTTGGCCGTCCACGAGGGCGAGGTTGATGACGCCGAACGTGGATTCGAGGTGGTTGTCGAGCAGTTGGTTCTTGACGACTTCCGCCATCGCGCCGCGCTTGAGTTCGATGACGACGCGGATACCGTCGCGGTCGGACTCGTCGCGGATGTCGCGGATGCCCTCTATCTTGCCGGCGTTCACGTCGTCGGCGATTCGCTCGATGAGGCGGGCCTTGTTCTCCTGATACGGGAGTTCGTTGATGACGATACGGCCTTCCTCTTCGTCTACATCGTAGTCGGCGCGGACACGGACTCGCCCGCGACCCGTCTTGTACGCCTTGTGGACCGCGTTTCGGCCGACGATGTTCGCACCGGTTGGGAAGTCCGGCCCTTTGACGTGCTCCATCAGGTCGCTGACGGTTGCATCGGGATTCTCGATGAGTTCGACGGTGGCGTCGATGACTTCACCGAGGTTGTGCGGCGGGATGTTCGTGGACATCCCGACGGCGATACCGGACGACCCGTTGACGAGCAGGTTCGGGAACGACGACGGAAGGACGGTCGGTTCCTGTTTGCGGTCGTCGTAGTTCGACTGGAAGTCGACGGTGTCTTTGTCGATATCCGCGAGGAGTTCCTCCGCGATGGAGGACATCCGCGCTTCCGTGTACCGCATCGCTGCCGGCGGGTCACCGTCGACAGACCCGAAGTTCCCCTGTCCGTCGACGAGGGGGTAACGCATGGAGAAATCCTGTGCCATGCGCGCGAGAGTGTCGTAGATTGCGGAGTCACCGTGCGGGTGGTAGTCACCCATCGTCTCGCCCACGATGGACGAAGACTTCCGGTGTGAGGAGTTGGAGGTCACACCGGCCTGATGCATCGCGTAGAGGATGCGTCGGTGGACCGGTTTCAGGCCGTCGCGGACGTCCGGAAGAGCACGTCCTGCGATGACCGACATCGCGTAGTCGATGTACGACTGTTCCATCTCGTCTTCGATGCGAGCGTTGCGAATCTCCGCCGCGATGCCCGCGCCGGGTTCGAAGGAATCAGGTGCGTCAGAACTCATATTAGATGTCTACCCACTCGGCTTCGGTCGCGTGTTCTTTGATGAACTCTTTTCGAGGTTCGACAGCGTCGCCCATCAGAATGCTGAACATCCGGTCGGCGGCGGCGGCGTCCTCGATGGTGATGCGCTTGAGGACGCGGTTTTCGGGGTTCATCGTCGTCTCCCACAGTTGGTCGGGGTTCATCTCGCCGAGACCCTTGAACCGCTGGACCTGCGTGGGGTTACCGTTACACTTCTCTTCGATGATGCGGTCCCGCTCTTCCTCGTTCATCGCGTCGTAGGTGTTGCCACGGTAGCGGACGCGGTAGAGTGGGGGTTGCGCCGCGTAGACGTAGCCCGCTTCGATGAGGGGGCGCATGTGGCGGTACAGAAGCGTGAGGAGCAGGGTTCGAATGTGTGCCCCGTCCACGTCGGCGTCAGTCATCAGGATGATGCGGTTGTACCGCGCGTCCTCGATGTCGAACTCGTCGCCGATGCCCGCCCCGATGGCGGTGATGAGTGCGCGAACCTCGTTGTTCTGGAGGATGCGGTCGAGACGGTGTTTCTCGACGTTCAGAATCTTCCCACGGAGGGGGAGAATCGCCTGGAACTTCCGGTCGCGGCCCTGCTTTGCAGACCCGCCTGCGGAGTCGCCCTCGACGACGAACAGTTCGGACTCGGAGGGGTCGCGCGTCTGACAGTCTGCGAGTTTGCCCGGCAGTGCGGTGGATTCGAGCGCCGACTTGCGGCGAGTGAGTTCTTCGGCCTGTTTCGCGGCCTTGCGGGCGCGTGCGGCCTCGACGGCCTTCATGATGATGGCCTGCGCCACGTCCGGGTTCTCCTCGAAGTACGTGCCAAGTTTCTCGTGCGTGACACTCTCGACGATACCACGAACCTCGGAGTTGCCGAGTTTCGTCTTCGTCTGGCCCTCGAACTGCGGGTCGGGGTGCTTGATGGAGATGACGGCGGTGAGGCCTTCACGAACGTCCTCGCCGCGGAGGTTGTCGCCGTCGAGGTCCGAGAGCATCCCCTCGGAGTTCGCGTAGTCGTTGACGACACGGGTGAGTGCCGTCTTGAACCCGGTCAGGTGGGTTCCGCCTTCACGGGTGTTGATGTTGTTGGCGAAGGCGTGGATGGAACCCTGTAACTCGTCGGTCGCCTGCATGGCGATTTCGACGGCGATGCCGTCTGACTCGTCTTCGTAGTAGATGACGTCCTCGTGGAGTGACGTCTTCGTCTCGTCGAGGTACTCGACGAACTCACGGATTCCACCCTCGAAGAGGAAGGTGCTCGACTCGCCGGTTCGCTCGTCGGTGAGCGCGATTTCGACGCCGGAGTTGAGGAATGCGAGTTCCCGAAGCCGGTTTTCGAGCGTCTTGAAGTCGAACTCGTCCGTCTCGAAAATATCGCTGTCGGGCCAGAACGTGATGACCGTCCCGGTGTCTTCGTCCGGTTCGAGGTCACGAACGCGTTCGAATCCGTCCGGGAGTGGTTCGCCGAGTTCGAAGCGGTGACGCCAGAGTGCGCCGTCGCGCTTGACTTCGACTTCCAGTTCCTTCGAGAGTGCGTTGACGACGGAGACACCGACGCCGTGCAGACCTCCGGAGACCTGGTAGGATTTGTTGTCGAACTTCCCCCCCGCGTGGAGGATGGTCATGATGACCTCCAGGGCAGGTCGGTCGTACTGTTCGTGCGTATCTACCGGGATACCACGGCCATTGTCTGCGACACTCACTGACCCGTCTTCGTGAAGAGTCACTTCGATAGCGTCACAATACCCCGCGAGTGCTTCGTCGATGGAGTTGTCGACGACTTCGTAGACGAGGTGATGGAGTCCGCGAGAATCGGTGGACCCGATGTACATCGCCGGACGCTTTCGAACGGCTTCGAGCCCTTCGAGGACCTGAATCTGTCCGGCCCCGTACTCGTTATCCTGAGACATCTGAAGTGGCCTAGGATAGCCCGTCCCTTAAAGGCTCGCACGCGCGGGCGCGAACTACTTACAGGAACGCTGCTTCGAGCCACCAACGGCGGACCTGTCGTGCAATTTTCGACCGGTTCTGACCTGCAACCGCGGTCACGATTCGCCAGCCCCGTTCACTTTCACCCTGGTGCCGGTGAGTACTTAACGCGGGACTGGGTAGATGCGGCACAGGAAATGACGTCGTTCCAGTCGACGCTCGGTGAAGACGAGGGGATCGCAGAGGAGTTGGCGAAAGGCCAGCGAGAGATCTCCATCGCCGAGTTCTTCGAGAAGAACAAGCACATGTTGGGCTTCGACAGTGGAGCCCGCGGGTTGGTCACCGCCGTCAAGGAGGCTGTGGACAACGCGCTCGACGCCACGGAGGAGGCGGGCATCCAGCCCGACATCTACGTGGAAATCAGCGAGGTACGCGACTACTATCGCCTCGTCATCGAAGACAACGGGCCGGGCATCACGAAAGAACAGGTGCCCAAAGTGTTCGGGAAACTCCTCTATGGGTCTCGTTTCCACGCACGCGAACAGTCCCGCGGTCAGCAGGGTATCGGTATCTCTGCGGCAGTTCTCTACTCGCAACTGACGAGCGGGAAACCCGCGAAGATTACGAGTCGGACGCAAGGTTCCGCGGACGCCGAGTACTTCGAACTCGTCATCGACACGGACAAGAACGAACCCGAGATTCGCACGTCGAAGACCACGTCGTGGGACCGGCCCCACGGCACGCGAATCGAGTTAGAGATGGAAGCGAACATGCGGGCGCGCCAGCAACTCCACGACTACATCCTCCACACGGCAGTCGTGAACCCGCACGCACGCTTCGAACTTCGGGAACCCGGCCTCGACGAACCGATGAAGTTCGAACGGGCCACCGACCAACTTCCGGAACAGACCAGCGAGATTCGGCCACACCCACACGGGGTCGAACTCGGGACGCTGTTGAAGATGCTCACTGCGACGGAGTCGTACTCCGTCTCCGGGTTCCTCCAAGAGGAGTTCACCCGCGTCGGTGCGAAAACGTCGAGCAAAGTTATCGACGCCTTCCGTGACCGACACTTCGGCCGCGAGATGACGTGGAAGACGCCGGCGACACACGAATCGGACGAACTCGTCGCCGTCGTCGAAGATGCAATCGCGAACAAAGGGAAAGGCCCGACGGCCGCGTTCGCCGAGGAACTCGTCGATATCGTCGTCGGCAAAGACCGCATCGCCCACGAAGAACTCGTGACTATCGTCGGCAACGTTGCCGAGTCGGTCGGTGCCGAGACGGACACCTCGTTCGGTGACACGGTTCAATCGAACGTCGTCGAAGCCCTGTGGCCCGTCCTCACCGAGGACCGCGAAGGCGACATCTACAGTATCGTCGACGAGGTGACGACGACGAAGAAGAGCGACGCCGGCAAAGTGTCGATTTCGCGTTCTATCGCGACGCAGTTCGCCGAGACGACCGGACCCGCAGACCGCGCCACACACGACGACATCGACGAGTTCGTCACGTGGGCGGCGGAACGAACCAAAGAACGGCAAGACGAGACGTACGGCGAGACGGCCCGCGAGAACATCGTGGACGCACTCTGGTCACGCATGCGAACTGTCTCGGACGACGTACCGAAAGTCCGTGACATCGCCGACGACCGGGACGTGGCCCGCGACTTGCTCGAAGGCATGCGCGAGACGGACATCCTCGCGCCACCGACGGACTGTCTCTCGCCCATCACGGCCGAACTCGTCGAAGAAGGGCTGAAAAAAGAGTTCGACGCCGACTTCTACGCCGCGGCGACGCGTGACGCGGAAGTCCACGGCGGCGACCCGTTCATCGTCGAAGCGGGCATCGCCTACGGCGGCGAACTCAAATCCGAGGGGAGCATCGACCTGCTTCGCTTCGCGAACCGCGTCCCCCTCGTCTACCAGCAGGGCGCGTGTACCATCACGCACGTCGTGAAGGACATCGGCTGGCGGAACTACGGCCTCGACCAACCGGGCGGGAGCGGCATGCCGAACGGTCCCGCCGTCCTCATGGTCCACGTCGCATCCACGAACGTGCCGTTCACGAGCGAGTCGAAAGACGCACTCGCGGACGTGCCGGCGATTCAAGACGAAGTCGAACTCGCCATCCGCGAGGCGGCCCGCGACCTCAAGTCGTACCTCTCGAAGCGTCGTTCGCTCCAGAAGCGCCGGAAGAAGCAGGACGTGCTCGGTCGCATCCTGCCGCAGATGGCGACAAAACTCTCGGAAGTCACCGGACGCGAGGAACCCAACATCGAGGGCGCACTCGCTCGCATCATGAACAACGTGAGTGTGGACCGCGACGTCGACGACGGCGAGGTGACGCTCACAGTGAAGAACTACTCGAGTACGAACGAGGCACCCGACATCACGGACATCGTCTCTGCGGAACCGAGCGGTCTCAACGGTGACGCTACGGTGGTCGACCTCGACGGCGAGTGGTTCGTCAAGTGGAGTCCGGAGGTGTCTGCCGGCGAATCGGCGACGCTCACGTACTCAGTCGCACAGGACGCGTCGTTCGACATCAACGTCGACGGCGTCGAGACGGAGAAACTCACGGTGAACGCATAATGGCATCCGAATCCAAGACCTCCGAGGAGATTGCCCGCGAACGGCTCATCGACCTCGCAGCGGAGTTCTACGACCAGTTCGACCGCGGGGAGATTCCCGAGATGAAACTCCCGACGCGGACGAAGAGCAACATCGAATACGACGAAGACTCGCACGTGTGGGTCTACGGCGACCGAACCTCGACCCGGTCGGCGAACAGCGTCCGCGGCGCGCGGAAACTGCTGAAGGCCGCCTACACTATCGAGTTCCTCGCCCGGCAACTCGACGAAGACCGCTCGTCTACCCTCCGTGAACTCTACTACCTCTCCGAGTCGTGGGACGCAGAAGAGGCCCACTTCTCCGACCAGGACGAGTCGAACCAACTCGTCGAAGACCTCGAAATCGTCTCGAAGGTCACCCGTGAGGACTTCCACATGCGACCCGAGGAGTCGGGTGCGACGCTCATGGGGCCACTCCAGATTCGCGAGCAGACTCGCCGCGGCGAGCGCGAAATCCACTGTCAAGGTGACGTGGGCGAAGGTGGCTATCAGATTCCGAACAACCCGGACACCATCGAGTTCCTCGACCACGACATCGACTTCGTGATGTGTGTCGAGACCGGTGGTATGCGCGACCGTCTCATCGAAAACGGGTTCGACGAGGAGTACAACGCCCTCATCGTCCACCTGAAGGGACAACCCGCACGGGCGACCCGTCGTATCACCAAGCGACTCCACGACGAACTCGACTTGCCCGTCGTGGTCTTCACAGACGGCGACCCGTGGTCGTACCGCATCTTCGGGTCCGTCGCGTACGGGTCCATCAAGTCTGCACACCTCTCGGAGTACCTCGCGACGCCGGAAGCCCGGTTCGTGGGTATCCAACCGCAGGACATCGTCGACTACGACCTGCCGACCGACCCGCTGGCAGACTCCGACATCAACGCGCTCAAGTCCGAACTGGACGACCCGCGCTTCATGACCGACTACTGGGAGGAGCAGATAGAACTGCAACTCGACATCGGGAAGAAGGCAGAACAGCAGGCACTCGCGGCACGCGGTCTGGACTTCGTCACCGACGAATACCTGCCCACGCGTCTGGACGAGATGGGCGTCATCTGACTCGGCGAGGCACGTTCCGGCCCCGCTTTCGTTTTTCGTGCCCGCTTACGGATACAGTCCGTCACCGCGGAATCCGTCGAAGAATCGACTGACGACGCCGTTGAGTTCTCTCGGCGTCCCGGTCGCAAGGTTGTGCCCGACACCCTTGAACATCGCCAGCGTCGCGTCGTCGATGCCATCTTTCACCTCGCGGATGCGCGGTTCGGGGAACAGTCGGTCAGCGTCCCCCGCCGCGACGAGCGTAGGTGCGTCGATTGTTTCGAGAATCTCACGTGAGTCGTGTTCGAGACAGGCGGTACACGAAAGAACCACGTCGGCGGGAACCTCCGGACGGAAGTCGGCGACTCGTCCGGCGAGTTGGATGAGTGGCGGAGCGATGCGCTTCTCGTACCCGTCTGCTACCTCGCGTTCGGTGTCCGCGAGTACGTCGCTCCACTTTCCTTTGCCCGCCCAGTTCCGCCACCGTTTCAGTGCCGTTTCACCGTGGCCACCGAGGCGCGTTCCCGCCGAGACGATAGCCACCGACCCGACGTAGTCGGGGTAGTCGGCGGAGAGGTACTGCGCGACGAGGCCACCCATCGAGACACCGATTACGTCGGCAGGCCACAGGTCCTGTTCGTCGATGATGGTCGCGTACGCCGCGGCCATGTCGCGGGTCGAAGACCCGACGGGGAGGTGGCGGCGTCGGCCGACCACCCACACGTCTCGGTCGGAGAACTCTCGGTAGAGTCCGGTCAGTGCCATCGCGATACCACGGTTCGGTTCGCCGCGTTGGAGGGCGTCGGAGAGGCCGGGGAGGACGAGGAGGGGGTCACCGTCGGTGTCGCCAAACCGGTAGTAGGGCCGCCGGCCACCGAGCATACCATAGTCGAGGTCCATGCGTCGATACACGGTGCGATGCGGCAAAACCGTTCTGTCTATTTACACCTTCTCAGATTTGGTCCGGGTCGTCGAGGACGACCGGAATTCCGCGCGTCGCCACGTCGACGACGAACGCCGCTTCGTCCGCTTCGAGGAGGGGGATGGTGTCGTAGTGGATGGGCAACACGAGGTCTGGGTCCAGTGTCTCTGCGAGGTCCGCGGCCTCGTGACGGTCCATCACCACTGTCCCGCCGATGTTGGCGAGGAACAGCGACACTTCGAGGTGCTCGAATCCTTCCAGCACGTCGGAGTCACCGGGCCAGAAGATGGTTCGGTCGCCGAGGGAGATATGGTAGGCACACCCGAGTCCGCGCGGATGATAGGGTTCGCCGTTGTCGCGGAGGTGTGGCCCGTCTGGGTCGTTGAACGCGGGAAGCGTCCACACGTCGGCGTCGCCGACCGTGAGGTAGTCTTCTTCACCGACACGAATCGTCTCGTAGGGCAGGTCTTCGACAGGTGTCACGTCGCGGTCGATGTTCGACGCGTCGACACCCTCGAAGGCGACGACAGTCGCGTCAGTGTCGGCCACCTGCTCGATGGCGTCGGAGTCGTAGTGGTGGTCGTGGGTGACGAGAATCAGGTCGCCGTCGCGGGCGTAGTAGTCGTCGAGGACGCCGTACCGACCGGGGTCGAAGTAGACGACGAAGCCGTCGGGTGACTCGATGCGGACCGTGGCGTATCCAAGCCACGAGACGTCGAGGCCGTCGTGTTTGATGCTCATGGACGTGAGGTGGACCCGCCGCATGAAAAACGCGACTACTGCGAGTGGGGAAGCCTCCGACCCGGACCCCGTCTATTGCGACTCGGCCAACCGTTCGACGCGTTCGAGTGTGTCCGCCGTCTCCGCCGTCTTGTCTTCGCGGACGGTGACGAACCGCGGGAATCTGAGCGCGTACCCCGACGAGTAGGTCGGTGACGCCTGAATTTCCTCGTACCCGACTTCGAAGACGACCGATGGACGAATGTCGACTTCCTTCCCCGACTCGCGTTCGATTTCGGGTTCGAGCAGGTCGGTGAGTTCGACGAGTTGCTCGTCGGTGATTCCCGTCGCGACCTTACCGATGGTCTCGAACCCGTCTCCATCACCTGTGTCGCCCTCGACGCGGGCCGAAAGCAGGAACGTCCCGAGGAACTTCGCGCGGCGACCTTCACCCCACTCTGCGCCGGTGACGACGAGGTCCAGTGTCTCCACGTCGGGTTTGCGCTTCAGCCAATTCTTCCCGCGGTCACCCGGTGAGTACGACGCGTCGGGGTTCTTCAGCATGATTCCCTCGTGGCCGTCGTCGAGGGCGTCAGCCTCGTAGGCGGCGATTTCGTCGGCGTCGTCCGAGAGGAGTAGGTCAGATACCGCGTCGGATTCGGGGCCGAGGACCGTCGCCAGTCGGTCGTGTCGCGTCGTGAGCGGTTCGGTCAACAGGTCGTCGCCGGCGGCGTGGAGACAGTCGAACGCCCGAAGTTCCACGCGGACCTCTTCGCGCATCCGCCCCACGTCGTGTTTGCGTCGGAAGCGACGCAGAATCTCCTGAAACGGAAGCGGGTCGCCGGCGTCGTCCATCGCCACGACTTCGCCGTCCAAGATGACCATTTCGTCTACCGTCGCTTCGACGAACTCGACGACTTCGGGGAGCGCCTCCGTCACGTCCTCCATGTTTCGTGAGAAGAGCGACACGTCGCCGGAGTCGTCGTGATGGACCTGCACGCGAGCGCCGTCGAACTTCGTCTCGACTCCCGCGGACTCCCATTCTTCGAGGGCGTCTGCGGCAGTCCCGGCCTGCGCGAGCATGGCCTGAACCGGCCGGCCGACTTCGAGACGTACCTCGCTGAGGCCGGATTCGCCCTCATCGCGGGTGACTTCGGCGACCATCCCGTAGTCGTTCGAGACTTGCAGTGCGCGGGCGACGTGTGCGATGGCGTCGTCGCGTCGTTCTCGTGCCGCCGACTCTGTTTCTGCGTCCACGTCGTCGTCGCGGATTGCCGCGGCGTCTTCGGGTGCGACGAGGAACGCTTCGGCGATTGCGTCGCGGACGCTGCCTTCGCCGACGCCGATTCGCATCTCCGAGAGGACGAGACGCGCGAGGAATCGCGCCTCTTCGGGTTCGGTCCGGTTGAGCAGACCGTAGAGCGTCTTGAGTTTCGTCTCTTCGCTTCCCGACCCCGAGGCGGCGGCGAGCGCTCGGAGTTCGGAATCGACTTCGGCGACCGTGAGGCCGTCTTGGCCACCGCCACTGCCGAACGCGGCGAGTCCGCGTTGGCCGCCGAAGTCGTAACTCGCGGCGACAGCGCCGATTTCGCCGAGGTCGGCGAGTCTCTCTTCCACGTCGTCCGCGGAGACGTTCGGTCCAGCGGCGCGGGCAATCGCCTCGTGGCAGAGGCGGGGGCCGATGTCGAGCGTGGTCGAGTCCCACGCTGGGAAGACGCGGCCTTGCACGAATCGGGCGACCGTCGAGAGGTCGTCACCCGAGTCGCGAAACAGGTCGGCGAGGAGAGAGACGATGGCGAGGTCCGCGCTCTCTGCTTCGATGTCGGCGGCGCGGGTTGCGAACTCGGCGAACTGCATCGAGCGTGAGTATCCCCGCCCGCCCCAAAAGCATCTCGACAGTCGTCGGGAGTGTGATTCGCTGCCGAACGACTGCGCTGCCGGGACGTTCAAGGGTCTCGGCGTCCCAGCGGTGGGTATGAGCGACGACCTCGCAGAGCGCGTCGAAGACGTGCTTGCGGTCGACGCGGCCGAGTTCGAAGCACAAGCGAAAGCCGACGGTGAGGTTCTCAAGCGCGAACTTCGCGAGGGGACCTTCGACAATCACCAGTCTATCGTCGGGCTGGAGTACGAGTTCTACGCCGTCTCGGACGGTCGATGGTCCGCGAGCGAAGACGACGTTCACGCGCTCATGCGGGTCCCGCGCCGTCTGCTCGGACTCATGGGCTTCGAGAAGGAATTGGGCCTTCACAACGCCGAGATGACGACGAGTCCCCAACCGCTGAACCCCCACGGCCTCCGCGCACAGGAGTCGGAGGTCCGCGCCCGACTCGACGCGGCCCTCGACACCGCCGCCGCCGAGGGGATGCGCCTCGTCTCCGACGGGATGTGGAGCATCCCGCCTGCCGGCGAATCTGCCCGCGAGTACCTCACGGATTCTATCAGGGACGGTGGGGTCCGCCTCGCGACGAACATGAGTAACTCGGTGCGGTATCACGCGATGGCGAACGGGCCGACTGCACCGCCGTCGTTCGAACTCGAGGCACCACACGTCTCGCTCGAAGCGGACACGGTGATGCCCGAGGCACTCATCACGTCCATCCAACCGCACTATCAGGTGCCGCACGCGGTAGACCTCCCTCACTTCTTCAACTACGCACTCCGGGTCGCCGGACCGCTTCTCGCACTCGGCGTCAACTCGCCGTTCTTCCCCGCCGACCTCTACGACGACGAGGCGACGGCCGAGGAGATACTGGACGACGGGTGGGACGAACACCGCATCGCCGTCTTCGAGTCGGTCCTCAACTCCGGCGACCACGAGAAAGTCACGTTCCCCACCGACCTCGACACCGTCGAAGATGCCGTCGACCGGGTCGTCGCCGACTCGACGATGGTCCCGATGTCCGTCGCGCGCGGCGACCGCTTCGACGACGAGTTCGCCACACTCCGTCGGAAACACGGCACCTACTGGCGATGGGTTCGTCCGGTGTTCGACGGGGCATCACGGTCGTCGGCAAACGCACGCATCGAGTTCCGGCCAATCGCCGGGCAACCGACTGTCCGCGACTCCGTGGCGTTTCAGGCCGCGTTCGCGGGTCTGATGGAACGCCTCCCGCGTCAGGACCACCCGGTCATCGACCTCGACTGGGACGTCGCGAACGAGAACTTCTACACCGCGATGCGCGAGGGACCGCACGGCGACTTGCAGTGGATAGACGCCGACGGCGACGCGGTATCGGGGGCCGAGTTATACGAGGACCTGCTCATTCACGCCCGCGACGGCCTTCGACTCGCCGGGTGTTCGGAAGAAGAAGCCAACTACTACCTCGAACCCCTGCGAAAGCGCGTCGAGACGGGTGTCACCCCGGCCGACTGGAAGCGCGAACGCGTTCGTGAACACCTCGACAACGGTGCCGACTTCGAGGCCGCACTTCACCAGATGCAACGTGAGTACGTCGAACAGCAGTCGGACACGCTCCTCGAAGGGGCATTCGCGGACTGGTTCTAAACGGGCGAAGGCAGTCTCCGTCTCCAGTCAGCAGTTTCGGTCCGTGGGCGGTGCGAAGTACGTGTAATCGCCTAATTTGTGCGTAATCTCTTCGAGAGATGGTTCTTCGCACCTACTGCACCGTACCGGTTCTTCGGGGTCTGCGGTGACGGTGCCACACCGACCACACGCGAAGAATCGCAATCCAAGCACGGGTGCTGATAGGGGTGACGAGAGATAAGCGACGCCCCGTGCTTCTCGACTGTGTTGACTCACCGGACGAGTCCAGCGGGTACGCGGGTCGCTGAAAGCGAAGAGAAATCGAGAGGGGCCTTATTCGAGGCCTTCGAAGTTCTGGTGGCGCTGGATGTCGACGCCGTCTTCGGTGACGACGGCGATGTTGATGCCGTTACCCGACGCGAGGTCACGCTCGACTGCCGCGCGGATGGCGTTCGTGGCGACCTGCTTCGCTTCGTCGACGCTCAGGCCGTCGCTGTACTCGCGTTCGAGGACACCGAGGGCGTACTGACTGCCGGAGCCAGTGACGGTGTACTCTTCTTCGAGGACGGACCCTGCGGGGTCGATGCTGTAGATGTGGCCGCCTTCTTCGTCCACGCCGCCGAGGATAGGCTGGACGATGTAGAAGCCACCGGAGCGCAGGAAGTTGCCGACGAGCGTCGACAGTGCCTGCATGCTCATGTCTTCGCCGCGGCGGGCCTCGTAGAGGCGGACTTCCGCGCGGAGCGAACTGATGAGCGACTGGGCGGCAGAGACCGACCCAGCGATGGTCAGTGCGCCCGTCGGGTGAATCTCTTCGACCTTCTGGACGTCCTTCGAGGAGACCATGTAGCCCATGCTTGCGCGCATGTCGGTCGCCAGGACGACGCCCTCTTCCGTTTTGATACCGACGGTCGTGGTACCGGTCTTCGTCTCTTTGTCACCGAGTGATTCGGCGCGTCGCTCGGCGTGTGGGAACTCGCCGAGTTCGGGGCCGAACACGTTCGAGTGGTCGCCGTTGAGCGAATCGAGACGGCCGGAGAACTCGTCGTGAGTCGGGGTACGCATTGTCTGCGATTGCACTTCGGCGCTGATAAATGCAACCCTTCACCTCGCCGTTGCCGGTGTCGTGCTGTCTGACGCCTGTCGGCGGCGTCGTCGCTCTTCGGCGATGGTGCGTCTGTCAAAATGTGGCGTGTGGGCCGGGTTAGCGGGCCGCAGCGCGTTCGTATGCGTTTCCAGTCGTCTCGACGAGACGACGGATTGGGAGGGTCACGCCCATCCGGCGGGCGGCGAGGGCAATCGGCAGGAGTGCGATGCCTGTCGCGACCGACAGTTGATAGGCGGCGAATAGGACGTACTTCGTCAGGCGGGGTGTCATTTCCGTGTCCTCAGTCGTGGCTCCAGATGCCCTCGGATATAAGCTTTGCCACCTCGGGGAATTACTACCCCGACGCTGTCTGGCGATTCAACTACACTTGTACATACTCCAACAACAGCGACTATTCCGCGTGGGTAGTCTGTGGCCAGTCGGGGGGATTCTCGTAACTTATGGCGATAATATCGATGGCATGCGCAGGCCGTGCGCGTTCTGGTCTGAGTTCACGACTGTCGCGGATGACGGTCCATCGACTGCATCGCGTGCGGGTGGAACTGTCTACCATCCGTCCGCGCGAACCACAAGACACGAAACCCCACCGGCGCGTAACAGGTGTATGAGCAACTATCTCGTCGCGATGGAGGCGGCCTGGTTGGTACGGGACGTCGAGGACATCGACGACGCCATCGGCGTCGCCGTCAGCGAGGCTGGCAAGCGACTCAACGAAAAGAACAAAGAGTACGTCGAAGTCGAAGTCGGTGCTACGCCGTGTCCGGCCTGTGGCGAACCGTTCGACTCCGCGTTCATCGCGGCCAACACCGCACTCGTCGGACTGCTCCTCGAAATCAAGATTTTCAACGCAGACGGCGAGAAACACGCCTCCCGCATCGCGAAGAGCGAAGTCGGCGGCGCACTTCGTGACGTCCCCCTCGACGTCATCGACGTGATGGAGTTCGACGAAGAAGAGGCCTGAGCGACCAGAACCTTTTTTTCATAACCGTGGGTTATCCCCGGCATGGAACTCCCCACGCCGCAGGACCTTCGGGAACGCCGTAAGGCACTGGAGTTGACCCAGAGTAAACTCGCCGACATGGCGGGTGTCTCACAACCACTCATCGCCCGCATCGAGGGCGGAGACGTCGACCCACGGCTTTCGACGCTGAGACGCATCGTCGAGGCACTCGACGAGGCGGAGGGGCGTATCGTCCGCGCAGAAGATATCATGAACACGCAGGTTCGAAGCGTCGCACCGGACAACTCCGTCCTCGAAGCACGCGACATGATGCTCGACGCAGGATTCTCTCAGTTGCCCGTCATCGAAAATGGCCGCCCGCTGGGAATCATCTCGAACGCCGACATCCGCCACGTGCAAGAGGACAACGTCGCAGAGCGCCCGGTGAACGAAGTCATGTCCGAGAGTATCACGACAGTCGAACCCGAGACCACGCTGGACGAAGTCGGCGTCTACCTCGACCACAACTCGGCGATTCTCGTCGTCGAAGGCGGCGAGACGGTCGGTATCATCACGGAAGCGGACATCGCCGCGCACATCTGACGTCGCAGGGCGAAATCGACAGCGGACGACCACCGACGCTATCGACGGCAGGCGATGACGACGCTATCGGCGGCGAACGACGAGGGGAGTCGAACCCTTCGGTTGGGTCGTCATCTCGGGAGTGACTTCCAACGGCCCGTCTGCACCCCAGTCGACGTCGAAGTCTCGGAGAATCGTTGCGAGAGCGAGCTTTGCTTCGGTGAGGGCGAACGCTCGGCCGAGGCAACTCCGTGGTCCTGCGCCGAACGGGAGGTACGCATATTTTGATCGCTCTTCGTCCTCGTCGGCCCACCGTTCGGGACGGAACGAACCCGGGTCGTCGTACCAGCGTTCGTCCCGGTGGAGACGGAGTATCGAGAGGTGGACGTCGGTCCCCGCGGGGATGGTTCGGTCACCAACCGAAAACGGTTCGCTGGTCTCACGTGGAATGGTGTGGACCGGCGGGTACAGTCTGAGACTCTCTTTGAGGACGCGTTCGAGTAGTGGTAGTCGCTCGGTCGTTTCGGCTGTCACCGGTCCGTCGCCGACGACGCGGTCGACTTCCTCGACGGCGCGTTCACGCACGTCCGCGTGCGTCGCCAAGAAGTAACACGTGAACGTGAGCGCCAGCGCAGTCGTCTCGTGGCCCGCGAAAATCATCCCGACGAGTTGGTCCTCCATCGACTCGACAGTCTGTGGGTACTCGCTCCCGAGAGCGTCGGCGAGTCTGGCCGCGAGACTGTCTTCGTTCGCCGTCTCTACGAGGTCCCTCACTTCCTCGCGGAGGATTCGGTTCGACCGGTCGAACCGACGGCGACTCGGTGTCGGAACCCAACTCGGAAGAACCCAGGAGGCGGGGGAGAATCGTCCGTTGAGGCCATCGGCGGCGGCGCGGATTCGTTCGTCGCCGTCGACGTCGAGTTCGCGGCCCAGAATCGTCGCGAAGATGATATCCAGCGTCAGGTTCTTCATCTCCGATTCGAGCGGAACCGTCCCCGAATCGGGCCACGTTTCGAGTCGCCGCTCGATTTGTCGACTCATCTCGGGCGTGTACGTCTCGACTTTGCCCCAACGGAAGAACGGGTCGAGCGTCGACCGCTGTCGCTTCCACTCGTCTCCCTCGACGGCGGTGACGGCGTCACCGAACGCGGCTAGAAACTCGTCACCCTTCGAGAACGCGTCTCGCTCTGTGACCAGTGCTCGTTCGAAGTGGTCGGGGTGAGCCAGCACGTACAGGTCGTCCATCCCGAGTACGTCGAGGCCGACTACGTCGTCGACGCCGTGGTCCGCCAAGAGGTCGGCGACGTATCCGAACGGGTCGACAGCGAAGCCGATAGTGTGTCCCAAAACCGGGAGACCGTCGGGTGTCGGTGGTCGTCGTGTCACACTTCGATAACGAAAAACAGCGCTTAAGAATGGTTCGCCTCGTTACAGGTCGAGGCCGCGAATCGAGACGCCCGACCCGTCTTCGACGTGGCCGATGATTCGCCCGTCCGTCGCCTCGACGAGTGCCTCGGCGTTTGCCTCGGGGACGGCGGCGACGAATCCGGTTCCCATGTTGAACGTCTTGTGCATCTCTTCGTCGGAGACGCCGCCTCTCTCTTGGACGAACTCGAAGACCGCCTGCGGGTCGAACGCGTCGTCGACGACGTAGCGGAAGTCGCCCATTCGTTCAAGGTTCGTCCATCCACCGCCAGTGACGTGGGCCGCCGCGCGAGTCTCGGCGGCGCGCAGGTCGTCTAAGAGGTACGTGTAGAGGCGCGTCGGTTCGAGAAGCGCCTCGCCGACCGTCTCGTACTCGTCGCCGTCCCACTCGTCGTCGTAGTCACCTTCGCTCGTGGCCGCCTTGCGCGCGAGCGTCAGGCCGTTCGAGTGGATACCCGACGACGGGAACCCGACGAGGACATCGCCCGATTCGGCCTCTCCGGGGAAGATAGCGTCTTTCTTCGCAAGGCCGGCGCACGTTCCTGCGAGGTCGAGTCCGTTGATGACTTCGGGCATGACCGCCGTCTCGCCGCCGACGAGTTCGATATCCGCTTCTTCGGCACCGGCGGCGAGTCCCTGTCCGACCTGTTCTGCGAAGGTTTCGTCCGGGGCGTCGACTGCGAGGTAGTCCACGAACGCGACGGGCCGAACGCCCGCAGCGACGAGGTCGTTGGCGTTCATCGCGATGCAGTCGATGCCGACTGTCGAGTAGTCTCCGAGTGCCTCGGCGACGAGGAGTTTCGTGCCGACGCCGTCGGTGGCGAGAGCGAGGTATCGGTCGCCGATGTCGAGCAGTCCGGCGTAGTCGCCCGACCCGCCGCCGACCTGCGCGACGAGCGCTGCCGTGGCGGCCTCACTCGCCTCGATATCGACGCCAGCCTCGGCGTACGTCATCCCCTCGGAGTCGTCTTTCGTCATGTTCGTGTACGAGATAGGCCGAAATATAAAATCACAGGGTCTCGATTATGCATGCACTTGGATATGTCCGTTACCGCAACGGGTGGTGAACGCCGGAGTGCGTCGTCGCCGCGACACGCGTCCGAGAACCGTCTGCCGAGACAGGCCAACCGTAACTGGTTCCTGTTACGTTGGGGTGGGTGTGAATTGGTGGAGCAGTGGCCGATTTCTCCTCGGATTTGGCAATTTTCTCCCGAACAGTCGAAAAAGACCGAGAAGCGATTATAAACCGTCTCGTGCGCTCTGAAGTGTTTGTAAAACGTTTCAAAAACGTCCTAACCGGGTTCGTTCGGGGATAAAGAGTGAGAAAAGCGAGCGAATTCACCGTAACGCTCGGCCCCTTATATGATGGTCCCAGTTGTATGGATGAATGACGATGTCCGGAATCCCCTCCACCACCGACTCGATCGCCCTCGACTTCGCCTCCACGGTCGGTCGCCTCGCGTACCAACCGATAGAAGCCGTCGCGTTCTGGTCAGCCGTCGCCCTTCCAATTGCATACTTGCCCCTCCTCGCGAACGGTCTCACCTCCGCTGACGTGCCTCTATTCGTGGGTCTCTTGGCGCTCCACGCGACGATGCTGGTCCTCGGACGCGGACACGCACAGGACTAACCCGAGACATCCGCTACGGTACTGCGTTCGACTCCACTCTGGACTCGTCTCGGACCCCGAGACGTCTGCTGTTGCCCCAGCAGGCGTCGATTGGTCCCACTCCCTTCACGCTGCAACTGCACCTCCACTCTCCATGTTTTTCACCTGTTGAGCCTCAGTTCTCACGATTCACTCGACGGCACGTGAGCGAGTGAGAAACGAGGTCGGTGAGTACAACCGACCGACGGTGGTGACGCGAGTTCAGAACCCGACGAACAGGAGGAGTCCCACGGTCAAGAGAATCGAGAGGACGAGGACACCCGCGAAGACGGGGGTACTCCACGCTTTGACCGTCCGACCGTCGAGCGACCCGAACGGGAGCATGTTGAACGCCGCGAGGAACGCGTTGATGACGAGTCCACGCGCGCCGATGAGTTCGATGACGCCAGACCCGAGGACGACCCCTGCGACGAAGAGGGGGGCGAAGGCGACGAGGAGCAGGAGGTTCGTCGCTGGTCCGGCCAGCGCGATGAGACCGTGTTCGCGTTCGGTGAGCATCCCGCGGTGGTAGACGGCACCCGGTGCGGCGAAGATGAACCCGACGAGGGCGCTCATGATGGCGATGCCGAGCATACTGTAGTCGGCGCGGAACTCGGCGATTTGCCCGTACCGAACGGCGACGACTTTGTGGGCGACTTCGTGAAGGAGGAAGCCCACACCGGCGGTCAACAGACTCACGACGAGTGCGAGGCCGAACGACCCGCCGAGGAGCATCGAAATCGCTCGCTGGCCGCCACCGGCGAAGAAGATAGCGAATGCGAGACCCAGCGCGACCCACGCGACCACGAGGTCACGCAGTTCACGCGACGAGAAGGTGATGTTCACGCGAGCGTCCTCCAGATGAGGTCGGCACTGTTCGCCGCGCCTTCGAGCATGAGGTTCGTGACGCCCGTGATGCCGCCGAGGTCCGCCGCGATGACCGGGAGGACGTACGTTACGAAGAGGAAACTCGCGATGATGCTCCCGATGTTCGTCATCGCCACGACCATGATGAGTTTGAACAGTGGAACGTCGAACATCTGGCCCACGAGGTCGGCGATAGGCGTCTCTTCGTCGGAGAGAATCTCGTTCAACTTGCCGATGTCGCCGACGTTGACGGGCGTGTGGCGGAGTTCGACGTAGCCAGTGAACCATCCCGGAGCGAGAAGCGGGTTGATGGAGGTCATCCACGCGACGGCACCGCCGACGAGGGCGGAGGTCCAGCGCGCGCCGGCGAGTTTAGCGAGGCCAGCGGCGAAGATACCGTTGATGAGGAACCACGCACCGAAGATGGTCAGGAGGCGCTGGTTCCCGACACCCGCCATCGCGAGGAGGACGAAGAACGCGACGAACACGGCGGTGATGCCGAATCCGACTATCTTCCCCCACGGGAACCCGTCTTTCTCGGCGACGCCGACGAGTGACTCCATCGGGGGAAGTGTCTGCGGGTTCTCGAGGTAGCCTTCGATACCGGCTTTGTGGCCAGCGCCGACCACGGCGACCACGCTCCGACCCGACTGGCGAAGTGCGACGAGTTGGTGGGCGATGTAGGCGTCACGCTCGTCGATGAGGGCTTCGGCACCGCCCGGACTGAACCGGCGGAACTCTTCCATCATCGCAGAGACCACGTCGCCGTCGGTCAGGTCGGCCATGTCGAACTCTTCGACGTCAGTTCCCTCGGCCGGTGTGAACAGGCCGACGGCGTTCAAGACGGTCCCGACGGCGACACCGACGGCGACGCCAGCGAGGATACCGACGACGAGACTGCCGACGATGGTCGTCCCGAGACCACCGAGAATCGACGTGACGAGACCGGTCCCATATCCGAGTCCGAACCCGCCGATGAGTCCAACCGCCGCGCCCCCACCGAGTCCAGCGAGCAGGGCGTCGTCGCCGCTCAGGGAGAACGACGCGAGTGTGTAGAGGAGATACGCCGCCGCCGCGCCGACGACTGCGCCGGTCGCTGCGCGCGTCAAGAAGAGGTCCGAGATACCGACCACGTCGCCGTAGAGGCCGACGAGTGGCCCGAGGAAGACGCCGACGGCGATGCCAGCGATAGCACCGACACCGCGTGCGTCGGCGACGCCGAACGCGAGGTCACCAGCCATACGCATCTTTTCGAGCGTCCCCATCCGTCGCCAGAAGCGCTGGATGGTCGTCTGGATGTCACGGTCGACGAGTGCGACGTCGAGACCTTCTTCTTCGGCCGTCTCGACCGCCGCGAGCATGTCTGCACCGGGTTTCACGTCGAACTTGTCTCCCATCCGTGACTGGACGTACGAGAGCATCCAGTAGGCGATAAACTGGAAGACGGTGTTACCGCGGAGCAAGTCGCGCGCTTCGATATCGTCTGGCGTTCCGCCCTTCAACTGTCGGTACCGACCCTCGTCGAGTTCGACCGCGACAACGTCTGGGCGTTCCGATTTGACGGTCTCTTCGACCTCTCGGACGCTGTCGGCCGAGACGTGGGCCGTCCCGACGACGTGGACGTGGCCCTCGCCGGGCGACGAATCGTTCATCGCCGGGTTTACCGGCCCACGGTTTTTATCCGTGTCGGCATCACCCACGAACCATGCAGGATTTCGATGCGCGAACGCCGACCCGTGCCCACGAGACGGCCGTCGAGTGTCTCCGTGGGGGCGTCGAGGCCGTCCTCCCCGAACGCGTCGTCAGCAACTCCGTCTCACTCGACGACGACGTGCTCTCTATTGCGGACTCTACCTACGACCTCTTCTCGTACGACCGAATTCTCGTCGTTGGCGGCGGAAAAGCGGGAGACGGCGTGGCGGATGCACTCGAAGATATCCTCGGCGACCGAATCGACGCGGGCGTGGTCGTGACGCCGAATCCGGGCGATGGAGACCGAATCGACCGCCTGCCCGGTGACCATCCGGTTCCTTCGGAACGCGGCGTCGAGAGTACCCGCCCCCTCGTGGACCTCGTCTCCGACCTCGACGAACGAACCCTCGTCCTCGTCGCCGTCACCGGTGGGGCGAGTGCGATTCTCCCGGCCCCTGTAGACGGAATCTCGCTTTCGGACCTCCGCGAGACGACGGACCAGTTGCTCGCGAGTGGTGCGGAGATTCACGACCTCAACGCCGTCAGAAAGCACCTCTCGACGCTCAAGGGTGGCGGCCTCGCCCGCCTCGCGTCGCCGGCGACTGTCGTCGGACTCGTCCTCTCGGACGTGGTCGGAAACGACCTCGGCGTCATCGCCTCGGGGCCGACGGCCCCCGACGAGACGACCTACGACGACGCCCTCGACGTGCTGGACCGGTTCGACCTCGACGTTCCGAAGTCGGTTCGGACACGCCTCGCTCGTGGGTCTGCGGGAGACGTACCAGAGACGCCCAAACCCGGCGATTCGGTGTTCGACCGGGTCGAGAACCACGTCCTCGCCGATACGTTCACCGCGCTCGATGCGGCCCGTGAGGTTGCGACCGACCGCGGGTACAACACCGTTATCCTCTCGTCTCGCGTACGCGGCGAAGCGCGAGAAGCGGCGAAGACGCACGTCGCCGTCGCCGAAGAGGTTCTCGCCACTGGGAATCCGCTCGATACCCCTGCCGTGATTCTCTCGGGCGGCGAGTGCACGGTCACCGTCAGGGGAGACGGGTCGGGCGGCCCGAACCTCGAATTCTGCCTCGCCGCCGCGCCCGAACTCCCGGTGGACGTGGTCCTCGCCAGCATCGACAGCGACGGAAAAGACGGCGGAACCGGCGTTGCCGGTGCCCTCGTGGATGCGCCGTCCGTCTCCGCACGGGACGCACACACCGCGTTGGCCAAGAACGATGCACTGCCAACGCTCCGCGCCGCCGACGCACTCGTCGACACGGGACCGACTGGGACCAACGTCAACGACTTGCGGGTGCTGGTCGTCGACCCGAGCGAGTAACGAGGCGTGGTCGACTGGGCTGACCGTCGGGACAACAAGTTTGTAACCTCCCGTGTAGTATCGGCTGGTATGGCAGGTTTGCTGCCCTCCGCTCCAGACACCTCCTCTGCAGACGAGGCCGCGCCCAGAGTCATCGGACTCGGCGACGACGAGGCCTCTGACCTCCTGTCGGCGCTCTCGTCTGCAACCGCCCGTCACATCCTCGCTGCGCTCCACGAGCAACCCACCAACGCCGCGGACCTCGCAGAGCGTGTCGAAACCTCCCTCCAGAACGTCCAGTACCACCTCCGAAAACTGGACGCTGCCGGTCTCATCGAAGTGGTCGACACCGTCTACTCTGAGAAGGGACGAGAGATGAAAGTGTATGCCCCCGCTGACAGACCACTCGTCGTCGTCGCGGCAACCGAAGAGACAAGGTCGGGAGTCGCGAGTATCCTCAGTAGCCTCCTCGGTGCCGTGGCAGTCTTGGGACTCCTCTCTGCACTCGTCCAGTGGTTCGCGATGCGCGGCCTCCGTGAGATTGCACCGGTCGCCCAGTCCGGCGGTGCAGAGGCGGACGCCGTGACGACAGTGGCCACCGAAGCGGCCCCAGCAGTCGTGCAGGGATTCCCGCCGGGACTGGCGTTCTTCGCGGGTGGCCTCGTCATCCTCCTCGCAATCGCAGTCGTCCAGTTCTCCCGTCGGTGACGAGCGGTTTCGCCGACCTTCTAGAAATATGACTGGTTCTCGCGCACCTGTTTTGGGAATCGTCGGTGGGGTAACTATTCGTACTCCGCGAAACTACAGAGTAGCATGAAACACCGTGCCGTGGTCCGTGGTATCGGGGTCGGTGTCGGTGAGGACGGGTCGAGCGTCCCCGCAGTCATACTAGAGGCCCGCGACGAGTTCCTCCCGATTGTCATCACGTCGGACCAGGCTCAAGCCATCCAACTCGGTCTCTCAGGCGAGCAGTTCGAGCGTCCGCTGACACACGACTTGCTCGTCGAGATGGTGACTGAGTTCGGTGGCGCTATCGACAGTATCCGAATCGACGACATCTCGAACGGGACGTTCTACGCGAAAGTCGACGCCGAACGCTACCAACACGGGGAGGCACAGACGTTCGTGTTCGACGCCCGCCCGAGCGACGCCATCTCCCTCGCGATCCGCGTCGACTGCCCGATTCTCATCTCCGACGGCGTCCTCGACGCGGCGGGCCAACCGCCCGAGGCCTTCGACGTCGACTTCGACGAGTGACCGCGGTGCGGTCAGGTCCTACGATTTCAAGCCCCCTCGGTGCGACGCCCCGTTCATGAGCGAACGTACTGCGACCCTCGCAGAGTCTCAGACGGAGATGACCGAACTCCTCCTTCCGAACGACACTAACAACCTCGGACGCGCCCTCGGTGGGGCCGTCCTCCACTGGATGGACATCTGCGGCGCGATTGCCGCGATGCGCTTTTGCAACCGCCAGTGCGTCACCGCCTCGATGGATCACGTCGACTTCATCGGTCCCATCGACCTCGGCGAAGTCGCGGTCATGGAGGCGTACGTCTTCAACGTCGGTCGGACGAGCATCGACGTAAAAGTCGACGTGCACGCGGAGAATCCGAAGACCGACGAACGACGCAAGACGACCACCTCGTTCCTGACGTTCGTTGCCCTCGACGACGACGGCACGCCGACCCCGGTTCCGCGACTCGTCTGTGAGACCGAAGCGGAGAAAGAACTCCGCGCGGAGGCAGTCGCCGCCCGTGCCGACCAGTTGGAGTCCGTCATCGAGCGGATGGAAGAGTGACTCTGCGAGTCAGGTGACGCTCGTCGGGGGCGAATCGGCTAACCCTTATCCGGGAAGACGCCTCACCCTCTGTCATGCTCGACGTTTCCGCCCCCGACCCGCCGTCGCTCCCGAAGGTCGACCCGAACCAGTACGAGGACGCTCAGGTCGCGGTCGACGCCGACTTCAAACGGACCGAACTGGAGGCGTTCCTGAACGAGGGTGCGTGGGAAGATGCGTTCGAAGAGTGGACGGCAGAGACGCCCGTCACCGAAGACCAGTGGCAGGTCGTCCTCGAACTCGACCTGCTCTCGTACTTCGACTTCTTCTGGGACGACTTCGCCGACCGCGTCGGGTATCACGCACCGGGAATCCCCGAAGACTGGAAGGAGCGACAACTGCACCCCAAACTGACCTCGTGGGGGCAGGTGTCGTCGATAAACGCGGGCCTCACCGAACTCGGACAACAGGTGTGTGACGTGCTCAAAGACGACTACATCGACTGGGAGTCGTCGTACGAGGCACCAGACGACCTTCCAGACTTCGACTGAGCAGGGACGGGACACCCCGATGGGAGCGCGGGTCGCAGGTCGTATTCGCCCCGGGCGCGTGAGCTAATTCCAGACAGAGACGGTCGCAACTAACGCTGCCGCAGGGTGACAGCAGGGAGACACTTGGGCGGCATCCGGTGACATCAGGGTGAGATTTGGGAAAACCCTCAAATATGCACTGACGATTCCATCTTTCGTCGCTATGACGAATCTAAAGCGCCGTGAGATGCTGCGTGGAATCGGTGGTGTAGCCATCATCGGTGGCCTCGCCGGTTGTACGGGAAGTGGAAATACTGGTGGCGGAGACGACTCCGAGACAACGACCGAAGCCGAGATGAACGAGACGACGACGTCGCCGACGCCCGAACCGGAGATGGCGATGGTCCGCGTCGCGCACCTCTCGCCCGACGCCCCGAACGTCGACGTATACGTCGATGGCGAAGTCGCCCTCTCGGACGTTCCATTCGGTGCCGTCAGCGACTACCTCTCGGTTCCAGTCGGAACTCGGATGGTGAAGGTCACGGCCGCCGGTGACGAATCGACCGTCGCCTTCGAAGGCGACGTTCCGGTCGAAGAAGCGACCTACACCGTCGCCGCCGTCGGCGAACTGGGAGAAGGCACGTTCGAACCGCTCATCCTCGAAGACGACGTCTCGCTCCCCGATGCCGACATGGCCCGCGTCCGCGTCGTCCACGCGTCTCCCGACGCACCCGCCGTGGACATCACCGCCGGCGACCAGACGCTCTTCGACGGCGTCGAGTTCACGCAGTCCGGCAGTGTCGAAGTCCCCGCTGACACCTACACCCTACAAGTCAGAGGCGACACCGAGTCGAACGATGGCGACGCAGTCGCCGAGTTCGACGTCCAACTCGCCGGCGAGACGGTCTACACCGTCTTCGCCGCAGGCTACCTCTCGCCCCCCGAAGACGCGATGGACAAGGCGTTCCGCCCAATCGCCGTCGTCGACGCCGGCATGGGTGGCGGCGGTCTGTTGGACGTGGACCTCCGCGCAGCACACCTCTCGCCTGACGCCCCGAACGTGGACGTCCTCGTCGACGAAGAAGTCGCCCTCTCCGACGTGCCCTTCGGTGCCGTCAGTGACTACCTCGGACTGACCTCCGGCATGCACCAAGTGACGATTCGCGCGACAGAGGCACCCGACACCGTGGTCTTCGACGCGGAACTCGACTTGATGGCCGGTGCGTACACCGCCGCCGCTATCGGCGAACTCGAAGACGGCGCGGAGAACGCGTTCGAAGTCGTGCTTCTGGAAGACGACCGGTCTGCCCCCGCTGACGATATGGCCCGCATTCGTGTCTTCCACGCCTCGCCCGACGCACCCGCCGTCGACGTGACCGTCAAATCGGCCGACCTCACGCTCGTCGACGGTGCCGCGTTCGGTGACACGGCGACGGTCGAAGTCGCCGCCGGCGAGTACACCCTCGAAATACGCGGCGACACTGAGATGAACGATGGCGACGTCGTCGCCGAGTTCGACGTCGCACCCGAGGGCGGCCGTGCGTACACCGCCATCGCACAGGGTTACCTGACGACGGACGACGAACCCACGGACGCTGCCTTCGACCTCCAACTCGTCGCCGACAACTAATCGGGATTCGAACTCCCGTTAGCCGGCGACTTCGACGGGTAACCTCTCAGATAGCCGATGTGCTTAGGTCGGTATCTGACGTAGTACGGGGCGATGGAGGGCGTCCTCTGGTACGTGCTGACCGGCACGCGCGGCGGTGCAAATCGCATCAGAATCCTCCGCGAACTCTCGGAGCGCCCACGAAACGCGAACCGACTCGCAGAGGAGTTACACCTCGACTACAAGACGGTCCGCCACCACCTCGACGTCCTCGTCCAGAACGGCGTCGTCGAACACAGCGGAACCGGGTATGGCTCTGTGTACATCCCCTCCGGGCAAACGAGACAACATTGGGACACGATAGAACGGATAATCGCGCAGGTGACCGAATGACGCCCACGACACCGTGCTGGGAGTCTGCCAGAGCGGAGCGGCGGCGATGAGTATCTGGGTCGATATCGCCCGCCTCTCCGTCGGGATGAGCGCCGCCTTCCTCGTCGTCCTCCTCTTCATCTGGGGTCGAAACCTGCTCACGTTCCGCTCGAAGCACGCACTGGGATTGGTCGTCTTCGGGTTCTTCCTGCTCGCACAGAACCTCTTTGCCCTCTACTACTACCTCGTCGACCCGACGCTCTCGGTGTGGTTCGCCACCGAGATGCCCGATATCGCGTGGCAAGTGCTGATGGGCATTCATGTCCTCCAAGCGGTGGCACTCGCCGTCCTCTTGTGGGTGACGTGGGACTGATTTATCAGGGGCTTGTCCGAATTGGCTGGCATGCGCCGTCGCGCCCTCCTCGCCAGCGTCGCTTCACTCTCTTTCGCATCGACCGCCGGTTGTCTCACAGACGCACGTCGCACCGTGAGCGGCCACATCTATCAGGACCACGGGTACGCAAATCTCCACGCCGCTGACGAACAGTACGTCTGTGGCTCGTTCCCCGACGACACCGACGTCCGGGGATGGCTGTTTCCCGACCCTCCGGACGACCAGCGAGACGTTCTGACAGCACGGGCGATGGAGGGAGAATTCTCGAACGACTTGCTGTGGGCAGAAGGCAACTCGTTCGTCCTTCTGTTCGAGGTCCGGATGCCGCGCGACGAGGCGGCCTTCTACAACGTCGGCGGCCCGGTTCGATGGACGGGATGGAACACGGCCGAGATATCGATTCGACGGTCTGAAACTCACTTCAGCGGTGACGACGACGCCCAGAAACTGGTCTGTACCGCAATCACGAAACTCGATGCCGAGAACGGTGGTGTGCCTTCGGAGGTGACGCTGGCTATCCGCGACCAAGACACCGGAGAGTCGTACGGTCGATACCTCCTTCGCGGGTGGACGAAGCAGTGTAGTGCCCCGTCAGAGTGAGGAACTTCTGGGACTCGAACCGCCGAGGTGTCCGCTCCGGAGTAAGCGTTATTGCCGAGGCGACACTTCTCTCGGATACGATGCGACGCGACGAGACGTCTCCGACTGGCCGCTTCGAGCGTCACCAGTCGAAACGCTCTGTCGTCGCCCAGTCGTCCATTATTGCGGGGCGCTAGCCTCGCATTCATCTCATCCTGACCGTTCGCTGAATCGCCGCTGAGTGCCAGCAGTACATCGTCTGGAGCGACACGTACACCACATGGACCAACACACGCACGACACACGATTGGAGTATCGACGACACACGAACCCCACATCCAGACACACGAATCCCGCGCCCAACGCGGAGGAAGACCATGTCTGAGAGTGACACGGCTGAACGCCCGACGGACGCAGACGAGACCCGCCGTTTTGATATATATCCACGAGAAGGACGGGGTATGGAAGACATCGCAGACCAGTACACGCCGGCGGACGTCGAGTCCGTCGTCGGCGAGTACTGGGACGAGAACGACGCGTACGAGGCGACGAAGGAGGCACACGCCGACGACCCGTCGTTCTTCTTCGTCGACGGCCCGCCGTACACGTCCGGACAGATGCACCTCGGGACGGCGTGGAACAAGACGCTGAAGGACGCAGTCATCCGGCACAAGCGCATGACGGGGCATCAGGTCACCGACCGGCCCGGATACGACATGCACGGCCTCCCCATCGAGGTCAAAGTCGAAGAAGAACTCGGCTTCACCACGAAGCGCGACATCGAGGAGTTCGGGATGGAGGCGTTCATCCAGAAGTGTAAGGAGTTCGCCGTCCGCAACCGCGAGGCCATGGACGAGGACTTCCAGTCTATCGGGACGTGGATGGACTGGGACGACCCCTACGAGACGCTGTCCCCCGAGTACATGGAGGCCGCGTGGTGGGCGTTCTCGAACGTCGCTGACAACGGACTCGTCGAGCAGGGCAAGCGCAGTGTCAACTACTGCCCGCGCTGTCAGACCGCCATCGCCGCGAACGAAGTCGAGTACGACGAGATTACCTCGCCGTCCATCTACGTCAAGTTCCCACTGAAGGAACGCGAGGGCAACCTCGTCATCTGGACGACGACGCCGTGGACCATCCCGGCGAACACCTTCGTCGCCGTCGACGGCGAGATGACCTATCAGGCCGTCCGCGCCGAGAAAGACGGCGAGAGCGAAGTGCTCTACCTCGCCGAACCGTGCGTCGAGGGCGTCCTGAAGAAGGGCCGCTACGAGGACTACGAAGTCCTCGACGAACTCACCGGCGACGAGATGGTCGGCTGGGAGTACGACCACCCCCTCGCGGACGTGCTCGGCGAGTACGCCGACTTCGAGGGTGCTGGACAGGTCTACACCGCCGACTACGTCGAAGCGGACCGCACGGGTCTCGTCCACTCCGCACCCGGGCACGGTCAAGAGGACTTCGCCCGCGGACAGGAACTCGGCCTCGACGTGTTCGTCCCCGTAGACGACAAAGGAGAGTTCACCGAGCAAGGCGGCGACTACGCGGGCACGTTCGTCCGCGACGCCAACCCTGCCGTCATCGAGGACTTAGACGAGCGTGGGAACCTGCTCCACGCCGGCGAACACGACCACCGCTACGGTCACTGTTGGCGCTGTGACACGGACATCATCTTCCTCGCCACAGACCAGTGGTTCATCACAGTCACAGACGTCAAAGACCAACTTCTCGACAACATCGAGGAGTCTGAGTGGCACCCACAGTGGGCGCGCGACAACCGCTTCCGTGACTTCGTGAGCGACGCGCCCGACTGGAACATCTCCCGCCAGCGCTACTGGGGTATCCCGCTCCCCATCTGGGTGCCGCAGGACCCCGACGCCGAGGGCGCAGAAGAGATGATTGTCATCGGCACGCGCGAGGAACTCGCCGAACGCGTCGACCAGGACATCGACCCCGAGACGGTGGACCTCCACCGACCGTCGGTCGACCCCCTCACCATCACCGAAGACGGCGTGACCTACGAGCGCGTTCCCGACGTGTTCGACGTGTGGATCGACTCCTCGGTCGCCACGTGGGGCACGCTCGACTTCCCCGGCGAGACGGAGGCCTACGAGGAACTGTGGCCCGCCGACCTCATCATCGAAGCGCACGACCAGACCCGCGGGTGGTTCTGGTCGCAACTCGGCATGGGAACCGCCGCGACGGGGCAGTCTCCGTACAAGGAGGTCATCATGCACGGGTTCGCCAACGACAAGGACGGCCGCAAGATGTCCAAGTCCGTCGGCAACATCGTCACGCCCGAGGAGGCCATCGAGCGTGCAGGCCGCGACCCGCTTCGCGCCTACCTCCTCTCGCACGACCAGCAGGGCGTCGACCTCTCGTTCGAGTGGGACGGCCTCGCCGACACGCAGTCGACGCTCAACATCTTCTGGAACGTCTTCCGCTTCCCGCTGCCGTACATGGACCTCGACGGCTACGACCCGGCCGAGGCGGACCTCTCGGAGGGTGAACTCACCGTCGTCGACGAGTGGGTCCTCTCGCGTCTCCAGACCGTCAAAGCCGAGATGCACGAGGCGTGGGACGACTACGAGGTCCACACCGCGCTCAACACGCTTCTGGACTTCATCACGCAGGACGTCTCGCGCTTCTACGTGAAGGCAATCCGCGAGCGGATGTGGGACGAAGAAGAGTCCGACTCCAAACTCGGTGCGTACGCGACGCTCTCGACGGTGCTCGCAGAGGCCATCCGCCTCATCGCGCCCTACACGCCGTACATGGCAGAGCAGATGTACCAGCGACTCGACGGTAGCGAGACCACCGTCCACATGCTCTCGTACCCCGAGGTGGACGAGGACCTCCGCGACGAGGACCTCGAAGCTAACATGGCCGTTCTCCGTGACGTGGAAGAGGCGGCGGCACACGCCCGCCAACTCGGCGGCCGGAAACTTCGCTGGCCCGTCTCGCGCATCGTGGTCGAGTCCAACGACGAAGGCGTCGCCGAGGCCGTCGAAGCACTCTCGGACCTCCTCTCGGAGCGCGTGAACACGCGGTCCGTCGAAGTCGTCGAGGTGTTCGACGAACTCGTCGAGACGGCCGAACCCCAGATGAGCGTCATCGGACCGGAGTTCGGTACCGACGCGCAGAAAATCATGGAGGCCGTCGAAGGCCTCACGCGCGCCGACGTCGAAGCGGGCGTCGAGGTGGACGGCGAGACGTACGACCTCACCGACGAGATGGTCTCGTACCGCGCCGAACCACCGGAGAACGTCGCCAGCGCCGAGTTCGAAGGTGGGTCCGTCTACGTCGACACGACCCTCTCCGACGACATCGAGTCAGAAGGCTACTCCCGCGACGTCATCCGCCGCATCCAGGAGATGCGCAAACAACTCGACCTCGACGTCGAAGAGGAAATCGACGTGGGCGTCGTCGTCGACGACGACCGTGTCGCCGGATTCGTCGAAGAGAACGCCGGCCTCGTCGCCGACGAGGTTCGCGCCCGCGAGTTCGAACTCGGCACGGCCGAGGGCGACACCGTCGAAGAGTGGGACATCGAAGGCGTGTCTGTGACCATCGCGGTCACGCGACTCGACTGAGCCGTCACCTCCCCGAATCGACAGCGGATTTTTCGGTGCAATCCCCGCGTAGCCTTCAGTTTGACCAACACTTTTGGTCGAATCACACGTGTGGTAACACGAGGCATGAAGAAACTAATCAACGAACCCGGTGACGTGGTCGACGAGATGCTCGATGGCATGGTTGTGGCGCACCCAGAACTGCGCCGACTCGACGGGACGAACGTCCTCGTACGCGGCGACGCGCCGGTCGACGGAAAGGTGGCCGTCGTCTCGGGTGGGGGGTCCGGACACGAACCGACACACGCGGGGTATCTCGGTGACGGGATGCTCGACGGTGCCGCCGCGGGTGAAGTGTTCACCTCGCCGACGGCCGACCAACTGAACGACATGATTCAGGCAGTCGATGCCGGCGAAGGTGTCCTCTGTGTCGTCAAGAACTACGAAGGCGACGTGATGAACTTCGACACCGCCGCAGAGATGGCGGGGATGGAAGACGTCGACGTCGAGCAAGTCGTCGTCAACGACGACGTAGCGGTCGAAGACTCGTTGTACACATCGGGTCGACGCGGTGTCGCAGGGACCATCTTCGTCCACAAGTGCGCCGGCGCGAAAGCGGCCGAAGGCGCTGACCTCGGTGAGGTCAAGGCCGTCGCCGAGAAGGTCATCGACAACGTTCGAACGATGGGGATGGCCCTCACGTCCTGCGTAACGCCTGATAAGGGCGAACCGACCTTCGACCTCGGTGAAGACGAGATAGAACTCGGCATCGGCATCCACGGCGAACCGGGGACCGAACGTGCCGACATCATGAGTGCCGACGAGATTACCGAACACCTGACCGAGAACGTCCTCGACGACCTGGAGGTTGGTGAGGGTGAGGAAGTCGTCACGATGGTCAACGGGATGGGAGGGACGCCCCTGTCGGAACTCTACATCGTCAATCGCAAACTCCAGTCGATGCTCGGCGACCGCGGTATCGAGACGTGGGACGCGTGGGTCGGCGACTACATGACCTCGCTCGACATGATGGGGTGTTCCGTCTCTGTCCTTCGCGTGGACGACGAACTGAAAGACTTGCTCGGCGCACCCGCACACACGCCGGCGCTCACCGTCGCCGAGGAGTAGTCCTCGCGACTCGCGTCTCGCCACTGCGGACAGCCGCGACCGACCGACGAACTCATTTTTCGCGGCAGAACGTTTCATCGGGGCAAGGGATTAACGACAAGCGGCCGAAGGAGACTCCATGGCCGACGTTGACACACAGCGCGATGCGGTGATAGCCGCCCTCGACAATGTCGCAGAGCGACTCACAGCGGAGAAATCGTACCTCACCGACCTCGACTCTGCAATCGGTGACGCGGACCACGGGTCGAACATGCAACGTGGGTTCTCGAAGGCGGCAGAGAAACGCGACGAGTTCGCCGACATGGACCCCGACGACATCGTGAAGACCATCGGAACGACACTCATCTCGAACGTCGGCGGAGCATCTGGTCCGCTCTACGGCGGGTCGATAATGTTCGCCAGTCAGGAACTCGACGGCGGTATCACGGCCGAGACGTCCGTTGCGTTCGCCGAGGCGTATCTGGACAAGGTGAAAGACCGTGGTGGGGCACAGGTCGGGTCGAAGACGATGGTCGACGCACTCGTGCCCGCCGTCCACACCTACAAGAAATCTATCGAACAGGACGACCTGCCGCCACTGGAAGCCCTCGCGAAAGCGGTCGATGCTGCCGAGCGCGGTGTCCAGTTCACCACGCCCATCAAGGCGCTGAAGGGGCGCGCGTCGTTCCTCGATTGGCGCTCTGTCGGCCACCAAGACCCCGGTGCGACGAGCACGCTGTTCATCATGGAAGAACTGCTTGCGACGGCCGAAGAGTACCTCGACGGTGACGTCGAACGCGACGCCCGTGCGGCGGACGCCGTGCGGAGAGACGAATGATTGGACTCGTCGTCGTCTCGCACAGCGCGAAGGCGGCAGAGGGAATCGCGGACGTCGCCGCACAGATGGGCGGTGGGAACGCTCGAATCGTGCCTGCCGGGGGCGAAGACGGCGGCATCGGCACGTCGCCGGACACCATCCGCGAGGCAATCGAGGAGGCTGACGACGGTGACGGTGTGGTCGTCCTCGTGGACCTCGGGAGTGCAGTGATGAACACGGAACTCGCCATCGAGATGGCGACGGACGTGAACGCCGCCATCGCAGATGCGCCGATTCTCGAAGGCACGCTCAACGCCGCGGTGGAGACGACCAGTAAGAAGGCGACGCTTCAGTCTGTCGTCGAACGCGCCGAAGAGGCGCGTGAGTACCGAAAACTGAACTAAACGGACGCTGGGAGAACGCTATTCTTCGTCTCCCGATTCGGGTGTCGAGAGCACTTCTTCGAGGGCGTCGAGTGCGGATTCTGCGTCGTCACCGTCGGCGACGAGGCGCACTTCTTCGCCGTGTGAGACGCCTAGTCCCGTCACCGCGAGCATACTCGCCGCGGGGACGAGTTCGTCGTCGCCGGCGCGGCCCAGTTGTACGTCGGCGTCGAAGGAGTTGGCAGTCTCGACGAAACGAGAGGCAGGGCGCGCGTGGAGGCCGTCTTTCGGGACGACAGAGACGATTCGTTCCATGCCTCTGCTTCCGACTGCGAGGCGTTATCGCTGACGGTTGCGGAAGCCGTGTCAAAAAAATCGAAGGGGCTGTGTGTTCGTGTCGCTGCTTAGAGGCCGAGCGTGGCGACCCACGACGAACTCGGGAAGATTCCGGCGATGGCGAGCATCGCGATGAGGAACGTCCCGAAGACGATTGCTGCCGCCGGCGGGTCCCAGTGCGTGTCTCCGTGTGCGTAGAAGATACGCTGGAACACTTCACCGAAGAGCGCGCAGATGAGGCCGAAGAAGCCCCCGATGAGGAGTGCAACGACACCGAGTTCTGCGGCCCCGGACGTCCACGCCAGCGCTGCCGTCGAACCGGGAAGCGCCATGTGGTGCGTCACCGGGAGACGCTCGACGCCGAGGTTCAAGAACAGCAGTGTCGCCGCCGAGATACCGAACGCGAGGAACGGACTCCCGGTCACGAGGGCGATGTACGCCGACGAGATGCCGACGACGACACCGATAGCGGCCACTTCTTGCCACTTGTACATGTTCGGAAGCCACGGTTCGACGCTCAGGCGGGCACCTTCACCGCCGTCTGCGACTGCGCCGCCGCGGGTCTGCCCGCGTTCGAAGGGCGACATGTCGAACAGACCGTCACCGCGGACTTTTCCGACGATGTCGTAGCCGAAGGCGACGCGGTGGAGGAGCGCTGAGAGCGTCACACCCATCGCGATGTGGTCGTACGGCATGCTGAACGACGCCGAGAGGACGGTCAGCCAGTAGCCGATGATACCGAAGACACCACCGACTGCGAGCACGTCGGGCTTGGAGCCGAGTGCGAAGCCGATGTCCTTGGCCTTGTGGTAGTCGAATCCGCTGTCGATGTAGCCACGATTGGCCGCGTAGGCCGTTGCGGCCGCACCGCCGGCGAAACTGATGGCAGGCGAGAACGGAACACCGAACGCGACAGCACCGGTGATTGCACCTGCGTCGGCGTCGACGTAGGATGCAACCTCACCTGCGATGACCGCGAAGCCAGTGAAGATGAAGACCGGGAGCGCACCGATTGCTGCCCCGAACGCGCCACCCGCGAAGGCGGCGATAATCATCTCGATGGCCCAGAGTTCGTTGAGTGCCATGCAAGCTCACCTCATTCCTCGGTGTCCCGCGCCCAGTCGAGCGACCGGTCGACTGCTTCTTTCCAACGGCCGTAGCGGTGTTCGACGTTCTGCGGGTTCGACGGTGCGAACTCTCGGTCGACCTGCCAGTTCTTGCGGAGTTCGTCCATCGTCTCCCAGTACCCGACGGCGAGGCCGGCGGCGTACGCAGCACCGAGCGCCGTCGTCTCGTCGACTTCGGGACGGACGATTTCCGTGTCGAGGATGTTCGACTGGAGTTGGCAGAGGAAGTTGTTCTTGACTGCACCGCCGTCGACGCGGAGCGTCGAGAGGTCGATGTCGCTGTCGGACTCCATTGCCTCGGCGACGTCACGCGTCTGGAACGCGATTGCTTCGAGCGTCGCGCGGACGATGTGCTCGCGGCGGGTACCGCGGGTCATGCCGACGATGGTCCCACGGGCGCGCTGGTCCCAGTGCGGGGCACCAAGGCCGGTGAAGGCAGGAACGAAGTACACGCCGTCCGTCGAGTCGACAGAGCGGGCGAGTTTCTCGGACTCCGCGGCGTCCTCGATGAGGGTCATGTCTTCGAGCCACTCGATTGCGGCACCCGTGATGAAGATGGAACCTTCGAGTGCGTACTGGACAGGTTCGCCGGAGCGCTGGAAGCCGACGGTTGTGAGGAGGCCGTGTTCGGACATGACCGCCTCTTCGCCGGTGTTCATCAGCATGAACGAACCGGTCCCGTAGGTGTTCTTCGCGTCACCCGCGTCGAAACAGGTCTGGCCGAACAGCGCGGCCTGCTGGTCACCGAGCGCACCCGCGACGGGAATCTCGGCGCCGAGGAACCCACTCGCGTCGGTCGACCCGTAGTGGTCGTCGTCGGACGACGGGCGGACTTCCGGAACCATCTCTCTCGGAACGTTGAACTCGTCTAAGAGTTCGTCGTCCCACTCCATGTCGTGGATGTTGAACAACATGGTCCGGGAGGCGTTCGTGACGTCCGTGATGTGGTTCCCCGTGAGTTTGTAGATGAGCCACGTGTCGATGGTACCGAACGCGAGTTCCCCCTCTTCGGCGCGTTCGCGAACGTCTGCGGGTCGTGCGCGCTGAAGCTTGATTGGGTCAGAGTTGTCGAGCAACCACTCTGCCTTCGTCGCAGAGAAGTAGGCGTCGGGTTCGAGACCCGTCTTGTGGCGAACGTCGTCGGTCTTGCCGTCTGCTTCGAGCGTCTCGATTCGGTCTGTCGTCCGTCGGTCTTGCCAGACGATGGCGTTGTGAATCGGTTGTCCTGTCTCACGGTCCCAGACGACTGTCGTCTCGCGCTGGTTCGTGATACCGATTGCTTCGAGTTGCTCCGGTTCGAGAAGCGCGTCGTCCAGCGCCTCCTGAATTACCTCCTTCGTGTTCTCCCAAATCTCGTTGGCGTCGTGTTCGACCCAACCGGGTTCGGGGTATATCTGTTCGTGCTTTTCGTAGGCGTTCGCGACCACTTTGCCGTCGTGGTCGAACACCATGAACCGCGTACCAGTGGTGCCCTGGTCGATGGCACCGACATACGTTTCTCCTGACATTGCTAACCAACCTCGAATCGAACTCTCCGCTGAGAGTCCAACCACTACAAACATGTACAAATAATATGATAAATGTTTCTTTACTCGTGAGTTACTACCGGTGATATAGATTCCGTCTGATTGGCGGGGCTAACCTCCTAGAAAACGCAAATCATTTCGTACTACTGCTGGTAAATTGTTCCATACGTGTGTCAACGGTGCGCATAGAAGAACACACGAAAAACGTGTAATCGCACCACCAGATAGTGGTGCGACGAGCGTCGACTCAGACCAGCGCTTCTTCGAGGAGTTGGAGTGGGTGTTTGATGTCGTACCCAGTGCCGTGTTCCATCTGCATCGAACAGGTCGGACACTCCGTCATACCGACGTTCCCCTCGGCGTGCTCCATGTGGTCGAACATGTCCGAGCCGATTTGCATCGACTTGTCGTACTTCTCTTCTTTCCACCCGTAGGTGCCGGAGATGCCGGAGCAAGAGTCGCCGACGTCTTCGATGTTCACACCGTCGAGTTCGCGGAAGAGTTCGACTGCTTGCCGGTCGAGGCCTTGATTCCGGCCGTGACACGGGGCGTGGTAGGCGAACGACTGGTCGGACACCGACGCCTCACGAATCTCACTTTCGAGGTCCTCGTGGATGCGGAGGTATTCGAGCGCCTCGTACGTGTGTGCAGAGAGGTCTTCGATACCGTTGATGTCGAACAGTTCGGGGTACTCCTGTCGGAGCGACATCGAACAGGAGGTACACGACGCGATGATGTCGTACCCCTCCGGAATGAGACCGGAGAAGTTCTCGACGTTGATGCCGGCGGCGCGTTTCGCGTCGTCTAGCATCCCGTTTGCGAACATCGGCGTCCCCGAACAGCGTTGCTTGGGGACGACGACTTCGTAGCCGAACGACTCGAAGATGCGCACCATCGCCTTCCCGACTTCGGGGGTGTTGTAGTTAGAGTAACACCCGTGGAAGTAGGCGACCCGCTTTTCTTCGGAGCGGACCTGTGGACCACCGCGTTCGTTCCACCACTCACGGAACGTCTGTGTGGCGAACTCGGGGAAGTCGCGTTCGGCGGTGATGCCGAGGACTTTCTCGTTTATCTGTTGGACGACCGAATTCCCCATGACGGCGTTCGTCAGGCGGGGGAACATGCTACCCAGTTGGGCGAGCGTCCCGTAGTTCGCGAGGATGCGGTTGCGGACGTACTCACGCGAGAGTTTGTCCATTTCCTCGTCGACGTACTCGCCGCGGGCCGTGTTGTGCATCTGGCTGAGCGGGACACCCGACGGGCAGGCGTCGTCACAGCGCATGCAGTTCGAACACGACATGATGGAGTCGTCGACGGCAGCGTCGTCTTTGCGCTTCAGACGCCACTGTTCTGGCCCCTGGAACTTCGGCCCGGGGAACTCGTCGTCGACTTCGGCGACCGGACAGGACACGTCGCAGGCGGTGCACTTGTAACAGTTGTCCGCGCCGGGACGGAGGTCCATGTCGGTGCTCTCTGCAAACACGTCGACTGCTTCGAAGTCGTCTGTCTGTGCATCCGGGGTGAGTGTCGGGTTCGTCGGTGATTCTGCGTCGCTCATTGGGTAGCCTCCTCGCCTGCGAGTCGCCCGGCGACGGCACCCGTCGCCAGCGAGACGCCACTCGCGGACTTCTCTCGCGCCACGTCGGCGCCGCCGACGACACCGCCCGCCGCACGCAGGTTTTCGAAGTGTGGTTCGCCGTCTTCGCCGGTCGGTCGCAGTTCGTCGTCGGGGACGACGCCGAACCGGGCGAACGCGTGGTCGCCGAACGCTTCGGGGTCGGACCACTCGTAGCGGTCCTCGGGGTGCGGGACGTGGCACCCGAAGACGGGTTCAGTGACCTGTTCGCGGTCGGAGTCGAGTCCCTTCCCGACGAGTCCGCCCGTCGCGAGGACGATTTGGTCGGCCTCGTACGGAGTCAGGCGACTCTTCTGGTCGACCAACACCGTGTCGATACGGCCGTCGTTCGCCTCGAAATCGACCGCCGGATTCCCCGACGAGATGCGAACGCCCGCGTCGTCGAGGGCGTCGAACAGCATGTCTTCGAGTTTGAGGCCGAGGAGACTCGGCGGTCCCGTCGGGACCTCGAAGACTGGCACACCGAGTCTGTCGGCGAGTTCGTCGCGGACTTCCTCGTCGTGGTCGTCGCCGAGAATCGCCGGGAACCCGACACGGGTCTGACCGTCCATCTCGGCGGCGACGGTGTCGGCCAATACGGACCGGACGGTTCCACCGGACACGGATTCGTCTCTGTCGAGTGCTTTTGCGAAGCGCGTGACCTTCGCGTCCGAGCGGAACGACTTGGGGTACCTGACGGTGACGCCCCGCACGTCGAAGGGGACGCCTGAAGCGGTGAGGTGGTCGGCGGCGACCGGTGCGTCGAAGTCGGTCAACCCCTCGAACCCGACGAGGAGCATGTCCCCTGTCGAACTTGCGAGGCCCGTCGCGACCGACGCTGGGTAGCGAGCGGTCGGTTTCACGGTGCCGCCGTACGTCACGACGAGGGCGTTCGTGTCGGTGTGCCCGCCCCGGTAGGTGTCACCGACCGCCTCGTCGAAGATTCTGAGGCCGTCGCGGATGCCGTCCTCGCCGACGACGTGATACGGGTGGTCCGCGGGGAGCGAGTCGAGTGCGTCGAATGGGTCGGCGGACGGCCCTCCGTCGCCGATGTACCCAAGCACGTCCACGAGGCCACTGGCCTGCCGGAGCGTACTCTTTTTGTGTGCCAGTAGGCGAACCCGCGCACCGGTCTCTGCGGCCGAGAGCGCGGCCGTACAGGCGGCGATACCGCCACCGACGACGAGAACGTCGTCAGTTATCGCCATCGGCACCTCCTTCGTGCTCGTCGTCGGCAGCACGGCGCTTTTGGCCGCCATCGGCGACGGCACTGTCTGAGGACGCACCTGCGGCGTCTCCACCCTCCGAGGAACCGTCGTCGAACGCCGCGAAGTCGATGTCTTTGTCCACCGTCGCGGGGTCTCCGTCGCGGTTCATCGTCGTGACGTGGAGCATGTGTTTGAGCGCCGTCTGAGAGAGTTGTTCGCCCCACATCGCGTGGCGTTCACCCTTCCAGCGTTCTTGATAGAGGTCGTCCAGCGACGCGCGGACGGTCTCTTCGTCGTACTCGGGGGCGAGTTCGTTCGCCATCCGGTGACAGCATATCGCGCCCTGACAGTTCCCCATCGAGGCGCGCGTCTGGATGCGAACCGAGTTGAGGTCCGTCCCCGCTGTTTCCAGCGAGTCTCGAATCTCGGCGCGGGTGACGGCCTCACACTCACAAACGACCGGGTTGGGGTCGACGCTGGTGAGTACCTCGTCGGCGCGCGACCCGAGTCGCTGAACCGACCGGCGGCCGATGGGCGAGCGCAGATTGAAGTCGTCCATGTAGTCACGGAGGACGGAGAAATCCTCGCTCCCCGGGAGCGGGACGTCGGCGGTGCGACACTCGGAGTCGACGCCGAGTTTCTCGCAGACGTGGTCCGAAATCTTCTCGGCCATCATCCGGTAGGTCGTGAGTTTCCCGCCGACGATGCTGGTCATGCCGGGTAAGTCGTCGCGCGACTCGTGGTCGAGGAGGAAGAACTCGCGTGTGATATCTGTCGGGTCTTCCGTCCCCGTTCCCGGCGGTTCGTAGAGTGGACGGACACCCCAGAACGACCGAATCGTCCGCGCTTCCTTCAGCATCGGGACGAGTTCCGAGAGGGTGTCTATCATCAGGTCGACTTCCCACCCCTCTTCGGGGTAGTCTTCTGGGTCTTCGACCTCTTCGTCGGTCGTACCGAGAATACACGTCGTCTCGTGCGGGACGATGATGTCGGCGTCACCCTTCGGCCGACAACGGTTGACGACGGTGTCGACCTGCCGGGTGTTCATGATGGTCATGACGCCCTTCGACGGTCTGACTTCGACGTCGACGCCGGCGAGGTCACCGACTTGTCCCGCCCACGCGCCCGTCGCGTTGACGACGTAGTCGGCGTATATCTCTTCGACTGTCCCGGGTTCACCGTGGACGTACGGGCCACTCCCGGTCTGGTGGGTCACTTCGACGCCGACGACTTCGCCGTCTTCGACGAGGACGTCTGTGACCTCGGAGTGCGTCTCGATACGGGCACCGTGTTCGACGGCGCTCGCGGCGTTCGCGACACAGAGTCGGAACGGGTCGATAGCGCCGTCGGGAACTTTGATAGCCCGTTTGATATCTTTGGCAAGGTACGGTTCTACCTCGCGGGCCTCTTCGGCCGAGAGAACTTCGGCGGGGATACCGCACTCGCGGCACCCTTCCAACTTCTTCTCGAAGTACTCGTCGGAGTCTTCCGGGCGCTGGACGAACAGTCCGCCCGTCATCTCGACACAGTGTCCCGCGATTCGTCGGAGGACGCGGTTTTCTACGATGCACTCCCTCGCAGATGGCTGGTCGGACACCGCGTACCGACCGCCACTGTGGAGCAGGCCGTGCATCCGCCCCGTCGTCCCGTGTGTGAGGTTCCCCTTCTCGACGAGGGTGACGTCCAGTCCACGCATCGCGAGGTCTCGCGCGATGCCTGTTCCGGTCGACCCCCCGCCAATGACGAGGACGCTCGGCGATTTGTTCATTCGTCTTTCGTGAAGTAGGACCGCCTGCACTTTATTTTACCTTCACTCGTCGACTCCGACGTTCGTCTCAACGTCAAAATCACTATTTGCTGATACGATTGGTTCGATATCCCCTCGAATACCGGAGCACACCGATTCTGGCTTGATGTAAAACGACAAAGACAATTCAAAATCATCGTTCGAATTAGTTACGCTCGATACTTCTCGTATCGGGGGTGACCCCTGCTGAACGTCCCGGTAGCGGCCCCTCGGGCGGCAATATTTGTGACTCATGTTCACACCTGACACGCCATCTGGCGACAGTGGGTCAATTTTTACACTTGCACCGGCTACCGTCGGGTCGAGACGTTTCACCTCATGCGACTCGAAGACCGAATCACACGACGGCGCCGACGTGGACGGACGCGTCGGGTCGTCCGCGACTTGAGTGCCCTGGACCCGACTGCCCACCCGGACGAACCGACGGGTCGTGGGCCAACACTCGAGCGAATCCTCGACGTTCTGGACCCCGTCTTCGACGGGTCGTTGCCGCCGCACGCGCACATCTACGGCCCGAAGGGCGTCGGAAAGTCGGCCGTCGTGACCGCACTCTTCGAGCAACTTGCGCGTGCGATACCCTCCCAGCAGTCGGTCATCTACACGACGACGCGAACGGCCGGAACACCGGCTACCTCGTTCGCGTACGTCGATGCACGGACAGCCTCGACCGAATTTGCACTTCTCCACGCGACACTCGACGCCCTCTCGGAAGAACGGGTTCCGTCGCAAGGCGTCGGTATCGAGTCGCTGCGGAGTCGTCTGTCCGACCGCGTCTCGCACGACGAGCGAGCAGTCGTCGCTGTCGACCACGTCGGCGAACCGGAGACGTACTCGGCGCAGACTGCAATCGACTTGCTCGACGACGTATCGCCCCACTTCTCGGTGCTCACAATCGGCCGCGACCCGGTCGACGGCGTCGGCGACGGCGTCGAAACGGTCGAAGTTCAGGCGTACGAGCGACACAACCTCGTCGACATCCTCGTCGAACGCGCCTCCGACGGTATCGCACGGAACGCACTCACCCACGAGGCGACGAGCGAAGTGGCAGCGTGGGCCGACGGCGACGCCCACGACGCACTGTCGGCACTGTACGGGGCGGCGAGACTCGCGGCGGCAGACGGTGCTGAGACGCTCGACACGGACCTCGTCACCGCCGGCATCGACGCAGTCCCGGAGGACGGGTGTTCGTTGGGCCGCGTGTTCGCGCTCTCTGAGAGTCGAAGACAGGTCCTGCAGACGTTCGTCGCCCTCGACGACGCCGACAAATCCTCCGTGACCGCTGCGACCGAGAGCATCGCGGCGGCACCGTCTGTCTCGCTGTCGGCGACGACCATCAGACGCGTCCTCTACGAACTCTCTGACCTCGGACTCGTCCGCCGGGTTCCGGTGGCCGAATCGGCCGACGGCCCGGGCCGCCCGGCCACGCGCCCCATCCCGAACTTCTCTACGCTGGCGTTTCGCGGCCTGAACGACACGGACCGCTGATTCTTTTTCCCCGGTGCACGAAGCGCCCCTATGATTCCGCCGCTGGTACTCGATATCGATGGGACGCTCACCGACGCGCAGGGCCGACTCGACCCGCGCGTCTTCGAGGTGCTGCCGTCGTGGGACGCCCCTGTCGTCCTCGCGACGGGCAAGGCGTTCCCCTACCCCGTCTCGCTGTGTCACTACCTCGGACTCCCGCAGACGGTCATCGCCGAAAACGGCGGCGTCGTCCTCGTCGATGGCGAGGTGACGTTCGCAGGCGACAGAGAGGCCGCCCAGGCCGTCGCCGACGAGTTCGTCTCACGGGGTGGCACGCTCGGCTGGGACGCCGCCGACACCGTCAACCGCTGGCGCGAGACGGAGATTGCCGTCAGTCTCGACGCGGACGAGGCACTCCTCCGGGAAGTCGCCGCAGCGTTCGACCTAGAGGTCATCGACACGGGATTCGCCTACCACGTCAAGTCGCGCGGCATCGAGAAAGGAATCGGTCTCGAACACGTCTGCGAGACGATGGACTACGACCCGGCGGACTTCGTTGCAATCGGTGACAGCGAGAACGACGCGTCGACGTTCCGTGTCGTCGGTCAGTCCTACGCCGTCGCCAACGCGGACGAGGTAGCGAAAGACGCGGCGGACGAGGTTCTCGAACAGTCGTACATGGACGGCACGTTCTCGGTGCTCGAATCGTTGCAGAACTCGTAATCTGTCGGCCGTCGGGTCGGCTATCCCGCCCCGGCGTCTCCTATCGCACTTCGTCTTCGACCCACGTCGCGTACGCTTCTAGGACGTGAGATTCGTCGAACCGCTCGATGCAGGGGACGTCGTAGGGGTGGAGTTCGACGACTCGTGAGACGAACTCTTCGTATCGTTCGTCGGTCGTCTTCGCGAGGAGGATGACCTCGTCGCCGTCGTGGACCTCGCCCTCCCATCGGTAGGTAGAGCGACAGGTGAGGCGGTTCACACAGGCGGCGAGACGTTCTTCGACGAGCGCTCGAGCGAGGTCGTCCGCCGCAGCAGGCGGTGCTGTAACGTAGACGGTTGGCATGAAATCGAACGGGTACGTCGGACGCTCAGACCGCTTCTTCGAACGGTGCGAAGCGGCCGTTGATGTCCCACTCGTGGATGCAGTAGGGGCTTCCGACCTGCTTCTCGCCGTCTTCCGACGCGATGCGCCACGTCGCCACGTCGTCGTCCCAGCGTTCTACTCGACCACAGCGCTCACAGGCGCGTCGGGTCGGCCGTCGAAGGTGGGGTTCCATACGTGAGAGAGTGCGTGTCAGTATGCAAAAGCCCATCGCCGACGGCAGTTTCGCGGCCGTTATTGTACGCAAGTCGAACGACCGTACACAAACCGATGGTACTTACCTCTCACCGACCCGAGTCCGTCTATGGGCTTTCACACCTTCGACGCCGACGCGGCGGCGAAACTCGACGACCCCGCGAGGTACCGCTACGTCTCTCGGGAGGAACTCCTCTCGTTCCTCGGCCCCGGTTCTGAAGACGTGGTCGCCGACCTGGGGAGTGGCACCGGGTTCTTCACCGACGACGTGGCCCCCTACGTCGACGAACTCCACGCAGTCGACGTACAAGAGGAGATGCACGACTTCTACCGGGAGAAAGGCGCACCCGAGAACGTCACGTTCGTCACCGCCGACGTGGCGTCGCTCCCCTTCGACGACGACTACCTCGACGGCGCGTTCTCGACGATGACCTACCACGAGTTCGCTACCGACGACGCGATGGCAGAACTCGCGCGCGTCGTCCGTCCAGGCGGAGTCGTTGTCGTGGTCGATTGGTCCACGACTGGTGAGGGACAGGCCGGACCGCCGACAGACGAACGATTCGGCCTCGCAGACGCCATCGACGCCTTCGAATCCGTCGGGTTCACCGTCACACACGGCGAGTCGCGACGCGAGACGTTCGTCTGTGTCGCTCGGCGCTGAGACACGAGCGGAAAGTAACATACTATTCACGATTGTTCGTTACAGATTGGTTTCAGAGGAGTTCTAACGCCAATCGTACTAGTTTCCTAGAACAATCTAGTGGATTTCAGGACAAACGTTATATCGGGCAGTGTGCTACGAATTAGCATGACAGTACACAACTCGACCATCGACAACTATCGTGCCACCGAAGGGTACTTCGAGTGCCGCTCCTGTGGGTCGCGAACGGTCAGCGACGCACATCTCGGTTCGTGTCCCAGTTGTGGCGGGTCGGTACGGAACATCGCCGTCGCCCGCGAATAATCAGTCTCCGTTTTTTGGGCTGGCTACTGTAACCAGCGGCGTCCTCAGGGCTCGATAACCATCGTGTAGCGGTCGACCAGAAGAACGAGTATCGCACCGCCGAGCGCTGCGAGCGCGAAGATGCCGAACAGTTCGACAGACCACGTCTGGCCCAACTCCGCGAGTTTCTCACTCGTCTTGACGACGGGTGCGCGGAGTGCACCGGCGATGAGACTCACGAGAAACGCGAGCGTCTCACGGCGATAGTGTTCGAGCGCCCACCGGACGATATGGGCGATGGTGAATAGTCCGACGAGTGCACCGGCGATGAAGGCGACGACGATGGTTCCGGGTTCGACGAGCGCCGACACTGGACCACCTCTCGCCACGTCGATGAGCGTGTCGACGAATTGGCTGAGAGCCGTGGTCATGTACTCGTACTGGCCGAGAAGCAACAAGAGGAGCGACCCCGAGATGCCGGGGAGAATCATCGCACTCACCGCGATTGCCCCTGTGACGACGGTCACCGGGAGTGAGTTCCCGAGTGCACTCCCGACGGTTCCCGACGCGACGAACGCGACGGTGAATCCCGCGGCTGCTGCGACGAGTTGTCGAGGCGAGTCGAGTGAGACCTGCGCGTACAAGACGACGGCGGACGCGGCGATGAGACCGAAGAAGAATCCGAACGTCGGCACTGGTTGTTGGTCGATTGCGACGGTGAGGACGCGGGTGACGGTGATGATGGCGGTGGCGATTCCCGCTCCGAGGACGATGAGGAACCCCACGTCGATTTCGCGTAAGGCCGTTACCGCGTCGTTCCGGTGCTTCGGCGAGATTCCGGTCAGTACCCGACGAATTCGCTCGGGTGTGATGGCAGTCACCGCACTGATGAGTCGTTCGTAGATGCCTGTGACGAGAGCGATGGTCCCACCGGATACCCCGGGGACCGCGTCTGCTGCACCCATGCAGACACCCTTCAGGTAGAGGACGAGCCACGAGAGGAGGGCCGGACGCTCGTCTGTGTGCGTCGACATTTGGTTGTGCGATTCTTCTTTGGGACCCATATCAGTCCACCGTTCGACTTCGTGTGTCTTCGAAGGCGCGACGCGGAAAGAATCAAACCGTCGGGCGAAGACGTGTTGGATAATGGAACTCAGCATCATCGGCAGTGGGTACGTCGGCACGACGATTGCCGCGTGTTTCGCTGACCTCGGCCACGACGTGGTCAACGTCGATATCGACGACGCCATCGTCGACTCGCTGAACGCCGGCCAGGCCCCGATTCACGAACCCGGCCTCGACGAACTCGTCGAGACACACGCCGGCGACCGACTCAGGGCGACGACAGACTACGACGCGGTTCTCGACACGGACGCGACGTTCCTCGCCCTCCCGACTCCCTCGAACGACGACGGAAGTATCGACCTAAGCGCGATGAAAGCGGCGGCGTCGTCGCTCGGTGAGACACTCGCGCAGAAAGACGACGCACACCTCGTCGTCACCAAGAGTACGGTCGTTCCGACGACGACGGTGGAAGTCATCGGACCACGAATCGAGGAGGCATCGGGGAAGACTGTCGGCGAGGAGTTCGATATCGCGATGAACCCCGAATTCCTCCGCGAAGGGACCGCTGTCGAGGACTTCCTCTCCCCCGACAAAATCGTCCTCGGTGCACAGAGCGAACGCGCGTACGAGCAGTTAGACGAGATATTCGCCTCGCTTGTCGAACGCGCGGGCGACCCGCCGGTCGTCAAGACCGGAATCAGCGAAGCAGAGATGATAAAGTACGCGAACAACGCCTTCCTCGCGTCGAAGATTAGCCTCGCGAACGACCTCGCGAACATCTGCAAAGAGTTCGGTGTCGACTCCGAGGAGGTTCTCGATGCAATCGGTCTCGACGCTCGCATCGGGTCGGCGTTCCTCGGTGCAGGTCTCGGATGGGGTGGGTCGTGCTTCCCAAAAGACACGGCCGCGATTATCGCCGCCGCTCGTGCACGGGGCTACGAACCACGCCTTCTGCAAGCCGCCGTCGACGTCAACGACGAGCAACCGAAGCGGATGCTCGAACTCCTCGAAGACCGATTCGACCCGGAGGGAAAGCGTGTCGCCGTCCTCGGCCTCTCGTTCAAGCCCGGCACCGACGACGTTCGAAATTCACGTGCGATTCTCCTCATCGACCACCTCCTCGACGCGGGTGCCGACGTCGTCGGCTACGACCCCGTCGCGACCGAGAATATGCGTGCGCACTTCCCGAATATCGACTACGCCACGTCTGCCGCAGACGCACTCGTCGATGCCGATGCCGCACTCGTCGCGACCGACTGGGACGAGTTCGCCGCACTCGACGCACAGTTCGACGAGATGCGCGAGCGAGTCGTCATCGACGGTCGCCGTATCGTGACCCGGCGTGACGGACTCGACTACGAATCGCTCGTCTGAGAGCAATTATTATACCGAAAACCCCAGTTCAGCGTTGACCCTCGCTCAGTCAGAGACTGCTTCCGTCGACTGGATTTCTTTTTGGAGTCTTCGTTCTGCTTCGTCGCGGTCTTCTGGATAGCCAATATCCAGTCGCCACCCGTCGAGACGAATTGCATCGATTGTTCTGCCAGACCTGATGAGGAGGTCGATTGCTTCACTAATCTCGTACTCGCCCCGATTAGACGGTTGGACGAGGTGGCAGGCATGGAATATCGAGGGTGTGAACGTGTAGAATCCAGTCATCACGAGATTCGACGGTGGGTCCTCGGGTTTCTCGATGACTTCGATAATCTCTCCGTAATCGTTCGTAACGCACACACCGTAGCGCGAAGCTTCGTCCCACTCTACTTCCTCGATCAGGAAAGCTGCATCTGCTCGCTCTTCGCGTTGTCGTCGCACCACATCGTCGAGATTCGCTTGAAAGATGTTGTCTCCTAACATCAACATAAAATCGTCGTCGATGTGTTCTTCGACGGTTAAGAGCGCGTGCGCAAGCCCTTTCTGTTCCCGTTGGTGGGAGTACGTAATCGGGATACCGCGGTATTCGTCGCCGTAGTGGCTGATAATCACTTCTTTTTTGTAGCCGACGACGACCACGATTTTGTCGGCACCGAGTTCGACTAGCTGGTCGAAGCAGTGCGTTAGAATTGGCTTCCCGTCGACCTCGACCATTCCTTTGGGCTTCTCTTTCGTGAGTGGGCGGAGACGAGTCCCCCTCCCTGCGGCCAAGACGACTGCTTGCATAGGCCTCTGTTCAGCAGTGACACGTATATCTATGGAGTCAGAAACACCAAATAAACAGAATATAATTCTGATTTTTGGATGTGTTCAAAGAAAAGTCAGGGGACGTTTGGAACGCGATGCGCGGTCGCTGACGTTACGCGACCACGGTGGTCCGAACTGCGCTGGCGTCGATGGAGGCTGACTCGTTCGATGTCGATTCGTTACCAGACTGTTCGGTAAACGTCAGTTCCTGTTCATTGCGTTCGAGGGTAACCTCGATGGTACCGTCTTCAGCACCGTTGACGAGGCCTTCGTCGACGCTGACATTCTGTGCCTGATAGGCGACGATGGTGTTGTTCCCTTCGAACGACGTTGGGCCAGTGAACGTGTAGTCGCCCGTCGCACGGACGCTCACGTTGGTGTACCCGTTCTCGGGACCGTAGTCGTCGTAGCCAGTCGTCGAGTACGGGAGCGTCATGGTGAACTCGCCGTTCCCGTCGGTCTGGACCTGCTGCGTGTAGGTGAACGTCGTGTTGGTCGTGAGGTCACGCATCTCGACCTGTGCGGTCACCGTCGAGTCGGCCGGGGCACCGGACCCTTCGACTGTCGCGCCGGGGACGCGTTCGAACGTCTTGACCCACGCCGGGTTGTTGTCGAGGAGGACCTGCGGTTGGATGCCAAGAGTGTTCCCTGCGCGAATGAGGGAGTTCTGGTAGGAACCGGACCGAAGTGACGAACTGTTCGACGACTTCACGAGGCGGTAGTGTTCCAGGGCAGGGACACGCTCTTCAGGGAACGCGGCGATGCCGCCAATCTGCGAGGTTGGGTCGCTCTCGACGTACGCCTCGGCGGCGCTCATGTTCTCGAACGTCTTGATCGCCTGCCCGTCGGACGGCGTCACGCGAATGGTCTGCGTGTCGGAGACCGGACGCTCGTCCCAGTCGACGACGACGGGTGATGGGTCACGGGCACTGCCGTGGTACTTGTAGAGGCGAATCATCATGCTCTCGTAGTACCGCTGGTCGTGGACTTTGGTCTGGGAGAACCCAGTTACCTGCCCGTCCTGTTCTTGCAGGCGGTACACGGTGCTGTAGAAGTCCGACGTCGAGACATCTTCTTCGTCGTAGAAGACAGTCGGTGCACCGAACTTCGAGTCGGTCGAGGCCATCTGCCAGTCGACCATCACGTAGCGCGTCTGGTCGCCTTCCTCGCTCTGTCCGGTGAGGACGTCGTTGGCCTGTGCTTCGTTGGGTGCGAGAAGATAGTTCGCCGCAGAGGTTGCACCTTCCTGGAACGGGTTCGCGTTCGGAATCCGTTCACCGAGGACGGTAATCCAGTGCCCGTAGTCCCACCAGGACATCACACCGTAGGTGCCGTCCGCGTATTCGTAATCGCTCGTGGCTTTGTACGTCCCGTAGTACTCCATCTCGTTGGATGCGCCACCGAGCGTTCCTTCTTCAGGAGTGTTGTTTTGCATCCATTCGAGTGATCCTTCCCACTCAGTAACCGTCCCCGGTCCAGTCTGTGACGCCTCAAGAGCGTTGTCGCTCGTGCCAGCGTTCCCAAGTTGAATCGGGACGAGGAGGACTGGAGTGAGGACCAGCAGGAGAGCGACTACAACGGCCGCGACTTGGCCGTAGGAGACATCCCCCACGCGCTTCACGTCCGCGAGTCCGATGAAACTGAGACCGAGAACTTCGCGGAGGAGGTATGCGTTCATCACCGCGACGACGACTGCGAGGTAGTAATTGAAACGGACTTGGGTGAACGCCGCCGAGGTGATGATGGCTGCCCAGACGAGAACGAACAGGTGTTCGCTCTCGTAGTCAGCTTGCAACACTGCACCGACGACCAGTGCCGTGACGATTGCGAGGCTGACCAGCGACGAGTCGATTCCGACGAGGCCACCGACCCCAGCTGGGACGGCCGGAATCAAGAAGATGAGCCCGATAACAGCGAGACTTCCAGCAACGTACCCGATTTTTCGAGAGTCTCCGTCGTTGACGAGCGGTTTCGCGACGAACCAGACCGTCGCGACGACACCGGTGAAGAATGTGAAGCCGTATTCTGACATGATCCGCTCGACTGCGGACATGCCAGTCGCTTGGAGTGTGTTCGCAGCAAGGAACGGTTGTGCCTCACCGATAGTCCGCGTTGCTGCGCCGGCGCTAAAGCCGACGGTACGGAGGAAGTTGGTGCTAATTTGGTTGAAGACGTTGGGGAGAACGAATGCGGTAAAGAGGATTCCAACGACTCCGAGAACACCGACTGCCGCGGGGTATCCACGGTCGTCGACGTCGTTTGCTTCCCACCAGCGGGCCATCGCTGCGAGGACGACTGCCCCGGCACCGATGCCGAACGAGAAGAGCGGCTGGAGGAGGCTGAACTGAGTCACGCTGAACGACGTTTCAGCGAGGGGAACGAACATCAGCACTCCGGTGACGAACATCGACACAGCACCGACGAATGCGACGTGTTCGGGGGACCGGCCACGGACGTAGTCCGAGACCATCGTGAGGACCAAGAACAGGCCGAAGATACCTACGAGGAGAATACCTGGCGGCCACGACCACATGTAGACTGCCATCGCGACGCCAGCGAGGGCGGACCACGTGAGTGGCGTTCGAAGCGCGTCGAAGTCACGGGCGTCGACGAGTTCCCAGACCGGTTTTTCGCGGTCTGCGACGGCGAGTGCGACCATGACCGCGAGGACAGCGAAGCCCTGGAAGAACGGTTCGGCGATGTTGTGGTCGGCAAAGCCGACGAGGCCACGTCGGAGGAACGTCCCCGGGAGGAGCATCAAGATGAGTGCTCCGAAGAGACCACCGAGACGCCCACCGAGGCGTCGTCCGATCAGGAACGTTGGGATGACGACTAGTGCTCCGAAGACTGCGGGGGCAACGAGGAGCGTCTTCGCGACGAGGTCAGCCGATGGGCTACCGAGGCCGACGATGAGGGCGGCCGTCGCAACTATCTGGTCGTAAATCGTCCCGAACTGACCGACACTCGTCCCGAATGGGAAGTAGGTCCACGGGTCGAACGGCATCGTGCTCGGCCAGTGACGGACTGTGTACGACACCTCTCGGAGGTGGTACCAGGCGTCGTTTCCGGAGAACAAGACGCTCCCATCTGTGATGAAATTGCTGTACGACTTCAGACGAATAGCCAACATCGTGACTAGTACCACGAGGAGGACGGGGACGTGGTACCAGTCTTTGAACAGTTCGAGGACCGACGAAGAGTCAGGGCCCTCTGTGTGTTCAGAGTCTGTACTCATTGGTTTGTGCGACTGGGAAAACGCGTATAAGCCTTGTGATGGATGGTTGCTGATTCACTGGTTCCTGATTTCAAACGTAATGTCGGTCTCCGCCGATTCGGGTAGTAATTGCGCAGACCAAACTAAACATAATTAATAGCACATTTGTCCACAATTTTGAACGAGGGAATTGTTGCTATGTTACTTGATTTCGAACGGTTCGGTGACTCTCGTGGTTTCTTATGTCAACATCGTTTTTCCAATCGCAGTATTCTTGTCGGCACAGACAATGGTGGGTCATATGACCGACCGCTTCGTTAGTGTTGCCGAGCCGATAATCGGAGAGGAAGAACGAGAAAATATCAATCGGGTGTTAGACAGTGGACGATTTCTTCAGGGTCCATTAGTAGAAGAGTTTGAAAAGAAATGGGCAGACTACGTGGGTACTAAACACGCCATCGCTGTGAGTAACGGCACAACTGCAATACAGCTTTCGCTAAACGCGCTCGGTCTCGAGCCTGGTGACGAAGTAATCGTTCCAAGTCTTACCTTTGGTTCAACAGCAACTGCGGTCGTACACCAAGCCTGTGTGCCTGTTTTCGCTGACATCGATAGAGAAATTTATACGCTCGACCATACCGACCTCGAACGATGTCTTTCAGATCGCACAGAAGCTATTCTTCCTGTCCATCTTTATGGCCACCCAGCAGAGATGGACAAAATCCGCTCGTTCGCAGACGAGCACGATTTGGCAATCGTCGAAGATGCGGCTCAAGCACACGGCGCTTCATATAAAGGAGACCCTGTTGGTAGCATCGGAGACGTTGGTTGTTTCTCTTTCTATGCGACCAAGAACATAACTACTGGAGAGGGTGGGATTGTCACCACTGATGACGATGACATTGCAGAGTCTATTCGCCTATTGCGGAGTCACGGTATGGCCAACCGTGACGAGCACGTGTCTCTTGGGTATAACTATCGAATGAGTGAACTCAATGGCGCGATTGGTTCCCCGCAAGTTGACCGTCTTCCTGATTTCAATCGTCGCCGTACCGAAATCACAGAACGTCTTTTCGCTGAGCTCGATGATCTCGATTGGATTCGCCCTGCGACGGTTAGGGATTATGTTGACCACGCGTACTTTTGGGCACCGTTCGAACTTGATACAACTGCGATAGGAATGTCCGGAAAAGAGGTCTGGAAAAAATTAAAAGAACAAGGTGTTGAAACCCGCCATCGATATGTGGATCCACTGTATAAACAACCTGTTTTCACCGAACACCGCGGGTTTAATTCTGATTTCCCGTGGTCGGCAAACGAGCATACCCACGATTACGGTAACCTCTCTTTGCCGAACGTTGAAGCAGTCGCCGGAAAGACAATCGGTCTTCCAAACCACCCCGGTTTAGACGACGAAGAAGTCGATTACGTTATCGAGACCGTCCGCGGGTTCGATTCATGAGCTACTCTGCATAGCCGAGCATTCTGAGTCGCTCGTGCGCTACATCCATGTCTTCGCTGGCGACCTGTTGTGGTTCTTCGGCAATTATCTGTCTTCGCTCTCCGCATTGATGTTCGAAGTATGGCACGCTGGTTAGTGCAGGGATATAAACACCAAGTGGGTGACCATAAACACGGATGGGGAAGGGTTTCGCGAACTCGCCAAAAGCGTTTCCATGATCCGCAGTAACGACGGTTTTCCCTTCGACTTCGGTGAGCAATTCACGAACCGGCGGAAGTGCTCTCTCCAGATTCAATCGATATGCTTCCCACACCTCTTCTTTTTCCAATTCACCTCGGTCCAACCGTTCGAACGCCGTCGCTTTTCGTTCAGTGTTGTCCTGCGTTTCCTCGTTCAACGCTTGCCGTCGAATTGCACTAAACTCGCGTAGCCCGAGTTTCTTTTTGCCGATAAACGGTTCGTGTGGTTGAACAAAGTGGAATATCAATCGCTTATTTGGATATTCTTTGGCAACTCGTCTCGCAGTGTCACACATCGCTTCTGGGGTCACGGTCTGAACGTCGTCGTCCCAATTCTCTTTCCAAACCGGAATGACATCGTGAAACTGGTCCGGAGACAACAGCGTACTGACATAAGCATTTCCAGTGACGTACACCGTGTCGTGGAACGTTCCATCACCAAAGTTTTCTCGCAGGAACCCCGGTGTCCCCGATTCGAGAGATTGTCTCTTCGAGAGCGTTCCGGGAAGATCGAAATCTGAGTAACAGTCCTCGAATAAATCGTACCGGCAGGCATCAAGGATGATGAGGTTATCCCAATCACATTCGTGAATGGGACGGGAATCTGATTGACGATATCTCCTGAAGTACTTACTAGCGACGTTCGACAAGAACCGTTGACGCCACCAGTGTCTGCTTGAGCCGTTCTTTTTGATTTCCGCAAGTGCGTATCTAGGGTTCATGTTGTTTGACTCTAACCAACCGGGGTATTGATTACAACGGTTACGTGTGAAGGCCCGACGACCATAGTATTCCACGGTGAAAGCTGAGGTGATTTTGTGAACGTATTGTGCTTCACTCAAGAGACAATTGATGCAGTGCAGTATCGCAGAAATGAAGGTGCAATCTAAGCACTGCAATAATTACGGAAGGAATTTATTGGTGTCTGTAACAGGTAGTCGTATAATGCGTGTACTCGTTACAGGCGGTGCTGGGTACATCGGTAGCTACATTGTTGAAGAACTACTCCAGAACGGACACGATGTGCGCGTTCTTGACTCCATGCTGTGGGGAGATGATGCTTTAGAGCCGTTTAAAGATGATGACAACCTCGAGATTCGTGAGGGTGACATTCGTCACATAGAGGATCTCTCGTACGCCATGAAAGGTATGGACGCGGTCATCCACATGGCAGGTATCGTGGGTGATCCTGCGTGTGGAGTGAACGAACAGGCCACACAATCGGTCAATGTCGAAGCCACAAAATCTCTCGTCGAAATCGCCAAACTCCACGATATCGACCGCCTAATCTTCGCGTCCACGTGTAGTGTTTATGGAGCTAGTGAATTGATGGAACTAAACGAAGGGTCGTTCCTCAACCCACTCTCTCTCTACGCCAAGTCAAAGATTGACTCTGAAGAGATAATTCTACACGAGACGCATGACAAATTCTCTGACGACAATATCACGTCTACAATTCTACGGCTTGGCACAATCTTCGGTTGGTCCCGTCGGATGCGTTTCGACCTTGTTGTCAATATCCTCACAGCAAAGGCAGTTCTCGAAGGCGACATCCCCGTGTTCGGTGGTGAGCAGTACAGGCCGCTCGTTCACGTTCACGACGCTTCCCGTGCGTTTGTTGCTGTCCTCGAAGCAGATGAAGAGAAAGTCGACCACCAAATATTCAACGTTGGTGACAATGACTTAAACTACCAGATCAAAAAGGTTGGCAAAATAGTTGAAAATACGATTGATGACGCGGAAGTTCGATTCGTCGAACACAAAGAAGACAACCGCACGTACCGCGTCTCCTTCGACAAAATCAATCACATACTCGGCTGGGAAGCGGAAAAAGACATCACTGACGGCGTCGAGGAAATTAAACAGTGGATGGCTGAGGAAGACATTACTGACTACTCTCGGGAAGATATGCGCAACTCCGAATATTCGTACATGTGATATGTCTGTAACTGTCCTCTCACAGGAGAACATTACCGAATGGCGAGAGTGGTTCGCGTCACTTCCCGAGGCGGGGCCTTACCACGACCCCGATTATTTGACGCTACTAAGCGGTGGGTTCGAACAAGAAGAAGAAGTTGCTGAGGCGTTCGTATACGCCAACGGTGACCAATTCGTATACTACCCGTATATTCGACGTTCACTGTCGGAGGTGCCACATAGTGATGAACTCGACCAAGATATCGAAGACTACTCCGATATCGTCTCGTCGTGGTACTATGGCGGACCGATTCTCTCGACGGAAACTGACACGGACATTACCGCAGAGTTTGCCGAGGCATTTTCTGAGTACTGTGTCGATGTGGGAATCGTCTCTGAATTCCTTAGATTTGACCCCAACTTACAGAATGCGACTGACTTCGAAGTCCTTAACCCGCGCGTCGAGCGTGAAACGGTCTACGTTGATTTGACCCAGAGCCACAACGCAATCTGGGATAATTTTGAGAAACGAAACCGGAATGCGATTAGACAAGCACAGGAAACTGACCTCGTCGTTGAGCCCACGAGGGACCATGCCGACTATCGCGCGTTCTACGATATCTATACGAACGCGATGGACGCAAAAAACGCTTCAAAGCACTACCGGTTCCCATTCTCGTTCTTCGAAAAATTATTTGGACAGGAATCGATGTCTACACTCCTCGTCGCTCGACACGATGAGGACGTCGTTGGAGGTGCAGTCGTCGTCCACGACGGCACTGTTGCTCACGACTACCTCCGTGCGTCGAACCCAGACTATTGGGACATGCGGGTCAACAACCTCCTCTGCTACGGTGCGCTGATGCAGATGAAAGAGACTGGTCGCCAACTGTTCGACTTCCAAGGTGGCCGACCCGGTGTGTTCCGATTCAAAAAAGGGTTCTCGCAGACCGAGCGTGGTGAGTTCTCTGTGGCAACTCGGATTCATATCCCTGAGGTTTACGACTCACTAGTGGGCGCTGCCCGAGACGAAGGAGTCGATACAGACACGGGTTACTTCCCTGCGTACCGTGTAGCCCAGTCAAACTGATGATTCCATTAGGCTCTCCACAAATCGACGAACAAACTGTCTCCCGTGTGAAGGGCCTCCTCGAATCGGGTCTGCTATCGACCGGCGAAGTGGTTTCAGAGTTCGAATCGGAACTCTGTTCTCTTGTCGGTCGGTCGTACGGTGTCGGAGTCTCTTCTGGGAGCATTGCACTTGAGATGGCTCTGGAGAGCGTATTCGAGTCGGGTGACGCAATCGCAATCTCTCCGTACAATTGCGGTGCAGTGTTGTACGCGACTCTCCGTGCTGGTTTGGAACCAGTGTTCGTCGATGCCGAACCGGAGACGTGTTGTATCGACCCTATGCAGCTGGCAAATGTTGAGACAGAACTCGATGGGATTCTCGTGGCCCACCTGTTTGGTCAGCCTGGAAAGATGGACCAACTTCTGTCCGTCGGGGACGACTTAGGTGCAACGGTCGTCGAGGATTTTGCACAAGCACCCGGTGCTTCGTATCGCGGGCAGCCTGTCGGGTCCTTCGGTGAAGTGAGTGTTTGCAGCTTTGGTGCGACGAAAAATCTCACAACAGCAGAGGGTGGTATCATCGTGACGGATAACCAAACGCTCTCTCGCCAAGTTTCGTCTCGCCGCTCCAACACGAGTGACACTGCTTTCCTCCCCCGAAGCGTGCGAATGAACGATATCGAAGCGGCTATTGGTCTTGGCCAACTTCGAAACTATCCTCGGGTAGTTGAACAGAAACGCCGTGTTGCAGAGGTCTACCTTAATACTATTACCACAGGTAAATTGCCAAAAACCATCGATGGCTCTACGCACGTGTATCACGGATTTCCGCTTCGACACTCCGAGGCTGACGAACTCGCAACCCATCTAGAAAAGAATGATATCGGGACGTCTCGACTCTATTCAAACCCTCTTCACAAATACAAAGCGAGTCCAATTACCGACGAGTCGTTTTCGGTGGCAGAACGATTATCAGACGAGATTGTGTTATTGCCGATACATGGGGGTATAAGTCTCTCTGAAGCCGAAACTGTCTCTTCAATTGTCAACGCATTTTGAACCAATAATTTAAATATCATCGATAGATTTCTGAGTAACAATGAACGTAGTTCTCGCATCGATTGATTGTCTTAGACCTGACGCTCTTGACAGTCGATTCCTTGATGGACAAAAAACCAAAGGTTCTTTTTATGACACGTGTATCGTTCAAGCCCCATTTACTAGTCCTTCCCACACTTCGATGCTTACGGGACAGAACCCTCACAATCACGGGGTTCGGTGGCTAATCGATTACCATACGGATGCGACGACGCTTCCAGAGGTCCTTTCGGAACAAGGATACAACACTGCGGCATTCATTGGCGGCTATCCGCTTCCCACCGGAAACCTAGATGAGGGGTTTGACACGTTCGAACACATCACTTCGATTAAAGACTGGAAAGAAGGCCGACAAGAGTTCGGTCCTGCAAACGTCCTAGTAAACCGCGCAATTAATTGGCTTGACGAACACGAGGGTGAGGATAATTTTGTCTTCCTACACTTTTTTGACCTCCACTTCACACTTCGTTCAGAGTTCGGCAAGCGCGAGCGTCCGGATTTTGATGGTGATCACATTTACAAGAACGTTGAGCAGTACATCGGCCGACAGAAGCGCCGGTACTACGAAGAAGCCGAGTTCGTTGGTCGCCAACTCGAAATTCTTCACGAACTTGTCGATATTGACACGACCGTAATCACTGGGGACCACGGTTCGAAAATGCCTGGTGAACACGGCTACCCGTGGGTGTACGACTCGAAAGGAAACAGGGTCGGTTCGCAGTTCCGTGCTGTTGAACTGTACGATAACATCATTCGAGTCCCGCTCATGTTCACCGGCGATGCGTTCTCCAGCCAGACGGTTCACAAGCAGGTCAGGTCCATCGATATCGTACCGACTCTCCTCGACGCATTGGACGTTGAACACGACCCTGTCGATGGAATTTCGCTCCTCGACGGTGAATTGCCGGAATTTGCGTACTCCGAAACGTACCATGGGCAACTCACGAAGGAGAATAAGCTCACACACAAGATGAATGAGAACTACGACTTCGGGTGGAACGAGCTGGACTCGCTCGTTTCGATCCGCTCGAACGAATGGAAGCTTATCTGTACGGCCAATGGTGACCTCGAACCAGTTGAACTGTACAACATCGCCCAAGACCCTGGTGAGCACCAGAATTGCATCGACGAACAGCAGGATATCGCCGAAGAATATTTCGACAAACTACTGTCTCTCATCGGAGACGACGACCAACGGTATGCAACGGCCGATGAGGTCGATAGTGAAGTTCGCCAACATCTCGAAGACCTCGGGTATATATGAACACTGACGGTCAGAAGGTCTTGCTACTCTCTGACCACCGTTTTTCTGACCCCGGTGGACGGGCAGAGCGGTTCCGAACCCGAGCGAAGCACCTCGAAGAGTGCGGTTGGCAGGTCGAACTCGGGTACGTATCCGAACCGTACGTACTTCGGTTCCCAATAGAAGTCATCCGCCTCGTTCGAAAGGCTCGACGTGAGAAGGTCGATGTGGTCAATTCAGTTAACCACCCGTTCCATCTCCACGTCATCGGATTCATCGTTGCACTCGTAGCGGGAGTCCCGTGGCTTGTCGAATTCCGCGACCCGATGGTCACACACCCCGATATCGAAGACGACGTACTGCTACCTCTCCGACGGTTTGTCGAGTGGTTGTCTGTCCACTTCTCTGACAAAGTTGTTTGGGGAGACGGTATTCAAATACCTGATAATTACTACGAGGAAACGTACGCAATCCCTGAAGGAAAAGTGACGAGGTTGCCCTTTGCAGGGTACAATGCTGAGGCATTCGAGAGCGCAAGCACTCGACAGTACAGCAGGTTTACTGTGACGTACGCTGGTTCGTTCTACGAGGGATGGATTGAACCGTACGAGTTCTTAGCAGGCATCGAACAGTATGTGGCCCAATACGACCCAGAACCATTCACAGTCCAGTTCTATGGGGATTGGTCGAGTGAGTACCAGCGTGAAGTCGAAAAGCGGGGACTTGAAAAATATATCAAGGTTCACGATTTCGTACCACACGACGAGATAATTCCAGTCTTGAAAGGGTCCGACGTTCTCGTGTATCTCAGTGGAACTAAAACGTGGAACCAGCAAAACGTTCCGTCGAAGATTATGGACTACATCGGAGCCAAGCGGCCAATACTTTCGATTTCTCCCGAAGAATTCCGCGTCTCGAAACTCATCGAAGAACACCAGTTCGGTATCGTCTCTGACCCGACAGACCCGGAAGATATCGCGGACAAACTCCATGCGCTCCGACGCGGTGAACGCCGCTTCAGTTCAACGGAGGGCGATGCTGACGACTTCACACGTCGAAAAAAGAACAAGCAACTAGTCTCGATACTTAACGAAATGGTTGGAACTGAAAACGGGCATGCAAACTAGAAGTACCTCAACCAAAAGCCAATGAGAATCGGACAGAATTCGATCATCGCGTTCCTCTCGGATTTTTTGTCTACGATTCTGGGCTTCGTCTCTACGATACTCATCGCCCGATTTCTCGGTGCAGATGTCCTCGGTATCTATGGGTTGTTCGTGTCTGTTGTGATTTTCACGGCGAGTATCTGCTCGTCTGGGTTCAATATCGCTATTAAAAAGCGGATTAGTGAACCTGGCGACAGTGGAAAGATACTCACTGCAGGATTTGTTTCAGAACTCGTCTTGTTCCTGTTTTTCGCGCTACTTGCGTGGATATTCCGCAGCGCAATCGAACAGTACTTACGAGGAGTGAGTGTCGAAATTCTGATTGGGATTGTCGCTGTTTCTATGCTTTCCGGGTTGGTTACGAGCGTACTCGACGGTGAAGGGAGCGTCCATATCTCGTCTTTACTCCGACCGGTCGAAACGGTCGTTCGGAGTTCGTTGCAGATCGTCCTGATTCTAACTGGCTTCGGCCTGACTGCGCTCATAATTAGCTACTTAATTGCGCTGTCGGTCTCCTCACTCATCGGCATATACTTCATATCGATACGTGCTCAGGTTCCCTCCCGAGAATCATTCACGTCGATTTTTTCGTTCGCTAAATATTCTTGGATTTCGAACCTCAGAAACCGTGCCTTTAGCTCGATGGATATCTTGATTTTAGGGTTCTTCGTCTCTGAGGGACTTATCGGGATTTACAAAGCAGCGTGGAATGTCTCGCTAATTCTCGGACTGTTCAGCAATGCCGTTAGCCGTGCAATCTTCCCCCAAGTGAGTCAAATCGCGAATGCAGACCCCCGGAAAGCAAAGCAACTGGTCCAAAATGCACTCCCATACGCTGGATTTCTCATAATTCCTGGCCTATTGGGCGGTGCTGTTATCGGAAAACAGGTGTTAGCGCTATATAGCCCTGAGTTTACCATCGGATACAATATTCTTCTGCTCTTGATATTAGCACAACTATTGTATAGTTTCTCAACAATTCTCGAGACCGGAATCAATGCTTTCGACAAACCAGAGGTGTCCTTCAGAATCAACGGACTGTTCATTGTTGCTAACTTCATCCTCAATATCTTGCTGATTCCCATCTTCGGATGGGTAGGTGCGGCACTGGCAACATTCTCTTCGGGTGCCATCTCCCTGTTGGGATATTGGCACGTCTCTCGTGAGATTATGCCAGTCTCGTTCCCGAAGCGTGATGTTTTCCTACAGCTCATTTCTGCACTGTTGATGGCCATCGTCGTTTTTCTCTTTGAACAGCTCGTTCCCCAAGGTGAGATATACACCGTAGTGATTGCTGGAATTGGTTCTGTCTGTTACTTCGGAGCACTCATGACACTATCACCGAGTTTCAGAGTCATCGTCCGGTCAAACCTCCCAATATAGCATCCAAAAGATGGCCGTCCTCATCAGTATCGAGTGTCGTCACGGTTGTTGGATGGGGAGTAAGTCACATGGTGAATCTTCTGTTCCTGTTCACTGCAGCGCTGGGGTCTCCCAAACCACGTCGAATAGATAGGGACGTGGTAGGGCCCTGATTATACTTGACGAAAAAAACCGTGTCCTCGAATTGAGGATGTGGCTACTCGTACTGGTCTCGAAGTTCTTCGTCCACTTCCCAAATCGCACTGCCTTCTCCGCGGAGCAGTTTCACACTGGCAAACAGCAGTGACACCTGCGTGTCGAAGAGTGCGTAGGCCGGTTGGAGCGAGCCTAACTTGTCACGCGACCCGAGAGAGACGAACCCTGCGAGTGCGCCGGGGACGACGAGACCAAGCGGGCCAGAGAGTGCGAACCCTGCCAGCGTCGTGACGGCGAGTGCACCGGCGAGAAGCCACGGCGAGACGATCATGAACCACCAGTTGAACGGCAGCACGACACCGCCGTACAGCCCATAGCGACCCAGTGCATCTCGGTGGTGTGCGAGGAGGCGGATGAGACCCATCGCGCGACGGTCTTTCTGGGTCCGGCGCTTCGAGAACTCAGAGTGCGACGCCTCCTTGTACCGGATGTCTGGGTCGAAGATGACCCGCTTCCCGTTGCGTCGAATGAGCAGGGCGAGTTCGGTGTCGTCGGCGATAGAATCGGGGTCGATGGGGACGATTTCGTCGTTCTCGAACGCCGAAAACGGTCCGTGGAAGATGAGCGTCGAGTCGAGGTGCGATTCGAGTGTCTGGATAGTCGCTTGGATGCCGCGGTAGCCTTCTTCGACGCCGCTTCCACCGAGCACGTCGGCGTTGCGTCCAGTGACTGCACCGACGTCGGGGTCGGCGAGGTTCGCGGCGGCGACGCGAAGTGCGTCGGGTGCGACTTTCGAGTCGCAATCAGTCTTGACGACCATCTCGTTCTTCGCGGCGGCGTAGGCATCGTTGAGGGCAGGCGCGAGGCCACGTCGCTCGTCTTCTTCGATGAGGTTCAGCGTCGGGGCGTCTCGGCCGTCAAACCAGTCACGGATGATGTCTCGAGTCGAGTCGTCGCTCGAATCGACGATGACGACTTCGACCTTCTCCATCGGATAGTCGAGTGCGAAGATGTCGTCGAGTTTGTTCTCGATGATTCGTTCTTCGTTGTACGTCGGGAGGACGATACTGACCGTCGGTTCGGATTCCTGCTTGTTCGCCGGCGACCCCTCGGGGTCGATGAGGTAGTAGAGCAACCCATAGACCAGGTACGGGAGTCCTGTGAGCGAAAGGAGGAACATCGCCCCTTTCGACAGACGGCGAGCGAGAGTGCGCATACCCCCGGTTGAACGACGGTCATAAAAATAACACGGGTCTCTCGGTTGTCGTCGCCAGAACACGAATTGAGAAGTCCTTTTATATTGCCCGTCTGTTTTGCCGCGTAATGGATTACGCCGACGTGTGCGTCCTCATCCCCACCTACAACGAGGCGGAGACCATCGCCGACGTCGTCGCCGACTACCGAGACGAGGGATTCAGCAACGTCCTCGTCATCGACGGTGACTCCACGGACGGGACGCGTGAACTCGCCGACGAGGCCGGTGCGCGCGTGGTCGTTCAGTCCGGCTCCGGGAAGGGCCAAGCGGTCAGAGAGGCCGTCGAGAAGTACGTCGAGGCAGAGTACGTGCTCATGCTCGACGGCGACGGAACCTACGAGGCGGCGGACGCGACGAAGATGCTCGAACCGTTGGAGGAGGGGTACGACCACGTCATCGGCAACCGGTTCGCCGACATGCGAGCAGGGGCGATGACGAGGTTGAACCAGATTGGAAACAAAATCATCAACCGGGCGTTCGGACTCATCCACGGACAGGACTTCAGAGACATCCTCAGTGGCTACCGGGCGTTCACGCGCGAGTCGTTCCTCCAGATGACGCTCACGTCGGACGGGTTCGGTATCGAGACGGAGATGGCCGTCGAGTGTGCGAAACGCGGGTTCAAGACGACTGTCGTCCCCACGACGTACTACCCCCGACCGAGTGGGTCGAACACGAACCTTCATCCAATCCGCGACGGCGGAATCATCTTCCTCGAACTGTACCGACGGGCGAAGACCAACAATCCGCTGTTCTACTTCGGGAGTGTCGGACTCGCGTCGACGGCGGCCGGTCTCGGCCTCGCACTCTACGTCGGATACGAGTGGGTCGTCCGCTCGATTTCACACGAGGTTATCGCTGTCGTCTCCGCGGCGGGTATCCTCTTCGGCGTCCAACTGCTGATGTTCGGTGTCCTCTCGGACCTCATCCTCTCACTCCATCGGGACCAGATGAAGCGTATCGAAGAACTGGAGTGACGCGCGCCGTCGGTGTCGGATTATCGCGTTACTGACGCTGAATCGAGGGGTACTGCCGTCTCCGTTCCCTTCAAAATGGGACGAGAGACCGAAGTCGTGCGACGAGACTCTTCGACGCCTTGGCGCGGAACTGCTCGAACACCGGGTGCAGTGACTCCAGCAGGTCACGACGCGACTCGAACTGTGATTTCTGAGTTTCTTCGAGCACCTCGTCTATCGTGACCGTGTTCCCCGCGGCGTCGATGGGGACGGCGACGTGGTCGAGCGCCTGCGCAATCGTCTGCGCGTCGGCCGGGTAGTCGATATCGGCGGCGTCGACATCGTCGGACAGTGCCGCGATGCCGAACTCGATAGTGTCAGGGTCCGACGTCTCGTTCTGCGGCGGTCTCGCTGCCATCAGATAGAACTACGAAGTGCGGACGGGAAAAACCCCCGACCATTCGTGACGACTTCGTGTCGTCCAGTTCATCTGTGCCGCACCGGTCTTCGCACCGTTGGGATTAACCCCCACGAGCGCCAGGTGCCAGCCATGACCGAGTACACGACGGTTTCTATCCCGAAAGAGTTGGCCGGGCGCGTCGAGGAGACGCTCGAAGGAACGACGTTTTCGAGTACGAGTGACCTCGTGCGGTTCCTCTTGCGAAGTATCGTCATCCAGCACGAACGGTCGGGCGGCGAACTCTCCGAATCCGAGTTCCAAGAGATTGCCGAGCAGTTGACCGACCTCGGGTATCTGCGGTAGGCGCGACCGACTGGTCTCGTTTCGAGAGGAGACCACGCGGAGAGGACACTCGTCCAGCGCGAGGTGCGTTCCGTGCTCAGGCGAGTTCTTCTTCTGGTGGTTCCGCGTCGACGACGACGAGGTCGAGTTTCCGTCCTGCGCGGTCGAACGCGGCGAGGGTCTCTTCATCCCACGGTGGGACAGCGAGGAGAACGACGGCGGCCAAATCGTCGCGCTCGGTGAGTTCGAACGGCCCTTGCGGGTGCGTGATGAAGCGTGCACGACCACGGCCTGCCGGCGTTCCGAGGTCGACACCGAAGATGGCGCTGACCGACCCGCCCGCTTCGGCCATGTAGAAGTGCGTGAGCACGGGAGTCTCGGGGTCGATTCCGAGGTCGTCGTCGAAGTCTCCGGCGGGCGTCGGCGCGAGCACCAGATTCGTCTCCTGTGGTTCGGCCGCTTCAGCCATGTCGAGGAGGACCTCGACCAGTCCCCGAGTCACGTGGATACGCCGGCGGGAACCCGGGCTATCTGGTTCGACTGCTGTCGAGTGAGCCGAGTCGCCCTCGTCGGTCGTGTGGCCGCCATCACCGACGACGCGCCGCTGGTCAGTCATCAGTCTGAAACCATCGTCTTGAACGCTTGGACGTACGCACTGGGGAGGTTCTTCCGCGCGTTCGCGAGGGCGGTTCGAAGTTCGTCACCCGCGTTCTCCATCACTCCAGCACCGTGACCGACGAGCAGGCGTTCAGGGTCGAACGATGAGAGCAGTCGGCGTGGTGGGAACGGTCGGAGCATCGGATGGACACCGAGTCGCTCACCGGGCGCGCAGTAGTACCCAACGGTCCCGACCGCTTCGGGAACGACGAGTGTGTCGAGTTCCTCGTGGAAGAACCCGGCTTCTTGCCACGGCGGGACCGTCTTATCGACGACACGGAACGTCTGGAACCCCGAGTCGGCGAGTTCGCTTCCGAATCGTTCGACCGTCACGTCAAGTTCGTTGGCGACTCCCGTCATCCACGACGCGACGTAGACCGGAACCTCGTGGCGGTTCGCCACCGCTGCCGCATCGCGTTTGTGCCGGTCGAGTCCGACGACGACGCCAGCGACGTCGCCAAGGTCGTCGAGCAAGTCGTCGACGCCCGGTGCATCGACTGGGTCGAACACCCACACGTCGCCGTCTACCTCGACGGCGTGGCTGGCCCGTTGCATGGCCTCGTCAGGATACGCAAGCCACCCGACGCCGTGGTCCCATCGGTCGATTTCACGGAGCTGAGAGCGTCCGCTACCTTTCATCGGCATGATAGTACCGTAGGCCGGAACGCGCATAAGCCCTCCTCCACCGGTGGTTGCGCCCGGTTTCTCTCACGTTCGCGTGCGGAGTTTCGAACTGTGTTGTCGATAGCGGAGTGCAGTCGGGTTCGGCGTCACTGCGAGACACAGAGACCCCCGAGAAGAACGGGGCGGAGGAAAGGCCGAGATGGGGACGACGACCCGACTGTTAGAGGTTGTCCGTGTTGATGTCGACGCCCGGCGGCGTGACGACGAGGAACTTCCGGAAGTGCATCAAGTTCCCACCCATGTCTTTCACGTCGCGTGCGAATCCGGCGGCGAGTTTGTTGAGGTCACCTTCGATGGCGAGAAAGAGCGTGTTACCCCGTGCGATGGACTCGACCCACTCTTGGGGGGGTGTCGACCCGTCGAGGACGCCGAGGACGACGTCGCCTTCGGCGTCGTCTTCGTCGAGGTGTTCTTCGGCCGTCTGCAAGTTGAGGTTGAAGTCGCCCATACCCGGTCGGTTGTCGAGCGACGAGAAAAGGGTTCGGTCACCGTCGGTGGCCGGTGTCGTCTCGGGGAGCGTGGCGGGACTAACTTAGGGGGAGTGTGGTCGGGTTGCCGACTCGTCCAGTGACGGCAGAACCGGCGGTGTCTCACCGATAGTCACCGTCCGACTCGTGTCAGGTGTTACCATTCAATTCGGACAACATTCGTCCAATCGTGAGTGCGCGAAACGGGGTCGAATTATCGTTTCTAAACCCAAAGGAGTTAATTAATTACTTGGTTGGGGGTGGATGCTGTGACGCTGTATCAGGACAACATATGACATGATATCGTATAAGGTCGTTTAGGTACTGCGATTAGGGGTGTGTGGTACACTCACAGTGTTGCTGGTGAACGACCGTGATACTGTCTGGGAGAAACATTTATATACGAGTTCCCACACCTGACTGACACGATGTCTCACAACGACACGGAGGATTCGTCGGGTTCCCCGGCGGGTCGAGTTCTTCCAGGGCACATTAGCCCAACAATCTGAAATCGAAGACGTACGAATCTTCGACACGACACTCCGCGACGGCGAACAGTCACCGCGAACCTCGTTCAGTTACGAGGAGAAGCGCGACATCGCCGCCACCCTCGACGACATGGGCACCCACGTCATCGAGGCAGGGTTCCCAGTGAACTCTGATGCGGAGTTCGAAGCAGTTGCTGATATCGCTGCTTCGGCGGACTATTCGACGACGTGCGGGTTGGCCCGCGTCGTCGACAAGGATATCGAAGCCGCGCTGGATTCCGGCGTGGACATGGTTCACACGTTCGTGAGCACCAGCGATGTCCAGTTGGCCGACTCGATGCACGCCTCTCGCGAAGAGGCTGTCGAGCGGGCCGTCCGAAGTGTCGAACGCGTCCGCGACGCGGGCGCCGAAGTAATGTTCTCGCCGATGGACGCCACCCGGACGGACGAGGAGTTCCTGATAGAAGTCGTCGAAGCGGTCTCTGAGGCCGGCGTCGACTGGATCAACCTCCCCGACACGTGCGGTGTGGCGACGCCGACTCGCTTCGCCCGGATGGTCCGGACGGTCCGCGAGCACACCGACGCCAAAATCGACGTGCACGCGCACGACGACTTTGGACTGGCATCGGCCAACGCGATGGCCGGTTTCGAAGCGGGTGCCGCACAGGCACAGGTGTCGGTCAACGGCATCGGCGAACGTGCCGGTAACGCCGCCTACGAGGAGGTCGTCATGGCCGCAGAATCCCTCTACGGCGTCGACACCGGCATCGACACCACGAGAATCACCGAGTTAGCTCGCATCGTCGAGAAGGCGTCCGACATCCCGATTCCGGCGAACAAGCCGGTCGTCGGGCGGAACGCCTTCTCCCACGAGAGCGGCATCCACGCCGCCGGCGTCATCGAGAACGCCGACACGTTCGAACCGGGTGTCATGACCCCCGAGATGGTCGGCGCCACGCGCGAGTTCGTACTCGGCAAACACACGGGGACGCACTCGGTTCGCAAGCGCCTCGCAGATATCGGGTTCGACCCCACGGACGCCGAGGTCCGTGAGGTAACCCGCCGCGTCAAAGACTACGGCGCGGAGAAAGAGCGCGTCAACGACACGACGCTCGAGGCGTTCGCCCGCGACGTCGGTGTCACCCACGAAGACGAGAGAGAGGAGGAGGTCCGCGCCTGATGGCGCCGGGCTGTGGCCCTACTGGGCGACCGCCCTGCACTCTGTCCCGGCCGGCGTGCAATCGTTGCCCGCCGCGCAACAGTTATTATGACCCGGGAGTACGTGTGCCATACGATGAACCAGCACGACGCACGGTTGGCATCCGCTTCGCCGCAGTCAGCGGCGAGCGCCGCCACCGTCGGTGCTGTTCGGTCGCTCATTATTGTAGGGGCATAGCCCCCTCACACTCCATCTCTCAGTCCTCGGGTTCGAACCGTTTTCAGACACTTCAGCAGTCCCCAACCATGGAGCACCAGTACCACGCAACCGACCGACAGCACACGCATCGATATCGACGACCAACACACCGCCACGGAGGCCACACATGAGTGAACGCACTGCCGCGACGACCGACGCAGACGCGTCGTCACAGTCCGACGACGAACCGACCCAGACCGAAGTCACGTCGGGCGCGACCGCCGTCGTCCGCGCGCTCGAAAACGCCGGCGTCGAGACGGCGTTCGGCGTGCAGGGTGGAGCAATCATGCCCATCTACGACGCCCTGTACCACTCCGACATCCGTCACGTGACGATGGCCCACGAGCAGGGCGCGGCCCACGCCGCAGACGCCTACGGCGTCGTTCGCGGTGACCCCGGTGTCTGTCTGGCAACCTCGGGTCCCGGTGCGACGAACCTCGTGACCGGCATCGCCGACGCCAACATGGACTCCGACGCGATGCTCGCACTCACCGGGCAGGTCCCCTCGGACATGGTCGGGTCCGACGCGTTCCAAGAGACGGACACGACGGGCGTCACCGCCCCAATCACGAAGCACAACTACTTCGCTTCGTCTCCCGACACTGTCGGCGACACCGTCGGCGAAGCGTTCGCACTGGCCGCGGAAGGCCGACCCGGCCCGACACTGGTCGACTTACCGAAGGACACCTCCCTCGGTGAGACTGACCGTGAACCCGGCGACGCACGCCCGCCAGAGACGTGCCGTCCACGGACCGACCCCGACGACGCACAGGTCGAAGCGGCCGCCCGCGCAATCGAACAAGCAGAGAATCCACTCCTCCTGTTCGGCGGTGGAGTCGTCAAGGGTAATGCGACCGACGTCGCCCGGAACTTCGCGACCGAGCACCAGATTCCGGTCGTCACGACGATGCCCGGAATCGGCGCGATGCCGGAAGACGACGAACTCTGTCTCTCGTGGGCAGGGATGCACGGCACCGGATACGCCAACATGGCTATCACCCACACCGACTGCCTCATCGCTATCGGGACGCGCTTCGACGACCGCTTGACCGGCGGCATCGACACCTTCGCGCCCGAAGCGGAAGTCGTCCACGTCGACATCGACCCGGCGGAAATATCGAAAAACATCCACGCAGATTACCCAGTCGTCGGCGACGCCGGTACCGCCATCGAGCGCATCGGGGCAGAGATGGAACACAGTCCGGACGCCCGCGAATGGCGCGAACAGTGTCTCGTCTGGAAAGACGAGTACCCGATGGACTACGCGGCACCAGAGGACGAACCCCTGAAACCGCAGTTCGTCGTCGAAGCGCTGGACGAAGCGACCCCAGACGAGACCATCGTCACGAGTGGGGTCGGCCAACACCAGATGTGGGCCGCCCAGTACTGGACGTTCCGCGAACCGCGCCGGTGGGTCTCTTCGCACGGCCTCGGCACGATGGGGTACGGTCTCCCGGCCGCCATCGGTGCTCGACTCGCCGCTGACGACGACGAGACTGTCGTCTGCGTCGACGGCGACGCCTCGTTCCTGATGACGATTCAGGAACTGTCCGTCGCCGTGCGCGAGGACCTCGACATCACCATCGCCATCCTGAACAACGAGTACATCGGGATGGTTCGCCAGTGGCAAGACGCCTTCTTCGAAGGGCGTCGCATGGCCGCCGGCTACGAGTGGTGTCCGCAGTTCGACAAACTCGCCGAGGCCTTCGGTGCCCGCGGGTGGACTGTGGACTCCTACGACGAGGTTGCAGACGCCATCGAAGAGGCACTGGCCTACGACGGTCCGTCGGTCATCGACTTCCACGTCGACCCGGCGGAGAACGTCTACCCGATGGTCTCCTCGGGCGCACCGAATGGAAAGTTCGCACTCTCGGAGGACCAATTATGAGTGACAAACAGAAGGGACTGCAAGGGCCCGCACCAGACGAACGACCCCACCCAGCAGGCCGACGCAACTCGCAAGGTATCCGTATCGACCCCGAAGTGGAGTCAGAACCCGAACGACGCCGCACGGTGCTTTCGGCCATCGTTGAGGACGAACCCGGTGTCCTCTCGCGAATCGCCGGCCTCGCCGCACGGCGCCAGTTCAACATCGAGAGTCTCACGGTCGGTCCGACCACCGTCGACGGCCACTCGCGTATCACGATGGTCGTCGAAGAACCGGACCCCGGCATCGACCAGATAGAAAAGCAGATTGCGAAACTCAAGCCCGTCATCTCCATCGGCGAACTGGACGACGACGCCGTTCGCGCGGAACTCGTCCTCCTGAAGGTCCGCGGCGAAGACCCCGACAAGGTCCACGCCATCACGAAGATGTACGACGGCACGACCCTCGACGCCGGTCCGGAGACCATCACGGTCCAACTCACCGGCGACGAGCGGAAGATAGACGACGCCGTGGACGCGTTCCGCCGATTCGGCATCATCGAAATCGCCCGAACCGGCCAGACCGCCCTCGCCCACGGTGCGAAGAAGACAGTCCCCGGAGAGGAACCCGGAACCTCCGGCGAACCGACGAAACCGACGACAAATACCCAATGACCGAACTCAATACAACTGTATACTACGACGACGACGCAGACCGCTCCCAAATCGACGACAAGACCGTCGCCATCATCGGCTACGGGAGTCAGGGCCACGCCCACGCACAGAACCTCGCCGACAGCGGCGTCGACGTGGTCGTCGGCCTCCGTGCCGACTCCTCGTCGCGCGCAGCAGCACGCGAAGACGGACTCCGCGTTGCGACGCCCGCCGAGGCCGCCGCGGAAGCCGACATCGTCTCCATCCTCGTCCCCGACACCGTCCAACCGGCGGTGTTCGAGGAGATTCGAGACGGACTCGAAGACGGCGACACGCTCCAGTTCGCCCACGGGTTCAACATCCACTACAACCAGATTCGCCCACCGGAGAACGTCGACGTGACGCTCGCCGCGCCGAAGTCCCCCGGCCACCTCGTCCGCCGGAACTACGAGGCTGGCGAAGGGACCCCCGGCCTCATCGCCGTCTATCAGGACACGACCGGCGAGGCGAAAGAAGAAGCGCTGGCGTACGCCCACGCAATCGGGTGTACCCGTGCCGGTGTCATCGAGACGACGTTCCAAGAAGAGACCGAGACCGACCTGTTCGGCGAACAGGCCGTCCTCTGTGGCGGTGTCACCTCGCTCGTCAAGCAGGGGTACGAGACGCTCGTCGACGCGGGCTACTCCCCTGAGATGGCCTACTTCGAGTGCCTGAACGAACTGAAGCTCATCGTCGACCTGATGTACGAAGATGGACTCGGCGGCATGTGGCACTCCGTCTCCGACACCGCGGAGTTCGGCGGCCTGACCCGTGGTGACCGCATCGTCGACGAACACAGCCGAGAGCGCATGGAAGAGGTCCTCGAAGAGGTCCAAGACGGCACCTTCGCCCGCGAGTGGATTCTGGAGAATCAGGCGGGTCGCCCGTCGTACACCCAGCTCAAGGAAGCCGAAGAGAATCACGAAATCGAGCAGGTTGGCGCACCGCTCCGCGAGTTGTTCGCGTGGGGTGACGACGACGCCGACGACACAGAGAAAGCAGAAGCACCAGCAGACGACTGACCAGCCAGCAGCGCCCCACACATGACACGAAACGAAACACGAGACGGCACAGCCGAACGAATGGGAGACATCAGCCACACGAATCCCTATACGGGAGAGACCTTCACGACGGTCTACGAGCGCGGTCCGGCCGCCACCGACGGCGGCGAAGTGGCCGGCACCACGCCGGAGATGACCGGCGGGTCCGAGACGATGGAAGACGTCGACCACACCCCGCGCAACGGCGCGGATGCAAGCGAAGTCTGGAAACGCGGCCGCGACGACGGCCCCGCTCGAACGGTATCGGGTGACGTAGATGAGTGAGGGAACGCTCTACGACAAGGTGTGGGAAGAACACACTGTCTCCGAACTCCCGACGGGCCAGACGCAACTGTTCTGCGGCCTGCACCTCATCCACGAGGTGACGAGTCCGCAGGCCTTCGGGATGCTCCAAGAACGCGACTTAGAAGTCGCGTACCCCGAGCGAACGCACGCGACGGTAGACCACATCGTCCCCACGTCGGACCAGTCGCGGCCCTTCCGTGACGACGCCGCCGAAGAGATGATGGCCGAACTCGAACAGAACGTTCGCGACGCGGGCATCAACTTCTCGGACCCGACCTCTGGCGACCAGGGTATCGTCCACGTCATCGGGCCAGAGCAGGGCCTCACCCAACCCGGCATGACCATCGTCTGTGGTGACAGCCACACCTCGACCCACGGCGCGTTCGGTGCGCTGGCGTTCGGTATCGGGACGAGCCAGATTCGCGACGTGCTGGCGACCCAGACCGTCGCCATGGAGAAGAAGAAGGTTCGAAAAATCGAGGTCACGGGCGAACTCGGCCCGGGCGTCGAAGCGAAGGACGTCGTCCTCGAAATCATCCGTCGCCTCGGAACCGAAGGCGGCGTCGGCTACGTCTACGAGTACGCCGGCGAGGCCATCGAGAACCTCGAGATGGAAGGGCGGATGAGTATCTGCAACATGTCCATCGAGGGCGGTGCTCGCGCGGGCTACGTCAACCCAGACGAGACCACCTACGAGTGGCTGAAGCAGACCGATTACTTCCAAGAGAACCCCGAGAAGTTCGACGAACTCAAGCCGTACTGGGAGTCCGTCCGCTCCGACGAGGACGCCGAGTACGACGACGTCGTCACCATCGACGGGTCGGAACTCGAACCCGTCGTCACGTGGGGTACGACACCCGGACAGGGAGTCGGCATCACCCAACCAATTCCGGCCCCCGAAGACCTGCCCGAAGAGAAGCAGGACACCGCTCGGATGGCCCAAGAACACATGGGCGTCGAACCCGGCGAGACGATGCAGGGCTACAAAATCGACGTGGCGTTCCTCGGGTCGTGTACCAACGCCCGAATGCCCGACCTGCGCCGTGCCGCAGAAGTCGTCGAGGGCCGGCAGGTCGCCGACAGCGTCCGCGCGATGGTCGTCCCCGGCAGTCAGCGCGTCAAGGCCGCCGCCGAAGCGGAAGGCCTCGACCAGGTGTTCGAAGAAGCCGGCTTCGAGTGGCGAGAAGCAGGGTGTTCGATGTGTCTCGGCATGAACGAAGACCAGTTAGAGGGCGACGAGGCGTCTGCATCCTCGTCGAACCGCAACTTCATCGGTCGGCAGGGGTCGAAAGACGGCCGCACCGTCCTGATGAGTCCGCGCATGGTCGCCGCCGCGGCCATCACCGGGGAAGTGACTGACGTACGCGAACTGAAGGAGGTGAACACGGCATGACCGACGAGATTCCAGCGATAGATTCCGCCTCCGGGTCGGGCGTCCCAATCCGTGGGAACGACATCGACACGGACCAGATTATCCCGGCGCGGTTCATGAAAGTCGTCACGTTCGACGGCCTCGGTGAGTTCGCGTTCTTCGACCAGCGATACGACGAACACGACGAACCCAAAGCCCACCCGATGAACGAGGCGCACTTCCAGGACGCCTCCATCATGGTCGTCAACGCCAACTTCGGGTGTGGGTCGTCGCGCGAACACGCCCCACAGGCGCTCATGCGTTGGGGTATCGACGCCATCGTCGGCGAGTCGTTCGCCGAAATCTTCGCCGGCAACTGTCTCGCACTCGGCATCCCGACGGTCACGGCAGACCACGAGACCATCGTCGAACTCCAGGAGTGGGTCGACGAGAACCCCGACGGCGACATCGACGTCGACGTGGAGAACGAGACGGTCACGTACGGAGACACTACCGTAGACGTGACCGTCGACGACGCACAGCGAAAGGCACTCACCGAGGGTGTCTGGGACACGACGGCGCTCATGAAGTCGAACGCCGACGCCGTCGCCGAGAAAGCCGCCGCTCTCCCTTACGTCGATGACTGAGGAAATCGTCGTCATCCCCGGTGACGGAATCGGGAGCGAAGTCATCCCCGCCGCCGTCGACGTGCTCGACGCTGTCGGCGACTTCGAGTTCGTCGAAGCCGACGCCGGCGACCACGTGAAGGCGGAGACGGGCGAGGCACTCCCACAGGAGACGTACGACCTCGTTGCCGAGTCGGACGCGACCCTGTTCGGCGCGGCGGGCGAGACTGCCGCCGACGTCATCCTCCCGCTTCGAACGGCCGTCGATTCGTTCGTCAACGTCCGCCCGGCGAAAGCCTACCCCGGTGTGGACGCACTCCGTCCGGAGACAGACCTCGTCTTCCTGCGAGAGAACACCGAGGGCGTCTACTCGGGTCACGAAGACCGCCTCTCGGACGACCTCTCCACGCTCACGCGCGTGGTGACGACGTCCGCCTCGGAACGACTCGCCGAGTACGCCTGCGACTACGTCGGTGGCGAAGGCGGCAGTTTCCAGGTCGCCCACAAGGCGAACGTCATGCGCGAGACGGACGGACGCTTCCGCGACGCCGTCGTCTCTGTCGCAGACGAACGCAGCGTCGAGACCGAAGAAGTCCTGATGGACGCCTTCGCGACGCGTGTCTGTCTCGACCCGACGCAGTTCGACACTATCGTCTGTCCAAACCTCGCGGGCGACGTCCTCTCGGACCTCGCCGCCGGTCTCGTCGGCGGACTCGGACTGCTCCCGTCGGCCAACATTGGCCCGGACAGCGCCCTGTTCGAACCGGTTCACGGGTCTGCCCCCGACATCGCCGGCGAGGGTATCGCAAACCCTGCGGCTACCATCCTCTCGGCCGCCATGCTACTCGACTATCTCGACTACGAGGACGAGGCCGAGCAGGTTCGTGCGGCAGTCGAAGGCGTCCTCGAAGACGGTCCGCGGACGCCGGACCTCGGCGGCGACGCGTCCACTGAAGACGTGACTGTGGCCATCCTCGACCGCCTCTAACCGACCGGTCGCGACTGGTCGCCGACCAGTCTCATCACTCTGCGGTACGCTGCGTACAGTTGTGCCCGACTGTACGATGATTTTCTCCCGTCTCGCCCCTGCCCAACCACGCCCGACGTGCAGTTCGTCGGTAACCTATTTTCGTTCCTGTTCGTCCTCCACCCGGTTTCGAACACATACGAACGGAATCCAACATAAACAATTAACACTACTCGTCACCCACTTCCCATCTAACGAGGAATCGTTACAGATGTTACCAGCAGAGCGAAAACGCCGTATCGTCGAACTCGTCTCCGAGTCCGACGGCCGCTCGGTCGAGGGACTGTCCGAGGACCTCGGGTACTCGAAGGCGACGATACGTCGTGACTTACGCGAACTCGAAGACCGCGGACTGGTCGAACGGTCACACGGTGGGGCCGTTCCCGTGACCTCCGTCGGCCAAGAGCAGACCTACGGGCAGAAAGAAGTACAGAACCTCGACGCGAAACGGGCAATCGCCAAGCGCGCCATCGAGGAACTCGCCGAGGGACAAGTCGTCTTCTTCGACGCGGGGACGACGACGATGGAAGTCGCCCGGACCGTCCCGAAAGACGGCACGATTCTCGCCGTCACGAACTCGCCACGACTCGCCATCGAACTGAACGACGAGGACAACGAGGTCAAACTCACCGGTGGGACCCTCCGCCGCCGGACGCGCGCACTCGTCGGTCCAACTGCAGAATCGTTCATGCAACGGACGAACTTCGACGTCCTCTTTCTGGGAACGAACGCACTCGACGTCGAGTCGGGGCTGACGACGCCGAACGAAGACGAGGCCCGGATGAAAGAACTGATGGTCGAGAAGGCCGCAAAAGTCGTCCTCGTTGCCGACTTTTCCAAACTCGGTCGCCGGAGTTTCGTCCAGTTCGCAACGCTCGAAGACGTCGACCTGTTCATCACTGACGGCGAACTCGACCCCGAGACGCGCGAGGAGATAGAGAGTGCGGGCGTCGAAGTCGTCGACGGAGTTTCCCAATGATTCTCACGATTACACCGAACCCTGCGGTAGACCACACGATTCACTTCGACGAACCACTCGAACCCGGTGTCGTCCATCGAACCGACGAAGCGGTGTTCACCGCCGGCGGGAAAGGCATCAACGTCGCAAAGTACGTCTCTGCGCTCGACGTCGAGGCGACAGCATCCGGGTTTCTCGGTGGTCACTTCGGGACGTTCGTTCGTGACCGACTCGACGCGGATGGCGTCCCGAGCGACTTCGTGAACATCGACGACCACACTCGATTGAACACGACTGTTCTCGCCGACGACGGCGAGTACAAACTCAACCACAACGGCCCGCACATCACGGACGCCGACGTGGACGAACTCGTCGAGGCGGCACAGGCGAACGAACCCGAAACGCTCCTCGTCGGCGGGAGTCTCCCGCGCGGAATGGCGCTCGAATCGGTCGATAGACTCGCCCGGGCGGGTGACTGGCGAACGGCAGTCGACATGGGCGGGAAGTACCTCGCAGAACTCGACGCCGACTACTTCGTCTGTAAACCCAACCGGTCGGAACTCGCGGAAGCGACTGGGCGAACCGTCGAGACGAACGAAGACGCGATTGCGGCGGCAGAAGAACTCCGTGACGGGCAGTTCGAATACGTGCTCGCCTCCCTCGGGGGCGACGGTGCCGTCCTCGTGACCGAAGACGCAATCCTATCTGCGCCGGCACTCGACGTCGACGTCGTCGATACCGTCGGGGCGGGTGACGCGATTCTGTCTGGATTCCTCGCGGCACTCGAACGCGGGATGAGCGATTCTGATGCCCTCCGAATGGGGATTCTCACTGCTGCACGTGTCGTCGGCGTCGCCGGAACCCGAGTCCCCCACCTCGAAGACGTGCTCACGAACGAGACACACGTCGACGTGAGCACTGTCCGGGCTCGCTGACCTTTCGGATGAATGTTTATTAAGGACTAAAACACTCAGGAACATTCATATTCGAAAGGGTTTTTGAAGATATACGTGTAGAAACGATAACGGGGTGGCAACACTATGGCAAACGATGCAGAAGACGCGGTTCGGTCCTACCTCACGTCGGTGAAGGAGGACCTCATGACAGGGGTATCGTTCATGATTCCGTTCGTGACCATCGGCGGAATCTTTCTGGCACTGGGCTACGCGGTAGCCTCGCTTTCGAACAACGTACAAGACGTGTTCAGTAGCACTGGCACGGCAGGCTGGTTCCTCGCGCAAATCGGTGTCGCGGGACTTACACTCATGGTCCCGGTTCTCGGGGCGTACATCGCGTACGCAATCGCCGACCGTCCGGGCCTGGCACCGGGGTTCATCCTCTCGTACATCATCCAGCAAGGAAACGTCCTGCAGGCGGCAGGTGACGTCATCGGTCTCCAGGGCGGTTCGGCCGGTGCCGGCTACCTCGGCGCAATCGTGGCTGGGTTCCTCGCCGGTCTCGTCGCTCGCTGGTTCAAGCAACGCAACGTGCCGGAGTTCGTCGCACCGATGATGCCGGTGCTCCTCATCCCGGTGGCGACCACCGCCGTCTTGACGCCGATTATGCTGTTCGTGCTGGGCGTCCCGATTTCCATCGCCAACGCTGAACTCACCGCGTTCTTGAGCAACATGCAGGGCGGCAGTCAGGCCATCGTCTTCGGTGCCCTCGTGGGCGCGATGATGGCGTCCGACATGGGCGGCCCAATCAACAAGGTGGCGTACGTGTTCTCGGTCGGCCTCATCTCCGAGGGCGTCACCGCCCCGATGGCCGCCGTGATGATTGCCGGGATGGTCCCACCAATCGGCCTCGCGCTCTCGAACTTCATCGCACCGCAGAAGTACGCAGAAGAGATGTACGAGAACGCCAAGAGCGGTGTCCTCCTCGGCTTCTCGTTCATCACCGAGGGTGCGATTCCCTACGCAGCAGCAGACCCCGCACGCGTCATCCCCAGCGTCGTGGCTGGCAGTGCAGTCGCGGGGGCGGCCTCGATGGCACTCGGCGTGACGATGCCTGCTCCCCACGGCGGCATCTTCGTCGTTCCGCTGTCGAACCAGCCGTTCGCGTTCATCGGCTGTATCCTGCTCGGGTCGCTCGTGACGGCAGTCATCGCGACGGGCATCAAGCCCGACTTCGAAGTCACGGCGGGTTCGGCACAGAGCAGCGACGACTGACCACGACACCTAACCAATCTTTCCATACCCGAACGAAGTACCATGGACGTAGCAGACATCAGCACCATCACACCGCTCGAACTGATTTCACTCGAAGAGCCCCCGGCGACCAAGGACGGAGCCATCGAATTCCTGCTCGACCTGGCAGTCGACGCAGGCCGTGTCGAGGACCGTGAGGCGGCACTCGACGCACTCCTCGAACGAGAAGAAGAGGCGACCACCGGTGTCGGCTTCGGCATCGGCATCCCGCACGCGAAGACGGACGCAGTCACCAAGCCGACTGTCGCATTCGCTCGTTCCACCGAGGGAATCGACTTCGACGCCATGGACGACAAGCCGGCACGCCTGTTGTTCATGATTCTCGTCCCTGCCGAGGGTGGCGAAGACCACCTCCAGATTCTGAGCGCACTCTCTCGGTCGCTCATGCACGAAGACGTGCGGGAGAACCTCCTCGAAGCAGAGAACGAGGAGACGGTTCAGGACATCCTCAGTGAGGTGGTGGCCTAATGGAACGAATCGTCACCGTCGTCCCCGAAGACGGCCTTCACGCACGACCAGCCTCGAAGTTCGTCGAGACGGCCAACGAGTACGACGCGGACGTGCAACTCGGCCGTGCAGACACAGACGACTTGGCACCCGCCGCGAGCATGCTCGCCGTGACGGGACTGGGCGTCTCTGCCGGCGAAGACGTACGTCTCGTCGCCGAAGGCGACGATGCAGAAGCGGTTCTCGACGCACTCGAAGATATCCTTTCGACGCCTGAAGCCGAACACTGACCATGGCCGAACGAACCCTCTCTGGTATCGGCGTGACACCGCTCTCCGGGGTCGGAAAGGTCGTCTGGTACCGTCCAGACGCCGACCTCTCGGACCCGCCCGCCCCCGAGGACGTCGATGCCGAGAACGAACTCGCACGATTCGACGAGGCGCGGAGCGTCGCCGAAGACGAGTTGCAGGCAGAACGCGCACGGACCGCCGAACGCGTCGGTGAAGAAGAGGCCGCCGTGTTCGACGCCCACGTGCAGTTCCTCAACGACCCGCAGATTACCGACGGCGTCACCGACGCCATCGAAGGCGGATTACCGGCCGAACATGCCGTCCAAGAGACGTTCACGGGGTTCGTCGAGCAGTTCGAGAGCATGGGCGGGCGCATGGGTGAACGCGCAGACGACCTGCGTGACATCCGTGACCGACTCGTCCGCGTTCTCTCGGACGGCGAACGTGTCGACCTCTCGTCGCTCCCGAAAGGGAGCGTCGTCGTCGCCGAACGTCTCACGCCGAGTGACACGGCGCAACTCGACCCGAAGCGGGTTGCAGGATTCGTGACCGTGACCGGTGGACGAACTTCGCACGCGGCCATCTTCGCTCGGTCGCTCGCCCTCCCCGCCATCGTCGGCGTCGGGGACGAACTGGAGTCGATAGAAGACGGGACTGAAGTCGTCGTCGATGGCGACGCGGGTGACCTCATCGTCAATCCCGACGACGACACGAAAGCGGCCGCCACCGCCGAGGCGGACGTTCACGTCAGAACCGGTCCTGCGGAGACGGCCGACGGCGTCGGCATCGAAGTCGCGGCCAACGTCGGGACACTCGCCGACCTCGAACCCGCAGTCGACCGTGGGGCCGACGGTATCGGCCTGTTCCGAAGTGAGTTCCTCTTCTTAGACCGGGAGACGCCACCGGACGAAGACGAGCAGTTCGACGCGTACGTCGACGCACTGGAGTCGTTCGAACACGGCCGCGTCGTCGTCCGAACCCTCGACATCGGCGGCGACAAACCGGTTCCGTACCTCGACTTGCCGGAAGAGGAGAATCCGTTCCTCGGTGAGCGCGGGATTCGACGGTCACTCGGCCCCGACGCGTCGCTCTTCGAGACACAGATTCGCGCGCTATTGCGGGCCGCGGGAAGCACCGACGGGACGCGTCTCTCGGTGATGCTTCCCCTCGTGACGACGCTGGACGAACTCCACGAGGCACGCGAGCGATTCGAATCCGTCGCGTCCGACCTCGCCGAAGAGGGACTCGCCCACGAGGTGCCCGAGTTCGGCATCATGATAGAGACGCCCGCCGCGGCGTTCATGGCCGACCGATTCGCACCGCACGTCGACTTCTTCAGTATCGGGACGAACGACCTCGCCCAGTACGTGATGGCCGCCGAACGCGGTAACGAACGCGTCTCTGAACTCGGCGACTATCGCCAACCCGCGGTCCTGCACGCCATCGATGCGACTGTCGCGGCAGCAGACGGTCACGACTGTTGGGTCGGCATGTGTGGCGAGATGGCAGGTGACCCGGACCTCACCGAACTCCTCGTCGGTCTCGGGTTAGACGAGTTGAGCATGAGTGCCGTCACGGTCCCGCACGTGAAAGCGGCCGTCACGGAGACGAACACGGGAGACGCCGAAGCGCTCGCCGCGAACGTTCTCGCGGCTGACACCAAAGATGAAGTCACTAACATCCTAACCTCAGACCAATGAAATTAGTCGCAGTCACATCCTGTCCGACGGGTATCGCACACAGCCAGATGGCGGCAGAGAACCTCCTGCAGACCGGTGAGCGTCTCGGCCACGACATCGACGTCGAAGTCCAAGGTGCCATGGGGACTCAAGACGAACTGTCGTCTGAGGCCATCGCGGAAGCCGACGCGGTCATCATCACCTCAGATACGTCGGTTAGTCGCGACCGATTCGATGGCAAACTCGTCGTCAAAGGCACCGTCAAAGACGGCGTCAACAACGCCGAGGCAATCGTCGAGCAGGCAGTCGAACTCGCCGAAGCAGGGAAGACCGGGTCCGTCTCGTTCGGTTCCGACGGAAGCGACGCCGAGTCGGCGGACGACGAATCGGGCGACTCCGAGCCCGAAGTGGAATCTGAGGAACCGGTCCGCCGTGGCGGCGACCCCGAAAAGGGCCTGTTCGCACGCCTGAAGAAACTGTTCTCCTAACTCTCGCCGCGTTGTCGCTCCGTTTTCTTCACGGTTCTGAGCGGCGCGTCTCGTGCTCGCTGAAAATTAACTCGAAAATGAACGAACGAGAACGTGCAAAACCGAAACCGGTTTCCCATAGATTATTATCCTCGCGTTCGTTGCCGAACACGAGGTGAACGCATAATGCCGTTTTACGGCGGGGAGGAACTCGCCACTGTATACGACGAGGCGCTCGACGAAGGGTTCGGTCTCATCGCGAGTAACGTCGCGGAACCGAACGTCATGATGGGACTCATGGAGGGTGCCGACCGGATGAACTCGGACCTGCTGCTCCAACTCAGCGGCGGTGCGTGCAAGTTCGCCGGTAACGGTGACCCCGTCGCGGGCCTGAAGTCCATGGGTACCTACATCGAGGCAATCGCCGAACAGTACGACATCGGCGTCTTCCTCAACATGGACCACCAGACGGACCTCGAGTTCATCGAACAGCAGATAGAACTCGACATCCCGTCGTCGATTATGATAGACGCTTCCCACGAACCGTTCGACGAGAACGTCGCGACGAGTCGGGAAGTCGTCGAGATGGTCGAGGCCGCGGACTCCGACACCCTCATCGAGGCCGAACTCGGCCAGATCAAGGGTGTCGAAGACGAAATCGAGGCTGAAGAGGCGTTCTACACGGACCCCGAGCAGGCGGTCGAGTTCGTCGAGAAGACGGGCGCTGACCTCCTCGCTATCTCCGTCGGCACGCAACACGGCGTCGCCAAGGGCAAGGACCTCGAACTCCGCCCAGACCTCGCACACGACATCCGGCAGGCCCTCAAGGACCACGGCCTCGACACGCCACTCGTCCTCCACGGGTCGTCCGGCGTCCAACCCGACCAACTCCAAGAGATGCTCAAACACGGCATCTGCAAGGTCAACAAGGACACGCGCTACCAGTACGAGTACACGCGTACCGCCTACGACCTCTACCGCGAGAACCCCGACGCCATCGTCCCGCCGGAAGGCGTCGAGGACGCTCGTGACACGTTCTTCAACGAGACCGAGTGGTCGCCAGACAAGTCGGTGTTCGACCCACGCGTCGTCGGACGTGACATCCGCGCCCGTATCGCGGACGTGCACGCTGGCCTGACGGAAGTCTCCGGCAGCGCCGAACAGACGCTGTTCAAGTAACGCCGCGTCGTTTCAGGTGCCGGTCTTCCGCCGTCACCTTCGCCGCCGTCTTTCATTTTCGCTGCCGCCTACTCGTTTCGAGGACCACCCGCGACACACCGATTCGCCGGTCGTCGATTCGATTTCCCCGGCCGCTTAAGGTGTCACGTGGCGTGGGAGTACGTATGCCACAAATCCACGTCGACGACTCCACCATCGAACGACTCGACAACCTGCGCGAAGAAGACGAAGACTACGACGAACTCATCAACGAACTGATGAACATCTACGAAGCGAGCGAGCGGACGCTGTTCCACGCCGGCGACGAGTACTGAGAGACGGTCTCGTCGACTCGTGGCCTCCTCGTCGTGCTACTGAACAGTCACTCTTGATACGCGATTCTGACCTGTTCCCACTTGCCTTTCTTCTCGAGATGGTCCTGTAGGGCGTCCGCGTAGGCCTGTGTGAGTCGCTCGGCGTCTTCGAGTTTCTCCTGTTGTCCCTGTTTTCCTCCGTCTCCGAGTCCGAGTGCGCCTTTGATGGAATCGACGATGCCACCACCCGACGACGAGTCCTGTTGCCCGCCGGCACCGCCCATCGCCCCCATCTGTTTGCGGATGTTGTCGAGTTCGGGGATAATCTGTGGAACTTTTTCGGTGTCTGCGACGATTCGCGCCGCCTCCGGGTCGTCCGCGTTCTCGATTTCGAACTCCGTCGCCGTCATGATGAGGCCCCACTCTTGACTGTTGAAGCGAGAGTTCATCACGTGGTCGTTGAACTCGCGGTCGACCGTCATCCGGTCACCCACGATACTGTCAGTCCAGTGTGCCATGTGCACACGTCGTCGTCCAGTCAGTATCAGGGTTGCGGGGTCGGTCGACGACGGCGCGCCGGGTCCCGACACGAATCGCCGGCCACGCGGGTTTAATGCGACTGCGTAACCACCCCGTCACATGGAGCGGTACGACCTCCTGTACCGACTGTACGGGAACTTCGACGCAGACGCAGTCCGCGACGCACAGGATTTCGTGGACCTCTTGCCCCCACTCGACTCCTCGGTGGCACTCTCACACTGGCAGGAGGTCGACGACGAACTGACCGACAGAAAAGACCGTATTCGACGTGGCATCCCGGACGGCGACCGGTACGCCGAACTCGCCGCCCGAGCGACGAGAGACCAGGCGTTCACCGCCCTCGACCTGTACACGAAGTACGGCAAAGCGGTCAACGCACTCGTGCTCGACGTGGACGAGACGCTTCGGTCGGCAGGGCGGACTGACAACGAGATTCCGCGCGAGGTGCTCCACCTCCTCACCGAATTCCACGAGATGGACGTTCCCATCGTCATCTGTACCGGCCAGACGTTAGAGAACGTCAAGGGATTCGCCATTCAGGGCCTCGGCAACGAACTCGTCCACTCTGGCGACGTGAGCATCGTCTACGAGGCGGGGACGGGCGTCTTCACGCCCGGACACGGGCCGAACACGAAGTGCCTCCTGTACGAGACGCTCGACGACGCGGTGCAGTCTGTCTTCGAGTCGGTTCGCGGCCGTGTGATTCGTGACCTCCCGGACGGCCTCCGAGGGCGCGTCCACCTCCAAGGCAACGAGTTCAACGTCACGCTCAAGCCCAACTTCGAGACCGGAAGCGAGGACGCGGAAGGAGTTATCGACGACTCACTCGTGTACATGTTGGACCTCCTCGGTGAGGCAGTCACCGACGACCCTGACGGGCCGACGTGGACGCGTGCGTACTACGCCGAACGCGACCCAGAAATCGAAGGCGTCCTCGCCGACAGAGACGAACGTCCAGACCCAGAGACGACCGTTCCCGACGACGTCGCTGAGACGTTGGACCGAGTCACCGTCGCCTACTACCACGCCGACGCCGCAGAACTGTCTGCGGTCGATTTGAACAAAGCGGCAGGCGTAGAGGCCGCACTGGAGGTTCTCGGCGTGGACGACCCGTTCGTGCTGGTCATGGGTGACTCGAAGTCGGACCTCGACGTGATGCGGTGGGCCGCAGACGGGAACCGTGGACTCGCCGCCGCACCGGACCACTCGTCTCCCGGCGTCCTCGAACACGTCGAAGAGACAGATGGCCTCGTCTTCGACAGAGGCGACGCGGCGTCGATGCTCCGAACCGCCTTCGCCCTCAACGTACTCGTGGAGTAAGGAGAGAACAGAACGAACCGTGCGGGAACGACTCTGGAAAAGTGGGGGCGACCGGTGAACTCCGTGGGGTGTTCTCGCCGAACACCTGACTGTGTCTCAGACGTTACACAGTGCACATCCCTCCTGAGTCGTCGTTCGGCGTCGATTCGTCATTATCGTCGTTCGGCGTCGATTCGTCGGCCGGCGTTGAGTTGTCGTTGTCGTCGTTCGGCGTCGATTCGTCGGGGGTGTCAGTCGGTGTGGAGTCGCCATCGGTCGACGACGAGTCGTCGGTCGTGGTAGACTTTGTGTCGTCACTGCGGTCGTTCGTGGCCCCGGTATACGGCGGGTCGTCGTCTTCATCGTCGTACTCAGAGGAACTCTTGTATCTGAGGACCGTGGTCGTTTGACTCTTCGACGACGACGTCGAGTCGTCTGTCTCGTCGACCGATTCGAACGTTCCGCTCGCACGTTCGGTGTCGTCGGCGTCACCTGACGAGTCCTCGCCATCTGTCGCCGGGTCGTCTGGACCGTCGTCTGCGACGAGGGGTTCTTCGACGTCTCCACCGTCGTCGGTGCGTGATTCGTCAGTCGGGTCTGTGGTCTCTGCACCGAGACTGGCGTCTGCATCCGATGCAGGTCCTTGCTCGTTGGGGGCGTTCAAGCCGCCCGAGAGGAACGCAAAGGCAACGACGACGACGACGATACCGGCCACACCGAGTTGTACTCTGTTCATCGGTGGGCACTCCCTATACTGCCGTCGTCGTGGGCACGAGCGTGACTGAACTCCGCGGGGAGTGTGGCGACTCGAACCGGGATGGAACCACCGAGGACTGTTCTTGATGACAATGCAACCGAGGGGGTCGAAGACATGTTCACCCTCGTATTCGTGTTCCGTCGGTTTCGTTACGAGTCATCTACCCGTCGGTGCGCACAGACAGTGGTGTGACCCATCGACTGTCTGGCTGTCTCCCACCCCACTGACGACCATGGACATTCCCTCAGCCGATAATTACCGTTCCTAACGAGTGTTAATGCGAGAATACCCGTGCCAGCAGAGTGTCTGTGAAGTTGCAACTTTCACGAGTTCATGATAGTCGTGATGTCGTGTGGTTTTTGCTTCAGACCTGTCCATACGTGTCTGGATACCTACTAGTTCCTCCGTGGGAAAATAGTTCTCTATTGATAACAAATGAGATGACATGGGTATCTCGTTTCACCGGGAGCAAGAAGAGACGGACCGATTGCTCGCGTTGAGCGACGGCGTCATCGCCATTGCAATCACGCTGTTGGTTCTCGAAATCACTGTTCCGGAGATTCCGGTGGGGAGGCCCGTGTCGATACTCTCGAATCTTGTCTTCGACCAGTGGCACGAGTTCTTCTCGTACGTGTTGAGTTTTCTCGTAATCGGGAATTACTGGGTGTTACACCGCCGGATATTCCTCCACATCGAAGCGCACGACAGAAGCGTCGTCTGGCTGAATCTGTTGTTCTTGCTCCTGGTGGCGTTCGTTCCGTACGGGACGAGTCTGTTCAGCATGTATCCGACACGATTCGGTGTCGTGTTCTACGCGGGCATCTTGGCGCTCACCGGTCTGATTCTCACGCTGTTGTGGAGTTACGCCTCGCGGCACGATATCCTCGAAGAAGGTCTCACGTCGACGCTCGTCGTCCTCGAAGGTGCGCGGTTCCTCGCATCGCCGCTGGTGTTCGTCTTCTCCATCGTCGTCGCAAACTTCGACACGACACTCGCAATCCTCTCGTGGTTTCTGTTGCTTCCGATAAACGGCGTCTTGCAGTCGCGGTTGGTCGAGAACCTCGAACAGCCAGAACCGGTCTGACCGCGTTCCGATTCTCTAACACTCGCTTATGCTCTCGGCGAGCGTACGTTCTCCATGACCGCTACGATAGACAGCATCGTCTCACACGTCCGGCAGTGGCCGGGCGTCGACACCGCACCGCACCGATTCGGTGGCACCGAGTTCCTCGTCGCCGACAAAGAGATTGGTCACGTCCACGACGTCGGTATCGTCGACCTCGCCATCACCAAGCGGGTCCGTGATAGCCTCGTCACCGATGGCCTCGCTGACCCCCACCATGTTCTCCCGGACTCTGCGTGGGTGACCTACCGCGTCCGAAGCGACGCGGACGAACGGGACGCGATACGACTGCTCAGACTCGCGTATCTCTGGCGTGTGCTCGCACTCCGTCGCCGCGGCATCGACGTCGACCCATCGGTGGCCCCTGAGGACGAACTCGTCCGACTCGACTTCCCACCCGAACTCGACACTCTCGTTCGAACGACGTTCAGTGACTCACTCGACGGACGCGCATCGGCCTGAACGCCTAGTAGACAGCCTGTTCGTCCGCCGGCGCTGACAGCAGAACCAGTGCCTCTGTCGCAAAAACTTTACTAATGACCGAGTAAACCCCTATTCATGGGAAAGAATTACGCGGACCTTCACGACCCCAACGCGGAGTATACGATGCGAGAACTCTCCGCAGACACGATGGGCGTGACCGCGACGCGCGGTGGCGGCCGAGACGTGGAGATTACGGACGTACAGACGACGATGGTCGACGGCAATTTCCCGTGGACACTCGTCCGCATCTACACCGACGCGGGCATCGTCGGCACCGGTGAGGCCTACTGGGGCGCTGGCGTCCCCGAACTCATCGAGCGCATGAAGCCGTTCATCATCGGCGAGAACCCACTCGACATCGACCGTCTCTACGAGCACCTCGTCCAGAAGATGTCCGGTGAAGGCTCCGTCGAGGGTGTCACCGTCACGGCTATCTCCGGCATCGAAATCGCGCTGCACGACCTCGCGGGCAAGATTCTCGACGTTCCCGCGTACCAGTTGCTCGGCGGAAAGTACCGCGACAAGGTTCGCGTCTACTGTGACTGCCACACGGCCGACGAGGCCGACCCGCAGGCCTGTGCCGACGAAGCAGAGCGTGTCGTCGAGGAACTCGGCTACGACGCCCTGAAGTTCGACCTCGACGTGCCGTCCGGTCTGGAAAAGGACCGCGCGAACCGCCACCTCCGTCCCGGCGAAATCCGTCACAAGGCCGAAATCGTCGAAGCCGTCACCGAGCGCGTGAAGGACCGCGCAGACGTCGCGTTCGACTGCCACTGGACCTTCTCGGGCGGCAGTGCGAAGCGTCTCGCGGCCGCCATCGAGGACTACGACGTGTGGTGGCTCGAAGACCCCGTCCCGCCGGAGAACCTCGAAGTCCAAGAAGAAGTCACGAAGTCCACGCTCACCCCCATCACGGTCGGTGAGAACCGCTACCGCGTGACCGAACTCCGCCGTCTCATCCAGAATCAGGCCGTCGACATCGTCGCGCCCGACATGCCCAAGGTCGGTGGGATGCGCGAGACGCGGAAGATTGCCGACGTCGCGAACCAGTACTACGTGCCGGTCGCCATGCACAACGTCTCGTCGCCTATCGCGACGATGGCGTCCGCCCACGTCGGTGCGGCTATCCCGAACTCGCTGGCCGTCGAGTACCACTCCTACCAACTCGGCTGGTGGGAGGACCTCGTCGAAGAGTCCGTCATCGAGGACGGTTACATCGAGATTCCCGAAAAGCCGGGTCTCGGCCTAACGCTCGACATGGACGCCGTCGAAGAGCACATGGTCGAAGGCGAGACCCTCTTCGACGAGGAGTGAAACGACTCGTCGAGCACGTGAGTCCCTGCCTCACATTGTTCGACGAAGCGTAAGCCGCGACCACTCTCTCCTCGATACGGTTGCGTTTTCGAACTCGCCCCTCGACAGCTAGCTAGCTTTTGTCACTATGGAACGTTACTCGCTAGCGCATGCCATCGTACACCGTCGACTACGAACTGAGCGACGCCGACGAGAACATCCACAACAAGTGGGACAACAGTCTGGACCCACTCGTGACGGTCGAACCCGGCGAAGTCGTCCGGTTCGAGTGCCGTGACGCGCTGGACAGACAAATCACACCGGAATCGACTGCCGACGACCTCGCGAACGCGAGTTTCGACCCAGTGCACCCACTCACCGGTCCTGTCGCCGTCGAAGGTGCAGAACCGGGCGACGTACTCGCTGTCGAGTTCCTCGACTTCGAACACAAAGGCTGGGGATACACTGGTTACATGCCCGGTGAGATGGGTCTGGGCCTCCTCCCCGAGGACTTCGAGGAGGCCGGCCTCCACATCTGGGACCTCGACGACGACGTGGCGCACTTCGTGAACGGAATCGAGGTGCCACTGGACATGTTCCCCGGTATCGCGGGCGTCGCACCCGAGGAAAACGGCGCACACAACACACTTCCGCCGCGTGACACTGGGGGGAACTTCGACATCAAGCACCTCACGAAAGGGTCGACGCTGTACCTGCCCATCGAAGTCGAAGGGGCACTGTTCTCAACTGCCGACTGCCACGCCGCACAGGGTGACGGCGAAGTCTGTGTGACGGGCATCGAAGCGCCGATGTTCGTCACGGCGCGGTTCGACGTACTCAAAGACAAGTCAATCTCGCAACCCGAGTTGAAGACGACGGGACCGTTCACCCCGACCGGGTCGGACGAACCGATGTACGGCACGGCCGGTATCGCGGACGACCTGATGGAGGCGACGAAGAAGGCCGTCCGCCACATGATTTCGCACCTCGAAACCGAACGTGGTCTGACCCGTGGCGAGGCGTACATCCTCTGTTCGGCGGCGGTAGACCTCAAGATAAGCGAAGTCGTGGACGCGCCCAACTGGACGGTCACAGCGTACTTGCCGGAGAGTATCTTCCCCGAGTGAGTCGAGTCCGTTACAGCGCGTCGACCAACCGGACACCGCCACTCGGGCGGCACGAAAACACCTGTGCGTCTGCTCCGACACGCTCCGGGAGTGCTGCCCGAACCCCCGCTTCTGTCCGGCCGAGTGCATCTTCTGTGACCAGTGCAACCGCGCTCCCGCCGAACCCGCCGCCAGTCATCCGAGCACCGTAGACACCGTCGAACGCTGTGAGAAGGTCGATGGCCGCGTCGAGTTCCGCGCAACTCACTTCGTAGTCGTCTCGTAAGCTTTCGTGTCCGGCGACCATCTTCGCTCCGACCTGCTCGAAGTCGTGCGCAGAGAGCGCCTCACAGGCGTCTCTGACGCGTTCGTTCTCGGTCACGACGTGTCGGACGCGTCGGTACAGAACGTCTCCCAGCGCGTCGACGTGGGCTTCGAGCAAGTCGACGTCCGCGTCTCTGAGTGACTCGACGGGGGTTTCCGACGACTCTCGAAGTATAGAGACGGCCCGTCGACACTCACGAACCCGGTCGTTGTACCCCGAGTCAGCCAATTCGTGCGAGACGCCGGTATCGACGACGAGGATTCCAACGTCGCCGCTGAAGTGGACCTGTTCGAATTCGCGCGTTCGGCAGTCCAAGAAGAGCGCCGAGTCGGGTTCACAGAGGCCGACGGCGAACTGGTCGAGGATGCCGCACTCGACGCCGACGCCCTCCCGCTCGGCCCGCCAGCACGCGAGGGAGAGGTCGATGGTGGGAATTTCTGTACCGGCGACACCGAGCAGCGCTCGTCCCACGGCGAGTTCGACGGCAGCGGACGACGAGAGACCGGCCCCAGAAGGAACGTCCGACGCGATTGCGAGGTCTGCACCGGGAATCGACTCGTCTTCACGGAGGACCCGTGCGACGGCGGCGACGTAGGCGACCCAGCCGTCCGGGTCGTCGTCAGGGCCGAACGTCGCCGTCTCGCCGAAGTCAGTCGCGTGGACGCGAATCTGGTCGTCGTCGCGTGCCCTGGCCGCCACCGCGACGGTTCGGTCGACGGCCATCGGAAGACACAGGCCGTCGTTGTAATCGGTGTGGCCGCCGACGAGGTTCACCCGGCCGGGAGCGAGGGCGACGACCGGGTCGGGTGTGTCGTCAGCGCCGGCGCCAAATGCCGCTTCGAATCCGTTCAGCGCGCGCTCGACCGGCCCCTCGGATACCTCAGATGCGCTCTCGCTCACGCTTCGTCACGCTCCGTGTGTGTCGTCTCTTCGTTCGTGCCTCCCAATCTGGCGGCGATTCGCTGCCCAATCTCTCGCGGGTTCGCCTCGGTTATGCGAATCTCGTCGCCGACGCTGACCTGTCCGGACGTGACCACGTCGGCGCAGATGCCGCCGCGGCGCTCCCGAAGTGCCTCGACGACGCTCTCGTCGCCGACGAGTTCGCCGAGGTACGCGCACGGTGGTCTAAGCCGAGTCCCGCGAAGTTCGGCGGTGCCGACCCTGAACGTCGCGTCGAGGAAGTCTGTCGGGTCGATACCGCGGACGACGATGTTCCGCCGATGACGACCTTCCGAGAGGTCGATGTCGAACTCGTCGTGGGCATCGTCGAGAACTGCGGCGTCGACGAGCGTCACCTGACACCCGTCGGTGGCCGAGTAGTACCCCGTCCCACGGAGGTAGCGGTCACCGTCGATACCACCTTCTCTGACGGCTATCGCCTCGTGTGCAACCATCGGTTCGCCCTTCGACGGTGCGGTGTAGAGGCCTTCGACGACTCCGTCGGCCGCTGTAGTCATAGCTCTGGGTAGCACCGGTTGGGATGAATACGTTGGGTCGCGGCGAGTGCGTGCTGAAACGTCGGTGTGACCGGACTCAACAGAGTGGCTTCGGGTCCACGCCGAGTTCTGCGAGACCGTCGGCGTAGTCGTCGTACGCGACCTGGACGACGTACTCGGCGACCATCTGCGCACGCTGCCAGTCGTCGTCGTCTTCACACAACTCGTCGAGTAGTTCGAGTCCCGTCGTGAGCGTGTCTTCGGTCTCGGTCTTCAATTCACGAAACAGGTCCGCGCCCTGCCTGTCAGCCTCGTTGACGAAGAACCCGATGACCTGCGTGTGCGTCCGTAGCGAGACGAGTCCCCTCCCGACCATCCCGGCGGCGATTCGCTCGACGGTGTCGTCGCGCCCGCGGAGGTAGGCGTGCATCGGCCCTGCCGCGTCAGGGAGTTCGATATCATCTTCGAGACTGTCGAGGACGCGACGCAAGTGCTCGGCTTCCTGCTGTGCCGTCTTCTCGAACGCCGCTTTCGCGCGTTCGTCACGCTCGTCGGTGGCCCACACCCGAAACGTCTCGCGAGCGGCGTGTTCGGAGTTCGCGGCGGCGCGGAGCACGGCCGACTCCGAGAGGTCCGCATTCGTCACCGAGAGGAGCAACTTCGAGGACCCGAGGCGGTCGAGTTGCGTTCGCTTCGCCGACTCGACAGCCTCACGAAACGATAGAGCGTTCATACACGACGTATCGGGCGCTGAAGACGTGAACCTTGGGCCGAGGGTGTCTGAGCCGTGTCGGATATATTGCCCCACGCTATTGTGGTATCAGTCCTGATAGTGGGCAGTGAGGGTTCAAATACGGGAAGGGACGATTCGTTCAGTATGACGGATTCCTTCGACCGAGTGACGGCCGACGCCCGTGCCAACGTCGACGGGGCACATCTCCTCTCTCAGTTGGGTATCGGCGAGTCTGAAATCGAGCGCAGAAAGTCGTTCGTCCGCCTCTCGGACGAAGACGAACAGTGCCTGCGCGAGTGTAAACCAATCTTCGACGAGTTCGCAGAGGAGTTCGCCGAAGAGTTCTATCAGCACCTCGGTTCACACCCCGAGGCCGAATCGTTCTTCGACAAATCGACCAAGACCGTCGAGATGTTGAAGGCCGACCAAGCGGCGTACCTCCGCGAACTTGGTCGTGGAGAGTACGACACGGAGTACTTCTCGCGGCGGGCGCGCATCGGGAAGATACACGACATGATAGACCTCGGACCGAAGTTCTACCTCGGGGCATACTCTGTATACTACGAGGGACTCACCGAGGCACTCGCGGCAGAAGTCAAAGACGAGTTCGCCACCACGACCACGGCAAGCGGGGGATTCCTCGATGGACTGGTCGGCGGCGGCAGCGAAGACGAACCCGACGCGGTCGAAGCAGCTATCGACACACTCGTCGAGCGTCTCCTCCCGGTCTTGAAACTTCTCTCGCTCGACCAGCAAGTGGCGATGGACACGTACATCCAGTCGTACAGCGAGGCCGCACGGGAGGCCGCAGCACGCCGGAAGGAACTCGCTTCGGAGGTCGAATCCGACGTCAGCGCCCCCATCGAAACCTTGCTCGAGACGTCCGAAGAGGTCACAGACCGGACGACCGATATCAAGGAAATCGCCGAGTTCCAGGCCGACGACATGTCTACCGTCGCCGACGAGGTGTCGAACATGAGCGCCACCGTCGAGGAGATTGCAGCGACTGCGGAGGAAGTCGAACGGACCAGTTCCGACGCCGCCGAACGCGCCGCAGAGGGCGAAGATGCCGCCGACGAAGCAATCGACGTGATGCGTGACGTGAGTGAGGCGGCCGAGACGGCGTCTGCGGACGTGCAGGGCCTCCACGACCAGATAGAAGAGATAGACGAAGTCCTCGACGCCATCAACGACATCGCCGAGCAGACCAACTTGCTCGCGCTGAACGCCTCTATCGAAGCGGCACGTGCGGGTGATGCCGGTGAAGGGTTCGCCGTCGTCGCGAGCGAAGTGAAGAACCTCGCCGAAGAGTCGCAGGCCCGTGCGACCGAAGTCGAAGAGACGGTCGACCACATCCAAACCGAGGCACAGGAGACTATCGAGAGTCTCTCGCAGACGACCGACCGCCTCTACGACGGTATCGACCGGGGTGAAGACGTGATGCGCAGTCTCACGGACATCTCGGCTGCGGTCGAACAGACCTCTGCCGGTGTCAGCGAAGTCGCTGCGGCCACAGACGACCAGGCGGTGAGTGCCGAACAAATCGCCGACATGGTCGACCGTGCGAACGAGATGGCCGTCGAAGTCTCCGACCAGATTGGAGAGATTGCCGAGGCGAATCGCTCGCAGACCCAGCAGGTACTCACCATCCGTGATGCGGCACACCGTCTCGGCGGTGACAACGCCGTCGACGGAGACTCGACTGCGGACGAACCCACGACAGACCCTGCGGGGGAGGTGCCCGTCGATGGGCCACCGGCCGACATTCTCGAATCGGAGGAATTCGACGGCCCACCCGACCACCTACTTAGCAACGACGGCGGAACCACACAGTAGACCTGTCGCACTCGACGGAGTGTTCTTGCGGCGCGAGTGCGTAGTGTGACGGATGACCCCCGACGAACTCGCCGCCCGCCTCCACCGCAGGACACCGACAGCGATTCTCGACGTACGCGACCGCGACGAGTTCGACGAGTGGCACGTCGATGGGCGGTTCGTGACCGCGACACAGATTCCGGCGATTCGTTTCACGCAGGCGGAAGTCCTCGGGACGGTCGACGACGTTGCCGACCAGTTCCGCGACGCGCCCTCGCCGGTCGTGGTCGTCTGTGGGGAAGGACGCGCGAGCGACCACGTCGCCGACCTCCTCACAGATGCCGGTGTCGAGGCTGTGAATCTCGAATCAGGCATGAACGGGTGGGCGCGAGTCTACCGGGTGTCGAGGATTCGCCACGCAGATGCGACAGTGCTCCAGTACGACCGGCCGTCCAGTGGGTGTCTCGCGTACCTCGTCGTCGACGGTGACGAGGCAGTCGTCGTCGACCCACTTCGGGCCTTCGCCGACCGGTACGTCGAAGACGCACACGACCACGGTGCCGAACTCGTCGCCGCTATCGATACACACGTCCACGCCGACCACGTCAGCGGCGTCCGCGCCGTGGCCGAGCGAACGGGCGCAGCAATCGCTCTCCCTGCTGGCGCGAAGGCGCGCGGTCTCACGTTCGATGCCCGACTGCTCGAAGACGGGGACGCCGTCTCTCTCGGCGGCGTCGAGCTCGTCGCCGTTCACTCCCCGGGGCACACGAGCGAGATGACCGCATTCCGTCTCGGAGACCTCCTGTTCGTCGGTGACGGCCTCTTCGTCGAGAGCGTCGCGCGACCCGACCTCGAAGCGGGCGACGAAGGGGCACCCGCCGCCGCACGGCGACTTCACCGGACGCTCGTCGAACGGTACGGCGAGTTCGCCGACGAAACACGAATCGCGCCCGGCCACTACAGCACTGCTGCGGTCCCGAACGAAGACGGCGTGTACGTGGCGACGCTCGGCTATCTCCGCCGACACCTCGATGCGCTGTCGATGGACGCTGACGAGTTCGTCTCGTACACGCTCTCGGAGATGCCACCTCGGCCGACGAACTTCGAGCGTATCGTCGCGACCAACCTCGGACAGGAGTCGCTCGAAGACGACGACGCGTTCGAAGTCGAGTTAGGACCGAACAACTGCGCCGCGACGACGACCCGTGCGTGAAGTCACTGGACAGTCGGTGCGTATAGTCAGTCCGTACGGTCAGTCGTGTGTGCACTCGCACGTCAGTCGTGGTGGACCGAAGCGAAACGAATCGACTGGTGACACGGCCACCCGTGTCGGACTTCACCGTCGTCAGTCGTCTGCGGCGGCGTCTGCGGCAGCAGCGTCCTCTTCGATGCTCGGTGGGTAGACGCCGCGTTCGAGTTTGAGGTCGCTCTGTGGACGTGCCATACAGGTGAGCGCGTAGTTCTCGGCTTCTTCTTCGGTCAGGCCACGGGCGGCGGGTTGGGTGACCTCACCTTCGAGAATCTCGGCGGTACAGGCGATACACATGCCGACGCGGCACGAGTACTCTTGTGCGATACCCGCTTCGAGACAGGCTTTGAGGATGGTCTGCTTGTCGGAGACCGTAATCGTGTCCCCCGTGCCGACGAACTCGACGGTGTACTCGGTCATACCGCGGCGTATGAGCGACCACACCAAAACTGTTTATCAAAGCAGTGCCGCTTGCTCGATTCTGACCTCGGTCGAGGGAGTTATTCGTCCGCTTCGTCCGTCGGTGCCGTTTCGGCTTCCGCTTCTGCCTCTGCTTCTTCGTCTCCCAGTCGGACAGTGAGCACCGGAACCGGTGCCGTGCGGACGACGCGTTCGGTGACGCTGCCGAGCAGATAGTGGCTGAGGCCGGTTCGGCCGTGGGTCCCCATGACGACCAGGTCGATGTCGTGGTTCTCGATGTAGTCGTGAATCGACCGGTACGCCGTCCCAGTCACGACTTCGGCGTCGACTTCGACGCCCGCTTCTTCGGCGGCCTCTCGGACGTGCCGAGTCGCAACCTCGCCCTCGCGTTCGAGTGCGTCGATGACGACGTCGGCCCCGGCGTCGAGGGAGGTGTAGATACTCGTATCGACGACGTACAGCGCGTGGATTCGTGCACCGTAGGTCTCGGCGATGTCGAGTGCGTGTTCGATGGCCCGTTCGGCGGCCTTGCTCCCGTCGGTGGGCACGAGGATTTCGCTGTACATGACAAATTACACTTAGTCCGGAACGGGGTTAATTCTACTCCTCGTTCTCGTCGTTCTGGAAGGACCGGACGGCGTCCTCACAGGCCTGCAGGCCGTCGATTCTGGCAGTCTCATCGTCGAGCGCGACTGTCTCGACGAGCGTCCACCCCGACACGTCGTCGTAGGCGACACCTTTGACCCACGAGTCGGTGGCGAACAGGACGCCGCGTGCCGGCCCGTCGCTCTCGACGGCGACCACGAGTTCGAACGCCTCGGCGCGATTCAGCGAGGTGAGTTCCTGCGGTTCGAGCGGTCGCGGTGGAAGCGAATCGATGAGCGTCATATTCCTGTGCTACCGGTCGGCGGGGTTGACGCTTTCGAAGGCATCGACGCCGGGACTCGGGGCGGTGCCTCCGAGTCGTAACCTTTCTGGCATCCGGCGCGACACGGTACCTCATGATACCCTCTCGCGCCGAGTGGCGCGCCGACCGACCGACACTCGCCGTGGGTGCACTCGCCCTCGTCGCACTCGTCGTCCGTCTGGTCGGCCTCGGCGACCGGCCACTCCACTGGGACGAGGCCCGCGTCGGGTACTGGAGTCTCCGTTATCTAGAGACGGGGTACCTGACGTACCGGCCAGTCGCCGGTGGGCCACTCGTCTACCTCCTCGGTCGGACGTCACTCGCCGTCTTCGGTCCAACCGACTTCGCGCTCCGTCTCCCCGTCGCCGTCGCTGGTGCCGCACTTCCGCTCGTCTCCCTCCTCTTTCGGTCCCATCTGGAGGACGACGAGACTGTCGCATTCGCCGCCGTCCTCGCACTGAGTCCGCTCCTCGTCTACTACGGACGGTTCGCCCGCGGTGACCTCCTCGCGGTAGGCTTTACGCTCGCTGCCTTCGGCTTCGCCCTCAGATTACTCGACGGCGACGGCCGGCACAACGCATACGGCCTCGCTGCGGCGAGTGCGCTGGCCCTCGCATCGTCTGGCTTGGCCGTCGTCACACTCGGGTGTCTCGGAATCGCCGGTGTGCTCGTCTTCGACCACGCGGCACTCCTCCAGTCGTCACGTCCCGCCGCGACGCGACTCGGAGAATTCGCCGCACGCATCCGTGGTGAATCGACGTACGCAGCACGCTCGGTGCTCGTCTTCGTGGGCCTCTACATCTTCACCTTCGCTCCGCGGGCCGGCATCACCGACGACGCTGGACTCTACACGCCGGGGACGATTCTGGCGGCAATCGACGTGGCACTGTTCGAGTCGGTTCGCCGTTTCCTCGGCGTCCGTGTCGCCGACCGCTACCCCGAGGGCACCCACGAGTACCTCCCGTACCTCGGTGACTTCGTCGAGACACTCGCCGTGGCGGCGTTGCCGGTGACGCTCCTCGCCGTCGCAGTCTTCGTCGCCGACCGCTACACGGCGGGGGGGCCACGACCCGTCGTCTCTGCGGCCGCCTACTGGGCCGGTGCATCGCTCGTGTTCGTCCCGATGCTGACCGAAGTGTCGGCCCCGTGGCTGGGTGTCTACGCCGTCGTTCCACTCGCCATTCCGGCGGCCATCGGCCTCGCTACCCTCGTCAGGTGGGGACGAGACGCACTCGATACGGGGAGTATCCCGCGGGTCGCCGCCGCGGCACTCGTCCTGTTGGCACTCGTTGCCCAGACAGGTGCCGTCGCGACCGGAGAGGTCTACGCACCGAGCGACCGCGACACCCGCCTCGCGCACTACGCCCAACCGTCGAGCGAGTTCACCGAGTTCCGCGAGAACCTCTCGACGTGGGTCGGACCGACCGACGACGACGAAGTCGACGTGCTCTACTACGGCAGTTCGATGTACGTCGCCGACGGCGCGGCGGACTATCCTCCGGTCCCCGACCGATGGGGTGAGCGACTCCCGATGGCGTGGTACGTCGCCCGAATCGGTGCGGATACTGCGTCTGTCACTACGCCGGTGGAACTTCGAGAGCGTCCGAACGAAGCACCAGTGGTCGTCGCACCCGCTGACGAGCGGTCGACGCTCGCACCGATACTCGATGGCTACGTCGCACACGAGTACGACACGGCGCTCTGGGGGAGGCCTGTCGTCGTGTTCGTCAAAAAGTAGTCGCGGGTTCTGTGCTGAACTGAATCTTGGCCGCGGCGCTGACTGGACTTAGCGGAAGCCCATCGCTTCGATTTGCTCTTGGTAGCGGTTGCGGATAGTGACTTCCGTCACCTGCGCCACGTCGGCGACTTCGCGCTGGGTCTTCTTCTCGTTACAGAGCAGCGAGGCGGCGTAGATTGCGGCGGCGGCGAATCCCGTCGGCGACTTGCCCGAGAGCAGGCCCTGCTCGGCAGAGACGTCGATGATTTCGGTGGCCTTCGCCTGTACCTCTTCGGACAGGTCGAGGGCGGAGGCGAACCGGGGGACGAACTGCTTGGGGTCGACTGGCTTGAGTTCGAGGCCAAGTTCTTGGGAAATGTAGCGGTACGTGCGACCAATCTCCTTCTGCGGGACGCGAGAAACTTCGGCGACTTCGTCGAGCGAACGTGGGATGCCTTCCTGCCGACACGCGGCATAGAGGGCGGATGTGGCGACGCCCTCGATGGAGCGTCCCCGAATCAGGTCTTCGTTGAGTGCGCGTCGATAGATGACCGACGCGACTTCACGTACGGACCGCGGGACGCCGAGTGCGGACGCCATACGGTCGATTTCGCTGAGGGCGAACTGCAGGTTTCGTTCACCGGCGTCTTTGGTCCGGATTCGTTCCTGCCACTTTCGAAGACGGTGCATCTGCGACCGTTTCTCCGACGAGAGCGACCGGCCATAGGCGTCTTTGTCCTTCCAGTCGATGGTCGTCGTCAACCCACGGTCGTGCATCGTCTCCGTGATTGGTGCGCCCACGCGCGACTTCGACTGTCGTTCTGAGTGATTGAACGCGCGCCACTCTGGCCCTCGGTCGATCTGTCGCTCGTCGAGAACGAGACCACAGTCGTCACACACCAGCTCCCCCTGGTCTGCATCTGTGACGATCTGGTCAGACCCACACTCCGGGCAGTTGAGTCGCTCGTCCTCTTGTGCCGTTGCCTCCTCTCGTTGACGCTGCCGGCTCGGACGTTCCATTAAAAGGTTTCTGGTGGAGCTCGAATTTAAACCTTTTTGTCACAATCATGATAGACTGCGCCGTCCCCCGATTACCGGCTCGCGAGTTTCGACGTGTTTGCCTCTCCTACTTATACGGTTCCCTGACTAACGGTTAATCGAATGGTAAGAGGTGCTACCGCGACACTTGTCATCGTACTACTCGTGGTGTTTTCGGGCTGTCTGGGTGGCGGAGGAGTGGCCACAGACCCTGCGCCGACACCCACGGAACCGCCATCGACCACGGCCACGTCGTCGCCGACGGACGCGACTGCGACCGGTGACGTATCTGTCGAAGTCGTCGAAGTCGTCGATGGCGACACCATCAAAGTCGTCATGCCCGACGGTGCGCGCGAGACGGTTCGACTCCTCGGCGTCGACACGCCCGAGGTGTACGGTGAGAACACACCCGGCGAGTTCGAGGGCGTGCCAGATACCGACGAGGGAATCGCGTGTCTCCGCGATGCCGGCCACGACGCGAGTGACTTCGCGAAAGACAGACTCTCCGGGAAGACGGTCGAACTCCGCTTCGACGAGAAAGCGGGTGAGCGAGGGTACTACGGCAGACTCCTCGCGTACGTCGTCGTCGACGGGTCCGAGTTCAACTACGAACTCCTCACCGACGGCCACGCTCGGTTCTACGAGAGTTCGCTCGAAGAACGCGAGCGATACGAACGCGCCGAGCGTGACGCACGCGAACGCGGTGTCGGCCTCTGGGCGTGTGCGACCGAAGGGTCGGCAGCAGGTGGGTCGGACGCGAGTACCGACGACGGGTTCTCTGTCACCATCGTCGCCGACGCACCCGGGAACGACAACGACAATCTCAACGAGGAGTACGTGACCTTCAGAAACGACGGCGACGAGGTACTCGACCTCTCTGGGTGGACTGTCTCCGACGCCGCCGGTGCGACGTACACCTTCGCCGAGGGGACGGAACTCGCCCCGGGTGGGGTACTGCGACTCCACACCGGGTCTGGAACCGACTCCGCCGAAGACGTCTACTGGGGGCGGTCGGGAGCAGTCTGGAACAACGGCGGTGACACGATTACCGTGCGCGACGCGTCTGGTGAAACGGTCCTCTCGTACACGTACGAGTAGCGAGGCAGTCGACCAGCGAACGCGAAACTCGTCACGGCTGACCAAACGGGCCCCAACGACTCCACGTCGCCGTCAGGGGGAGGGGGCTGAAGCGTGTGACCCCCAGAAATTCTACGGTGTAATGCCTAATGAGTCTCTAGGCCGGCCATACCCTCCGATTCCGACGTTTTCCAGACAGTCTCCCAGATTGATGTATTACCTCTGCGCATTCACAAAGTTATATGTATAACCAAAGGAAATGTGTGAACACCATGAGCACACTCGAGACGTCCCCCGTCGAAGCGGCCCTCTCGGCAGGCCGACCCACCGACCTGACGCCACTCACTATCGACGCAACGTCGCTCGACTCCACCGCTCCAGACCACTTGCGCGACCTGAAAGCCGGACTCGCAGACGAAGGGTACCTTCCGGCGGAACTCGCCGTCGACGCACGATTCGACGAGGACTGTCCGTTCGCGGTCCAGTCGGAGTCGGACCGTCTTCGTGAGTACGTCCGCGCGGCCTCGTTCCTCGGGGCCGGCCGTCTCGTCGTCGACGTTTCAGAATGTTGCCGACCAGACGACGTGGAGACGACACTCGCTGCCCTCCAAGAGCGTGCCCACCGCGAGGGTGTCGCTTTTGAGGCTCGAGGTTCCATCGACGCCTGATGGCAACCAAAGCCGCGTTGGAGGCGCAGTTGGCGGTGGTCGCTGGCTTCGAGAACCCGAAAGTCGCCCTCGAACAGTACCCGACGCCCCCGGGCCTCGCCGCGCACCTCGTCCACCTCGCAGACCTCCGCGGCGACGTCGAGGACACGACAGTCGTCGACCTCGGGTCCGGAACCGGGATGCTCGCCCTCGGTGCCGCCCTCCGCTCTCCTGCTCGCGTCGTCGGCGTCGAACTCGACCCCGAGGCGTTACAGACGGCGACGAGCAACGCCCGTCGTGTCGGCGCGAGTGCGCCCATCCACTGGGTCCGCGGTGACGCGACCCGCCTGCCACTGTGTCTCCCCGAGGACCAGCCAGTGACAGTTCTGATGAACCCGCCGTTCGGCGCACAGCGCGGTAACGAACACGCCGACCGTGCCTTCCTCGAATCGGTCGCCGACGTCGCCGACGTGTCGTACTCGGTCCACAACGAGGGGAGCAAGGAGTTCGTCGAAGCGTTCGTCGCCGACGCCGGCGGCGAGTTGACCGACGCCTTCCGGGCGACGTTCGACCTCGAACGACAGTTCGACTTCCACGACTCGGACCGAAAAGAACTGGACGCCGAAGTGTTCAGAATCGAGTGGTAGCGACGGGCTGACCGCGACGGTCGGTGTTTCGTCCTACTGGTACGTCTCTTGCCGAGCGACGCGAACGCGCGTCCCCTCGTACTCCGCGAAGACGAACGTGTCCTGCCGGACGAACCGAATCCCGTCGAGCGTCGTCGTCACGTTCTGCGACGGCATCGGGCCGCGAACCGACCCGTTTGCGGACGATACAGCGAGGTCGTATCCCGACTCCGTCGGGACGACTGAGATGTTTCGTCCGGCCACGACTGGTTCTGCTTGGATTGGGTCCGTCGTGTGCGCGAGCGTCACCGAGTCGTTCGACACGAGGAAGACTCGGTACGCCGACTCACCAGTCCCCGAGACGACGAATCCGTCGCGCACGGCGGTGACCGTGTCTCGCCACCCGAGGCCACCGACCCTGACCGTCGACTCACCGTCGAACGCCAAGCGTCCGGTCGAGACGGCAGTCGTCCAGATACCCCGCTGTTGGCTCTTGACGATGACGCCAGAGGTGTTCGTCGTCGTCGATTCACCGAACAGTTCCACGTCGACGACGGCAGTCAAGCCGTTCGGCACGTCTTCGGCGTAGGTAATCTCGTAGTCTCGGACCGAGACGCTCTGTCCGGGCAGGTCGTCTGCGGCGGCGGTAAACAGGTTGGGGAGGATTGCAGGCCCGGTCAGTGCCGCCGTCGCGAGGAGGAGGACGGCCACGCCGACTTGCCAGCGCTCCGCGGCGAACAACGAGTTCGCAGGTGCGTGGTCACGAAGCGGCTTGTTGGAAGCCGATACCGTGAGTGCGACCAGTAGCGCGAGCGAGACGACCAGTGCGACTCCGATAGCACGAAAGAGGACGAACGTGTCGGTTCCACGGAACCAGTACACCGCCCACATCGACTCGCTGACTGCAAAGAGGAGAACCCCGGCGAAACTCCGGTATGCGCTCGGGCGGTCGGTTCCGCGTCGGTGGACCAGCCAAATTCCGAGGAGGACGCCGAACAGGAGACCGATAGCGTGGCCTTGGATGGCGATTTGCGCCCACCACGGCGTCGAGAACACCGGACGCGCCGTGGCGACGACTTCTGGATTCTGTAAGGCATCGTAGAACAGTCTGACGACGCGCCCGGAGACGAACGCGAGAATCGTCGTCAGGGGACGCGTGACGAGTGCGAACCCGGCGAACGCGAACACGACGCCGGAAAAGCCGATGACCGGCCCGAGGGCGAACACCGACGTGAGAAGGCCGACGCCGAACACGGCCAGCGGGAAGATGACGAGCGCCCGTGCGTACGGGTTCTCGGCGAACGACCCAAACGACGTCGACCCGCGGCGTGTCGGATAGTGTCCCCACGCGTACTCGGCAATCGGGGCCAACGTCAACGTACCGACGAGGTTGCCGACGAGGTGCCCGGCGCTGGAGTGAGCGAACGCGGCGGTGACCATACCGAGCGGATAGAAGTACGACCACGCCCGAAACGGGATGACGAGTGGTCGGTACCACGTCGAGAGTCCTCCCTGAACGAAGAGGTACACGGAGAGGACGCCCCCGATGCTGACGAGCGTTCCGAGGGGGAGTCCGAAGAGGAACCGACGGCGCAGTGGTGCCGTCAGGCGACGCGGCCGGTCGACGAGCGAGAGAACGACGAAGGCGACGAGGAACGCGGCGACGGCAGCGAGCCGGTGGAACGGAATCCAGCCGGGGATGTCTAGCATTGGCTACCTGTGTCGTGCGAACGGGTGATAAAGAAACCCGCGGAGAACTGCTTGAGCACTGCTAACGAGCGACACAGCGGCTGACGAAGCGTGACGCACGTAGCCGAACGGACGAGCGTCGCTCGCGGTCAGATTTTGCCTTCGGCGTCTTCGGCCAACTCCTCCATCCGCTTGCCGACGCGGCCAGCACTCGAGAACTCGTCTTCGCTCATCGCAGTCGCGAGGGCGTTCCCGAGGACGAAGACGGCGTGTTTGTGCTCGCTCTTGGACTTGTGGACGTGAGACGGGTCGACGCCGAGTTCGTCGTACGGGTCGAACAGCGAGGAGTCTACGTGTTCGCGGGCGGAGAAGTGGTCTTTGATGATAACCATCTGTTCGTGCAGCTCCAACAGTTCATCCTTGTGCATGAGAGTCCGTTAGGCGCGAGGATGTTTTAAGAGTTATTGGGTACTGCTGTCATTCGGTTCAGAAGACGTACTCGTCTTCGTGACCCATCATCCCGTCGTCTTCGAACGCGCGGTCCTCGTCGGACATCGGACCGCTGGTCTTGTACGCACGGATGCCAGTCGAGAGCAAGTCTTCTATCGCTTCGTCACGGTTGACGAACTCACCTTTCTCGACGAGCTGGATGATCTGCATCTCCAGGTGTTCCGGCACGGTAATCTCTACTTTGGGCATCTGAACGTCCGACGGTTTGGAAGGGCCGTATATAACTCTACCGGGGTGACAATAGTGAATGTTGAACTTAGCCTTCCCCTAACCGAACTTCTGTTTTCGTTCTCCCGACTCTTGTTAGTAAATCCGATAGTCATCCGGTTCCGGAGTCGTTACAGATAGGTGCGTCGGGTCGAAGCATCGAACATGACCAAAGACGTCACGCACCTCTACGAAGAGTTCGGCGGTGACCGCTTGCCGCCGGGCCAACGTGAGACACAACGATTCCCGGTCCTCTCGAAGAGCGGAACCCCGTCGTGGGACCCCGAGACGTGGTCGTTCGACGTATGGGGTGCAGTCGACAATCCACTCGACCTCTCGTTCGACGAGTTCCGCGACTTGCCGTCCGAGACGCAGCGACAGGACTTCCACTGCGTCACCGGGTGGAGCAAGTTCGACTGCGAGTTCGAAGGCGTCACGTTTCCGACCCTCGCCGAGGAAGCGGGCGTCACCGACGACGCAGTGCACGTGATGTTCCACGCGCTGGATGGCTACACCACGAACCTTCCACTCGACGCGTGTATGCGGGACGAAGTGATGTTCGTCTGGGGCTACAACGGTGAAGACCTGCCAGCAGACCACGGTGGCCCGCTTCGGGTCGTCACCCCACACAAGTACGCCTACAAGGGCGCAAAGTGGGTCTCGGGCGTCGAGTTCCTCACCGAACCCGAACGCGGATACTGGGAGAAGCGCGGGTACTCGAACACTGCGAACCCGTGGAACGAAGAGCGGTACAGTTAGGTCGTCTTCTTTTTCCCCCTGTCGAGTCACCGAAGGGAGACTCTGACAGCGTCCGCGTGCGGCGCGAACGTCACCCTCGACGACCGAACATGTGGACTAATGGACAGAACCGTCGGCTCGGGGCCGCCGAGCGACACCGATAGCCCTCGGGACAGAAGGGAGAGTTTCAAGCGTCCCCGGTCCTGACCGTCCATCGATGGAACCGTTGCGGACAGACGAGGTCGCCACACGCCTCGTCAGCAGGTCGGTCCGACTGTCGTTGCCGCCAGTGACGGCATCTCTCGCGGCGGTAGGTCGCCCACGAACGCTGTGGACTGCCCCCGACGAACCAACAGTCGTCGGCGGCGGCGCGGCCGTGACCGTCGAGGCAGATGGTCCTGACCGCCTCACACAGGTTCGTGAGTCGGCGTCTGCCCTCCTCGACGGGGCAGACGTGGACGGCCCTGCTGCTGCGCGCCCCCGATTCTTCGGTGGTCTCGCCTTCCACGAGGAAGCGACTGGTCGCGACCCGTGGGCAGACTTCCCGGCGGCACGGTTCGTCGTCCCCGAGGTCCAACTCGTCTTCGACGACGACGCGGCGTGGCTGACCGTCAACGCAGTGGGTTCCGACCCCGAAACGGTCGAAGACAAACTCGCGGCGGTTCGAACGACGCTCGCCGACCTCGACGACTCGCCGCCAGAGTCACCGCCGGGCGTCTCGACACGCCACCGAACCACCTCCGTTGAGGCGTGGCGCGAAAGCGTCGATGCGGCCGTCTCGCGTATCCGCGCAGGCGACTTACGAAAGGTGGTCCTCGCGCAGGCACTGGAGGTCGAACTCGACCGTCCCGCGTCGGTGCCGGACCTGCTCGCTCGCCTCGGTGAAACGTATCCCGAGTGTCACCGATTCCTCGTCGAACCCGCCATGGGCGCGAGTTTCCTCGGCGCGACCCCCGAACGACTCGTCTCACTTCGCGGCCGAGACGTCGAAACCGGTGCGCTCGCCGGGACGACCGGTCGCGGCGACACCGACGACGAAGACGAGTGGTTGGCGAACGAACTCCTCGCGAGCGAGAAAGACAACCACGAACACGAACTCGTCGCGGAGACGATTCGGGAGCAACTCGACTCGCTCTCGGCCGAGATTCGCGTCGGCGAGCGCGGGGTTCGAAAACTCGCCACCGTTCAGCACCTCTGGACCCCAATCGACGCGACCCTCGAACGCGACGAACACGTCCTCTCGCTCGTCGATGCGCTCCATCCGACGCCCGCCGTGGGGGGCTTGCCACCCGAAGCAGCCCTCGACGTCATCCGCGACACGGAACCGTTCGACCGCGGATGGTACGCCGCACCTGTCGGCTGGTTCGACGCCGAGGGCGACGGCAGTTTCGCGGTTGCTATCCGTTCGGCAACCGTCGAAGACACGATGGCGACGCTCTTCGCCGGCGTCGGACTCGTCGCCGACTCCGACCCCGACGCCGAGTGGGACGAGGTACAACTGAAGTACCGACCCATCCTCGACGAACTCGAACGCGACGACTGACCGACCGTCTCGCCTCCGAGCACTGTCTTTTGACTACTCCACGCACACGACGACTTGCAACGAAACGAGATGACACACCCGAATCGTAACACCCTCTGGGCACGGACCTTCGTTGACGAACTGGCACGCACCGACATCGACGCGGTGTGCATCGCACCCGGCAGTCGCTCGACGCCGCTCACCGAAGCGTTCGACCGACACGACGATATCGAGACGTTCTCACACCTCGACGAACGGTCTGCGGCGTACTTCGCGCTCGGACGCGCCCGGCGAACCGGCACGGTCACACCAATCGTCTGCACGTCTGGAACCGCCGCAGCGAACTTCCACCCCGCGGTCATCGAGGCGTCGCAGGCGCGTGTTCCGATGCTCGTCCTCACCGCCGACCGACCGCCGGAAATCCGCGACAGCGGTGCCAATCAGACCGTCGACCAAGAGAAACTCTACGGCGACGCCGTCCGCTGGTACAAGGACATGCCCGAACCGGAGGCGACTGACCGGAAACTCCGCAGTCTCCGCACCACCGCCGCGCGGGCCGTCTCCGAAGCGACGGGCGTCGACGCGGGACCGGTCCACCTCAACTTCCCATTCCGGAAACCACTCGAACCGACGCACGTCGAAGGCGACGTGCCGACCGACCTCGACAGCGTCGCACTCGACGGGCGAGAGGGTGGCACGCCCTACGTCCGAACGACCGCCGGTGCACCGGAACTCTCCGAGGACCATCTCCGAAAACTCGCCGACGAAGTCTCTGTGGACCGTGGACTCATCGTCGCCGGCCCGGCCGACCCACCGGGATTCAATACCGAGGCCATCGCGGCGTTCGCGCACGCAACCGGGTTCCCCATCGTCGCCGACCCACTGTCGGGACTCCGATTCGGCGGCCACACGCGGACGACGACGGTCCTCGGTGGATACGACGCTTACCTCGACGACCGAGTCACCGCTAACTGGCCGGACCCCGAAGTCGTCGTCCGAATCGGTGCGTCTCCAACGTCCAAGCCGCTCCGAAAGTACCTCGCACGAACCGATGCTCGGCAGTATCTGGTGGACCCGACGGGCGGGTGGCGTGAAGCCGAATTCACGGCGACAGACCTCGTCGAGGCCGAACCGTCGGTCCTCGCGTGGCGACTCTCGCAACTCGTCCGCAACCGACCCGACACCGAGTGGAACCAGTTGTGGACGGACGCGGAGGCGGCGCACTGGGACGCCGTCGACGACGAGACTGCGGCGTTCGAAGGCCGACTCGCCGCCGACGTGGCCGAAATCGCACCAGAACCCTCGACCATCTTCGTCTCGAACTCGATGCCCGTCCGCGAACTCGACCGGTTCGCTCGTCCATCGACGAAAGCGCGAACCGTGCTCGGGAACCGCGGTGCGTCCGGCATCGACGGTATCGTCTCGTCCGCCCTCGGTGCCGGGTCGGCAGTGACGGACCACCTGACGCTCCTGACTGGTGACCTCGCGTACTACCACGACATGAACGGCCTCCTCGCACTCGGCCGACTCGGTGTCGATGCGACTATCGTCCTCGTGAACAACGACGGCGGCGGCATCTTCCACATGCTCCCCATCGAAGACTACGAACCCCCGTTCACAGACCAGTTTAAGACACCGCACGGTCTCGACTTTGCGGCCACCGAAGACCTCTACGACCTCTCGTTCGCCTCCGTCGAGATGGACGACTTCCGTGACACCTACGCCGAGTCTGTCGCGTCCGACGGCACCCACGTCATCGAGGTCAGAACCGACGCCGAGTCCTCACACCGCGTCCGCGACGACATCCGCGAACGTGTGGTGGACGGGTTGTCCGACTGACTTTTCCGCCGCCGGTTCGATGGCGGGTCTATGTCCTCCAATTTACGTCGCCAGTACGAACTGAGTGTGTACGTGGTCGCCGCAGTCGTCGGCGTTGCCGTGTTCGCCTACGGGGTAGTCGTCGTTCTCGCCCCGACGACCGGTTTCTTCGCCGGGACGACTGCCGGCCTCGGTGTTCTCCTCCTCTCGGACTTTGCCGAACGTGGCTATCCACGCACGCTTGGTCGTCGTGGAACGCTCGCTCTCGTCGCCGGTGTCGTCGTGTTTCTGGTGCTGTGTGTGCTGTCTCAGCGACCGCTTCGGGGCCTCGCACTCGCGCCACTCGTGGCCGTCCTCGTGTGGGGACTCACCCGGTTCCGAGAGCACGGCTATCCCGACTCGATGGGGCGCAGGCGGTCACTCACGACTGGACTCGTCTCCGGTGGTCTCGTCACCTACGGGTCGCTCTCGGGGGTGACAGGGTTTCTCGTGGGGATTTGCGCCGCCATTCTCGTCGCTATCGCCTCGTGGGTGACGAGTCCGCGTGGACCGGTCGCAGGCAGGTCAGTCGGTGAGTGACGCGTCAGATTACGACGGTTGACGGACGACGAAGTACGTCGAAACTCGGAACAAAAGAACGTCTACGAGGACGAGGACGGTACCGACGAGTCCCCCGACGAGTGCCGCTATTCCGCCGCCCAAGAGCGTGATGAGTGCGAACGGGAGTACGCCGTCCAACCGAACGGTCCACGCCATCGAGACGAGATTGACGAAGGCCACCGCGAGTATCGTCCCGACCAGAAATCCCGCACCGATGAGTGCCCCCGCAATCGCGCCTCGAACGAAGAGGGAACGGAGTTCTCCCGTCTGTCCCCTGTCGAGACCACCCGTCGACAGAGCCCATCGGGTCGCGAGTATCGTGAGCACCCACAGGTAGCCGAATACCAACACCCCTTCGAGCGTGCCGAACCCGCGAAGGACGTCGGCGAGCGACCCACTCAGATGCCCCGTGAGTACTCCGAGAAGCGAGAGGAGGACGACGTTGAACGTCGAAACCGCCCAGATTTCGAGTCGAGGGGCGTCAACCATGAGCGAGTGCCTCCGCCAGTGCAACGACGAGTATCAGTACCAGCGACGTTGCCGAGTAGAACTGTCTGAAACGGTCTTCGATGACCCTCCCGACCCCTCGACGTCGGGTGGTGAGAACGACCAGCGTCCGGACGAACGAACCCACGACAAACACCGTGACGACGCCAAGTTTCGCCGTCAAGATAGTTCCCCAACGGGTCGTCGGGCCGGGCGCACCGAGCGAACCGAGATTGCCCACGCCGGTGACGACCATCACCGCCATCGTCCCCCAGAATAGCCACTCGTAGTGCGTGGCGAACCGAACAGTATCGTACCCAACACCGACAGTCCGAATCGCGTTCCACACGAAGACCGACCCTCCGACGAGGAGTGTCACCCCCAGAACGTGGACGAATCGGACGACGAGGGGTGCCGTGGAAGACATATGATTGACATCTTCTCTGCGAGGGTACAATACGGTTTGGTTGAGGCGAGGGGACGACGCGGTGTGCGCCAGAGCGACACCGACGCAAGCGAATCTTTTTGCGCCGCCCGCGCCGCCTCTCGGTATGGTCTCGGAGATTTTCGACCCCGACCGCTGGGAACCGGTCGACGGGTCCGACGAGTTCGACGACATCACCTACCACCGCGCCGTCGACGTGCCGGCGGTTCGCATCGCCTTCGACCGGCCGGAGGTTCGAAACGCCTTCCGCCCGGGGACGGTAGACGAACTCTACGCCGCACTCGACCACGCCCGCAAACAGGCCGACGTTGGCTGTGTCCTCCTGACGGGCAACGGGCCGTCAGAGAAAGACGGTGGGTGGGCGTTCTGTTCCGGCGGCGACCAGTCCGTTCGCGGTGGGTCAGGCTACGAGTACCGCGACGACGACGAAGCGGACGCCTCGGACGACCCACTCGTCCGCGAGGCGAAAGCCGGACGACTGCACATCCTCGAAGTCCAGCGACTCATTCGCTTCATGCCGAAACCCGTCGTCGCCGTGGTTCCGGGATGGGCCGTCGGCGGCGGCCACTCCCTCCACGTCGTCTGTGACATGACCCTCGCGTCGGAAGAACACGCGAAGTTCCTTCAGACCGACCCCGACGTGGCTTCGTTCGATGGCGGCTTTGGCTCAGCGTACCTCGCCAAACAGGTCGGCCAGAAGAAGGCCCGTGAGGTGTTCTTCATGGGCAAGACCTACTCCGCCGAGGAGGCAGTGGATATGGGAATGGCGAACGAGGCGATTCCCCACGACGAGTTAGAAGATGTCGCGCTGGAGTGGGCCGACGAGATGACGAAGAAGTCGCCGACGGCGATGCGCATGCTCAAGTTCGCCTTTAACATGACCGACGACGGACTGGTGGGCCAGCAGGTGTTCGCCGGTGAGGCGACTCGACTCGGCTATATGACCGACGAGGCGCAGGAAGGCCGCGACGCGTTCTTGGAGAAGCGGCAACCCAGATTCCGCGACTACCCCTGGCACTACTAACTCACCGTTTTTCGGTTCGGGGTCGCTTCACGACCCACTCATCGTAAAACCCGGTCTTCGTGAGCGGCAGTGAGCGAAGGTTCGTGAGACGCGCCGCGTCTCACGGTGGGGGAAAAAATATCGAAAGTCTCGCTTCCCTCGCTTTTGGGCCACTGCAGACAGGATTCTACAGCACGGTCTCAGAAACCTACACAGACTCTGTCACAACTCGGGCGCAACAGACCGAGGATGAGTTCAGCAAACGGCCATTCATTTGTTTTTCGTTACGAGACGAAAGCGTGACAGCGTCGGTATATTCTCTCGTCAGGCCGAATAAAAGACTATGCCGAAATGGGGCCTATGACGATGTACGGTTGGGTATCGGCCGGACAGGGCCGACGTGGACGAAGCACGTTCGGCACGTCAGGTTCGTACTCCCGACGGTGATTCGGACATGAAACTAGAAGACAAACGAATCGCCATGTTGGTCGGCCCCGGTTTCGAGGACCTGGAGTTCTGGGCCGTCTACATGCGCATGAAAGAGGAAGGGGCACAAATCGACGTCGTCGGCATGGATGCCGGTGTGGAGTACACTGGAAAGAGCGGTGGACTCACCGCCGAGACCGAACTCGCGGCAGGTGAGGTTGACCCGGCAGCCGTCGACGCGGTCCTGGTCCCCGGCGGCTGGACGCCCGATAAGATTCGCCGCGACCAGTCGGTGCTCGACCTCGTCCGGAACGTCTACGAAGACGACAAAATCATCGGGCTGATTTGTCACGCCGGGCTGGTCGGAATTTCTGCCGGCATCGTCGAGGGTTCGGACGCGACAGGTTCGCTGGGTATCAAGGACGACCTGATAAATGCCGGCGCGACCTGGGTCGACGAACCGGCGTTCCGCGACGACAACATCGTCTGGGGACGCGTCGTCGAGGACATCCCCGATTACTGCCGCGTCCTAGTGGACGCACTGGCCGAGCACCCCGCCTAGGAAGCCGTTTCGACCGACTATGCACGCTGTATCGAGCACGACCACAGGAACCTACCCGGATACTGTGAGAGACGTTGTGTGAGAGACAGCGGGTGAGTTCATCACGCGAGTGCTGTTCGTTTCACGTGATTGTTTGCTTGATAGCCCGGCGACGTTGAGTGAGGTACACACTTACAGTTAGCAGATTCACGAGCGGAATGAACGAAACAACATACAGGATATTTGGTGTCCAGTCTGTATACTCTGCGAGGAACCTCCGGTCGTGGTAGATGACGACTGGAGCATACATTGAAACGGCAATGTTTGCTATGATTAGCCACTCTTGGAGAGTTACGACGTAGCCAGAGAGTCCGATGCTATAATCGGAGACGACGACAGTATTCAGCACGAAAAGGACTTGATGCAGAAGGAACAGCAAGGGTATCAAGAAGAGCACCTTCCACCACCCTCGGTTTGCAAAATGACTCTGAATATTCATCTAGCTCGGTAGTCTCAGTCCGGACTGGTGCGCAATAAGTCCTCGCAGGGAGGTTGATTTTATTACTTCATTCGCTCCTACAACTCGGGGTTTCCGTGTTGTCGGTGCGCGCTGTATGTCTCGATTGAACAAGGCAGATTCTGTGACCGACTCGCGCTCTCTATTCAGCACGGTCTCGTGCAATCATCAGTATCCAAACAATTCGATAGCGACTAGAACCCACGCGGTTCGTCGAGTCGTCTACAGTCACCCGTCTCACCCCCGCCACGGAATGCAAAATTTGACCCTCCCCGGTCCCTGAGTAACGCGCAATGAGTACGCAGGACATCTCTCGCAGGCAAGCGTGGGTGATGGCGTCGCGGCCTCAAACCCTTCCGGCCGCCGCCGCGCCCGTTTTCGTCGGCACCGCGCTCGCCGTCCACGAAGGCGTCTTCGCACCCCTACCGGCGCTCGCGGCACTCGTCGGGGCGCTCCTCATCCAGATTGGCACCAACTTCGCGAACGACTACTACGACGCGATTCAGGGTGCCGACACGGAGGCACGCGAAGGATTCACCCGCGTCACCGCGGGTGGTCTCATCCCGCCAGCGGACGTGAAGCGCGCGATGTACCTCACGTTCGCCATCGCCATCGTCCTCGGAACCTATCTCGTCTACGTCGGCGGCGTTCCCATCCTCGTTATCGGTCTCCTCTCTGTCGCCTCGGGCATCGCCTACACCGGCGGGCCGTACCCGCTCGGTTACCACGGGCTGGGCGACCTGTTCGTCTTCGTCTTCTTCGGCCTCGTCGCCGTCGTCGGCACCTACTACGTGCAAGCCGCGAGCGTCCTCGCAGACCCGTTCTCGATGGGCATCCCACCGGGAACGGTTCCGCTTGTCGCCATCCTCGCCAGTCTCCCAATCGCGGCCATCTCGACGAACATCCTCGTCGTGAACAACGTCCGCGACAAAGAAGAGGACGCGACGACGGGCAAGCGGACGCTCGCGGTCCGATTCGGCTACGGATTCGCCCGCGCGGAGTACGTCGGAATGCTCGTTGTAGCATACGCGATTCCGGTCGCCCTGTGGACGCAGTTCGACTTCGAGTGGTTCGTCCTGCTTCCGGTCCTCTCGATGCCCATCGCGGCGCGTATCGCCCGGACCGTCGTCACCGAGACGAAAGGCGCGAAACTCAACCCGGCGCTCGAAGACACCGGGAAGTTGCTCGCGCTGTACGCCGTCCTCTTCTCGGTCGGACTGGTCTTCGCGTGATGCGCGTCCGCGAGTTCGCTCTCGACTTACGACGCCCGCTCTCGACGGCGAAAGGCGATATCGACCGGCGTGAGGGATTTCTCGTCGCCGTCGAGACGGCGAACGCGACTGGCGTCGGCGAGGCGACGCCGCTCCCCGGATGGACCGAATCGCTCGCCGAGTGCCGCGACGCCCTCGAATCGGTCGACGACCCAGAAACGGTACTCGCCGGCGGAGCGCTGGACGACACACCGGCGGCCAGACACGCCGTCTCCCTCGCACTCGCGGACGCTCGTGCCCGCGGTGAAGGCCGGTCGCTCGCGTCGTCGCTAGCCACCGAGTCACACACCTCGGTTCCGGTGAATTCGACCATCGGCGACTCGGGTGTCGAATCGACCGTCGAGGCCGCCAAGGACGCCGTCTCCGCCGGATTCGACTGCCTGAAAGTGAAGGTCGGCGCGCGCGCACTGGCGGACGATATCGACCGTCTTCGCGCGGTCCGCGAGGCAGTCGGTCCGACCGTCTCCCTCCGGGCCGATGCGAACGGTGCGTGGGACCGCTGGACGGCAGACCGATTCTTCGATGGCGTCGCGTCGCTCGAACTCGAATACATCGAACAACCGCTCCCCGCCGAAATTCTCGACGGGCACGCCGCGTTACGGCGACTCCACGACACACCCATCGCGCTCGACGAATCGCTCGCGGCGGTGTCCCCCGAACGGGCCATCGCGTCCAATGCGGCTGACGTCCTCGTCTGTAAGCCCATGGCGCTGGGCGGGCCGGACCGCGTTCTCTCGGTCGCTGAACGGGCAACTGACGCCGGTGTGGGCGTCGTCGTCACGACGACAATCGACGCCGTCGTCGCCCGACTCGGTGCCCTCCACGTCGCCGCCGCAGTTCCCGGTAATCGGGCGCACGGTCTCGCCACCGCGTCATTCCTCGATTCCGACCTCGCTCCCGACCCTGCCCCTGTCGAAGCCGGAACGATGGCTGTTCCAGAAACCCCGGGTCTCGGCATCGACGTGACCTCACGCTTCGACTGAAGTTGGTCGACGGGGCTATTCAACTCTCCACGGGCCAAACGTTTTTCACGATTCTGCACGTCTGCGTCGAAGATGACCGAGGTGGAACTCGATTCCGACGCGGTACGACTCGATATCGACGCGGGCGTCGCCACAGTGACGCTGGACGCCCCAGCGGTACGGAACGCACTCACTGTGGAGGTGACAGCGGGCGTCCGCGAGGCACTCGACTCGCTCCCCGACGAGACGAGGTGTGTCGTCTTCCGCGGTGCCAACGGTGCATTCTGCGCCGGTGGCGACGTGAACGCCATGTTAGAGTTACAGGCCGGCGCGTTGTCGCTGCCTGACGCCGTCGACCACGTCGTCCACGACACCGCCGACTGTGTCCGTCGCGTCTACAACTGTGACCTCCCGACTATCGCCGCTATCGATGGGCCGGCGGTCGGTGCCGGGGGCGCGCTGGCTATCGCGTGCGACCTTCAACTGCTCCACGAAGACGCCCACGTCGGGTTCGGATTCCGCCGCGTCGGACTCGCCGTCGACTCGGGACTCTCGTATCTCCTCCCGCGACTCGTCGGTCGGAACGTGGCGATGGAACTCGTCTACACCGGCGAACTACTCGGTCCCGAACGGGCACTCGAACTCGGTGTCGTGAACCGCGTCGCTGGCGAGGGCGAATTCGAGGCCGAACTCGACGAGTTGACCGACCGAATCGCTGGCGGTCCGACGAAAGCACTCACCGCTTCTAAACGTCTGCTCCGCCGACCGGACGACTCAATCGAGGCGGCAATCGAACACGAGGCGGCGGCACAGGCTGTCATCTTCGAGACTGACGACCACACCGAAGGTGTTGAGTCGTTCATGGAGCGCCGAGACCCAGAATTCGAAGGGCGATAGTCCCCCACGGCGAGCGGTGCGGGGGGCCAACCGGTCGGGGTCGGTGCATACTTGACGCCACCGAGCGACGGCGAGTGTATGGTCACCGTCACCGTCTGGAACGAATTTCGCCACGAACGCGACAGCGACGAAGTCGCCGCAGTCTACCCCGATGGCATCCACACCGTCGTCGCCGACGCCCTCCGTGAGGATGGTCACGAGGTGGATACGGCGACGCTCGACGAACCCGAACACGGCCTGCCTGAATCCGTCCTCGACGAGACGGACGTGCTCGTCTGGTGGGGTCACAAAGCCCACGACGAGGTAGACGACGCCGTCGTCGAGCGCGTCACTGACCGCGTCCGCGACGGCATGGGACTGCTCGTCCTCCACTCGGGGCACTACTCCAAGCCGTTCAAGCGCCTGATGGGCACCTCGTGTTCCCTCAAGTGGCGCGAAGCGGGCGAGAGAGAACGCGTCTGGACGGTCGAACCCGGCCACCCCATCGCCGAGGGTATCCCCGAGTCGTTCGAAGTGCCGAACGCCGAGATGTACGGAGAGCGGTTCGATATCCCCGCGCCCGACGAACTCGTCTTTCTCTCGTGGTTCGAAGGCGGTGAAGTATTCCGAAGTGGGTGTTGCTACACCCGCGGCAAGGGCCGCATCTTCTACTTCCGACCGGGGCACGAGACGTACCCAATCTACGAACAACCCGAGATTCGGACCGTCCTCCAGAACGCCGTCGATTGGGCGGCACCCAGTGACGGGGCCGACCCGTACTTCGGTAACGCCGACCCACTCGAAGACCTGAACTGAGCCACGTCTTCCAGACTCGTTCTGTGTTTGTTGACTGTCTGCACCGCCTGAAAAGCGATTATTCTCTCGTGCGACTAATTCACACGGGCAGCGCCGACTACCCGCAGATTGGTGGTCGGTGTCGCGGTGATACTATGAAAGGAATCGACGGTAAGGTGGCACTCGTCACGGGTGCCGCATCGGGTATCGGACGGTCGACTGCGCTCCGTTTCGCAGAAGAAGGGGCGAAGGTCGTGGTTTCGGATCTTCAGGTAGACGCCGGTCAGCAGGTGGTCGCCGAGATAGAGGACGCAGGTGGTGAAGCAGTCTTCATCGAGGCTGACGTCTCGAAAGAGTCCGACGTCGCTCGTCTCGTCGACGAGACGGTGAGCGCCTTTGGGGGACTCGACTTCGCGCACAACAACGCGGGTATCGAGGGGAAGGCCGGCCCCATGGCAGAGATGGAACTCGAAGACTTCCAGCAAGTCATCGACATCAACCTCACCGGGGTCTTCCTCAGCATGAAGTACGAGATTCCACGTCTCCTCGAACGCGGCGGCGGGGCTATCGTCAACACCGCATCGGTCGCCGGGATGACCGGCGGCCCGAGTCTCTCGCACTACTACGCGGCGAAACACGGCGTCATCGGTCTGACCCGCTCTGCCGCCCTCGAAGTGGCGACGGAGAACGTTCGCGTCAACGCGGTCTGTCCCGGCGTCATCGAGACACCGATGATAGAACGGTTCACGCAGGGCGACGACGAAGCGAAAGCCGGACTCCTCGAAGACGAACCAATCGGACGCCTCGGAAAGCCCGAAGAGATTGCGAGCGCCGTCGTCTACCTCTGTTCCGACGACGCCTCGTTCGTCACCGGCCACCCGATGGTCATCGACGGCGGCTACGTCGTCCCGTAACGTCTTCTCGACCCCGTCGTTTTTGACCACGAATCGAAAGTTGACAACTCGCCGACTACGATAAGTACCCACAGAACGGAAGAATGCACATGGCACAACCGACGAGTGGGCAACGGCGACTCATGTTCGCTCTGTTCGCCGTGGCGACGCTCATCTTCCTCCTCGGCATCGTGGTTATCGGTTATCTCTCCGGCGCGATTTAAGTAAGCTGACGGGATGCGAACTGTTGCGTGCTGGTGTCAGCGCGTCGCGTCTTCCGGGCGGAACGTCTTCCCCGCTTTGCCGTCGGCAGTCATCCGGCGGAGCGTCGCGGCGGCGTTGCTCGCGTCGTACCCGAACAGCACGTCTTTGGCGTACTCGTCTGCGACTTCGATGGCGTGTACGAGGGCGTCCACGTCCACGTCCACGGCGTACAGTTCGATAGAGAAATCCACGTCGTACGGGTCGAGAAGCGAGACGAACCCTCTCGCGATGGTCTCGAGCCAATAGGTCGTCCCGTAGTCGATGTCGTAGAGAGGGACAACGAACTCGTCGACGTACTCGGCGAGGAATTCGATGTCGAGGCCAGCACGGCGGTAGAGGTGGCCGGGGTAGGGGTCGGGGTAGAGCGTCAGGTAGACGCGCCCGGGAATTCGGTCGGCGGCGTCGGCGACGAACTCGGTGATGACCGCGGCGCGCCACTCGAACCACGCGTCTTCGTCGTCCGCGTCTCGGCCGTTCTCGTCGGCCCACTCTGCGAAGCGTCGAGAACACCGCTCACAGTGGCAGTACTCGTCGCGCGGGAATCCAACGTCGTCGAGTCGAACGTCGCCGTTGGCGGCGACGGCGTCGTCGATGATTTCGAGCAGACCGGTGCGGTACTTCTCGTTCGTCGGGCAGATGTACGCCCAGTCGAAGTACGTCCGGTCGCGGGTGGCGAGGTTGCCGTCGGCGTCCACGGGAACGAGGTCCGGGTTCTCGTTGGCGGCGGCGTTGTCACCGAAACACGACACCATGTTCACCGCGTTCGACAACGGTTCGGCGGCGCGTCCGGTCACGTCTTTGACCTCGTAGAACGCGCGGTCGAACTCGGGCCAGTCGATTTCGTCTGCGTTGCGTGTGACGACCCCGTACATGCCCACCCGTTTGGGTGGCCCGCGGGTAAGTCGTTCGCTCCCGTGTCTGGACGGCGACTCTCCCACTCTCGCACGACGCTGGTCGTCACTCACGAACGAAGGAGGGCGGCACTCGGTCCGATGGAGACCGAGTGAAGGAAAACGGGGTTACTCTTCGATTTCGACTTCGACCGATTCACCGTCACCGGAGAAGACGGTGTACAGGAGTGCGACGACTGCCAGAACCAACACGAGTTTGGCTTTCTTGGACATGACTCGAAGTACGGTGGCACTGCACTAAGTGATTACGACATGATTTGTTTCGCGTCGAACGGTATCCTGAGCACTGGCCTCTCGGCAGGACAGCGTGACTTTCGGGTTCCGGACAGATACGAAGAGACCCGTCGAAGAATTAGTTGACGTTGAGGTTCGCCGCGACTTCGTCTTCGCGGACGATAGTGTCGCAGTAGTCGCAGCGAACGCCGTCCGAGAGGACGGTAAACCGGGCATGGATGGGTTCGTCGGCGTTGCTGATGCAGTTACGGTTCGGACACGAGATGATGCCCGAAACGACGTCCGGGCGGACGACGCGGTTCTTCTCGACCACTTCGTAGTCGCGGACGATGTTGATGCTCGCCGCCGGAGCGATGAGTGAGAGCACGTCCACTTCAGATTGGCTCAGTTCGCGTCCTTCGACCTTGACGATGTCCTTGCGGCCGAGGCGGTCCGAGGGGACGTTCATCCCGACGGAGACTGTCTCTCCTTTCGTGCCGTCGATGCCGAGGATAGCGAGGACGTTGAGTGCTTGCCCGCCGGCGACGTGGTCGATGACGGTACCGTTCTGAATCTTCGAGACGCGGAGTTCGTGGTCGTCTGTCATCGGTCTTGGGTGAGGAGGATGTCCAACAGCGCCATCCGGACAGGGATGCCGTTGTGTGCCTGTTCGAAGTACGTCGCGTGGTCGGTGTCGTCGATGTCGGGCGAGATTTCGTCTACCCGTGGAAGCGGGTGCATGATGGTGAGGTCGTCAGACGCCGCGTCGAGTGTCTCGGCGTCGATTTGGTACTCACCGGCCACTTTGCGGTACTCGTTCTCGTCGGGGAACCGTTCGCGCTGGATGCGCGTCACGTAGAGGACGTCGAGACTGGGGAGAATCTCGTCGAGTTCAGTGTGCTCTTTCACCTGCGACCCGGACGCGTGGAGGTCGTACCGGACGTTCCGTGGCAGGCGGAGACTCTCTGGGCTGATGAAGTGCTGGCGCGCGTCGAAGTTCGTGAGCGCTTCGGCCAGCGAGTGAACCGTCCGGCCGTACTTCAGGTCGCCCATGATACCGACGGTGAGGTCGTCGAGTCCCGCGTTCTCTCGGATGGTGTAGAGGTCGAGGAGCGTCTGACTCGGGTGCTGGCCGGCACCGTCGCCCGCGTTGATGAGCGGAACGTCGACGAACTCCGAGGCCATTCTGGCCGCGCCCTCACTTGGGTGGCGGAGGACGAGGCTGTCCGCGTAGCCTTCGACCACGCGGACCGTGTCGGCGAGCGTCTCGCCTTTCTTGACCGACGACGACTCGACCGGTCCCATGTCGACCGTCTGGCCGCCGAGGCGTTTCATCGCGGTATCGAAGCTCATCCGGGTTCGTGTGCTCGGTTCGAAGAAACAGAGCCCAAGAACTTTCCCGGCGTGCTGCTGCCGGAATGCTGCCGGATTCGCGTCGATTTCAGCCGCGCGGTCGAGCACCGCCTCGATGTCCTCCCGCGAGAGGTCTGTCGCGGAGATGAGGTGGTCCTGACGCATCGGTGAATGGAGCGACCTACACCGACTTGAATCTCCCGGCATCGGTCGGCGCGCGTGATATACAGGGGCGTGTATAACTCTACCAAGGAAACGGGTGAAGTGTCGAACGAAGAAGAAAACGGACGTCAATCGAGGGCCACGACAACCCAGTCAGTCGGCGACAGGCCCGTGTTCAGGGCCAGTTGCCGCTGGAGTCGTACGCGTTGACGACGCGCTGGATGGCGACGACGTACGCCGCGGTACGGAAGTTCGGCAGGTCGTGCGTCTCGTAGGCGTCGACGAGGTTGTCGAACGCGTTGACGATGACCCGTTCGAGTTCGTCGTTGACGCGTTCTTCGGTCCAGTAGAACCGCTGGCGGTTCTGGACCCACTCGAAGTACGAGACGGTGACGCCGCCGGCGTTAGCGAGGATGTCGGGGAAGACGTGGACGCCACGCTCAGTCAGCACGTCGTCTGCACGGGGCGTGAGCGGTCCGTTCGCCGCTTCGGCGATGATGTCGGCCTGCACGTCCTTTGCGAGGTCACCGTCGATGGCGTTTTCGAGTGCGGCGGGGACGAGGAGGTCCACGTCGAGCGTGAGCAGTTCTTCGTTCGTGAGGGGTTCAGTACCCTCGTAGTCCGAGACGGTTCCGGTCTCGTTCTTGAACGCCTTCACGTCGCGGGTGTCGAGGCCGTCGGGGTCGTAGATGCCACCGGACGAGTCGGAGACGGCGACGACGTTCGCGCCGAGGTCCTCGATGAGTTTCGCGGCGACGGACCCGGCGTTCCCGTAGCCCTGCACGGCGACGGTTGCGCCTTCGATATCTCGGTCGAGGTATTTGAACGCCTCACGCGCCGTGAGCATCGTGGAGCGGCCGGTCGCTTCGACACGGCCTTCGCTCCCACCGTTTGTCAGCGCCTTCCCGGTGATGACGCCGGGTGCGGTGGTGTTTTCGAGCGTCTCGTAGGTGTCCTTTATCCAGTTCATCTCGCGCTGACCGGTGTTCACGTCCGGTGCGGGAATGTCGCGGTCCACGCCGATGAACGGGCGGAGTTCCTTGGCGAACGACCGGGAGACGCGTTCGAGTTCGCCCTCGCTGTAGTTCTTTGGGTCGATGACGATGCCACCTTTGCCGCCGCCGTACGGGATGTCTACGACGGCGCACTTGTACACCATCCAGCCCGAGAGGGCCTTCACTTCGTCGCGGGTGACGCCCGGGTGGTAGCGGATGCCGCCTTTGTACGGTCCTCGGTCACCGTTGAACTGAGACCGATAGGCGCGGAAGAGTTCGATGCTGCCGTCGTCCATCTCGACGGACAGGTTCGTCTCGAGCACCCGTTCCGGATTCTTCAGACGCTCGATGACGTCGTCGCGCACGTCGAGGTAGGCTGCTGCGTCGTCGATCTGCTCCTGTAAACTCTCGAATGGATTCGCCTCTTGTGCCATGTCATAATACGCTCACGGCAGGCGTTTAAGCGTAGCGGAGATTTTACCATACGATAATGATAATACTCGTACCCATCGATAAAAGGAGACATGCAACGACGAGGTGTCGGTCGATTTCACCGACGAGTCGATTGAGCCGATTCGTCGGCGACGCAGTACGGTTCGTTCGTGGACCTCTCAGTACGATTCGCCTGCTCGGTCCAAGATGTTCTCCGCCTGTTTGACGAGTGGCGCGTCTATCATCTCGCCGTCGACACCGAAGACGCCGCGGCCCTCGGCCGCCGCCTCGTCACGGGCGCGAAGCACCTTCTTCGCCCACGTCACGTCCTCGGGGCCCGGCGAGAACGCCTCGTTGATTGTGGCGACCTGTGCCGGGTGGATAGCGAGTTTCCCGTCGTAGCCGAGTTGACGGCCGAATCGAGCGTCTTCGCGGAGGCCGGCGTCGTCCTGATAGTCCACGTGGAGCGTGTCGATTGCGTCGATACCCGCTGCTGCGGCAGCGACGACGACGCGTTCACGGGCGTAGAGTACCTCGGTCCCGTCGTCTGTTCGCGTCGCGCCAACGTCTGCGGAGAAGTCTTCTGCACCGAAGATGACCGCGACGGTGTCTTCTGCGGCGGCGACTTCGGGTGCAGCGAGCACACCGGCAGCGCTCTCGACGATGGCGATGACCGGACAGTCGGTCCCCGCGTCGCGGGCGGCGTCGGCGACGCGGGCCACGTCGTCGGCACTCGTGGCCTTCGGAACCACGAGTGCATCGGGCGGGTGGGTAGCGCAGACGGCAGCAACGTCGTCGAGGCAGTCGTCACCCGGGTTCACGCGGACTGTGACCTCCGCGTCGGGGTCGAACGCGGGGTCCGAAAGCACGTCGACGACGGCGTCTCGCGCCTCCGTTTTGCGCTCGGGTGCAACGGCGTCTTCGAGGTCGAAGACGAGTACGTCTGCGCCCGCGCCGGGGGCTTTTCGCATGAGTTCGGGCCGGTCTCCGGGTGAAAACAGGACGCTCCGTCGTGGCATAGATGAGAGTTGAATGGGGTGGAAATGAGTGTTTGGTGGGGCGGTATCGTGAAGCGTGTGGTGTCAGGACCGCAGAGCGCGTAGTGCCGTGAAGTCCGTCGGTTCGTGAACGACAGTGGGGGGACGCGCCGTGTTTAGGGCCAGAGGCCGCGGTGTTCGTGGGCGGCGGCGACGCGTTCGAGTGCGACCATGTACGCGGCGTCACGCCACGTCACGTCGTGGGTTTCGACCTGTTCGCGGACGGCTTCCCACGCGCGGAGCATCTCGGTCTCCAGTTCGTCGTGGACGCGTTCGAGCGACCACGAACGGTGGTTGAGGTCCTGCAACCATTCGAAGTACGAGACGGTGACACCACCGGCGTTGGCGAGGATGTCCGGGACGACAGGGATTTCGCGTTCTTCGAAAATCTCGCTCGCCGCGGAGGTGGTCGGGCCGTTCGCACCTTCGACGATGAGGTCTGCCTGCACGTCGCCGGCGTTCTCGGCGGTCAGCACGTTGCCGATGGCGGCCGGGATGAGTACGTCCACGTCGAGTTCGAGGAGGTCTTCGTTCGAGAGCGTCTCCGGCGCGTCGTACTTCATGACGGCTTCGGGTTCTTCCTCGTGGGTCGGCACGTCGTGGGTGTCGAGGCCGTCGGGGTCGTAGATTGCGCCGTTCACGTCGGAGACGGCGACGACCGTCGCGCCGTGGTCGTCGAGGAGTCGCGCGGCGGGTGCGCCGACGGACCCGAATCCTTGGACGGCGACGGTGGTGTCTTCGATGTCCCAGCCGAGGTAGTCGATTGCTTCGCGTGCGACGATTGCGACCGAACGGCCGGGTGCCGTATCACGGCCCTTGCTGCCGCCGACGACCGGTGGCTTGCCCGTGACGACGCCTGCCTGCGTCTCGCCTTCCTGCATCGAGTAGGCGTCCATGAACCACGCCATCGTCTGCGCGTCGGTTCCCATGTCGGGGGCAGGGATGTCTTTCGTGGGGCCGATGAACGGACGGAGTTCTTCGGCGAAGCGGCGGGTCAGGCGCTCCTTTTCGTCCGTCGAGAGGTCCTTCGGGTTGACGACGATGCCACCTTTGGCACCACCGAAGGGGATGTCCATCACTGCGCACTTCCACGTCATCCACATGGAGAGGCCGATACACTCGTCTTCGGTCACGTCGGGGTGGAACCGGAGGCCACCTTTGTAGGGTCCGCGGACGCTGTCGTGCTGGGCGCGATAGCCGGTGTAGACAGCGGTCGTGCCGTCGTCGCGTTCGAGCGGAACCGAGACGCGGTGGACTTGATTGGGGTGGTGGAGGCGCTCGATGACACCCGGGTCAACGTCCAGGTGCGCCGCCGCACGCTGGAGTTGGCGGCGTGCTGTTTCGAGCGCTGTCTCTTCCGTCGGTTCGTCGTCTTTCGCGGTGGATGATGCTGCGGATGCCATAGTGCATTCGTGCCGGTTTTTCGCCGGCGATGCCGGTCGACCCGGTTTCTGTCGCACACGACCACCGGCCGCCGGTTACGGGCGGCCAGTGAGCGCTTTCGCGACTCTCGACTGTGGATAATTATAATGGTTGTTATCTGCTTTTGCTCGGGGCAATAGTTGTCACACCTGCCGTTGCCACACCACGTGACGCCTCGCTGACCGGCACGGTTTTATCATGGTCTTACACAACCTGGACTATGACCGGTCTGTACTACGAGGAGTTCGAAGTCGGCCAGACCATCGAACACGAGAAGCGCCGCACCGTCTCCGAGTCGGACAACCAGCAGTTCTGCGACATGACGATGAACCAGCAACCGCTCCACCTCGACGCGGAGTTCGCGTCCCAGACCCAGTTCGGCGAGCGACTGGTCAACGGTCTCTACACGATGAGTCTCGCCGTCGGCGTCTCGGTTCCCGACACGACAGACGGAACCATCGTCGCCAACCTCAGTTACGACAACGTTTCGCATCCGAACCCCGTCTTCCACGGCGACACGCTCCGTGCCCAGACGACGGTCCTCGACAAGCGCGAAACGTCTGACGGCGAACGCGGCGTCGTCACGATGAAAGTCGAGGTGTTCAATCAGGACGACGAGTTGGTCTGTGAGTTCGAGCGAACGGCACTGTCTTTGAAGAAGGAGAACGTCGACGGCGAGTAACTCGCGGCGACTCGCTCACACCGCCCCTGAATCCTCTCGTCTTCGTCACTGCACTCGAATCGTTTCTCTCCTGCCACCCACACCGCTTTCTCTCCAGCGTCGCTACGACATCTATGGACTTCGACGCTGTCGGCGCGCGTCTCTCGGCGAGTGTTGCTCGTGCTCCTCCCCCGGCGTCCATCGCTCGAGTCGGCCTCGGGTCGATGGTGTTCGCTGCCGGCGTCCACAAACTCTTCGACCCTCTCGCGTGGACCGTGTACGTCGTGGACTGGCTTGCGCCCGTGCTCGTCGTCTCGCCTGTCGTGTTCATGCTCGTCAACGGCGTCCTCGAAATTGGCTTCGGGGCGGCACTCGTCGCCGACCGGTACACCGCCGTTGCGAGCGCCGTCGCCGCCGTCTCTCTCACGGCGACGTGTCTCTATCTCGGGGTCGTGTTCGTCCTCGAAGGCGGCCTGTTCGGCGACGTTCTCGCCCGCGACGTTGGTCTCGCCGGCCTCGCGTGGGCCGTCCTTGTCGACGCACTCAGTCGACCTACCCGAACAGGGTGACGAGGATGAGTTGCGTGTTCATCAGGCCAGCGACGCCCCACGGCACTGCGACGCCGATGGGTATCGCTGCTCGATAGTGGTTCGGGAGGACGACCCACGCGACGAGTGCCACCGTCAAGACGACGAGTTTCAAGAAGAGGAGTGCACCGACAGTGCCCATGCTGGGGATGAACGCGAGCACGACGGGGTTCAGTTCCGCCAGTCCGCGGCCGAGTCCGTACAGGGTCGTCACGACGTCGAGAATCAACGCCAACATCGTCACGGCCCAGAGGACGTTGTCGTCACTGACGACGTGCGAAAGAACGGAGCGTGGTGTCTCGGCCTGTGGAATTCCGTGACTCATTGTGGGCGCACCGAAGTGCGATACCCCACAGAGGCAGGCGACCTACCTCAGTATCCTCCGCTTAGGTCAATTATCGAGAGGTTACCTGCCGGAAAAACAGAATATTAACTCAGAGTATCGTCCCGTGTTTCTTGTCGGGAAGCGACTTCTCGACGGAGGCGTAGAACTCGAAGCGGTTGACGAGTTCGTCACGGAGCGACGACGGCGGGACGATTTCGTCGATGACGACTTCGCTCGCCATCCGGTGGACGTCGATGTCTTCGCGGTACTCCTCGCGGAGTTCGTCTTCGCGTATCTTGCGCTCGTCCGGGTCGTCGATAGCGGCGAGTTTGTTCGCGTACACGGCGTTGATAGCGGCCTCCGGGCCCATGATGCCAATTTCGCCGGACGGGAGCGCGATGACGCTGTCCGGGTCGTAGGCGGGGCCGCCCATCGCGTAGATGCCCGCGCCGTAGGCTTTGCGCACGATGACCGTCTGTTTGGGAACCGTCGCCGACGAGGTGGCGTAGATGAACTTCTTGCCTTTCTCCAGGATGGCGTCCTCTTCGACTTGCGACCCGGCCATGAACCCCGGCGTGTCACAGAGGTAGAGCAGTGGAATCTCGTATGCGTCGCACGTCCAGATGAACTCGGCCGCTTTCTCTGCGGCGTCTGGGAAGATTGCACCCGAGCGCTCAGTGGGTTGGTTGGCGACGATGCCGACCGGTCGGCCGTCTATCTTCGCGAACGTGGTGACGATTTCCTTCCCGTAGTCGGGTTTGAGTTCGAAGGCCGACTCGGCGTCCACGATACGCTCTATCAGGTCGTGGACGTCGTAGGGGCGGTTCGGCGACTCGGGGATGAGTTCGTCGATGCCCTCGGGCGAGAAGCGTGGCGGTTTCGGTTCCGAACGCGGTGGTTTCTCGCCGGCCTTGTTCGGGAGGTACGTGATGAGTTGCGAGACGAGTTCGCGGGCGTGCTCTTCGTCGCGGGCGACCAAGTCGGCACTGCCCGATTCTTGGGCGTGCATCTGTGCCCCGCCGAGGTCCTGCATCGAAATCTCCTCGCCGGTGACCATCTTCACCATGCGCGGCGAGGCGATGGCCATCGCGGACATGCCTTCGACCATGATGGTGAAGTCGGCGAAGACGGGTGTGTACGCGGCACCCGCGATACACGGCCCGTATAGGACGCAAATCTGCGGGACGTATCCCGAGAGCATCGAGTGGTTGTAGTAATACTTCCCGATGCCTTCGCGGTTTGCGAAGAACCCAGACTGCTGGTCGATACGACCTCCCGATGAGTCCATCAGGTACAACACCGGTTTCCCGGTCTTGAGGGCACGTTGCTGCATGCGGAGGAACTTCTCGACGCCGCGACGGGCCATCGACCCTGCCTTGACGGTGAAGTCGTTGGCCATGAAGTGCAGGTCACGGCCATCGAACTCGGCGGCACCGGTGAGGAGGCCGTCACCGGGCAGTCGCGTGTTGGGGTCCGTGCCGTCCACCTCGGGGGAGTTCTCGTGCCACGAATCGAAGTTGGCGAACTTTCCGTCTTCGAACTTCAGGCCCTCGGGGAACCACAGGTCGAGACGGTCACGGACGAAGAGTTTACCCGCTTCGGGAAGTCGCTCTTTGTACTTCTCGGGGCCACCACCGAGGATGTCGGCAATCTCCTCGCGGAGTTTCGCTTCACGCTCGGTCGGTTCCATGTCGTCTTCGAGCGGGAAGGTGTCCGCAGGCGGTTCGGCGTTCGCGACGGCCTCCTCGCCCTCGCCGACGAACACGTCCACGTCGGTCGCGAGATGTCGGGCAAGCGCGCTCGCGATGGCTTCGGCCTCTTCGCCAGTCGCGCCGTCGCCGATTCTGACCTTCATACCTTGGGATGCGACACCGTATTCAAAATGGTTTTCCATGCACGATTTGCCACCGAGTCGAAACAGCGATGTGTCACCTGAGGCAACACCTCGGTCGTGTCCCCTCCCTGGCCGTCCTCTCGCCGGTCGTTCCTCCACGCGACGGGTGCCGCCGTCTTCGCCGGTGTCGCCGGATGTCTCGGTCGCCCGAAGTACGACGCAGAAGCGCTCAGGGAGGTACTCGAAGACCCGATTCCACGACCCCCACCGGCGAGTCTCCCGCTCCCCGACGGCTACCTCGGTGGCGCCCGCGACACCGCAGAACGGAGTGCGGCGGCGCTGGCCGAGCGTCTGTCCTCGCTCCCCGACGATGTCTCTCCAGACAGTCTCTCCGTCGAGAGAGCGTCGAACCACTTGAAGGGAGGACGAGCGTCCATCACTGAGAGCACCCAGCAACAGTCCACAGACGCGATGCGGTCGATTCGTGAGGCACGGAGCACGCTCAGTGAGGGACGCGGATGGCTCGACACCGCCGTTGGCAAGGTGGAGACTGACGCGCTCTGGGAGCACGACGTCGACCTCGGCCGCGTGCTCGCCCGTTCGTGGACGGACGTGGAGTATCGTGCGACGACAGTTCCGGTCGGTATCTACGCTGCCGCCGAGACTGAGGCACTCCTCCTCGAAGCGGGGTCCTCGCTCGAATCGGTCGACCGAGCGCTAATCGGCACCGACAGCGTCGACGACGAGACGGAACGATATCGTCTGTTCGCTGCTGCGATGGGTGAACTCTCGCACGCCCGTGCCGCACTCGCGGACGCGAACGCCGTCATCGGCGGGCAACGCGAACGGGTCTTCGAGGGAACGCCCTCGCTTCGAGACCCGATGGCTACCGCGGCGCAGACCCTCCTCGAAACGACCGAAGCGGACATCGAATCGATGACCCCAGTCTCGGACGAACAACCACGGGTCGTCCACGAGGTACTCGACGAACTGTCCGTCAGGCCACCGCGAGACGTTCGAGACGCTCTCGACGCGAATCGGCCGGCGACGGCGCTCTCGAACCTTCGATGGCGGCGACAACGACTCACCGCACGGGAGGGAGTCGATAGGGAATCGCTGTCTGTTCCGGAGTCGAACGAGGCACTCGTCTCGTCTCGACGGGCGGCTATCGACGCACTCCGGCAGGCGCGTTCGACCGTCGGTGACCCAGTCGAGCACACCTGTATTCGACAGGCACAGTTCGAGGCGATACGTGGTGACCGTGACGTGGAGAACGTCGCCAACGAAGTGGGGAGAAGCGAGTCACGGGCCACCGAGTTTGCGACTCGGGGGTACGCCCACTACGTCGCCGCGAAGCACCTCGCGACGGCGGCGAAACCGACGGCTACGAGACTCGTGAGCGCAGTCGAAAACGAACTCGGTCGGTAGTCCAGCGCCGAGTCAGTCCAGCGCCGTTTCGAGTTTCTCTACGAGGTCCGAGTTCCCGATGTGGAGGGGCGTCCGAGCGTGGAGGTCCGGTTTGTCCACGTCGAGGAGTGACTGCGTACCGTCGGAGGACGCGCCACCGGCGGTTTCGAGGACGTAGCCGATGGGGTAGCCTTCGAACTGGACCCGGAGTTTTCCTTCGGGTGCCGACTGGAGGGCGGGGTAACTGAAGATGCCGCCGTAGGTGAGAATCTGGTTCACGTCGCCAATCATCGACCCGCCGTAGCGGAGTTTCCGGGACTCGTCCTGTTCGACGTCGCGGGCGAACGCTTCGAAGTCCTCGGTCCAGTCGGGGACGCGCCCGCCGAACCCGTAGACACTGCCGTCCTCGGGGAGGGTGATGTCCTCGCGGACGAGTTCGTAGGTCGCGTCGTCGTAGATAACGTACTCGTCGACGACGCCGTCGCGGGCGACAATCATCGTCATGACGGGGCCGTAGAGGACGTAACCTGCGGCCACGATGTCGCGGCCGTGTGCCGGAAGTGGCCCGTCGTAGACGGCGAAGATGGTCCCCATCGTATTGTTCGGCTTGAGGTTCGACGACCCGTCGAGTGGGTCGAGTCCGACAGACAGTGACCCGTTGCCAACGTCGATGGTATCGGGTCGCTCTTCGCTCCCGTACTCTCCGACGCCTTCGAGGGCTCCGATACGCTCGCAGAGCAAGTCGTCGGCGAACACGTCGGCGGCCATCTGCGTCTCGCCACTCGGGTTCTGTGCTTCGGATTTGACGCGTCGGCCGGGGAGGCCGGTGCGAATCTCTGGGGCAGTCGTCGCGATGACGTCGACCACTTCGTCGATGGTCTTCGTGTCGCGGGGGGAATCTGCGGTGTTCACGTCTTTGGTCGCCATTATAGACACCTCTCGGACGAGGCGTGTGATGGATACGGTTCGACCCCACCGAGACAGGACCGGCCAGCGGGGACGTTCGAGGACGTGGGGACCGTCTGCGGGGAGACGGCAGTCGTGTCGGCGCCGGGTATCATCTGGTTCAAAATCGTGTAACCAGATATTTAAAGACTGTGTATACGTGGATTTGGAAGAGAGTGCTGAATTTGGACAGTAGGACACCCATAACCGAATATTGCGACTATTTTTGAACCGAATATAACTTACTACTCAGATAGTAAAAGTTCGGGTCGGGGGGTCGTCACTTCGAGACTGGCTACTCGGTCGCGTCGCGTGCCTGCGATTTCCACTCGCTGATGACCGCGTGGTCCATCTTGAGTGCGTCCGCGACGTGTTCTGGGTCCGCCGTGGCGAGTCGGCGAACAGACCGGACACCAGCCTCGGCGAGGCGTTCGGCGTCCTCTTCACCGATTCCGTCGAGAGTCGTGAGCGGCGTCGGTTTCGACCGTTCACGCCACGCTGCCTCCGCAGCAATCGCGTCACCGGACCCGTCTGCTGACGCGTCGTTCTGCCCGCGGGGCGTCCAATCTCCCTGTCGCGTCGGACTCTCTGTCTGGGAGGCCGTCCCCGACGGGGTCCAGTCGCCGTCTGTGGTCGGGTCGTCCGGCGTGTCCGTCTCGCCAGTCGGAGTCCAATCGCCGGTCTGTTCGTCTTCGTCGGCGGCATCTTTCCACTCGCCAGAACTCGCGGCGACCCACGCGCGTTCGTCGTCTCCCAACCCGCGAACTTGTGACGAACGTCGGTCGAGGTCGTCGCCCGAGTTGAACGACCACGACAGGGAGTGCCAGCGACGAATCTTCGCTGCGACCCCCGGATTGGTCCCCGCTTCGACCAGGTCGCGGTAGCACACCTGCCCGTCGAGAATCGACTCGACGTCGATACCTGCCGACTCCAACGAATCCGCCGTCGCTGGGCCGACGAACTTCAGGTCTTGAAGGTCGGACGGTGCGTCGGTCTGCTCGTCGTCTGCTCGTGGCTTGAGTAGGTTTTCGATGGCCTCGTCGGTGTTCGTCGGGTCCCCCTCTGGTCCAGTCGGTTGGCCCGTCGCATCGACTGGGTTCCCATCGGCGTCGAGCGACTGGCCGTCGGTATCTAACAGGTTCTCGTCGACGTACAGTGGGTTCTCCGCAGTGTCCGTTTGGTGCCCCTCAGCGCCGTCTTCGTCGTGTGTGCCCGTGTCGTTCTCGCCAGTCACCGTTGCATGTCCACATTTCCGCGCGTGACTTGACTGTTTCCGTGAAAGTCATACATTTGTCATTATTTTGGACGGGTCGGCAAGTTTTACTTTGCCACCTCGCGCAGTCCAGCGCATGCGCGGCATGAACGAAATCGACACGATTGGCGTCGTCGGCGCTGGGACGATGGGCAACGGAATCGCACAGGTCGCGGCGATGGCCGGGTACGACGTGGTCATGCGTGACCTCGAATCCGAGTACGTCGAACGCGGCATCTCCGCCATCGACGACAGTCTCTCGCGGTTCGTCTCGAAAGACAAACTGAGCGAAACAGAAGCGGAAGCGACGAAAGAGCGTATCACGGGCACGACGGACTTCGCGGACCTCGCCGAGTGCGACTTCGTGGTCGAAGCGGCCGTCGAGAACATGGACATCAAGCGCGACATCTTCGCGGACCTCGACGACCTGCTCCCCGAGGACGTGATTCTCGGCACGAACACGAGTACGCTCTCGATTACGACCATCGCGGCGGCCACCGAGCGACCCGAACAGGTCGTCGGCCTCCACTTCATGAACCCCGTCCCCATCATGAAGGGCGTCGAAGTCGTCCGCGGCGAGAAGACCGACCCCGCAGTCGTCGAGTTCGCCCACGAACTCTCCGAGGACCTCGGAAAAGAGACGTGGGAGTCCGACGACAAGCCCGGATTCGTCACCAACCGCATCCTCATGCCGTGGTTGAACGAGGGTATCCGCGCCTACGACGAAGGCGTCGCCTCGAAAGAAGACATCGACCGCGGCATGACGCTCGGCACGAACGTCCCGATGGGACCGCTCACGCTCGCCGACCACATCGGTCTCGACATCTGTCTGGACGCGTCCGAGACGCTCTTCGAGGAACTCGGCGACCGCTACAAGCCCGCCTATCTGCTCAAGCGAAAGGTCGACGCGGGTGACCTCGGTAAGAAGACGGGCAAGGGCTTCTACGAGTACGAATAACAGCGAACGAGACGCGCGCAGCGCAGGAATTCACGCTTTTTTCAGGTATCGCATCACCCCCGCACCGACGACGCCGACGACCAGAAACACCCCGCCAATCCCAGCCAACGCCAGCGCCAAGCCAGTCACAATCTCCACACCGCCGCTGACGACGTAGGCGAGAATCGCCCCAGCGAAGAAAATCGCCGCCACGAATCCACCGACGAAGAGGACGAACGTCGGCGTGAGATAGTCGTCTGCAGGCATACCTGCCCCTTCGCAACCGGGGGACGAAACTGTTGTCCTACAGAGGGGGAAGTCTATCAGTTCTGAAACCCCGCGCGAACCCTTTTATCCCATCCCGCGTGAAGGTCTGCCAATGATAACGGTCGAGAATCTCCGAAAGACCTACGGCGACTTCCCCGCCGTCGTGGGCAGTGACTTCTCGGTCGAGTCGGGCGAGGTGTTCGGCATCGTCGGACCCAACGGCGCGGGCAAGACGACGACGCTGAAGATGCTCGCCGGACTCGTCGAACCCACCGCCGGCACGGCAGCAGTCCTCGGGATGGACCCCGAAGACCCCGAGATGCGACGCAAACTCGGCTTCCTCCCCGAAGAGTCGCCGCTCTACGAGGACATGACCCCACGGTCGTACCTCCGATTCTTCGCGGACCTCTACGACGTGCCCCGCGACGTCGCCGACGACCGAGCCGACGAAGTCCTCGACAGACTGGACCTCGAGTACCGCGACAGACGCCTCGGTGACATGTCGAAAGGGATGAAGCGCAAAGTGGCCATCGCGCGGTCACTCGTCAACGACCCCGACTTGCTCATCTACGACGAACCGGCGAGTGGTCTCGACCCACTGACGACGAACGTCGTCCTCGAATTCGTCCGTGAACTCCGCGACGAGGGAAAGACCGTCGTCTTCAGCGCGCACAACCTGTTCCACGTCGAGTCGGTCTGTGACCGCGTCGTCATCTTGAACCGCGGTGAGATAATCGCCCGCGGGACTGTCCCCGAGATTCGTGCAGAACACGGTGAGACGACCTATCACGTCTACACGACGGTCGAACTCCCGGCGAGCGACGACCACCCGGCGACAGAGCCCGAGGGTGACCGATTCGTCGCCACCGTAGACGACATGGCCGACGTGGAAGCCCTCCGCGAGACGGCCGAATCCGCCGACGGACGCGTGGTGGACATCCGAACAGACGAGGCGTCGCTCGAAGATATCTTCCTGCGCCTCGCTCGTGAGTCGCCGACGACGAGCGCTGCCGAAGGGGGTCGCGGTCGGTCGTGAGTGACCACGACTCGAAGAGAGACGACTCGACTGCCGCCGGCTCGTCCAGTTCCCGATTCGGTGACCTTCGAACGCGTACCGTCGCACACCTGCGCGCAGTCGCCCGCATCGCACGATGGGAAGTCTCGCGGTCCGCAGGAACGGTCGACCGAAAGACGATAGCACTCGGACTGGTCGCCGCCCTCGTCGCTGCCGGTATCGCCGCAGGCGCAGTTGGAAGCGGCGTCGCCATCGACCAGAACCTCTACCGCGTCGGCATCGCGTCCGATAGTCCGTACTACGACGCTGTCGACCAGTCGTCGGTCCTCGAACCACGACCACTCTCCGACCCGAACGTCGAACTCGTCGTGTCGGAGACGCACGTCTCTGTGGCGGACACGCAGACCGGCCGGGCGGCGTATCAGGCCTACCGTGAGGCGGTCCAATCGTACAACGAACGGCAGATGCGTCTCGAAGCGAATCAATCGGCGGCGTTCCCCGTCGTCGTGACGCTCCAGTACCGCGAGCGCGGAGCGCTGGTTCCGGCCGGGAGCCGAGTCGATGGTGGGAACGGTGGCAACACAGTGTCGGGAGACGGGTCGGTCGCTGCTGACGGTGGCGACGGTGCAGGGTCCGACGCAAGTGGTGGAACCGGTTCGGCCGGTTCGGGGACCGGCGTCGATTCGTCCGACGCCGCCGCCGCGGACGACACGAACGTCGGCGCGTCTGCGCTCGGTGGGGCCGCGGGTCTCTTCGGCGGCGACGCCAGTGGGTCGCCGGCGAGCATCAGTCCGCCGTTCCCCTTCGCGTCGCTCGTCCTCGCGTTCGCGTTCCTCGTCCCGATGAACTTCGTGATTCAGGCGTACGGGTCGAGCATCCTCAACGAGCGCGTGAATCGCCGCGGCGAACTCCTGCTCGTCGCACCCATCTCGCCGGGGGACATCGTCGCCGGAAAGACGCTCCCGTACCTCGCGGGCATGGTCGGAATCACCGTCGTCATTGCGGCGGCCATCGGCGGCGGCCCCGTCTCCGTCGCGGCGGTCATCCCAATCGGGTTGCTGTTCCTCTCGTCGACGTTCGTGGGAGCGATGTTCGCCCGTTCGTTCAAGGAACTCACCTTCGTGACGGTCACCGTCTCCGTCTTCTTGACGACGTACACGTTCGTGCCCGCCATCTTCACGAACGTAACGCCTATCGCGCTCATCTCGCCGTTGACGCTCGTCGTCCGTGACCTCGGTGGTGACGCCGTCTCGCTTGGTGACTTCGCGTTCTCCGTCGGCCCGATTCTCCTCGCCGCACTCGTGTTGTTCCTCCTCGGAACCGGCGTCTACCGCGAAGAGGACATGTTCACCCAGCGGTCGGTCCCGCTCAAGTTCCTCGACGCGCTCGACAGTCGAATCTCGCGCCCGCGGTCGATTGCGACGCTCTCGGCGCTGTCGATTCCGTTCGTGTTCATCGCCGAACTCCTCGCTATCGCCGTGTTGTTCGTCCTTCCAGTGGACGTGACGGTTCCGCTCGTCCTCGTCGCCGTCGCCGTGGTCGAAGAACTCGCCAAGAGCATGCACATCTACGCGGCCTTCGAGAAGGCGCGGTTCGCCCGAACGGTTCGCGTCTCACTCCTCCTCGGTGGTCTCTCTGGACTCGGGTTCTTCCTCGGCGAGAAGTTCACCGCCATCGTCCAACTCGTCGGACTGCCGTCGCTCACGCTGGGGCAGGCGGCCTTCGCACCGTCCGGCATCGGCCTCGCCACCGCCGCAGGATTGCTGGTCGCACCACTCGTCCTCCACGCCGTCACGGCCAGCGTCACCGCACTCGGCGCGAGGTGTGGCAAATCGACGTACGCCCTCGCGCTCGTCGGCGCGATTGGCATCCACGTCGTCTACAACATGCAGGTGGTGACGAACCTTGGGTAACCCACGACTCGCCATCGCACGGCGCGAACTCGGGAGTCTCCGCAAGGAGAAGACCATCGTGCTGGCTCTGGCTATCCAACTGTTCGTGGCGGCGTTCTCCTCGTTCCTCGTCGTCGGACTCGTCTCGCTGTACGACCCCAGTGCAGCGAATTATCAAGTCGATGTCGCCGTCACCGGTGGCGAAGCGGCGGTGAACGACCTCATCGTCGCAATCGACGGCGAGTCGGGTCTGGCCGCGCGGCCGTATCCGTCCGTCGACACCGCGATGACAGCGTTCGAGGAGCGCCAGGTAGACGCGGTAGTCGAGGCGTCGACCGGGCCGAACGGACGCGTCCACCTCGTCGCAACCGCTCCGGACTCGGGCGTCGAGACGACTGCAGTCGTCGTGCGCCTCCGGGATGCACTTCGGGCACTGGAGCGCACCGAACGCGCAGAGCGGAGCGCGTTCCTGTCGACGGACCCGCTTCCCGTCCCACCGGCAACGGAGTCGAGTCCGTACTTCGGGTTCACCTACACGGTACTCGTCCCGCTCCTGTTGTTCCTCCCGGTGTTCATCGCTGGGTCGCTCGTCGTCGACTCGTTGACGGAAGAAGTCGCTCGGGGGACGCTCGAACTACTGCGCGTCGCCCCGGTGAGTTTCTCGGCCGTCGTCGATGGCAAGCTCCTCGCTGCGGGCGGACTGGCACCGATTCAGGCCGTCGCGTGGATGGCTCTTCTCCAACTGAACGGCACCGGCATCGACAACCTGGCGTGGTTGTTCGGGATGGTCACTGGACTCACGGCCGTCGTCGTCACGCTCGGGGCAACAGTCTCGATTACGGCACCCGACCGGCGAATCGCGCAACTACTCTACTCACTGGGTGTCCTGCTCGTCTTCGCAGGAACGTCGTTGCTGCCGCTCAGCCCCGCAAACAGTGCTGCGAGACTCGCGCTCGGAACTGCGGGGCTCAGTGCGAGACTCGCTGTCGTCGGACTCGTCGTCGTGGGTCTCGTCTCGCTCGTGGGACTGCGTGTCGTCGTCGGACGGGTCGACCCGAACGAACTCGGGTGATGCCACGACTCAGCCTCGGGGTCTCGTCGCCCGCGGCGATTCAGCACCGGAAGGCGTACAAGGGCTGAGTTCGACGGGCGACACATGGGTATCGGAGGCACTGCGAAGAAGCTCCAGAAGGTCGCAGAGATGGCCGAAGACGTCTACAAGAAGCTCAACGAACTGCGAGAGCAAATCGTCGAGGTTCGTGAGACGGTCGGCGAGACCAAACAGCGTGTCGACCGCCTCGAAGCCGAGAACGCCGAACAACGGGCGATTCTCGAAGCAATTGCCGAGGAGCAGGACATCGACACCGACGCGGTCATCGCGAACACACACATCGCCGAAGCCGAGGAGTCGACGTCGACGACCGATTCGGACACCGACGACGCCACGAGCGCTTCCGACGACGACGACACCGAGACGACCGAAGAGTAACACTCAGTTTTCGCTCCGCCTCACACCGGGCTCGCGTCGCTACGAACCGGGATGATAACGTTCAGGACCGGGGGCAACATTTGCCCCTGTATGACCACGCACCGCGAACCCCTCGAATCGGTGCTCGACACTGTGGGCGAGACACCGCTCGTCAGGGTCCACGCGTCCCCAGACGAGGTTCCCGTCTACGCCAAACTCGAGTCGTTCAACCCCGGCGCGAGCGTCAAAGACCGCATCGGGACGTACATGCTCGAACAGATGCTCGACTCGGGCGAACTCCCCGAGGGGGGGACTATCGTCGAACCGACTGCCGGAAACACCGGTATCGGACTCGCCGTCGCCGCCGGACAACTAGGAATCCGAGCCGTCTTCGTCGTGCCCGAGCGGTTCAGCGTCGAGAAACAGACGCTCATGCGCGCCCTCGGTGCCGACGTGGTGAACACCCCGACTGAAGACGGGATGGGCGGCGCAATCGACAAAGCGCAGCAACTCGCCGACGAACTCGACGACGCCGTCGTTCCCCAGCAGTTCTCGAACCCACTCAACCCCGAGGCGCACTACGAGACGACGGCACCCGAAGTGTACGACGCTTTCGACGACGAAGTCGGTGCGCTCGTCGCCGGATGTGGAACCGCTGGGACGCTCATGGGGATGGCCCGCTACGGGCGCGAGAACCACGAGGACACGTTCGTCACCGCTGTCGAACCCGTCGGGTCGCTGTACTCGACACTCCACGGTCGTGACGTGGAGGAAGCGGCCTACAAGACCGAAGGTATCGGGACGCACAACCCCGCGACGAACGAGTTGTTCGAGCCCGAATTGGTAGACGAAATCGTCCAGGTCGGTGACCGCGAGACGCACACCGAGATGCAGCGACTCGCCACCGAAGAGGGCCACCTCGTCGCATCGAGTTCTGCCGCGAATTGCCTCGCCGCGCTCGACGTGGCCGAACGTGCTGCCGCCGGTGACCTCGACTTGCCGTACGACTCTGTCGTCACGGTGTTCCCCGACTCCTCGGAGCGGTACCTCTCGAAGGGCGTCTACGGCGACTTCGAGTCTTGGGAAGGATAAGACCGCCTCGGAGGCTCACTACCTCTCAGACGGCGAGTCTGGCGTGTTCGACTTTGTAGCACTTGTTCTGGACGAATTCGAGGCCGGCGTCTTCCGCGCGTGCCGCGGCATCGGCGTCTCGGATACCGAGTTGAAGCCACACTGCCTTCACGTCGCCCCGTTCGGCAGCGCGTTCGATAGCGGCGTCGACGACGGCACCAGCCTCACCCGACGGCCTGAACACGTTCACGAGGTCGATGTCTTCGTCAACGTCCGCCAGCGAGTCGTAGGCCGTCTCGCCGAGAATCTCGTCACGGAACGGATTGACCGGGATGACGCGGTAGCCGTGCCGTTGCATGTACGCCGGAATCTCGTGGGCGGCCTTCCCCGGCGTGGCCGAACACCCGACGACGGCAATCGTCTCGTAGTCGAGCAATGGACGCAGGTCGTCGGCACTCGTGATGGGCATAGCTACACCCACGTGGTACGCGGCTAAAAACCTCGGCCGAGCGTGCGTCGTTCGCACAGTCGCAAACGGTGGCGTGGCTCCAGTGTCGTGGTCCTGTGTCTCCCGAGTCTCGCTGTCGCGTGGTCAGTCGCCGGCGAGACGAACGTCGGGGTCGGCGTCTTCGTACGTCGTGATGATGCCGTCGAACAGTTGCTTGATGGTGTTCATCGTCCGGTCATCGTGGGCGTCCGCGTCGATAGCGAACAGACCGAGGCCACCGACGCTCTGGATTCGCCCGGTGAAGACGTGGAGGAAGCGGAACACCGTCTGGAGGTCGGCGTACATCAAGAGCGTCGACAGCGAGTGGAGCATGATGCGGTTCTGCTTGAGGCCGCGCTCTTGGTAATACTCCTGTAGTACCTCGGAGAGTTTGATACCGATTCCAGTCATGTCGACCGGAGACGACGTGTACTTGATTCGGTCGTCGTCGCGAACATCACCGACACCCTGTTGTCTGGTGACGCAGTCGACGACGGAGACCGGGTTCCCCTCGTAGGGGACGCGCTTGGCGAAGTCCTTGAGGACGCGTTCTGCGCCGTCTTTCGTCGTGACGATGATGGCACCTTCGCCCTGTTTTGTCCCCTCTGTGAGGATGTCGAGCGCCAACGACCGCTTGCCGGTCAGCGGTGGGCCGCTAATCAGAAGGTTCGTTCCCGGTTCAACCTCGACGTCGAGGTCGGGGCCAAGGTCATACATAGGAGTACCCCGGTTGAAGAGTGGTGACTCCGAGGTGTACTAACGCATGACGCTTCCGCTCGCCGGGGGTCATCGGATAGTACGACCATTCGGTGTGCCGGTAATATTCTTTTTGATTGGAGGGTGGAAGATTCCAGAGACGAATCGTGTCAGTGCGGTTATTAGATTCGACAATTTCAGACGGCGAGAGTGAGCGACGTCGCCCGCCCGACGATGAACGCGAACGCAGCGAGGAACATCCCGTGTTTGAGCCGGCGTTGTGCAGCACTCGGATTCTCGAACGACTGGGCCGACGCGAAGAGCATCACGCCATCCGCGGGGACGACGAAGCCGAGATACGCCAGTCCGAAATCCCCACGGGCGAACGGGACGACGCTCGCGGCGACGGCGACGACGAGGACGGCGACCCCAATCCACAGCGAGGGTCGTTCACCGACGACGATTGGCAGGGTGCGAAGTCCTTCTTCTCTATCGCCAGCGATATCTTCTACGTCTTTGACGATTTCACGGGTGAGCGTCGCTAACGCCGCGAGGATGCACAACACGAGTGCCCCCAAGGGTTCGCCGATGGACGCACCACCGAAGAGGAACGTCGACCCCGTCAGCGCCGCGACGACGACGTTTCCGACGCCCGGTAATCCTTTGAAGAACTCCGTGTACGCGAGGAGTGCGACGAGGTTCACCACCGCGATGGCGATGGCGACGAGGGGTAACGCGAGCGCAGACACGACAGCGCCGCCGAAGAGGGCGACGCTGAACCACTTGGTTTCGCCAGCAGTGACCGCGCCGCGGGGGATGGGTCGGTCGGGACGGTTGATAGCGTCGATGTCGCGGTCGAAGTAGTCGTTGACCGCGTTCCCCGCTCCTGTCGCGAACACCGTCGCGAGGACGGCGGCGACGACTGCGAGCGTATCGCCGAGCGTCGCGCCGGCGACGAACGCACCCGTGAAGGTGAGCACGCCCGCAGCGAGCGCGTTCCCCGGTCGGGTGAGTTCGACGAATCCGCGCGCCCGCGCTCCGAGAGACATACCGGGTAGTGTTCGGACGCTCCGTATAAATCGCGCGGAGTCGCCGCCGCGAATCAATCCATTTAAAACAATCCACGACAGACGAAGTGATGTAGGGCGCTTAGCTCAGTCTGGACAGAGTGCTTGGCTTCGGACCAAGTTGCCGTGGGTTCAAATCCTGCAGCGCCCATGATTCTTCCGCGAACAATGTGAGCGGAGAATCATCTCCGCGAAGGATTTGAACGAGACCGAGGTTCTGCGCGAAGCGCGGGTTCTCGGGCGTAGTTCACAATCCTGTAGCGCCCTTTCGAACTCCGATTCTACAGCGACTCCCGACACTATTCGAAACGCCTCACAACACCGTCGCGCCTCTCGAATCACGCACCCACCGACTCACCACCCATCCACGGAACCACAACCTCGGCAAGTCGTCGATGCGCTTCGTCGTACGAAATCGAAGCGGGCGAATCACCCCGCTGCCCCTGATACGAACCGAACTGTGAGTGGTTCATGCCCTGAATCTCGTAACTCGTCGCAGTCGGCGGTAACCGCGACTGCGCCGCCCGATAGTTCTCGCGGTTCAGAACGGTGTCTGCGCTCCCGGTGACGCTCAGCACAGCAACCGACTCCGTACTCAGGTCCACGTTGCAGTAGGACGCGAACAGGACGAGGCCCTGTACCTCGTGTGAACTGATGTACTGGCAGGCGGCGACACCCCCGAGTGAATGGCCACCGACGAACCACGTCTGAATCGCGGGGTTCTGACGCTGAATCTTCGCAGCAGCATCGGTGTCGAGGAGGGCAGTGTTGAGCGGCATCGCGGGGATGAACACCGTGGCATTCGTCTGTTTGACTACCGGTGCGAACGTGCTGTAGTAGGCGTCAGGCGCGACACGACCACCCGGATAGAACACGAGCCCGACAGTCGAGTCGGCATTCGTGGGGGAGAGGACGTGGACGCCGTCGGTCGTCTCGACGGACACCTGTGGGTCGTCTACGACCGCTTGGACCGACGACGACGGACCGTGAAACGGCAGCGAGAAGTAGACCACGGCACCGCCGATGGCGACGAGAAAGACGACAACCACGACGACAACTGCTCGCTTCCACCGACTCATACTATCTGCGAAGACGTGTCACGTGTATAAACAGTAGGCGTTTGGAGAACTCAGTACCCTCTCACTCGATTTGGACTCCCGTTGTCCGTCGAATTCACCACTGTCATACGTGTCGTACAGCGCCACCATTCGGTCGAAGAACACGAACATGGACACCATCGACGCGACGGCCCCGACCACAGTCCGGCCGAGGTTCAAATCCTGCAGCGCGTATCCGTGTCTCGATTCCCCGAGGTAGACTCGACACCGACTGTCTCGAACCTCCGCTATCGACGTATCAGACGAAAATCAAACTATCTCACACGATACGCGGAGAAGAAGGCTCAAATACTGTCCAGTTAAGCCGAAGTTAGAATGAGGCACTGCTCGCATCCCGGGTGTTCGTGGCAAGCGATTGCCCCCACAGCGGATGCTGCGCTGACGCAATACGCCGAACACCTCGTCGAGGAACACACCAGAACAGTCGACGTGGACATCCCAGACGGGATGGTCCAAATTAGGCTCGAAGAGGACGGTGAATGGATTACCACGACGTTCGAAGAGGCACGAAAACTCCACGACGCGGCCCACGACGAGTAATCTGGTGACGGTACAAATCGGATTGGCTCGCCGTCACCGAGGGGGCTCTCAAATAACGCGACGTTTAGCAGACACTCTGTCCAAACGTCATCTTCTCACGCGGTTGCTAACTAATAGCCAACACCACCGTGTCTCTGGTGGAGGGACACGAACGATGGCCAGAGAAGTCACCTGCAGAGATGCAGGATACGATTGCGACTTCGTGATTCGATCCGAGAACGAAGACGAACTCATCAAATTCGTCCAAGAACACGCGAAACAAACGCACGACGCCGACATGTCGAGTGCCGACATACGGAACGCGTGGAAGACCGTCTAACCCAGTTCGTTCGAACTCGACAGTCGAGTAGAGGCCGTGTTCATACACGGAACGTCATCCGATTTTTAGTCGATATTGCCAGCGGGCGATACCGATACCTGAGTGATGACTTCGTCACAGACTCTGCCGACTCGCTCACTCCCGGCGCTTCGCCCACGTCGATGGCACGTCACTCCCCCCTTCTACTGAAATCCGGCCTTCGAACTTCGCGAACGTCGGGTTCTGTACGAACTTGCCCCCCAACACCGTCTCACCCAATCCAAATTTCGTCGCCTCGTCGAGGAGACTCGCGGGCACGTGCGAGAGGATAGCCGACAGGTGGTCCAAGTCAGACTGCGAGTTCATCCGCATCAAGAGCAAGTTGTCACACTGCGAGAGGATGTTGTCGTGAATCTTTCCCGGTCGTTGAGTCGAAAGCAAGAGATACAGTCCGAACTTTCTGCCTTCCGCGGCGATACGGACCGAGGTGTCGGTCGAAATTGCCTGTAACTCGTCCGCCGGTTCCTGCGGGCAGATGTTGTGTGCCTCGTCCACGACGACGAGGGTAGGCCGGCGTCGGTTGCGCTCCCGCCAGAGGTGCGTCAAGACGGCGTTGGTGACGACCATCTTCTCCGATGCCGACCCGAGTGTCCCAACGTCGAGGACGAGACAGCGCCAGTCGGACCGGTCGAGCGTATCGACGAGCGACGATTCGCCGGGCGAACACCACACGTCCCAGTCTGCCAACCCGAGGTTCTCGATACGCAGGCCGAGTTGGCGGGCCTCCGCCGTGAAGTTGTGCGCGATTGCGTCCTGTACTTCGTCCCACGAATACTCTCGGTCGTCGAGGCCGTCGAGGACGTGCCAGAACGTGTTGAACTCCTCGCGGTCGTCGAGTGGGTCGAGTTCGAGGACTGTTCCTTGTTCGGTTCGACTGAGGTCACCGAAGCGAACCCGTAACACGTCGTCGTCCTCACTCGCCACTGTCTTCGGACGATAGACGTGCAACCCCTCGGTTGCTTCTCGATAGCGCCCGACCAACTCGTCGTACGCTTCGGGGGAAAGCGGGTCCGGACGGAAGTGATTCACTTCCTCGCGGGGGCGCGGTTCGTCCAGACCGATGAAGTCAGAGTTCGGGTCGACGACGATGATTCGTAAGTCGGTCTCGAGGAGTAACTGCTCGAGGACGATACCGAGCGAGAACGTCTTTCCCGACCCTGATTGTCCACAGAGGAAGGTGTGCCGATTGAACCCTCCCGCGTCGAGCCGGACCGTTGCGTCGCCGTCTACGTACAGCGCCTGTCCGATAGGGAGACTCGCATTTCGACGCGGTCCAGCCAAGTATCGACTCACCAGCGCGGCGTCTGCTCGGTCCAGCGTGGCTGTTTGAAAGGTGTCTGTGTTCGATGTCGGAGCAATCGAATCTGCGGTGACTGTCCCGAGGAGGACGCCAGTTCCTTCCAACGCCGAGACCCGCAACCGGTCTGTGACACTGGACATGTTCACGCCTTCGGGAAAGACGTCTCGTTGGATGTCCAGTTCGAGACCCAGTTCCGCACCCTCGCGCTTGACGACCGATTTCGTAATAATCTGTCCCAGATAGTGCTGGTCGTCGTCTGTCACTATCTGGACGTAACTCCCGACGGGGATGGGAAGTGTCAGCGGCGCTTCGTAGTGGAACGTTCGCCCGTCGATAGAGTACGCGAACTGCGCGACGTTTTGCGCCGCCCGCGATTGAAGATAGTCGTGAAACGCCCGGAGGTTGCCGCGAAGTTTCTCTAGTTGCTGTTCGTTCAGTTGGTTCTCGTCGTCTCTGTCGTGGTCGTTCATCGACGGTGTTTCTCCCGTACTACTCGCTGTGCGGCTTCGATACGGTCGGCTAGGAGTTCCGTACTCACTGAGAGCTCTTTGTTAGACTGTCTCAAACAGGGCGTGTGGAAGGATAGACGAGCGGTCTCGGGTCGGTGACAGTCGACCAGCGGGTGTCGAACACGCGCCACTCGACTCCCTCTCGCAGTACCTGGGTGCCGTTCGTACGACTGGAGTCGTCAGTACGAGTGAAGAGTGTGAACTCTCATCGCTCACTCTCGGTATGTGGAAATTATATCTCAATGTTTTTAGTGATATTGACGTCTATTCACGTATGACTCAACGCCCTCCTACTGCAGAGACCAGTGACGGTTCCACCGACCCAACTGTGCCCGCAATCCGGGCCGAAGGGCTGACGAAGCGCTTCGGCGACGCTGTCGCCGTCGACCACCTCGACCTCTCGATTCCGCAGGGACACGTCTACGGATTCCTCGGCCCGAACGGTGCCGGGAAGACGACGACGATGCGGATGTTGACGACGCTGATGCCGCCAACCGAGGGGACGGCATCGATTATGGGTACCCCGCTGACAGACCGGTCCGCAGTGACCCGGCATATCGGGTACCTCCCAGAGAACGCTCCAGTCTACGAGGAACTCACCGGAAGAGAGCAACTGTCGTACGTCGCCTATCTGCAAGACGTTCCCGACGACGTCGCTGCCGACCGAATCGACGAACTTCTCGACCGATTGGACCTGACAGAAGACGCTCACAGACCGATTTCGACGTACTCCAAGGGGATGCGCCAGAAAATCGGCCTGATTCAGGCGCTTCTCCACGAACCCTCCGTGCTCTTCCTCGACGAACCGACGAGTGGACTCGACCCCAGAGCGGCCCGTACCGTCCTCGACGTGATTCAAGAGTTGTCGGACGACGAGACGACTGTGTTCCTCTCGACACACATCCTCTCCGTCGTCGACGAACTCGCGGACACGATTGGTGTGTTGCACGAGGGACGCCTCGTCGCCGAAGGTGCTCCGTCTGACCTCAAACACCGCGCCGAGACGGGCGAAGAGCGTACCCTCGAACAGGCCTTCCTCGAAGTGACTGCCGACCACAGTGAGGAAGCGACAGTCGAGGCTGGCCGATGACCTCACTTGGTCACGACGTGCGTCACGGCGGGCGAATCGCACGAATCGAACTCCGGCGCTCTCTCAGGAAGTCGTTCGGAACCCGAAAGCGGCAACTCACCGCACTCGGCTTCGTTCTCCTGTTCAGCCCCACCCTTCTCTTCTGGTTTCGGGCCGCCTCCGACGCGGGTCGGGTCGCTGCCGAACAGGGAACGATGGCGCTCGACACACTCGGGATACAGGTGACGTTACTCGTCGTTGCATTCGCACTCATGGGTGCGCTTCGTGTCGTCCAGCAGGGGCGGCCTGACGGTGATGCACTCCTCTTGACGGCGACGAGTACACGCGCTGTTCTCATCGGGACCACCATCCACGCGACTGTCCAACTCGTGTTGTTCGTGATGATTCCCACACTCCTGTTCGCCGCCGGGTTCGCACTCGGTGCTGAGATGCCGACAATCGTCCTCACGACCACGATTGCAGCGATTCCGCTGTTCACAGCCGTCACGATTCTGGGGACCGTCGGTGGCCAACTGGTCGTCCTCGGCTTACTGAAGAGTCATCTCTTCAGGTCGGTGAGTCGGGTCTTCGGCCTCGTACTCCTCGTGGTGCTGCTGGCCCTCGGGTACGCTGCGATGGCACCGCTTCTCGGCGTCACCGAACCGTTCGCACTGCTGTCTCCCGTGGCGCAACCGGCCATCGAGTACCTCGCGTTCGCGTTCGTCGGGACACCACTGAGTCCGGGGCTCGACGGTGGTTCGTTCGTCGTCGGTGCTGCCGTCGTTCTCAGCATTCCCGTCCTGTTCGTCGTGGCGAACCGTCTCGCACCAGCACTCTGGTTCGCAGACGCGACACCGACGAAACTGATCCAACGCGACGTGTCGACGTCACGTGCCGACGCGACAACGTCAGTCGAGGGTGGACAGACCGACTCCGGACGCCCGTTCCCCTCGCGATACGGACCGCGTCCGGTCGTAATTGCACTCGGCTTGTGGACTCGTTGGGTTCGGATTCCCGTGCGATTCTCGACGCTCTTTCCGCTGACCATCATCCTCGCGATGGCGGTCATCGGTAGCATCGGCGACCCCGAGTCGCTCCCACTCGCGTTGGGCGCTGCGCTCGTATTCGCGGCAGTCTACGTCTCCGGCGGCGTGTTTGGGTTGAACCCGCTCGGTGAAGCGGGCGAGATGCGAACTGTCGAGTCGCTCTCGGCCACCCGTCCTCGAACACTCGTGTTCGGACACGCGATTGCCGGACTGTTCGTCGGGACGCCACTCGCCGTCGTTGGGACGCTCTTGCTCACGATAGCGGCGGGGACGCCTGCGCCACTCGTCGTCATCCTCGTCGCACTCGCCGTCGTCTCGACAGTCGCCGGTGCGGGCGTGGCACTCGGGATTGGTACCGTTCTTCCATCCGAAGACGCCCAGCGGACGTACCGTGGCTACGACGTGGCGACGCCGAGTCAGTGGGCACTCGTCGGATACATGTTCGCGACGACACTCCTCGTTGGAATCGCCGCACTTGGCTCGATTTTCGTCTTCCTCCCTGCCGAAGGTGGGAGTCTGTCACTTCTCCGTGTCGGTGCCCCAGTCGTCGCCGCAGTGGTCTTGGTGTTGGTCGGCGCGTTCGGGTACCGAACTGCGACACGGCGCTTCGTGTCACCCGTCTACCCCGACACGTGAGTGCCCGAAGAACGTGTCTGTACCGCGTGCCAGACGACACCGGGTTAGGAGAGACATACCCACTTGAGGAGAGCACAGAACCCGGGGTAGTCGTCGGCGTATGTCCTCTCGTCCGTGTGAGCAAGCATGCTGTAACCATGCTGTAGATAACGATTGTATAACAATACAGACAGTCTGCGAATATCGGTGCAATATGAGTCATCTTCCTCGACAAGAGGAACGCACTGATGGATATCGCATCCAACAGTTCACTCAGGACCACCTGGACGGATTTTTAGCTCTCCACGAACTCACCTACGGTGGTCACCCGTCGACGGCGCTCTTCGAGTGGCGGTACAACAGTCCGTACCTGGACGAGATTCCGATATTCGTCGCGGTCGACGACTCGGACACAGTCGTCGGTGCTACCGCGTTCTTACCCTTCAGAATCGCCGCGGGCGGTACCACGGCCCTCGCACTCCAACCGGCGAACGCGATGGTCCACCCAGACCACCGTCGGAACGGTCTCTTCAGTCGGACGTTGACCAGCGCAATCGACCACTACGAAGACAGCAACGCCGAGTTCTTCTTCAACTTCCCGACGGCCCCTGCACTCCCTGCACTCACGAAACTCGGCTGGAAAGAAGTCGGGACAGTGCCGACGTGGTTCCGTCTTCAGCGACCCGTCGAGGTACTCGACGGAGCGGTTCCAGAGTGGATTACCCCCGCCGCGTCTCGAATTTCGACGACACTCGCCAAGGCCCACAACCGAATCCGCCGTGGATTCGCGACAGGTGACGCGAGCGTCGACGTCCAACGATACGACGAACTCCCAGTAGGCCTGTTTACCGAACTGTACGAGGAGAACGCCCCGGAGCACATTCACGTCGTCAAAGACAGAGCGTTCTTCGAGTGGCGGTTCGGGAACCCCGAATGGGATACCGTCTCGTACGTCGCACGTCGGGAGGGCCACCCAGTCGCCGGGTTGGTCGCGTGTACCCGGAAGGCCGATGGCATCACCGCAACTGCGTTGATGAGCGTCCTTCCACCGGCGGGTGCCGACCCGGATACCGACGCACTGGTGGTCTTACTCGACGCTGTCGTCGGTGACCATCGAGACGTGGACGTAATTCGCGTGAGTGAGTCGTCGCTCCCCACGTCGATTCTCGAACGATTCGGCTTCCTCAGCAATCACGCGTTCCCGCTGTCACGAGTGGCGAACAAGACGCATCTGGTGACGCGTCCAATCGTCGACGACGCCGAGCACAAGTGGTACCTCGGTGAGCACCTCGTCACTTCACAGAATCAGTGGGCCGTCGAACTCGCCGACCAAGACGCTCCGTTCTGACCGCTCGATGGGGGAGCATCCGCTCACACGCCGGACTGCAACCGACGCCTGACGCGGATGCTGCCGGGGATGAGTCTACTCGTCGAGGTGTTCGATACCCTGTTTCGACACGTTCGAACGGGTGACGTAGTCGTCCATCCACTCGGGGGCGTCGTCACCCTTCGCTTCGGTCCACGCCCACCCTTCGTAGATGTGGACCTTGTCTGTTCCTCGCTCGCGGAGTCTGAGCGTCGCGTGGCCGTCGACTTCGTCGCGACTCGGTGCGGGGTGCAGTCGTCGTGCGGCCTTCAACGCCGCCTGTCGTGGGTATCGACCGCTGAACACGCTCGTCTCTTCGCCGTCGTCCTCCACGAGGACGAAATTTCGCTTTCCATCTTCTCGGACCATGCGTGAGCCTACCACGCACTCCAAATTAGTAGTTCGTATCGGCACACATTCTTTCGAACGTGGACGACGTACCTGTCAGGAGACGAGTGACGCGCCAAATTCGGTCCCTCGGCCCGTCTACAAGAGGTCTTCGAGGCGCCGCCGATGGAACGACACCGCACGCGACCCAGTTTGCTCTGGATACCCCGGCCGTGTCACCTCGCCGGCCGAATCGACTGCCGACCTGAGAACTGCCGTGATTCGATAGATTGGTTCGACAGTTGGGTACGGTCGAACACTCTCGTACCCCGCACGAAACGCCCGTCGAAGCGACGTGCCGTCGGAGACGTACCAGTCGGTGACGAGGTGTTCGACTTTGGCGACGGCGAGTGCCGGTTCGGCAGCGAGGGGATTGCCCCAATCGAGGACGGCGGAAACCCCGTTCGACCCGACCAAGGCGTTCCCCGGTCTGAGGTCCCACGGGTAGAGACGAGACGGTGGATTCTCGGGCACAGAGGCAGATTCGGTTGCCTCCAAGAGTGCGTCGCGAATCGAGTCGAAGGCGGGAGGCAGTGCCTCGATTCCCCCGTGAACGTACGACGAGAACCACGTCTCCCAGTCGGTCGCTTCGACGGCACGGAACTCGACGCCACTCTCGCCTCCGGTGTCCGCAGTGACCGCGCCGTACCCGTCGAGTGTGAAGGAGTCGTGGATCTCCCCGAGGCCGCGGCCGAACGTTCGAGCGACGTTCTGCTGCGTTCTCTCGTCGAGGCGAACGAACTGTTCGTGGAGTTCGTCACCGGACGCCCGTTCGACGACTGCGTATCCGCGGTCGGCAATCGTCCCCGTCGTGAGAACTCGCGGGACCGGAATCGAGGTCCGATTTCCGACTGCTCGGGCGACTGCGGTTTCGAGGTGAATCGCCTCCTCGTCGGTCGAGAGTTGGACGACGACTGCACCGCCGTCGACAAAGTCCACTATCGTCGTCTCCTTGTGGTTCCCGCGTCGCACTGGCGTCATCGACGCGACGGTGCGGTCCGGGAACTCGTGTGCCAACACGGCCACGACGTCGTCCATCGAATCAGTCATAGGTTCGAGTACCGGAAATGTTCGTCGGAGCGACACCACTCAGTCGAGAATATCCGTGAATTCGTGCAGTGACGAGAGGACGTACTCCGGCGAGTACGTTCCCGTGTCGAAGTCACTGTCTGGGTCGTCCGGACACCACGCTGCGTCGAGTCCGGCATCCTGTGCGCCACCGACGTCGTATTCGAGCGAATTCCCGACGTGGAGACTCGCGTCCGCGCCCACGCCAAGTTCGCTCAACGCTCGGTCGAAGGGGTCGGGGTACGGTTTCCGACGCGGCATGTCACCCGCGTAGACGACTACGTCGAACGCGTCACTGAGGTCTAACGCATCGAGCTTGACCGATTGTCGGCGTTCGGGACCGTTCGTCACGAGTCCGACGTGCGCGTGCGTCCGAGCGACGTCGAGGGCGACACTGGCACCGGGGAGGAACGAGACGGCCGTGTGGTCGACCGTCTCGATGAACCCACGGGCCAGTGCCTCCTCGTCGACAGTGCGACCGTACTTCGTGGCGACTCGTTCGAATCCGGTCGTCAGATACGACTCGGGGTCGTCGGGGTCCGGCGGGCCGTCGAGCGCCGACCAGAGGTCGGATGGGTCTCCGAAGCGGTCGTCATCGGCGGCGGCGAACGCGCCGGCGTAGATGTCCTCGCCGGACTGGTCGTTCTGGATGAGTGTCCCGTCGAGGTCGAACAGGACCGCGTCGAATGATGCCACTCTCGGACTAGGGGTGGTGAGGATAAAACGTTCGTCCCGCGTGACGGCGACAGTAGCAAACTCGCCACGCTCTGCTACGGTGGGACAACCCGTCTCCCTCGTCGTATTCCCAGACGTGGTCTTTCAGTTCTTCTTCGGTGTCGAAGTGGTCGCCGCACATCTCACACGTGAACTCGGATGCGTCGCTGTCTCGGGCACTCATGTTCTAAAATTGACGTTCGAGTGGTGTAACGGTACGTCCGAAACTGCCTGCGGTCGCCGGGCGTTAGAAGCCCTTGCCAAGCAGTTCGCGGGCGATGATGGTCTTTTGAATCTCCGTGGTCCCCTCGTAAATTTGCGTAATCTTGGCGTCGCGGTAGAGACGTTCGACGTCGTGGTCGTTGACGAACCCAGCGCCGCCGTGAATCTGGACCGCTTCGTCGGTGACGTCGGTGGCGACGTTCGAGGCGAACTCCTTCGCCATCGACGCGAGTGCCGTCAACTGACCCTCGTCGTTGTCGACGCTCCACGCGGATTTATAGGTCAGTTGCCGGGCCGCCTCGGTGGCGGTGTGCATCTCGGCGAGTTTGTGCTGGATGGCCTGGAAGTCGCTGATGGAGCGACCGAACTGCTCGCGTTCTTTGGCGTATTCGAGCGCCTGTTCGCAGGCACCCTTGGCGATACCGACGCCCTGCGCGGCGACGGCGGTTCGCGTCTCGTCGAAGAACTGCATGAGTTGGAGGAAGCCCATCCCACGCGTCCCGACGAGGTTCTCTTCGGGGACGCGAACGTCGTCGAGGATGAGTTCGGCGGTGTCGCTGGCACGGATGCCCATCTTCCCCGTAATCTTGTCCGCGGAGAATCCATCGCGGTCGGACTCGACGATAATCTGGGAGAACCCGGAGTACCGGTCGTCCACGTCGGGGTCCGTCTCACACATCACGACGAAGTAATCGCCGACGCTGCCGTTGGTAATCCACATCTTGTTACCGTTGAGGACCCACTCGTCGCCGTCTTTCTCGGCGCGCGTCTTCACGGAGGTCACGTCGGACCCGGCCTGCGGTTCGCTGATAGCCGCGCCCATGACGGACTCTCCCTCCACGATTGGCGGCAGGAAGCGCTCTTTCTGCTCTTCGGTCCCGAAGTTGATGATGGCTTCAGCGCCAAAGCCAGCGCTCGTGATACAGAGGCCGATGCCGGGGTCGACTGCGAACAGTTCCTCGGTGACGATAGCGTTCTCCAGCGAGGAGTACCCGACGCCGCCGTACTCGACAGGGAAGTGCGCTCCAGTCAGGCCCATCTCGGCCGCCTTCTTCACGATGTCGTAGGGATACTTCTCTTCGACGTCGTACTCGCTGGCGACCGGTGCAATCTCGTTCTCGGCGAACCGACGAACCTCGTCTCGAATGGCTCGTTGCTCGTCTGTGAGTTTGAAGTCCATGATTGATAGACACAAACGCGGCCAATAATGTTTGTCACACTCGGAACAACGTGCAACGAGTGGAAACGGGAAAACACAGGTGGACGGTTCGAGAGACGACCGACGAACGGAGTAGTGAAGAGTAACCGATGGGAGTGGAGTGGTGTGGTGTGGTGTGGTGATAGCGAGGATTACGGCTCTTCGTCTTAGTCCGTGTCCTCGTCCGTGGTGGACGCCGATACGAGTTCGATGACGTTCTCACGACCCAATCGGAGTTTCTCGATGGTGCCGTCGTCTTCCATCCGTGAGAGGACCCGCGACACCTTCGACTTCGACCAGTCGAGTTCGGTGACCACGTCTTTTTGCCGAATCCGGCCGTCAGACGCACGCAGTAGGTTCTGGACGCGGTCTTCGTCGGTCAGAATTGGGTCTACGGACACGTCGTCGTCGACACCGTCTTCAGCCGAGACGCCGCCGGCGTCTTCGACCTCGTCGCGAGCAACTTCGCCGTCGTGCTCTGGACTGCCGTCGTCCGGGTGGCCGGCGCCGGCCTCGTGGCTTTTGTCCTTCCCCACGTCTCGTGGACCTCGAGCAGTCTGCTCGTCGGCGCGCAGAGCGCGTTCGTGTTCGCCCTCGGTCTCGTCGCCAGCGACTCGTCGCCAGTATCCCACGGCGACGAAGACGACGAAGAACACGGCACCGACCGTGCCGCCGATGGTCTGCCAGTTCGTCCCGTTCGGTTCTGCGGCGGTCGTTTCTACACTGGTCGTCTCGACGGGTCGGGGTTCGAAGACGACGAGCGGTTCTCCGTCGGCGAACGTCTCTGGTCCGTTCCACGTGAGGACACCGTCCTCTCGACTCGTTGCGCTCGGAGTGGCCGACGCGACTCGGTACTCTGCGGGAGCGACGACTTCCAGCGTGTCGTTTTCCGCGATGAACAATCCGCTCTCGAAGACGTCGCCGACGACGAGTCGGCCGTCGTCTTCGTCGGTGAAGTTGCGCCAGCGGAACTGATAGCTGACCACTCCCCACTGTCTCGGGACCGTCTGGATGCTCGTCGACGCCGAGAAGTCCGTCGCGTTCATCTCGCGTCCGGTCGCTCGACTCGCCGCATCGACAGTCCCGTTGATTCGCGTGGCGAACGGGCCGAGAAACGCGCTCGTGTCGTTTTCAAAACGTCGCTGAAACGCCCGATACTCGGCTTTCTGTTCGCTCGTCCGCAATCGCGTCCGAATCTGCAGTTCCCACGTCGCAGAGGCGTTTTCGTGGACTTCGATTCGAAGAACCGTATTGTCCACGTCGGGTTGTGTCTGCGCTTGCGCGACGCCAGTGGTCGAGAGTGGTCCGGCGACCAGACTGAAGAGGACGACGAAGGCGACAGCGATGCGCGCGAGGGACCGACCCATGTTGGTATTTCGAGGTTCCGCGGTGGATTATATAAACAGCAGGGACCGTTTCTCGGAGTTGAGAGTGTGACAGAGACGACCGTTCAAAACTCGTGACTGACACGCTCGGACGATTTCCCACTGAAATTCGGCAGCTTCAACGGTTCGAAACGGTCTGCAACGGTTCGGAACACGCCGGAAAACACCACCACGGTTCTCCCGGTTTATGCTACTGTCGTCGTGATTGCCGACCAACGATGAAGAGACAACTCCTCTCGGTACTGCTCGTCGGTGCCCTACTCGTCGGTGTGGTGACGCCGACTGCCGCCGCCGCGGGCGTGGCCCCTGATACGGATACCGAACCCGCCGCACTTGGGTCCGCTTCAGACGGGTGGTTCGCGACGAACAACACGACGACCACTGCGACGAACGATACCACGACCACAGCCTCGAACACGACGACGAACGACACGGCGTCCGATTCGAACGCGACCAGCGGAACGGTCGAGGTCACTGTCGGCCAGCAACTCACGACCATCGTCGCACAGACTGACAGCGAAGTCCGGACGGAAGTCGAAGAGAGCGCGTTCGAGGTGCGCTTCGAACGTGGTGAGGACGACGACCGAGCCGAAGCGCTCGAAGAACGGGCAGAAGCGCTCGAAGAACGCGGCGAGGAGATTCGCGAATCGTACGAAGAAGCCAGTGAGGCGTACGAAGCCGGCGAACTAACTCGTTCAGAGTACGCCCAACGCATCGCGACGCTCAACGCGCGCAGTGAAGACCTCTCGACGAGCATCGCACGCCTCGATTCTCGCTCGAAGAACGTCTCCAACGAGAGCCTCGCGGCCGCCGGATTCAACGAATCTGCCCTCGCCAGCATCAACGACTCCCTCGAATCCGTCTCTGGTGTCGGTGCGAGGGCCCTGCTGAAGCAGTTCACCGGCGTCAGCGAAGGTGAAGTCGAACTCGAAACCGAGGGTGGCCTCTCCATCAAGGTGGAGAGCGAAGACGGCGAAGAATCACGTGAAGTCGAGCGTGAACGCGACGACGACGCGAACTTCTCTGTCAGCCAATCGGACGCCCTCGATACCGCCCGAGACGAACTCGGAACGCCGTCTGTCGGGTCGTGGTCGCTCGTCGAGAGCGACAAACACGACGACTCCGGATACTACGAGTTCGAGTTCGAACTGACCGGGACGAACTCCACCGGTGATGCCGAAGTCCGCGTGGACGGGTCATCTGGTACCGTCTACCGCCTCGAATCCGAGATTGAATCGCCTGACGAGGACGAGGAAGACGACGACGTTGAAGACGAAGCAGAAGAAGAGGACGAGGAAGACGACGACGAAGCAGAAGAAGACGGAGACGACGTCGAGGATGACGAAGACGAGGAAGAGAAAGAGAATGAAGATGCAGAAGAAGACGAGAAAGACGACGACGAAGCAGAAGAAGACGGAGACGATGTCGAGGATGACGAAGACGAGGAAGACGACGAAGACGACGAAGAAGATGGTGAAACGGAGACCGAAGAAGAAGAAGACGACGAGGACGACGACGAGTCCGAGACGGAAACTCCGGAGAGTGAATGACGGGCGAATCGACGGAATACGTGACCACTGTGGAGGCGACTCGTGATGGCCGATAATGGTCGCGTCCGAGCAATCGGCAGATTGCTCGCCGCACTGGTCGTGTTGAGCACCCTGTCCGGGTCGGGGGTTGCGGCACCCACTACGGTCGGAAGCACCCACGCATCCACAGTCGATTCGACCGCCTCGCAATCGTCGATGCAGACGCTCAACGACACGTCGGCGTTCGTGGTGACACTCGCACCCGACGGGTCGGCCCGCGTCACGCTTCGCCTGCTGTACGACCTCACCGAGGACGCGGAACGAACCGGATTCGAGCGCCTCAAATCGAACGCCTCGACGTTCGCGGATTCGTACGCGACTCGTCTCGAACCGCTCGCAACGCGGGCGTCGAACGAGACTGGCCGGGAGATGACCATCCGCGACCCTGTCGCGCAGTTCGACAAACTGAACGAGGGGACCACTGGACTGGTCGAACTGTCCGTGACGTGGACGAACGTCGCGTCCAGCACTGACGAAACCCTCGTTCTCGCCGAACCGTTCGACGAGGGGTTCGACCCTGACCGGGCGTTCGTCGTCCGCGCGCCCGACGGGTACCAAGTCGCGTCTGTCGCACCGAATCCGGACGTGAAGTCATCGTCTGTCGTCGCGTGGAACACGAGTGGTCCCCTCGATGGACTTTCCGTGTCGTTCGAATCCACCGACTCGACCGACGACCAGTCGAGCGACGTATCCACGTCATCGACCGACATGCCCGTCGGCCCTGAACCGGTGATTGCACTTCTCACCGTGGCCGTCGTGCTCGGTATTCTGGGCCGTCGGCGCGACTGAGACCCGCTTTTTCCCTCCCCGAACTCGTCTTATGGTTCGCTGACGTATTGGGTCCATGAAGCGCCGTACAAAATTCGTCCTCGCCGGCCTCGGCCTCGCACTCGGGGCTACAGCGCTCTCACGGGCCACTCGTTCGACGGACACCGAGACGGTTCCGTACACCGTGGTGGAGTCTGTCGACGACGTGGAGATTCGTCACTATCCGACGACGGTGACCGTCGAGACGACGGCACGGAACACCGGCGTCGCGTTTCAGCGACTCTTCCGCTACATCTCCGGGGCGAATCAACGCCGGGAGGAAGTCTCGATGACGGCACCGGTGGCGACTGAACTGGTTGGCCCAGAATCCGGAACGAAGATTCCGATGACGGCCCCCGTCGCCACTGACAGAACCGACTCGGGCGTGCAGATGGCGTTTTTCCTCCCGTCGTCGTACGAGTACGATTCCGCGCCGCGTCCGACTGACCCCGACGTGGAACTCGTCGAACACCCCGCGCGAACGCTCGCAGTCCGGCAATTCTCGTGGTACGCGACTGGTCGGCGAACCCGACGAGAGGTGGACTCGCTCCTGGACACACTCGCTGAAACCGGCATTGCTGTCGTCGGGAAACCGTTCCTCATGCAGTACGACCCACCGTCGACGCTGCCGTTCTTCCGAACCAACGAAGTCGCCGTCGAGGTTCAGCGCCGGGAGCGAGGACAGGAGACAGCGTAGCACGGGGTGACCAGCACGAACCCCGAGCGGTCGAGTGACACCAGTGTCACAGGTTTATCAGTCGAGCGACCGAACCTCGGACTGATGAGTATCGTGACTGCCGTCAGGCGAGGCGATTGGGAGACCCTCTTCGGGTACGCCTTCTTCGTCGCGCTTCTCACCGGCGGATACTACTACAACGTCACGTTCGTCCAACTCGGCCTGTTGGACCTCGGAACCCGTCTCGTCGGGTTGTCAGAGACGGCAGTCTCGGGATGGATGGCGACGCTCGCACTCGTGACGCTCGTCACTGCCGTCGCCTTCGGTGTCACGATGGACCGACGCGGGTGGTCGTCGTCGTTGCACGCCAAACTCAGAATCCTGCTCGGTGTCGTCGTCGTTCAGGTCGTGCTCACGTCCGTCGCGCCGTTCGTCCGGACTGCCCCGCAGTTCGGCGCGTGGATTGTCCTCGCGTCGCTCTCGATGGGCGTCGGTTTTCCGGCGACGTTCGCGCTGACCATCGACTTCGTCGCGGTCCCTGACCGAGGGGCGGTTGCGGCGGCGGCGACGGCCCTGACGTACTTCCTCGCGAACGTCTATCCACTCGATTGGCACATCGAGTCGTTCAGTCGAGTCGTCGTCGCGGCGATGGTTCCCGGTGTCGTCCTCCTCGCCGTCCTCGTGTTCAGACCACCACCGTTTCTCGAACGACTCGCGCGCCAGCACGAACAGTTCGGCGTCGGCCGATTCTGTCGTGAGGGTCCGGTATCGATACGCGAGGCGGCGTTTCTCGTCCCCCTCGTGTTGATGTTCGGCGTCTTCTTCGTCGACAGTCTCGGATTCCTCCGAATCCTCGACACGCCGTCGCTGGTTCTCGCCTCGTGGCAGTCTCCAGAATTTTCGATGCACCTGCTCTTGGCAGTGGTCCACGTCGTCGGCGCGGTGATGGCGGGCGTCCTCTACACGACGTTCGACCGCCGAGTGCTATTTCTCGCCACGTTCGGCCTGTTCTCGTTCACGCACCTGTTGTACACGTTCGACATTCGCATCGCGATGTGGTTCCCGGCGCTCGCTACCGGGCCGAGTTCGCCGCTCAACCCAGCGTTCTACGCACTCGCGGTCAGTTTCTACACGACACTCAACTTCGCGCTCTGGCCCGACCTCTCGACGCCAGAGACGATTGGCACTCACTCGGCGGTCGGTATCGGTCTGGCCGGGTTCCTCTCGACGTTCCTGAGTACCGCACTCGCGCTCTACTTTCAGAGTACGTCGGTGACGTTACTCGACCACCTGAACCTCGTGAACGCACTCGCATTGCTACTGTTCGTCGGCCTCGCAGTCGGTATCTACGTCAGGCGAATGCACTCACTCTGGACGGAGGGACATCGTGGCGAACCCAATTGAACTGATTCCACTCCTCGTCGTGGTGCTTCTCCTCGTCGGGGTACAAGGCGGGACGGTCGAATCGATGGAGATTATCACCGACGGAACGCACTCTGTCGGCGAGATTCCCGACGTGTACGTGGTTGGCGGCGGAACGGTGACGATACCGGCGAATACCACGGTGTCGGGAGACGTGTACGTCATCGGCGGGACTGCCGACGTACAGGGTACAATCGACGGCGACGTGACACAGTTGAGTGGAAATCTGACGTTCGCCTCGTCTGCCGTCGTCGCCGGTGACGTGCAGTACATCGCCGGAGCGCTCGATATCGCAGACGGGGCGACGCTCGAATCGTTCACCACCGCCGAGACGCTGGCAGCGCAATCGTCGTCGCCCGCGAGCAGTCTGGCATTCAAAGTGGCGCAGACGCTCGGACTCGCACTCGCGGCGGCGCTTCTCGTTCGACGGTTCGAGTTCGCTTTCGCCACCGTCGGACGAGCAGTCACCGCCCACCCAGTCGTGAGCGGCGTCGTCGGCCTCCTCGTCGCCACGACGACGCTCGCACTCGTCGTGTTCATGGCGATGACGATTATCCTCATTCCGGTGAGTGTCCTGGGAGTCGGCGTTGGTGGCCTGACAGTCGCCTACGGCTACCTCGTCTACGGCTACCTCGTCGGCCGACGAGTCCCCGTCGACCGACCGGACGTTTCTACGGCCGTTGGAGTCGTCCTGTTCGCCGTCGTCCTCGAACTCCTCGGCACACTCCCACTCGTCGGGAGCGCCGTACAACTCGGCCTCCTCGTGGTCAGTCTCGGTGCGATACTCGTGACGTATTTCGGCCTTCGAGAGTTCGAACCGGTATCGTTGCTCACGTGACTCGGTTACGCTTCCGAGGTGACAGCAGGTTCTGCGAGTGGTAATTCGACGGAGAACGACGTCCCACGCGGGTCGTTATCTGCTATCGAGACGGTGCCGGAGAAGTTCGAGACGATGGTTTCGACCAGATAGAGTCCGGTTCCGGTTCCGGGGCTTTCGAGGCCTTTGGTGTCTTTTTCGAATACGTCTGGCTTTCGGTCGTCGGGGATACCCGGTCCGTCGTCGGCGAAGTCGACACAGACTGTCTCGTCGTCGACTACGACAGAGATGTCGATAGTCGGTTCGTCCAGGTCGCTGTGGACGACTGCGTTCTTCAGGATGTTCACGAAGACCGAATCGAGCAGGTCGTTGGCGAGGACTATCGCAGTCGGAGCGTCGTCGACGGAGATATTCGCGTTCGGGTAGCCGTCCCGGACGCTCTCGACGGCGCTCGTGAGAACGGCGCCCGCGTCGACGGGGTAGCGCCGTTCGTCGTCGTTGGACGCTCGTATCAACTGCCCCAAGAGGTCGGTCAGTTCGACCGTGTGTTGCGCCCGTCTGTGCGCAGTCTCCAGATAGGTTCGACTCTCGGAGGCGAGTGATTCTCGGTCCATCACGAGTTCGATGTACGACGTGACGAGTTGCATGTCGTTTCGGATGTCGTGGCGGACGATTCGATTGAGAACTTCGAGTTCGTCGTTTCTGGACTCGAGCGACAGTTCGTGCTGCTTTCGCAGGGACACGTCCCGAATCGACAGTACCCATCCGACGAGACCACTCGGTTGTTCGAGCGGGATGCGCGTCACTTCGACGTAGCGATTCCCGTCGACGAGCACATCGACTGAGGTCCGTCCGCCTCCGAGTTCGTCGTACCGCGGGATGGCCGCACTCGCGTGTGTCCCCACGAGTGACTCGTCAGTGCCGAGGAGGTCCGCCACGTGGTCGTTCGTGTGGACGACGACTTCGTCAGTGTCGAGGACGACGAGGCCATCGGTCACGTGTTCACCGATAGTCGCGTGGGCGAGAGGGAGGATGTCGAGGAGTTTGAACTGGGAGGCGGCGAGACCGAAGGTGACCGCTGGAACCGCCAACGACGCTGGAATCAGGTTCACCCCGCCACCGAATGGCGGTGTGTCTGTGAGTTCGAAGATGGCGACGACAGTCGGCACGGCCATCCCCACGAGAAGGAGTCCAGATTGCGTCCTGAACGTGCGGTCTAACTCCAGTGCGTACTGCGTCAGGATGCCGAGCGCGACGAAGAGAACGACGAATCCGTAGACGAGTCCGAACACGCTCACCGGGCCGTCGATAACCGACAGGGTAGCCACGCCGTCCGTGGTGGCGATTTCTACCCCGGTGTAGCCCAAGTCTCGGGGGTTGCTGAACAACACGGCGAGGAACACGACCGGAACCACGTACAGGGACGAGACAATTCTGCGGTCGAGCCACTCGTGACGGTCGGTGTACGCGAGTGCGAAGACGAGGAAGGTCGGTGGTGCCAGCGCCGCACCGACGTGAAGGAACTTGTAGGCGAGCAGTTTCGCCGCCGGGTCGAGTACGAGGAGTTTCACCGTCGTCAGTGCCGTCCAGAAGGTGACCGTCGCGGTCAACGCCGCGAACGACACGGCGATGGGATTTCGACCGTTTCGACGGGTGTACTCGATGGCGTATCCTGTGAGGATGGCGGCGACGACTGCCGCGAAGACCATCGGGTAGGCGTAGAGCGTGTGTTGCCACTCCATCGCCACTAGCCACTCGTCGTCACTGGTGGTGACCCAGTCGTTCGGTCGTCCGTCTCGGTATCATCGGCCTATAACACCGGATTGTACCCGGGTATATTAGACTTTCTCAGACCGGAGAAGATTGGGACACCTGCTGGACACTCCACGAACCAGCGCCTCTCCTCAGGTGTTCATCTCTTCTTCGACGAGCGCCACTGCCCGTGAGACGGCCCCGACGGACGTGAGGTGGCCGGCACCCACAGTGGCCTTCATGGCCTTCGCTGCACTCCCGCGGAAGATACTCGGGCCGACCTGTGCGACAGCGCCGTCACCGACCGAGACAATCCATCCCGGAACCTCGAATCGGTACGGTTTCGGACGTGGTGGGAAGTCGCCGGTGTCTCCCGATTGCTCGTAGGCGACTTGGGTCGCGACGTTGGCGGCGACGACTTTCGCCTCGCGGAGGGCGGCAGACGCACTCGCAGGGACCGGTTCTCCATCGGCGTCGACGACACGGGCGGCGTCACCGACGACGAACGTTCTGCTGTCGAGTCGGAGGTCTGCCCTGACCGACGGCCGTTGGTTCCCCATCGCCTCGTCACCGGTTATCCCACCTGTCCAGACGAGCATGTCGTAGTCGATGTCTCCGGTGTCTGTCTCGACAGTCGTTCCCGTGACCGACTGGACTGTCGTCTCGGTTCGGAGTTCGACACCTCTGTCGAGCAACTCGTCTCGGACTGCCCGCTGGAAGTTTTCGGCGAACGACGGCGCGACAGTGTCCAACTGCTCGACGAGGACGACGTCCGTGTGGGCGTTCTCTTCGTCACGGAGGGCGGCGAGTTCGCCCGCGGCCTGAATCCCGGAGAGACCGGCCCCACCGACGACGACGGTTCCGCCCTCGTCGCACTCGTCGAAGAACCGCGCGCGGATTGCTTCGGCGTGGTCGAGTCGCTTCAGCGGGAGGGCGTGTGCTTCGAGCCCCGGAATCCCGTAGTAGTTGGTCTCCGCCCCGAGACAGACGGCACAGTAGTCGTAGGAAAGTGACTCTCCTTCCGCGAGGTGGACCCGGTGGGACTCGGGGTCCACGTCCGTCACTCGGTCGACCACCACGTCGGCGCGGGTCAGCGCTTCGTCGAGTGGAACGTGGATGGGGTCGGCGACGGACGGACGCCGAATCGCGCGGTGGACTTCGTGTTGGACGAGGTGATACGGCGAGTCGTTCACCACGGTCAAGTCGGCGTCGGCGGGGAGTCGGCGTTCGAGTTCACGGGCGAGTGTGAGGCCCGCGTACCCGGCACCGAGGACCAGGACACGCATGGCTAACACGTCGGGCGCGAGAGAAATGAGGGTGACGGCACCGGACACTCGGTGCCGACACTGGTCGGGCCGTCGTGGTTAGAACAGCGCTTCGGACTCGTCGAGAATCTCGGCGGGGCCGCCGACGGACCACACGTCGGTTTCGACGCCGCAGTCGGCGACGACTTCCTCGACACGTTCGACGTAGTCGGCCGTCGTGTTGACGTAGACGCTCGCGCCGGTGTCCGTCGAGAAGTAGACGGGGATGTCCTCTTCTTTGCGCAGTTTGCGGACGGCGTTGAAGACGGCGATGGTGCGCGGTTGCCAGTAGACCCACCCGGCGGGACCGGTCATCGTGGTCGCCGCGAGCGACAGCGAGTCGTGTTCGGCGAGTTCGAAGGCGGCGTCGAAGTCGGCCTCGTAGAGGTACTCGCGCATGTCGTCGATTTGCGCGTGGATGTGGGCCATCCGGGCTTGGAACATGTGACTGTCCGCCGCCTCGGCGTGTGCCTGTTCGGTTTCCTTGTACGCGGGGACGTGGGCGGCCACGATGCGCAGGTCGTCTTCGAGGTCCGTCTCGATGCGTTCGGACCGGCAGTCCGTGTCGTTCATACCCGAGTAGAGGTGCGAGACTGCACCCGTGACCGCACGGGCAGCAGACGCCGACCCGCGCCGGGCAATCGTCGAGATGTCGGGGCGCGTCATGTCGAGTTCGGCCGCCTCGGCGAGTGCCATCGCGGCGGCGGCGAACCCGGACGCTGACGACCCGAATCCGATGTTCGAGGGGAAGGAGTTCTCGCTCTCCAGTCGAACCCGGTGGTCGAAGCCGGCCAGTTCTCGGACCCGGTCGACGACGGCGCAGATTCGCTCTGCGCCGCGTCCCTCGACTTCCTCGCCGCCGATAACGTAGACGTCCTCGTCGGCGTCGGGGAGGAATTCGACCGTCGTCTTCGTGTGACTCGGCGCCGTACAGACGCTGATACTGTCGTGGTACGGCATTCGACGCTCCGTGTCTCGCATCCCGTGATACTTCACGAGGCCCTGAATCGGGTGGGCCTTAGCGGTGGCCTTCATGCTCGAATGGCGGTCAGACTGGGGGTTAAACGTCCCGATAGGTGGCGGACCTTCTGGTCACAGAAGAGCGGTCAGGTTCCCAGTGATTGGTCGCCGGTCACGTTCGGCGCAAAGAGAATGGTTGTGCTACTGACTCCAAACAGTAGCGGTGATGGTCTCTCGAGGATTCGTTATTCGTCGTCCGTGTCTAATTCGTTTCCGCGTTCCCAGACGTTCGTGACGCTCTCGCCTGTCGGTGGTGTGTGGCTAACGTCTCGCATGGTCGGTTTCGGTCGGTTTTCGGTGTGCATCGTGTGTACCTTGCTACTGACTACCACGGTTCGAGTATAAGCCTTTCGCCAATATTATATTACGACTTATTAGCATACTAGGTTCATGAAACACGACAGACGGGGGGATACGAACGCGAGTGGAGCAGACGCCCAGTGGGAGGCGTCTCGTCGTCTCTCGCGTCGTCTCTGCACCGGCGGCCGTCGTCTGGGACGTGTTGGTGTCGGTCGACGACTGGACGGAGTGGGGGCCGAGTGTCTCGGCGGTCCGCGGCGTGGAGGGACGAATCGAGGCGGGGAGTCGGGGAGACGTTCGAGTCGCAGGTGTCTGGGTCCCGTTCACCATCGAGGCCTGTGACGAGTATCGGTGGACGTGGCGTGTCGCCGGAGTGCCTGCAACTGGGCATCGCGTTACGGCCGTCGGTGTAGACCGCTGTGAAGTCGCGTTCGAGATACCGGTCGCCGCCAGTCCGTACGCGGCGGTCTGTGCGATTGCACTCGGGCGAATCGAACGACTCGCGACGTCGAACGTGAGGAAGTAAGCGGCAGACGAGCAGAACAGTAATCGGAGACTGGCCTGAGGAATCTCTTCAGAACACGCCCAACAGCAGGCCCCCGACGAGTGCGAGTGCGACGAGTGCGACGAGTGCGACGACGATGCCGACACCAGAACCAGCGTTCTGGTCCGACGCTTCTGCTTCCGCCGCTTCCGCGGCGTCGACTTCGTTCAGGACTTCTTCGAACTCGGGTTGGTGTGGTTCGTGGTACTCGTCGACGATGTCGTCTGTGAGGTCGACAGATTCGACGTCGTCCACGAGGTCGTCGAGTGTCTCCAGCGTGATGGGGACGGCAACCTCGTCCGGTTCGACGAGGAGACGTGGTTCTTCCTCTTCCGACCCGGGTTCTTCGAGTTGGTCTTCGGTAGCGAACGCGAACGCGAGTGTCTCTCTGGCCTGTGCTTCGTCGCCCGTCGTCAGGAGTGTCCCGTGGACACCCTGTGACTCGCACCGTTCGGCGAAGACTTCGACAGTCCGTTCGTCGAACTCGGCGGCTACGTCGACCCACGTGACGCCAGTTGGTTGCGTCGCGCCTTCCGGTGCGACGAAGAGGAACGTTCGCCCGTCTCGCTCGGTTCGTTTCGTTCGCTCCCCGCGTTCGGCGTGGACTCGCCGGACTACCGTCGCCACATCGTCAGCATCGAGAAACGAGAGTACACTCGACAACGACACGTCGCTCATTGCGTCAACAGACAAAATACCTCGAAATAAAGCTTCCCCGCTACTCCGGGCGGACGAGTTCGAACCGGTCGCCGGTTCTCGTGTACTGACTGCCGGCGAGTCGGCCGATTGCGTCGAGTTTCGTCGTGTCGAGTTTGCCGTCGGTCAGCACCTCGTCTGCGACGTGGGCGTAGACGACTTCCCCGAGGACGAGCGTCGAGGACCCGACTTCCATGCTGTCGTACAGTGTGCACTCGAAGGACACGTCTGCCTCGGCGACGCGTGGGGCATCGACGCGGACTGCTTCGGCTTTCTCGATTCCGACGTGTTCGAACTCGTCGACGCCGGCGGGGACTGTCGCAGCAGTTTGGTTCATCGCCTCGACGAGGTCGCTCGTGACCACGTTGACGACGAACTCGCCGTGGTCGATGGCGTTGCGTGGCGTATCTTTCAGCGACGACCCGTGGCCCACGGGGGCGAAGACCAGAATCGGTGGGTCGATGCTGGCGACAGTGAAGAAACTGTACGGCGCGAGGTTGTCACCGTCGTCGCCGCGGGAACTGACCCACGCAATCGGCCGGGGAACGACGGAACCGGAGAGCAGTCGGTACGCCGACCCGAATGCGGTCGGTTCACCCTCCATCAGTGTGCCTCCGTCGTGTGTTGTCGGAACTGGTCGAATCTGAGAGTAGTCATGTAGTGGAAAGGGGAGTGTGAGTGGATGAATCTGTGGTGTGGTCGTCGCCTCAAGCCGGGGTGAGGTGGACCGAACCGACGACAGTCGTCAGAACAGGCCGACGCCGATTGCGTAGGGCCACGTGACACTACTGAGTGCGAGGAAGACGAGGGCGCCGCCGAGCATGACCACGTTCTTGAGGAAGTCGGTCATCTCGGACTGCTGTTGGTCTTCGGGGACGGCCCAGAAGTTGTGGAACAGTGGCGTGCTGACGAGCAAGAACAGCGCAACTGCGCCCGCGGCGAGTGCCGGGAAGACGCCGGCGGCGATACCGAGACCACCGAACACGAGCATCCCTCCGGAGAACACGACGCCGAAGCGTGGTGCCGGCAGACCCTTCATCTCTGCGTATCCTGACATCTGGTCGACATTCATGAAGTGGTTGAGCCCCATGAACGCGATGACCGCACCGAAGAGGACTCGAGCGGCGAGGAACGCGACGTCGGTTCCCGCGCCGGCAAACTGGAGTGCGGTACTCATGCGCGAACCTCCGTCGTGGCATCGGTCGTGAACTGTTCCGTCTCGGCGACTGGTGCTAACATTACGTTATCTGGTACGAGTCGGAACCGAAATATATGTTTGCTGACACCAGTGTCACCGGGTAACCGAGGGTGTACCGGGTAACACCTCCATCACTGAACTCTCACACGACAAACACGATGGTGGAATCGTGTGGTTCGGTAAATCTATTATTTGACCGAGGCCGTGTCGGCTGATTTTTGAGATACAGACTCGATATGGTATAAATATGGTATTTCAACCCGCGGCGCGAAAGATATACACGGCTACACGGTGATATCTATTTGGGACGTGTCAGTAATGATGAAAACAACCGCGGGTACTGAGAGCCATGACTGAGACATGGGACTCTGCAGGATACATTGCAAGTTCCCGCTATCGCCTCACCGTATGTGAATATCTTTCAGAACACGGGTCCGGACTCCCGTCGCGTATCGCGACTGAGACTGGCCTCGCACAACCCCACGTATCACGCGCACTCTCGGAGTTGCGCGACGAGGGTATCGTCGAACTCCTGGTTCCGGAGTCGCAACAGAAGGGGCGTCTGTATGGCCTGACTGACCTCGGTGAACTCGCCTACGAACGGGTGGCGTTAGACCAGCGTGTGGACCTCACTGTCGTCGATGCTGACGGCTTTCCCGCACCTGAGTTGGTCGATAAACTCGAAGCGACGTACGGTGACTCACTCCGGGCCATCGCGTGGTGTGAACCGAGTCAAGCGTGGGTTCACTTCTCGTCACCGACGTTGTTCGACGAATACGACGAAGAGACGCTCAAGACAGTCGTCTCGACGCTCGCCAACGAAGAACCGCTCGAACAACCAATCGGGGAACTTCCGACGGGTGGTCCCGAGTACATCGCCGTCGGCCTCGAAAAAGCGCTCGTCGTCCGCGTACCGATGAATGACGACGTGAAACTCCTCATCTCGGTGCAAAAGACATTCGAAACCGCTATCGAAGGACTGGTGGACACCTGTATTCAGGCGACTAGCCCCGTCACAACCGACGCTGACGACTGACCACTTCTTTGGTCACCGGTCCGTAACAGTGGGCTGTGCCTGCCTCACGAACTGTCGTCGGCGTCGATGGGTGCCGGGCGGGATGGGTCTGTGCGTACTATTCACCCGACGGGTTCGCGATTCGTGTCGTCTCTGATTTCCAGTCCGTGTGGGATGACGCACACGACCGAGACGTGAACCTCGTGTTGGTCGACGTGCCAATCGGACTCCCCACGTCCGAGCGCCGAGCGTGTGACGTCGAGGCCCGAACACGACTCGGGAGTCGTGCATCGACCGTCTTCTTCGCCCCTGTCAGGGATGTCCTCGACGTATCCTCACACGAACAGGCGAGTGCACGGAACCGTGACCGAACCGGTGCCGGACTCTCGATTCAGGCGTGGAATCTGGTCCCGAAGATTCGCGCCGTCGACTCAGTGCTCCAATCGACGCCTTGCGCTCGCGAACGAATTCGCGAGGCCCATCCAGAACTCGCCTTCGCGGCGTTCGCCGGCGAACCACTCGCCGAGTCGAAGTCGACTGTCGAGGGACGCGAGCGTCGTCTCGACGTGCTGCAACGCGTCGCCCCCGACGACGACCCGAGAGGAGTCTACCGCGACACGCTGGCTGACACGCTCCGTCGGGACGTCGCCCGCGACGACATCATCGACGCTCTCGCCCTCGCCGTGGCGGCGACGTATCCGCTCGTCACACTCCCCGAGTCACCACCCTCCGACGCGACTGGCCTCCCGATGGCGATACACGTCCCGCAGACCTCGAAAAAGTGCGCATCCATAAACTTGTAGAAGCAAAATATCTATACAGATAATTTGGGCGTAGGAATATATAGTGCGCTATATCTGGACATATGGGGGTTGCAAGAAGATATTTATGGCTGGTTCACAATTATGCTGTTGGCGTGGCCGATGCGACAGCCAAAGTGCGCCCAGCCTAGCCCAATCGCGTGATTCAGTGCCAGCTTTTCCGCCGGTCGCGCCACCCGCTGCCAAATCTGGGTTCGATTGTCCCCGCCCCGGGCGTCGAACCCCGTGCCTTTTCACCTCGTACTAACCAGTCTTTTCGCCGCCGAGAACTCCACTGCACTGCTCTCTCCCGCCCCAAACGTACATCTCTCCGGACTCCCTACCCCCCCGGCATGTACACCGGCAGGACGGACCAACCGTGCTGTCTCTGCGACGACCCCAGAACCGTCGCACGGATTGCCGTCCCTCCACGGGCAGTGACGCTCATGCGAAACGCCGCACCGATTGCGTGGCGAGACATCGTCGGCGACGTGACGCTCCAGTTCTGTGAGAGTGACTGGGAACTCGTCTCCGAATTGGTTCTGGACGTGGGGATGCACCCACTCTCACGGTGTAACGTCGCTCGTGCAGACTTCAGCATCCGCGAGGACTTCGAGGCACTGTTGAATAGCACTCGGGCGGAACCCGACCAGACCGAACAGGAACGGCGACTCCTCGACGACGCCGTCGAAGTCATCGAGAACGCCGAAGACCCGATGGTCGAGCGACGTGACCTCGTCGAGGCGTACGTCGTCGTCCGCGCGATAGACGAACTCGGCGTGGACGAGCACGTTCGGTGACGACCCCACGCGAACGCCCTGACAGACTGACAATCAGCAACTGCCGACAGTCAGGAACGAACCGCATACCGCTATTTGCCTGTTCGTGACGTATCAACGGCTAGTTGGGTCGCTCTCAGGGCGCCCTCCACCGAGACCCGCGGTACCGGGACGCGGTCTGTCCACCCTCCCCGGACACATACAATGAAGAGTCACTTCCCAATCCTGTTTGCTGTATTGCTCGTCCTCGCTTCGGTCCCCATGGGTGTCGTGGCACAGGAAGCACCGGAAGAAGAAGAAGAACGGACACCGAACAAAGTCCCCGTGTTCCGTGCGTACGTCGTCAACCCAGTCGTCACACCGGGTGAGGAGACGACGGTTCGTGTCGGCTTCTCGAACGACCCGGTCGACCCCGAGGACGTGTCGAAGACGGCGGAGAACGTCCGGGTCAAACTCAGGTCCGCGAACACTCCGTTCGTCGTCAGAACCGGTGACGTGTTCGTCGGGACGATGAACGACAGTGACACCAGAGAAGTCGAGTTCGCAGTCGAAGCCCCCGAGAACATCGCTGCCGGCGAGTACGACCTCCGACTGCGAATCACCTACGAGTTCGACAACGCCCACCGCCGGACGTACGACCTCGACGTTCCCCTCCGCGTCGAAGAACGCGTCCGGTTCGCCGTCGTCGGGTCTGACTCCACCGTCCCCGTCGGCGGGCAAGGTGCCGTTGCACTCACGATTCGGAACGTCGGCGAACTCGACGCCCGAAACACCGTCGTCGCCGTCACCTCGCAGTCTCCAGAGGTGACGTTCGACGGAACCGAGACGGCGACGCAGTTCGCGCCGGAGTGGCCCGTCGGTGAGAACCGTACCTTCGTCTACGACACCTCACTCAGTTCGAATGGGTCGATGCGCGGGTACGTCATCGCTGTCGACATCGTCTACGAGGACCCAGACGGTGCTCGGTCGCAGTATTCGCCACTCGCCGCCGGGTTCCTCCCGGTTTCCGAACAGTCGTTCAGCCTCGAGAACGTCGAGAGCACTCTTCGCGTCGGTGACGACGGCAAACTCGTCGGAACCGTCGTGAACGACGGTTCGACCCCTGCTCGGAACGTCGTCGTGGAACTCTCGCTCCCCGAGGGAAGTGCGACAGCGACCGAGACAGAGTACGCCGTCGGTGACCTCGACCCCGGTGCGAGTGCACCCTTCTCCTTCGACGTGCAAGTCGCCGAAGGTGCCGACGCCGGCCCGCGGCAGTACACGGCAACCGTCACCTACCGCGACACCGAAGGTGAACGACGGACGAGCGACGACATCGACATCCGTGTCGACGTCGCACCCTCGTCGCCCGAGTTCGACGTGACCGTCGACGAAGGAACGGTCGCACCCGGTCGCTCCGGCGAACTCCGCGTGACCGTCGTCAACGACCGGAACGAGACGCTCCGCGACATCTCGGCGAAGATTTACCTCGAAGACCCACTGTCGTCGAGTGACTCCGAAGCGTTCGTCGACGAACTCGGACCGGGTGAGTCCGCGACGCTTGTCTTCGACGTTGCCGCCGCAGGGAGCGCACTGGAGAAAGACTACCCGGTCGAACTCGACTTCCGCTACGAGAACGAGGAGGGTGACACGACGATATCCGACGCCTACCGCGTCCCCGTCCGGGTCGAAGCGGTCGAAAACGGTGGGTCGCTCCCGTTCGGTCTGTCATTCCCCATCGTCGGCGCGGCGGTGCTCCTCGTCGCCGTTGGCGGTGCCGGGTTCCTCGTCGTTCGCCGACGGGGGCGGCGCTGAGTCGTGGCCAGACTGGACCCCCAGTGGTTCATCGACTGGGCGGACGACAAAATCGTCAACCACTCGCGGCGAGTCATCCTGCTCTTCGTGGTCCTCACGGCAATCTTCGGGGCAGGGCTGAGCGCCGTCGAGACGGAGTCGGGAACCGACCAGTTCGCCGAGGAAGTTCCCGAAGAGGAGGCGTTCACGCGAATCTCCGAGGAGTTCACACCGCGATTCCAGGAGGGAACGGGGAGTACGCAACTCATCCAGCGAGCGCCGAACGTCCTGAGCAGACGCGAACTCTTGCGGATGCTCGAAGCGCAGAAGCGACTCGCAGACCGCGCGGACTTACGTGTCACTCAAACCGCCAGCGCGGCGTCTGTCGTCGCCCAGACGCTCGACCCTGACGCCGAGACACTCGACGCGCAGGTCCGTGCCATGGAACGAGCGACCGATGCCGAAGTCGCTGCGGCGGTCCGTGAGAACGCCGAGAACCCGCGGTTCGTTGGCCTCCTCGCCGACGACTTCAACCCGACCGAACCGCGAGCGACTGCCACCATCGGCGTCATCACGCACTCGATTCCGCTAGCCGACGAGTCGGGTGCTGGACAGGGTGGGGACAGTCCGCTGACTCCTATCCAGCAGAAGGCGACGCGCATCGTCGCCACTGTCGGTGGTGACATCTCGGTCTTTGGGTCCGGAGTCATCGCTGACGAGTTCGGGACGGTCATCACCGATTCGCTCATCATCGTCGTGCCTGCGGCGGTGTTGTTCATCGTGCTGTTCCTCGTCGTCGCGTACCGTGACCTCGTGGACCTCATGTTGGGGACACTCGCACTCGGGATGGCCCTCGTGTGGACGTTCGGGTTCCTCGGCCTCGCGGGTATCCCGTTCAACCAAATCATGATTGCTGTCCCACCGCTCTTGCTCGCGGTCGGCATCGACTTCGGTATCCACGCCGTCAACCGGTACCGCGAGGTCAGAACAGAGGGCTACGACGTGGGCGAAGCGATGCGAAAGGCGACAGACCAACTACTCGTCGCGTTCTTCATCGTCACCGGGACGACGGTCATCGGGTTCCTCTCGAACCTCGTGAGCAACCTCACGCCGATTCGGGACTTCGGCGTCGTCGCGGCCATCGGCATCGTCTTCACGTTCTTCGTGTTCGGCGTCTTCTTGCCCGCCGCGAAAGTCGAAGTGGACCGCCTCCGCCAGCGGTACCCGATTCCAACATTCAGTCAGGCACCGCTCGGCCGCGAGGGGAGTTCACTCGGGACGGTGCTTCGTATCGGCGTTCGACCCGCCTTGCGAGCGCCCGCAGTCGTTCTCGTCGTCGCTCTCATCCTCTCCGGGAGTGCGATGTGGTACGCGACCGGTGTCGATACCGAGTTCGGACAAGAAGACTTCCTGCCACCGTCGGAGGCCCCCGCGTACCTGAAGGCGCTCCCCGAACCGTTCGCACCGGGTGACTACAGCGTCGTCGCCGACATCGAATTCCTCGAAGAACGCTTTTCGTCCTCACAGAGCGGCGTCGTGACGGTGTTCTTGGAAGGTCGGTCGACAGACGACGCCTTCCTCCAAGAACTCGACCGGGTCGCACAGGACCCGCCGGAGACGTTCATCACGGTGGACCGGCGCGCCGACTCGACGAGTATTCTGACCGTGATTCGAGACGAGGCCGAGCAGAACGACGAGTTCGCCAGCGTCGTCGCCCGACACGACAGAGATGGTGATGGCATCCCGGACCGCGATATCGTCGAAGTGTACGACGCCCTGTTCGCCACCGACTCGGCGGACCGAGCGGCCGAGTACATCTCGGAAGATTACGCATCGTCGCGTGTCGACTACCGCGTGAAAGCGGATGCCGACGACGATGCTGTCGTCGCCGACACGCGCGAGATGGCCGACCGCTTCCGAACCGAGGGCACCGCGACGGGTGCCGTCGTCGTGTTCTCTGCTATCTCCGACCTCATCCTCGACTCGGCGGTGCAGAGTCTCATCATCTCGATGCTCGGGACCGGCCTCTTCCTCATCTTCATCTACTGGTGGCTGGAGGGCCGACCCTCGCTCGCCCTCGCGAACCTCGTGCCAATCCTCGTCGCCGTCACGTTCGTCGCCGGGACGATGCGTCTCTCGGGTATCTCGTTCAACGCGTTCACTGCGACGGTGCTCGCGCTGACTATCGGTCTCGGCGTGGACTACTCCGTCCACATCGTCCACCGGTTCATCGACGAACGTGTCGAACACGACCTGGAGACGGCACTCGACCGGACGGTTCGTGGAACCGGCGGTGCCCTCGCCGGGAGTATGCTCACGACAGTCTTCGGGTTGGGCGTCCTCGTCCTCGCCGTCCTCTCCATCCTTGGCCAGTTCGGCCTGCTCACCGCGGCGAGTATCGTCTACTCGTTCCTCGCGTCGGTTCTCGTCCTCCCGTCGGCGCTCGTTCTCTGGGACCGGTTCAGCGGTAACGACCCAGTCGTGCCTCTCGGTGGCACTGACATCGACACTGGCGCATCTGCGACCGCCGACTGACCGACGCGAGCGCGAACCTTTTTATCAGAAAGCGGGGCCATCCCGTCTCGTGCCCACCCTGCCCACTGTTCGTCTCTCTCGCACCTCAGTGTCAGGCGGTCGTTCCGACGCCGAACAGTCGCGTCGTCCCCCACGAGACGACGAGGATACCGACGATGAAGACGGCGAGGACGCCCATCATCGGAAACGGGTCCAGTGCAGGCCCACCAAAGAACGGCCCACGAACGATGAGAAACGCCGTCCCAAGCGAGAGACCGAGACCCACCCCCGTGACGATTGTGAAGAAGAGCTTTGCCACCCCGATGCCGCGTGTGTCGTTCCGGAAGCTCATGGGTCCACTTCCTCTCGTTGGCCTCTTGAACGATTTGGCCGCCTCACTGACTCATCGGCGGTTCGCACGGGACACCGAACGCACACTACCGCTCGACTCGGAACCCCGTCTCTCCCTTCGGGTCCTCGTAGGTCACGTCCACGTCGTCGACGCTGGCCATCGGACTCCCGTCGTGACACCACTGCACCATCGACTCCACGTCGTCGCGAGGGCCTTCGAAGACCGCTTCGACACGGCCGTCGGAGAGGTTCTTCACCCACCCGTCGACGCCGAGGTCACGGGCAGTATCGCGCGTCGTCGCTCGGTAGTACACTCCCTGTACGTGGCCGGAGACGTACACGTGGGCGCGCGTACGACTACTATCGCTCATACCGAACGATTCGACCCGCGACGGCAAAGGCGTGGTGTCTCTCTCACTGCACGTCGGAGTTGTCCTCGCTTCGACACCCATCAACCGTGAGGCCGGGTCGCACGCATCCAGCGAACCGTCAGCATCTAAGTGGAGCCCCGACGACGCAGAGGTATGGAACTCTTCGGCACCGCGGGTATCCGCGGCAGTGTCACAGCGCGCGTCACGCCGGAACTCGCGCTCAGCGTCGGCCGGGCCGCCGGCCACGCCGCACTCGAATCGGACTCGTCGGCCGAATTCGTCGTCGGCCGAGACGGCCGCACGAGCGGACAGGGACTCGTCGCCGCCGTCGAAGCGGGCCTGCTCTCTGCGGGCGCTGACGTGACTCGAATCGGTGTCGTTCCCACGCCGACGCTCGCGTATGCGTCGCAGGGTCGCCGCGGCGTCATGCTCACGGCGTCGCACAACCCACCGACGGACAACGGTATCAAGATGTTCGTCGACGGACAGGAGTACGACCGACCCCTCGAACAGGACATCGAAGCGCGCGTCGAATCCGAGACGCCCCCCGTCGAGTGGGACCGCTGGGGAACGAGCGACACGAACGACGTCCTCGACGCCTATCGTGACACAATCACCGAGTTCGCCAGCGGCCACGGGTCTGCCCCCGACGAACTCAGTATCGCCGTAGACTGCGGAAACGGGATGTCTGCGCTCGGAACACCGCAGGTACTCCGCGAGATGGGTGCGCACGTCGTCACACTGAACGCGCAAATCGACGGCCACTTCCCCGGACGCGAGTCGAAGCCGACGCCCGAGTCGCTGAAAGACCTCCGCGCGTTCGTCGCCGACGGCGACTTCGACTTCGGCATCGGACACGACGGCGACGCCGACCGTATCGTCATCGTGGATGCCGACGGCGACGTGGTTCACGAGGACACCGTCATCGCCATCGTCGGCGAGCACTACGTCCGAACCAGCGACGTGGACGACCCAGTCGTCGTCACGACACCGAACGCGTCGGGCCGTATCGACGAACGAGTCCGTGCGGCCGGTGGACGCGTCGAACGCGTCCGTCTGGGTGCCCTCCACGAAGGAATCGCCAGCGCCCGTGCAGCAGGCGGTGACGTGGTCTTCGCGGCAGAACCGTGGAAGCACGTCCACCCCTCGCTCGGAGGATGGATAGACGGCATCGCCTCGGCGGCGCTCATCTCGCGTCTCGTCGCCGAGTCGGGTCTGGATGGCCTCCGAGAACCCGTCACTGAGCGCCCGTACCGGAAAGTGAGCGTCTCGTGTCCCGACGACGCCAAGGCGACGGCGATGGGGGCACTCGAAACGTCACTCCCGGACGCCATGGACCCCGAGTCGGTCGACACCGAGTACGGCGTCCGTCTCGAATTCGCCGACGCCTCGTGGACGCTGGTCCGCCCGTCGGGGACCGAACCGTACATCCGCGTCTACGCCGAAGCAGACGACGTTGACAGTCTCGTCGAGCGAGTCACCGAAGTCGTCGAAGCCGAAATTTCTCGCGCCTAATCGACAGGTCGGGCGGGAAAACTATCTCTCTGTTCTCCCGAATTTGTTGTGAACGGCTCGCATACGCCTCGAAACGACACCTTTAACCAATTTTCCACTCCCTTTTACCAGTAGGTGTACATAGCTATGGACAGACGTTCTTTTGTCAAAGTGACCGGACTCGCAGGACTCACAGGACTCGCTGGATGTACCGGCGGTCCCGGTGGAAGTGAAGAGACGACTACCACCGAATCGTCCGGTGGCGAGGGCGGCGAAGAGACGACGACGGCAGCCGAAGAGACGACGCAATCGTCCGAGGACACGACGAACGTCGGGATGGTCTACGCGACTGGTGGCCTCGGCGACGGGTCGTTCAACGACCAGGCCCAGCAGGGTGCCATCCGTGCTCGCGACGAACTCGGCGTCTCGTTCGACGAGTCGCAGCCTGACGAAGTCTCCCAGTTCAAGACGTTCCAGCAGCAGTTCGCGGAGTCGACGAACCCGAACTACGACCTCGTCTGCTGTATCGGCTTCCTGCAGACCGACGCGCTCATCGAGACGTCTGAGGCGTACCCCGAGCAGAACTTCATGCTCGTCGACAGCGTCGTCGAGTCGCCGAACGTCGCCAACTACGTCTTCGCGGAACACGAGGGTTCGTACCTCGTCGGCCAGATGGCCGGTCTGCTCACGACGCAGGAGTTCTCTGCGGGCACTGGTGCGACGTCCCCCGACTCCACGAGCGTCGGGTTCGTCGGTGGTGTCGAGTCCGACCTCATCAAGAAGTTCGAAGCCGGATTCAAGGCCGGTGTGAAGGCCGCCAACGCGGACGTCGAAGTCCTCACGAACTACACGGGGAGCTTCAACGACCCCGCTGCGGGGAAGGAAGCGGCACTCGCGATGTACAACAGCGGTGCGGACATCGTCTACCACGCCTCGGGTAACACCGGGACGGGCGTCTTCCAGGCGGCACAAGAGCAGGGCAAGTTCGCCATCGGTGTCGACCGCGACCAGTCGGTGACGAAGTCCTCGTACGCGGACGTCATCCTCGCCAGCATGGTCAAGCGCGTCAACACGGCCGTCTACAACTCCATCGAGTCCGTCGTCAACGAGGAGTTCCAGGGTGGCGGCATCGTCTCCCTCGGCCTCGAACAGAACGGTGTCGACATCGTCTACGGCGACTCTCTCAGTTCCGAGATTCCGACTGAAGTCAAAGACGAAGTCGCGGCCTCCCGCGAGTCCATCGTCGCCGGCGACGTGACGGTCCCGACGGACCCGTCGGACGTCTAAGTCCGTACGGACTCGTCAACCGTCTGAACCGGCCCGACAGCGAACCTATCCGCTTATCAACGAACCACAGGAAACCACACATATGGCTACAGCCGTCCATCTCGACGGGATTACCAAACGGTTCCCCGGCGTCATCGCCAACGACGACGTGGACCTCTCCGTCGAGCGCGGGACAGTACACGCACTCCTCGGCGAGAACGGGGCCGGCAAGACGACGTTGATGAACGTCCTCTACGGCCTCTACCGACCGACCGAGGGGCGTGTCGTCATCGACGACGAGGAACGACGATTCGAATCGCCACGCGATGCAATCGACGCGGGCGTCGGGATGATTCACCAGCACTTCATGCTGGTCGACCCGATGACTGTCACCGAGAACATCACGCTCGGCAACGAACCAACCAAGTGGGGCAACCTCGCCGTCGATAGGGACGCCGCCCGCGAGGCTGTCGTCGAACTCTCCGACAAGTACGGGTTCGACGTCGACCCGGACGCACGGGTCGAAGACATCTCTGTTGGCGAACAACAACGAGTCGAGATTTTGAAGGCACTGTATCGGGGTGCCGAGATACTCATCCTCGACGAACCCACGGCGGTGCTGACACCGCAAGAAGTCGAGGAACTGTTCGACGTTTTCGAAGAACTGACTGAGCAAGGAAAGACCATCATTTTCATCTCGCACAAACTCGGCGAAGCGATGCGCGCCGCCGACGAGATTACTGTCCTTCGAGATGGACGGAACGTCGGAACCGTCGAGGCCGACGACACCACGCGTGAGGACCTCGCGAACCTGATGGTCGGTCGCGAAGTCCTCCTCGACGTGCAAAAGCCCCCGACGGAGACGGGCGAAACCGTCCTCTCCGTCTCCGACCTCAGCGTCGACGACGACAGAGGCGTTCGCGCCGTCGACGACGTGTCGTTCGACGTCAGCGCTGGCGAAGTGTTTGGTATCGCCGGCGTCGACGGCAACGGCCAGTCGGAACTCATCGAAGCGCTCACGGGACTCCGCAAACCGAAACGCGGCGGCATCACCTTCCGGGGTGAGGACGTGACGAAGCGCTCGCGCCAACACCGCATCGACAGCGGGATGGCGTACATCCCCGAAGACCGCCACGAACGGGGCCTCGTGATGGACTTTGACCTCGTGGAGAACGCGCTTCTCGGGAGTCAACACAACCCCGCGTTCGAGTCCGGCGGCCGAATCGACTGGAACGCGACGCGCTCACACGCAGAAGACATCATCGAGAAGTACGACGTCCGACCGCCGAACCCGGAGGCAATCTCCGAATCGCTGTCGGGCGGGAACCAGCAGAAGTTCATCGTCGGCCGTGAGTTCGAACGCGACCCGGCGCTGGTCGTCGCCTCCCACCCGACACGTGGGGTCGACGTTGGCTCTATCGAGTTCATCCACGAGCAACTCCTCGAACTCCGGAGTCGCGGCGTCGCCGTCCTGCTCGTCTCGTCGAAACTCGACGAGGTACAGGGCCTCTCGGACCGACTCGGCGTCATGTACGAAGGAGAGATAATCGACGTGGTCGACCCAAGTAACACGACAGAAGAGGAACTCGGCTTGCTCATGGCCGGGGAACACCCGGACGATGCGGACACCGACGTTTCGGCCGCGGACGTAGACAGCGTGGCCACGGGCGGTGAGGGCCAGTGAGCGTCGGTGACCGCGCCCGCGATGCGCTGATTCGATTCGTCGACGCGTCGGCCGCCGAACGCATCCTCATCAGCATCGCGTCACTCGTCCTCGCTATCGCTGTCGGGACGGTCCTCATCCTCGCCGCCGGGCGCATGACGACGTGCGCACCCTCGTCGGCAGTCTACTACTTCAACGTCGGGTTCTGTTACGACCCGGTGTTGGTGTTCGACCGACTGTTCCTCGGGGCACTCGGCGACCCACTTCGCGGTGGGTGGTCGCCCGACGGTCAGTTCGCAATCACGATGCGTGAGACCACGCTGCTGATATTCACGGGCCTCTCCGTCGCGATGGCGTTCCGCGCGGGTATCTTCAACATCGGAACGCAGGGTCAGATGGTGGTCGGTGGTCTCGCCGCCGCACTCGGAACTCTCTGGGCCTCGCCGTTCCTCTCGGGTGTCACGGGCACGCTCGTGCTGGTCCCGTTCGGTATCCTCGTCGGTGCCGTCTTCGGCGGCCTCTACGGTGCGATTCCGGGCCTGCTGAAGGCGTACGCCGAGGCGAACGAGGTCATCACGACCATCATGCTCAACTTCATCGCCACCGGGGTGACGCTCTACCTCGTCAGCGACGTGTTCAAAGACCCCAACAGCCCTGCCAATCAGACCGTTCCGCTCCCGGACTACGCGCAGTTCCCCGCGCTCTTGTTCGGTGCTCGTCAGGACTTCTCGCTGTACGCGCTCTTCTTCGGCGTCGTCACGCTGTTCGCGCTGTACTACGTCCTCGAACACACCTCGTTCGGGTACGACGTGCGGACGAGCGGGATTCAACCCGAAGCGGCCGAGTACGGCGGTGTCGACGCCGCCAAGACCATCGTGTCGAGTTTCGCCCTCTCCGGTGCCCTCGGTGGCGTCGCGGGCGCACTCTACGTGACGATGGTCATCGGGAAGTTCCAGTCGGGCGTCCCGGCGTACGGGTTCGACGGCATCACCGTCTCTATCCTCGCTGGCAACAACCCGCTCGGCGTTGGCTTCGCTGCACTCCTCTTCGGTGTGTTGAAGAGCGGAACGACCGCCGTGCAGTTCGCCACCGACGTGCCGCCGCAACTCGTCGGCGTCCTGCGTGGCCTCATCATCCTCTTCGTCGCGATGCCCGAGTTCTTCCGTCTCATCGGCCGCCGTCTCGTAAAGCCAAACGACCAGTCCAAGACCGTCGCAACTGACGGCGGGTTCACCGTCGGTGAGCACACGTCAGACGCGCAGTCTGACGGTGGTGAGCGAATCGAAGGTTCGCGAGCCTCGTCGGACCGCAGGTCCGACGGCGGGCGACAGGGAGGTGAGTCCGATGAGTGAAGAGAACACGACCACGCTCTTCGGGCGTGACTTCGGGGAGTTCTCCTCGCGCACGACGGCCGTCGTCGCCGCTATCGTCGCCCTCGCGGCCACCTTCGCGGCAGGCATCGTGTTCCCCGATTCGATTGCGGGGACGCTCACCGACATCCTCACGAGCGAGGGGACGCTCTCGTCTGCGCTTCGCCTGTCGGTGCCAATTGCACTCGCCGCACTCGGCGGTATCTTCGCGGAGAAGTCCGGTGTCATCAACATCGGGCTCGAAGGCCTGCTCATCATCTCGGCGTTCACCGCCATCTACGTCACCGACATCACCGGTGGCGTCTGGATTGGGTTCGTCGGCGGCGTCGTAGCCAGTGTGTTGCTCGCACTCCTGTTCGCCATCGTCGTCATCGAGTTCCGCGCCGACCAGATTATCGCCGGCCTCGCCGTGTGGCTCATCGCCCTCGGCCTCGCGCCGTTCGCCTCGCAGGTCATCTACGGTCGGCCGAACTCCCCGAGCGTCGACACGCCCGGGACCATCACCATCCCGGTGCTCTCGGACATCCCGTTCTTCGGGGCACTGTTCGACGCCTCGCCGACGGTGTACCTGATGTTCGCCGCCGTCGCACTCTCGTGGTACGTCCTCAACCGGACGACGTTCGGCCGCTGGGTCCGCGCCAGCGGTGAGAATCCGAAGGCGCTCGACACCGCCGGTGTCGACGTGTCGCGCATCCGCTACGCCGCCGTCCTCCTGTCCGGCGTCCTCGCCGGCATGGGCGGCGCGGCACTGTCGCTGGACCTCGGGCAGTTCACCGGGAACGGCCCGACGATGGTCAACGGGAAAGGATTCATCGCCATCGTGGCGTACCTCTTCGGGAACTACAACCCGGTCGGAGCGTTCTTCTCGACGCTCCTGTTCGCCGGTCTCGACGCCATGCAGACCGTCCTCCAACTGCAGGGTATCGGGCTTCCCCGACAACTCATCCGCATCATCCCGTTCGTGATGGTCATCGTCGTCCTCGCGTTCGTCGGCCGCACCCGCATCCCGGCCGCCGCGGGCGAGCACTACGACACCGGCGACGACAACCGGTAACGTCGCCTCTCACGGTTTCGCCGCTCGAACACTGTTTTCGACACGTTTCGTCACCTGACTACGCACTCGACTCGTCCGAGCACGTGTCAACCGAGTAACCAACAACCGATGCGGGAGTAAAGAGTTTTCAGCCCGCGATATGCAGGTGATACCATGACCACACACGAGTTCGATGTGGTAGTCGTCGGCGCAGGCACCTCCGGGTGTTACGCCGCTGCGACTATCGCACGAGCGGGCTACGACGTGGCAATCGTCGAGCGAAAGTCCGCCGAGGAAGCAGGACACATCGCCTGTGGTGACGCGCTGAAGGGTGCGGACGCCTTCCCCGAGGCGATTCCGAAGTCGAAGATTGAACCCGCCTTCACGAATACAGAGGTCGACCACGGTCGGTTCGAGATTCCCCAAGAAGACACCGTCCTCGACATTCCCGTCCCCGGCGAACTCGCAGTCATCGACCGCTGGGAGTACGGCCGCCTCATCATCGAGGGTGCTGACGAAGCGGGCGCAGAGTTCTACTACGATACCGTCGTTCAGGACGTGTTGCAGGACGACGACGGCCGTGTGACGGGCATCGTCGGCAAACAGAAGGGCGAGGACGTTCAGTTCGACGCCGACATCGTCATCGACGGCGCAGGGTCGCTCTCGCTCTTACAGGACAAAGTCGACTTCTCTGGGTCGACGTTCGACACCAACGTCTCCTACTCGCACTTCTCTTCTGCCTACCGCGAAGTCGTCGAGGTCCCCAAACCGGTCGAGTGGTCCGACGCCCTCGTGTTCAAACCGGCCGAGATTGCGGCGGGCTACGTCTGGTACTTCCCCCGCACGGAGACGACCATCAACGCCGGCCTCGGATTCCAGATGACCGAAGAACCGATGAAACTCGTCGACGACCTGAAGAAGGACCTGCGCGAACGCCCCGAGTTTGAGGGCGCAGAGGTCATCGACAAACTCGGTGCCGCCCTGCCGACCCGCCGCCCGTACGATTCGGCGACTGCACCGGGGTACATGGCCGTCGGCGACGCCGCGGCCCACGTCAACCCGACGACCGGTGGCGGCATCGCCGGCGCGGCGTACGCCGGGAAGTACGCCGGCGAGCAGTCGATTATCGCACTCGAAGAAGGCGACGTGAGTGAGGAGGTACTCTGGCGCTACAACCAGCGCGTCATGGACCACTTCGGTGGTCGCTACGCCAGCCTCGACGTGTACAACATCCTCTCGACGGCCGTCGACGTGGACGACCTGATGGGCCTCATCGCCTCACTCCCCGGTGAGAAACTCGCCGAAGCGCTCTACTCTGGGACCACGTCGTTCGGACCCAAACTCCTCGTCCAGACCGCCGCGTCGAGTTACGGTCACTGGGGACAGATTTGGAACTTCTTCAAGGTGAAGCGACTCGCAGACGAACTGCTGACCCACTACGAACGCTACCCGAGTCGGCCGAGTGCGCTCGCCGGATGGCAAGACGAACGGGACCGCATCATGGACGACATCTACGAAGTCACTGGCGCGGACCCGAAGTACTGACCGCGTCTTCGAACACGACGTCTCGAAACTCGAATCGGGCACCACCCGTTTTTCCCGTCGTAATCGACACCGACCAGTCGTGCGCGTCGGCGACGCCGGAGACGATTGCGAGACCGAGTCCCGTCCCGTTGGGGTCGGTCGTGTACCCGGAGTCGAAGATTCGGTCGCGTTCTTGCGGTGGGATGCCGGGACCGTCGTCTTCGACGAAAAAGCCGTCTTCGAGTGGGCCAACGCGGACGTGGACGTCTGACCCGGCGTGCTCGACAGCGTTGCGAAAGAGGTTCTCGAAGACGGCGGTGAGTCGCTCTGGGTCGGCCATGAGTTCTGTGTCCGATTCGACGGTGAGTCCCGCCGCGTCGAGTCCGGTGTTCGCCACGGCGTTCGCCGCGACGCTCGCGAGGCCGACCGGTTCGGTCTCACCCACCGTCTCGCCGGTCCGGGCGAGTTCGAGGACGTCCTGTATGAGTGCCTCCATCCGGTCGTGCGCGTCGGCGACCGTCGAGAGGTGCTCGATACCGTGACCTTCGCGAGCGAGTTCGAGGCGCATCTGCGCCACGTTTAGCGGATTCCGCAGGTCGTGGCTCACGACGGAGGCGAACTGGTCGAGACGTTCGTTTCGCCGTTCGAGTGCTGCTCGGTACTCGTTTCGCCGAGAGGTCCACCGGGTCGCCCCGACGACGAGTGCGACTGACCCGGCTAACAGTGCTACGTCTTCGAAAACGAGAGCGAAGAGGTCTGAGTGGACGACGACTTCGCCGAGCGCATCGGTCACGGCGTAGATGCCGACGAGGACAGTCCCGGCGTAGAGCGGTCGCCAGATAGCCTGTAGTTCGCGGATTCCGGAGAGGGCGTACGACCCAGCGAGTGGAATCGGGACGAGGAGTAACTCGACGACGACCCGCACCCACGGCACGTCCGAAGCGTCTGGAAAGAGGACGACCTGCAGACCGGCGACTCCGACGACGACTCCCACGGCGACGAGCGTCGGTCGGAGGCCAGCGTCCTCTGTCGATTCACTTCGGAGCGGCCCCATCGCTGGCGGCTATGCACGGGGGGGACAAATAAGCGCTGGCGGTTTGGATTCGAACCACCGGGCCGGACTCGGTCGGTGCGACCCTGCGAGACGCCGATTCAGGGCCGTTCTGCGGCGATGCGGTCGATGCTCCCGGAGAGAACGTCGATTGCGATGCGGATAGTCGCCTCGTCGACGTCGAACGTCCGGGTGTGGTGACCGCCGGGGTGGTCGGTTCCGACACCGACGTACGCGGCGAGTCCGCCTCGGTCCTGCACGTACTGCATGAGGTACGTCGCGTCTTCGCTGCCGCCGAGTTCGTCGCTGTCGAGGATGGAGTCGACACCTTCGACGCTCTCACTCACGTCGCCGACGAGTGCTCGGAGTGCGTCGTCGCTGCGGGCACTGGGTGCCTTCCCTTCGACGGAAATCTCGACGTCGCAGTCGTGCATCGTCGCCGCCGACTCGATGATGGTGTGGGCGCGGCCTTCCATGTACTCCATGAGTTCGGTCGTCGCGCCGCGGACTTCGCCTTCGATGTACGACTCTTCGGCGACGATGTTCGTCGCAGTGCCGCCTCCCATCAGGCCGACGTTGACTCGTGTTGCGCCGTCGGAGTGCCGAGAGATACCGTAGAGGTTCTGGATGGCCGCGGCGGCGGCGAGGTTTGCGTTGTCTCCTTCTTCGGGTTTCGCGCCCGCGTGGGCCGGTGCGCCGGTGAAGTCGGCGCGGAAGTGCGAGACGGCGAGAAAGCCATCGACACCGCAGACGACTTCGCCCGTCGGGTGGTCGAGGCCGACGTGGAGGGCCAGCAGGTAGTCGACGTCGTCGAGGTGGCCGCTCTCGGCGACTGCTTTGCCGCCGGCGACGCGTTCTTCGCTCGGTTGGAAGAACACCTTGAACGTCCCCTGGAAGTCGGAGGCGGCGACGGCGTCGAGGATGCCGAGGCCGATGGTCGCGTGGGCGTCGTGTCCACAGGCGTGCATGAACCCCTCGTTCTCTGAGCGGAACCCTTCCGCCGCGGGGAGGTGGTCTTCGTCTTCGGACTCGGTGATTGGCAGGCCGTCGATGTCGACGCGGAGGCCGATAGTCGGGCCTTCTCCTCGTTCGAGGACGGCCACCGCGCCGGTGAACCCGCCGGCGAGTCGTTCGAGGATGTCTTCGCGTGCGCCGGCGACGCGGGCCTTCTCGAACCACTCGTCGAGTTCCTCGTCGTCGGGGACGGCCATTCGCTCGTCGGCGTCGAGAATCTCCGGGCCAACGTAGAGTGCGTCGAGGTCGCGTGTCTCTAATTCGTCGACGATGCGGGCGGTCGTATAGAACTCTCGCCACGCGGGTTCGGGGTGGCGGTGGAGGTCGCGTCGAAGAGAGATGAGGTCGTCGAAGGTGGCCTGTTGGCTCATGCTACGAATTTCCGCGTGGGCGTTGATAAACACTCGCGCCACTCTGGCACTCTCTCGTGTCGACCTAGCGATAAACTCAAACTTTCGAATGAAAGTTGGCGGCAATTCGTGTGCCTTTTATCCCCGACCGAAAGTGTGACAGACGATGCCAGAAGAACCGGACATCGAGCTTCGTTTCCGCGGGGGGAGACTCGTCAGTGCACTCCCCATCGCTCTGTTCATCGCGTGGGCGATTTTCCAGAGCGGTATCCTCGGCATAGGCGATACGACCGGCCTCGTCGCGGGGATGCTGACAGGACTCATCGTGGGACTGCTGTTCGTCCGGGGAGACTGGAAGGACTACGCGGACGTCATCTTCGCTGGCATGACCCGGCGAGTCGCCGCGACGGCAGTCGTCGCGTGGCTCTGGGCGGGGATGTTCGCAGAGACCATTCAGGTCGGCGGCTTCGTCGATGGCCTCGTCTGGGCGGCGACCATCCTGAACGTCGGTCCCGGGTTGTTCCCGGCCGTGACGTTCCTCTTGGCCGCGCTGCTCGCGACGGGCATCGGCACTGGATACGGCACCGCAATCGCCTTCACGAGCCTCGTGTTCCCCGCAGGGCTTCTCCTCGGTGCAAACCCCGTACTACTCTTCGGCGCGATTCTCTCCGGCGCCGTCTTCGGAGACAACCTCGCCCCTGTGAGTGACACGACAATCGTCTCTGCCGTGACGCAGGATGCCGACATCGGTGGCGTCGTCGCGTCTCGTGTGAAGTACGCCGTCGTCGCTGCGGTACTCGCAATCGCGGCCTACCTCGTCGCCGGGTTCGGGATTCCCGGCGTGTGGGGCGGCATGCCGCACGCGAGCGTGACCGGACAGGTCGACGCGAGCGTCTCGCCGTGGGGCCTCGTCCACCTGCTCGACATCGCTATCGTCATCGTCCTCGCGATTCGCGGCCGGCATATCATCGAGGCAATCTCGTGGGGCCTGTTCGCCGCCGCGTTGTTCAACCTCGCACTCGGTGCTGCGGGCGTCGTCGACGTGTCCGCAGCGAGCATGCTCCTGTTCAGTGCGCCGCAGAACGGCCTCACGCAAGCAGTCGAGGCACTACCACTCGTCGGTGCACTCGTCGAGACAGTCCCGGCCGCGGAAGTCGGCGTCGGTGGGAGCATCTACTCCGGTGCGGCGGGCTTCTTCCCGCTCATCGTCCTGACGCTCCTCCTCGTCGCGGGCGCGGAAATCATGCGTGCCGGCGGTGGGTTCGACGCGATTCAGGAGATTCTCATCGACCGCGTCGCGACGACGGTTCGCCGCGCCGAGACCACGATGGTGCTCGGGACGGCACTCGTGAACGCGACGGTCACCATCAACACGGCCGCAGAAATCGCTATCGCACCCTACATCGCCACGCTGGGCAAGCGATTCAACATCAACGGCTACCGGCGCGCCAACATCCTCGACGCCAACACCTCGGCGCTCGGGTACATCTTCCCGTGGGGCGGTGGACTCCTCGCTGGCCTCGGTGCCATGCAGGGACTCGTCGGCGGCGAGGCGACGCCGTGGTTCACCCAGCAGATGGTCGTGAACCCAGCAACTGTCTGGCCGTACGTGTTCCACGGCTGGTTCCTCGTGGGCGTCTTCCTCTTCGCCGCGTGGACCGGCTACGGCCGCGAATACGTCTCTGACCGCGTCAGTGAGGAGGTGAGTCGCGTATGAGTCGTCTCGACAAACTCCTCGCCGGGTGGACCTTCCGTACCGCGACACCCACGTTCGACGCCGGCGAGGTCATCACGGCCTACGTGACACACCGTGATTCGGATGGGTACTCCGTCCGCGTCGGTGACTCCATCATCCGAGTCGGCGACGCCGACGACGTCGCTATCGAGACCAAAGTCCGTCTGAAAGTCACCTCGTTCGACGACGCGACGTACGAGGGGACTGGCGAAATCGTCGACGTACTCGGGGCAGACGGGTAGACGCCGCAGAACAGCGATTCGACTCACACGTTTTTGCGTGGTTCGACCGCCGGTAGAAGAATAGCGTCTGTCGACAGCGCCGGAACCGTCGTCACGAGCGGCGCCGGTGGGGCGTCGTCAGCGACGCGTGTCAGTCGCGGGTCGTCGGTGACGTGTCGTCAGTTGCGACGGTGGCCGAGCGGTTTCTTCTGTTCGACTTCTATCTCGACGTGGACGCTGTCGGGGAACTCCTTGTGTCCGACTTCGCGGGCGATGTGGTCTGCACCGTGGATTTCGATGCGGCGCGTGTAGACGGTGTAACTCCACGACGAGAACTCGTCGCCCGGTTGGAGCGTCCGGTACTGCGGGACGTTCGTGCGCTTCGGTTGGTCGGCGTGAGGGCCGCGACACTCGGCACCCTTCTTCTCGACGAACTGCTTCAGGTCGCCCACGACTCTGTCGAGGACGGTCTTATCACCGCTTTGAAAAGTGAGTTTCGTGACGAAGGTCATAGCTGGGTACTACCAGTGTGTTGGTTGCTCCGACCGTAAAAGCGCATCTACACGGACGTGGGGAGGCACACACTCCCACGGGGAACCCGAACGAACGACCGTGTGAACGGTGTACATCCTCCGATACCCTCTTAAAGGGTGGCACATTTATTTCGGGTAATGGCAGTCGAAGCGGTCAGCGCTGGTGCCATCCTCTTCCGCGACACCCGCGGCCGGAGGGAGTATTTACTCCTGAAGAGCCGTCCCGGGGACTGGGAGTTCCCAAAAGGCGGGGTCGAGGGGAACGAGGAGCTCCAGCAAACGGCAATCAGGGAAGTCAAAGAGGAGGCGGGAATCGAAGATTTCCGTCTCATCGACGGCTTCCGCGAAGACTACAGCTACGTCTTCGAAGCGAACGGTACGACCATTCACAAGACAGTTCACCTGTTCATCGCGCGCTCGTTCGAAGCGTCCGCGGAACTCTCGACAGAACACCGCGACTTGCAGTGGCGCGACTACGAACAGGCCATCAACACCATCACGCAGGATGGTCCGCGCGAGATATTCGAGCAAGCACACGACTTCCTCGACGAACTCGCCGCGCGGAACGAAGGCGAACACAAGTACCTGAAGTAACGTCGACCGGACGACTCACCGTCGGTCTTCGGGGACAAGGAAGCGGCAGCGCTGTTTCTCCGTGGACCGAAACGCCTTCCGTCCCGCACACTGAGTCCCTGTCGTGAGCGACACCGCCGACCGTGACCCGGAGTTCGCCTTCGAACTTCGCGTCTGCCGCTGGGCAGAGCGCGCGTGGCACCCCGACGGTCCGCGCCCCGCGATAGTCGCCCGACAACTCGGCACGCGAAATCGCCGGTGGGACACCGTCGTCGTCGAAGTCGACCCCGAAGCGTTCGCCGCGCGGTACGCCCTCTCGACCGATGGGTTCGACTCGGACCTCTTGCGTGTCGTCCGCCACGCCCCCGCCGACTGGCAGTGGTACCGCGATGCGATTCCAGAACCTGACTTCCCGTGGCGACACGTCGTCCCGGCGGTCCACCGTGCGGCGGGTCTCGATTTGGTCGACAAACGCCGCGGGTCACGCAACCGAGTCGAGTACAAGCAGACTGCGCCCTATCCAGACTGGGTCGAACGCATCGTCGCCATCGAGAACAAACCGAACCTCGACGCCTCCGCCGCCCGTGCCCTCGCCGACCAGTTAGAACACGACGTGTCGCGAGCACTCGCGGACGAAGTGTGGGTCGCCACCGAGGCGACCGGTGACCGCGTCCAACCCGCGCTCTTGGAGGACCTCCCAGTCGAAGTCGGCATCCTCTCGGTGGGTGACGAGTCGACAGAAGTGCTGTGGCACCCGAGTAAACTCACGCCCGACGACGCCGACGCTCGCCGCCGACTCGTCCTCGCCGAACGGGCCTACGACCGGGGATGGCGGACGTACCTCGATACGATGCGCCCCGACTGCCGACACTTCGAACTGAATCGGCGAGGAATGGCACTCGTCCCCCGGTGTGGGGCCAAAGCGTGTTATCAGAGTCAGCGCGAGTGCGCCCACTCGTGTTCGTCGTTCGAACCCGAACCACCCGCGTGGCGGACGAGAGGGTGGCCAATCGAAGGCGGGCCGGGAAAGGGACTCCGACGGATTCTCGAATCACGACGGGAGCGTGCCCGAACGCGGGTGTTCGAGGACGTCGAACGTGGTGAGGGCCACGAAGTGTAATCACACCGCCAATTTAACCGTCACTGCGCGAAACCGTCCTCGTAGAGACGGCGTTCAGAAAATGTCCAACCCAGCCGAAGTGATCAGTGTCGTCGTCGCGCTCGAATTCGTCGTCGTGTCCTCGATAGTCTTGCTCTTGGTGCCGTTCGACGCCGCAGCGCCCCTCATTCCCCTTCTGTTGGTCTTTCTGGTCGCATTGCACGCGTATCGGAGTTGACCACGGGTGGGAGGCACTCGGCACACCCACCGTTTGGCAGTGTGCGTCTGCGAGGTCAGACGACTTCGACGTCCACGTCGTCGCGGTCGACTGCGAGTTTGAACGTCGGGACTGTTCGGTAGACGACTTCGACGACACCTTTTCGGCGGAGACTCTGGAGCGCTCGGCGGACGTCGTCTACGTCTGGGTCGATGTCGAACGCCTCGCGGAGTTTGTTGAGGACGCTCACGACGCTCTCGGAGCGCTCGTCGGGGCCGGCGACGACTTCGAAGACACGGGCTTCGAGAGTCGGGACCCGGATGACGCTCGGCACCGACTCTTCGTCGCCGTCGCTCTCGACGCCGGGTTCGACGCCGACGAGTTCTGCGGCCTCTGCCGTGGCGCGAATGAGACTGTTGTCGTCGCGGTAGTAGTAGTCCTTGAGGTCGGATTCGAGGTACTGATGGACCTCGCTGCCGCTTTCGAGGTCCCACCGGTCCTGCAACTCCTTGTTCTTCGTCGGTTGGAGGCGGACGATGTCGGCGAGTCGTTCTTTCGCCTCGTCGGAGAGCGTCATACTCGGACGATTCGATGGAGGAAGTATAACGTTGTTCTGGAATCTCCAGCAGAGGGGACCAATCGTTAATCATTATCCCTCCACCACCCGTGGCCTCTGCCATGAGCTGGGAAACACTCCGACTCGACTGGGACGACGACGACGTTGCCACCATCACCATCGACCGACCCGACCGGATGAACGCCCTCAACACGGACACGCTCGACGCCCTCGAAGAGGCGCTCGACGAGGCCGAAGAACGGGGCGCGCGCGTCCTCGTGCTCACCGGGGCCGGCGACAAGGCGTTCATCGCGGGCGCAGACATCAGCTACATGAAGGATATCGGGACGCCAGAGGCACAGGAGTACGCCGAGCAGGGCCACCGCATCGCCTCGCGCCTCGAAGAGTTCCCGGCACCCACCGTCGCAGCAATCAACGGGTACGCCTTCGGTGGTGGCATGGAGTTCGCACTCGCCTGTGACCTTCGCGTCGCCTCCGAGCGAGCGCTCCTCGGCCAGACCGAAATCGACCTCGGTATCATGCCCGGGTGGGGTGGCAGTGTCCGTCTGCCGACCCTCGTCGGCGACGAACTCGCGCGCCGACTCATCTTCTTCGGTGAACGCGTCGATGCGAGCGACGCCCACGAGTACGGCATCGTCGGCGAAGTCGTCGCTCACGACCAACTCGATTCGCACGTCGAAGAACTCGCCGCGGACCTCGCCGCAAAGCCACGACACGCACTCGCCGGCGCGAAGGCGGCCATCAACATGTCGCACGACGCGCCCCGCGACGCCGCACTCGATTTCGAGGCCCGCGTCTGGAGTGGCCTGTTCGGCACGCACGACCAGCGCGAAGGGATGGACGCGTTCCTCGAAAAGCGAGACCCAGACTTCGAATAGAACCAGCGACGCCGTTTCAGCGGTCTTCGATTTCGGCCATCGCCGCTTCGAGGTCACGAACCGACTCCGAAATCTCGGCGACGATTTCGATTTGAGTGTCGTTCGCGGCGACTGCGGCACTCGTCTCTTCTTGCACGTCGGTCGACTGTTGGTACGCGTTGTCGACCATGCTGGCGACTTCTTCGGTGCGGACCGCCTGGTCGTCGGTGGCGTCGGCGATGTCGTCCATGCCCGTCGCCGCTTCACGAATCGTCGCGGCAATCTCGGTCTGATTTTCGATGAGCGTGTCGATTCGTTCTGCGCCGTCGCGAACGTCTTCGGTGAGTGACTCGATACCGGCCACAGTCTCGGTGGCGTCGTTTCGCGTCTCGCTGATAATCTCCTCGATACGTTCGGACTCGGATTGTACCTCGTTCGCGAGCGACTTCACTTCGTCCGCGACGACGGCGAATCCGGCACCTGCGTCGCCGGCGCGGGCCGCTTCGATGTTGGCGTTCAGTGCGAGGATGTTCGTCTGGTCGGCGATGTCGTTGATGACCTCGATGATTTCGCCGATTTCCTCGATGTGCTCGGCGAGTTCGTGCGTCCGGTCGGCGACGTGTTCGCCGCCTTCTGCGACGCGGTCCATCGCTTCGGCGGCGACTTCGCCGTCTTCACGTGACTCTTCGGCGAGGTGCTGTGCTTCGGTGCTCTGTCTGTTGATTTCGTCGGCACTGGCAGCAATCTCTTCGACTGTCGCCGACAGCGACCCGACTTCGCCGGAGACTTCTTCCATCGCCTCGGCTTGTTGACTCGCGATTTCGTTCGCGGCGGTCACGCTCTCGGAGACGTCGTCCGCCGAGGCCATCGCTCGGTCGATAGACGCGGAGACTTCCTCAGAGACCTGTTCTTGTGCTTCGCTCATCATCTGGTTCTTTTCCACCATCTCGGTCGTCTCGGTGGTAAGTTCGACTGCGCCGACGACTTCGCCGTCGGGTGCGTACAGCGGTGTCCCCATCGCTCGCACCCAGAGCATCCCGTCGTCCGTCTGGACGCCGCGGTACTCGTCTTCGCGGATTACCTGGTCGGTTCGTGCAATCTTCGTCGCGAGAATCTCGTCTTTCCCCTCGGTGCCGAACGCGTCGATGCCGCGCTTGCCGATATCCGTCGCCGGGTCGATACCGTACGCATCGGTCGCGTATTCGTTGATGTGCGTCAGGTGCCCCGACGAATCGACGGTGAACATCGGTTCGGGAACGTTGGCGATGACCTGTTCGAACAGTCCTTTCCAGAAGTCTCGCTCTGCTTCGAGACGTGACGTCTCGTCCAGCGACTCGCTGGGTTCCCAGCCCAGTCCAGCCCCGTTCTCGTGTGCCTGCATGTCTACCGATGCCCACGAAAACGGGTCTAATAAAGCCTACACGCCGTCTATCACGAACGATATTGGCGCTCGGACGCGGCAATACTGACGACACTGGACTGCAACTGGTAGCCTCCGGAGTTGTGTTAGCACGCATCCTGCTACGGCTAAATACTCGTGTATGTAATGAATAATCATGCAGGATAGAATCAAACTGAGTCGTGTCGAACCCGCCTTAGAGGGTATCTCCTACCCGACGACCCGACGAGACGCCGCCGCCGCGTTCGACGGTGTGACAGTCCTGCTCGCCGATGGAAACGCCGACTTAGGTGAGGTTATCCGTGGGTGTTACACCGACGAGTTCGCCGATTCGAGAGAACTGTACTACGAACTCAACATGGCGATGCCCATCGAGGCAGTCGGCGAACCGGGCCAGTCGGACGGCGACGCCTGAGTGCGACTGCCCCCTCGGTCCCCACCCGAGCACCCTTTTGCGACGACGTAATCCGGACGCTTAAGTTCCTCAAGCGGTAGGACGTACTATCATGGAGTTCTGCGACGAATGCGGGTCCCTCATGACACCGCAGGACGGTGTCTGGGTCTGCGCGAACGGCCACGAGAAGGCACGCGACAGCGAGAAAGAGAAGACGATGGTCACCACCGAGGGCCAAGAGTCGAGCGAAGTCGTCGACATGTCCGACGTCGACGCCGGCGAGATTGGCCCGACGACGAAGGCCATCTGTCCGAGTTGTGGCCACGACGTAGCGCGCTACGAGATGAAGCAGATTCGGTCCGCCGACGAGTCCGAGACGCGCTTTTTCACCTGCGTCGAGTGCGACCACAAGTGGCGCGAAGACGACCACTGAGCGGTTCGCCTTTTTCCTCTCTCCGTCCGTAGTGGGGGTTATGGCAGATGTGCCGCCTCCGCCCACACTCCCTTCGCTCGAGGGGTGGGTCCGCGTCGACGAATCGACCGACCGCCCGTTCGAATTCGGGTTCATCCACGTCCTCGCGCGGACCGTCATCTACGAGGACGCGACCATTCGAGAACGCATCCCCGCCATAGCCGACGGACCGTGGCGCTTCCTCTTCGCCACCCGTCTGGAAGTCCGGCCACGGACGCCGCCCTCGAAGGCGCTCACGCGACTGGTTGTCAGTGGCGCCGCCTCGGGATTCGAAGAGCGACTCGCCGAGCGCGGCTTTTCGGACGTGCACCGAAGTTGGACTCGTTCTCTCGCGGTGCACGACGGTGAAGCAGAAGTCATCCGCTACGACACGAAGGTCACACTGGCCGGGGTTCGACTTGCGGCGGACGCCTACCTCGCAGTCGTCCCCACCGATGGTGAGTACCTGTTGTTGGGCGGTGCGTACCCCCGAGAAGTCGTCGACGGTGCGGGTGAGACGGCCGAAGCGCTCCACGACGCCATCGACCCGGAGCGGTTCAGAGAAGAGTTGTTCCGCGTGATTCGGCGCATGGAGTGAAGCGTCTGCGTCGCGCGCAGACGCCCCGCCGATTACTCGTTGCGAGCGAAGACGAGGTAGCCAGTGTGGCCGACACCGGCAGTGGATGGGCGCGACCCACGCTCGCCGAAGTCCATGTGTCGCTGAATGGTTTCGAACGTTTCCACGTCCGAGAGACCCGCCTCGCGCGCCGCCTCGACTGTCGCGCGCGTCCCTTCGACGAAGGGTGAGTAGACGGCGACGTAGCCTCCTGTCACGAGCAGGTCGGGTGCCTCGCGGACGACTTCTGGTGCGTTCTCCGTGTCGAGAGTGAGCACGTCGAAGTCGTCTTCGCGGAGGGCGTCCAGTTCGTCGGTGATGTCGCCCGTGCGAACGTCGACTCGGTCTTCGACGCCTGCGAGTCGCATGTTCTCGCGGGCCACGTCGGCGAAGTCGGCGTTTCGCTCGAACGTCGTCACGTCGACGTCGAGTCGGCCGAGGTACGCAGAGAGGACGCCCGTCCCGGTTCCGGCGTCGAGGACGCGTTCGCCCGCCGCGATGCCGGTGTGGCCGACGATGAGGCCGATATCTCGCGGCATCATCGGTGCGCCGGTTCGCTCGAAGTGGTTGAACAGGTCCGGCCCGCGGGGTTCGCGGACGAGGAATTCCTCACCGATGTGGGTTTCGAGCGTCTGGCCCGCTTTCACGTCCTCGGGGACGGTCAGCATCCCGAGGTCGGTGTGTAACTCCTCACCGGGAGCGCGGAGGTACTCTCGGTCGCCGTGAACGAGGAGTATCACTCCAGACGTGCGATGGCCGCGGCGAGGTCGCCGTCTTCGGCCTCGAGTGCTTCGCGCGCGTCGTCCTTCGAGACGCCGGCACGTTGTGCGACGATTTCGATGTCGGACTCCGGAATCGCCCCGTCTGCCTCGTCGCTCTCGGCTTCGTCGTCACCGGCACCGAGTTCGCGCGTCTCGGGTTCGCCGACGATTTGGTAGGTCTCTTGGCCCTGCGCGTCCATGCGCGTGACCTGCGCGTCCGAGAAGACGAGTTCCTCGTCGGCCGTCTTGATGACGACTTCCTCGGCGTCTAACTCGGTGACGTCGATACCCATCTGCTTCATCATCTGCTTCATCTTTCGCGGGTTCATCCCGCCGCCTCCAAACATACCCGAAGGGTCGGGGTCGCCTCTCAAAAGCGTGGCGAACGTCGCTGGCGACGTGTCTGCGAATCCGACCCTCCTCGGAGTCTGAATGCGTCACTCCAGACGAGAACTGACCGCGAGTCCGTTCCCGACGGGGAGGACGATGGTCTCGTACCGCGGGTCGGCACGGACAGCGTCCAGATAGGCCGCGATGCCGCGCGTGTCGTCGTTCGTGCCATCGAGTGCTTGCGCGGTTCCGTCTCCCCACTCGACGAGGGCGCCGAAGTCGATGGGGCCGCGCATCACGTTGTCGGCGACGACGATGCCACCGACGGCGACCCGGTCGCGAATCACGTCGAACGCCTCGGCGTAGCGGTGTTTCTGGTGGTCGAACAGCACGAGGTCGAACTCGCAGTCGACGGACTCGACCAGTTCGAGTGCGTCACCTTCGAGGAACGTCGTCCTGTCGGCGAGTCCGGCGCGTTCGAGGAAGTCGCGTGCCATGTCGAGTTCCTCGGGGTCGTGCTCGGTCAAGAACAACTCTGCCTCGTCGGTCATCCCTTTGGCGAACCACGTCGCCGAGTACCCGAACCCGGACCCGAACTCGAAGAGTCGGGTCGCGCCAGCCAGTTGGGCGAGAAAGCGCAAGACTCCGCCCGCTTCGGGGCCGATGATTGGGAACCCGTGTTCGGCGGCGTACGCTGCCATCTCGACTTGCACCTCGTCGTGGTCGGGTGCGGTGGCGGTGAGGAAGCGCTTGGTCTCGTCGGTGAGGATATCCATACGAACAGAGGGTCGGCATCGCGGATAAAGTTCGACATCCTGTTGACGTGAACGCCCGATTACGTCCTCTGTCACCCCTGCGTTCGGGGGACACCCCGTGGTACTGAGACGTCTCTGTGTGGCCAGTCGCACCGACGCTGGCAAACGTTACCGTCCACGTGTATCCCGCCTACGCTTAAGTCACGCCGTCTCTCATCTTCGTCCATGTTTGATCCCGACGAACTCGACCAGATTCGGGAGGCCAAAGCCGAGTGGGAGGAGGAGACACTCTCGCCGACGCTCGACCGGTTCGGGGAACGAAAAGACGAGTTCACGACCGACACGGGTGGAAACGACGTCGAACGACTGTACACACCTGCCGACGCCGACGTCGATTACGAGGAGGACATCGGGTTCCCCGGCGAGAAACCGTACACGCGCGGCGTGTATCCGACGATGCACCGTGGGCGACTCTGGACGATGCGCCAGTACGCCGGATTCGGCACCGCCGCCGAGACGAACGAGCGATTCCGGTACCTCATCGACAACGGGTCGTCGGGACTCTCGCTCGCGTTCGACCTCCCGACGCAGATGGGGTACGACTCCGACGCGACGATGGCCGCCGGCGAAGTCGGCAAGTCGGGCGTCGCTATCGACAGTCTCCACGACATGGAGACGGTCTTCGAGGGCATCGACCTCGGCGACGTCTCCACGTCGATGACCATCAACGCGCCCGCTTCGGTGCTTCTGGCGATGTACGTCGCACTCGGCGACAAACAGGGCGTTCCGCGCGAACAACTGCGTGGGACCATCCAGAACGACATCCTGAAAGAGTACATCGCGCGCAACCTCTACATCTACCCGCCCGAACCGTCGATGCGTCTCATCACGGACATCTTCGAGTTCTGCGCACAGGAGACGCCGAAGTTCAACACGATATCTATCTCCGGCTACCACATCCGCGAGGCGGGTTCGACGGCGGCACAGGAAGTCGCGTTCACGCTCGGCGATGGCATCCAGTACGTCCAAGCCGCAGTCGACGCCGGCCTCGACGTAGACGACTTCGCGCCGCAACTGTCGTTCTTCTTCAACGCGCACAACAACATCCTCGAAGAAGTCGCGAAGTTCCGCGCCGCCCGCCGCATGTGGGCGACGATTATGGAAGAACGCTTCGGCGCGGAGAACCCCAAGTCGATGCAACTGAAGTTCCACACCCAGACGGGTGGGTCGACACTCACCGCTCAGCAAGTCGAGAACAACGTCGTTCGCGTCGCCTATCAGGCCCTGGCGGCGGTCCTCGGTGGCACCCAGTCGCTCCACACGAACGGGAAAGACGAGGCGTTGTCGCTACCGACTGAGAAATCCGTTCGGACGGCGCTCCGAACACAGCAGATTCTCGCCCACGAGTCCGGTGCGGCCGACACTATCGACCCACTCGCAGGAAGTTACTACGTCGAAGCCCTTACCGACGAAATCGAGGCGGAAGCGTTCGACCTGCTCGACGAAGTCGACGAACGCGGAGGGATGCTCGACGCCATCAAGAACCAGTGGGTTCAGCGGGAGATTCAGGACGTCGCCTACGAACGCCAGCGTGAAGTCGAGGCGGGCGAACGCGTCATCGTCGGCGTCAACGAGTATCAGGTCGACGAGGAACCGAACCCGGACGTTCAGGAAGTCTCCGAAGAAGAAGAACAGAAACAGGTCGAGTCGCTCGAAGCGGTCAAAGACGAACGCGACTCCGAAGCGGTCGAGCAAGCACTCGACGACGTGCGTGCCGCCGCGAACTCCGACGAGAACCTCCTCCCACCCATCGTCGAGGCGGTCAAGGCGTACGCGACGGTCGGCGAAATCTGCGGCGTCCTCCGCGAAGAGTTCGGCGAGTACGCCCCCGAGATGGCCTGAGTCACGGTACCAACCTCCGTGACAAAACGTAACTAATTTTATACTTTCACTCGGCTAAGAAGACTTATTATCGACCCCCGAGTGGCCGATAACGAGGATTGACGATGCCTCTTACTGGATTCTGACCCCCCGTCACACGCCCGGTCGCTCCCGCGTCTATCGCGGCTTCCACTACTTCAGCGGCGCACAGCCGTGCGGCCGGCGCGTCGTGGGGCATCTCACATTCGAGAGCCCCCGGTATCGTATCCGACTGTCCCCACCAGAACACAGATGTCACGAAGACACCTCCGACACTCTCGTACCGTCTCCGACTACCCCCCAACCCACCACAAACCCGCGCCCTCGTTTACGGTGCAGGCTATCGTGCTGGCCCTCGCCGCCGGTGTGGTCGTAGTCGCTAGCTACCCCGTGCTGTCGCTGGTCGCTACGACTGCGCTCGTCGGCCTCGTGGCCGCCGCTCGCGTCCTCGTTGCTCGCATCGAGCGCTCGTCGATGAAGGTTGCCGTCCCCGGGTTCCCCGTCGAAGTCACCGTCGCGCGTACGACGCGCGACTGAGTCGACAGTGACTCGCCGCTGACGCTCGGCCCTCCACACGCCCGCTGACGCCCAGTCCGCCACAGTCTCCGCCGATGCTCGGCCCTCCTCCCTCCGGTTCGCCCCGCGTTCCACCGCTTCAGCCCTCCACCTCACCTGTTTTTTTACTGCCCACCGACGAGACGCCTCACTCGCCGACGCTCGGGTGGCCGAGTCGACGGCGGAGGACACGCACTCCTGTCGCGACGAGCATCGCCTGTACGTATCCGAACACCACGAGCGCCGAGTAGAATACTGTGTTCTCGCCGACTCCGAATTCGTTGAACGCGAGTGTATCGAGGAAGAACGCGGCGGCTAACGCCGGGAAGTCGACAATCCACACCTCTTTCGGGAGCACGCCGACGAACCCAGCACCCCACGCGAGAACGAGGACGACGAACACGGCGAGTGTCTCCGGTGCCGTGGCCAGTCGAACTGCGCCACGAGCGAACCGGGTCGCGATGTCGCTCACGGTGAGTCTCGCTTACGCGACGTCTTGATTCGAATCGGACTCGTCTGCGAGCGTGACCGCCGTCCCGTACGCGAGAATCTCCGCCGCACCCTGTGCGACTTCTGCGGTGACGTACCGGACGCTGACGATGGCATCTGCACCCATCGACGCTGCTTCTTCTATCATCCGGTCTGTCGCTTCGTCGCGCGAGTCGGCCAAGAGACCAGTATACGACTTGAGTTCACCACCGACCACGTTTCGAAGTCCCTGCGTGATGTCACGGCCGACGTTTCGCGCTCGGACCGTATTTCCACGGACGGTTCCGAGGGATTCGGTAATCTCTCGGCCTGCGACAGTCTCAGTAGTGGTTACTATCATGACAGTACCAACGAATCGTCTGGGTTTATCCGTTGCGCCCGTAGAGTTGTTGGCATGCACTTCGACCACATCGGAATCGCCACGCCGGACGCCGCCGGGTTGGCCGCGTTGTTCGAGGAATTGTTCGACGCGCCGGTGGCCCACGAGGAGACGTTCGACGGGATGACCGTCGTCTTCCTCGAACTCGAAGACGGGTACTTCGAACTGCTCGAACCCCACGAAGATGGCGCGATTGGGAAGTTCCTCGAGAAGAACGGTGCTGGTATCCACCACGTCGCACTCGAAACCGACGACATCGAGGGCGCACTCCAAACCGCCCGTGACGCGGGTATCACGCTCATCGACGAGGAACCGCGCCCGGGTGCGTGGGGACACGACGTCGCGTTCCTCCATCCGAAATCGACTGGCGGCGTACTGGTCGAGTTCGTCTCCCATTAGCCTCAATCGCCGCCCTCCACGGCAGTCACACCCCGAACCTTCCGGCGACACGAGGACGACCCGAACTCCGATTCACGGAGGTCTCTGATGACCGAAGATACGACAGACGACAACACCCCGACGAGACAGGCACTCTCGGGCACGATGCGCGATTGGCTTTCGCACCGTGTCGCGACGACGCCAGACCACCGAGCGCTCATCTACGCACCGACCGGTGACTCGTGGACGTTCCGCGAACTCGATTCGCTCGTCTCCGAGACTGCGGGGCAACTCGCTGCACTCGGCGTCAAAGCCGGCGACCACCTCGGCGTCCTCCTCGAACCGGGAGTCGAATACGTTCGTCTCATCCACGCCGCAGGACGCCTCGGAGTCACGCTCGTCCCACTCAGCGAACGTCTGACGCCGGGCGAAGTCGCTCGAAACCTCGAAATCGCCGACGTGACTGCGCTCGTCTGCGGCGACTCGACAGAGTCCACTGCCGTCGAAGCGACAGTCGACGTCCCTGTCGTCTCAGTCGACGAACCGCGCTGGGAGGGCGTCATCAACCTCTCGTCGATAGCACCGAAGAGTACCACGCCAGCCCAGTGGAACCTCTCAGATACGATGTTGCTCCTGTTCACCTCGGGGACGACGGGGACACCGAAGGCGGTTCGACTCACGATGGGGAACGTACTCGCGAACGCCGTCGCCTCGTCGTTCAGACTCGGCCTCTCCCCCGGTGACCGCTGGTTGGTCACGCTCTCGTTGCACCACATGGGTGGCATCGGGCCGATTCTCCGGAGTCCACTGTACGGGACGACCATCGTCCTCCGTGACGGATTCGACGCAGGCGGTGCAGCCGACGACATCGGTAAGTACGACGTGACGGGTGTCTCCGTCGTACCGACGATGCTCAAACGGATGCTCGACAGTCGAGGGACGCTCTCGGATTCGCTCCGCGTCGTCCTTCTCGGTGGCGCGCCTGCCTCCGAAGAACTCGTCGAACGATGCCGGAACTACTCGGTCCCGGTGTACCCAACCTACGGGATGACCGAGACGGCCTCACAGATTGCGACTGCGACGCCCCGTGAGGCGTTCTCGTCTATCGGAACCGTCGGACGCCAACTCTTCTTCGTGGACCTCGACATCGTGAACGACGACGGGACTCTCGTCGAACCGGGGACCGCCGGTGAAATCGTCGTCTCCGGACTCACGGTCTCACCGGGATACTACGGGGACCCCGAGGCGACTGCCGACGCGTTCACCGACGCCGGTCTCCGAACGGGGGACATCGGATACCGGGACGACGACGGCCTCCTGTACGTGCTCAACCGCAAGGACGACCGTATCATCACCGGCGGCGAGAACGTCGACCCCGGCGAAGTCGTCCACGTCCTCCGCCAGTACCCCGCCATCGACGATGCAGTCGTCCTCGGCATCCCCGACGCAGAGTGGGGCGAACGCGTGAGTGCGCTCGTCGTTCTCTCCGACCCGGAGATGCGACTCGACCGGTCCGCGCTTGACGCGTTCTGCCGCGAACACCTTGCCGGATTCAAAGTCCCGCGCCTCGTCGAACCGACCGACGAACTTCCACGGACCGTCTCGGGGACTATCGACCGAGAAAAGGTCCGAGAGCGCTTGCAGGCTTCCCAACCGGTCACGGAAGCAGAACCCGAGTGGACCGGTGACCCGCAGGGCGACGGTGCTATCGGGGCTGACCCAACCGTCGTCGCCGACGCCGAACGTGGCGACGAAGAAGACGCAGAAGAGCGTGAACCAACTCCTGCCGACGAATCGGACGAACCCGAACCCGCAGGCGTGACCGAGTCGACGAACTCACGCGACTCTCAGGGCAACGAAAGCGACGTCCCGGACGAGGACGACGACAAGGAGGGCCCAGAAGACTCTGCCGACGAGTCTGAGATGACAGACGACGGTGGCATCGACGCCAGCGACGACAGTGAAGGTGGCAGTGGCGGGGCCGACGGTGGCAGTGACGGGGACGCAGACGCCGGTGGCAATGATGGGGACGCAGACGCCGAGGCGAGGACGACGCACCACGACGAGGAATGAACGCGACGGCGCGTGTTCGATAATCAATAGCCCGCGTCTTGCCGGTTCCTGTCCAAACAATCATTACGTTTTACGGCAACAGGGACGTATGGTAGGTGCTACCAACCAGACACTTCGACCGTTTCTGTGGCGTGCAGGTAAACTCTTCCCGGACCGCGAAATCGTCTCCCGAACGTCCGAGGGCATAACGAGATACACGTATTCGGAGTACGAGGGGCGCGTCGCACAACTCGCGAACGCCCTCGCAGATGCGGGTATCAGCGACGGTGACCGCGTCGCGACGTTCTGTTGGAATCACGACCGACACTTCGAGACGTACTTCGGTGTCCCGTCGATGGGTGCGCAACTCCACACCATCAACCCACTTCTCCCGGACCACCACATCCAGTACATCGTCGAGAACGCAGAAGACCGCATCATCTTCGTCGACCCGTCGCTGGCACCGAAACTCGCCGGCGCAATCGACGAAGACGCCTTCGCCTCCGTCGAGCAGTTCGTCGTGATGGCGTCAGAGGTTCCCGACACGGACCTCGACCCAGTGACCGACTACGAGTCGTTCATCGGCGATTACTCCGACGAGTACGACTGGCCGGACCTGCCGGAAGACCAACCGGCGGGGATGTGTTACACCTCTGGGACTACGGGCAAGCCGAAAGGCGTCGAGTACTCCCAGCAGATGCTCTGGGCGCACACGATGGCGACGCTCCCGCAGGCGGGTCTCGACATCGGCGCAGACGACGTCGTCATGCCCGTCGTGCCGATGTTCCACGTCAACGCGTGGGGACTCCCGTTCTCCATGACTGCCGCGGGTGCCAAACACGTCTACCCCGGCCCATCGCCGACGCCGGAGGACCTCGCGAAACTCATCGAATCAGAGGGCGTGACGATGACCGCAGGGGTCCCGACTGTCTGGCTTGGCCTCCTCGAATATCTCGACGAGCACGACACCGACATCTCGTCGCTCGAACGCATCGTCATCGGCGGCGCGGCGGCACCGAAGTCCGTCATCCGCCGCTTCGACGAAGAGTACGACGTGGAAGTCGTCCACGCGTGGGGGATGACCGAGATGTCGCCGGTCGGAACCGTCGCACACCTCAAACCCGGCATGGAGGACCTTCCGGCCGACGAACAGTACGAAAAGCGCGGCATGCAGGGGCTACTCGTCACCGGTCTGGAGATGCGCGTCGTCGACGACGACGGCAACGAAGTGCCGTGGAACGGCGAAGACTTCGGTGAACTGTGGGTCCGTGGGCCGTGGGTCACGACGGAGTACTTCGAGCGCCCAGACGCGAACGAACAGGACTTCGAAGGTAACTGGCTGAAGACGGGCGACGTGGTGACCGTGGACGAAGATGGCTACGTCAAAATCGTCGACCGTGCGAAGGACGTCATCAAGTCCGGCGGTGAGTGGATATCGTCTGTCGAACTGGAGAACACCATCATGGCGCACGACGGCGTCGCGGAAGCGACAGTCGTCGGCGTCCCCCACGAACGATGGCAGGAACGCCCCGTGGCGTTCATCGTCCCGAAGGCAGGGTCGGACGAAGACGAACTCAAGAGTGACGTCGTCGAACTCGTCCGCTCGGAGTTCCCCAAGTGGTGGACGCCCGACGAAGTCGTCTTCATCGAGGAAGTTCCGAAGACAGCGACGGGTAAGTTCGACAAGAAGGTGCTCCGCGACCAGTACGACGACTCCTCGCTCATCGAGGGGAAGACGCCCGACGAAGACGCCCCGTCCCAGAACTGACTCGGCTATCGCGTCTCGACTTTTCTGTCCTCACCGTCGAGCAGAGTCACGACGCCCCTCTTACTCACAATGAATTAGTTTGAAGTTTATACTGATTCCATACAGTATATGCCTGTTCGACCCTACCAGTGGATATGGACCTTCTCGACGAATCAATCGTGCCAGAGCACGCCCGCGCCGTCAAGCGTGAGGCGCGCGAGTTCGCCGAAGAACACATCGTCCCCGTCGCAGAGGAGTACTACGAGTCCGGTGAGTACCCCCGTGACGTCCTCGAAGCGGGGATGGACGCAGGACTTGTTGCACAGGACATCAGTGAGGAGTACGGTGGCAAGGGATACGACCTCCAGCAGATTCTCGCCATCTCCGAGGAGTTCTACCGTGCCGACGCTGGCATCGCACTGACGCTCCAACTCGCCTCCTTCGGGTGCGAGATTATGGAACACTACGGGTCTGAAGAACAGAAAGAGACGTGGCTCCGCCCCATCGCCGAGAACGAGCAGATTTCGGGACTCGCCGTCTCCGAACCACAGACCGGGTCCGACATGGCCGGGATGGAGACGACGGCCGAGAAGACCGACGATGGATACGTACTGAACGGCGAGAAGTACTGGGTCGGCAACGCCGTCGAGGCCGATTGGCTCACCGTCTACGCCAAGACGGGTGACTCGGACGACCGATACTCGAACTACTCCATGTTCGTCGTCCCGACGGACACGCCGGGGTACGAGGCCGAGCACATCCCCGAGAAGATGGGCATGCGGGCGTCGAAGCAGGGCCACATTGTCTTCGACGACTGTGAGGTTCCCGAAGAGAACCTCATCGGCACCGAGGGTGGCGGATTCTACATGCTCGCGGACTTCTTCAACCACGGCCGAATCGTCGTCGGTGGCCACAGTCTCGGACTCGCCGCGTCCGCCATCGAAGAGGCGTGGTCGTTCGTCCACGACCGACAGGCGTTCGGGCGGAGTGTCTCGGACTTCCAGGCAGTCCAGCACATCCTCGCCGACATGCGCATGGAGTTCGAAGCGGCGCGCGCACTCAACTGGCGTGCCGCGGAGAAGGTCGCAAACGGCGAAGACGCAGGATTCTGGGCTGCGACTGCGAAGACGAAATCGACCGAGATGGCAGTCGACGTGGCCGAACGTGGCATGCAACTCCACGGTGGTCGCTCGGTCCTCAACGAGAACAAAATCTCTCGCGTCTACCGTGACGTTCGCATCCCGGTCATCTACGAGGGTGCAAACGAGATTCAACGCAACCTCATCTACCGGCAGGGCGGCCTCTAAAACGTCTTCCGGCAATCATTTCTCGGCGAATAGAATTATAGGCTGGTCCGATAGTCCTCTATCCAGAGTCGTCCCCGTTACGACTCGGTGACTATCATGCAACTCGAAGAATTCGTTAGCTCTCACGCACCGAACGACGGCGACAAAGCATTCGAACTGGAGAACTCGAAACTCCTCGACGTCGCACTCGACGGCAGTATCATGGCCAAAGCCGGCACGATGGTCGGGTACGAGGGAGACATCTCGTTCGAACGAAAGTCCGCCGGCGGCCTGAAAGGGATGTTGAAGAAGAAAGTCTCAGGCGAAGGCGAGGTGATGATGCAAGCATCCGGGTCCGGAAACCTCTATCTCGCCGACCAGGGCAAGGAAGTCCAGATTCTCGAACTCGACGCGGGCGAAGAGATTAGCGTCAACGGAAACGACGTGTTAGCCTTCGAATCCAGCGTGAACTGGGACATCAAGATGCTGAAGAGTATCGCCGGGACTTCGACCGGCGGTCTGTTCAACGTCTTCCTCGAAGGGCCGGGGCACGTCGCCATCACGACGCACGGGAAACCGCTCGTCCTCGAGACGCCCGTGAGCACAGACCCGAACGCGACTGTCGCGTGGAGTGGGAACGTCTCGCCGTCGTCCAAGCGCGACGTGAACGTCAAGAGTCTCATCGGTCGCTCGTCGGGTGAGACGTACCAACTCGAGTTCGCGGGCAACGACGGATTCGTCATCGTCCAACCGTACGAGGAAGTCCAACCCGGACAGTAACCCGTCTTCGTCGTCGCCACCGGCCATTTTTTCTAGCGCGTCGTGACTGACTCGCCTTCCTGAGTGACCAGTATCACAGAAAAATGAGCTAATTGGTCATCTGACGTATCTCGCTCCGAGTTATGTCGACAGCACAACCACTCGAGGACAAGGTATCGATTGTGACTGGTGCAGGCGGACAAATCGGAGCGGGAATCGCGGTCGAACTCGCCAAAGCGGGGAGTGACGTCGTCATCGCGGACGTGAACGTCCTCGACACGGAGTACAACCAACAGTCGTCTACAGACGTCGGCGGTGCGGACCGGGCGCAAGAAGTCGCCGGACGCATCGAAGAACTCGGCCGCCGTGCGCACATCGTCGAGTGCGACGTGACGCACGCCGACCAGGTCGCTGCGATGGTCGAAGAGACAGTCTCAGAGTTCGGCGGAATCGATGTCCTCTGTAACAACGCGGGTATCATCACCGTCGACCCGGTCGAAGAGATGAAAGAAGAAGAGTGGGACTCGGTGATGGGTGTGAACGTCAAAGGGGTCTTCCTCCCGTCGAAGGCGGCGATTCCACACCTCAAAGAGTCGAACGGAGCGATAATCAACACCGCGTCGATTGCGGGAAGTATCGGTGCATCGGGATTGGCTCACTACTGCGCGTCGAAGCACGCCGTTCTCGGGTTCACGAAATCGCTCGCCCTCGAACTCGCGGGTGACGACGTGACGGTGAACGCAATCTGCCCCGGCATCGTAGACACACCGATGTGGAACAAGGTGTTGACCCCGACACTCGACGAAGCGTACGAAGACACCATCAAACGGGTCATCCCGCTGGGACGTGACCAGACGCCCGAAGACATGGGGAAACTCGCCGTGTTCTACGCGACGAACCGGAACGTGACGGGGCAGGCACTCGCCGTCGACGGCGGTATCCTGCAGAACGTCATCTGAACTGGGGCACAACCCCTTCGCGAACTAACAATTATCTCCGCTGCCTCCTAAGCGTGAGCATGGGTGACATTAGCGTCCACCTGGTCGACCGCGGTCGCGTCCACGCTGACATGGGATACGTCCTCTCTGGCTACTCCATGGGGAGCGCGTCGAATCCGAACCCGGACCACGAGATGGCCGAGTTCGTCGTCTGGAACGCCGTCATCGACGGTCCAGACCAGACAGTTCTGTGGGACACCGGGTCGAATCCGGATGCAGGGAACGGCTATTGGCCCGCGCCGTTGTACGAGGCGTTCGCACACGTCGATTCCGCAGAACACACGCTGGAAGCAGACCTCGATGCAGTCGGATACTCGCTTTCGGACATCGACGCCGTGGTGATGAGCCATCTCCACCTCGACCACGCGGGTGGCCTCAGGGAGTTCGCCGGGACGGACGTTCCAATCTACGTCCACGAGGAGGAACTGAAGTTCGCGTACTACTCGGCGAAGACGACGGAGGGGTCGATTGCGTACCTCGCGTCCGACTTCGACCACGACCTGAACTGGAACGTCGTCCACGGCGACGAGTACACACTGTTCGATGGGATGCGTCTGTACCACCTTCCGGGTCACACACCCGGCGTGATGGGGGCACACATCCAGACGCCCGCGGGTGATGTGTTCATCGCTGGTGACGAGTGCTACGTCGAGGGGAATTACACGGACGAGGTGCCACTCGGCCCGGGATTACTCTGGAGTGACCGTCACTGGTTCGACAGTCTCCAGAAAATCAAAGAGATGGAACGGCAGACCGGTGCGGACGTGTTGTTCGGACACGACCTCGACCGGTTCCGTTCCTTCGAGAAGGGGTGGAACGTCTGAGAAGGCGCGGGGGAGCGCACCTCTCAGCATCTCAAGGGGGGAGTGTGGTGGTGGTGGGAGGTTGGTTGCGAGTCGCTTCGAATCAGATCATGAGTTGGACGTCGGACTCAGCCATGTGCTGGAGTGCCGTCGCCGCACCGACGCCGGTGGTGACGCCGTCGTAGAACGCATTTTCGTCGTAGCCCATCAGTTCGATGGTCATCTGACACGCCTGCAGGTCTACGCCCATGTCGAGAGACGTCTCGATGAGTTCCTCGACGGTCGCAGTCCCGTTTTCTTTGATCTTCTTCTCCATCATGCTCGTCGCGACGTTGTCCATGAAGGGCAACGCGGCGACGGCGTTGGGCATCGGCATGCTCGGGTTGCCGATGGCGCTGAGTTTGAGGTTCTTCGACTTCTCCTCGTGGAGGATGTCGAGGCCCCAGAACGTGTGGAAGACCACGACGTCCCACCCGAAGGCGGCCGCCGTACTCGCGAGGATGAGCGGCGGGTACGCCATGTCGAGGGTGCCTTTCGTTGCGATGATGGTCATCGACTTCTGCCCGCCGTCGTCGGTCGCCTCGCGGAGGTCAGAGACCTCTTCTTCCAGCGCCTGAATCTGTGCCTGGAGTTCTTCGACGGAGGCGGTCGTCGTGTCGACGGGCGCGTCAGCGTCCGAGCTCATTCCTTCTGGATGTAGTGGACAAAGAGCGCGTCGCCGCCCTCTTCGGTCTCTTCTTGGTCGAGCATGGCGACACCGTCAGTCGTGTCAGCCCAGCCTTTCAGGTCGCTCATGCTGCCGGAGTCTGTGGAGACAACTTCCAGAATCTCTCCGGACGAGAGGTCGTCGACCGCACCGCGGGTCTTGACGACGGGCATTGGGCAGGACAGTCCTTTCACGTCGAGGGTTTCGGTAGGTTCGTACTCACTCATTTTTCGGGTTCACCTGTGTTGGGTGTATCCCACAATATCAGGGTGTTTCCTAAAAGTGTGTCGGTTCTTGGGCAGACTGCGCAATATCAGAGTCGGTTCGAGCGACTGGCTGGATTCTCGCGCTCTCTACAGGGTTAGTATCATTCGTCGCCTACGCGAGTGCACAATCACACTAACTTCACCGGGACAGATACCTGATTTAGTATTGCAGGAAAATCGAACGACTATGCAAACCCTTAAGTCAGACCATCTAATAGTGGGTGATGCATACATGACTGCTCCAGACCTCCCGGAACTGGAAACCGAAGTTCCCGTCATCGAACCCGAGACGCTCAAAGAGCGCATCGATAACGGAGAAGAGCTGACGATCCTCGACAACCGCGTGCCATCCGAACACGAGGAGTGGCGCATCGAGGGCGAAAACGTCTCGCACGTCAACATTCCGTACTTCGACTTCCTCGACGAAGACCTCAGCGACGACATCTACGAAGACCTCCCCGAGGACGAGGAGTTCGTCGTCCTCTGTGCGAAGGGGTCGTCGTCTGAGTACGTCGCCGGGCTGCTCATTCAGGAGGGCTACGACGCGGTCGCCCTCGAACGCGGCATGAACGGCTGGGCCAGCATCTACGAGTACACCGAACTGGAGACCGACGGTGACGCCACCATCGCACAGTACCAGCGTCCCTCCAGTGGCTGTCTCGCGTACCTCATCGTCGACGGCGACGAAGCCGCCGTCGTCGACCCGCTTCGCTACTTCTCGGACGAGTACGTCCAGGACGCGAAGGCGATGGGTGCAGAACTCAAGTACGCCATCGACACCCACATCCACGCAGACCACATCAGTGGCGTCCGCACGCTGGTCGAAGACGAAGGCGTCACGGGCGTCATCCCCGAGGCCGCCGAAGGCCGCGGCGTCGACTACGACGTCGACTACGACACCATCGCGGACGGCGAGACGCTCACCGTCGGCGACACGGAAATCGAAGCAATCCACACGCCCGGGCACACGACCGGCATGACGACCTACAAGGTCGACAACGTGCTGTTCACGGGTGACGGCCTGTTCATCGAATCGGTCGCCCGCCCCGACCTCGAAGACGGCGACGAGGGTGCCCCGGACGCCGCCGGCATGCTCTACGACTCGCTTCAAGAGCGCGTCCTCAACCACGACGACCACTTCATCGTGGCCTCCGCTCACTTCAGTGATGCGGCAATCCCCGCCGAAGACGGCAGCTACACCGCTACCCTCGGGGAACTCAAAGAAACCATGGGCGCACTCTCCATGCCGAAAGACGAGTTCGTCGAGTTCATCCTCTCGGACATGCCGCCTCGGCCGGCCAACTACATCGACATCATCGAGACCAACCTCGGTGTGCAGGAGTCGGACGACGACCGCGCGTTCGAACTCGAGCTTGGCCCGAACAACTGCGCGGCCAGCAACGAAGCCCTGACGAACTAAATGTCGGGACTGACGCCGCTCCTCGTCGATAGCCTCTTCCCGAACGGGATAGCGCACTACGCGCTCGGTGGTCTCCTCATCGGTCTGGGGACGGCCATCATCTACCTCGGGACGGGTATCATCGCGGGCGCGAGCACCTTCCTCGAGTCGACGCTCTCGTACGTGTCCGACCTTCCGCGGTTCAACAAGACGAAGTACGTCACGTCACGCGACTGGCGCGTCGTCTTCACCCTGAGCATCGTCGCTGGTGCCGCCATCTACACCGTCACACTCGGTGACGGCTGGTGGGTCTCCGAAGTCCAACCGTGGCGCTTCGCCGTCGGCGGCGTGCTCGTTGGCATCGGAACCCGCATCGGTAAAGGGTGTACGTCCGGGCACGGGGTCTGTGGCGTCGGCTCTCGCTCGCGAACCTCGTTCGTGAACGTCGCAACCTTCATGCTCGTCGCCATCGGCGTCGCACAACTCCTCCAGGCGCTGGGGGTGTCGCCATGAGCGACGACGAACGCGGACTCGGATTCATGCTGCTCATCGTCTTGGGCGGTCTGATATTCGGGTTCGGCCTCGGACTGAGTAACATGGCTCGACCGGAAGTCGTCATCGACTTCCTCCAGTTCGACGACTTCGGCCTCCTCTTCGTCATGGGCGGGGCCGCAGTCACCACCGGCGTCGTCTTCGCCCTCGCGGAGACGCTCGGTGACCGGGCACCTCTCACCGGAGCGAACTATGGCCGCCGTCTGAAGTCGTTCGACAAGAACGTCGTCGTCGGTGGCGTCATCTTCGGTGCCGGATGGGGTATCTCAGGAATCTGCCCCGGGGCGGCGTACGCCAGCCTCGGTGTCGGTAACTACCCCATCCTCATCGCCATCGGTGGGATGTTCGTCGGCGCCTACCTGCAGGGCCTCTGGCGCGCTCGGCGTGCCGAGAGTGCTGCCCGCGGAACGTCTGCTGACTAACGCTCCCCCATCTTTTCTATTCGTCTTCGCATCCAGCGCCGAGTCCCCACTGTGAACGTGACGGGCTCGATGGGCCGTCCAACGAAGCGCCGTGTCGTCCCCCTCGCTACCAACCACCTCGCTCGCCACTCCCCCGTCCCCGGTACCTCTCACGAACCAGACAGCGACTGCGTCACTGGTTGCTCGAGCGGCCGTACGTCTGCAGTCACAGAGTGTTGTACACACCACGAAATATTACTCCGTCATAGATAGCGGCCATATCTGTTCGTAACACTCTGATGTACAAATGAAGCCACAGTTTAGCGGTATTTCTATGTTCAATCTATAACTTATGAGTATCCAATCGCGATATGGTATTGTACGGTGTTCCCAAAAGCGTTATATCCTCTCTCCGGTTAGCCAGCAGTGTACAGGAAAGCATGATTCGTACAATATCAGTTGGGCGCCCCACGGGGTGCTGGTAAGATGTTCGGAATCGAAAATCTAACTGGGAGTACCCAGGCAGCAGCACTCGTCGGAATCGTTCTCGTCGAGGCCATGGTGCTGTACGTCGGATACGGCGCACTAGAGAGCGTCCTCGGCTCTACCGTGTTGAAACTCCTCGGGGGTGAATGACCATGATGGAGATTTTCGGAATCTCGGCCGCCATGTTGGTGATGTTCGCCGGATTCGGCCTCCTCATCGGCATCCTCTTCGGCTTCTTCGGGATGGGCGGGTCGTTCCTCGTCACGCCCGCGCTCCTCGTGATGGGTTACCCATCGCGCGTGGCCGTCGGTTCTGGTCTCGCGTTCGTCTTCGGTACCTCTGTCATCGCGACGCTCAAGCACCGTGACCTCGGCCAAGTCGACTACAAACTCGGTGTCTCGATGATTATCGGGACCACCGTCGGGTTGGAAGTCGGCAAGGAAATCGTCCTCCACCTCGAAGAACTCGGTCTCGCCGGCAACATTATCAGCATCACGTACGTGCTGTTGCTCGGTGGTATCGGCGCGTTCGTCACCTACGAGGCACTGAAAGGTGGCGGCGACGGCGGCGTCAGCCACGATGTCGACGAAGACGCCGAAATCAACGCCGACGACATTCCCGAGATAGCAAAGAAGATTCAGAGCTACTCGCTCCCGCCGATGATTACCCTGCGCGGGGGCATTCAGGTCTCGCTCTGGATGGTCCTGCTCGTCGCCTTCGCGACGGGTCTTCTCTCGGGCTTCCTCGGCGTCGGTGGCGGCTTCATCCGCATGCCTGCGCTGTTCTACCTCATTGGCGTGCCCGTTCCGATTGCGGTTGGGACTGACCTGTTCGAGATTATGTTCTCTGGCGGTATCGGGTCGTTCCTCTACGCGCAGTCCGGCGGTGTCGACCTCTCTATCGTCGCTCCCCTCCTCGCTGGCTCCGCGCTCGGTGCCCGCGTTGGTTCCGCGGCGACGTCCATCGTCAACGAGGACGAAATCAAGATTTACTTCGGCCTGATGCTGCTCCTCGGCGCCCTCGCAGTCGCCGTCCGGCAGGCCGGTAACTACCTCGGGATGGGTGTTCTCGACTACGTCAGCCTCGCGCTGATTCTCGGGTCTGCGCTCATGGTCGCCGGCGCTGTCGTCTACAGTGCCCTCAAGTCCATGCGCGCTCGCACGACTGGCGCAACATCCACCGCCGACTAACCCGAGCACCACACGCTAACTATCCGCGGTTCGACCTCGTTTTTTGGCTCGGTGTTGTACAAAGCATACAAACCCTTTTGAGTGCTGACCACGTAGCGCGACGTGATAATGGCTAGCTCGATGGTCGAATATCTGCAATCCGACATGCAGTGTGAGGGGCTCCTCGAGTGTCTCCACGGACTCAAGCAGCTCGACCGACGGTGCTTCGAGGTTCTCGTCGATACAGAGGACCCCATGACCGTCGACGAGGTTGCGGAGGCCGTAGAGCGCGAACGCTCGACCGCATACCGCTCCATCCAGCGTCTTCTGCAGGCTGGACTCATCAAGAAAGAACAGGTCAACTACGAACACGGCGGGTACTACCACGTGTACCTCCCGACGGACCCCAACGAAGTCGCAGACGAGATGCAGCGGATGCTCAACGACTGGTACGCTCAGATGGGCACGCTCATCCAGGAGTTCCGCGACAAGTACGACGAGAAAATCATCACCGCCGAGTGAGGAAACTCACCCGACTGCGTGCCGCCACCAAGCGGACATTCTTCTATCCCAAACTGATTAGGCTCTGCGTTCAACCGCTATCAGCCCGTAGCTTTTTCTACGACCCCTCTATGTCGAAGAGTAAAAGCAGTCCCCGAAACAACGAGTTCGTCGAAGAGTGCCCCTCGTGTGAGACTCGGACGTCACACGACGTCTCGATAGAGATCAAGACCGAGAGCCGGAAACGTGAGAACCGCCAGTTCTCGCGCGAACCCTACCGAGTCACGCAGTGCACTCGCTGCGGTGACAAGCGGTCTCAGCGTATGAACGACGCGTGACCACACCGTTCGTCACGACACCAACCACGTCGGTTCGGTACCGAGGGACACCCCGTTCGTCCACGCCCTGCACCCAGAGATGACACATGCACCATCGACCGACCCGCCGACCATCCTCCTCGTCGACGACGAGGTAGCCCTCGCTGACAGTCTCGCACTGTGGCTCGAACGACAGTACGAGGTTCGGGTCGCCTACTCCGGGCGAGAGGCCCTCCAGGCGTTCGACGACGACGTAGACGTCGTCTTCCTCGACCGGAACTTACCGGGCCTCCCAGGTGAGACTGTCCTGCAGGAGGTACGACGCCAATCCACCTCCGACACGCCGGCAGTCGTCATGCTGAGTGCGACACCGAGCGACGAACTCTCTGACCTCCCCGCTGACGACGTCCTCACGAAACCGGTCACGAAGGCAGATATCTTCGACGCAGTCGCTCGCTTTACGGCCGACACACAGGAAGTTCCCGTCGAGTAACTCGTCAGTCGTCCGCTGGCGCAGGATTCAGTTCTTCGAAGTACGCCTCGATGAGTTTTCGCTCTGCGGACCGGAGGTGTTCGTGGAGCGTCGGCGGCGAGATACCGAGTGAGTCTGCGACTTCTTCGGCCGTACTCCCTCGCGGCCACTCGAAGTACCCCGAGACGAAGGACGTTTCGAGGACCGTCTTCTGCCGGGCGGTCAACTTTGCGTCGAGTTCGTGGCGGAACGACTCCGTCGATTGTGTCGACTGTTCTACCTCGCGTTTGGCGACGACGGAGACGCCGGGTTCTGACCCGGACACCGCGTCGACGATTGCCCCGTGGTCGGCGTCTGCCGCGACGTGAAGCGCGAGACTGCCGCTTCCCTCCGAGAGTTCGAGTGCCTCGATACTCGCGCCGTGGTCGATAGCCGTGAGGAGGACCGACGACTCGTCGAGTCGAATCTCCAAGACCGACCCGTCGGGTGCGTCGGTGACGACGCGAACGGTCGTGATTCGGTCGGAAGCGACTGCCGCCTCCACGAGGTCACTTCCCGGCACGCCTTCGACGGTGACGAAGCAGGTGATACCGTCGTCGACTTGGGCGACACCGTTCAACGAGAGGTCACACCCGATTTCTGCACTGAGAACAGTGAGTGCGTCGGCGTCCACTTCGAGACGGAATTCGAGTTCGACGACGCTGTCGCCGTTGAGGAGGCGCTTACTCTGTGCGGCGTTGATACCGTTTCCGACCGTGGCACCGAGGTCCGAGAACAGCCCTGCTGACTCCTCGTCGAACTCGCCCCGTTCGTCGAAGACGGTGAGCGCACCGTAGACCGTTCCTTGATAGGAGATGGGGACACACAGCCCAGACACGTCGTCGAACTCCGCTGCTCGTTCACCGAACACCGCATCCCGGTGGTCGGCCGAGATATCGTCGAAGACGTACACCTCGTCGGGGTCGTTGGGGTCGAACACGTCGTCGACGACGCTGTGGTCGACGTCCGTGGGTTCGCAGTCGAGACCGGTCTGGGCAGTACACCGAAGTACACCGGCCGCAGTCCGGCGGAGGACGTAGGCGGCCTCGTGGGCGTCGGCGACGGCGTCGCAGACGGTCTGTTCTATCTCGTCTCGCGTCCGCGCGTCGATGAGCGCCCGGTCGACGTCGCGGATGAGGTCGTTGACGCGGTTCAGCCGGTCGAGTTGCCGTTCACGATTCTGGATTGCGGCCTCGTGTTCCGCGCGAACCGCGCCGAGTCGGCTACGCAATTCGTCGAGCGCCTCCGGTTCGCGGAGTTCGTCGACTTCACGGCTGTCGAGGACTTCTTCGGTCGATTCGAGCGCGAAGTACTCGCGGACTTCCGATTCGAAACTCGACCGGAAGAGGAGTTCCTCGACGGTCTCTTTGACCTCCGTCTCGGTGACGGGCTTGACGAGGTACGCGTCGAACGGCATGTCCACGATGTCCGTGTCCGGTTCGACGGCGGTCATCATCGCCACACGGCAGTCGATATCGCGCGCGCGAATCTCGTCGAGGACGTCGTCACCGGAGATAGTGGGCATCCGGCGGTCGAGAAGGACGACGTCGACACTGTCGTCGATGCGGTCGAGTGCCGCTTCGCCGCCGTAGGCTGTCTCGACCGAGAATCGTTCGCCGTCGAGCCAGTATCGACAGGTGTCTGCGAGGTCCTCGTCGTCGTCGACGACGAGAACAGTCTGCTCGGCAACCCGTTGGTCTGGGTGCCCCCCGGCCGAGCGTTCGGTGACCATCGTATCGAACACACAGTACCATTGGACAGATATATATCTGCCCATCGGGTGAGGTGGAATTTAGGTCCCGTAGAGTCCCGATTTCTCCGTCGCAGACCGTCTCGGTCGCACCTCACAGAACGTCGCCAACCGACGACTACGACCGGGCGCTCACGCCTGCGGGAACGTCACGACGAACGTCGACCCAGTCGGGTGGTTGTCTTCGATACGAACCTCGCCGCCGTAACTCTCGACTATCTCGCGGACGAGGAACAGACCGAACCCGTTTCCGGGGTCCGAGAGGTCTTCGATTCGCTGGTCGACGATGCGGCGTTTCTCTTCGTCCGGGATACCGGGGCCGTTGTCGGACACGCGGAGTTCGACGAACTCGTCGGCGGCGGCAACGTCCACGTGGACTTCGGGCACGGCTTTGTCGTTGTGCTGGACGGCGTTCTTCAGCAGGTGCTCGACGACATCGTCGAGCAGTTCGTCGGCGAGGACGGTGGTTCCGATAACGCACTCGACGGTGACGTCCACCTCGGTGCCCCCCGCTCCGAGTTCTGCAACAGTATCGTCGATTGCGTCGTCCAGTGACCGCGGTTCGAACTCGTGAGACTCTCGCTCGACGATGACCTTCATGAAGGTCCGCATCGTTCGGACGAGGTCAGTCATCTCGTCGACGCGGTTCCGTATCGTTCGGAGGTGTGACTCGCCCTCCGGTTCGACGAAGTCACCGACGATGTCCGAGCGTGCGCCGACCACGTTGAGACCGTTGAGGAGGTTGTGGCGGATGATTCGGTTCACGAACTCTAGTCGCTCTCGTTCCCGCCGTAGGTCGTGTTCGCGTTCCTTCCGGTCGGTGATATCGTGGCCTTCGGGGACGACGAGAACGACTTCCTCTCCGTCATCGTCGAAGACCGGTGTCACGGAGAAGTCGATGGTCGACTCGGGTCTCTCTGGGTCGTCGCCGATGTCGACTTCGTACCTGACGAACTCGCCGTCTGCGGCCCGCGAGATAGCATCTTTGAGCGCCGCGATGCGGTCCTCGTCACCGCGCCACCACAACGTCTCCCACGCGGGGCGTCCGACGACCGACTCACGGTCGGCGTCGGCGAACGCCAGTGCGGCGTCGTTCACCCTGAGAACCGTCCCGTCAGGGTCGAGAAGTCCCATGTACTGGAACGTGCTGTTGAACACGGCGTTCAGTTGTCGCTCACGCTCTTTTCGCTCAGTCATGTCGCGAGTCACCTTCGCGAACCCGCGAATTTCCCCGTCGCCGTCGGTCAGTGCGGTGATGACGACTGATGCCCAGAACGTCGACCCATCGGCACGGACTCGCCACCCTTCGTCTTCGACGCGCCCGTCACGTCTGGCCGCATCGAGGAGACAGTTCGGTACTCCTTCCGTGCGGTCTTCGCCTGTGTAGAAGGTTCGAACGTGCTCGCCGAGAATCTCGTCCGTGGTGTACCCCTTGATGGCCTCGGCACCCCGGTTCCAACTCGCAACGTGGCCGTCGGCATCGAGGCGGAAGATGGCGTACTCCTCGATGTCGGCGACGATGCGCGAAAACGCGGCCTCACGGCGTTCGAGTTCGCGCTCCCGTTCGCGTCTCGCGTGCGAGTCGATTCCGTGCGCGACGACGTGTCCGAGATTCCAGATGGGCTCTGCTAACTCGTCTGTGAACGCTCCCTCGTGGTCGGCGTACATGGTGAGGACGCCGTACTCCTCACCGTCGTACCTGAGGGGAACAGACGCAGCAGAGCGAAACCTGCGTTCGAGTGCTGGGGCCCGATACGGCCCGAAGTCCGACTCGTCTGCGATGCTGTGTGTCGTCTGGACGGACTGCGACCGGATAGCGCGCCCGATTGGACCGTTCCCACCGGGATGTGACGCAGAAACAGAGACCTCGATTTCGTCGAGGTAGCCATCCTCCTCTCCTGCCCACGCGTTGGGGACGACTCGCCCACTCTCTCCGTCGATGGCCCCGACCCACACGAACCGAAGCGTCTCTGTCTGGACCAGTCGGTCACAGACGTGTTGTTCGATGTCTTGACGCTCCGACGCGCCCGCGATTGTCTCACTCACGTCGGCGATGACCTCGTTGAACGTCGCGAGAATGTCGAGGCGTTCTTCGAGTTCTCTCGCTGTTGACGAAGGCTCACCTGCTGGTCCGTGAGCGTCGCCGGTCATCGACTGCCGTCCCCCGAACAGGCGCGCCTCTGTGGGTGCATATATCCCGACTCGTTCGCCCACCGACTTGTGCGTTTCCCGGTCCAGCCTGACCGTCCCTAATCACGTAGGGCCGTGAGTTAGTATCGTCGCATCCCTTCTCGTATATGGCCACAGTGACCTGCCCGGGTCACTCGTCGTGCCCGCACGTCCCTCTGTACGGCGGACATCATCCGACCCCCCCCTCTCCGCCCTGGGGGACGTGTCCCTGCCCAAACCCCAACTCCCTTTGGTGAACTCACCCGACGAGCGAGACGCCTACGCCTCGAACACACCGACCACCGTGACAATCGTGTCCGATGTTCGGACTTTCATTCATGTTCGGAGAGATTACATTCATTTCTAGGTGAGTCAGATACAAGACCTAAATCATACTTTACCGCTTATTTTACGCCTGATAAGCACATATGTGCAATCCATGAGAAAGAACGAGCTCATTCACTTGCACACTCTGCTCGTCGAAATCGCTGGGGACTTCCTCGAACGAGGGGTCACCACACCCGACGACCTCGAACCGTACCACCGTCTCGAAATCGGGCCGATGGCACTTCGGTCCTGTCGAGACGACCACGAAACCGCAGTCAGAACACTTTCGACCACACTCGCCGTCTGTGCCGCCCGTGACCTCGGCCGCGACACCGACGTGGTCCCCGGACAGCACCTCCTTCACCCCCACGAAGGACCCGAACAGTCGGATACCGACCAGCGCGTCCGTTCTCACTGAGTTCTTCTCTCTGCGGTCACTCGAATCGAGAGCGGTGGCACTGCGTGACGAGAGGACCTAAGACACCCCGGTGAGACGCCCCGGTATGCGACTCGAAGATTACTGGGGGGTCGGCCCGAAGACGTCGACCCGGCTGGAATCGGCACTCGGCAGGGAGGGCGCGGTTGCCGCCATCGAGTCGGCCGACGTGCGAGCACTCGTCGATGCGGGCGTCACCCGTGGACGCGCCGTCCGAATCCTCCGGCGCGCCGATGGAAACAGCGGCATCGATACACTCGCCACCCGCGACGCGAGGGACGTGTACGACGACCTGTTGACCCTCGCGAGCGATTGCGCCCTGACGGAACACGCCGCAGACCGAATTCGGGTGTTGACGCCGCTTCCGACCACCGAGGCTCGCCGCGCCCGACTCGAACGCGTTCTCGCCGCGAGCGAAGCGTGGGACGCGCTTTCTGACGACGCCCGTGAAGCAGTCGAGGCGGCGTTCGAGGCCTACGACGACGAGGGCGAAACCGAACGGGCCGCCGTTCGCGCCGCACTCGAACTCCGAGACGCCGGTCTCCGCGGTGAGACGTTCGACGCACTCGACGAAGCAGACCCCGACGCACTCCGAGACGCCCTCGGTGCACTGGGGTACGTCGACCCCGATGGGTCGGTCGCTCCCGGTGCCGACGAACGACTCGACCGGATGCGCGCCCGACTCGACGCGGTCGAAGAACTCGAATCCAACGCGTTCGACGTATTGGAGACCATCCAACAACGCGGCGTGCGGTCGTTGGACGACTTCCGCGCCGCATTCGTCGAGTACGTCGCACACGAGACGGACCTCGCGCGCGGCGAAGTCGAATCGGCCGCCGCAGACGATGCCCGCGACGCGACCGACTTCGTGAGTTCGTCGCTTCGGTCGCTCGTCTCCGACCTCGCAGCGGACGCCGAGGAACGAGAGGAAGTCGTCGCCGAGGAACTTCGTGACCGAATCTGGGCCGCCCGCGACGACGTGGATATCGCCGTCGACGCAGTCGACGAGGTTGCTCTCTCGCTGTCGCTCGCACGGTTCGCCGTCGAGTACGACCTGACGAACCCCGTCGTCACCGAGACTGGCCTCTCGGTCTGTGGCGCGCGCAACCTCTTTCTCGACGACCCGCAACCCGTCTCGTACGCCGTCGGGGACCACGAACTCTCGTGTTCGTCCGGGCCGGTTCCCCCGTCAGGCGACCGCGTCGCCGTTCTCACGGGGGCGAACAGCGGTGGGAAGACGACACTCTTGGAGACTCTTTCGCAGGTCGCTATCCTCGCGTCGATGGGGCTGCCGGTCCCGGCCGAGTCTGCGCTCGTCGGTCGATTCGACTCCGTCGTGTTTCACCGCCGCCACGCGAGTTTCAACGCGGGCGTCCTCGAATCGACGCTCAAATCTATCGTCCCGCCACTGTCGGACGAGGGACGGACGCTCATGCTCGTCGACGAGTTCGAGGCTATCACCGAACCCGGCCGCGCGGCGGACCTGCTCAACGGACTGGTGAACCTCACCGTCGAACGCGACGCCTTCGGCGTCTACGTCACCCACCTCGCGGACGAACTGAGTCCGCTCCCACCCGAGGCGCGCATCGACGGCATCTTCGCCGAGGGGTTAACCGACGAGTTGGACCTCCGCGTCGACTACCAACCGCGGTTCGGAACCGTCGGCAAGTCCACGCCGGAGTTCATCGTCTCTCGATTGGTCGCGAACGCGCGTGACCGCGCCGAGCGTGCTGGATTCGAGGCACTGGCGGCAGTAGTCGGAGAAGAAGCGGTTCAAAAGACACTCTCCGACGCTGAGTACGTCGGATGAGCGAGTACGAGAGACGTTCGTGGTGACCGTCGCGTGCGTCGGTTATCGCATCTCGTCGAGCGCGACGAACGCTTCGACGTCGGCGGTCAACCACGCCTCCATCTGGTTACAGCAACTGTCGCGCCGGGGGTAGATTGTGACCTGGTCAGCGCTTCCTCGATACGATACGACGACGCTATGGAGGAAGCACTCACCGGTCGAGTCCGAACCGGAGCGGTCTGTCGTCCCTGCAACCGAATCCTGAGAGGCGGGTACTTCGGACATTCGCCGTCACGTGTACAGAGGAGACGGTCCGTACATAACCTTCACTAAGTGTGGTAAGCATTGACAATATCAGAAGGGACCAGCACGTTCCCGAGGGGGGAAGTGTGCTGTGATACATAGCCACGCCACACGTTCACGTGGCCTGCCGCGTCTCACAACCGTCTGCGGGGGTGTCCAGACTCGCCGGGAGAGAATATGTGGGGCGACTTCTGCCGGCTGAGACGACTTGAAGTGCCCTGACCCGCCATCTGCGTGTCGATGGTTGACCCGACGTCCGACTTAGAAGAGAACGTAGACCCCGAAGACGCGCCGACCTGTGCGACGTGTGGCGACCCAATCGTGAACGTCCCGACACACCGCGTCGTCACCTGGGTCGACGACGACGGTGCCGTCCAGTACCGACACTTCTGTGACGACGAGTGTCGGGCAGACTGGGACGACGAGGGATAAACGGACTAGTCGACGAACGACCAGAACTGGTCGAGGCCGAACCCGAGCATGTCTGGACTGACTGGCCTGAACTCGTCTCGTTCTTGTGCGGGGAGATAGTCGCGGACGCCGTTCCACGAGTCTCGCGCGTAGCGGGCGTCGACGAAGACGCGAACGCCTACTTCGTCGGTGCCGCGGATGACGCGCCCGATTGCCTGTCGCGCCTTTCGGACTGCGGGCACGGTCAGCGCTGTCTCGAACCCATCTCCGAACTCTTTGTCGTAGGCCGTCTTCACCGCCCGCGTTCGCGGCGACGACGTGTTGATGAGTGGGACGCCACAGACGACTGCTGCCGAGAGTTTGTCACCGCTGTAGTCGACACCTTCGGTGAGTGTCCCGCGGAGACTCGTGACGAGGACTTTCCCCGTTCCGCCGAAGAAGTCCCGCTTGAGGTCTTCTGTCGCCCCGTCGTCGGACGCCTCGTCGAGGAGGACGGGCTTGTCGACCCGTTCTTCGAGGACGCTCGCCATCCACTCTGCCTCGGCGTAGTTCGGCATGCCCACGAGGACGTTTCCGGGCGACCGCTGGCAGACTTCGGTAGCGGCGTCGGTGTACGCGAGACGCGTCTCGTTCTCCTCGCCCGGCGGACCGCGGTTGCTGTGGGTGAACTTCGGCACGTCGACGGCGAAACTCGCGCGGTTCGACTCGGGGAACCCGAGGCCGAAGGTCCGTTCGGCAATCGGTCGTCCGTCGTCGGCCAGGGCGTCGAGGCCGGTCACGCGGCGGAACACGTCGATGGGTTCGAGCGTCGCACTCATCAGGACGCCGCCGCCGAAGTCGCCCAGTCGTTCGGCGATGGCCTCACCGGGGACGCAGTTGTGGACCGAGAGGCGGGCGTTGTAGGCGCGCCGCCACGACTCGGGGGGTTCCATCTCGTCCCACGTCCGTTCGAGGTCGATGGCGCGGAAGTGCTTCTCGTGGTCGGCGTAGGCCCACGTCGCGAGAGCACGACCCGCGGCGGGTGCCGCACGCCGTTTGTCGTCTTCTTCGACTGAGTTGAGGATGTGCGCGACGGCCGACCCGGTCGCTTCGGCGCGCACCCACGTTCCTTCGTCGTACCCGGCCGACTCGGCCCACTCGGTGAGTTCGTCGACAGCGGGTTCTTCGGGGTCGCGTAGTGGTATCTCTTCGTCTGCGAGTTCGGTCAGGTCGGCGCGCCACCCGACATACTCCGTGTCGAGGTGCGCCGTCACGCGCCGGTCGAGTTCCTCGCGCAGGTCGCGGATGAAGTCGCGCGTCTCTTTGAGTTCGCGCAGGGTCACGTCTGCCTCTTTCAACTCGCCGCGGACGAGGTCGGCGTCTGCGGTCGATTTGCCTGCGTCGTCGAACTCGACAGGTTGGATGACGCGCGTGAATTCACTCTCGGCGTCGCGGAGCGTTCGGTCGCCGACGCCGACGGAGACGAGGTCTCGGACGCGCGGTTCGAGCATGTGTGCCTCGTCGCAGATGACGAACGTCGAGTCGTCCACGAGTGCGCCGGTGAACGTGCCGACAGTCGTCGGGTCGAACGCGTGGTAGTAGTTGCCGACGACGACTTCGAGGTGGGGCAACAGTGCGCCCATCACGGAGTGCGGACACGACCCTGCACCGGCGGCGAGCGAGACGAGGTCCTCGGGCGTGATGAGACCCTTGTCGTCGAACTCGAATGGGACCGCCTCGATTGGGTCGCCGTCGTCCGGAAGGTCAGCGAGGAAGTTCGCGTAGAAGGGGCAATACTCCACGTCCTCGTACTCGGGCATCGACTTCGGGTAGGGTGTCGGTTCGTCCGCCGTTTCGAGGTACGATGGGCCGGCAGTGGTCGCGCCCGTGTCGAGGAGGCCGGTCTGTTGCTCGCGTGCATCTTTTGCCAGTGCCTCGGCGCTCGTTCGTCCACCGTCGCCGACGAGGCCGCGCGTTCGGTCGCGGAGGCCTTCACAGCGGTCGTAGACACTCGACTCGTCGATGCCACCACAGCGCTCTCTGCTGTACGGACAGACGTCTGCTTTCCCGACGAGGGTGAGTCCGGAGACCGGTTTCCACTCGGTCGGGAGGTTCTCGTTGATGGTTCGGAGGTCCGCTTCGAACTGCCGGAGTTGCTGCTTGACGCTCGTCAGCACGAACACCCGTTCGTAGTCGGAGTCGGGGTCGCGGACGAGTTCGATGCCGGCGGTGAGTGCGAGCATCGTCTTGCCAGTCCCGCACGCGCCTTCGACGACGGCGAACCCGTCGTCTCGGGCGGTCGCTATCGCAGTCTCGATTCCGTCGGCTTGCTCCGGGTACGCCTCCGGGTGGCCGAACACCTCCTGCCAGGTCACGCTCTCAGGTCCAGTTGCGACGGCCATAGGGGTGTCGGTGACTGGCCGCGAATTGGTACTTGAACCTTCGCAGGAATTGGTGGCGCGTACCGCCGTCTCACTCCAGGAACGAGGAGATGGCGTCTGTGAAGTCTTCGCGGTTGTCCTCGTTGCCGCCGACACAGACGACGAGGGGACCATCGGTGGGTGCGTAGACTTTCATCTCGCGGCCCTTCTCGGAGTAGCGCGTCCCCGCGACGCGGGCTAACTCTGCGTCCTGAAGGTTGCCGAGGTGGTGCCTGACGTTTTGAATCGACGTCTCGACCACCTCGGCGAGTTCTTTCGCGGTTGCGGGCGAGTCGTGGAGGCTGGAGAGAATGTCGCGGGCCGTACTCGACGAGAGACTCCCGATGAGTTGCTCCGTCTCGTCGTCGTCGAGCCAGTGGACACGAGGTGTCCCTTCCCCACCGGTATCGACGTTCCCCTCGGACGGTAGCAACCCTGACATGATACGGACAATCAGGTGAAGTAAGTAAACCGTTTCGGACGGTCACACGGTGGCGTCGTCGTGACGCGAAATCCCCGGAAGTCGGTCGATTGCGTACAGGAGTGCGAGCGCCGCCACGACGACGAGCAGACTCGCTGCGAGCGTCCGAAAGACCAGTTCGAACCCGACGTTCGCCTCCGTCAGGAAGCCGACGGCACCGCTCCCGTTGGCTTCGAGGAGAAGGGCAGCACCGCTGAAGACGGCGTAGGCGCTCCCGCGAGCGTCGCTCGGGAGCGACGAGAGCATGAACGTGTCCAGCGCGGGGAACAGGCTGTGGACGACGTATCCCAAGAGTGCGACGACGACGGCGACGGTGAGGAACCCCTGGGCGAACGTCAGCGCGAACAGCATCCCCGTGAACGCGACGAGCAGGGCGAAGATGTAGGGGACGTGCGGAAGTTTGTCCGCGAGACGACCCGACAGCGAGAACGCCGGAACGCCCGCCGCGAACACGATAGTGAGCATCGTACTCGCCACGGCCGGACTGAACCCCTTCGCCTGCGTCATGTACGAGACGAGGAAGTTGAACAACCCTTGCCAGATGAACCCCGCGGGTGCGATGAGGAGGATGCCAGTGAGGATAATCTTCCAGTGGCCGAGTGCGGCCGAGAAGTCTCGGTCTGCGCCGGTTCCCGTCTCCGTACTCCCGTCGCGGGAGACGACGTAGAGCGTGACGGTGATGATGGCGGCGGCCACCGCCAGCGCCCAGAACGTCTCGCGCCACGAGAACGCGGCGAGGATGGCGACGACGACGGGCGCGGCGACGACGGCGGCGACTTGACTGGCCGCACCGTGGATACCGACCATCCGGCCGACGCGTTCGGGGAACAGTTCGCCGACGAGGGGGACGGCGGAGACGAAGTACGCACCGGACGCGAGTCCGAGGCCGAACGCACCGATTTGGAGCGTCAGAATCGACGTAGCACTCGCGGTGAACGCCGCCGCCGCGACGAGCAGCGTCCCCGCACCGAGGACGACGCGGTCACGTGGGACGCGCGTGAGCAAGTACCCAATCGGGATGCGCGGAAGCGCCGTCCCCAACCAGACGAGACTCGTCACGACACCGATGGTCGCGGGGCCGACGCCGAACTGCGCCTGCAACGTCTCGACGAGTGGTGGAAACGCGACGCGACCGAAGTTGACGAGGAAGACGAGTCCGCAGAGGGTTCCGAAGAGACGACGGGTCACTGACGCCTGTTCTGTCGGCCGCGAGTCAAACGTTGCGGAAGCGTCCTGTGACGAGTCCCTCTCTCTCCGCACGACCACATGTGTTAACGCGGGGCCGGGCGAACGACTCTACATGATTACGAGTCGACGCATGGCCGCGGTCGACGTCAACGCCGAATCGCTCGGCGTCCCGCGGAAGCAACTCATGGAGTCGAGCGGAAACGCCGTCGCTCGGGTCTGTCGTGACCTCGCCGACCCCGGGTCGTCGGTCGCAATCGTCGCCGGACGCGGCAACAACGGCGGTGACGCCCTCGTCGCCGCGCGGTTCTTGAAAGCGTACGACGTGACAGTCACCCTCCTCGGTCGCCCGGAGACAATCTCGACGGACATCGCCCGCGAGAACTGGGAGGCACTCGTCGCGAGCGAGGTCGACCTTCAGACTGTCACCGATTCTGTGACGTTCGAACTCGGCGACCCCGACCTCGTCGTAGACGCAATGCTCGGAACCGGCGTGACGGGCGCACTCCGCGAACCTGAGGCGACGGCCGCCCGAGCAATCAACGAATCATCGGCGACTGTCCTCGCCGTCGACGTTCCATCCGGCGTCGATGCCGACAGCGGCGAGGCCGCAGGCGTCGCCGTCGAAGCCGACCACGTCGTCACCTTCCACGACGACAAACCCGGTCTCGAATCGCTCGACTGCGATGTCACAGTCGAAGACATCGGTATCCCGGCGGCGGCAGAGTTGTTCACCGGTCCCGGCGACCTGCTCACGCTCCGCCGCGACCCGCAGAGCCACAAGGGCGACCACGGCGACGTCCTCGTCGTCGGCGGCGGACCATACACCGGTGCGCCCGCACTGGCCGCACAGGCGGCCCTCCGCGCCGGTGCGGACCTCGCTCGTGTCGCGTGCCCCGAATACGTCGCCCGTGAAGTACAGGGGTACTCCGAGAATCTCATCGTCAGCGGATTCGACGGCGACCACCTCACCACCGACCACGTTCCGGGCCTCCTCGACGTCGCCGCAGACCGCGACGTGGTCGTCTTCGGACCCGGTCTCGGAGACCACGACGAGTCACTCGCGGCGGTTCGCGAGTTCCTCTCTGCGTACGACGGAACCGCCGTCGTCGATGCCGACGCCCTGCAAGTCGTCCCCGACGTGGACACCGAGGCGACGCTGATTTGTACGCCGCACCAAGGAGAGTTGGTGAAGATGGGCGGCGAGACGGACGACGACTGGGAGACGCGACGCGAACTCGTCCGCGAGTTCGCCGCGGACCTCGGCCACGTCCTCCTCGTCAAAGGTGCCTACGACGTGGTGTCCGACGGCGACGAGGACCGAGTCAACCGAACCGGGAACCCGGGGATGACCGTCGGCGGAACCGGTGACGTGCTCGCGGGGGCGACTGGCGCACTCGCCAGTGTCCTCCCACCCCTCGACGCGGCCGCCGTCGCGGCGTACGCGAACGGCCGTGCGGGCGACGCCGCCGCCGACGAGTTCGACGGCGGACTCGTGGCGACCGACCTGCTCGAACGACTGCCTGCCGCCCTCGAAGGATACCAACATGAGTGACGAGACACGACACGACGAGTCGAACAGCGGCGAAGAACGAGAACTGACGCACGTGGACGAGCGCGGAAACGTCCAGATGGTGGACGTGGGAGCGAAACCCGACACTCGCCGCCGAGCAGTCGCGCGCGGGACGATTCACCTCAGCGAGTCGACTGTCGGTGCGATTCGCGACGACCAAATCGGGAAGGGTGACGTCCTCGCCACCGCCCGTATCGGCGCGATTCAGGCCGTCAAACACACGTGGGAGACGATTCCGATGTGTCACCAGATTCCTATCACGAACGTCGACACCGAGTTCGAGGTGGCAGACGAGTCGGTCACACTCACCGTCACCGTCGGGACGACCGGAAAGACTGGCTGTGAGATGGAAGCGTTAGAGGGTGTGACGACTGGCCTGAACGTCGTCTGGGACATGGTGAAAGCCGCCGAAAAAGACGACGACGGGCAGTATCCGGGAACGAAGATTACGGACGTGGAAGTCGTGACGAAGGAGAAAGAGACGGTCGAGTGAGCGTCTCAGGTCGAGTCTGCAGTTACTGACAACTTCGCCGCCTTCGCCCGCGCCTTCTCGACGATTTCAGGGCGTGCCTCGAATTCGAGGTGGACTTGTTCGCCCTCGTACTCTTCGGTCTCGACGTGGGCGTGGTCGTAGAGCCACGAGACGAGACTCATCGTGTCGTCGGCCATCGGGAGCAGGAGGCGTTCACGTTCCCACGCCGGTAGTTCGCGCTCGACGCGTTCGGTCAACTCGGAGATGTTCTCGCCGGTCAGTCCCGAGACGGCGACGGGGTTCGGCGCGAGTGCCGAGAGCGCGGCGCGCTTTTCCTCCAGTTCCTCGTCGTCCACCTTGTCCATCTTGTTGAACACGGTGACGATGGGTGCCTCGTTGCGCTCGTAGAGCGTGTCGTGGCTCGTGATGAGTTTCTCGCGCATCTCCTCGACAGGTTCCGATGCGTCGACCACGAGGAGGACGAGGTCGGCGCGATACACCGAGTCGAGCGTCGACTTGAACGACTCGACCAGCCAGTGGGGCAAGTCGGAGACGAACCCGACGGTGTCGGTGAGGAGCACGTCGTGTTTGCCCGTCTCGGCCCGGCGCGTCGTCGTCCCGAGCGTCGTGAACAACTTGTCCTGCGACTCGGCGGTCGGGTCGAGGTCGGGGTGCAAGTCGTCGTTCTGGCCGACTTCGAGGTCGGCGGCGAGTCGCTGCATCAACGTCGACTTCCCGGCGTTCGTGTAGCCCGCGAGGGCGACGAGGTCGAACCCCGATTCGCGGCGCTGTTCGCGTCGGGTCTCTTCCTTGTCGGCGATGGCGTCGAGTTCGTTCTTGATGCGCGAAATCTGCGCTTTGATGTCGCGTTCGCGACTCTCGTCGTACTCCCCGAGACCCATGAATCCGGGGCGCTCGTCACGCTTTGCGAGCGAGGCTTTCGCCTCGGCGCGCGGAAGTTCGTAGCGTAACTCGGCGAGTTCGACCTGTAACTGCGCTTTGCGGGTATTGGCCCGCTGACCGAATATCTCGAGAATGAGCGTGAAGCGGTCGATGACTTCGACGTCCGATGGGAGTTTCTGGGCGATGTTGTACGTCTGGTACGGGCCCAATCGGTTGTCGAAGATGACAGCTTTCGCGTCTTCGCGGGCGACGAGCGCCGCTAACTCTCCGACCTTCCCTTCACCGAAGTGGTAGGCCGCGTCCTCCTCGCGGGTCTGCGAGAGGTGTCCGACGACCTCGTACCCCGCCGCGCGGGCGAGGTCCGTTATCTCGGTGAGTTCGGCGTCTCCGCGGTCGACGCGCTTCGCGACGATGACGCGCGTCATCGTCCCACCTCGATTGTGTGGTACGTTGCCTGCACTGTGTCACGAGGTACTACTTGCCCGAGACACTTAAGCCCCGCTCGGAACTGGTCACGCGGCGAGATGGTTTCCCGTCACCTCCGAGTCCATACCGGACGTTACGGAGGCGCACTCTTGTAGGTTCCCCGCGGGCGAGGCCGAGTCTCGGTTCTCCAGACAGTCCCCCACAAATGACTTATACGAACGGGCAGGATGTTCGGCGTATGGACCCCTTGCAACTAAGCTTGGACCCGCAACAACTCGGCATCGAGTTCGGGAGTGGGGCCGTCATCGGTGGCATCATCGGATTTGCCGCCAAGAAGGTGGCGAAGCTCATCGCCGTCATCGTCGGTCTCGAACTCGCGGTGTTCAAGTTCCTCGAATCGCGCGGCATCCTCACAGTCGACTGGGAGCGTCTCACCGGCGGACTGGTGAAAGTGACGCAGGACGCGGCGACCGGCGCGCCGCCGGACTGGATATCGACGATTCTCTCTACGCTCTCCATCTCCGCCGGGTTCTCCGGTGGGTTCCTCGTCGGATTCAAGAAAGGATAATCGCAGGGTGACAGCGTTCGACCGCTGTCGAATCGGTCGTCTTCGACGACCTCAGAGGTCGTCTTCGTCTTTGACGATTCGCGTCTCTGCGGTCCCGCTGGTGATGTTGTTCACCTTGTCGTAGAAGTCGTTCTGCATCCCGGCGGGGAACGTGATGACGCCGACCCACGACCCATCGTTTTGCCACTCCTCGCGTTCGAGTTCGCCGTAGCTTCGAATCTGCGCCTGTCCGCTCCCAGCGTACTCAGCAGGTAACTGGACAGCGATGGTGACTTCGGCGAACTTGATGGGCAAGACCGGGCGGAGCGCTTCGAGTGCGTCGTCGACCTGCGATTCGACCGGTTCCATCGGGTCGATTTTGAACCCGGCCTCTTCGAGCGCGCGCTCGATGCGTTCCGGCGGGTGCGGCGAGTCGTTCATCTGCGGGTTGACCGCGTTACGGGCGATGCGGTTGATGAGCGACTTGCGCTTCTGTTCTTGCATCTCGCGGCGCTGCTCGGCCGTAATCTGAATCTCTCCTTGCTTGACGACCTCGGGGATAATCTCCATCGGATCGGTCGTTCCGAACACCTTTTCGAGGTCGTTCTCGGCGGGGCGGTCGCCACGCGAGGCGTCTTCGAACACGTCCTCGGCGGCGATGACATCTTCGAGGTCACCGTCGAACTCGTCTCGCTTGATGGCCAGTGCTGCGTCGGGGTCGATGAGTACCTCGAAGCGCGCGCCGTGAGATTCCAGGCGGGCGGTGACTGCCTCGTCGAGTGAAATCATAGGTTCCGATACTCTCTCCGTGGTAAAAAGCCCTCGCCGACCGAGTGCCTGCAGTGTCGTCTGCCGAAATCAGTCGTTTCACGGACCGAAGAAACCGTTATGCTCGCCCGACCCCCACGATGCAGTATGAGTTCGCAAGCCTCCGAGAAGTCACTCGAAGAACGCATCGAGTTGTTCATGCGCCGCAACTTCCCGCAGATTCAGATGCACGGTGGGAGCGCCGGCATCGAAGCAATCGACAAAGAGACGGGCGAAGTCTGGATTTCGCTCACTGGCGCGTGTTCCGGGTGCGGTATCTCGCCCATGACGATTCAGGCGCTCAAGTCGCGCATGGTCGTGGAGTTCGACGAAATCGACGCCGTCCACGCCTCGACCGGCGGATTCTACGACGACGAACCGGGCGCGGGATTCGAACCCGACGTGTCCGACGCACCGTTCTAACTCCGATTTCTCTCTCGTTGTCTCTCTCCTTCGCGTTCGAGTCTTCAGTCTCGACTGACACTGGGAGCGGTCGCTCACGCCGTGCGATACGCGCTGGGAACCGAGACGCGCGAGAAGAGAGCGCTTACGCGAGTCGTTCGACGACGTCGACTAAGTCGTCCTTGCTCTGGACGCCGATGACCTGGTGGGCCTTCTCGCCGTTCGCGTAGAACTGGAGCGTGGGGACGCTACGAATCTGCTGGTCGCGGGCGAGTTCCTGCAGTTCGTCGATGTCGACTTTCGCTACGACGGCGCTCGTCTCCTCGGCAATCTCTGCGACAGTGGGTTCGAGCATCTTGCACGGCCCACACCACTCGGCGTGGTAGTCGACGAGGACGACGTCGTTGTTCGCGATGAGTTCGTCGAGGTGGTCCGCACTCTCGACGTGGATGGGAGCGTTAGTCGATTCGGGTGTACTCATGCAGAATCTTATCGGCGCGACACTCTTACTCGTTGCGCCCGTTTGCGCGGGGTCGCACGACCGCGAAACAGTGGGTTCGACGGCCTGAGTGCCGCCGTTAGAACCTGTACCACAGTAACACGCCGTCGTCGACTCGCTCGACCGACTGGAGCGACAGACGAGGGAAGTCCTCGACGAACCCGTCGCCGTCGGCGAGGGTGGGTGCGTCGCGGCCACCGATAATCATCGACCCGACGTAGAGTGTGAGTTCGTCCACGAGAGCATCGTCGAACAGCGAGAAGATGACTTCGCCGCCGCCTTCGACCATCACGCGCTCGACGCCGCGCGATTCGAGGACGCCGAATGCCTCCGGGAACGAGACGCGGCCCTCGCCGGCGACGACGACGACTGCGCCTGCGTCTTCGAGCGCCGTACATCGGTCTTCGGGAGCATCCTCGGAGACGAGGACGTACGTCGTCGCTACGTCGTCGAGGATTCGGGCATCAGTCGGCGTCCGGGCGCGTGAGTCGGCGACGACTCTGGCAGGGTGTGGTTCCTCACCGCGCGACTCGCGGGCAGAGACGAGTGACGAATCGTCGAGCGTGAGATGCGGGTCGTCGGCGAGGACGGTGCCGACGCCGACGAGGACGGCGTCGGATGCCGCGCGAATCTCGTCCACGCGGGCGAAGTCGTCGACGCCGCTAATCCTCACCTGCTCGCGGCGACGCGACGAGAGTTTTCCGTCTGCGCTCGTGGCGGCGTTCACGTGGACGTGCATACCCGACGGTCGGTGGGGCGGTGAAAACGCCTTTCGGTGAGACGTGTCGAGCGGGATTCACTCGGACAGGAATTAAATAGGGTTGTGTGGTAGATTGTGCCATCAATGAAACCGAAGGTCCTCATGCTGGGTTGGGGCTTCCCGCCGAACGTCAGCGGTGGTCTCGACACACACGTCGGCGAGATGTTCGAGCGACTCGAAGACCGGGACGACGTCGACATCGAACTCGTCCTCCCCGCCGAGTACGCGCCCGAACGAGAGGGCATCGTCGGTGTCCCGACGGGCGAGGGAGACATCATCACGCGAATCGGCCGGTTGGGAACGACGTTCGCCGAACGTGCCGCGGACGCCGATATCGTCCACACGCACGACTGGTTCGGTTACGGTCCCGGGTCGCGCGCGAAGTCGAACAACGAGGACGTCGAGTGGGTGACGACGTTCCACTCACTCTCGTCGGACCGTAACATCGACCCGCCGCAGCGTGAAGTCGAAACCGAACGCCGCATCGCCGAACGTTGTGACCACCTGCTCGCAGTGAGCAACCTCCTCGCCGGGAAGGTCAAAGAAGAGTACGGCGGCGACTGTCACGTCATCTACAACGGCTTTTCGGAGTGCGAGACGACCGGCCGCGACATCAAAGCAGAACTCGACATCGACGGGAAGATGCTCTTCTTCGTCGGGCGACACACCGACCAGAAAGGCATCTCACACCTCGTCTACGCGCTGGAGAAACTGGACCGCGAGGACGTGACGCTCGTCATGGGCGGGTCGGGACACCTCACGGACCAACTCAGGCGATTCGCGGAACTGCTCGGCGTCGAAGACCGAATCGAGTGGGCGGGCTACGTCCCAGAAGAGGAACTCGGCGACTACTACGCCTCTGCGGACCTCTTCGTCTCTCCGTCGCTCTCTGAACCGTTCGGTATCACCATCGTCGAGGCACTCTCGACCGGCACCCGTGTCGTCGCCACCGAGAGTGGCGCGGCGGAGGTGCTCCCGGAAGATTGCGTCATCGAGGTGGAACCTGACTCGCGTTCCATCGCCGACGGCATCGAGTACGGTCTCTCACTCGAAGGCGAACCAGAGTACGAACCGTACACGTGGGACCGCGTCGTCGACGAGACAGTCGCGTACTACCACCAGATTCTGGACGCAGGCGAAGAAGACGAAGAATAAGTCGCGGTCGAATTCGGGGCCTCGCTTTCGTTATCGGAGCAATCGGAGGTCGGTCACCGGTTCGGGGTGTCGAATCCGGTAGCCATCGCGGGTCGGAACCATCCCTTCGCGAGGCATCGTGCCGCGTGCAGACTGATACGGCGAGTCGTCGGTCTGGACCGACTGGTACGGAGAGTCGTACGCCGTCTGGTACGGACTATCCGAGCGCTGGTACGGACTGTCGTCCGACTGGCCGGCGTCGAACCCTTCCGGCGGGAGATAGATTCGCTCGCCCGACGCCGAGCGGACGACGACTGCGGTGTCCTTGTCGCCTTCCATCAGAATCGTCGTCCACCCGTCTTCGATGGTCACGGAGAAGGAGACGTCCTCCTCTGTCTCGGGCGTTTCGTCGTTCGTCATACGTCTCCAACTGACACGCGTACACTTAGTGATTCGCCCACGGTACCCGACTCGGTGGTGGGGTCTCACCCCCGCCGGCAATCCTTTTTATCCGAAGGGGGCGAATGCCTCATCGATGGAAATCGACCACCATGCCGAGGAGCTTGCCTCCGCCCTCGGTGTCGACAAAGAGGAGGTCAAATCCGACCTGCAGAACCTCTTGCAGTACAGCGTCCCACTGGACGAAGCCAAACAGAGCGTCCGCCGGAAGCACGGCGGTGGCTCCTCTGGAAGCGACGCACCGCCGTCGTCCAAGCGCATCGCCGATATCGGCCCGGACGACGGGAACGTGACGGTGTCGGCCCGCGTCCTCACCGTCGGGACGCGGTCTATCGTCTATCAGGGTGACGAACAGACCATTCGTGAGGGAGAACTCGCCGACGAATCGGGTGTCATCTCCTACACGGCGTGGCAGGACTTCGGCCTCGAACCCGGCGACTCGGTCACTATCGGGAACGCCGGCGTCCGCGAGTGGGACGGGAAACCCGAACTCAACATCGGCGCGGCATCGACTGTCGGCGTCGAATCCGAGACGGTCGAGACGCCGTACGACGACCGAATCGGTGGCCACGCGAACCTCATCGACTTACAGGCCGGTGACCGCGGGCGTGTCGTGGACGTTCGCGTCCTCGAAGTCGAATCACGGACAATCAGCGGCCGTGACGGTGAGACGACTATCCTCTCGGGCGTCCTCGCCGACGAGACGGGTCGTTTGCCCTTCACCGACTGGATGCCTCGCCCGGACATCGAAGAAGGCGCCAACGTCCGCCTCTCGGACGTGTACGTCCGCGAGTTCCGCGGCGTCCCGCAGGTGAATCTCTCCGAGTTCACGACGCTCGACGTCCTCGACGAACCGGTCTCCGTCACCGACTCCGCGCCCCGACTCAAGATTGGCGAGGCAGTCGACGCCGGCGGGATGTTCGACGTGGAAATTCTCGGGAACGTCCTCGAAGTGCGCGACGGGTCCGGCCTCATCGAGCGCTGCCCCGACTGTGGGCGCGTCGTTCAGAACGGCCAGTGCCGCCAGCACGGAGAGGTCGACGGCGAAGACGACATGCGCGTGAAGGCGATTCTCGACGACGGCACCGGGACACTGACCGCGATTCTCGACCACGACCTGACGACCGACGTCTACGGTGGCACGATGGAAGACGCGATGGCCGCCGCCCGCGAGGCGATGGACAAGGAAGTCGTCGCCGACGACATCGCGTCGAAACTCGTCGGCCGGGAGTACCGCGTCCGCGGCAACCTCTCGGTAGACGAGTACGGTGCGAACCTCGAAGCCGACGAGTTCGAAGAGAGCGACGACGACCCGGCCGACCGTGCGACGGCCCTCCTGACGGAGGTGCGCGCATGAGTTCCTCGCCAGTCGTCGGGACGCGCGAAGTCGCCTACCGCGTCTTCGCCGCCGAGTTCGACGACGCGTCGCTGTCGTACTCGGAGAGTGACGAAGAACGCGCGCCGAACTACGTGGTCACGCCGACGGGTGCCCGCCTGAACCGCACCTTCGTCGCTGGCGCACTCACCGAAGTCGAACACGTCAACGACGAGGTGCTCCGTGGTCGCATCGCAGACCCGACGGGTGCGTTCGTCACCTACGCCGGCCAGTACCAACCCGACCCGATGGCGTTCCTCGACCAGGCGACGCCGCCGGCGTTCGTCGCACTCGCTGGAAAGGCCCGGACGTACGAACCGGACGACGCCGACGTGGTCTACACGTCGATTCGCCCGGAGAGCATCAACACCGTCGACGCCGACGTGCGTGACCGATGGCTCGTCACGACGGCCGAGGCGACGCTTGACCGTATCGCGGTGTTCGACGAGGCACTCTCGATGCCGCAACGAGGGGACGAACTTCGTCGCGCCCTCGAAGCACGGGGCGTCGAGTCGACGCTCGCCGCGGGTATCCCCCGCGCTATCGACCACTACGGGACGACCCGCGCGTACCTCGAAGCGGTCCGGACGCTCGCCGTACAGGCGCTCGAACTCGTCGCCGGCGAACGCGACCACGTAGAGAACCTTGCAGTGTCACCGGGTGACGACGGCGACGCGACGCTCGGTCGCCTGCCGGAACTCGACCTCCTGCCTGCCGACAGCGTCGACGTCGCATCCGCCCCCGAAGCAGATGCTGACCCGGCCGAATCCGAGGGAGTCGAGACAGAGACAGCCGATGCGGAGGCAGTCGATGCGGAGGCGGAGACAGCCGATGCGGAGGCTGAGACAGTCGATGCAGGGGAAACTGAATCTGTAGCGTCTGCCGCCGACACAGAACCTGTCTCTGACGTGGACTCCGAACCAGTCGCGGAAACCGAGACCGAACCAGTCGCGGAACCGGTCACAGAACCTGATTCCGAGCCTATCGCTGCCGAGGCAACGACAGAGACGACAGAAACCGAGTCGCCGACCGAACCCTCGACCCTCGACGCAGACGACGAGACGCCGTCGGCGACGACCACGAGTGCAGACGAGACGCCGTCTGCAGACACGGTCGAGTCAGACGTGACGGCCGACACCGACCCGTCGGTCGAGTCGGATTCGAGTGGAACGCTCGGCGACTTCGACGACGGTGTCGCGGACGACGACCCACTCGACGAACCCGAACTCGACGAGTTGGGTGACTTCGACGACGACCTGCCTGACATCGACGAGACGGACTCGGAAGCCGACACAGGTGCCGTCGCCGACCCGGCAGAGACCGCCGACACAGACGCGTCTGCGAGCGACGTCACCGACCCGTCCGGCATGTACGAGATGGGCGACGAGGAACGCGCCGAAATCGAATCCGAGTTCGGCACGGAGTTCACGACGGGGACCGACGTCGACCCCGCTGGTGAGGCGGACATCGACGTGCCCGACGTGGACGAACTCGAATCCGAATCTGCGGCCGATGCTGAACCGGCGTCGGCAGCAGAACCCGAACCATCGTCCGAACCTGAACCGGCCTCTGAATCCGACGACGCCGAACCCGAGTCCACCGATGTCACGCCGGCGGAAGACGTCGACCTCGAATCGGCAGTCGTCGCGACGATGGAAGACATAGACGACGGCGACGGTGCCGCCCACGACGATGTCGTCGCTGCCGTCGTCGACGAGTACGGCGTCGACGCGGATGCCGTCGAGGACGCAATTCAGGACGCACTCCTCGGTGGGCGCTGTTACGAACCGCAGGACGACGTGCTGAAGGCAATCTGAGGCGGTGAGCGGCCTGCTCGTCGAACCGATTCCCGGCGAACCCGCCGCCGTCGCCCAGACGACGCGCCGCGGATTCCCGGAGCGCTCGCTCGTCGTCGCGGACTACCACGCCGGCATCGAGGCCGGACTACGGTACGAGCGAGGTGTCGAACTCCCGTCGAACGCCGCAGTTCGCCGTGAGCGACTGCTCTCGCTCCTCGACCAGACCGACGCAGACCGTCTCGTCGTCCTCGGCGACTTGGGCCACCGCATCGGCGACCCAAAGGGTGCAGAAGCCGAGGAGTTGACCGACCTCGTCGAGGCCGTGACCGACCGAGCAGAGATGATGCTCGTCCCCGGCAACCACGACGGCGGGCTGGCAGACTTCTTCGGCGACAGCGTCGAAGTGACAGACCGGTCCGGCGTTCGACTCGGCGATGTTGGCTTCTGCCACGGCCACACGTGGCCCTCGCGAGACGTGCTCGCCGCCGACGTGGTCTGTTCGGCCCACGAACACCCAGCGGTCAGACTCGAAGACGAAGTCGGCGGTGCGCGAAAAGAGCGCGCGTGGCTTCGAGGCCGACTGGTTCCCGACGTGTTCGCCGAGCACTTCGACGTCGACGTGGCGGAGTTGGAGTGGCGCGACCCGGAACTCGTTCTGTTTCCGGCGTTCAACAACACCTCCGGGGGGACGTGGGTCAACGTCCCCGGGCAGGGCTTCCTCTCGCCGTTCCTGCCCGACGGCCTCGCGGACGGGGAGGCCTACCTGCTGGACGGGACGCGGTTGGGCGACTACCGGAACGTGTGACGAACGGAGAGCACAGGCTACGAGAATGCGACAACGAGGACACCGAGAACGAACACGACCACACCCACAATCTGCGCCAGCCGCTGCCACCCTGACCACTCGCGGAAGTATTCTGGAACGCCTCGCTCTCGTTCCTGCACGGCGTAGACGACGAACACACCGCTAAGCGCGACGAGACCTGCCCAGAAGACGATTTCCCACAGGGCAAGTTCACGAGTTCCGACACCGAAGGCGATGAGGGCATTTCCTGCCAGAAACCCGGCTTGCGACAGCCAGAACGACCGCTCGGGAGTCACGTCACCACCGAGTACAGTTGGAGAGCGACGCCGAACGTGTAGAGCGCCGCGCCGAGGACGACGAGATAGACGAGTGGGCCCCAGTCCGACGGGACTCGGGCACGGTCGGGGTCGCGGAGGGCGACGACCGACGCGTAACCGACCGTGACGATGCCCGCGGTCGCCGCCGCGGTGTTGATACCCACGTCTCCCGCAGACACGTCGAGCGCGACATCGGCGGCGGCACAGAGACCGAAGACGGCGAACGCGGACCAGTAGACTCGTTTCGGGGACACGCCCGAAATTGAGTCACGAGCGACATGAATCATCCGGCTGTGGCCGCCCCGAGCGGTGTGCTCAATAGCCTCGAACCGTAACCTCGGGCGATGCCAGACGGCGAGGCCGCCGCCGGAATGGACGCGTTCACGACGCTCTCGTCGCCGGTCCGTGCGGCGCTCTCGGAGCGTGGGTTTTCGACGCCAACAGAGCCACAGCGTCGGGCGATTCCACCACTCGCCGCCGGGAAGAACGGCCTCATCATCGCGCCGACTGGGACCGGAAAGACAGAGACCGCGATGTTGCCAGTCTTCTCGGCTATCAGCGACGCCGAGGACCGATTCGGTATCTCGGCGCTCTACATCACGCCCCTGCGGGCGCTCAACCGCGACATGCGCGAACGCCTCGACTGGTGGGGTGAGGTGCTCGATATCGACATCGACGTTCGACACGGCGACACTACGCAGTACCAGCGACAGAAGCAGGCCAACGACCCACCGGACGTGTTGGTGACGACGCCCGAGACGTTGCAGGCGATGCTCACCGGCAAGAAGTTGCGGAAAGCGCTCTCAGACGTCCACCACGTCGTCGTCGACGAGGTTCACGAACTCGCGTCGGCGAAGCGCGGGGCGCAGTTGACTATCGGGCTCGAACGCCTGCGAGAACTCGCGGGACCGTTCCAGCGAATCGGCCTCTCGGCCACCGTCGGGTCGCCTACCGAAGTCGGCAAGTTCCTGACTGGGGACCGAGCGTTCGAAATCATCGAAGTCGACGTGGACAATCGCGTCGAGTTCGACGTGGTCCGCCCCGAGGTGACGAACGAAGACGAACGACTCGCCGGTCGACTCGCGACAGACCCCGAGATAGCGAGTCACGTCCGGACGATACGCGATATCGTCCGGACGCACGAATCAGTCCTCGTCTTCGTCAACACCCGACAGACCGCCGAGGCACTCGGGTCGAGGTTCAAAGCCCTCGACGACCCAATCGAAGTTCACCACGGGTCGCTCTCGAAGGACGTTCGTATCGACGTCGAAGACCGGTTCAAAGCAGGCGAGTTGGACGCACTCATCTGCACCTCGTCGATGGAACTTGGCATCGACGTTGGCCGAGTCGACCACGTCGTCCAGTACAACAGTCCTCGCGAAGTCTCCCGACTCCTCCAGCGTGTCGGCCGTGCCGGGCACAGACTCGGCGTCGTCTCCCGCGGGACCATCGTCACCGACCACCCAGACGACACGCTCGAAGCACTCGCAATCGCCCGCCGCGCGGAGTCGGGAGCGGTCGAACCCGCCCGCGTTCACCACGGAAGTCTCGATACTGTCGCCAACCAAATCGTCGGCGTCGTCATGGACTACGGCGACGTGTCCGCCCGGCGAACGTACGAACTCATCACGCGGGCGTACCCCTTCCGCGACCTGTCGGAAGACGACTTCCGTGCCGTCGTCCGCGAACTCTCGCAGAACCGGTTGCTCTGGTTGGACGAAGACAAAGACCTCCTCGAAAAGTCGAGCGGCACGTGGCAGTACTTCTACGCGAACCTCTCGATGATTCCCGACGAGGAGACGTACGACGTCCACGACATGTCCTCGCGCCGGCAAATCGGCACGCTCGACGAGAAGTTCGTCCTCAACTTCGCCTCGCCGGGCGCGACGTTCATCCAGCGTGGCGAGATGTGGCGCGTCAACGACGTCGACGACGACGAGGCCCGCGTCAACGTCTCGCCGATAGAGGACCCCGGTGGCGAGGTGCCGTCGTGGGTCGGGTCGGAGATTCCGGTCCCTGCTCCAGTCGCCGGTGAAGTCGGCGAACTCCGCGACGTGGCGGCACCGCAGTTCGAATCGGGTGCGGACCGCGACGACGTCGCTCGCGACATCGCTCAGCGATACCCGACCGACGCGGCGACTGTCTCGACGGCACTCGGTCCCATCGAGCGACAGGTGGAGACGGGAGCACCGATTCCGACGGCAGACCGCCTCGTCCTCGAAGGGTCGCCCAGAAACGTGACGCTGAACTCCTGTTACGGCCATCGGGTGAACGAGACGCTCGGTCGACTCCTGTCGGCGCTCATCGGGCAACGAACCGGGTCGTCTGTCGGGATGGAGGTCGACCCCTACCGAGTCGAGTTCGACGTACCGGGGAAGGTCAGTCCGACGACGTTCGCGGAGGTGCTCCGCGAGACAGACCCCGAACACGTCGAAGCACTCCTCGAACTCGCACTCAAGCGGTCCGACTCGCTGAAGTTCACGCTCGCGCAGGTCGCCGCGAAGTTCGGGGCGCTCAAACGCTGGCAGGGGAAGGGCCGGTTCGGCGGTGACCGACTGCTCGCCGCACTCGAAGACACGCCGGTCTACGACGAAGCGGTCAGAGAAGTGTTCCACACCGACCTGGCCGTCGACGATACGGTCGAACTCCTCCGGCGACTCCGCGACGGTGACGTGGAAGTCGTCGTCGCCCGCGAACCGACGCCAATCGGAACCGGTGGTCGCGGATCTGGGACTGATTTACTCGTGCCCGAGAACGCCGACGCGAGCGTCATCGAGACGATTCGGGACCGGATTCAGAACGACCGCGTGTTGCTCGCGTGTCTCCACTGCAAGGAGTGGACGCGGAAGACGAAGGTCGAACGCGTCCGCGACCCACCGGAGTGTCCGAAGTGCGGCGCGACGCGGATTGCGGCGCTCAACCTGTGGGACGACGAGACGGTGAAGGCAGTTCGCGCGACGGAGAAAGATGACGAACAAGAACGCCTCACGAAGCGGGCGTATCGGTCGGCGAGTCTGGTGCAGGCCCACGGGAAGAAGGCGGTCATCGCCCTCGCTGCGCGGGGTGTCGGCCCGCACAACGCGGCGCGCATCATCAACAAACTCCGAGAGGACGACGACGACTTCTACCGCGACATCCTCGAACGAGAACGCGAGTACGCGCGGACACAGTCGTTCTGGGACTGAGTCGTCTTCGACACGCCGCTAGGTGCGCTTTACTCCGCTATCGCCCACTCTTCGAGAATCGTCGTGACGGCGGTTCTGAGCGCCTCGAAGTCCTGCATCGTGATGCCGTCTGTCGTGACGAACACGCCGAAGTCTTCGAGGGTGATACGGACGAGATAGCCGTTTTCGAACACGCGAATCGTGTACTGGTAGTCGCCGAGTTCGGACCCGCGGTAAGCGTCCTGCGTCATCTTGAAGTCGTGCCACTCGTTTCCGATGAAGGAGTTGAGGTCGGCCTCCTGTTCGAGGTCGTCGCGGAGGTACACCTGCAGGTAGTCGAATCGGTTGAAGTACGTCAGCGAACGGAGACTGTCGCCGGCGGCGGCACGACACGTCGAAATCAGTTTTTCCTGTGCTTCCTCGGGGAGGAGATTTGACATTGCCTTTCGGTGTGTGACCGAGTGACAAATAGGCGGCGCATCCGGCAGGTGACGTGACCGGTGTCCGAAGACGGAGTCGTCTCAGTCCGACGAGTAGGCGTCGCGGTAGTCACGCTCTCGCCGAATGAGTTCTTCGACGCCGTATTCGTGGATATCCTCCCGAGAGACGTGGCTCGGACTCAGTAGCATGTCTGTCGCTACCGACTAGCTCACCAACGTTATCTGACACAATCCCGACTGTCTCGTTGTCATGCCCGACGACGCGCTCGGACTGGCGATGCTCGATAGGTTTCGTGGGTGTCTGCGTGCACCTTGCGTCTACCACGACGGTGCGGACGTCGGCGACGCCTCCATCTACGAGCACTATCTCGTCCCCGAGGAGCGCTGGCCCGACGAGAAGTGGGAATTCGTGGATTCGCTTCGGACGCCCGTGCTCGACGTTGGATGCGGTGCGGGACAGCACGCACTCGCCGTCCAGAGACGCGGCGACGTCGTCGCGTTCGACGTGAGTCCGAACGCAGTTCGCACGGCGCGGAAACGCGGTGTCGAGGCCGCATTCGTGGGTGACATGTTCGCCCCAGCGGTCGAATTCGGGCGATTCGAGACAGTGCTCGCGATTGGGACACAAATCGGCCTCGCACGGACTATCGACGGCCTCACTGACCTGCTCGCCTCACTCGACGAACGCACCACTTCGACGGGTGAACTCGTCGTGGATTCCTACGACCCCCACCGAATCGACTCCACGCAGTTCTTTGGGTACCGACCCGACTCACGTCCCGGCCTCGCGCGCCGTCAGTTCCACGTCGAATACGGTGGGTTGCGAGGGCCTGACCTCGACTTTTTACTCGTCTCGCCGGACCGTCTTCGAGATGTCGCGAACACCGTCGGACTCGACGTCCAAGGCGTACACTACTCGCACCCCGAATCGAGTTACTACCGGGCGCGACTTCGGTGACTCGGCGCGTGGGGAGCAGGCCCGCTACTCCCACCGATTCGTCGCCTGATTACGCCGCGGGAGAAACGGCAACAGGAGTGCGACGACGAAGACGATAGCCGCGATGACGAGGTACTCGGGCGTCGTCAAGACGAGGACGAAGAGCGAGAGAACCGACGATTCACCGGCGTTGACCGCCAAAATCGCGTCCGCATCGCTGTTCATCAGCACGAGGAACATGAAGATGACCTCGGCGAACGCGACGCGGAGACCCGCTTTCGTGAACCACCACCCCGCAGAGAGTGGCCCACCTGTGAGTGCGTCCAACTCGCGGCGGACTTTTCGCCGCCACGCCGCGTTCACGACACACCTCTGTTGCATGTGAACATGCAACGCAATAGGTCGTGAGACCTGATAATCTCGCCTGTCAGGAGAGCGTCGGCGAGACGGACACGAGTGCCGCGTCGAAGTGCTCACGAGTGATGAGAATCTCGTCGGCGTGGTCGTTCGCGGCCGGGCCCTCGTAGGCATCGGCGACGTCCTGGATTGCTCGTAGTGCCGCCTCACGGCAGACTGCAGCGACGTCCGCACCGGAGTAGCCGTCCATGTGGGCGGCCACGTCGTTCAGGTCGATATCGGTACCGAGTGGCTTGTCCCGGATATGAACGTCGAGGATGGCACGCCGGGCCTCGATGTCGGGTGCGGGCACTTCGACGTGGGTCTCCAGTCGTCCGGGGCGGAGGAGTGCCGGGTCGAGGGCGTCTCGTCTGTTCGTCGCCGCGAGGACGACGAGGTTCGGGTTGTCGGCGGCGTTGTCCATCTCGGTCAGGAGTTGTGAGACGACGCGTTCCGTCACGCCGGAGTCGGACCCCATACTGTCCCGGTTCGTCGCCAACGCGTCTATCTCGTCGAAGAAGAGGATGCTCGGTGCGGCTTGCCGTGCCCTGTCGAACACTTCGCGGACGGACTTCTCGGACTCACCGACGTATCTGTCGAGGAGTTCGGGCCCGGCGACGTGGATGAAGTTGACTTCGCTCTCGGCGGCAATAGCGCGTGCGAGAAGCGTCTTCCCCGTCCCCGGCGGGCCGTAGAGGAGCAGTCCGGTCGGCGGGTCAGTCGCCGCCGCCTCGAAGAGCGGTGCGTAAATCAACGGCCACGTGACGGCGCGTTCGAGCGTCCGTTTCACGTCGTCGAGGCCGCCGACGGCCTCGAATCCCTTGGTCGGTTGCTCGGCGACGTACTCGCGCATCGCAGAGGGTTCCACCGACGCCATCGCCGACTCGAAGTCGGCGCGCGTCACCGTCATCTCGGAGACTGACACGCCATCACCGGTCCGGCGGGAGCGACGGAGGGCCGTCATCGCCGCTTCCTTCGCCAGCGATTCGAGGTCGGCACCGACGAACCCGTGCGTCCGAGACGCGAGGCGGTCGATGTCCACGTCGTCCGCGAGCGGCATCTGTCGGGTGTGCACGTCGAGAATCTCGCGGCGACCGGCGATGTTCGGGACGCCAATCTCTATCTCGCGGTCGAATCGACCACCACGTCGGAGGGCAGGGTCGAGGCTATCGACCCGGTTCGTCGCGCCGATGACGACCACGTCGCCGCGGGCGTCGAGGCCGTCCATGAGCGAGAGGAGTTGGCCGACGATGCGGTTTTCCACGTCGCCGCCGTCGTCGCGCTTCGCCGCGATGGAGTCGATTTCGTCGAAGAAGATGATACTCGGCGAGCGCTCGCGGGCCTCTTTGAACACCTCGCGGAGCTTCTCTTCTGACTCACCTTTGTACTTCGAGAGGACTTCGGGTCCCGAAATCGTGATGAACGTCGCGTCGACTTCGTTGGCGACGGCTTTCGCGATAAGTGTCTTGCCCGTTCCCGGTGGACCGTGCAGGAGGACGCCTTTCGGTGGTTCGATACCGAGGTGTGCGAACACTTCGGGTTCCGAGAGCGGAAGTTCTATCATCTCGCGAACGAGTTCGAGTTCGTCGTCGAGTCCGCCGATGTCCTCGTACGTCACACCCGTTGCGCGCCCGCGACTCCCCTCGGTATCGGCTCCAGCCACTCTCTTGACCGCGTCTCGGACCGTCTCGCTCGCACCCTTCGACTCTTCGGCCGTCACGGTCACGCTCGTGGCGTCGGTGATGCGAACGACGCCTCCCGGTCGTGTCTCGCTCACGACGAGGGCAGCACCACCGAGTCGCTCGACACGGACTCGGTCACCGGCTCTGAGGGGACGATTCCGAATCTCTGACTTTACCACCTCTTCGATGGTCTCACGGCTGACGCTCGTTCGCTCGAACGCGCTGGGTCCGGCGAGTGTCACCGACTTCGCGTCGTCGACGTCTATCTTCCTGACGCGGACGCTGTCGCCGATTTTCACGCCGGCGTTCGCCCGCGTGTCGGCGTCGACGAGAATCTCACCGGCGTCGGCACCGGGGCGGGCGGGCCACATCTTGGCGACCGTCTCACGACTCCCTTCGATGACGACTGTCTCACCACTCAATACGCTGAGTTCGCGGCGTGCCGCTTCAGGGAGGCGGGCGATGCCGCGTCCCGCGTCGCGCTTTTCGGCGGCACGGACCACGAGCGTCACCCCGTCTTCTGTCATAGCAGTGCGTTCGGCACGTCGAGCCTTGAGCGTTCGCCCGGGGTAACCGTTTTCCGGGTTCGTGTGATAGCTCTACGCATGGTGACCACGACGGAAAAAGACGGGGAGACGTGGTTCCAGTGCGAAGAATGTGAGATGCTGTTCGACGTCAGGTCAGACGCCGAGGCGCACGAGAGAAACTGCGACACCGATAGCCCGTCGTACTTACAATAGTGAGCGCACGGGGCACGGCGTATCTCGACTGTTAGTGACTACTCCGGGTCGTGTTCTGCGGCGATTCGTTCGGCGTGGTCGAGCGACGTCGCTCGTTCCCATCGGACTCGCTCAGCGTCGCCGTACGCGAGGGCTTCTTTCAGTTCGTCGCGGAGGACGCCGACGCCGCGGCCGACGAGTTCACCATCGGCATCGCCGAGTTCGTAGTAGCCGTAGGCTTCGGGTGCGTTCCCGATAGTCCGCTTCTCCAGTGGTTCCCAGCGTTTTCGGAGCATCACTCGGCGACGAACTCGTAGGCGTCTTCGCTCCAGTCGTCTTCGACGAAGACGAACACGCGGCCACGTGCCACCTCCGGGTCTGCGTCGATTTCGAATCGGTGGCCGGGGATGCGGCGGACGACGACGCCCGGGAACAGTTCTTCTTCCTCACCCTCTGCGAGGATGACGCGGCCGACACCGCTCGATTCGAGCACGTCGTCGTGCGTCTTGAGGTCGTTGACGTACATCATCACGCCTTCCGTCTCCGTCGGGTCGGTGACGAGGACGTGTACTTCCTTGCTGGGCGGGGTGCTCAGCGTGTCCGTAATCGCCTCGGGAACACCTCGGTAGACTGTCGTCCGATTGTCGATGTACTCGACTTCGACGCCGTAGTCGTGGAGTTCGATGCCGAGCGTACTCGGGGCGATGTCGTTCCGGGCGCTCATACCACGCGATAACGCCGGAGTGGTGAAAAGGGACGCGATACCACCCATCGAATCGACGCGAGTGTGGGTGGATACCTGACGTGTCGGCATCGATGGCCCGCGGCTGGTCCCGCGGCGGCACCCGTCGTCGCCGACTCGACACCGGTCGATATGGCACCGACCGCCACTTCTTTCTCTTCGCTCGTTTCGGTAGAGATATGCACGGCCGAGCCACCGCCCTCGGAGCGGGAACCGTCTTGAACGCCCTCGCGACGGGCACTGGCTCCGCGTTCGCCATCGACGCAGAGACCACCGCGACGGTCGAGTTGGACGACACAGACCGCGTTCGCGGGGCCATCGCGGAGGCACCGGACGCCGACACGCGACTCATCGAGCGCTGTGTCGAACTCGTCGTCGAGGAGTTCGGCGACGGCGAAGGTGGGACTGTCGAGACCGAGAGCGACGTACCGATGGCCGCGGGTCTCAAGAGTTCCAGCGCCGCCGCGAACGCGACAGTTCTCGCCGCGCTCGACGCCGTCGGTGCATCGCTCGGCCCCGCACCCGACGACGACATCTCGCGCATCGACGCCTGCCGACTCGGCGTCCGCGCGGCCCGCGAGGTTGGCGTCACCGTCACCGGGGCGTTCGACGACGCCGCCGCATCTATGCTCGGTGGCGTCGTCGTCACCGACAACGCCGACGACGAACTCGTCGTCCGCGACGAACTCGACTGGGACGTCCTCGTCTGGACGCCGCCGGAACGCGCGTACAGCGCCGATGCCGACGTCTCCCGCTGTGAGGATGTGGCCTCGATGGCGAACCTCGTCGCAGAACTCGCCCTCGAAGGGCGCTACGCCGAGGCGATGACGGTCAATGGCCTCGCCTTCTCGGCCGCGCTGGACTTCCCGACTGACCCCGCCGTCGAAGCGATGCCCATCGCCGAGGGCGTCTCACTCTCGGGAACCGGCCCGAGTGTCGTCGCAGTCGGTGACCGCGACGACCTCGAACGGGTCAAGGACCTGTGGGACGCCCGCGACGGCGAGACACGACTGACCACCACCCGAACCGACGGAGCACGAATCCTATGACAGACGACACCGCAGATGCAGGCGAATCGATTCAGGACATGACCCTCGACGAACTCCGCGAGGAGATAGAAGATATCGACCGTGGCATCGTCGAACTCATCGCTCGCCGAACCTACGTCGCCGACGCGGTGGCGCAGGTCAAAGCCGAACAGAACCTCCCGACGACCGACGAATCACAAGAAGAACGTGTGATGGAACGTGCCGGTGAGAACGCCGACCACTTCGAAGTGGATTCGAACCTCGTGAAGGCGATTTTCCGATTGCTCATCGAGATAAACAAGGCAGAACAGCGGCAGAATCGTTGATTCTGACGAAGTCATTGTTGTCCTCCCACGAAACGGTTTGGCAGAGATGACCGACTCGAAGACGAGGGACCAATCCGACTTTCTCCGTACACTTCAACAGTTGGGAATCATCGTCGGTATCCCGGTTTGGGCCTTTCTCTGGTTCTGGCCGATGATTGGCCAAGGGATCACTTCGTACGCCGGCATCGATTACATACTCAAATCAGAAGGTGTAGTGGCGAATTTCTTCTTCACAGGCCTCTTCGCCGAACTGGTCGTTGTCGTATTGGTTTATAACGTAGCTCGGCAGTGAGTTGAGTCAAACTCACTCCTCGTCGGTCGGCTCCAGTGGAATTCTCGACACGTCTATGTCCTCGTAGTCTTTCTCTGACGAGAGTACGTCCATGCCTCGTGTCTCCGCTGTCGCGGCGTGGAACGCGTCGAACGGTGTCATCCCTTCGTCGTAGTAGTTGACGCCCTTCAGGACGATTTGTTTCTCTTCTTCGTCTTGGACAGGAACGAGTTCGAGCAAGTTCGCCACGAGTGGAACGAAGTCGAACTCGTAGCGTTCTCGGGCGAGGACGAGTTCGAGATACGAGAACGCCGACGTTTCGACCTCGTACTCGTCGAGCGCTTCTTCTGCTGACCCCTGCAACCAATCTGAGTCTTTGGCGAGTGCGAGTAAGAAGTCCGTCTCGACGTACACCGTCATCTATCGCTGTCCTTCTCTCGGGCGTCGGCTTTCGCCTCTGATTCGACGCTTTCTCGTATCTCTTCGATGGACGCATCACGGAGGTCACCTGCTGCCTCACGGACGGCAGCGAGCGGGTCGTCTGCGACCGGGATGAGTTCGATTCTGTCTTCGTACGTCACGATGTGATACTTCTCTCCGTATTTTTCCCGCACCTCTTTGGGGATGTACAGTCGCCCCTGTCGGTCCGTCTCTGCTGACATACGATGAACTACGATGGCGCGAGAATTGAATTTTACCATTATATTGAATTCTATGGTACGAAAAAGGACTTGTGACAATTTATGCGAAATTTCAGCTTCCTAAACAAGGCTGAGCAACGCCAGAATCGGTAGCACATCGAAGAGTCCAAGGAACGTGTAACGGAGAACGATGCGTCGTTCCGGATAAAGGCTATGTAGAGAGTCTACGTCATCGCATTGGATGAGTCACGACGAGGACGGTAGCGGCGAGAGAGAACTCGACGAGGATGCAATCGGAGTGGGAATCGCTATTGGTCTGAGTGTCGGCGTCGCACTGGGCCTCGTGTTCGATAATCTAGCGGGAGGTCTGATAATCGGTCTGGCTATCGGGACTGGAGTCGGTGTTGGGTTGAATTATCGGTGAGTAGCGTCGCCCGGTGCGTTCTCGGCAACAGATAGATAGGTTCGGTGTGACGACCATACACGAGACTCACGACACATGCAACTCACCGAGGCAACGACAGACGACATCGACGTTCTCATCGAATACTGGTACGCCCTCGCGTCGGGCATGGAACAGTACTCCGAGTTCAACACGCTCTCGTACGACAGCGTCGGCGACGTCCCCGAAGACGGATTCGAGAGGCACTTCGAACGCGACGATATCACCGACTATCTCGTCGAAGAGGCTGGTGAGACGATTGGCTTTCTCACGCTTGCAGAGGGTGAACACCCCTCTCGCGAGTTCACGAGATACGTGCGCATCGTCAACTTGTTCGTCGAAGAAGGATACCGAAATCAGGGGTACGGCAGTGCGGTGGTCTCACAGGTCAAAGAACTCGCTCGGGCAAACGACTGTGACCACCTCAAAGTCTCCTGTGAGTGGCACAACGACGGAGCGAGGCGGTTCTATCGTGAGACAGGATTCGAAGAGAAGCAGGTCACGTTCGTCCAGCAGGTAGACTAACTCAGCCAAGCCCGTGGCCCACCGGAGGAAGTCGGAGACTCCTTCTCAGGGGGAGTCCCGAAGCCGTCGAGGAGAACCACCCTCCCACGACCGTTTGCAAGTGATATAACTCCGAATGCGGACACTTACAGTCGATTGTGACACACGGCAGAGTGGTAAATTATTAAATATAACTATTTTTAGTGACATTTAATAGGGCCGCCAAAAAACAGTACCCTGATTCCAGCGAACACGGTCTCGATTCGACTATCGAATGGGGCGCTCAGGTCGTGTTCGCCGGAATCATCGGGAGAACGAGACTATGGCAACGACATCTGAGGGGGACGCGGTCGAACAAACCCGCGACGACATCGAAGAGACACTCGGGTTTGTTCCGGGCTTTTGGGAACTCAACGACGAAGACCTCGTCAACGAGTGGCCGAACTTCAAGCGACACGCCTTCGAAGAGACTGCGATTCCACCGAAGTACAAGGAACTGATCGGACTCGCCATCGCGGCGAACATCAAGTGTCCGTACTGCCAGCACTTCCACAAACAGGCAGCGAAGATGCACGGTGCGACCGACGAGGAACTCAAAGAGATTGCTTTCCTCTCCAGTTGGACCGCGCGATACAGCGCCATCATCCACGGACAGGACTACGACCTCGACACGTTCGAGGACGAGTTCGCCCGGATGGCCGAACACCTCGAATCACAGATGAGCGCTGACGACTGAGTATCCGTCTGGCAGACACGGATACGTGACAATTTTTGTCGACCTGAACGTGTGATTCCGCCGGTATTTCCATACTGGTGGAACCCCATGGTACTGGTGGAATGCCCGTTAAACAAGCCGAGACGACGTGGACAGGTGGAAAGGACGGACGTGGTGACTTCACGACCGAGAGCGGCGAAATCGAAGGAACGCTGACGTTCCCGACCCGCTTCGAGGACGAAGCGGGGACGAACCCAGAAGAGATAATCGGAGTGGCTCACTCCGGGTGTTTCTGCATGCAACTGACGGCACTCCTCGAAGGTGAGGGCTACACAGCGAACGAACTTCACACGGTTGCAGACGTTCACCTCCGCCCCGCAGACGGTGGTGGCTTCGAGATTCCGCAAATCGACCTGACGCTGGAAGCGGACATCCCCGACATCGACGAAGCGACGTTCGAGGAGATTGCCCAGCAGGCCAAAGAGACCTGTCCGGTCTCGAAAGCGCTCGCAGGCCCGGAAATCACGCTCGACGCGACGCTGGTCAGCTAAGGCCGCGACCAGACTGACGCTTTTTCTATCGCACAGTCACAGACGAGGGTACAGTTCGCATACAGAACGGTTATCACACGACGGTCCGTCGGGACTGCAACGAGGTGACCTGTATTAACGACGACAACCGAAATTTTGTTGCAGGGCATCGTTCTCGGCGTCTCGATTGCGGCACCGGTCGGCCCAATCGGCGTCCTGTGTATTCAGCGAACACTCTCTAAGGGGAGGCCATCTGGCTTCGTCAGTGGCCTCGGAGCGGCGTCTGCGGACGCCGTCTACGGAACAATCGCCGGGTTCGGCATCACGGCACTCTCGTCGCTTCTCTTGGACTACCAGACTGCGATTCGTCTCGGCGGTGGGGTGTTGCTCTTGTACCTTGGAGTGCAATCGTTTCGGGCCGAACCTGCGGAGGCGGCGGCGTCCACGTCCGACGTGCGGACGCTCGGTCAGGACTACGTGTCGACGTTTCTGTTGACGATAACGAACCCGGTGACGATTCTCGCGTTCGTCGGCATCTTCGCCGGGCTAGGAGTCGGTATCTCGGGCGACTATCTGGACGCCACCGTCCTCGTCGCTGGCGTGTTTACGGGGTCTGCGCTCTGGTGGTTCGCCCTGAGTACCGGCGTGAGTCTCTTCCGAACGCGGTTCACCCCCTCGGTGATGCGGCGCGTGAACCAACTCGCTGGTGTCGTCATCGCCGGGTTCGGCCTCGTCGCGTTGGGGAGTGCGGTGTAGCCACGCCGCGGCATCGGTCACGTCCGGTCGCTGTCGTGGCGGTTACGTACCGCAGTAATCGATGGCGTCGCTTCGAAGATGGTGTCGCAGACGGGACAGCGCGCTTCGGTGGTCTGGAACCACTCGGCAACTGTCTCGTCGTCTGCATCGGTATCGGCGTCGAGCGAGACGCGAATCTCTCGAAACCCTGACGCGGCTCCATCGTCCCCGCGCGGGTCAGTGTCTGCTTCGACAGTGACCACTAGGTCGGTGAGTTCGAGGCCCATCTCGTCGGCGACGACGTGCCCGACGTGGTTGTAGCAGGCCGCAAGCGACCCGAGCAGGTACTCGCTCGGTGACCCATCGTCGCCGATAGTGAATCGATTCCCGGTGGACGTCTCGAACCGCATCGCTTCGGCGTCGATTCGTGACCCTTCGACCGACGTCGTCTCCAGATGGTTGGCACACATGGACAGTCTCCAACGGCCAGTACGGTGACGACAACCTTAGCCGTGACAGGCGATTCGGTCACCAATCGGTGGTTTGCGTCGGCCCGCTCAGTGGTTCGCGCCGACCTACTCAGCGATTCGCGTCGAACCAGTCGACGGCGAAGTCGACGAGTTCGGGTTGAGCCATCAGTTTAGCCGTACTCGCTCCGACTGGCCCCTCGGTGAGTCCGACCTGGGACTCGAAGTCGGCACCGACTGCTTCGAAGTCTTCGGTATCGATTTCGATGTCCTCGTACTCGAAGACGACTCGCTCGCCGTCTCGGAGAAGGGGTGCCGCTGACTGGACGTGTTCTTTCTCGAAGTCGGCGCGGTACTCTGCGAGGTGGAGCGAGGTGTTGTTGTCGTGGCCGACGCCGAGGAGTAACACCTTCCCACCACGCTCATAGATTCGAGCGAGCGGTGACTCCTCTCCGAGGCCGTAGTCGAGTCCGTGGTCACCGACGATGTCGTCTGCCTCAGCACCCCACGCGGCGAACGAGTTGGTCGGGTGTTCGCTTCGGACCACGTCAGGGTAGTTCCGGAAACACTCTGGAATCGCGCCCATCATGCGCGTCGGCGTCACGTCGGGGCGGAACGGCGGCATCGACTCACGGATTATCTGGACCCACTCGTCGGGAACCGGCGGCTGTTCCCACGTCGCCGAGTCGGTGTACTGCCCGGTGAACGTCGGCATGACGAGCGTTCCGTCTTCGGTGAGCGTGGTCTGGAGGGCGTCGACGACTGCTTGTGGGCCACCGGCGACCCACCCAAGCGAGCGCAACGACGAGTGGACGAGGAGGGTGTCGCCGGCGTCGATACCGAGGTCACGAAAGTCGGAGACCAGAGACGTGACAGTACCCGGTTTGTCGACCGCCTCGATGGCGTCTGCTTCTGTCATAGAATCAGCGAGATGGGGGTCCGGCATGAGCTTTCTCATTGGCGAGTTGATGGGTGGTCGAGAGAACGAAACATCGATAAATCGTCATCGAGACGAGAGGAATATGTCTGACCTCTCCGCTCGTGTGGCCCTCCGATACGCGACCGAAGACAGCATGCTCACGCTCTTCGCTGTCGTCCTCGGCGGATGGCTCTCGTTGACGTTCGCCGGATTCGCGTTCAGTAGCTACAGTTTCGGGATGATGTTCATCCTCGCCGTCTTCGCCTTTCTCGCAGGAGGACTCGCACTGTTCAGTGGGCTAGTCGCAATTACGTACAAGGTACTGGCGGACAGCCGAACCGCCTGAGTGACCCCGAACTCAGTCGATGTACGTCTCGGCGAGTGCGTCGAGTGCTTCGTGGTGGTGCGTCGTGTGTGGTGCGGTCAGCGGCGAAACCGACACGTGACCATCGACGACGGCCCGACGGTCGGTCCCTTCGGGGTCGGGGATGTCGCCGGACTGCATCCGTTCCCAGACACGGTCGTGAAGCCGCACGGTTCCGTTCTCGTACTCCGCGGTCATGTCGTACATCTCCGATGGATACGTCACCCGCATGTCGGCGGGTTCTCCGTCCGGGTTGGGCATCGGCGCGTTGACGTTCAGGTAATCGCACTGCTCGAACACGCCGGCGGATTCCGCGTGCTTGACGAGATACGAGGCGGCGCGCGTCGCCTCCCGAAAGTCACGCGGGTCGCTCGCTTTCTCGTGCCACGGTACGTCACCTCCCGGTGGAACGTACATCGACAGCGCAATCGCGGGCACGTCGAAGAACGCCGCTTCGACGGCGGCGCTGACGGTGCCCGACCGTCCGAGGACGTACGCTCCGATGTTCGCACCCTTGTTGACGCCGGAGACGACCATGTCCACGTCTGGACAGAGAGCTTCTAATCCGGCGACGGTGCAGTCGGCCGGTGTGCCTTCTAACGCGTACCCGAGTTCGTGCTCGACCACGACTGCGTCCGACGACATCTTGCGTCCAACCGCGCTCTGGTCGGTTTTTGGGGCGACGGCCGTCACGTCGGCAAACTCCGAGAGGGCATCGTAGAGGGCCTGAAAGCCGACGCTCTCGATACCGTCGTCGTTGGTGAGGAGGATGGCGGGTCTGCTCATGCCTTCGACTCGGGAGGGAGCGCGCAAAAAGCCACCCGTCGATTTCGGTTCGCTGCCGATGTCTCCCAATTACGCGACGGTATCGACGACCGTCTCGCCGTCTACGACGAGGTTGTAGGCTTCTTCGTCGTCGTTCCAGAGGGCGAGCACGTTCTCGAAGAGGAGAACGTCCCCGTAGTCCGCGTCTTCGAGGTCGGCGTTCAGGACCGTCGGGTTGGTTCGGACTGCGTAGTGGTCGACCGTCTCGCTCCCGTCACCGACTTTGAACAGTTGGTTTCTGCCTTCGGAGAGGTCGTGACTGAGTTTCACCGCCAGCAGGTCGATGCGGTTGGTGACGTGTCTGTCCATCTCCGCCATCTTCGCGAACCGTGCCGCGTTCGCGCGGATGTCGAGACGCCGTTTCCCGTCGGTTCGGAGGATGCTGTAGGAGTACTGTACGTCGACGTTGACGAACGTCCCTTCGTCCTCCTCGGCGTCGCGGCCTTCGTCGAGTCGGCGCTGGAAACCGGGGACGTCGAGGTCGGGTTTGACGTCGAACGACCATCCGCGGTCCGAGGGCGCGTACCCATCCCAGAGTCGGAGCGTCGGTGAGTAGACGGTCACGTCGCCGTCTGCGGGGGCAACGTCGCGTTCGACTTCGCGGAGACCGATACTCGTGTTTCGGTCGGCGGGGGCGATGGCGACGATGGTCCCGTCGTCGGCGAGGACGTCGAGGTACTTCCGGACGACTGCGGTGGGGTCGTCGAGTTCGCTCAGGACGCTCGCGAAGACGACGAAGTCGTACTCGCCCGTGGGTTCGAAGTCCTCTGCCGTCTCGCGGTGGATGGTCGTCCGGAAGTTTCGGCGTGTCTCGCCGAGCATGTGTTCGAGGACGTCGGCGGAGGCGCTCGGTTCGACCGCGTGGTAGTCGACCATCGAGTCGTCGGGGAGGTACTCGTGGAGGCCGAGCGCAGGACCCCCGGTTCCCGCGCCCACGTCGAGGACGCGTACGTTGCGTGAGAGCAGGCCACCTTCGGCGATGTCGTCGAGGACGTAGCCAACAGCGGCGTAGTAGTCCGGGAGGTGGTAGATGGCGTACCCCAACGCGGCGTCGTCGTCGTACTCGACGGGATTCCCGCGGTAGTAGTCCTCTTTCAACTGCCGGACGCGCTGACGGAGTCGGTCACCGTCGTCGCCGACGTGCCAGTTCGCTCCGTACCGCTGGATAAGCAGGTCTTCGAGGGCGAACGAGTAGTCGTCGGGGAAGGCCTCGGGAGACCATCCCGGCGGCGTCACGGGGTCCTGGTTCGTCGGGACGAACGTTCCGTCGTCTCGCTCGAAGAGGCCCAAGTCGTAGGCTTCCTCGCGGAGCGTCTGTTTGACGACTGCCGGGTGAGGGGCGCTTTCGATGTACTCGGCAATCTCGTCGGGGTCTATCGGGCGAACGTTTCTGAGATACTTCGCGTTGTCGCGGACGGCGTCTCTGTCTATCATCGTCGGGTGAACTCTGGAGGGTGGCGGTGGCGCAGTTGGAATGCAGTCGCGGGGGTCATCGGCGGCGTCTACACTCTCTCATCGCTCGGCAGGGTCGTGGTTGTCGGTCTGGTCGCGTCCGCGAGCGACGGCGCGGTAGAGGTCGGAGAACTCGTTCGGGTCGGCCATCGCGAGTGCGCGTGCGGCGTCGGCGACCCTGTCTGTCCCGTCCCCGAAGGTCGATTGGATGTCTGCGTACACGCGGGGCGTCCCACCCGAGACGGCGGTGACGAGTTCGTCGAGTGCGGCCGAGATGGGGGTGGCGAACTCGTCGCGGACGTCGTCGGCAGCGAGGCCGAACGCGAGGACGGCGGCGTGGGCGGCGGCCTGTACTGTCTCCATCGCCTCGTCGTGCTCTGCCGGTGTCGTCTCGAAGACGTGGTTTCCGGCGGCAGTCAGGTCGTCGAGGATGGCGTCACCGCGTGGCCCCGGTTCGTCGGCGACGACGGCGACGTTCCCGGGCGCGTTTTGCGGTGCGAAAAGCGGGTGGAGACTGAGTCGTTCTCGGACCGGGAGGTGTTCGCGCATCGCCGACACCGGCGTGGTCATCGCTCCCGTCACGTCGCACATCGCCTCCTTGGCGCGGTGGGCGTTCGCTTCGATGGCCTCGGGAGCGAGGGCCATCGGCACTGCGAGACAGACGACGTCGAACTGCTCGTCGCCGTCCAGCGGAACGGCGCGGCCACCGAGTTCGTCTGCCGCGGCAACCGCTGCTTCGGGGTCTGCGTCTGCGAACGCGAGGTCAGCGTCGACCGTGCTGCCGAACCAGCGACCCATCGCACCGGCACCGACGACGAGCAGTTTCATCGGTACGGAGTGGACGCGGACCGCCCAAAAGAGAATCGGTGCCGGCGGAGTCCGCGAGACGAGCGACACTCACCTTTGGGTGTGCCACGTCGATGAACCGCCGACCGGGCAAACGTCGGTGAACGCACTTCCCGTGTACGAACCATCAAGTGGCCGTTTGACAATGTGATTCTATGGCATTCGATGATGTTGATTTCGAGGGCAAGACGGCCTTCATCACGGGGACGAGTCGCGGTATTGGCAAGGCCATCGCACTCGACTTGGCAGACCGCGGTGCGAACGTCGTCTCGACCGGGAAGACGGTGGAGGGTCACGACGAACTCCCCGGAACCATCGTGGAGACGACCGAGGAGATTCGTGAGCGCGGCGGAAACTCCATCTGGTGTCAACTCGACGTTCGCGACGACGACTCTGTCGAGGCGGCGATTCAGGAGACAGTCGACGAGTTTGGCGGCATCGACTTCGTCGTCAACAACGCGGGTGCGATTCACATCGCGAACTTCGAGAACACGCCACCGAAGCGATTCGACCTGCTCGTGGACGTGAATGCCCGTGGTGCGTACGCGACCACCTACGCCGCACTTCCGTACCTCCGCGAGAGCGACCACGCGCACGTAGTCACGTTCTCGCCGCCGATGCCGGCACGTCCCGCACCCGGGAAGATTGCGTACGCACTCTCGAAGTACGGGATGACCTTCATCGCGGAGTCGCTCGCACAAGAACTCGCCACCGACGATATCGCCGTGAACGCGCTCTGGCCCGTCGCGGCCATCGAGTCGGAGGCGACGCGTCACTTCGGGATGGGAACGCCCGAAGACTGGCGGACGCCGCAGATAATGTGTGACGCACTCACCGAACTCTTCTCGCGCGACCCGACGGAGTGTACGGGCAACACCTTCTACGACGAGGGGATTCTGGAAGACGCAGGTGTCGAGGACTTCTCCTCGTACGCCGTCGTCGAGGGAACCGACCCCGGACCGATGTCGGCCCAACTGTTCGACCCCGACTACGAACGCTGAGACGTCTCGTTATCGGGTCTGAGACTCGGCACCGGAGGTTTATGTCGAAGAACGTGTTACCAGTGGTAATGCGTTTCCGCGTCGCACTCGCTCCGGAATCCCTGTCTACGACGCGATATTTTTCTGAATCGGCAATTAGACTTAAATACTCGTGGAGTTTCGCCTAGTCCATGGACTTCCCTCGTCTGCCGTCCCGAGATACGAACGGCCAAAAGGTCGTTCTCCCCGACGACCTGGAGGGGGAGCAGACGCTCGTACTCATCAGTTTCGACCGCCGCCAACAGTCACTCGTGGGGTCGTGGCGGGGGTTCGCAAAAGAACTCTGTGAGACCTACAACCACTTCGGCTACTACGAACTGCTCGTCCTCGGTGGCCGAAGTGGGATGATGCCGCCGATGTCTGGCGGTGGGATGACCCCCGGTTCGGCGCGGAGTCGCCCGCACGAAAACGCACTGGTCACGCGCGTCGACAAGACTGCGCTCCAGCGTCGTCTCGGCCTCCTCGGGGAAGGAAACATCTACGCGCTTCTCATCGAAGACGGGAGCGTCGTTCGACAGGCCGCCGGCGTCCTCACGCCCGAGACGGGTGACGCGCTGGAGAACCTGCTCAAGCAGTGGCGCGAGGTCAACTCCGGGTGGACCGACGCCTCGGGTGTCGACCCGTCCACTGGCGGTGGCGCACTCGACAGCTAACTCGACGGACGCTCTCCGAGTGGTCCGCCGACTCTCTTATTCGACGACGAGTTCGACTGGGTACTCCGTGAGGTTCTCGTAGCCGTCTTCGGTGACGACGACGAGGTCTTCGATACGGACGCCGCCGATATCGGGGTCGTACAGCCCCGGTTCGATAGTGATGACGTGTCCCGGTTTCAGTTCCTCGCCGTGTTGGCTCACGTGCGGGAGTTCGTGTACGTCGAGGCCGATGCCGTGCCCCGTGCTGTGGATGAATCCAGTCTCTGCAGACTGGTCGGCGCGGAGGGTGTTCTCCCCGGCCGCTTCGTACACGTCGCAGACCGCGTCGTGAACGTCTTCGCCCGTCGCTCCAGGTTCGACGGCGTCGAGTGCAGCGTGGAACGCCTCTTCGGTCAGGTCGAACCACTCGCGAATCTTCGCGGACGGTTCACCCTTCACGAAGGTTCGAGTCATGTCGCCGTTGTACTTGGTCTCCTTGTCGCGCGGGAAGATGTCGATGATGATGGGCTCGTTGGCGGAAAGCGGGCCGCTACCGCGGTTGTGCGGGTCGGCGGCGTCGGCACCGCAGGCGACGATTGTCTCGTCGAGCGCGCACCCGTGGCGCAGTAACGTGACCTCGATTTCTTCTTTCACGCGTTCGCTCGTCAGCGGTTCGCCCTCGTAGCGAAGCGTCCCGTCGTCGGCGATGTCTGCGGCGCGGATGAGGTCTTCTGCGGCCTGCATCGATGCCTCGTTGGCGTCCTGCGCGTCGTGGATGTACTCGACTTCGTCGTCGTCTTTCACGGCGCGGATGGTAGTCAGCACGTCGTCAGTCTCCGCTTCGATGGAGACGCCCTCGTCACGGAGGGCGTCGGCGACTCCGAGCGGGAAGTCCTCGGGGACGGCGAGTGTCTCGACTCCGTGGTCGGCCACGAATTCGGCGACAGTCTTCGCCTTCGCGACGACGTGCGGATTCTCGGCAACCTTCTCCATGTAGTCGTAGTCCGAGAGGCGCGAGACGGTGGCCGCGCGACTCTCCTTCTTGGCGCGTCCGTATTCGAGTGTGGAGACGAGGAGATGTGTCCCCTCTGTGGTGTAGAGCGTCGTGTACGGGTCCGGGGCGTCGAATCCAGAGAGGTACAACTGGTTCGAATCGCTCCCGTCCGCAGAGATGAGGTAGCCATCGAAGTCGTCGCCGAGGAACTCGGCCAGCGGTGAGAAATCGGGTTCCATACTCCGGAGTTCGCCCGGTCGGTAGTAAAGCCCTCGCGTCGCGGGCGACGGATTCCGGTTTCGGTCTAGCGGACAGTCGTTTCGGGCTGACGAGCGTCCGCGAGTTTACCGCGGGAATTCGCCGCGGACGACGTCAGCGAGTTCTTCGAGTTGCTTCGAGAGGTGACACAGCAGGTCGTCCAGCGTGACGATGCCGACGAGGTCACCGTCGGACATGACGGGCACACGGCGCACGCCTTCGTCGTGCATCTTGTCGACGACTTCGGTGATGCCGTCGTCGGGGTCGACGTTGAAGACGTTCGTCGAGAAGATATCGTTGGCGACGAGGTCACCGACGGGTCTGTCGCCGGCGAGTCCGTAGACGACGAGGTCACGGTCAGTCAGCAAGCCAGCGACGACACCTTTCGCGTCGACGACGACGACGCTCCCGACACGTTCGTCACGCATCGTTCGGGCGACGTCGGCGAGCGGTGTTTCGACTTCGACTGTGACGACGTCCGTCTGGGCGATGTCCTTGACGAGCATACCTCTGCTTTGGCGTGTGGGGACAAAGGAATGCTCGTGATTCTAACAACTCGGGAACGAGTGTCGCCCCCAACGGCCGGCGGTTCCAGTGGTCGACGTGCGGGAGAACGTCGCCGCCTCCGGTACCCTGATACTACGTCCTGACGACGCCCGCGTATGGACGTTCGTCTCTCGCAGTCCCGGGTTCGGGGTCGAACCCGCGCACCGCCGTCGAAGAGTTACACACACAGAGCGATTCTCGCCGCCGGGTACAGCGACGCAGCAGTCGTCCGCGACGCCCTCGTCAGCGCCGACACCAAAGCGACGATGCGCGCCGTTCGAGCGTTCGGCGGAACCGTCGAACGCGACGGCCAGACGGTAGACGTCGAAGGGTTCGACGGTCGCCCCGAGACGCCAGATAACGTCATCGACTGCGCGAACTCGGGGACGACGATGCGACTCGTCACCGCGTGTGCGGGTCTCGGCGAGAACCTGACTGTCCTCACCGGCGACGACTCTCTCCGCTCGCGCCCGCAAGGACCACTTCTCGATGCCGTCTTCGACCTGGATGGTCGCGCCGAGAGTACGCGCCGAAACGGACAGGCACCCCTCGTCGTCGGCGACGAGATGGTCGGCGGAACCGTCGAGATTCCCGGCGACGTCTCTTCGCAGTACATCACGGCGCTCCTGATGGCCGGTGCGGTCACCGACGAGGGCATCGACGTCGAACTCACGACCGAACTCAAGTCCGCGCCGTACGTCGATATCACGCTCGAAGTGCTCGACGACTTCGGCATCGAGGCGACGCAAACCGACGACGGATTCTCGGTCGCTGGCGGCCAGTCGTACCGCCCCGCCGGTGGCGAGTACAGCGTCCCCGGTGACTTCTCGTCTATCTCGTACCTCCTCGCCGCGGGTGCCGTCGCGGGTGCCGACGACGAACCGGTCGTCGTCGAGGGAGCACGCCCCTCCGCACAGGGTGACAAAGCCATCGTCGATATCGTCCGCGACATGGGCGCAGACGTCGAGTGGGACCAAGACGCCGGTGAACTCGTCGTCTCGGTGGCCGACCTCTCGGGAACCACCGTGGACGTTGGCGACACGCCCGACTTGCTCCCGACCATCGCCGCACTCGGCGCGATAGCCGACGGCGACACCGTCATCGAGAACTGCGAACACGTCCGGTACAAAGAGACCGACCGCGTGACGGCGATGGCGGAAGAACTCGCCAAGATGGGCGCGAACGTCACCGAACAACAGGACCGACTCACCATCCACGGCGGCGACACCGACCTCGTGGGTGCCGAAGTGGACGGCCGAGGCGACCACCGCATCGTGATGTCACTCACCGTCGCCGCTCTCGTCGCCGACGGCGAGACGACTATCTCTGGCGCGGAACACGTCGACGTGTCGTTCCCGAACTTCTTCGAGACGATGCGTGACCTCGGTGTCGACGTGACCGAAGACTGACCCGCGAGAAGGGATAGAATACTGCGTCGACCGAACCTTTTTGCCACCGCCGTCCGGCGACTGTTCCATGCAGCGACCCGACAGTTCGGCACTGCGTGAGCGCCAATCGGACGGAGACTACCTCCTTCCCGCCTACGAAGACTGGTGTTTCTCTCGCATTCCGGGGACAGTCGCGGACGTGCTCGGTGCCGACGTCGGGCCACGCCTTCCCGAAGCAGCAACCGACGTGTACGACGATATCTCCCGCGTCGTCGTCTTCCTCGTCGACGGATTCGGCCTCGCCCAGTGGGACGGCGAACGCGAGCGAATCCCGTTCTTACGACGGTTCGAACGTGCAGGGAGAGTAACGCCGCTGACGGCCGTCTATCCGTCGGAGACGGCCGCCGCGATGAACACGTTTCACTCCGCTTCGCTCCCGTCTGAACACGGCGTCGTCGGGTGGTACGTCTACGACCCGGACACCGACGAGCAGTTCGAGGCACTTCCGTTCCTCCGAAAAGACGGCAGTACGCCGGAGCGAATCGACTTCGAGGACGTTGCCGACGCCGAGAGCATCTATCCCGAACTCGCCGATGCGGGCATCGAGACACATCAGGTGACGCCGTTTCCGAACGACTCGACGGTCCCACACACCTACGACCCCGAGGACCTGTCGACGTTCTCCGAGTCGTTCGCGGACGCCGCACGGGAGGCGTCGGACCCGTCGTACATCTTCGCGTACCTCCCACAGACCGACGCGGTTGCGCACGCTGAAGGTGTCGACTCCGACGAGTACCGCGAGACGGCCGCGGAGACGTTCGACCGGGTCGCCGAGGCCATCGAGACACTCGCCGAGACCAGCAACGACGACGACGGACAGACACTCGTCTGTCTCACGGCCGACCACGGACTCATCGACACCGTGCCCGAGGAGAACGTCGACCTCTCGGCCCCGCCGTTCGAACTCGTTTCAGACCTTCGAACACTCACCGATGGGACGCCGATTCGATACTCGGGGAGTGCACGGAACGTCCACCTGCACCTCCGACCGGACCGAATCGACCCTGTGTACGACCTCCTCACGGCCGAACTGGACGCGAGAGTCCTCCGGAAGCAGGACGTTCTGGAGTCGGAGCTCTTCGGACCGAATCCGTCCGAGACGTTCGAGCACCGACTCGGTGACCTCGTCGTCGTCCACCGCGACAGCAGTGTCTGGTACGGCGACGAGGACCGCGGCAAACTCGACTTCGTCGCCATGCACGGTGGGATGCACCCCGACGAGATGCTGATTCCGTTCGCGACGGCGACGCTCGACTCACTCGGCGACTGAGTCGTCGGAGACGGTGGGGATATCCGCTGGTCCCTCACCAGTCACGCCAGTCTCTTTCACGATGGCGTCGGTCCACCAGAGTTTGATGGCCATCACACCGAGCGTTCCGAGGAGCGTCCCGACTGGCTTTCGTCGTATCGCGGCGGCGAACGCGTAGAACGTCACCGGGATGTTGAGGACGTTGAGAACGTTCGGGTAGTCGAGTCCCATCGTTCCCTTCCCCTCGTCCAACCACTCGCGTTCGGCGAGTACGATTCGACTGAGGTAGTTGTCCGTGCGCTTGGGGCGCGGGAAGAGCACGGGATTGACGGTGATGAACGCCAGCGTCGCGGCGAAGAGTTTCGCGTCGCGCCGGTAGATGGCGTACATAAACACCGGATACACGAGGATTCGGGTCCCTGCACTCCACGGGTTCGCGTGTCGCTCCCAGAACGTCGCTTCGAGGCGTTCGCGGACGCTATCGGTCGAGAGAATCGACATACAGGATGGTATGTGCGGGCAGGCTATGAGCCTACGTACTGCGCGGCCGCAGGTCAGTCGACGTACCTCGCTGGGCGCGACAGACCGAACTCTTCGGCCGTCTCTGCGTCGATTCCTTTGGTCGTGTAAATGTCGGGCTTGTAGTACAGTTCACGGGTGATACCGTACTCCTCTCGTAGATGGGACCGCACACGCGTTACGTCGTGTCGTTCGAAGTAATTGGGCGTGTACACGGTGAGGACGTAATCGTCGTACATCGGGAGGTTTCGATACCCGAACGTGGTCATCGCCTTCACCGCCCAGATGATTCCCGCCTCGGCGTCGGCGACGAGGTTCGGCCAGAGTTCGTCGGTACGGTCTGCCGACCCAGTTATTTGCCACTTACCGATGGTCTTCTGTTGGTCGAGGGCCTCACGGTCGAGTTCGCGAACTGCGTTCGTGTCTGCCGGTGGGAGGTCCGCCGCAGTCACCTCTGCTGGTCGCCGCACGTCGTGTTCTGTGAAGTAGTCTTCACTGCCGATTTTCGGAGAGTCGCTTACGTCTCGGCTACGGAGCCAATACTGCTCGGAATCGGTGATTGTCGTCGGAGAGCGCATCTGGTTACGACAGTGTCACGTCCGAGAGGAACGAACAACAATGCTCGCCAAACGGAGTGAAAGTAAAATCACATTCACCGTGGTGTCCAGTCGTCCTCCAAGACCACGACGCGACACACCTGCACACTCCCGTCCACGATTGCACCTTTCTACAAACACTAAATGGGCGGACGCCCGAGGGTCGGGGTAATGAACGGGAACGAATTCGGTCGCCTCTTTCGGGTGACCACCTACGGCGAGAGTCACGGCGACGCCATGGGTGCCACGATATCCGGGTGCCCCGCCGGCGTGGAACTCTCCGTCGAGGACATCCAGAAAGAGCTCGACAGACGAAAACCGGGCCAGTCGATGATTACGACGAGTCGCGGCGAACCGGACGCCGTCGTCGTCAACTCTGGCGTCCAAGACGGCTACACGACGGGGACGCCGATTGGGATGGTCGTCCAGAACAAGGACGCTCGCTCCGGCAAGTACGAACCCTACGTGACCGCACCTCGCCCGTCCCACGGCGACTTCACCTACTCGGCGAAGTTCGGGACGCGCAACTGGGGCGGTGGCGGACGCTCGTCTGCGCGTGAGACAGTGAATTGGGTCGCTGCCGGCGCAGTTGCCAAGCAGGTTCTCGAACAGAGCGAGTACGACGTCGAGGTCAAAGCTCACGTGAACCAGATTGGTGACGTGGAAGCACCGCCGGTCACGTTCGAGGAGATACTCGAACACTCCGAAGAGAACGACGTTCGGTGCGCACACCCCGAGACGGCGGAGAAGATGTTGGAGGTCATCGAACAGTACCAGAAGGAAGGCGACTCCATCGGTGGGTCGATTTACTTCGAAGCGCAAGGTGTCCCCCGTGGCCTCGGTGCCCCCCGATTCGACTCCTTCTCGGCGCGACTCGGACAGGCGATGATGTCTGTTCCGGCGGCGACGTCGTTCGAGTTCGGCCTCGGCCGCGAGGCCCGCGAGTGGACCGGGTCAGACCGAAACGAGGACTGGGAGTTCGACGACGAAGGTGACCCGCGTCCAGTCGGCAACAAGCACGGCGGCATTCAGGGTGGAATCACCACGGGACAACCGATTTTCGGCGAGATGACGCTGCACGCACCCACGTCGATTCCGAAGAAGCAGCGGACTGTCGACTGGGAGACGGGCGAGGAGAAGGAGATTCAGGTCGTCGGCCGACACGACCCGGTGCTCCCCCCACGCGGTGTGCCGGTCGTCGAGGCGATGCTGTACCTCACCATCCTCGACTTCATGCTGCTCGCGGGCTACATCACCCCCGACCGACTCGATGGACAGGCCGGCGAGTATGACACGCCATACCATCCATCGAGTCCCGAGAACGAGTAATCGACCATCCGTCGAAAAATCGAAGAAACCACTCTAAACCGAGTTATTAGTTGGTCTACTCGGTGTTTTCGAACTCGCCATTCGTCCACTTCTGTTGGGTGTCCGAGGGACCAATTTAACAATATTAAGTCCTTCATTATCTTTCCTTGTCAATCCATAGCAAAGTCTTTATTCGGACCCACCCCAACTTTTCAAATAGCGCCCCAGCGGGGCCGTGAGCTCAAATTATGACTGACCACGAACTTATCTGGCGCATCGCAGGGGGTTCCGGTGACGGCATCGCCTCGACCAGCCAGAACTTCGCAAAAGCCCTGATGCGAGCGGGGCTACACGTTTTCACGCATCGCCACTATCCATCGCGAATTCGCGGAGGTCACACGTACACGGAAGTGCGCGTCAGCGCCGACCCCGTGAAGTCGCGTGGTGACGGATACAACTTCCTCCTCTCCCTCGGGGACTCGTTCGCTCGCAACCCGAGTGAGGGTGCCTACTACGGCAACGAGGAAATCAAGCCGCTCTCGGAGAACCTCGACGAACTCGTCGAAGGTGGTGTCATCGTCTACGACTCTGGTCTCCTCGACACCGACGAAATCGAGAACTTCGACGAGCGTGTCGAAGAGAACGACTGGCACGTCTACGACATCAATCTCCGTTCCATCGCCCGCGAACACGGCCGCGAAGTCATGCGTAACACGGCCGGTGTCGCAGTCACCTGCGCCATCGCGGACATCGAACCCGACGTCATCAAGAGTCTGATGTCGGACGCGATGCCGGAGAAGATTCTCGAACCCAACCTCGAAGTCTTCGACGACGCCTACCAACAGGTCAAAGAGGACTTCGACGTCGACGCACCCGACATCTCCGCACCGACGGGTGAACACGACGAAGAGCAGGTTCTGCTCTCCGGTTCCGACGCCATCGCGTACGGTGCCATCGACGAAGGGTGTCGCTTCATCTCCGGGTACCCGATGACCCCGTGGACGGAAGTCTTCGTCATCATGTCGCAGAACCTCCCCGAACTCGGTGGTATCTCCGAGCAAGTGGAAGACGAAATCGCCGCCGCGGCACTGGCCATGGGTGCCTCGCACGCTGGTGTGAAGGCCATGTCCGGGTCGTCCGGTGGCGGGTTCTCGCTCATGTCCGAGCCTCTCGGTCTCGCAGAGATTACCGAGACGCCTATCGTCCTCGTCGAGGCCATGCGCGCCGGCCCATCGACGGGTATGCCGACGAAGCCCGAGCAGTCCGACATGGAGCACGTCCTGTACACTTCGCAGGGCGACTCCCACCGCGTCGTCTTCGCCCCCGCAACCGCCGCGGAGGCGTACGACCAGACGCGTAAGGCGTTCAAGATTGCCTACGAGTACCAGATTCCGGCAATCGTCCTGTACGACCAGAAGCTCGGTGGCGAACTCTCGAACGTCCCGGCCTCGGTCTTCGACGAAGAGCCGAACCCGGACCTCGGGTCGGTCCTGACCGAAGCGGAACTCGCGGACGCACCGCACGACGACTCCGGCAAGTACCAGCGCTTCCAGCACGACACCGAGAACGGTGTCTCCCCGCGCTCGCTGCCGGGTCAGAAGGGTGGTCGCTACCTCGCGACGGGTAACGAGCACATGCCCGCGGGTCACATCTCGGAAGACCCCGACAACCGCGTCGCTCAGATGAACCGCCGCATGCAGAAAGTCGAGTCCATCCGCGCGGAACTCGACGAAGACGGCGATTTCAACACGGTCTACGGACCGGAAGACGCCGACTACGGTCTCATCACCTTCGGTAGCCAGCAGGGTACCGTCGAAGAGGCCGCCGACGTCCTCAACGAGAACGGTCACTCGGTGAAGGTTCTCGGCGTCTCCGAACTGATGCCGTTCCCGAAGACACAGGTTTCGGAGTTCCTCGACAGCGTCGACGAGGCGCTCGTCGTCGAGATGACGGCCTCCGCCCAGTTCCGCGGCCTCGCGCAGAAGGAACTCGGTGGCTACGGCGACAAGATGTCGAGTCTCCTCAAGTACAACGGTAATCCGTTCGAGCCCCACGACATCGTCGAGGGATTCGAGACGGCGCTCCTCGAAGGCGAGGAGCTCCCAGACAACCGCACGAAGTTCGTCCCCAAGGTGGGTGAATAAATCATGAGTGCATTCAGCGCAATCGGTGAAGAAACGGAGAAGGACCAAAACGAGTTCACGCCCGGACTCGAACCCCAGCCGACGTGGTGTCCTGGCTGTGGTGACTTCGGTGTCCTCAAGGCTCTGAAGGGTGCAGCGGCCGAGCTCGGCCTCTCGCCCGACGAGATGATGGTGGCGACCGGTATCGGCTGTTCCGGCAAGCTCAACAGCTACTTCAACAGCTACGGATTCCACACCATCCACGGCCGCTCGCTCCCCATCGCCCGCGCCGCCAAGCTCGCGAACCCCGGTCTGACCGTGGTCGCGGCCGGCGGTGACGGTGACGGCTACGGTATCGGTGGCAACCACTTCATGCACACCGCTCGTGAGAACCACGACATCACCTACATCGTGTTCAACAACGAGATTTTCGGCCTCACGAAGGGACAGACGTCCCCGACGTCGCCGATGGGACACAAGTCCAAGACCCAGCCCCACGGCTCGGCGAAGACGCCGCTCCGCCCACTGTCGCTCTCGCTCAACGCGGGTGCGTCGTACGTCGCGCGGACGGCCGCAGTCAACCCGAACCAGGCGAAGGACATCATCGTGGAAGCCATCCAGCACGACGGCTTCTCCCACGTCGACTTCCTGACGCAGTGTCCGACGTGGAACAAGGACGCACGCCAGTACGTCCCGTACATCGACATCAACGACTCCGACGATTACGAGTTCGACAAGACGAGTCGCTCGGAAGCCTCCGAGATGATGTTCGAGACGGAGAACGCGCTCCACGAGGGAACCGTCCTCACCGGCCGGTACTACGTCGACGAAGACCGTCCGTCCTACCAGCAGGAGAAACAGCGCATCGGCGAAATGCCCGAAGAACCGCTCGCTGAGCGCTACTTCGACGACTCCTACGAGTGGGAGCGGTCCTACGACAAGTTCCTCGACAAGCACAAGTAACCGTCCGACACCGGCACGTCACCACACCGGTCATCTCACCGGTTCGACGTGACGGATATGCGTTTTCGGATTCGCAAGATATTTTTCTCCCGTACAAAAAGAAACGGGCATGGAAACCACGTCCACGGAGGGACGCATCCTCGCAGTCTTGGAAGAAGACGCGAAAGCGTCGTACGCCGAGATTGCAGACCGGGCGGGCGTGTCGAAGCCGACGGTTCGAAAGTACATCAGTAAACTCGAAGACGACGGCGTCATCATCGGGTACTCTGCGGACATCGACCCGAAGAAACTCGCCGGACAATCGATTGCGATGGTCGGCATCGAGTGCGCGAGTGAGCGCTACGTCGAAGTCACACGCGCGCTGAAAGAACTCGACGACGTCGAATCACTCTACACGTCGTCCGGCGACCACATGCTGATGGCCGAAGTCCGTGCCGTCGACGGCGACTCGCTCGGAGACGTCATCTCTGACAAGATTCTCTCTATCGATGGCATCGAGGCGGCCCACCCGTCGTTCCTGCAAGAACGACTGAAGTAACGACCCACGCTTCCTCGCCCTCCGGTTCACTTTCACCGCGGTATCTGAAGGTTCAGGTGCGTCGCCCGTCTACACCCACCCGATGGCGGAGGAGACGCTTCCGGGGACGGAGACGGACGCCGACGTGGATAGAATCGTCCTCCACGTCGACATGGACTGTTTCTACGCCTCCTGCGAACGACTCCGAGAACCCGAACTCGTCGGCGAACCGGTCGTCGTCGGGATGGGCTACGAACCGGGCGAAGGCCACGGGGCCGTCGCAACCGCGAGTTACGAGGCCCGCGAGTTCGGCGTCGAGAGCGCGCAACCAATCTCGACGGCACTCGACAGACTCCCCCGAATCGACGAACGTGCCGGTGACGACGAACCCCTCGAAGACACCGAGGGTGTGGGCTACTACCGCACGGTGGACCTCGACTTCTACAAGTCCGTCGCCGCCGACGTGAAGGAGATTCTCCACGACTGCGCCGACGTGGTCCGCGAGGTGAGTATCGACGAAGCGTACCTCGACGTGACCGACCGAACCGCGTGGGACGTGGCCCCCACGGGTGACAGGACACTCGCCGAAGGCTACGCTCGCTACGTCAAACAGCGCATCGCCCGCGACGTGGGCGTCGAGGCGTCTATCGGCGTCGCACCGAACATGTCCACCGCGAAAATCGCCTCCGACTTCGACAAACCAGATGGCCTCGTCGTGGTCAGACCGGGGGAAGTCAAGTCGTTCCTCGCGCCAATTCCCGTCGAAGAGGTCCACGGTGTCGGCCCCGTCACGGCCCGCGAGTTGGCGAGTTTGGACATCGAGACAGCGGGCGACTTGGCCGATGCCGACCCGAACATCCTCGAATCGAACTTCGGGTCGCGGGGCCGCGAACTCCACGAACGAGCACGAGGGCACGACGACAGGCGCGTCACCCCGACGGGCCGACCGAAGAGTCTCTCCAGAGAGTCCGCGTTCACCGACCCGACCGCCGAGATGGAAGCCAAAAGCGAAGTCGTCCGCGCACTCGCCGCCGACGTGGCAGACCGAGCGCAGTCACGCGGGGCGATGTACCGAACCATCGGTATCAAAGTCGTCGTCCCGCCGTTCGACATCAACACCAGAGCGCGGTCACTCCCCGGTCCCGTCGACGACCCCGACCTCGTCGAATCGGTCGCGCTCGACTTACTCGACGCGGAGTTCGCCGACGAGACGGTCCGAAAACTTGGCGTTCGCGTCTCGAACCTCTCGTTTTCGTCGGCCGACCAGTCGAGTCTGGACGGATGGAAGTCCGCTGCTGGAGTGTCGCCGTCAGAACGGATTGACGGAGACGCAGGCGAGTCCTCGACTGGCGACGACCAGTCGTCTGCAAGACGGCGGAAGCACCGCGGTCAGTCATCGCTCGTGGAGTTCGATTAGGGGATTCTCACAGGGTCGAACCCGATGTTCGCGATGATTTCGAACCGCGCGCCACCCGCTTCACTCTCGATATCGGTGGTTGCCCCGGAGGGGAGGAACTATGACCCCCGCGCCAGTCGTCAAAACCGGATGACGGATTCGGACACGGAAACCATCTCGGTTGCCGAAATCAGTGACGGACCAGGGGGAGTGGGCACAGAAGACCCGGGGACGACTGTCGAACTGCCAGTCGTCGACATTCTCACCGGACGAGGGTTCATCACGGGCAAGTCCGGGTCCGGCAAGTCGAACACGGCGTCAGTGATGATAGAGAACCTGTTGTCGTCGAATTTTCCGGTGCTCATCGTCGACACAGACGGCGAGTACTACGGCCTCAAACAGGAGTTCGAACTCCTCCACGCGGGGGCGGACGAGGAGTGCGACATTCAGGTCAGCCCCGAACACGCCGAACGACTCGCCACGCTCGCCCTCGAACAGAACGTCCCGATTATCCTCGACGTGTCGGGCTACCTCGACGACGCGGCGGCGGACGAGTTGGTGACGGAGGTAGCGAAACACCTCTTCGCCAAGGAGAAGAAACTCAAGAAGCCGTTCTTGATGCTCATCGAAGAGTGCCACGAGTACATCCCGGAGAAAGGCGGGATGGACGAAGCGGGCAAGATGCTCATCAAAATCGGGAAACGCGGGCGTAAACACGGTCTCGGCGTCGTTGGCATCTCACAACGCCCGGCCGACGTGAAGAAGGACTTCATCACGCAGTGCGATTGGCTGGTCTGGCACCGTCTCACGTGGCGAAACGACACGAAAGTCGTCGGCCGTATCCTCGGGTCCGAGTACGCCGACGCTATCGAGGATATGGGCAACGGCGAGGGGTTCCTCGTCACCGACTGGTCCGAGTCCATCCGGCGCGTGCAGTTCCACAAGAAGCAGACGTTCGACGCCGGTGCGACCCCGGGTCTCGACGACTTCGAGCGCCCCGACCTGAAATCCGTCGACGGCAACCTCGTCTCGGACCTCAAAGAGATTTCAGACGAGAAAGAACGCCGCGAGAGCCAAATCGCAGACCTGCGCCAACAAATCGAGAAGAAGGAAGCCAAAATTCGCCAACTCGAACGCGAACTCGAAGAGGCCCGTGACCTCTCGCGGATGGCCGACCAGTTCGCGCAGGCGATGTTCCAGAAGGCCGAGGCACCCTACCGCGGTGGAGAGGGCCGCAACCTCAACCGACCCGAAGAGAAGCAGGCGGCACTCGGCGAGTACGGCGCGGCAGACGGCGACACGGAGCGTGCGAGCACGGCGGGCGACGAAGACGGCGAACCCGCCACGGACGCGACCCCCGACGAAGTCGCGCGGGCCGTCGCCGCCAACGACGAGGATATCTCGCCCCATCCGCGCCCACCACTCGAAGCGCCGGACGGTCCGCCGTGGCCCACGCACGGGTTCGACGTGCCGACCGGTGACACCGATGCCGACACCGAAGACGAGGACGCGTGGGAAGCGGCGGCCAACATGGGCGACTTCGAACCCGCCGACCTCCAACCGGCACCGGGTGCCGAGAACAGACGCGACGTGGTCGACCGAATGACTGCCATCGTGAACGCTCTCGGAGAGGTACACCACGGGATGCTCGAACACTACCGCGAACGCGGTATCTCCGACCCCCTCGCGGCACACGTCGCGGCGGGCGAGACGGGCGACCAGCACCTCGCATATGGCCGTAACCGGTCGCTTCGCCGAGCAGGGTTCATCCGCCACGCTGGCCGTGGACAGTACGAGTACGCCCTGCCGGACCTCGTCAGCGACGAGTACGCGGACCTTTTGGACGCCGAAGAACTCGCCGAGACAGTCGCTGCTATCGAGAAATCGTTCGTCGACGAAACAGAAACCGCCGACGAGTAATCGCCGGCAACGCGGGGCTTTTCGCTGTGCTTACAGTCCGGAGACGAGGTCTTCGAGGGCCGCGCGCGGGTCGTCGGCCTTGGCGACACCGGACGCGAGGAGGATACCGGACGCGCCGAGTTCTTCTGCGGTCACGACGTCGTCACCGGTGGAGATACCAGCACCGCAGTACACGTCCACGTCTTCGTCCACGTTGGCCGCTGAGTCGACGGCGTCGGTGACGATACCGGGGTCTGCGGTTGCGACGGACACGTCGCCACCGATGAGTTCCGGCGGTTCGACAGCGACCGAGTCAGGTCCGAGCGCGGAGACGGCACCGATTTGTGCGGGGTTGTTCGCACAGACGCAGGTCTCCAGCCCAGCGCGTTCGGCGGCCCGGACCGACCCGTCGATGTCGGCGAGTTTCATTCGCTTCTCAGAGTGGTTGATGAGCGTCCCGACGGCACCGGCCTCGGCGACTGCTTCGGCGAGTGTGCTGCCGGTGTGACTCCCGTAGTCGTTCGGGTCGACGTGTTGCGCCCACGTCTCGACGCCGGTGTCGGCGACGCGCGAGATGTCGGCCGCCTGGGGCGACACCGCGATGCGGACGCCGGACTCCTCGGCGACGTCGCGCGCGGCAGTCGCTACTTCGATGGGGTCGCACGGGTACGCCTTGAGGTTGACTAGGATGAACACAGAAGAAGTCGCGTCCGACGAGACTAATAAATTGGTTTTCGGGGCCGCGATTGCCACGAGACGGCGTCTCGCGGGTGAATATTCCTGATAAACGTCCCGGCGGAGTCGCGCCGAGTCGATGCTCGTCGGTCGTCAGTCTTTGCGCTTGACCACGTCGCCGAGCGTCGTCTTGGTGCTGCCGCCACCAGACCACTCGGAGTCGTCGTCGCTCGCACCCTCGACGAGCGAGATGTCGAGTTTGCGTTCGAGTTTCTTCCGGACGGTGTCCGGGGGCATGATGTCGCCACGTTCGAGTTTGCGGATGAGACTCGCCTTCTCGTTGAGCGACTTCGCGAGTTCTTCCTGACTCATGCCACGCGACTCGCGCGCCTGCCGGATACGCGAGTCGTAATCGGTGGCAATCTCGTCCATGTCGTCGAACATGTCGCGGCGACGGCGCTTCTTCGACGAGGACGAAGACGACGACCCAGACGAGCGAGACGCCTTCCCACTCGACGAGGAGGTAGAGTACTTCGTGCTCGCGCTGGAAGTCGACTCGGTGCGGACCTCCGTGCCGAACTGGGCGCAGTCGTCACACAACTGTAGTTCTGCGCCTTCGACCTTCACAGTCTTCAGAGAGGCTTGGTCGGAGCCACACATCTCGCACTGAGGCATACACTGACGTACCGTCCCGCCGCGTATAAAAGGCACGCCACCGGCCGGTGTCAGCGGGTCGAACACGGCGTCGTCGTTCGGTTCACTCGTGGCTACGGAGGCCGGACACACGTCGGGCGACTGGCCGCGTCACGTGTCGGTACCCCCGACGGTAGACGACGAGATGCGAAAGCGGCAGGAGTCCGACGTACGCGACGACGAACCAGAACCCCTGAGACGACGGGTCGGGTGGCAGGCCGACGGACCCGACGAGGAACGACCCTGCGCCTGCCAGCAAGACGGTGAGTGCCCATCGCTCGGTCGTAGTCGGTGGACGCTGTCGGGGATTGTTGGGCACGAACACGAGGAGATAGGCGACCACACCGACGGGGACGAACGCGAGAATCGCGCCGAGCAAGTTCGGAAAGCGGTGTCCCCGAGCGGCGGCGTTCTGTGAAATCCACAGCGACGTCGCGACGAGAACCACGAGAGGGACGAACATGAACGCCGCTTCGGACGGCGTCGGAACGATAGAGGGCACACGACTCCGCTTGTGCTGTCAGAAAATAGTTGTTTCTACGTCAGGTCGCTCCACGCGCCCCAGAACCGCTGGAGTGCGGTGAAGTGACCGATGATGGCGAAGACGACGAGCAACCATCCGACGACGGTGAACCCGGCGATAGTCCCGGTGTAGACGGCGGCGACGAGACCAGTGATGCCGATGAGGGCGAGTCGGTCGGCCCGGCCGACGAGTCCGCCGTAGGCGCGCCCGAGGCCGACGGCCTGAATCTGCGTCCCGAGGTACGAGGTCATGAGGACGCCCGTGACGGCGGCGAGGCCGAGTGCGAACGAGTCGATACCGGCGGCGAGACCAACGAGGACGACGATGTCGGCGTAGCGGTCCAGCACGTGGTCGAGCATGTCGCCGGCCTTCGACGAGACGCCCTGCTCGCGGGCGAGAGCGCCGTCGACGAGGTCCAACCAGCCATTGAGGAAGACGAAGACGGCACCGAGGCCGTACCACAACGGGTCGGCGATACCGAACGCGACGCCCGCCGCGACGGCGAAGGCGAACGCGATGACGCTGACGCCGTTCGGTGAGAGTCCTGCGGTATCGGCCGCCGAGACGAACGGTGCGAGGAGTTTGTCTGCCGTGTCGCGATATTGGTCCAGCGTCATAGGTATTCGATGAAGTCGACGGTTCCTGCCGACGGTTCGCGCTTCCCTTCGGCGACGGCCACGATTTCGTCGGCCACTGCCTGCGGGTCGCGCTCGGTGGTGTCTATCTCGTAGACGGCGTCCTCGCCGTGGAACTCGACCGCTTCACCGAGGATAACGTCGAGGGCTTCCGACTCGCGGTTCTCGCGTGCTTTCGCCTCGGCCTCGCCTCGTTCGACGAGTCGTTCTTCGAGTACGTCTGGTCGGCAGCGGAGGACGACGACGCGGTCGGCGTCGAGGTGGTGGGCGAGGTGACTCTCGACGATACCGTCCCAGTCGCCGAGGTGGTCGCGGACTGCGTCGAGGTCCACGACGAGTGTGTCGCGGTCCTCGTCGCGTTCGGTCCAGAGACCGTCGTCCTTCACGAGTTGGTTGAGGTGGACGACGGTCTGGTCGAGTGCGTCGGCGACGAGGTCCGTCGCCGTCGTCTTTCCGGTTCCGGGAGTCCCGGTGACGACGAGTCTCACGCCGTCGGCACCTCCGAGACGACACGGTTGAGGACTTCGACGGCGCGTTTCGTCTGTGCGTCCGTGCCGCAGGAGATGCGGATGCACTCGGGGAGGCCGAAACTCCCGCAGTCGCGGACGATGACACCCTCTCGCTGTGCGGCCTCAGAGACGGCAGTGGCGTCACCGACTTCGGCGAGGACGAAGTTACCGGCGCTCTCCCACGTCGGCACGTCGAGTTCTTCGCGGAGGTACTCGCGGGCCCACGTCGCGGACTCGACCGACTTTTCGACGTGGTCTGGGTCGTCGAGAGCGGCGAGTGCGGCGCGGCACGCAACCTCGCTCGCGGCGAAGGGGGTGTTCACCCGGGCGTAGGCGTCAGCCCACTCTTCGGGGACGCACGTGTAACCGACCCTGAGGCCGGCGAGGCCGTAGGCCTTCGAGAAGGTGCGCAGGACAGCGATGTTGTCGTACTCCGAGAGCAGGTCGATTGCCGACGGTTCCTCGGAGAACTCGCCGTACGCTTCGTCCACGACGAGGAGCGTGTGGTCTTCGACTGACTCGGCCAGTTCGACGAGTTCCGTTCGCGGGAGGACAGACCCACTCGGGTTGTGCGGCGTGGTCAGGTAGACCATGCGCTCGCCGTCGTAGGCGTCGAGCACCGCGTCTGCGGTCTGCTCGAAGTCGTCGGCCTTCGACACCTCGTACTGGATGGCATCGCCGTGGTGGTAGCGAGCGCTCATCGAGTAGTACGAGAACCCGGGTGACGGTTCGAGGATGGTGTCACCGGGTTCGAGCATCGCGCGGGTCAGATAGTCGATAGACCCGTCGGCACCGGGAGAGACCCACACCTGTTCGGGGTCGAGACCCCACTTGTCGGCGAGGGCCTCCGTCAGGTCGGTGTGCGCCGTCTTCGGGTAAACGCTCACCGTCGGCGCGGCGTCTTCGATGGCCGCGACGGCCTTCGGACTCGGGCCGTGTGGATTCTCGTTCGAGGAGAGTTTCGTCAATTCCTCGGGGTCCAACCCGAGTTCGCGGGCGACCTCCTCTGTCCCGCGGCCGGGTACGTAGGGAGCGTGCGCGGAGAGGTCCCGTGGTTGCATGGTCGAAGGATGCGGGTCGCGGTTCTTAAGGGTGCGTACTCTGGGCCGATGCCGCCGGCCACACCGCGTCGCTGCCACTCTCGTCTCTTCTCTCAATCGCCGCCGGAGAGTGGTCGATACTGGTCTGGCGGGGGACTCTCGTCCAGTGCGTCCGGGACGAACAGCGTCGAGTCACCGAAGTCGCGGATTATCCCTTGTCCTTCCCGGCCGGTGAGGAACCCGATGTACGCCATGGCGAGCGTGTAGTTCACGTCGTGTCTCGCGGGGTTGGTGGCGATGACGGCGTACTCGTTTCGAAGGATTTCGGGCCCGCCACCGAGTGGACCTTCGACGAACGGGACGAGCGACGACGAATCGGCCACCACGCTGTAGGTTCCTCTATCGACGAGCGTGTACGCACCGCGCCGACTCGCCTGTCTGAGCGTGTCGCCCATCCCGTCACCGGTGGCCTGATACCACCGACCCGCCGGGGTGATTCCGGCTTCGGTCCACAACGCCTGTTCTTTGCGGTGCGTTCCGGAGTCGTCGCCGCGGGAGAGAAACAACGCCTCAGAGTCGGCAATTGCCCGAAACGCACCAATTGGGTCGTTTCCCACCGAGTCGATACCGGCCGGGTCGTCGCTGGGGCCGACGACGAGGAAGTCGTTGTGCATCAGGTCGCGCCGATTGACGCCGTGGCCCGCGCGGAGGAACGCGTCTTCGGCGCTCCGGGCGTGTGTGATGACCACGTCTGCGTCGCCGTCGGCGGCGGTTCGCAAGGCCGCGCCGGTTCCCTGAACCAGCGTCTTGACCCGCACGCCGAACCTGGCTGAAAATGCGTCGTGAAGCGCGTCGAGCAAGCCAGTGTCGTAGGCAGTCGTCGCCGTCGCGAGAACGAGGTCACCCGTCCCGGCGTCGGCTTCGGTCGTTGCGTCTGCCGTCGAGCGACTGCCGGTGTCCTTCATCTCGGTACGCTCGTCTCCGCCCCCACCGAGACACCCTGCGGTAGCGACAACACCGACCGTCCCGACTGTCTGGAGGTACCGACGCCGCAGCATTGCATCGTGGGTTCGTCCGCGAGGTGGTAAATTAGTCTGGTATCGTTCGAGCAACTGGGAAACTACCGCTGGTTACTCGACGTCTCGCCGGAGCGATTCGGCGAGACGGACTGATAACGCGGCGATGGTGAGCGTCGGGTTCATCGCGCCCCCCGTCGGGAAGACACTGGACCCAGCAATCCAGAGGTTTTGCAGGTCGTGCGTCCGGCACTCGGCGTCGACGACGCTCGTCTCCGGGTCGTCGCCCATCCTCGTCGTTCCCATGTGGTGAAACGCCGGGCCGGTGTTCTCCGGGCCGACAGTCCAGTCGACACCGACACCGAGTTCGTCCAGCACCGACGCCTGAATCTCGTTCGCGCGAGCGAGTGCCGCCTTCGTCTCGTCGTCGACCGACCAGTGGACCTCCGGGACCGGGTCGCCCAAATCGTCCGTCGTCTCCGAATCGAGCGTGACGTAGTTGTCTTCGCGTGGAAGTTGTTCGACCAACGCACCCATCGCGATGTGTGTCCCGTAGGACTCCGCCAACTGCGTCCGCAACTCGTCGCCCCACGTGTCGGCGTGGAGCGCATCGACGACCGGAGAGGGGCCGGCGTAGTTCAGAAACTCCAGTTTGAGACCGTTGACGGGGTCGGTGTCGTCGTAGAACTGGTGCGTCTCGCTGGTGTTGAAGCCGACGTGGTTCTGTCTGGTCGACCTGTCGAGGCGGCCACCCATCCCGGCGAAGAGGTGGTCCATAAAGTAGCGTCCGACTACGCCCGACGAGTTGGCGAGGCCGTCAGGATACGCGGCAGACGCCGAGAGCAGGAGCAATCGGACGTTCTCGACGCCGCCGCAGGCGAGGACGAACTGGTCTGCCTCCTGCCTGTGAGTCTCTCCGTCGGGTGTGGTGTACCTCGCGGCCACGACGCGTTCGCCGGACTCGTCGTGTTCGAGGCGTCGGACGCGAGCGTGGTCGATGACGCGCGCGCCAGCGGATTCGGCTTTCTCGACGTGCGACTCGGCGGTGTACTTCGCGCCCGACGGACAGACCGGTTTGCAGGTCCCGTATCCGACACACGACGAGCGCCCGTCGTACGGTTCCGAGTTGCGCGCGTTGGGAACCGAGTGCATGTCGATGCCGAGTCGCTCGCACGCCTCGGCGAAGATGGAGTCAGAGTGTGACGGCGGAAACGCGGGCAGTGGATACGGTTCGTCACGCGGCGGCGCGTACGGATTATCGACCGCACCAGCGACCCCAAGTTCACGCTCAGCGGCGGCGTAGTACGGTTTCAGGTCGTCGTACGAGATGGGCCAATCGACGCCGACACCGTGGCGCGAGGCGAGTTCGAAGTCACGTTCGTGGAGCCGCATGACCATCCCCTGCCAGTGGAGCGTGGTCCCACCGACTCCCTTCACGCGGGCGTCGTTCAGCGGATAGAACGACTCACCCGACGACGTGAACTCGTCACGGGGGCCACCCATCTCCCACGGGTTGCCGAGGCCGGGACGGAGGTGTCGGTCCAATTGGTTCCGCCTGTCACCGTCGAATCTGGGTCCCGCTTCGAGGACGACGACGCTCACGCCTGCTTCTGCCAGTCGGTGGGCGACGATGCCGCCCGCCGGTCCCGCTCCGACGATACAGAGGTCGGCATCCTCGACGGGTGTTCGGTCAGTCTCGGCGGCGTCACTCATCGTCTCGCTCTCCTTCGGCCGCAAGCGTCTCCATCGTCGCTCGTCTGTAACTTTCCGTCCCGCCGGGGTGTCCGATGGGGTTCTCGATGCCGACGAGGCGGCCGCCAGTCGGTGAGGCGTAGAACGCGTAGAGGAGTTCGTTCACGACGTGGAAGCGGAGTCGCTCCGAGATGGTGCCGTCCGGGACGGGGTCTGCGGTGTCGACGCCGAGTTCACGCAGCAGCGAATCTCGTTCATCGGTCGGCAGGTCGAAAAACGGCGCGTCGTACCAATCGCGGGCCACGCCGTCGAGTTCAGCGGCGGCCGCGTGCATCTGCGAGTCGCGTTCGTCGTCTCGCACCCGTCCGAAGACGTACGTCTCGACGAATTCGGGAACGCCGGTCGCCTCGCTCGGATAGACGACTTCTGCCACGGCGACCATCGTCGGCAGCACGTCCGTCGCCGGGCCACCGTCGTCGCCCGTCTCGGCGGACTGGTCGTCCGCCGTCGGCGGGGTGAATCGGTCGGCGGCGACTGCTCCGCCGCCGACGATACCCATGCCAGCGAGAACTGTGAGTGCGTCCCGTCGAGTCAGTCGCATTCGGCGGGGATTAGGCAAGCCTAAACTTATGGCTTGTCCTCTGTCGGTGGTCCCGCGTCGGAACGCAGTGATTCCCGTTCAGTCCTGTCGCACGTCGTGTTCGAGGACGCCGACGCCTTCGATTTCGACTTCGACGTGGTCGCCGTCGACGAGTGGGCCGACGCCTTCGGGGGTCCCAGTCGAGATGACGTCGCCGGGTTCGAGCGTCACGTACGTCGTAATCTCGGCGATGAGTTCCGGGATGGAGAAGATGAGGTGCTCGATACTGGAGTCTTGTCGGGTTTCACCGTCGACCCAGAGGGTGATGCTCGCGTCCTCGGGGAGGTGTTCCGGGTCGGCGAGGACTGGGCCGAGGGGTGCCGCACCGTCGAAGGCTTTGCCGCGGACCCAATTCGACTCGATGTCCTGGTCGTCGCGGTTCGACACGTCGTTCATGATGGTATACCCCGCGATGACCGACTCGGCGTCTTCGACAGCGACGTTCCGGCACTGCTCGCCGATGACGACGGCCAGTTCGGCCTCGTGCTCGACGTTTTCCTTCCCTGCTGGGAGGGTGACGGTGTCTTGATGACTCGCCACGGCGTTTGGCGGCTTGAGAAAGAGCAGTGGTCGGTCTGGAACTTCCTCGTCGCGTTCTTCGGCGTGCTTGGCGTAGTTGCGACCGATGCAGACGATTTTGGTCGGGTCACACGGCGGAAGGACATCGACTTCGCCGAGGTCGTACCTCTCGCCACCGAACGAGACGGTGTCTCCGTGCCACTCGCCCGTTCGGACTGCGCCTGCCGGGTCGCGGAATCGAACGTGGTGCATGGGCGACGAGTCTGTTTCGGGCGTGATAGGTCTTTACATCCCAGCGCTCACTTCGGTGGTGATTCAGTTCCCGAAGACAGGTACTGAACACCGAGTCTCCGTGTGGAGATTCAGTACCCACTGACTGTCTGACCACCGATGATGTGTGAGAATGTTGATATTATCTCCGGTACATCCTACTAGCACGAAATATGTCTTCGTCGTACATCATCGAGTGTCGAGACTGTGAATTCGAGAAACGAACGATTGGCGACGAGTTCGCGCAGTGGGCCGCCGACAGACACGAGCGTGGTGAACAGCACTCCGTGACCATTCGCGACGTTTCGTCGGGGATGACAGTCTACTCGTCGCCACTGTGAGTGGCGGACGAGACAGCAGACTCGTCAGTTCGTGCTTCTCGGTCTGTCCGGTCTTGGTGACGGAGCGACGAACGGACAGTTACACCCGCGTCGTCTCTCAGGCTACCGGGCTTGTATCGCGACTTCGGCACTCTCGCACTCGATTGCGAACTCACTGACTTCGAGTGGGTCCACAGGGATGTCGTGTGCCTCTTCCATGTGTTCTTTCAGTCGCACACCGACTTCCTGAGCAGAGGTTCCTTCGACCGTCGTACCGCAGTGAGAGAGACAACTCGATTTGAAGGGCATAGGTATCGTCTCAGGGACTCTGTGCGGATATATGTTGCTACACACGCAGGTTCGTTTCCGCGGGCAACTCGTCTCTCACCGCTACCGAACCGAGAGAGTCCGCTCCGCTCACCGAAGGTCCATCCCGACATCGAAGATGGCGAAGGCGCAGACGACTCCGAAAGCGAGTGCTGCGCTCGGCATCCCAATCGAGAGGTCCAAGACGCGCGTCGTCCCAGCGACGACAGCGAGACTGACGACGTAGTAGAGCGTCCGAATTACGACCGACTGAGTGCGAGGGAGTACCCGAATACTCGGCAACGCCAGTATGGCACCGAACGCGAACCCGCCAGCGACGAGGAACGCACCGACCAGTCCACCACCACCGGCGTCGGCGAGGGCCCCGGCGAACGTTCCGAGTCCTAACGTCGCGTTTAGATACGCCGCCCGTCGGACCAGAAAACCGTAGCCAGCGTCGGGGCCGAGGCCCAGTTCGTTGTCGTCGATTCGGTGCCACGGCGGGCCAACCGAGAGGGCACCCATTCGGAACGCACCGATAGTTATCGACGCGACGCCCAGCGAGATGATGGCGCTCGTCGTCACCGCGACGGGTGTGACGACGGCCGAGAACGTAATCCAGAGCATTGGGAGGGCGAGAAGCAGGTGTTGGCCGAGGCCGTAGTAGATGATGGCGTCTAGCCACGCGTCGATGCTGCCGCGACGGTCGTCGAGGGCGGCGGTCTGTCCCCCGTTTTGACGGTATCCCTCGTCACTTGGAGCCATCACACAGTCAATGTGACTGTAGAATGAAAAGTAGTCCCCCGTCTCGGTACCCGCGACACTGGAGCGCGGCCAGACCACCCCACGCGAATAGCTTTTTGTGTATTTCGTGTGTAACTCCGAGACGCTATGGAACTCACCTGGCACGGTCACTCGACGTGGTACGTCACAGTCGGAGACACTTCGCTCCTCATCGACCCGTTCTTCGACAACCCCTTCACCGCTCTCGACCCGAGCGACGTGGAGACGCCGGACTACATCCTTCTCACTCACGGTCACGCCGACCACATCGCCGACGCAGCCGAGTTCGACGGCGCGACTGTCGTCGGGACGCCCGAAGTTGTCGGCTACGTCGAAGCCGAGATGGGCGTCGACGAGACGCTCGGTATGAACATCGGCGGGACCGTCGAACTCGGCGACGCGTTCGTCTCGATGGTCCGTGCGGACCACACGAACGGCCTCGGAACCAGCTACGAGTACGACGCCGGCGTCCCGGGCGGGTACGTCGTCAGCGACACGAAACCGACGCAGGTGTCCGACAGCGACTCGACGACATTCTACCACGCAGGCGACACGGGGCTGATGACGGACATGCGCGAGATATTCGCTCCGTACCTCGAACCGGACGCCGCTGCCCTCCCTGTCGGTGACCACTACACTATGGGGCCGTGGCAGGCCGCCATTGCCACCGATTGGCTCGACGTCGACCACGTGTTCCCGATGCACTACGACACCTTCCCCGCCATCGAAATCGACATCCGTGATTTCGAACGCGAAGTGAAAGCGGTCGGGAGCGACGCGGACGTACACGTCCTCGAAGCGGACGAGTCGTTCACTCTCGACTAGAACGCCGCGTCCATTTCTCACGGTCTTTCACGGTCGTTTGTGCACGAGAGCGCCCGAGTGAGCAACTTTTACGGTCGAATATTCCTTCTGGCACGATGGATGTCCGACATTCAAACCTCGACCGTCAGTGACGAAGGGTTCGCAACTACGAGCCAAGTCGGCGGCTTCGACCTCCAAATCGACGCGCTCGACGAAGAAGGGCCGAACCCGAACGCAACGCTCGTCGCGACGTACGCCTCCTGTTTCCTCCCCGCCTTCCGTGTCGGTGGTCAGAAGACGGGCTTCGACGACCTCGGCAAGATTCAAATCGATGCGGACGCCGACCTCGACGAGTCCGACGACCTCACCGAGATTCGCTTCGACGTGTACGTCGAGGCTGACCTCTCCGACGAGGAGTTCGCAGCGATTGCGGACCTCGCCGAAGACATCTGCCACGTCCACACGGCACTCCGCGACGACCTCCGGGCGGACGTGACCGTCGTCGGCGACGCGTTCTAAGTAACTACTGTCCGGTTTCTTTTCGCGACCGAAGAAGAGCGCGTGTGGTGTTCGACAGCCCAGTGCGTCTCGACTGATTAGTCCTGACGCTGTCGGTATGTCCGAAGACTCATTGCTTTTCCTTCCGCGATGATGACCTCGCCATCTTGCGGGTCTGCTTCGACGACGTCGTCGACTTGCTCGGGAAAGTATGGGCTGTTCGGTTCTTCCATGGCAGACACTACGCTTCGGGTGTTAAAAATCTTTGTCAGACATTCTCACGCGCGATTTTGCTTCGCGTGAGGTGTCGTTCAGTCGTCTGCGGCCGCTGCGGCGGGTTCGTGGCTGATTTCGGTCCCGAGCACGTCGAGGAACGCCGCCAACCACTCGGGGTGGTCCGGCCACGCCTGTCCGGTGACGAGATTGCCATCGACGGTCACTTCGTCCACCCACGAACAGACTGCGCGTTCGACTTCAGGTTGGACCGCCGGATAGGAGGTCATCTCGTACCCGTCGAGGACGCCCGCGGCAGCGAGAATCTGCGGCCCGTGACAGATTGCGGCGACGGGCTTGTTCTCGTCGAAGAAGTGCCGGACTGCATCGAGTACCTCGTCGTAGCCACGGAGATATTCGGGTGCGCGTCCACCGGGGACGACGAGTGCGTCGTAGTCCGCGGGGTCGACGTCGGCGAACGTCGCGTTCAGCGAGAAGTCGTGGCCGCGAGTCTCCAGATAGGTCTGGTCGCCGCGGAAGTCGTGGACGGCGGTTTTACACGTGTCTCCATCCGATTTCTCGGGGCACACTGCGTGTACCTCGTGACCCACCATCTGGAGCGCTTGGAACGGTACCATCACCTCGTAGTCCTCGACGAAGTCGCCGGCGAGGAGCAGAATTTTCTTTCCGGGCATGGGCTTCACCCAGGCCGTACTTGTTGGCTCAGAACGATAATGATTGTGCAGGGGACAGCGGGGGAGCGAGAGCGTGGTCGGCCGAGTTAGCGTGGGGAGCGATAGCCTACCGGCCGAATTCGGCCGTGTGTCCGAGGCGACCCCGCACCGATTAGGCGAAGAGCACTTGGCCGATGTCCCCCAGACTGTCGAGTACGTGGTCAGGTTCGTACTCGCTGTTCGCCAGTGCCGCGTCGTCGGTGACGCCTGTTCTGACGACTGCGGTTCCCATCCCGGCGTCGAGGCCGAACGCGATGTCGGTGTCGAGTCTGTCGCCGACGATGAGAACGTCTTCTGGCGGGAGTCCGAGTCGGTCGAGGACGATTCCCTGTGCGACTGGCGACGGTTTCCCGAGAATCGCATCTGGCTCTCTGCCAGCGACGCCGGCGACGGCGTGGATGACAGCGCCAGACCCGGGGATGTCGCCGTCTGCGGTGGGGATGACGATATCGGGGTCGGTCCCGTAGAACTGTGCACCGTTTCGGAGGGCGACGTAGGCGTCGCGCATGTCGTCGAAGTGGAAGTCTCGGTCGATGGCGACGACGACAACCTCCGGGTCGTCGGTGGGGCCGACGAGTTCGAGGCCCGCCTCACGGAGTTGGTCGTGGAGTCCAGACTCGCCGATACAGAACGTGCGCGCACCGGGATGTTCGTCGGCGAGGAAGACAGTGGTCGTCGTCCCAGACGTGACGATTTCGTCGGTGGATACCTCGATGCCCGCGCCGCGAAGTCGGGACTCGTACGCAGGCGGTGCTTTGGTCGGATTGTTCGAGACGAAGAGGCGGTCGAGTCCAGCGTCTTCGATGGCCGCGAGACCGTCGAGCGCGCCCGGTATGGCTTCGTCTCCGCGAACGACTGTCCCATCCACGTCGAGGACGACACCTCGGTATTCCATCGTCCGAGGTAGGGTCCCACCGCTGTTGAACGTTCGCCCGGAGAACTATTATGTGGAATGGTGACGTACCTCAGTGTATGGGTGTCTCTTCGAAGCGGCTGGTCGGATGGTTGCGCGGGCCGGCGACTGGAAATAGTGCCATGGGCGTGTACGGGCTCGTGACAGCGATGGTCGCGGTCTTTTTGACCTACTCCATGATTGCGACGCTATCGGTCGTCGTGCCGTTGCTGTCGACGACGGCGATACTCCTCACGACCATAATCGTCTGGGTCGTGACGTGGGCGATTCTCGACGTACTCGCCAGTAAATTCGTCCACAAACCGCCCCAGTAACACGACTCGTAAGTCTCCGCCCCAGACCCGGCCGGTTCGTCCCAGAACCAAAGAACGATATGCGCGAACCTCTACCGTTCTACCGTGACGAATACGCAGCTGACACTCGTCCAGATCGACAACTACGGGCCGTGGACGGTCACGCCTGACCCGCGACGGGAGATGGACCTCCAGACGCTCCAATCGCGGCTCTTCGCCGACTTGGCCCAGTTCGTCGGCTCTCGTGACGGGTATGTCTTCTTCACCCGCTTCGACAACATGGTCGCCGTCACGAACGGTCTCGACCGTGAAGACCACCAACTTCTGCAGGAATCCATCGCCAACCGATACCCCGTGACGCTCAGTCTCGGTATCGGCACCGACCGGAACCCTGCTGTCGCACTCGAACGCGCCACCGACCACGTCCAGCGCGCCGGAAGCGCACAGGACGGTGACCGCCGCGAAGTCCTCTCTGGCGACACACTCGCCGAGGCTGACCGGTCGTCCTCCGACGTGCAGATTGCGCACTTCGACGTGAACGACGCGACGGGGAAGTACACCGACCGACTCAACGAGTTCGACACGTTCATCCACATCGAGCAGGGCTACGCCTCGCTCATGCGCTACCTCCGAGAAGAACACGGTGCGCTGTCGTTCTTCGTCGGCGGCGACAACATCATCGCGGTCACGCCCGACCTGACCACCGACCAGTACCGGGCGGCCATCGACCACGTCGAAGCGGAAGCAGACGTGGAACTCAAAGTCGGCGTCGGAACCGCGAGCAACGCCCACGAGGCAGGATTCGCCGCGAAACACGCCCTCGAAGATTGCCGGCACCTCGGGACGACCGTCGAGTTCGCAGACGCCTCAGTCGAACCTGCAACCGACTGACCGATGATGGGGCGCGCGGTCTACTTCGTCGGTCCCGAACGCGTCGAAGTCCGTGACCGCGCTGTTCCCGAACCCGGCCCCGGCGAAGTTCGCGTCCAGACACTGACCTCGGCCGTGAGTTCTGGAACCGAACGACTCGTCTATCGCGGTGAAGCCCCGACAGACGTGCCGGCCGACGAGTCCATCGCCGCCCTCGACGGCGACCTTTCGTTCCCACTCAGATATGGCTACGCGGCCGTGGGTGAAGTCGAAGCGGTCGGTGACGACGTTGGCTCCGAATGGCTCGGTCGTCGCGTCTTCGCGTTCAACCCCCACGAGACACGATTCCTCGCGACCCCCGGTGAACTGTATCTCGTCCCAGACGACGTGAGCGACACGCAAGCCGCGATGTTGCCGACGATGGAGACGGCGCTCAACTTCGTGATGGATGGGAACCCACTCATCGGTGAGCACGTCGTCGTCTTCGGACAGGGTGTCGTCGGCCTCGTGACGACTGCGCTCCTCAGCCAGTTCCCACTCGCGAGTCTCACCGTCGCCGACTGTGTCCCGGAACGGCGTGCTCTAGCACTCGACCTCGGAGCGACGGCGGCAGTTCACCCCGAATCACTCGACCCACCAGCGGACGGTGCAGACCTTACGTTCGAACTCTCCGGAAACCCGGACGCGCTCGACGACGCCCTCGCAGTGACGCGATACGCCGGGCGGGTGCTGGTCGGGTCGTGGTACGGGACGAAACCGGTGACACTCGACCTTGGCGGGCGCTTCCATCGCTCTCGAATCAGCGTCGAGAGTAGTCAGGTGAGTACGATAGCCCCCGAACTCAGAGGCCGATGGGACGCCGACCGACGGTTCTCACTCGCGTGGGAACACCTGAGTGACCTCCCACTCGACTCGCTCGTGACCCATCACGTGGCCATCGAGAACGCGCCCCGCGCCTACCGTCTTCTCGAAGACGACCCGGACGAAGCCGTCCAAATCCTCTTTACCTACACGGACGATTGACAGGTCATGTACCGTGTCTCGGTCCGTCGGGACGTAATCGCCCAGCACTACCTGACGGTCCCCAACCCCGGACCCGAAGGAGAACTGCACTCCCACGCGTTCACCGTCGAAGTCGAACTCTCCGGCCCGGAGTTGAACCAGTACGGGTACCTCGTCGACATCGACGACGTGAAAGCCGCGCTCGACGCGACGCTCTCGCGATACCGCGACGTGACGATGAACGAACTCGTGGAGTTCGCCGGACAGAACCCGAGTGTCGAGCGGTTCGCCCACCAGGTGTGCGAGCAGTTCGTCGAGGCCGCCACCCTCGAAACCCCATCGCACATCTCGGTTCGTATCTGGGAGGACGACGTCGCGAGTGCAACGTACGAGACGCCACTCTGACGTGGACGTTGGACTCGTCGTCTACGGTCCACTCGACGACCGCTCCGGAGGGTACCGCTACGACCTCGAACTCGTTCGTGGCCTCCGCGCCGCGGGCGACGAGGTGACGGTCGTCTCGCTCCCCGAACGGTCGTACCGTCAGCGCCTTCGAGACAACGTCTCGGCGCTCAGGCGACTTCGCGACATCGACGTAGACGTCCTCCTTCAGGACGAACTGTGCCACCCCTCGCTCGCCGCGGTGAATTCCCACCTCGACGACACGCCCGTCGTCTCCATCGTCCACCATCTCAACTCACGAGAGGCACACCCACCGTGGCGACAGCACCTTCAGCAGGCCATCGAGTCGCGTTATCTCCGGTCTGTCGATGCGTTCGTCTTCAACAGCGAGACGACGCGGGAGACTGTCGCTGCCGTGACCGACCCGGACCCGAACGTCGTCGCGTACCCCGCAGGCGACCGATTCGCTTCCGACGGTGTTCCGCTGGACGACGACGAGATTCGTGCGCGCGCTACCGACGGACCACTCCAAATCGTCACTGTCGGGAACCTCGAACCACGGAAGAACGTCGATGGGTTGCTCCGCGCACTCGCTCGAACCAACGGCCAGTGGCGGTTGACCGTCGTGGGTGCGGCAGTCGACGATAGGTACGAGCACTCGCTTCACGCCCTCGCCGACGAACTGGGAATCACCGACTGGGTGACGTTCACAGGCCGACTCTCGGACGCAGACCTCGCCGCGACACTTCGGCAGTCACACCTCTTTGCGCTCCCCTCGCACTACGAAGGGTTCGGCATCGCCGCCCTCGAAGCGATGGGGTTCGGACTGCCGGCACTCGTCTCTGCTGCTGGCGGCGGGAGTGAACTCGTCACCCATCGCGAAGATGGGTTCGTCGTCGACCCGACAGACACCTCGCAGATTACCGACGCGGTTGCTCCGTTGGTCCGGAACCGCTCTCGACTCGTCTCACACTCGCTCGCCGCCCGTGACCGGTTCGTCGAACACGAAACGTGGGACGAGACGGCGCAGACCGTCCGGTCGTTTCTGACAGACCTCGTCGCAAACGTCGAGTGACGCGTCAGTACACTCAGTCGGTGGTCGCTCTGACCCACTCTTGAAGCGTGAAACGGTCGTAGGGGGTCTCCGATTCGAGTCGCCACTCGTCGTCGTCCCACTCGGGATAGAACGTGTCTCCCTCGTACTCGCCCGGGACTCTGCTCAACACCATCCGGTCGAGGGACGGTTGAAAGAGGGTGTAGATTCCTTCGCCGCCGATGACGTAGGCCGTCTCGGCGTCGAGCGACTCGGCTATCTCGATTGCGTCGTCGACGGACCGAGCGTGGTGGGCCGTCTCCACGTCGAACTCCCGCGTACTCCTGCTGAGGACGATTTGGGCGCGTCCCGGCAAGTCGTCCAGCATCGATTCGAACGTCTTTCGGCCGAGAATCACCGGGTCGTCGGCGATTCGACTCCGGTACTGTCTCTTGTCTTCGGGGATGCTGGGCCACGGGAGTTCACCGTCTCGACCGATGACGTTGTTCTCGGCGAGGGCAGCGACGGAGACGAGTTCCATTACCGACCCGACGAGTCGTTCGACAATGATGCTTCCGCCACTGGTCGTTTCGTCCGACCCGGTCGTGTGGGCCGACGACTGGAGGGCGAGCGACGGTGTCTCTGTTCAATTCACGTCTAGCGTCCCGTCAGACCCGACGACGATATCGTACCCGGCGTATTCGAACACGACTGTCACGGACGACCGAGTGTCGGTCGAAGTCGAAGAGAGGAGGGTTTCGAGTGCGTCCGGGTCGATTGCGTCGTAGAGTTGTGGGTTCAAGTCGGTAGGGTCGACGCCTTCCCGGTCGGCAACTGCTCGGACGACTGCTGCGGAGACGCCGTGTCGCGGGGGGACCTTGTGTTGCGACGTTGATTCTGACATCGTCGGCTAGTTCAGTATCTGACCGGGTTAGCGTTGCTCTTACCTATGTAAGAGGATTTTTCAGGGGGAGCAGTGGTCTGTGTAACCGTCGAAACGTCGAGGGAACAGCGAGTGGTCACTCAACGTAGTCGTCGACGATATCTTCGGTGAGTGTCGCGAACGCTCGTCGGAGTCGTCCACTGAACGCCTGCCGGGAGACGCCTACCTCGTCGGCCAGCGTGTCGAGACTACTGCCTCGTGGGTCGTCGAAGTAGCCTCGTTCGTACGCGAGTTGTACTGCTTCGTACTGTGGGCCAGTGAGTCGGTTCTCGCGGTCATCTCGCTTCGGCCTGTCCTCTGCGAGTCTAACCACCCGAATCGGGATGCCGTCCTCTCTGAGTTCTGTGATGAACGCAGAGAGCGGTGCTTTGCTCCCGCCTCGGAACTCGAAATGCCACTGCTCTGCCGTTCCGCTCCCAGATAATAACGCGAGTTCCGAGTCGCTTATCGAGACCATCGTGTCGTTGAACGTGCGGTTCCACACGACGCGATAGAGCGTTCGCTCGTCGTGTGTACTGAGTACCGAAATCTCTTGGACAGCACCCTGTTCACGAGTCGCGCGAACGACGTCCGCCGGAGGTGCGCCCCGAACCCAGATGAACGGAACCACGGCATCCATCGTCGGAACGACCCGGTCCAGTTCGACCCGAACGTCGGGGAGCGTACTGAACGCCTTCCCGATTCGAAACCCGTCGGCAGGAATCGTGAGTTCGGCGTAGACTACCATACCTCGCGTTTCGACGCGAGAGTGCTTGTATCCGTGCCAACGAGTCGCATTCTGCCAGTGTCACGGTATCGAACGACAACGGGAGTCTCAGGTGAGAAGCGTCGGAGAGGACGAGGTGGGACGAGACTCCCCACCGAATGGTGTGCCTCTGACAGCAGCAATCGTAAATTCGTCACAGAAGAACTTATGTATTCTCTGAGTCACTATAGCACGCCACCACATCGTCTCGATACTCGCCGACTCCTGTGACCCATCGTAATATATACCCTCCCACCGAGATACTGTGCATGACCGAGCGTCGGGACCGATTTACCGGTGATGCAAGTATCCTGTATCACACTGCGGTCCGAACGCCACTCTCGACGAAGCAGGCCGAGCGGATGTTCTACGAGAACATGACGAACATCGCCGAGGCACGAGAGCAACGGGCGGAGATGCTCGCAGACCCCGACGTCCCACTTCTGGCCGCCTACGAGGCGGAACTCGACCGTGTCGCGGCGAGTTTCAAACGCCGACTCCGCCGTATCGCCGGCGAGGAGTACGCAGAGGTTGCGATGGCCTACCACCGGGGCGAACGAGACGATAGAATCGGGAGACTCACCGCGTACTACATGGAGGGCCTCTGGCGGATTCAAGAGCGCACGACCATCACCGATATGCTGTTCTTCCCGCTCATCCTCCGGTACCCCGATAGCTTCACCGTGAACGTCCGGTTCGCCAGCGGATACAAGACCACCGAGTCGGTCATCTACGAATCTCCCGAACACTCCTCGGAAGAACTGGACGACGAGCACGCCGAGACGTACTACAACGAGAGTCAGTATTCGCAACGAGAGGCCGCAGCGTACGTCCGCGAGACTGCACAACTCATCCGCGAGGAGTTTCCCGACCCCGACGAGACTCCGTTCGAGGACCGAAAGTACGGTGGCATCGTCTCCGCGGGTGGCCGGCGAGAGTCGGCTTTCTCCTCGATGCTCACGTCTGTCGAACCGGACCCGGAACGGTTCGACGAACCAGTTTCGGAGCCAGTGTTGGTCGACGCGGGGCGCGAAGCAGAGCGGACGGAGCAAACGTTGTTGCCAGAGTGCGAGATTATTTTGTGAGTAGGACCACGTCGACACTATGACCGAAACGATTCAGGGCACAGTCTTGCACGTCGTCCCGCCGGACGAACTGGACGACCAAGACCTGGCGCCCGGTCTCCACGAGTTAGCCGAGTCGCGATACGTGGTCGTACTCCGACGCGGAGGACACCCCTCGTTACTCGACCTCATCTGGGCGTTCATCCGTCGCGACCCAATCGAGGCGGTGACCGTCGTGACAGACCAGCGTGTCCACGAGGACGACGAACTGACACTCACTGTCGAGGAGACGGATATGGCCGGCGTCTACGTCACAGCGTCCGTTGGACGGGATGTGGACTAGTCTCGTTGATTGGGCGGCATCCTGCCGTCTCGTTGGTGGTTAGTTCGCAGGACGGTGTGTGAGCACCCACCACCCTACCCCGTGCAGGGAGTGGATGGGTGGCAAAATCGGTGATTTTGCTGGCGTTGTGGTTTCTCCGGTACGCTCAGTGCTCAGGATACCATTTCTTATCAGCACCACCGACAGCACAGACGTTTTGTGAGAGACCGATGGCGAATACCTCAGAATGTGGCACGAACCGCGCGACACAGACAGAGGGTGTATGCAGCAGTTGGGGGGAGACAATTCTGGCCAACCATCACGACATACCCGTGAAACTCGAAGGTCAGCGTTCCGATAGTGTTTCGAAACAGTGTGTTGAGGGCGTCTGGGGGACCGCCTGGAAAAGCGAATACTGGAGGTCCTCGCTACTCTCGCCTTCACGGGCCGCGACGGCCTCGACGACCGCATACTCACCGACCCGCTCGTCTCCATGACTCTCACCAGCGGTTCACAGTTCTTCAAACTCTCACTCCACGCAACCCCCGAATCCATCGAGTGCATTGCCGGCCACCTCGGACGTCAGGGCCAGGTGCCGGGGAGCGCATCCGGGTGCGCTGTGAGGAGCTCGAGGGCCGGTTCGATGGCTTCGAAGTCCTGCCCCCGACGAATCGTATCGGTGGTTTGGTCCCACTCGAGATATCCTTCGGCCTCGAGCTTGGGCAGATGGACGTGATGGAGTCCGATGCGGATTCGTTCTTCTTCCCTTCCACCCTCCCGTGACCCGAGACAGACCTGCGTGACTGCATCGACGGTTCGTGGATTCGAGGCGGCGAGCAGAACCAAGATTTGCCGGCGATAGTGGTGACTGAGAAGAGCGAACAGTTGGTCGAGTGACTCACGGTCCGAACGTGCGGTATGAGGTTCCCCAGACATGTTTGAGGTCATGGTCAGATTCCAGAACGGGTGTGGTACCCCCCTGATTCACTCGTGGCAAGAGAAGAAAGGAATAACAATGATATAATCGTTGCCCCAATTGCAGATTTCAACAATTCTATCCAGCAAATTCGCACATTTGAATGACAACAATGCGAATTCCACAATTGTATAATTGTAATGTTACGTTTAATCGGAAATAAAATCGGGCGTCTGGAATTCGAATTCTGCCCAGGGCCGGACGTGGTGACTCGTGATAATCTCCGAGGAGAGCACCTCGAGTTCCATCGATGCGAGCTTGTTTGTGATGGTCGTAAGGTTACGGGTGTCAGTCGCGACGGTCTCGATGTAAAGATTGCGCGTGCTGGTGAGCATCTCTCGGACGTCGATGACCCCCTGTACCTCGATAGCGGCGGCGGCCAGCTTTTCGCGTTCCATCGGGTTGGCGTTGCAGACGAACAGTACGTGGAGCGGGAAGTTCGCGAGTTCGTAGTCGATTTTGGGGTAGTAGCCCTCTATAATTCCGACCTGTTCGAGTTTCTCGATTCGATTGCGGACGGTGCTGGCGGAAACCTCTACCTCCTCGGCTATCTCTGCGGTGGTGGTATTTCGGGCGTCGCGCTGCAGCGCGTAGAGGATGCCGTGGTCGATGTTGTCGAGTGAGAAATTGCTCACACCCCCACGAGGGGCTCAATAACTATAATCCTCAGCCGGGGTAGTAAGCTGAGCACGGAACGATTCGAAGGTGCTCAGTACGTGCGCTGAGTTCAGCACGACTTCAATATAATGTCACAAATTGGGGAGTTCTACACAGCTGCTTCAGACTATTCCGCAGGATGTCGCATACAGCGTCTGTCTCGGTCGTAGTAGTCCTCAACGCGCAACACGTGCTCCGCACTCTTCGGGTCGTCTACACCGTCGTTGACGAAGTGGCGAGCCACCGCCGCCGTTCGGGGCGTGCTCTTCACCGTCGCGGTCGATGATGGTTCTCGTAGAAACGGACTGAAGGGATTTGAACCTCAGTCGCTCACTGCGTTCGCTCCTTGGTTCAAATCCTCCTCTGTTCATATTACACTCGCTCACGAGTGGCGAGCACACGAGGTGCTCGCCGTGTGGTTCGCGGTAGAAAGTATGGGGCCGGAGGGATTTGAACCCCCGATCGACTGATATCTCCGGTGGGCACCTCGGAACTCCAGAGGGTCGTCAACACGACCGATGATCAGTCGGCCGCTCAGTATATCAGCTGGAGTGTCGTCCCGGGCGCCAAGCCTCTGGAGTCAGTCGCCATGCCGGGCTTGGCCACAGCCCCGATTCGCTCTATCTGCACTCTCTCGTATGGCGATTTTTCTTAAAGGGGTTTCGATTCTACTCGTCCCGGTCGTCGTCCGCCCAGTCGCACTCTTGGCACTTGTAGGCGGTCACGAACTCGGTGACGCTCGGCATGTAGCCGACCTGAATGACGTTCTCTCCACACTCTGGACAGTCGAAATCGGCGTCTTCGATAGCCTCGGCCTCCATCGGGCGTTCGCCTTCGACGAGTTCGGCGAGCGTCTCTGGAGTGACCATCCGACCTTGCACGACGCGGTTGCTCATACTCCGACGAATCGTCCCGAGGGACGTAAGCCCATCGTCAGCGACAGACCGAGTCAAGGCGTCGCCACAGTCACCGTCCGCGTCCGCGGACCATCACACTCGACGAGGAGGACTGATTGCCACGTACCGAGGTCTATCTCGCCATCGACGACCGGAATCGAGACGCCGTTCCCGACGAGGAGGGCGCGGAGGTGCGAGTCGGCGTTCCCGTCCAGTTCGTCGTGTTCCCACCCGTCGTCGGCGACGCTCTCTGCGAGCATCGACTCGATATCACTCAGCAGACGCGATTCGGCTTCGTTGACGCAGACTCCGGTCGTCGTGTGCCGTGAGAAGACGGTACAGATGCCGTCGTAGTCGGCAGGGAGTACGTCGGCGACCCGGCCGGTGACGTCGAGGGCCTGCAGTCGTCGCTCTGTTCGGACGTCGAAGGTACGGTGCATGTGACGAGATTCGCCACAGAGGCAGAAAAATCCGACCGGGACTCAGAGCCACGGGGCGCGAGAGCCTTCTTCACCGGGATAACCGTATCCCGGTTCGGTGGCGTCTTCTTCCGTGGATTCGTCCGAGAGGTCCTCGAACTCGTCCGAGTCCACGTCGTCGTCTGCGTCGACCGTGGTGTTCGGTTCCTCGACAGCGTCGGCGGCGGCGACGTCGTCGCCACCGTCTGCGACTGCGCCTGCAGCCATCCTGCCGTCGGTCGCTGGACCGTCGGTGACGGTGATGTCGTCGAACTCGGCGACGTCGTCACCGGATGCACCGGGGTCGAAGGCGAACAGCGCCGTGACGCCGAGGACGCCGAGTGCGACTGGGGCCTTCGTCGGCATCAGACCGAGCACGTCGAGTGCCAGCATGCCGAGTGCGACGGAACTTCCGAACCGGAACAGGTCGATATCGACCGACCCGCGCAGACGGGGGGCAAACATGGCGACGGACCCAGCGAACGCGACGCCGGTCCCTGCCGCCGCGCCAGCGCTGACGAGGCGCGTCATGTCGGGCCTGACGATGAGTTCGAAGCCCGCGGGGTTGAAACTCGCCACGAGACCGAGGCCGACGATGACGCTCGGCGAGGGGAGGTACTCACCCACCTTCGACGAGGCCGTCTTTGCGGCGATAGCCAGGATGACGAGGCCAGCGAAGCGGTGGAACACTTCGAAGTTTATCAGCGTCTCGATGGTCTCTGCGACGGCGGCCTCTGCGACGGCCACGGGGACGAGAAGTGCGCCGAGCAGCAGGATAGACGTGAGTTGCTCGCGGCGCGTTCCGTCCATCTCAGCGAGGATGACCGCGACGGTGGCGGACCCACCGAAGATGAGCAGTCCGGTCTGGAGGATACCCGTGACAGACGGGTCTCCCGACGCAGTGGTCAGTGCCCCCGCGATGATGAGCGCAGGGAAGATTCCGTCGACGAGAGGCAGACCCATGACCGTCGCGAGCAGGCGGGTGGCACCACCGACCTGCTGCTCGAGACGAAGGGCGACTGGGTGACGTGAGACACTCATTCGATGTTACTGGCCTTCACCATGGCCCAAGCGGCGATATGGACGCAATTCGGACGTCGGCGTACGAGTGTGTCGTACAGTGAGTCCATTTCGTCCGATATTGAACTCCCGTTTAAATGTCTGCCACATCTGTGTAAAGAGAATGCCGGAGTCGGAGGTCGTTTGACCGGCAATACGCGATGCAGCGGGACACGTGGAGTCCATACACGATAAATTTAGGACAGGAGTATTAAACGTTGTGTGGGATACGACCGCATGGGACACGAATATCAGTGCCACTATTTTAAAAGTGTCCTACGAATCGTAGATATTGGGTCAGCTTTACCTATGATGTTATGATACACAATCGTGAATATGGTGATTATTCACGATGGACCAGAGGGTCGTTAGCTAGTGCCGTGGTGGCAGTCGAAAGTTCGAGACTCCTGGCGGAACGTATCCACCACTGTGTATACATCGTCGGATTCTTTGCGACACATCGACACGCCCGTGCTATCTCGCAACCCTTTTGTCGTCCCCGAGACCACGCTTGATATGGCGAACGACGTTCCTGACCGAGAACCCTTCTCTGAGAAGCTCCGGGTACCTGAATCGCTGACATTCGACGACGTGCTGCTCCGTCCGATGGAGAGCCGTGTCGAACCTGACGACGCCAACGTCTCGACGCGCGTCTCGAAGAATGTCGAACTCAACATTCCGATTCTCTCTGCGGCGATGGACACCGTCACCGAGAGTGGAATGGGTATCGGGATGGCCCGTGAGGGAGGTCTCGGCGTCCTCCACCGAAACATGGACGCCGACCAGATGGTCCACGAGATAGAACGCGTCAAGCGCGCCGACGAACTGGTCATCCGTCGCGAAGACGTGGTCACGGCAAAGCCAGAACAGACCATCAGCGAGGTGGACGAGATGATGGAGCGTGCTGGCGTCTCCGGTGCGCCCGTCGTCGACGAGAACGACATCGTCCTCGGCATCATCTCCGGCACCGACATCCGCCCCTACCTCGAAGTCGGTGAGTCCGACGAAGTCCGTGAGGCCATGACGGACGAAGTCATCACGGCCACGCGCGACGTGACCGCCCGCGAGGCGCTCGAACTGATGTACGACCACAAGATAGAGCGCGTCCCCATCATCGACGACGACAGCCACCTCGTGGGCCTCGTGACGATGCAGGGCATCCTCCAGCGCCGCGAGTACGAGAACGCCGCCCGCGACGAGGACGGCCGTCTCGTCTGTGGTGTCGCCGTGGGTCCCTTCGACCGCGAACGCGCACAGAAGGCCGACGAAGCCGGTGCCGACGTCATCTTCATCGACTGCGCCCACGCACACAACCTGAACGTCATCGACACCGCTCGCGAAATCAAAGAGACCGTCGAGGCAGACGTCGTCGTCGGGAACGTCGGCACCCGTGAGGCCGCCGAGGAACTCGTCGACTTCGCCGACGGTATCAAGGTCGGCATCGGTCCCGGTTCCATCTGTACCACCCGCGTCGTCTCTGGTTCCGGGATGCCGCAGATTACCGCCGTCGCAGAGGTCGCAGACGTCGCTTCCGAGTACGACATCCCCGTCATCGCCGACGGTGGCATTCGGTACTCGGGTGACGCCATCAAGGCTATCGCCGCCGGTGCCGACGCCGTCATGCTCGGGTCCTACTTCGCCGGAACCGACGAAGCACCGGGTCGGGTCATCACGATGAACGGCAAGAAGTACAAGCAGTACCGTGGCATGGGCTCTGTCGGTGCCATGCAGTCCGGTGGTGCCGACCGCTACCTCAAGGAGGACGACGAAGACGAAGAGTACGTCCCCGAAGGGGTCGAGGCCGCGACGCCGTACAAGGGTTCGCTCGCGTCCGAACTCCACCAACTCGTCGGCGGCATGCAGTCCGGGATGGGCTACGTCGGCGCCGAGACGATTCCAGAGGTCAAAGAACGCGCCAAGTTCGTTCGGGTCTCTGCCGCGGGGCAGACGGAAGGACACCCCCACGACGTGATGATTACCGACGAGGCGCCGAACTACAGCCCGAGCGAGTAACACAGGACCGCGTTCGCTTTTCGGCCGTCTGCATCTCCGCTCTCAGACCACCGACTCGATAGCGTGACCAGTCACCACTGTCTGTTCTCTCGACACCCGCCGCGTACAACGACGATATAGGGATGATTAATAGGGATGTATGTCGTGCATCTACAAAGCGATGGATACTGCGGAGCTACGCACCGCCCTTCGGAACGCTGGGTTGTCACAATATCAGGCAGAGGCCTACGTCGCCCTCCTCCAGTTAGGTGCCGCGAGCGCAACAGAATTGGCCGATGCGTGTGCGGTCCCGACAGCACGGATTTACGACGTCCTTCGAGACCTCGAATCGAAGGGCTACATCGAGACCTACGAACAGGACAGTCTTCACGCACGAGCGTGCGACCCGAAATCGGTGATGGAAGACCTACAGAGCCGTGCCGTCCAACTGGACGAAGCGGCGACAGAGATAGAGACCCGATGGCAGCAACCGTCGGTCGACCGGCACATGCTGAGTATCGTCAAACGGTTCGAGACGGTGTTCAATCGCGCCGAGGAACTGATTCGCGACGCGACGAGTGAGGTGCAACTCTCGGTCACACCCGAACAGTTCGCGGCGCTCAGACCAGCGCTGACAGAGGCGTACGAGAACGGCGCTCTGGTGAAAGTCTCACTCCACCCCGAACAGGGAGACGAGTTGAACGACATGGATGAATCCGCCTTCCGGGGAGTGACGTCGGAAGTTCGCAAGCGGACACTCCCGACGCCTTTCGTCGCAATCGTCGACCGAACGGGGGCGTGTTTCGCACCGCACGCAGGGTCCGTCAACCAATACGGTGTCCTCGTCGACGACTACACGCTCACGTACGTGTTCTACTGGTACTTCCAGACAGCACTCTGGGAGGTGTGGGACGTGGTCTACACCGCACAGACGCCGGAACCCCCAATCGTCTACTCAGATATTCGGCACTTCGTGCAGGACGCCGAACCGCTCTTTCAGAGTGGCAAGCGCATCGTCACTCACATCAACGGCTACGAGACGGACAATCGGGAACCGATAGACGTCGTTGGCGAACTGACAGACATCTACTACACTGCCGTGTCAGAACCGAAAGAGACGCTATCGTTCTCCGAACTCGCAGGTCAGGTCTGTCTGACCATCGACGCCGGCGACGAGACGTACACTGTCGGTGGATGGGGCGCGGTGTTAGAAGAAGTCGAAGCGAACCGCATCACCGTCGAGTCGATTTCCTGAACACATCAGGGGAGTTGGAATATCCTCTCGCCGGAATGTATAACAACTCCCCGTTCTCATACTCATTACAAGACGGGTTCCGGGCACGCACTCGCCAAGGGGTATTTTGATATACCACCACACGACATTCTGTCTCGTGAGTGTTCCCGGAACACCACTACACTACCAATGAGTGCAGAACAGCCCATGGTGCTCATCGTCGAAGATGAGCCTGACCTCGCCGATCTGTACGCAACCTGGCTTAGGGACGACTATCGCGTTCGTGTCGCCTACGGCGGACGCGAGGCGCTCGACGAACTCGACGACGAGGTTGACGTTGTTCTCCTCGACCGTCGGATGCCCGACCTCTCGGGCGACGAAGCGCTCACCGAGATTCGCAGTCGCGGCTTCGACTGCCGTGTCGCGATGGTGACTGCTGTCGAACCGGACTTCGACATCATCGCGATGGGCTTCGACGATTACCTCGTCAAGCCCGTCTCTCGTGAGGCGCTGACCGAAACTGTCTCTAATCTCATCTTGCGAAACGCCTACGACGTCGGAATTCAAGACTTGTTCTCACTCGCCTCGAAGAAGGCCCTCCTGGAGGCTGAGAAGGATGAAGCGACGCTCGAAGACAACGAAGAGTACCAAGCCCTCACGGAACGACTCGATGAACTCAGGGGCGAACTCGACGACACTCTCGGCCAACTCGACGAGAGCAAGGGGCTCTCTGCGGTCTACCGCGACATCGGCGACTCGGCACAGTCCGACGAATAACGGACACGCCGTCGCTCCGGGAACGTACTTTTCTCTCTCTGTTAACGGATTCGTGACGCACGGCGTCTGTCTCTGTCTTGTTCGGATTTCTTACATTAGTATTTCTGTTAATTAAGTTAATTTCATATCAGACATACACGAAAAATTATAATTCGCATCCACTCTTCGGACTACTTGCACATGTCCGAAGAGACCAACACGATGATCTCGTACCTCCGCAACAACCCCCGCATGATGGGCGTCCTGTTCACGCTCACCCTGCTTCTCACCCAGGCAGGGAACGCGGCAGCAGCGAACACGGGTGTCATCTACGGCCCGTAATCACGCGAGAAAACTATCAGACCAGTAGACTTCGCTGTCGTAGACGACCGGTATCTCTTGTAGCGCGAGGAAGTCTTTAAGTTCGTCCTCTGTCACCTCGATGTTCGAGACGCCCGCAGACGACAGATAGTACCGCGAACCACCGGGGAGTGCTGGGATTATCAGCGAACCGATTCCTGCCCTCGACGTATTGAATGCGTGGTACGAGAGTTCCAGTGGTCCATCGGTCGTTTCCGTCACCTCACAGTAGACCGCAACGCCACTCTCTGCCTGGACAACAGAGAGACTCCCGTCACCGACCACTCCGTACTGATGCGCGATGTCGCTGTCCGTTCTGACCACGTCGAGCGACGCTTGAAGCGGGAATCCACCATTGAGAAGTCTGGCGAGTGTCCGACCGACGCCGACTGCCTGACTGTTGATAACTTCGCTGAACGTGACGATGCCACCGATAGCGCCCGCTTCGACGAGTGCGAGGCCCTGGTCGTAGGACTGACAGGCATTGAGGAAGAACGCGCCCGTCCCGACGTGGTCGAGCGTCTCTGCGTCGACTTTTCCATCGCGGCACTGGAAGCCATCGTCGTCGATGTGGCCGATGTAGTGGAGGAAGTCTGTCGGTTCGGCGAGTATCTCTCGCAGTTCAGCCCGACTGAGATTGTAGTAGGCGTCGACGTCGAACGAGAGACCATCCCGCGACCCGTATACGTCGTCGACGATATCGCTTTCGGCGAGCATCTCCTGGTCGTTACAGACGACGGTGATTCCGATGTCTCCCGTCGTCGGTTCCCGTTGGAGTCGGTTGCGGTAGGCCGCAGGCGTCGTCTTACTCGCACCGACAGGAGTCCCCTCGCTTATCCACGCCTGTTCGACAGAGTTTGACGACTGGGGGCGAACGTACGTGTCGTTGGCAGTTGTCGTGCCTGCGCTCCTGACGATGTCGTCGCGGAGGAAGTCGTCGACTGCTGCGGTCTGTACTTCCGAGTGAGATACTTCGGTCCCAGACGGGGTCCGCACCACAGCGAGGTCGTTCGTGACGAATGGAAGTAGCTCGATGTTATCTGATTCCGGCGCGACGTGCGTCGTCAACTTCCACTCGGGGACGAGGTCAACGATGGAGTCGTATGGAACGTCGAAGTATGCCGCCAATCGTTCACTGAGCGACGCATCGTACAGACCTTCGATGTCGAGAGTCGTCCGTGACTCGACAGTCTGGCGTTCGTGGAGTTCGACGTCGTAGATTCCTTCGGTTCGGACCACACAGTCAAGGAAGAACGTCTGCTTCAGCGTGCGTGCAACGTTCTCTTCGAATCCGTGTGGGCCGTCGAACTCGTGTACGAATCCGGTTTCGGTGACGAGTCTCGGTGACTCACTGGGGACGAGTTTCGCGCCGAGGTAGTACGCGAGTGGCGTCGCGACGAAGATGTGACGCAGTGTCGGAGGTAGTTCGATTCGGATACCCGTGTCAGGGACCGTCAATCCGTCCGGAATGTGGAGTTCGTCACCAAGTTCGAGGAGCGGTGGGTGGCCGCGGAGGGTCGGGTACGAGCGCTCGACACTCGTCGTCTTGAGCGCCGAACTGAAGACAGAGACGGCACGCATCACGTCCAGTGGGTCGTCCGTCGTCGTAACTGTCGTCGCCGGACTCTCGTGGGATGACCGGGCGCCCACCAAAACCTCCCGTGTATCTTCGAACGAGACGACGGTTTCGAGTGGTTCAGCATCGATGGATAGCGGCCCATCAACTTCGAGATAGGTTTTGACTCCACCGAAGAGTTCGAGACTGTAGGACCCAGCGCCGAATCGTTCGGCACCCTGTTGGTCGATTTGCGCAAGCATCGTCCCAGACGCGTCCCGCACACACACGACTGTGTTCGCGGTCAACGCGATACGATCCGTCTCGATTCGCACTGCGGCATCTGTCGGAAGCGAGAACTGAGTTCTGTCTGCCGGTTTCGGGGTGACCGACGACGGCGTCCGTAAGAGGAACTGGTGTCGTTCGACGTTGTCACGAACGACCAGACCAGTCCCGTCTGAAGGGAGCGAAAAGCCGACCTCTAACGTCGAGGACTCAGGGGACTCCTCGCTCTGCCCGGACTGTTCCATTGTGTACTGATGACACGATTCGAGTTGAAAAACGTATTGGTGACCTGAAATTCACGAATCGAGTGGGAACCACCCAGACGAGACGTCGATATCGAGGAGGTGCCACCGCTGCATCGCGTCGGTTCCGTGTACGTCGAGTTCGACGACGGCGTCGAACAACGGCGTGAGCATTCGGTTGAGTTCGTCGTCGCGGCCACCGGGTGACCAGACGTGTAGCATCCCCTTCCGCGAACGGACGTGGGTCGCCGTTACGTGAAGGAATCTGAACACCGTCTCACGGTCGTACTTCGAGAGGAGTGCTGGCAGGCAATCGAACGCGACACGGAGTTCGGCGGGCGACAGCATGTTCGCGAAGCTATCGAACTCCTGAATGTCGGTGGCGATTTCGGACCCGAGGCGGCCGACACCACCGCTCACTCGCCGCTCGTACCTCTGTTGGACTGGATCTGGCGTGTACGCCGTACTCGCTGCACTCCGTTCGAGCGTCGAGTATCGGATTACACGCGTCCACTCTGTTGAGCGACGAACCGCAGGGTCGAGACGAGCGTCGAGAGAAGCAGATTCGTTCAGGACGACGAGGCGACGACGGGGTTCTGTGGGGGCACCGAGCATCTGTTTCGAGGCCCGCGAATAGAGTTCCGTCGGGACAGAACCCACGACGAGGAGCGCACTTCCGCGTCGCTTGAGGTCGTCCAATCCCAGTTGGAATGCGGACGCTTCCTTCGCTGGTGCGTCCATGTCACCTCTCGACACCATTCGTCTTGGACGACGAAACCATATTTAATAATACTTTGCGTGTTTGTGCAGCAGAATGTGCTAGTCTGTGCCACGACTGTTAGCCCCGGCTCACCCCAGTATCCGATACCGACGGGAACTGACGACTTCGTTACGAGTCAGTCGGCGGCGTGAACCGTCAACACCGGCACTGGTGCGGTTCGGACGACGCGTTCGGTCACACTCCCGAGGAGGACGCGTTCGACACCGCGTCGGCCATGTGTCGCCATCACGATGACGTCCACGTCGTGCTCGTCTGCGTAGTCGATAATAGCCTCGTACGGCGTTCCTCGGATTACGTCACCGGTCGCCGAAATGCCGTGTTCTTCGGCACGTGCGACGAACTCGTCGACGACACGTTGGCCTTCCTGTTCGAGTGTGTCGAGTATCGACCCACCCATGACGCTCACGCTGTCGCGGGTGTCGTCTGCGACGAACAGGACGTGAACCGTCGACCCGTACTGCTCCGCCAGTCCGAAGACGTGCGGAATCGCCTGCTCTCCGGCAGGACTTCCGTCGACTGGAAGCAGAATCTCGTCGTACATACGATACTATTCGTGCCCAGAGTGTGTGAATGCTTCGCACGGGCGTGTGCAAAAAGTAGGCGGTGAGTGGGCCTGATTACCCGTTCACGTACGCTTCGATTCGGTCCATCGCTTCGCGGAGTTCGCGCATGCTCGTCGCGTAGGAGACGCGGAGGTGGCCCTCCCCGCCCTCCCCGAAGACGCTCCCCGGAACGAGTGCGACGTTCTGTTCTTCGAGGAGTCCCTCGGCGAACGCCTCGTCGTCACCGTCCGGGGCCTCGGGGAAGACGTAGAACGCGCCTTTCGCCTCGAAACAGTCGATGCCCATCTCCTCGAACCGAGCGAGGACGAATCGACGCCGACGGTCGTATTGGCTACACATTTCGTCGACGGCGTCGTCACAGGACCGTAGTGCTTCGAGCGCCGCGTACTGCGCCGTCGTCGGGGCAGATAGCATCGCGTACTGGTGGACCTTGTTCATCGCGTCGATGGCCTCTGGCGGGCCCATCGCGTACCCGAGGCGGAGTCCCGTCATCGCGTACGCCTTCGAGAACCCGTTGAACACGACGGTTCGCTCACGCATCCCCGGATGGGTCGCGATGGAGGCGTGGTCGTCTTCATAGCGGAGGTCCGCGTAAATCTCGTCGGAGAGGACGATGAGGTCGTGTTCGCGAACGAACTCGGCCACGTCGGAGAGTTCGTCGTCGGTCATCACCGCGCCAGTCGGGTTGTTCGGGTAGCACAGGACGAGCACGTCCGCCTCGTCCGCGCCTGCCGCTTCGAGACTCTCCCGCGTGAGTTTGAACTCGTCTTCGGCGTACGTCGGCACCGGGAGTGGGTCGCCGCCGGCGAATATCGCACCCGGCGTGTACGAGATGTACGACGGTTGCGGGATAGCGACCACGTCGCCGTCGTCGACGAACGCTCTGAACGCGAGGTCGACCGCTTCGCTGGCCCCTGTCGTGACGATAATCTCGCTTTCGGGGTCGTACTCCTGTCCGTAACGTGTCACGCGCTCCGAAATCGCCTCACGGAGTTCGCGCATCCCGCGGTTCGACGTGTAGGAGGTCTTCCCGCGTTCGAGCGAATCGATAGCGGCGGTTCGGGCGGCCCACGGCGCGGAGAAGTCGGGTTCACCGACACCGAGAGAGATGACGTCGTCTACCTCTTCGGCGAGTTCGAAGAACCGCCGGATACCGGATGGCGGAACCGCCTCGACGCGGCCGGAGATGTGGTCTCCGAGCGTCATGGGGACACAGACAGACGGTCGTCGTCGTCACCGTCACCGAGTTCGATGCCCTCCTCTTTGTAGGAGTCCATCACGAAGTGCGTCACCGTCTTGGTGACCTCCGGAATCGGGGCGATGCGCTCGGAGATGAAGTTCGAGATATCGTGCATCGAGTCGCCTTCGACTTCGATGAAGAAGTCGTAGTCACCGGAGACGAGTCGAAGCGTCGCGACTTCGGGGAACCGAGCGATACGACGGGCAATCTGTTCGTACCCCGTCTCTCGGTCGAGTTCCACGTCGACTTCGACTTGCGCGCGGACGTGTTCGTCGTCCACGCGGTTCCAGTCGACGACCGCTTGGTACCCGCGGACAACCCCGTCGTCTTCGAGTTCTTCGAGCGCTGCTGCCACTGCATCGGCGTCTGCGCCCAGTTGTCGGGCAATGTCGTCTACACTCTCTCGAGCGTCGTGACGCAGCAGGTCGAGCAGTGACTGCTTGTCCATGGGCAGTCCGTTGCAGGCATCAGTAAAATGGTTTGCCCAACCGGGATGAATTGTCGTGACAACCAATCGAGCGGACAGACCGCAAACCACCCCCACCAGTCTGCGGAAAACTATTCCAGTGCGGGCTGAGACGTGGCCGATATGGAAACCGAATTCGAGCCCTCCGAGTTCGATTGGCTGACCCTCGACGCCGACGAAGAAGTTCTCTGGGCAGACACGCCCCACCCCTACAGTCTCGTCCCTATCCTCGTCGTCGGTATCCCGCTCTCACTGTTCGTCATCGGCATCCCCCTCGTCGTGGGTGCGTACCTCTCGTTCAAGAACACGAACTACGTCGTCACCTCCGACGCACTGTACAAGAAGACGGGCGTCCTCTCGCGGAACGTCCAGCGAATAGAGTTCGACAAAGTACAGGACACCTCGTACAGTCAGTCGTTCCTCGGCGCGCAGTTCGGATTCGGGTCTGTGAACATCAGCACTGCCGGTGGAAGCGGTATCGAGATGAGTTTCCAGAACGTCTCGGAACCGCAGTCGCTGCAGACACTCGTCAACGAACGAATAAAACGTCGTGGTGGCCGCGACTCGGAGTCTGGAGGAAAAGCGGCCGTTCTCGACGACATCCTCGCAGAACTCCGAGCGATTCGCGGAGCGGTCGAAGGTGGCAACGGCGTGTCGGCGTCGGCGACGAATCCCGAAGACTCGCCAACTGACGACGCCCCCGAACCGGTCGAATCGAGCGACTTCGACTTCGACCAGTCGGTAACCGACGAACGATGACCGTCGACGAGTGGATGGCCCGCGCTCCCGACGAAGTCGTCGTCTGGGAGGGCCGGCCACGTGCTCAGACGATTATCCCGTCGCTCGTCGTCGGGGTGGTCATCGTCGCCGGTGCTATCGCCGGTGCGACGGTGACGAACGAACCCCTCGTGGGTCTCGTCGGTGTCTTCGGAGTGTTCCCACCGGTCTGGTCGTACGCCCGCGTGACCAACACTCGATTCGTCGTCACGGACCGAGCACTCTACCGAAAGACGGGCGTCCTCTCACGGAACGTCCAACGCGTCTCGCTGGACCGGGTACAGAACAGCACGTTCTCACAAGGTATCGCCGGGTCACTGTTCGACTACGGCACAGTCACCGTCGAAGCGGCCGGTGGCGGCAGAATCCAGTTCGAGAACGTGAACGACCCGCGGGCGGTCCGCACCGAAATCGACCGTCGACTGGACCGTGACGAGATTCCGGGAACTATCGACCAGTGGACTGCGGTCCTCGACGAAGTTCGAGCACTCCGGACTGCGCTCCGATAGGCAGTCGTCGGGGGGAGTTGTTCGCCGTTGCAGACGTTCTGAGCCCCGACGCTCGACTCGCACTGGTTACGCTTCGTCCTGACCCGGAATGCCGTGAGCGCCCTCGACGAGTTCACCGAACCGTTTGACGAACCGAGTCGCGGGCGCACCGTCGACGATGTCGTGGTCGAACGTCACAGTGAGGTGGAGGAACTCGCGGTTTTCGAGTTCTCCGTCGACGAACCGCGGTTTCGTACTGATGCCGCCCACGGCAACCTGCACCGTGTAGTTCGTCGGCGTAATCGCCCACCCGCCACCGCTCCCAAACATCCCCACAGAGGTCACAGAGACGGTCCCTGCCATCCGCTTCCACCGTCTGGGGAACGATTGCGGAAGTCGCCACACGAGACGGCGAACGAATCCGGGGAGGCGAAGACCCAACTCGCTCCACCGGGAGAGTTCGGTCGGGTCAGCGGACGATTGCGCAGTTCGGATTTCGTCGTGAATCGACCGCAGAGACCGGCGATTCGCGCCTCTGACGACGTGAGGTGCACCAACTTGTGTGCCTCGGATTGTCGTCTCGACGAGGACGTTCACGTCCACGTCGTCGAAGACGTGTACGCGACCACGCCAATCGCGGTACGCGTTGATGTGCGGGTGTTCGTCGATGGCGTCAGCGAGACAGACCACGACGAACGCGGTGAACGACAGTCGCTCACCAGTCTCTTCTTCGATCGTTCGAAGACGGTCTCTCGCGTCGGTCACGTCGAACTCGACGAGGCCGTGGACGTTGCTTCGCTTCCCTGCGACACGCATGTAATCGACTGTCCCCCGGCGACGGGTGGGAAGCGGTTCGATGCGCTCACCTCCTGTCCTCATGCGAATTCGTACTCCCGCGAGAAACATACCTCTTGAGTCGATATCGCTCTCGGAGAACGTCCGCCCTGTGTCTCAGGGACTCGGGAGGCAGATGGTCACGACGTTCCCGCGTGGTTCGTTCTCGTCGAACGTCAGCACTCCGTCGGAGTGCCGGACGATGAGCGTCACCAGCCACAATCCCATGCCACTCCCGTGGTACAGTGGTTCGATATCTTCGTCCCACGAGAGCACGTTTCGTTCCATCTCGGGAATCGGGTCACCGTCGTCGGCGACGTGAATCGTCGTGGTGTGTCCCCCCGGTTCGATTCGAACGCCCACAGACGGCGTTTCTCGGGGTGAGTGAACGACCGCATTTTCGAGGAGTTCCCGAATCGCCCGTTGGATGGCCCGTGTCGTGACGACACGACACTGGTCGGGGCAGGTGACCGAGATGTCTGCGTCTGGGTGCTGTGATTCGACGCGGGACACCACGGTTTCGACGATTGGAACGACGTCGATGGCCTCGTTCGCCGGCGGCGACGAGAGGAACGACGTGATTCGTCGCCACTTGGACGCAGTTCGGAGCAGTTTCTCACTGGTCTCGTATATCTTCTCGGCGTTCGACGCAGACTCCGTGTCGTCTATCAACTCCGCAGACCCCTGAATGACGTTCAAGTCGTTACGGAGGTTGTGTCGGAGGACTCGGTCGATAACCTTCATCTGCTGGAGTCGGTCTTCGCGGTCGGAGATGTCTCGAATGAGGCCGACGAATCCGCCTTCGACGTCGCGGGCGTTTCGGTCGAATATTGTCACCTCCGCCGGGAACACCTGCCCGGATTTCTTCTGGCAGTGTATCGTGGTGGATACCGTGTCGTTGTGGGACTTCGTTTCGAGCGTCTCGCCGACTGCTTCGAAGTCGTCTGCCTCTGCGTAGATGTATCTCACAGACTCTCCTTCGATTTCGGCGACGTCGTAGCCGAAGAGCGTCGAAAATGCCGAGTTCCCGTCGACGATTCGACGGTCGCTGTCGACGACTAATATCGCATCCTGAATGCTATCGAAGAGCGACGAGTACCGTTGCTTTTGTGCTCGAATCTCGCGTTCTCGCGCTTTCGCTTCGGTGATGTCCTTGACGACACCGACGCCGGTGAGCGCTCGCCCCGATTCGTCGAACTCGAGTTCTCCCTTCTCGCGGACCCACTTCGTCTCGCCGTCGACGACGATTCGGTGTTCGACGTCGTATGGTTCACCGTCGAGCGCCGTGTCCCACTCGTCTTGGACGTACGCCCGGTCATCCGGGTGGACGCGTTCTAAGAACCGTTCATACGTCATCTCCACGTCCTGCGGAATACCGAAGATTCGGTGACACTCGGCGGACCAATCGAGCGTCCCTTCCAAGAGATTTAACTCCCAACTGCCTACGTTCGCTATCTCTTGGGCTTGTGCGAGGTGTTTCTCTCGCTCACGAGCGTCGTCCATAGGGAGTGGTCCGTCGTTGGTAGTGACTGGTGTGAGAACAGTTATTGTAGTTGTCGGGACAATAATCTAATTTGATAATTCACGACGGGTGTTGAACCGCCCGACACCGGCTCACTCGGTGTATTCGTGGACGACGTGTTGGAGAAACGAAACGTTGTTGACGTCACCGGGTGCAGTTGACGAGTATGACCTCGTGGAAACACTTCGTCGCGTTCTTCGTGTTCGGGTCGCTGGTACTCGTCGGTGTTGCCCTCTTCGTCGTCCACGTCGACTACGACTACCACTACACGTACGAACGTGAGGTGGACGAATTTCCACGTGACACACTCACGATGGAGTACGCAGCACTCCAGCCCGACGAGCGACGAGTCGTCGACGAGGCGTTCGAGACTGGCGGTGTCGTGATGCAAGACGGGTCGACGATACCGGATGAAGGAATCAAAAAAGATGGCCACAAGTACCTGTTTTCGGCCTACAAATCGTTCGACTGGACCGACCCCGGAACGTTCGGGCCAACATTCGTCGGACTCGTCGGCGGGTTCGGCGTCCTCGCGACCATCAGGGCTGACATGAAGAACTCGTTGATTCGGTGAGGACGCCCGTGAGGTCAGTCGTCTGCGGGACTCGCCGGTGCGTCCCCTGCTCCCGTCGCGTTCCCGGCGAACCCGACTCCTGCGAGCACGAAGGCGAACAAGACGAGTGGCGAGAGATAGCCGAACAGGTAGTACGGGGCGTACGAGAGCGTCGCCACACCGAGGACGCCCGACATGTACGCGCCGCCTGCGTGCCACGGGAGGAGTGCACCCGTCGGCGTCCCGGCGGATTCGATGGCCTGCGAGAGGTCCGAACTGTCGAGGCCGAACTCGTCGTAGGTGTTCCGGAGCGTCATGCCCGGCACGACGATGCTCATGTACTGTTGGGCGGTGAGCGCGTTAGTCAGAATCGCGGAGACACCAGTGGCGGCGACGAGCGACCCAGTACTCCGAACGCCGCGTTCGAGGCGGTGCGCGAGGACGGCGAGGACACCCGTCTGTTCGAGGAGACCACCGAGGGTTAGCGCGGCGACGACGATGGCGATGGTCCACGCAGACCCGGAGACGCCGCCGGCGGCGAGGAGACTGTTGACGAGGTCAGACCCCGTCTCGGGGCTGGTTCCGCGCATGAAGACTTGCCACGCCGTGACGAACGTGGTGCCCTGAACGAGGAGACTCGTGAAGGCACCAGCGAACGCGCCGGCGAGGAGGACGTTGAGTGCCGGATAGCCGGCGGCGGCGAGGCTGAAGGTGACCGCGAGTGGGAGGAACGCGAGGAGTGAGATGTTGTACGAGGACGCGAGTGCGGTCTGAATCTCGTTGATTTGGCCGGCGGGAATCGACCCAGAGAAACCGAGGCTGAGGACGACGAACCCGACGACAGAGAGACCGAACGCGAGCAGCGTTCCGTTGCGCATCGCGCGGATGTGCTCGTAGAGGTCGGTGTTCGTCACCGCCGCGGCGAGGTTCGTCGTGTCCGAGAGGGGCGACTGCTTGTCACCCGCGTACGCGCCGGTGAGGATGGCACCGGCAGTCATCGGTTCGGGGACGCCGAGTCCAGACCCGATGCCGATGAACGCGACACCGAGTGTCCCGACTGCCGTCCACGACGACCCGATGGCGAACGTGGTGACGCCGACGAGGATGGCCGTCGCCGGCAGGAAGATTTCCGGCGTGAGCAGGTCGAGACCGAAGTACATCAGCGTCGGAATCGTCCCGGCGGAGACCCACGTCGCGACGACGCCGTAGATGATAAACAGGATGAGGAGCGCTTGCAGACCCATCGAGAGGCTTCGCTCGATACCCTCGTAGAGGTCCGTCCACGTGTAGCCCCAGACGTATCGGCCGAGGAGGCCGACGAGTGCGATACTCCAGATGAGCGGGATGTGCGGGTCGAGTTTCAATACAGCGGACCCGATGCCGAGGAACGCGACGAGACCCAAAACCGGAACCAGCGCCTGCAGGAAACTGGGGCGCGTCTCCGGGGAGAGGTCCTCGAACGACCGCGGCGTGTAACTGTCTGTTCTCATCGTACCTCAGCAAATAACTTTGGAGCATAAAATTGTGTCGTGTTATGAATCAAGAGCATTGTTATGCAGTCACGTAGTTAGAATTGACAAGTATATTAGTCTCAGTAATACAATATCGTCGGACTGTTCACGATTGTGGACAGGTCCGAATCTCAGAACGTGTCAACGAGGAAAAGTTCAATGCCCGTCGCGCGCGAGAAGTAACGATATGGTCCTCGACGAGTTCTTCTTGTTTCCCCTCGGGCTCGTGGCACTCCTCGGCGTCGTTCCACTCATCGTCCTCTACTTCCTGCGACCGGAACCGACGCGCCGAGTACTGCCCACGTTCCGGTTTCTCGCAGAATCTGCTGGACGAAGTGCGACGAACCCCCTCTTCGACAGATTGCTTCGGAGTCTCCTCCTCCTCATCCAACTGCTCGCTATCGTCGCCTTGGTCGCATCGCTCGCGACGCCGTACGTTCTGGTTCCGGAGTCCGAGACGGTCTCCGAGACAGTCGTCGTCCTCGACACCAGCGCGAGTATGGCCGTGCAGGACGGGGGTGGAACGCGATTCGACCGTGCGCTCGGTGCTGCACGTGACGAAGTAACCGGAACCACCTCCATCGTCGCGGCAGGGTCGACTGCCGACGTGGTGGTTCGGCGGGGGAGCGGAACCGACGCACGTGCAGCACTCGATGGCCTCGGCGTAACTGCCGTTCCGGGGGACCTCCGCACGGCGATTACGACGGCGACGACGATTGCCGGCGAGGACTCGCGTATCGTCGTTCTCAGTGACTTCGCAGACGACTCACCGTGGGAAGAGGCCGTCCGTGAGGCCCGTGCACGGGGACTCGTCGTCGAACTCCGCCAGTTCGCCGGCGGCGGCGCGAACAACGTCGGTATCGTCGACCGGCAGTTCTCGGGGACGAACGTCACCGTGACGGTCAAAAACTACGGCGATAGCCCGACTAGACGGTCGCTCTCGCTCGCTGGGGCCACAGAGCAGGTCGAACTCGACGCAGGTGGCGTCGCGACGGCGACGCTCCCAGTTCCTCCGGGTGGAGGCCAAGTCCAACTCTCACCGGGTGATGGGTTCCCGACCGACGACAGATTGTACGTCGCCGCACCGGAGGACGCATCGATAGACGTACTCGTCCTCACGAACGACGAGAACCGATACCTCACGGCGGCGTTGTCGGTCATCCCAGAGGTGTCGCTGACGGTCGACAACCCACCGACGAGCGTCTCGTCGTCGTACGACGTCGTCATCTACAGCAACGTCAACCCCGGACGCCTGCTCAGGGGGAACGTCGATGCGGGGCGTGCCGTGCTCGCAGACGGCGGTGGCGTCGCGATACAGGCCCAAGAAGAGACGCCCAATTACGGTGACCTCCTCCTCGTCGCCCCCGAACGAATCGGTACGACACCGACGGTTCGGTCTGTCGAGGAACACGACGTAACCCGTGATATCACGTTCCCGCCACCGACCGAATACGTCGTCGGGGACCTCCGTGACGGAGAGTCACTGGTGACCGCGACCGATGGAACGTCGCTGGTCGCCATCTCTGACCGCGGTGACGGTCGAATCGTCTACTACGGGTTCATAGAAGAGCAGTCTGCGTTCAAGTTCAACTACCAGTACCCGGTGTTCTGGAAGCGCACCGTGTTCTACCTCGCCGGACGCTCGACACTGACCGAACTCAACCGGCCGACTGGGGGGTCACTCGGCGTCAGTCCGAACCAGACAGTCGAGACGCCGACCGGTCCCGCATCCGGGCCGGAGATTCGACTCGACGACGCCGGATTCTACCGTGTCGGTGACGAACGGTTCGCGGCATCGCTCCTCAGCGAATCGGAGTCGGACGTGGTCGCACCGTCGCTGACGGACGAAGCCGCGCCCGACGATTTCCCGACGAGAGTCGAAGAACGACTCGTTCCCGACCCGTTGACCGAGTGGGTCGTCTTCGTCGCTCTCGGCATCACGTTCCTCGAACTCGTCTACCTACGACAGCGGGGTGACCTCTGATGACGTTCGTCGCGTGGACGACCGAACTGGGTGACATCACGCTCGGACTGTCGAGGCCCCTGTTCCTCGTCGCCTTCCCAGTCGCCGTCGTCCTCACGTGGTTCCTCATCTTCGGCCGTGCGAACGGGACCGCTGGAACGCGGTCACGGCGCTTGCTGTTCGCCTCGCGCCTGTTCGTCGCACTCTTGCTGGTCGTCGCCGCCGCAGGTCCGTACACGATTACGACCAGAGAGACAGACGGCGACCCACGAGTGACGCTCCTCGTCGACGAGTCCGACAGCATGACGGTGTCGTCCAGCATCGCAGAACAACTCGCAGAAGACATCGAAGACGAGGGGATTCCCGTGACTGTCTCGACTATCGCCCGCGGCGACGAATCCGCCCTCGGCGAGGCGTTGGCCGCAAACCTCCGACCGGAGGGGACAGTCGTCCTCGTCTCCGACGGACGGGTGACGAGGGGGCGAAGTCTCGGGTCTGCCGCCTCCCTCGCGAGCGACCTGAACGCGACGGTGAGCGCGGTTCCCCCGACGACGAGCGACCGTGAACAGTACGTCTCGGTGAGTGGCCCGTCGAAGACGAGTGTCGGCGTCGACAACGCGTTCCTCGCGCAGGTCAGTGGTATCTCCCCCGACGGTCCGTCTGACGTCGAACTCGTCGTCGAAATCGACGGCGAGGAAGTCGCCCGCGAGACTGTCCAGTCGTCGGGTGGCATCCAGTTCACTCGGACGTTCAATTCGACCGGTGTCCACCGAATCACCGCTCGAATCGACAGCGACGACCAGTTCGACCGAAACGACGTGTTCCGGAAGACGGTCCGCGTCGTCGAACCGCCGAAGGTACTCTACGTCTCGCGGAGCGCCTACCCATTCCGGTCGTACCTCTCTGAGTTGTACGAAGTCGACACCGCAGACCAGGTCCCCTCGGACCTCTCGCGGTACCACGCCGTCGTCCTTCAGGACGTTCACCGAGACGATGTCGGCGACGTGGACACACTCCAGCGGTTCGTCATCGACGGTGGTGGTCTCCTCGTCGTCGGTGGTCGCAACTCGTTCGAAAACGGTGAGTACGACGGTTCCAGTCTCGCGTCGATGCTCCCGGTCACGACTGGTGAAGGTGCGTCGCAGAGTACGAACCTCGTCTTCGCCATCGACGTGTCCGGGAGCGCCGAGTCCGGCATGCGCGTCCAGAAGAGCGTCGCGCTCAACGCACTCGACCAACTCGGCGACGAGAATCAAGTTGGCATCGTCGGGTTCAACTACCGCGCGTACGAGGTTGCGCCGCTTCGCCCGATTGGACCGAATCGAGAGTCGACTGCCGACCTGATTCGTCGCCTCGAATCTGGCGGTGCGACGGACATCGCTGTCGGACTTCGGGGGGCAGAACAGCAACTCGGCGAGCGTCGCGGGACGGTCATCCTCATCAGCGACGGTCAGGACCGGTTCGAAGACGCGGCAACCGTCGCCGACCAACTCGGCCGCAACGACATCCGCGTCATCGCTATCGGGACCGGACCGAGTCCGAACGAGAAGACGCTCCGTGAAATCGCCCGCGCGTCTGGCGGGAGTTACCTGCGCGCCGACGAGACGAATCGCCTGCGAATCCTCTTCGGCGGTGCTGACCGCCAGTACGCCGGCGACGGGTTGACCATCGTCGACCAGAACAACTTCGTCACCGCTGGGGTGGAGTTGACCGCGAACCCGGGCAACGTCAACGACGTGTCGATGCGTCGTGGAGCGTCGTTCCTCGTCGCGGCAGACGACGGGACGCCCGCGGTGGCGACGTGGCGCTACGGACTGGGCCGTGTGGCGACCATCACCTCCTACGGGGGCGATGGGTCGCTCGATGGACTCCTCAGTCGGCCTGACTCGTTGTTGCTCACGAAGTCGACGAACTACGTCATCGGTGACCCTGAGCGAAAAGCCGGGGGCGTGACGGATGTGAGCGACACCCGCGTAGGGTCGCCCGTCACCGTCGTCTACCGCGGAGAGGCACGCCCCGAAGCGACGGAGAACCTCTCGTTTTCGACGGTCGGTCCCGGCGTCTACGAGGCGACTATCGTTCCGACAGAACAGGGCTATCAGGACGTGCTCGACAGCGCGTTCGCGGTCAACTACCCCGTCGAGTACGGCGGATTCGGCACGTCACCAGCACTCGAAGCGGCCGTCGCCGACACTGGCGGCCAACTGTACAGCGAGAACGAAGCCGCCGAAATAGCCACGTCTGCGCGCGACAATGCGTCGGGTGTGAAGCCCGTTCGCGACGACTGGGCGAGATACCTCGTCCTCAGCGCCTTCCTCGTGTACCTCGGAGAGACCCTCCTCCGGCGTCTTCAAGTGTATCGGGGTCGAACCCAAAGTGAAGGTGGTTTGATATGAGTTCCATCGGCCGGTCCCTGAACCTCGGCCTCGTTGCCCTCGTCGTCCTCCTCACCGCTGGAACCGTCGGTGCGACGATGTTCTACCAACATTCCGTCGACACGCTCGACCAGCAAAACGAGCAGTTGCGGGAGCAAAACGAAGCGTTAGAGACTGACCTTTCACAGACCAGACAGAACCTCTCGGTGGCCAACGAAGAACTGGCCAACCTGAACGATAGCCTCGAACGGACGCGCGGCGACGTGTCGCAAGTCTCGACGAACCTCGAAGACACCGAGGCGAGACTCGATTCGACACAGACCGAACTCGAGTCGACTCGTGCGGTACTGACGCAGACTGAAGAAGAACTCAGTACCTCTCGGAACCGTATCGATGCACTCGTCGCCGACTTGAACGACCGGAGAGCGATTCAGGAGCGACTGGAGACCGAACTCAGCACGCTCGAACGGGTGAACGAAGACCTGGAATCGGCGAACGACAACCTCGAATCCCAAATCGACAACCTCGAAACCGACGTCGAACTGCTTGGAGCGGAAATCGACCGCCTCGAACAGCGTGTCGACCGCCTCGAATCAGACCTTCAATCTGCGTGTGCGGCCATCGAGGGCGACAAACCCCCTGCGTGTGATGGCGTCTGAATATCCCTCCTCCGACGACCCGAACGCCTCACCGTCAGCGACTGCTGCCGACCACCGTGCCAAGATGGCCACTGCCGTCGCCGACGTTCGACGCGAGGTCAAGAAGGCCGCAGTCGTCCCGAGTATCGTCGATGCCGCAGCGGTGACACTTCTCGCAAACGTCGTGTTGCGAGTCGTCGAGCTGCCGTTTTCGGACTCGCTCTCACTCGCGCGACTCCCCGTCGTCGACACGACTGCGATGGTCCACGTGGCCGTCCCAATCGCACTCGTCCTCGGACTCCTCGTCGCCGTCGCCGAGTACACACTGCGGATGTGGGAACCGCCAGTCGAACAGTTCGAGCAGGTCAACCCGTCGGTGGCCGAAGCCTTGCGGACTGCCCGCGATACGATGTCGTCCGACACCACCTCGGAGATGACGCTCGCACTCTACGACGACGTTACCACTCGGCTGAAGTCGACGTCGTCAGTGGAGTTGCTCCCGACCCGACGTGTCTTTTTGACGCTGGTGTTCGCACTCCTGCTCTCGGTTGCGAGCATACAGGTCGCTATCGAGGACATCCAACTCGACGTGCCCGGTGGACAAGCAGGCGACGGTGGGAACGAACTCGACGCGCAGGACCCATCGACCGAACTCCAGAACGGGAGTGCAATCCTCGGGGACCCCGAAGACGTGACCGCCGGGTCCGAAGAACTCAACGCGACGCTGTCCGGGGTGAGCGGTGGCAGTGACGACCCGAGTTCGTCCGCGGCGGCTTACGACTCGACTGGATTCAGCGGTGAGTCTGGCGTCGAGAGTCAACGCGCTGGCTACCTCGAAGACGACACCCTCGAAGAGGCCGAACTGATTCGCAACTACACCCTCAAGATACGTGACCAAGACGATGAGTGACGAACACAACTGGAATCCCGCAGACGACGCCGAAACGAAACTCTCGGACGATATCGACCGAGCGAACACGACTCTCGAAGACCTGACCATCGAAGACCTCCAGTCGAGCGTCGCGTCGGTCACAGACGAAGTCGGAAAACGAATCATCGGACAGGAAGACGTCGTCGAACGACTCTTGGTCTGCGTCCTCTGTGACGGTAACGCGCTCCTCGAATCCAACCCCGGCCTCGGGAAGACGACACTCGTGCGGACCCTCGCGGCGGCGACCGACCTGCAATTCTCGCGCGTCCAGAACACGCCCGACCTGATGCCGTCCGACATCACCGGGACCGAGATTATTCGGGAGACGCCGGAGGGCCGAGAGTTCGTCTTCGAGCGCGGGCCAATCTTCGCCAACGTCGTCCTCGCCGACGAGATAAACCGCGCGACGCCGAAGACCCAGTCCGCGCTCCTCGAAGCGATGCAAGAAAAGCAGGTGACGGCCGCCGGCCACACCTACACGCTCCCCAGACCGTTCTTCGTCCTCGCGACGCAGAACCCCATCGACCAAGGTGGGACGTACCCACTTCCGGAGGCACAGACCGACCGCTTCCTGATGAAAATCCTCGTCGATTATCCGGACTTCGACGACGAACGGACTATCGTCAAGCAGTACGCAGAAGGTGCGGTCCTCCCCGATGTCGAACGCGTGCTTCCGCGGATGCACCTCCTCGCCGCCCAAGAACTCGTCCGAAAGGTCCCCATCGCCGACGACATCCGCGACCGAACCATCGAGTTGGTCCGGCGGACCCGAGAAGACGAGGCAATCGAATTCGGTGCCAGTCCCCGCGCGAGCATGGCACTCGTCCTCGCCGCGAAGGCGCGAGCCTTCGTCAACGGTCGAACGTACGTCTCGTGGGAAGACGTTGCCGAGATGGCGGCACCAGTCATTCGACACCGCATCATCCTCGACTTCCGCGCGGAACGCGAGGGCCTCACGCCCGACGACGTGGTCCAGCGACTGTTGGAATGATAGACCCCGACTTCCTCGACGAACTCGACCGATTCGACACGGCGCTGAAGCGTACCTCGAACGCACCGCTTCAGGGCGACCAGCAGTCCCCAGACGTGGGTGAGGGCCTCACCTTCAGCGACTACCGGCGGTACGTCGCGGGCGACGACCCTCGACTCATCGACTGGCGAGTCTTCGCTCGAACAGAGGAGTTGTTCATCAAGCGATTCGAGGCAGAACGAAACCTGACCCTGCACGTCCTCCTCGACGCCACGGCGTCGATGGATTTCGGCGACGGTGACCGCAACAAGTTCGAGTACGCCGCGAAACTCGGTCTGGGCTTTTGTCACCTCACGGCCGAGGACCACAACGACTTCCAGTTCTCCCTCATCGGCGAGTTACCCGACCGAATCGACACCGACACCTCGACACAGGGTGAGGTGCTTCGACTCGTCGACCACCTGAACCAGACGACACCGAGTGGCGACGGCGACATCAAGACGGCCCTCGAAGCGTACGCCGACACGATTCACTCGCGTTCGCTCGTCCTTGTCGTCAGCGACTTCCTGTTCGACCCCGACGACATCGCGGACGGACTCGGCGCACTCTCCCGAAACGACGTGCTCGTCGCACAGGTACTGACGCCCGAAGAACTCGGGCCGGCGACGACTGGCGACGCAATCTTCGAAGACCCGGAGTCCGACGAGACGCGACGGACCTACTTCGGCGGGACGGCGGCACGACGCTACGGCGACCGACTCCGTGACCACCTCGACGCCGTCGACGAACGGTGCCGTATCCTCGGCGTCGAACGCGAACTAATCGATACGGGCAGCGACTTCTTCGACACGTTTGCGAGACTCTGGCTCGGTGCTCGACTCGGCGGCGAGCGTCGTGTCAAGCGATGACGACCGTTCCCACTCTGCACCGCGGTCGGTCTCGCCGCGGACGGCGCGCTTTTCACGACTGGAACTGACCACTCTCCTGTGACGGATACGCAGGAACGTCGGGTCGTCGGCCTCGTCGCCGGGTCGCACGTCGTCAACCACGCCTACTTGGTCGCGCTCGCGCCGGTCATCGGTGCCGTCGCGGCGGAGTTCGACGTGAGCATCGCGGCAGTCGGCCTCGCAATCGGCGTCCAAGGGGGCGTCGTGACGCTCTTACAACTCCCGTTCGGGTACCTCTCTGACACCAAGAGTCGCACGCTCGTCCTCGCCATCTCGCTCGTCGTCGGGACACTGGGCATCGTCGCGACGGCGTTCGCCCCGACCTATCGATGGCTGTTGGTCTCGCAGGCCCTCCTCGGTGTCGGTATCGCGGGCCACCACCCTGCGCACTATCCACTCCTCGCCACCGCCTCGTCGGAGACGAATCGCGGCCGCGCGTATTCCTTGCACGCACTCGGCGGGTCGCTCGGGTTCGCCGTCCCGTACGCAATCGCGGCGGGAACCGACTTCCTCGGCTTCGACTGGCGCTGGGTCATCGGCATCGTCGCGGTCCTCGGCGCGGGGTTCGCACTCGTCGCACTCCCGGTCGCCCGCGGGTTCGCACCGCGAATCGCCCGACCGGCAACGCCCGAACAGCCATCGTCTCGCCCGTCCCTCGCGGGTGTCCGCCGCGGTGCGCTCGCACTCGTTAAATCGTCCGGGTTGATGGGTCTCGCCCTGCTGTCGTTCCTCACCTCGGCGGCGGCGTGGTGTATCAGGACGTACTCCCCGCAACTCCTCTCCGACGGGTATGGTCTCGCACCCGGCACCGCGAACCTCCTCGTCTCCGGGATGCTCGTGACCGGTGCGGGAATGATTCTTCTCGGTGGCACGCTCACCGACCGAATCGGCCCCGGAGACGTTGCGCTCGGTGGCTACGCGGCACTCGCCGGCCTCGCAGCACTCCTCGCCAGTGGGTCGCTCCCGCTCGCACTTCTCGTCTTGGTACTCCCGTTCAGTGGGACGATTAGCGTCTCCCGGCCGGCACGCTCGACGCTCGCCGACCGACTCTCCGAGCGGAGTGACCTCGGCAAGAACTTCGCCGTCGTCACTATCGGCATCTCGCTGGGCGGTGCCATCGCCCCGCCCGCCTTCGGGGCACTCATCGACCTCGGGAGCGTCGAGGCGGCGTTCGGCGTCGTCGCCGTCCTCGGCGTCGTCTCACTCGGACTCACGCAGTGGTTGCTCGGGCACGTCGATGGGTCGGCGAGAGACCCAGAGGCCGCCGCGAGTGACTAGCGCTGCGCTCGGTCCGAATCCGCCTGAGGAAAGTCGCTGGGACGAACACGGCGAGTGGTGAAACCGTTGCGAGTGCTCTCACCCGATTAGTTTCTCTGTGGACGTTCGTGACGGGAAGAATCCATTACTAAGCCACCTCTCGGCGTCTGTTCTAGTGGTGGTAGAGATGGCGACACTTACCGAGAAGGAACAACAGAACAGGGAGACAGCACTTCGAGTGGCAGAAGAACTGTGGAACAAGCGCGACTACGGCATCGTGGACACCGAGTACGACCCTCTCATCGAGATGCATACGTTCTCCGAACCGGACGCAATCGTCGGGGCGCAAGCAGTCAAAGACTTCGCACAGAAGTACCACGACGCGTTCTCCGACTTCCACGTCGAACTGTACGACCTGCTGGCCGTGGACGACCACGTCTACGCGCGGTACCACATGACCGGGACGCACGATGGGACACTCGTAACCCCGTCCGGGGATATCCCGCCGACCCACCGCAAGATGGACACGTGGGGACTCGTCGAATCACGCTTCGAGGGCGGACTCTGTGTCGAAGAGTGGAACAGCACCGATCAGATGACGCTTATGCGGCAACTGGGCGTCGTGCCCGAGTGACCGCCGTTCTGGTCGGACGTGTTCATATTTCTATTCGCCTTCGTCTTTCATGACAGCAAGAATACACAATTATGTCGACACCTCGCGTCTGTACGACTGGTGACAACTGATGGCTGAACTAACCGAACAGGAACAAACGCACCGCGAGATGTCGTTTCGAATCATCGAAGAGTTGTGGAACAAGAGGAACTACGACATCGTCGACGTCGAGTACGACCCACTCGTCGAGGCGCACGTGTTCTCTGAACCGGAGGGAATCGTAGGGATACAGGCAGTGAAAGACTGGGCGAAAAAGTACCACGACGCATTCTCGGACTTACACGTTGAAGCGTTCGACGTGAAGGCGGTAGACGACCACGTCTATGGGCGGTATCGCCTGACTGGGACACACGATGGAACGCTTCACAGCGCACGAGGCGACATTCCAGCGACGAACAATACGATGGATACGTGGGGACTCTACGAGGTTCGCCTCGAAGGAGGACTCGTCGTCGAAGAGTGGAACAGCACTGACATCATGACGATGATGCGGCAACTCGGCGTCGGTCCGGAGTGAACACTCTTCGAACAGTCTTCTTTTGAAAAATGGTCGTATCCTGCTGAGCGTCGTGACTCAGCCTGACCACTCGCCGCCCACGTCGTCGGCGACTGCATCGCGCCACATGCCGAATCCCTGTTGGCAGATTGGACTCTCGTCGATGTGGTCGATGAAGCCTGCGCCTGCGCTCTCTAGTTCGGCGAGGCAAAACGGGCACCGAGTCGGGTCGTCCCACGTGTGTGCGATGACCGAGGGGGACACTTCCTGAGACATGTCTACTCATATGCGATAATACTTGATAAATCTATGTTCTTTTTGGGTTTTTAGAAACAGAGTATTATTCACCCAACGAATTTGTGTTCGAGTATTCAGTCCCTAACGGTGGGCTGTCTTCGAATCGTAACCCTATACCTGCTTCCCACCCGGTACTCGAACGGTGACCTCTCCGTGAACTACATCTCGTGGGCAGTCGTCGCACTCGGCGCGTACTCCCTCGTCGCTCCGTTGATGAAAGTGGCGACGACCGGACAGGGAAAGATTCCGAGCGACGTTGCCGCCCTCATCGCGAACGGCGTCCTCGTGGCGGCGACCATCGGTGTCATCGTCGTCTCCGGACAGAACGTCTCGGACTCGGTCGTGAGTTCGAAACTCCCGTACGTGCTCTTCGCCGGTGTCTGTCTGGCCGTCGGCATCCTCTCGTACTATCGGGCGTTGGCACTCGGCCCCGTCTCTATCGTCGCCCCTATCTTCGGGATGTTTCTGGCCCTCTCGTCGGTAGTCGGTATCGTCGCCCTCGGCGAACCCGTCACGATTCGGAAGGCGGCAGGTATCCTCTTCGCCGTCCTCGCCGTCGTCCTCGTCTCCGTCGAGTGAGTGGGTTCCGTCTCCACGGGCCAACGGCTTTTGGTTCTCGCGGGCTAACCTCGGCGTATGGTACTACTGGAATCCGACTCAGAACTCGAACGCGGTGACGGCGCGCCCGACTTCGAACTGCCGGGCACCGACGGCGAGACGTACTCACTGGAATCGTTCGCCGACTACGACGCCCTGCTCGTCGTGTTCACGTGTAACCACTGTCCCTACGCGAAGGCGAAGTTCGAAGAACTGAACCACCTCGCCGACGCCTACGACAACCTCGCCGTGGTCGGCATCAATCCGAACGACGCAGACGAGTACCCTGACGACTCGTTCGACCGGATGAAAGAACTCGTCTCCGACGGCACGATTCAGTACACCGCTTACCTCCGCGACGAGTCACAGGAAGTCGCCGCCGAGTACGGCGCGGTGTGTACGCCAGACCCGTTCCTCTTCGAGAACATCGGCGACGGGTTCGAACTCGTCTTCCACTCCCGCATCGACGACGCGATGAGTCCCGACGACGAGGTGACGGCCTACGAGATGCGCGAGGCAGTCGAAGCGGTCCTCGCCGGCGACGACATCCCTGTCGACGAATATCCGTCGCAGGGCTGTTCCATCAAGTGGAAAGACGAGTGAGACCCGTCAGTTCGTGAGAAACCGTTACTCGTCGTCGAGAAGTGCCTCGCGGGCGTTCTCGACCGCTGCCTCCTTCTTCGCCGGGTAGGCTTCGACCTTCGCGCGGAGCGTCAGACCGCCACCACGGCGGGCCTCGCCTTTGAACGCGGCCTGCTTGTCCAGTCGCAAGAAGAACTCGGTGTTCTCCGTGACTCGGTCGTCGAGTTCGTCCAACAACCCTTCGAAGTCGGGGAGTTCCCGAATCTTCGAGAGGATGTGGCGAACGTCGTCTGCTCGCTCGGCGCGTGCCGAGAAGACGACGATTCTGTCGCCGTGGTGGCCGGTACTCTCCATCCGGTCTATCTCGAAGTCGTCGGGGAGGAAGGTCCGAAGCGCCTCCTCGACCCGCTTTTCGTCTTCTGTCTCGTAACAGAACGCTCGTAGGTCGACGTAGTGAAACGGAACGCGTGGCATTGTAAGGGTCTTTTCGGAGGCGGCGGTGCGGTCGGCTTACGCTTCGTCTTCGTCGACTGCTTCGAGCTGGTCTTCTGGGATGCCGACTTCCTGACCCTCGTCGAAGCTAATCGTGTAGGTCGGTTCGCCGAACATGCTCTCGATGACCTGCGTGACCGTTCCGGTCTCGCCGTCGAATTCGCTGTGCTGGTCGTGCAGGATGACTTTGTCGTCTTTCTCGAAGCTCATAGAGACAGGTTCCGCCCCGCCGAATAAAAGGGCGATGGTTAGCCGCGAGTCCGTCGTCGCGGGCGGGCGTGGCGACACCGTTCCAGCGACGTGTCGAAGCCGATTTGTGAACCCACGTCCAACTGCGCGTATGCGGAGTCGTCTGCTCGCACACCGACCGCCGGACGGAAGTCGATGACTGTCGACGACCTGTGGTTTCTCGCCGACCAGGCACGACAGCGGGCCGAACAGGCGTATCACCGCCTCCGACGGAATCACACTGATTTTCTCGAACCGGTCCACACGCGGCGCGTCTCACGCGAGCGGTTTCGAACACTCGCGACGCGTGTCAAGTCGACGGGGACCCCCTACGGCGCGCACACTGTCGTCCGCCGCGGTGACGACGAGGTCCTGTTAGTTCGCCACGAGGGCGTCGATATGTGGGTCCTCCCCGGCGGCGGCGTCGACGAGGGTGAGGGCTTCCGAGAAGCAGCACGGCGAGAACTGGTCGAAGAAGCGGGCATCACCGCCGACTACGGCGGGTTGGCGATGGCGACACGAGTCGATATTCGGTGCGGCGGCCACCAGACGTGGGGTATCATGCCCATCTATCGGGCGCGGGCCGAGGGCGAATCGACTCCATCGGCCGACGACCCCGACGGCGAAATCTCTGCGGCACGGTGGTTCTCCGTCGATAACGTGCCCGCCGACACCCGCGACAGAGCGGACCTTCGGGCGTGGTTCGACCACGTCACCGACGACTGACCGGTGGTTCGACCACGTCGTCAGTCGGTGGTGTCGTCGGTGACGTGCTGACCCCAAAAGCCTGGATACTTCTCGACGGTGAGGTCACCCAACACGAGCGTCTGGCACGCCAGTCTGAGTCCCGTGTCCCGGTCGTGCGGAGGGAAGCGAAGTCGCAATCGCTCTTTTTTCGTCCGGTAGGTGACGGGTCCACGAATGCGGACGGCACAGGTCCCACAGGACCCGCCGCCGCGACAGTTGAACCACGTGGAATTCCCGTTGTGGGGGGATTCACCGGCTGCTCGAAGCACGTCTCGGAGGACGGCTCCTCGTTCACACGAAATCTCGCGGCCACGAAATCGGACGGTCGGCACGTCTGTCGGGAGGAACTACGCTGATTAATCGGTATCGTTCTGCGCGCCACCGACGGTTCGGTCGGTCGGTCGTCCCCGGTGAGTCTAAGTACGACACATCCCTCCGTCAACGTATGCGACAGACACGACGCGCGTATCTCGCCGCGACGGCGGGTGCGTTGACCCTCGGCACCGCGGGGTGTCTCGGCGGGTCTGGCGGTTCCGGTAGTGACGACGGTTCCGTCGCTGCCGTTGGTTGTGACGTCCCCGAACGAGAGACGGTCGACTCCCTCCCGACTCCGCAGATGGGTCCCGACGACGCCGCTGTCGTCGTCGAGGGATGGGAAGACTTCGCGTGCCCCCACTGTGCGACGTTCAGTCTCGAAGTCCTCCCCAAACTCGAATCGGAGTACGTCTCCGAAGGCATCGTCGCGTACCGCCACCACGACTTCCCGATTCCGGTCGACGAGTGGTGGTCGTGGGTCGGTGCCTCCGCCGCCCGTGCGGTTCAAGACGAAGCCGACGACGCGACGTTCTTCGACTTCTCGCACACGCTCTACGAGAACCAGTCCACGTTCCGTGGGAGTGACGACGAAGAGGCACTCTCGACCCTCCAGGACTTCGCCGACGACGCCGGCCTCGATGGCTGTTCTATCGTCGCCGCCGCCGCACGCGAGCGGTACCGTCCCCTCATCGAAGCAGAGCGAGAAGACGCCGTCGAGGACCGCGGGTTCCAAGGGACGCCGACCATCCTCGTCAACGGCGAACAGGTCGCCCCTCGATGGGAAGACCTCAAATCGGCTATCGAGAACGCCCGATAAGCCCGATTCGAGGCGTACACTACCTCTCGCGCACGATTCGCGCACGACACCAGCGCTTCTTTAGGTCGAGGTTGTCTAGCCAGATGTATGAGAGCGATGCGAGTGTCTCCCGGGACGCGCCGGAGTGGTGATAGATGAATCGGCGTGACCTCCTCGGCGTCCTCGCGGGCGCGGGCCTCACCGGTCTCGCGGGATGTCTCGGCGGGGAAACCGGCGGTTCGTCTTCCGAAGCGACGACTGACGAGTCTGGGACTGCGTCGTCTGCCACCCCGTCCGACACCGGAGACCTTCCGCTCGTCGTCGACACCATCGAGGCGCAGGGGTCGTCCGTCGGCGCGATGCAAATTCCCGTCGACGGGACGCCGACAGTCCTCGACCTCTTCGCGACGTGGTGTGCCCCGTGTGTCGCGCAGATGGAATCGCTCCGGGCACTCCACACGGAGTTCGGCGACGATGTGGCGTTCGTCTCCGTGACGAACGAGCGACTCGGTGGCGGCCTGACGATGGACGACATCCGCGACTGGTGGGCGGACAACGACGGTAACTGGACGGTCGGACACGACCCAGAGAGTCGGTTGATGCGTGCCGTCCGAGCGAGTGGCCTGCCGTATCTCGTCGTGTTCGACGGCGACGGCGAAGTGACGTGGACCCACCGCGGACTCGCCAGTGAACCGAACCTTCGAGAGGCTATCGAGGACGCGCGTTGATGCTCGGCCTCGACCCCGCATTCGCTGGCACGCTGGCGTTCGCACTCAGTGCGGGCGTCGCCACGTTCTTCGCCCCGTGTGCGTACCCACTGCTTCCGGGGTACGTCGGGTACTATCTCTCGCGGGACGACGCTGACCTCGGCGGTGCAATCACACGCGGCGGTGTCGCATCGCTCGCCGCCCTCACTGCACTCGCGGGTATCGGTGTGATTCTCGCACTCGTCGGCGGGCGAATCGCGTCGCACATCGCACTGTTCGAACCCATCGTCGGCGGCGCACTCGTCGTCTTTGGCCTCCTCTTGTTCACTGGTCGCGCGCCGAGTCTGCACGTCGTCCTCCCCGAATACCGCTCTTCAGTTGCCGGGTTTGGCATCTTCGGTGCCGTGTACGGCCTCGCCGCCGCGGGGTGTGTCGTCCCCATCTTCCTCGGCGTCGTCGCCCAGTCGCTGGCCCTCCCGACTGCACAAGCCGTCATCTCACTCGCCGCGTACGCCACTGCGGCGGCGCTTCCGCTGGCAATCGTGACGGTGCTCGCCGCACTCGGCGGCGACCGAATCCGGTCGCTCTCGGGATACGTCGGGTCAGTTCAGAAAGTCGCCGCCGGCGTGATGGTCGCCGCCGGCGTCTGGCAGATTTGGCTGGCGCTGTCGTTCCTCGGGTACGTCTGAAAGGGTATTTCAGTCTTCGATTACAGACCTCTTTGCCCCAAGAATATCCTCGTATAATTTGATGGCCTGATCGACAGTTCCATCTCTTTCTGCAGGTGTCTTCTGAATCTGATGATATAGTTCGATGTCGTGTGCATAGTCGTTCCGGGAGTCACGTATCGAATTCACAATTCTGAACTCGCTGTCATCAATTATCCCAAAGTACCAACACTGGTGGAGGATTCGTTCAAATGGGGTATCCTTATCGATAATTGGGCTTGGTAGGTCGTTTTCTCGAAATGATTCGACCTTAGAGAGAAGTTTGTTGTAATAGTGGGATTCAAAGAACACTGATAAAAGAATAATCAACAGTCCAGTTTGGCCATTTTTATACGCCCTTGCAACCTCCTCGCGGTGGAACACCCTTGATTCAATAGATTCGAGGAACTGACTAATATGTGGAACATCACTCACCTTAGTAGATTGCAGTTCCATCAAATACGTTGAAATTACAGGACATACATTCGATCTAATTGACCTAGGTTCTGTTAGGTCTACAGAGATTGTCTCCTTGTCTTTTACCTTCTTTGGGGGTGTGTCACGCGGATTATCTCTGTGTAGTAACCTAATAATTGGAATAGTAGCTCCAGATTTTTCAGTTCGCTCGGAGTATTCTGCTTGAGTCTGATGCGGTGAGTTATATTCAACTTCGATGCCTAAAACGGGTATCTGTCTAGAGTATTTACTGATCCAATCGTCAAGTTCCCCGATCTCATAGAGATGTTTAAATTCTTTTGAGACATCGATGTAGACTACGATGTCGGTTGGCCTTCCAAGCCCGATATATTCGTGTGAGTAGTAATCGCCATCCAAGCCAAACTCGGGGAATCCGGATTCAATAACCTCGCCCTGTATCTCGGACACTACTGTAGAGACAATACCCTTGAAAGGTATCATTTAGTCACTGACACAAGTGGCGGGGATTAGAGTGTTTCCCCAGTCGGCGTCGGCAACGCCCGAATCCGACGCGGTGGGACGAGGAAGTTCCCGCGGTGCTTGGTAAAGAGGTACTCCAAGATGCCGTTGTTGACCCGTTGGCGGATAGTCGGAATGTCGGTCAAGTTGGTGCCGTTCATCGCTTCACGGACGTCTTCGAAGTCGGAGATGCCCCGCTGAAGCGACGGGAAGTGGAGGCTTGCGATGCCGTCGTCGGCCGACTCGAAGTGTCGGCGGAGGAGTTTGACGTTGCCGTCCTCGTCGCGGTTGGCACGGGCCGCCTTCTGCGCGTGGCCGACGTGGCCGAACTGCTCGGCGTCGTCGCGGATTCGGTCGAGCATCGCGTCGATACCGCTGTCGTCACCGAGGTTCTCCCCGATACCGTCGACGAGGCCTTGCTCGGCGTGTCCCGGCGAGAACAACTTCATGATGCGGTGGTACTGGTCTTCTTCGTCGTACCAGTCGGCGAGTCGCTGACGGACGTTCGCGACGTGTTTCGTCGTGCCACCGGCGAACGGGCCGTCTGGGATGGTGACGTACTCCTCGGTGGCTTGGTTCTTGGCGAACCCGGCTTTGAAACCCATGAACAGCGGCGAGTGCTCGGGGACCGGGTTCCCGTCGGGGATGCCGTTGAGGTCCGACTGGTGCTCTGCGGGCAACCCGGCACCGACGAACCCGGTCCGCCGAGCATCGACCGAGAAGAGACCGGAGAGGTCGGCATCGACGGCGACACTGTTCGCCGACTCGACTTCGCCGAAGAGCGCCTGTTCTGCTTCGAGAACGACGTCGGCGCGGTCAGACGCGAGGTGAACGAGTGCGTCCTGTCGGTCGAACTCTGGTGTCTCGAACGGTGAGAGCGCCCGCGGTTCTGGGAGGTCGATGGCTCCCGGGAGCGGTTCGTCGAAGCGTTCGAAGTAGCGTGGGGAGTAGGCGACAGACCAGAGGAGGCCCTCGTGACTCCGTTCGTACGCCCGGTCGAGGACGCGGAAGGCGTTCTCGGCCGTCGAGCGGTCGGACTCTGTCGGCGGACCGTCGTGGTTCAAATCGAGGTACAAGAGAATCTGATGGCGCGGCACCTCGACGTTTCCATACTCGTCGGTCCGACAGGCGTCGTTCCACGCGTGCTGACTGGCCGGAAGCGTGTCGAAGGCGTCGGTTCCCGCCGGCACGGGGTCGTCGGGTGCCCTGTCGAGACAGGCCGAAAGCGCCGCTGCGCCACCTGCTGCGACGGCCGCTTTCAGGAACTCTCGGCGGGAGGGAGACCCGTCGAACATACCTCGGCTAGGGACTTCTGCGGCAAGTCCGTTCTGGTGTGCGTGTCGAAGAATTGGTTCGGTTCTCGAATCGAATTCAGCCGCCTGTGCGTTCGAAACACACACCAAACGGCATTTGAAGCTCTGGCCGATAGAGAGAGTAATGAATCGACGAACCTATCTCCGCGCTGTGGGGACGGGCGCGGCAGTCGGACTCGCCGGGTGTCTCGGTGGGGGCGGCAATCCGAACGTCTCGCTCTCCAAGCCAGACCGTGAGAACGACGTTTCGAGCGAGGATCTGCCCTACCCCGCGTGGGGCCAGCAGGTCCCCGACGTGACGCTCACGGACCCAATCAACGGGTCCGAAATCGCGGTCCGCGATATCGACACGCCGCACTTCCACACGTTCTTCTTCACGAACTGTATGACCGTCTGTCCGGTCCTCATCAGTGCGCTCCGTGAAGTGCAGATTCACTCGGTCACCGAAGGCTACGCCGACGAGGTGTCGTTCTACCCCATCACGTTCGACCCCGCCCGCGACGACGCGGCCGCGTTCGAGAAAGAAGCAGCCCAGATGAACGTCGACATGGACGTCGGCAACTGGCACTTCCTCCGAACCGCCGACGAGGCAGCAGCGAAGTCCGTCGTCGAAGACCAGTTCGGCGTCTTCTTCCAGAAGAACGAACCGAACGAAGACGGGAACTACATGTTCACCCACCTCGGCCTCGTCATGCTCGTCAACGGCGACGGCTACGTCGAGCGAACCTACCGCGGGAACCAACCGGACGAACAGACGCTCATCGACGACCTGACTGCTCTTCGGGAGGCGTGATGCGACGGCGTCAGTTCCTCGCCGCGACAGGGACTGCCGCGGCAGTCGGACTCTCTGGGTGCCTCGCCGAACTCGGGCGACTCTACACCTCGAACGAACCGCCCGTCGTCAGGAACCGACCGAACGAGGCGTACGTCCCGACTCACGTCGAGGGGATGAAGATGGTCGGCACCGCCGACGCCGGTGACTACCGCGTCGGCCTCTTCTACAGTTATCCACACCGCTTCTGGGTGATGGACGACGAAGACGGCGACTACGCAACGAGCAAGACGGCCGTCGAACCGGGTGACGACGTACACCTCATGGCGTCGGTGTGGGACCCCGAGACGGGGACCACCGTCCCCGACACCGGGTTGTCTGTCGAACTCAGTCGTGACGATGAACTCGTGAGCGAAGAGGTCATCTACGCGATGCTCTCACAACGGATGGGATTCCACTACGGGGCGAACTTCGGCCTCGGCGGGGACGGGACCTACGAGGTTCGCGTGAACGTCGGCGCGACGTCACTGAACCGCTTCGGCGAGTTAGCCGGCCGATTCGAATCACCTGCTTCCGCCACGCTCGACTTCGAATTCACCGAGCGAGACAGAGACGACATCCCGTACACGATGCTCGACGACAAGAAAGGCGACCCGGGTGCGGTCAAACCGATGGAGATGGAGATGGTGCCACTCGGCCGCGCCCCCGAGACACTCCCCGGTGACCGCCTCGGGTCCGGGATGGCGAGTGGTCTCCGACTGGTCGGGACAGCCATCTCGGAACCGAGGTTCGGCGAGGATACCTACCTCGCCATCTCGGCACAGACGCCGTACAACCGCCTCGTCGTCCCACGGATGGGTCTCTCGGCGACCGTCTCCGGCGGCGGTCTAGTCCGATTCGACGACCGACTCGAACCCGGACTCGACCCCGAACTCGGGTTCCACTACGGAGCGACGGTCCCCAGTCTCTCGGCAGACGACACAGTCGAGGTTCTGGTCGACACCCCGCCGCAGGTTGCCCGCCACGAGGGCTACGAGACGGCATTCCTCGAATTCGACACCACTCGCCTCACGTAGACAGCCCTATTTTCGCCGAGTTTCTACCTCTCGTATATGACCGCGACGCGCCGAGAACGAGTGACGCTCGCCCTCGCCGTCTGGGGCGTACTCGTCTCGCAGGTGTTACTCTACCCCGGGGTGGCCGACCTCGTCTCCGCACTCGGGGGAAGCGGCGATATCTCGGCGGGGATGTTGTTCCTCGTCGCCGAGTTCGCCGCGTTCGTCACCTTCGCGAGCGTCTGGGGTGCCGCCTCAGATGCACTCGGCCGGCGAACCCCGCTCATCGTCGTGGGCGCACTGGGTGGCGCGACGAGTTACGTGTTGCTCGCCGGCCTCGCGACGTTTGGTGCGCCGTTTAACGTCGCACTCGTCGTTCGCCTGTTCGGCGGCGCGATGACCATCGGTGCCTTCTCGCTGGCGATTACGATGCTCGCTGACCTCTCGGGCGGGAACGGTCGGAACATGGGTGCCGCCGGCATCGCCATCGGCCTCGGTGCCGCCCTCGGGTCGGTCGTCGGTGGCAGACTCACGACGCTCGACCCACTCGCGCCCCTGTACGCCGCCGCCGCCGTCCTCGTCGGTGTCGCACTCCTCGTCGCAACCGTCCCCGACAGGTCTCCCGACACGGTCCGCGTCGGTATCGGGACCGTCCTGCGAAAGTTGGCCGCCAAGCCAGCCTTCGGCGTTCCGTACGCCTTCGGCTTCATCGACCGGATGACGGCCGGGTTCTTCGCACTCGTCGGCGTGTTCTACTTCCGGGAGACGTTCGGTGTCGACGCCGCCGTCGCGGGGGCCGTCCTCGCGCTCTTCTTCGTCCCGTTCGCACTCCTCCAGTACCCCTTCGGGTCGCTCTCGGACCGCGTCGGGCGGTTCAGACCGGTCGTCCTCGGGTCGATGCTGTACGGCGTCGCCATCGTCGCTGTTGGCCTCGCACCAACGTTCGAACTCGCGGCGGGACTGATGGTCGTCGTCGGCGTCTTCGGCGCACTCGTCGCACCGGCGACGATGGCACTCGTGACGGACCTCGCACCGGCCGGTGAACGCGGCGCGGCGCTGGGTGGGTTCAACGTGTTCGGGAGTCTGGGTTTCCTCACGGGATTCGTCGTCGGCGGCGTCGTCGCCGACGTGGTCGGGTATCTCCCGTCGTTCCTCGTCGTCGGGTTCGCAGAAGTCGCCATCGCTATCGTCGCACTTCGAGCGGTCAAGCGACTCGACTCGCTCGGAGAGACACAGACGCCAGCGAGTGCGGACTGAGACAGACTGAAGGGGGACAGAGAGACTGAACTCAGACGCCGCCGAGTGCCGCTTGAATCTCGGCGTTCACCACGCGCCACATCCCGCGAAGGCACACGATGACCGCGAGGCCGACGCCCGAGAGGATGAGTGCGAAAAAGAGGCCGACGAAGACGCCGCCACCGCGAGGGTTCGGGACGGACAGTGCGAACTCTCCGAGTTGAATCGTGAGCGCGACGATTCCGGCGACGAGAAACGCGAGCATCAGTTCGAGCATCCGCCAGAACGACTCGATTTCGAGGCCGCCACGACCGGTGACGAACCGGACGAATCGACGCGACCCGGCGAGCAACGACGTGACGGTGAGTAACACTGTTGCGACGGCGGCGGTCGGAAACCCAACGTCGGCGAGTGGAATCGAGGGAGTAAGCGGAGAGACGAGCGTCAACCCCACGCCGCAGAGAACGAAGGCCGCAAGTAGCAACTCGGCTCCGAGGAATCCCATCTCTGGGTCGTCACGGACCGTCTCGACGAGTCGCCTGTGCACGGTCGAATCTCTCGATAGGGAGTGAAGTGTTTTCCCCTTATTCGTGCCCGGAGACGCGCACCGGTTGGTAGGGTTCTTCGAGGTAGTCGATGTCGGACGACGAGAGTTTGATGTCGAGGGCTTCGACGGCGTCTTCGAGGTGTTCGATGGTCGTCGTGCCGACGATTGGGGCGTCCACCCAGTCTTTGTGGAGGACCCACGACAGCGCGATTTGCGCCATCTTCACGTCCTTCTCCTCGGCGAGTTCCTCCACGCGTTCGTTCACCTCACGACCGCCGCCTTCGAAGTAGGGGTGGCCCTTGGCGTGTTCGTCAGTTTCGCCGCGGGTCGTCGCGTCGAACTCCTCGTGGGGACGAGTGAGGTACCCGCGGGCGAGCGGCGACCACGGGATGACGCCCACGCCCTGCTTCTCACAGAAGGGAAGCATCTCGCGTTCTTCTTCCCGATAGAGCAAGTTGTAGTGGTTCTGCATCGTGGCGAACCGGTCGAGTCCGAGCGAATCCGCTGTGTACTGTGCCTCGGCGAACTGGTGGGCCCACATCGACGACCCGCCGACGTACCGCGTCTTCCCGCGGCGAATCGCGTCGTCGAGGGCGCGCATCGTCGTCTCGATGGGCGTGTCGTAATCCCAGCGGTGAATCTGCAACAGGTCGAGGGTGTCCATCCCGAGTCTGTCGAGCGAGTTGTCGAGTTCCTGCTCGATGGCCTTCCGCGAGAGGCCGCCCGAGTTCGGGTCGTCGTCGTCCATCTGGAAGTACACTTTGGACGCGACGACCATCTCGTCGCGGCGGCCGTCGAGGGCCTTTCCGAGGACGCGTTCGGACTCCCCGTTGGAGTACATATTCGCGGTGTCGAAGAAGTTGATACCGAGGTCGATTGCCCGTTCGACTAGTTCGAGACCTGCTTCCTCGTCCAAGACCCACTCCCTCCAGTCCGGGGTGCCGAAACTCATACAACCGAGACAGATTCGCGAGACTTCCATGCCGGTGTCTCCGAGTGTCGTGTACTCCATGCCCACAGGCACACGGGGGAGGGGCAAAAAGGTGGACCTCCGTGCACAGCAGTATCAGTAATTTGGGACGAACGTCCGAGTTGCCGACTGATTCCCTGTTGATGAGAGACTCTACGGCAGTTTATCCCCTGACGAGTCGTATCACCAACTTGAGGCAAAGCCTCGGTGATTCCGATGTTTAGTACAAACAAACTGGTCGCCCTGTTCCTCGTAGCCCTCGTGGTGGGGTCTCTCGCGGGCGTGGCGACTGCACAACAAGGACCGACTGCCGGCGGTGCAGTGGTCATCGACGAAGGTGAAACCTACGTCGGTGACCTCGAAGCCACCGGTGGGACGGTCATCATCGCTGGGACAGTAGACGGCGACGTATCGACCGCAGCAGGCAACGTCGTCGTGACCGAAACCGGTGCAGTAACCGGGTCGCTCGAAGGCGTCGCAGGAAGCGTGACAATCGAGGGAACAGTCGACGGTGACGTGAACCTCGCCGCCGGTGCCATCTTCGTCCGCGACACCGCCACTGTCGGCGGGTCGATGGAAGCCGCAGGTGGCGACGTGCGACTTGACGGTGCCATCGGCGGTGACGTGAGAGTCGGTGCTGAGACCCTCACTGTCGGCCCGAGCGCACAGATTGGTGGCTCGATGGAGTACGACGCCGGAACGGCGGCCATCGATTCCAGTGCCGCCATCGCCGGCGGCGCGACGCAAGTCGACAACATCGAAATCGTCGGTCCGTCCGTCTTCGGTGTGTCGGTCAGCCAGTTCGAAGGCCCCGTCATCCCGGCGTGGGTGTTCACTGGCTACTGGCTCATCGCAAACTTCGTCCTCGGCGCGATTATCATCCTCGTCGCTCCCCAGTTCGCCCGCCGCGTGACGGGTCTCGGGACGAAGAAGGCCGTTCGCAGTGGTGGTGTTGGGCTCTTGCTCGTCGTCGCCATCCCCATCCTCCTGCTCGTGTTGCTCCTGACCATCATCGGCATCCCGCTGTCGTTCGCTGGTGGCGTTGGATTCGCGCTGACTCTCTGGGTCGCCAGCATCTATGGCGCACTCGTCCTCGGGACGTGGCTCCTCTCGCTGGCGGACTACGACAACCGCTGGGTGGCCCTCTTCGCAGGGCTGTTCATCCTCGCGTTGCTCGACTTCGTCCCGCTCGGTGGGGTCATCGACTTCGTCGTCCTCCTCGTGGGTCTCGGCGCGTTCGCGCTAGCACTCCGTGGTGAGTCGGGCGACGACGGTGACGAGAGCGTCTCGACACCCGACGAGGGACCGCAAGAAGGCTCTCCGATGGCCTGACGGCGGTCCGACACCCTCAAAATCGCGGACGAACAATTATTATGGTCCTCTCTGTCTGTCGAGTCATGGAAGTCGATTACGAGTCCGAGTTGGAATCGTTCGAATGGGACATCCCGGAAGACTACAACATTCCGGCAGTCATCGAGTCCCACGCCGACTCGTTCGGTGACCGGGTGGCACTGAAGTTCCGCGACGCGGAGGGAACACGCGAAGAGCGGACGTACGAAGACCTTCGACGAGACATGAATCGATTCGCGAACGCGCTCGAATCGATGGGCGTCGGCAAGGGTGACCGTGTAATCCATCTTCTCCCGCGCGACCCGGACGTCTTCGCCATTCAACTCGGCGCGCTCAAACGTGGCGCACTGCTCGTCCCGAGTTCGTCGATGCTCAAGCCGAAAGACATCGAGTTCCGCGCCAACGACTGTGAGGCGACGACGGCCGTCGTCCACGAATCGCTCGTTGACATGGTGGACGACGTGCGTGACGACACACCACTGGAGAACTTCATCTCGCTTGGGGGCGCACCCGACGGGTGGACCGACTTCGCCGAACTCGTCGCTGACGAATCTGACGAACACGACGGCCCAGACCTGAAGGCCGAAGACCCGATGTCCATCAACTACACCTCCGGGACGACTGGCCAACCGAAACCCGTCCGCCACCGCCACCGCTGGATGCGCTGCTTCGAACTCATCAACGCACCGTACTGGTGGGGCGTCACGGCAGACGACGACCTCTCGGACAAACTCCTCTGGGCCACCACCGGAACTGGGTGGGCGAAGTGGTTCTGGAGTCCAGTCGGCGTCGGCCTCACGACGGGCGCGACGCAGTTCGTCTACCGCGGTGACTTCGAGCCCGACACGTTCCTCGAAATCATGGAAGAAGAGGGTGTCACGCACCTCTGTGCCGTCCCGACGCAGTACCGGATGTTCGCCCAGCGTGACCTCGCCTCGTACGACCTGCGGATTGAGGAAGTCCTCTCCGCCGGCGAACCCCTCAACCGCGAACCAATCGAGGCGTTCCGGGAAGCCTTCGACGTGATTCCACGCGACGGATACGGCCAGACGGAGACAGTGGCACTTCTCACCAACTACCCCGGTATCGACGTGAAACCCGGTAGCATGGGTAAGCCTACGCCGGGACTCGGGACGACCATCATCGACGAAGACGAGAACGAAGTCGAGACCGGCGAAATCGGTGAAATCGCCATCCCGGTCGGCTGTCCGGGTATCTTCGACGGCTACTACGACAAGCCCAACCTCGACGCGAAGACGTTCTCCGGCGACTACTACCGGACCGGTGACCTCGCCTCGCGTGACGAAGACGGGTACTTCTTCTTCGAAGGCCGCGCCGACGACATCATCATCTCGTCCGGCTACCGTATCGGCCCGTTCGAAGTCGAAGACGCCCTCGTCTCCCACGAGGCTGTCGCCGAAGCGGCAGCAGTCGCGAGTCCGCACGACGAGCGTGGTAACATCGTCAAGGCGTTCGTCGTCCTCACGGATGGCCACGAGGGGTCCGACGAACTCGTCACCGAACTCCAGGAGTTCATGAAAGAGCAGACGGCACCGTACAAGTACCCGCGTGAAATCGAGTTCGTCGACGAACTCCCGAAGACATCTTCCGGCAAGATTCGCCGCATCGAACTCCGCTCCCAAGAGAAGTAATTCCACTTGGGCGGTGCAGACGGTTCACTTTCTTTAGGTGTCGCTTCGTGGTGACTCGCATGTACATCGCGGACCAGACGTGGCCGGAACTCGGGAACTACGTCGCAGCGGAGTCGTTGGCCGTCGTCCCCCTCGGGTCGACCGAACAACACGGACCACACCTCCCACTCGCGACGGACCACCTCATCGCGGAGTCGTTGGCCCGCGCAGCGACGGACCGAACCGGCCACCTCTGTACCCCCACGGTGAACGTCGGGGTGAGTCCACACCACCGGCAGTTCCACGGGACGATGTGGGTCGACCCGCCGCAGTTCCGGGACTACGTGGAGTCGATGACGCGGAACCTCGCGTACCACGGCATCGACCGGGTCATCTTCGTCAACGCCCACGGCGGTAACGCCCAGCACCTCCGCGAAGTCGGGCGACGACTGCGCGACGACGGCACCATGTACGCCATCGAGTGGATGTGGGACGAGTCGATTCCGGACCTCGTGACCGACCTGTTCGACCACCCCGGACCGCACGGCGGCCCGAAGGAGACGGCGATGATTATGCACATCGCCCGCGAACTCGTGAGAGAAGATAGACTCGGCGACGCACGTGACGGCGGTGTCGTAGACCTCTCTTCCGACCACCTCCGTGAACACGGTGCGCGGACCTTCTACGACGCAATCGAGAACTCCGAAAACGGCGTCTTCGGCGACCAGACCGACGCGACACCCGAAGCGGGTGCGAAACTGTTCGAGGCCGCGACGGACCAGTTGGTCCACCTCATCGAGTGGCTGGACGCCCAACCACGAGACGCACTCATGGCACCCGCACACGTAGACCCGCAACCGGGCGAACGACGCTGAGGCCGGAATCGGACCCTGTCTGGCGCGACGAGGGCCGACACGCTCTTTCCTGTTCCACCGAACCGACACGTATGACCGTCTGGGTCCTCGGCGACCAACTCGACCCGGAGGCCACCCCACTCCAGCACGACGACCACGTGCTCATGATAGAGGCACACGCCTTCGGTGAGCGGATGGCCTACCACCCACAGAAACTGGCGCTCGTCTTCGCCGCGATGCGGCACTTCCGCGACGAACTCCGCGACCGAGGATACGACGTGACCTACCTGACCGCAGAGACGTTCGGCGAGGGCCTCGACCAGTTCTACGAGGCGGCACCGGGAACGGACCTCGTCGCGATGGACCCACCGAGTCACGGTGCTGGGGAGCGGTTACGTGAACTCGTCGAATCCCGCGGCGGGTCGCTCACCCTCGTCGAAAACGACCTGTTTCTGACGACGCCCGCCGAGTTCGACGCGTGGGCGGGCGATTCGGACACCTACCGACAGGAACACTGGTACCGGCACGTTCGTCGGAAGACTGGTATCCTGATGGACGGTGACGAACCCGTCGGCGGCGAGTGGAACTACGACGACCAGAACCGGGAAACGCCGCCAGACGACTGGATACCGCCGGAAGCGCCGCGCTTCACACCAGACGAGACGACGAAGGAAGCCATCGGGTTCGTCCGCGAACGCTACCCCAACGCGTGGGGGTCGGTAGACGACTTCGTCTGGCCGGTGACCCGTGACGACGCACGACAGGCGCTCGACCACTTCGTCGAGACGCGACTCACCGAGTTCGGCCCGTATCAAGACGCGATGGTCGACGGCGAGTGGGCGCTCAGTCGCTCACTCCTCTCGGCCGCCATCAACCTCGGGTTGCTCACGCCCCACGATGTCGTTGAGGCCGTCGAGGCCGCCTACTGGGACGGTGACGCACCGCTCAACAGCGTCGAAGGGTTCGTCCGACAGGTGGTCGGGTGGCGAGAGTTCGTGCGGCACGTCTACCGGCGGTCCATGCCCGCGTTGGCCGACGCGAACCAACTCGACCAGACCGAGTCGCTACCGACGGCCTACTGGACCGGCGAGACGGATATGCGGTGTCTGTCGGAGGCCGTCGGCCACGTCTACGACCACGGCTACGCCCACCACATCGAACGCCTGATGGTTCTGTCGAACTTTGCGCTGGTCTACGGTGTCGACCCGCAGGAACTGAATCGGTGGTTCCACCTCGGGTTCGTCGACGCGTTCCACTGGGTGACGACACCGAACGTCGTCGGCATGGGGTCGTTCGCCACCGACGTACTCTCGTCGAAGCCCTACGCCTCGTCGGGCAACTACGTGAACAAGATGTCCGACTACTGTTCGTCGTGTTCCTACGCGGTGTCGAAGACGACGGGTGAGAACGCCTGTCCGTTCAACGCACTCTACTGGGACTTCTTGAAAGACAACGAAGAACTGCTGCGCGGGACGGGGCGGATGGGTCTGATGTACTCCCACATCGATAGAAAGGACGACGACGAGTGGGACGCGATTCGGTCGCGTGCGGACGAACTCAGGCGGATGGGGAGGGAAGGGACGCTCTGAGTGTCGCGTGGCGACGACAGCGGACAGCAGTCGCTCACACCGTGAAAATGGAAAACTCTGTTCTCGAACGCGTCTCTCTCCGGTCGGAACGCCGCAACTCAGAGTCGCGTTACGTTGACCGCACGCGGGCCTTTGTCGGCCTGCTCGATGTCGAACTCCACTTCTTGGCCCTCTTCGAGGTCCGGGCCGCCGATGTCCTCCATGTGGAAGAACACGTCGTCGTCGTGGTCTTCTGTCTCGATGAAGCCGTATCCGCCGGAGGACTTGAAGAATGCAACCTTACCTTTCGCCATTGCGTATCGAGAGTCGGTAGAGAAGATGATAAGGTTTCCGCCAATTGACACCAATTCACGTGGTCTCCGCAGTCCGATACTGCGTTAGTCGCGGCGTTCGCGCCCCAGCGTGTGGAATTCTTCGTTTGGCCGCATGTCGGCGAACATCGCCATCCGGTTGCTCAGGTTGAAGAAGGCGGTGACGGCCCCGATGTCCCAGACTTCCTCTTCGGAGAAGCCGACGTCACGGAGGCGCTGGAGGTCGTCGTCGCCGACTTCGACCGGACGCTCGGTGAGTTTGACGGCCACGTCGAGCATCGTCTTGTGCTTCTCGGAGATGTCTGCCGACCGGTAGTTGGCGACGAGTTGGTCCGCCAGCAGTGGGTCTTTGGCGTAGATTCGCAGGAGTGCGCCGTGAGCGACGTTACAGTAGTAACAGTGGTTGACGCCGGAGACGGCGACGATAATCATCTCGACTTCGTGGCGTTCCAAGTCGGTGTCGTCGACGAGGGCGTCGTGGTAGTCGAAGAACGCTCGCCAGTGCGACGGCTTGTACGCGAATCCGGCGAAGACGTTGGGGGTGAAGCCCGCGCGTTCGGTCTCGTCTTCGATTCGCTCGCGGAGGTCGTCTGGGAGTTCGTCGAGGTCCGGAACCGGGAATCGGGTCATCGCGTCGTCGTCCATGTCTCGGTGGTCTCCCGGACGGACCTTAACGATTCCTCAGGTTCGAGAACCGATACGCCGGGTCGAGCGTCGGTCCCAGTCAGACGACGAGCGACAGGTACGCCGCCGCAGCGACTGCGAACACGCCCAGACCGAACAGCCCGTAGTTGGCGATGGTGTTGTCCGCTGTCCAGAGTGAGAGGGTGAACTTCCGCGAGGAGAGCGGCCACAGTGGCCGGATTCCCATGGGCGTGAGGAGGTCGCCGAGGAGGTGCGCGAGGACGGTGAGCGTGCCGACGGCGAATCCGAACGCGCCGAGTGTCGTTGCGACGGACTCCGGTTGCCCGGCGTTGCTGGCGAGGACGAACGCGGCGGCACCTCCCACACCGCCGACGAGGACGGCGAACAAGAACGTGTGCGTGGGCCCGCGGTGGGAGATTCCCGGCACACGCACGTCGAGGTCCGGAAGCATCGCGAGCCAACACATCACCCCACCGGCGACGAGTGCGAGTTCGGGATAGCCCGTCTGAACCAGCGCGAATCCGAGCGGCGCGAACACGACGAGGGAGACACCCCAGTGACCGAATCGGTACATCTGCTTCGTTCTGGTCGCGGTATCGTACATAACCTTTCGGCCCGCGGTGAATCAGCCTTCGAAGAGTGTCAGCAACTCAGAGCAATGGTTAACCCTGACGGCCGCGACGTGCGTTCCATGAGCCAGCACATCTCTGAACTCCTCTCGGGTCTCTCGGCGGTGGAGGCCACACTCCTCGTGTTGCTCATCTCTCTCGGGGGCGCGTTCGTGATGGAGGCAGTCGTCGTCCGTCTCTTGTTGCAGTACACGAAGCGCACGAAGACTAGCATCGACAACATCGTCGTCCAGGAACTCCGATGGCCACTCGTCGTCACCATGTCGCTGGCCGGTGTCTACTTGTTCGCCCAAGCACCGGCGGTGGCGACGGCACTCGTCGTCGACGAGACAGTGCTCGACAGGTTCTTTGGCCTCCCGTCGATTTCCGTCGGCATCGTCGTCTGGGCGTGGGCGCTCAACCGCCTCGTCAACCGCGTCGTCGAGTCGGTCAAAGACAAGGGGAGTCGCTTCGACTTCGCGCCGGTCTTTTCGAACGTCTGGACCATCGTCGTCGCGGCCGGGACCATCGGTGCGCTGTTGTACCTCTGGGGCATCGAAATCACTCCACTGTTCGCCGGCGCGGGCATCGCCGGCATCGCCGTCGGGTTCGCCGCGAAGGACACCGTCGCCAACTTTTTCGGTGGCATCGCGCTCTACTTCGACGACACGTACAAGATTGGCGACTACGTCGTCCTCGACTCCGGCGAGGCGGGAACGGTGGTCAAAGTCGGCATCCGCTCGACGACGCTCCTCACCCGCGACGAACTCCTCGTCACCGTCCCGAACTCCGTCCTCAACGCGGCGAAGATTATCAACGAGTCGGCACCGAATCGCCGTCGTCGGATGAAAGTCCCCATCGGTGTCGCGTACGGCACGGATATCGACGAGTTCGAAGAGATTCTCGTCGATATCGCTATCGACGAACCACTCGTCCTCGATTCGCCGCGACCACGCGCCCGCCTCCGCCGGTTCGGTCCCGACGCACTGGAGTACGAACTCGTCTGCTGGGTCAACAGTCCACTCAAGCGCGGGAAGGCGACGCACAACGTCAACCGAGCCATCTACAACCGACTCAACGCCGCGGGTATCGGCATTCCGTTCCCGCAACGAGACGTTCACGTACACACTGGCGATGCAACCGACTCGTCTCGCCAGTCGGTCGTCTCGGAGATGTCCAACGGCGGCCGAACTCGCTCGCGGACGGACGACACGTTCGACGAGAGTGATGCCGAAGACGACTCCTACGGCGACCTCGTCGGCGACGAGTAACCGCCGAGAACGTTAACCCCGGGGCGTCCCATCCTCGGATATGCTCCAACTCGGACCGCTGGACACGCTCATCCAGACGTTCGGGCCGTTCGTCATCCCGGTCGTGCTGTTCGCTCTCGGACTCGTCGGGTATCTCCTTCTTCTCGTACTCGGACGAACCGGACGGGGCAGCGACTGACCAGACTCCGCCCCACCCGGGAACCGAGCAGAATGCCAGCATCGTCGCACCGGGAGAAACAGAACACGCCGGTGCCGCGTGTCCCGATTACTCTTCGACGACGACGGTGCCGGTCATGCCCGCCGCCTCGTGCGGGATGCAGAGGTACGCGTGCTCACCGGCCGTCTCGAAGGTGTGGACGTAGGATTGGCCGGATTGCACAGCACCCTCGCCGTCGTCCCACCCCGCTTCGGCGGCCTCCTGCGACTCGAAGCCACCGGATGCCCAGTACGCGGCACCTTTGGGGAGGCCACTCTCGGAGGCAGTCGCGGTGTGTGCTTCGCCCGCCGTATGTTCGAAGGCGACAGTGTCGCCGACCGTCACCGTCAGCTCCTCGGGTTCGAAGGCGACGGCCGTCAACTTCACCACGTGGTCGGCGTCCTCGGGGACGCCTTCGACGACGTTGGGACCGCCGGTCAGCTTGGTTTCACCGTCGCCGTGACTGTGGTCGTGCGACGAGTGGTCGATGGGTGCCTCGTCGGCGGCACCGACCACTGCGAACTGCGCGCGAAGCGTCGACGCCGCGTAGGCGTTGGCTGACGTATCGACGTCGGCACCCTCGTCGAGTGCGTCGACGTAGGTCGAAAGCGCCTCCTCGAACCCTTCGTAGGCCTCGTGGTCCGATTCTTCGAGCGTCTCGTGGACACGTGCGCCTTCGAACGTCTCGAACACGCCGCTCATGTGTTCGGATGCGGTGGCCGAGAGACCGGCGTCCGCGGCGGCGGTTGCGACGACGGCGTACATCGAGTCGATGGATTGCTGGTTGTAGGTCTTAGCCGCGCCGTAGGCGTCGCCGTCTTCCTCGGCCGCCATTCGAATGCCTCCGAGTGCGCCTTCGAACGACTCATAGAGGTCGTGGTCGGCGTGTTCGAGTGCTTCGTGATAGCCGCCGGCACCCTCCTCGAAGAACGAGAACGTCTCCTGTACGACTGCGGCGGCACGGTCGGTCGCCCCGACCTGTGCGAGGCCAGCGGCGTCGAATCCGCGGGCACCGAAGAACGCCGCTTCGGCGGCCGACACTTCGGCAGTCGTCCCGACGGCAGTCTCGAACTCGAAGAGCGCGTCCATCGCGCCTTGCGCGTGAGTCACCGCCGACTCGGAGTCACCGGCTTTCGTGGCGTCGACGAGGCCTTCGAGGTGTTCCTCTTCGAAGCGGTGGTAGAGGTCTTCGGACTCGTGTTCGATGGCTTCGTGGAGGTTCCCCTCGTTCTCTTCGAAGCGGGCGAAGAGGCCCTCTGCGACAGATGCGGCGCGGTCGGTGGCACCGAGAGCGACGAGTTCTCGGGCGTCGGCGAGGCGGGCACGGAAGAACGCCGCTTCGAAGAGTGTCGCCGAGTCGCCACCGGTGAGGGCCGAGACACCAATGAGGAGGTTGTCGTCTACGGTCTGGAGTGCGTCTTCGGTGGCCGCGAGGTCACCCGACTCGGCCGCTTCTTTGAGTGATTCGAGGCCGCCTTCGAAGCCTTCGTAGGCGTCGTGGTCTGCGTGTTCCAGTGCTTCGTGAGCGCGTGCACCCTCGAAGTGGGCGTAGATGTCGCCCGCGAGCGTCGCGGCGAAGTCGGTCTGCCCCTGTGCGACCAGCCACGCAACGTCGGCGGCGCGGGCGCGGTACAGCGTGAGTGCCGCGGCGTGGGCGTACTCGTCACCGGGACCACCGAGGCCAGCGAGGACTTCTGCGTCGAATCCGACCGACTGCATGAGCGCGAGGTGGCCCGCACCGGCGACAGACTTCGGAGCGACTTCGTAACTCGCGTCGACCATCGCGGTGGCGGCGTTCCGCGAGGATTGCTGAATCGTGCTCGCGTCGTTCGCCTCCGCCGCGCCTTCGATTCCAGCCTCGAACGTCTCGTAGAGTTCGCTGGACGCGTCTTCGATGACTTCGTGTGCGGGTGCGTCCTCGAACGATTCGTAGACACTGTGTGCGAGTTCCGCGGCGGCCGCTGCCTCGCCGGCGGCGGCGAGCATCTCCACGTCGCGGGCGCGGGACGCGAAGGTGTAGAGACCGAGTGCGTCGACCACAGCAGGGTCGACGCGGCCACGCTGAGCGGCGAGGAGGTTGTCCGACGCCTGCATCGCGAGGTCGATTCCCTCGTCGGCGTGTCCGTCCGAGAGGGCAGTTGCCGCGGCCCCGAGGTGTTCTTCGAACGTCTCGTAGTTCTGCTCGTTCGTCGCTTCGAGTTGCTCGTGTGCCCCCCACTCGCCGGAAGACTGCTCGAACCGGGCGAACACGTCTTCGGCCACGCGTCCCGCAGTTCCCAGTCGTCCGGCGGTGGCGAGCGCAACCGAGTCGTACAGACGGGCGCGCATCGCGTTCCACTCGGCGGCCACGGCAGTCGTCGCGTCGACGGTCACAGACGACTCGGCGTCCGTCGTCTCGGCGTCTTCTGTCGACTGCGTGGTGGTCGCCGTCGATTCTTCAGACTGACTGCTACAACCCGCGAGACCGGCGGACGCGACCGCCAATCCCGTCGTCTTCAAGAGTGTCCGTCGGGAATAGCCCATACTTTTAGGCCAGCCTAAATTAATAAAAGACCTTCGATTTTTAGGTCTGCCTAAACTGGGGTGTTGGGTCGTAACTCGGTGACTTCTTCGAGCTTTTGGTCCTCCTAAACGTTCTTAACGCCGTCGATTGTCTGGTCGTGGCTAGTGTTTGGCCGTGGGTCGTGGGGTGGCGACCACGAGCGTGAGAGAGAAAAAACTCTCGTCGAATCTGCGTCTCGAAAGGAAGTGGCAGCGTCGAATCGGAACGAAGCGTCAGAAGGCCGACGACGGTAGTCGCCGGTACAGTGGTCGGTCGTCAGTCAGTCGGCCGTCGTCGTCTCGTCGCCGCGGAGACGGTCGAACGCCGACTGGAATTCGCCGTCTTCCTCGACGGTGTCTTCCCACTCTTCGAGGCCGCGTTCGACGCGAGTCCCCTGGATGGTGTTGTCGAAGAAGAACGCGAACAGGCCACCGACGGCCATCCCCGTCGACCCGATGACGAAGATGGTGTCGGCGACGAGTTGCGTGCCGAGGATGGGGCCGACGAATGCGACCTGACTCATGCCCTGCCGGAACGCCTCTGCACTGCCGACGTTACCCATGTACGCCGGGATTGCGAGGCCGGCGAACATGGCGACGCCGATGATGAAGATGTTGCGCGAGGAGTCGAGGTCCACGTACTTCAGGTTCGAGAGACCGACGGCGACGATTTGCCCGAACATGGCGATGTAGAGACCACCGACAATGGGGCCGGGAATCGTCGCGATGAGTTGACCGAAGTAGCCGACGAACCCCATGACGAGCATCAGTGCGGCACCGACCTGCACGACGTAGCGCGACGCGACGCCGGTGAGGCCGATAGCACCGATGTTCTCGGAGTAAGAGGTGGACCCGCTTCCGCCCATGACGGCCGAGAAGATGTTCATCAGGCCCTCCATGCCGATACCGTGGTTGATACGGCGCTTCGAGGGCGCACCGACGCCCGAGAGACGGGCGACGGCGTGGTAGTCACCGAAGGACTCGACCATCGAAGCGGCAACGCCGGCGAGCATCCCGATGATGAACGACGAGGTGAACTGCGGGATACCGAACGCGATGCTTCCGACGATGGGCAGTGCGACTTCCATCGTGCCCGGACCGCCCGCGAAGCCCCACTGGAACGGGTAGATTGGCATGAACGCCGGGGCGGTGAGGACGGACTGGAAGTCCACGAATCCGGGTGCACCCGCGGCGATGACGCCCGTGACGGACAGGATGGCCGCCACGATGTACGAGACGATGACGCCGAGGAGCACCGGGAAGAGTTTGAACGCCGGGTGGGCGGTGTCGAGGTACTGCGAGAACAGGACGATGAGTGCGAGCGTCAGGCCGAGGAGCCACCAGTTGTTAGTGGCCGACGTGACCTGTGGGACGCTGAACAGCGACAGGCCGATGAGGGCAATCGTGGGCGCGATGACGACGGGCGAGATGAACTTTCGGAGGCGTCCGAGCAGTCCGAAGTACCCGACCAGCACCTCGACGGCAGCGGCCACGATGATGGCACCTTGGAGTTGTAAGAGCGCTGTCTGCCACCCGGCCCCTGCCGGGTCTGTCGCGTTCACGACGCCGATGACGGCGATTGCCGGTGCGAGCATCGAGAACGGTGCTCCCTGCACGATGGGGTAGCGGTTTCCGAACGTCGTCTGCATCAGCGTGGCGATGCCAGAGACGACGAAGAACGTCCCGACGAACCGCGGAATCACGTCGCCGGGCATACCGAGGACTCCGGCGAGAATGAGAGGAACGGCGATGTTTGCGCCCACCATCGTGAGGTAGTGTTGGGCGCCGAGAAGGAGAGCGGTTGGAAGGGGTGGTTTGTCGTCGATACCGTACTGCACGAACGAAGAGGGTGATGAGTCGTCCGTCACGACCATCCCCCCGTATGCGGCGGTTCTCTCCCGAACATGGTTGTTCCAGCATTCTACCGAGACTATATATGTCCTACTTTTTCGCGCGATGGCGGGGTAACGACTTTATCTCATCGGTTTGACTCGTAGTCGTGTTCAATCGACCATCGTCTTCTACAACTGGGCGGGACCGATGGCTCGTCGGGTGGGCACTCGGGTACGCCGCCGTCGGAGCGTCGTCCCTCGTCGTTCCACTCTACGCCATCGAATTAGGTGCCAGTGCGCTCTTCGTCGGCCTCATCGCCGCGACTGCGGCCTTCGCTGGCGCACCCGGGGCGATACTCTGGGGCCGCCTCGCCGCCCGAACGAAACGGAGACGACCGTTCGTCCTCGTCGCCCTCGTCTCGGCCGCCGGTGTCTTCGGAATTCTCACGCAGGTCGACTCACCGCTCGCAGTCCTCGTCGCGAACACACTCCTGTGGTTCGTCGTCGCCGCCGCCGCACCGGTGTTGAACCTCATCGTCGTCGAGGGTGTCCCCGCGGACCAGTGGGACCGTCGGTTCGGCGTCCTGAACCACTATCAGGGGTACGGGTGGTTGAGCGGACTCGTCGTCGGTGCAGTCTGGTCGGCGCTCGCCCCACGAGTCTTCGACCTCAGCGCTCTCGCCGTCCAGCGGTGGTTCCTCGTGATTTCCGCAGTCGCCGCCGGAGCGGGGGCACTCCTCGTTCGCGTGTGGTACCCGGACCAGTCGACCCTCTCGGCCACACGGTTCGCGCGTCTCTCTGCCGGAATCCGTCGACAGAGCGGTCTCATCGGGCGCTCAGTCCGTGCGGTTCCCTACGGTCCGTCGCGGATGTACTGGGCACTGCAAGGACTCGATATCGGCGACTTGCGGAGTCGTGTCGGTCCCACGCTCCTCTCTTATCTCGCGGCCGCGACCCTCTTTTTCGTCGGCTTCTCGGTCTTCTTCGGCCCACTTCCGGCGTACCTCGTCTCGTCGGGCCGAACGGCAGACGAGGTGTTCGTCCTCTTCGTCCTCTCCAGTCTCGGGTCGGCGGTGAGTTACGCCCGCGTCGGAACGTTGACCGCAACGCACGATTCGCGGCAGTTACAGGTCGGCGCACTGGCGACGCGTGGACTCGCGTTCCCACTCGTCGCCATCGTCGGGGCGCGTCTCACTGCGGGGACGAGCCTCGTCGTCCTCGGCGCGATATTCGTCGTCGTCGGCGTCACGTGGGCCATCATCGCAGTAACGGCCACGGGAATCGTCACTCGTCTCGCCCCCGAGCAGGTTCGGGGTGACGCGCTCGGTGCGTACACGGCACTCGCCAGCCTCGGTGGGGGTATCGGGTCGGCACTCGGCGGTGTCGTCGCCGATGCGTTCGGGTACGTCGTCACCTTCGTCCTCGCCGGAGGCGTCGTGGTGACGGCGCTCGTCATCGTCTGGTCGTCGGGCGAAAAAACAGTGCGGGGCCAGTTGCTCTCAGTCGAGTGATTACTCGATTGCGTGGACTGGCGAAATCCAGACCACGAGTTCGCCATCGCGCTTGATGACGCCCTCGATGGAGTCGTCTTTCTCTAACGGCGGTTCTTCCACGTCGTTCATCGAGACGCGGACGACCTGATACACTTCGTCGACGAGCCATCCCGTCGCCGCTTCGTCTTCGAACTTGTTGGGGTCGAAGATGACGATACGTTTGGACTCTCCTTCGGCGTCGATACTGAGGAGTTCTTTCGGGTTGATGATGGACGTCGTCCGTCCGCGGAGGTCCATCACGCCCTCGACGTACTCGGGGGCGTTCGGAACGGCTGTGAGTTGTCCTTTGTCGACGATTTCGCTCACGTACTCGATGTCGACGCAGTACGTCTCCGGACCCAGTTGGAACTCGAGGACTTGCACCTCTTCTGCGGAGTCCTCCTCGACGTCGTCCTCTGCCATGTCGGTAGTGATTGCATCCTGTCGCATGGTGATTCTCGGCGGGCACACCGCCGCCTGTCTGCCTCACAGTGGACAGATTCGCTCCATAAAGGTACGTACCCGATTATCAGCCCTGATTCTTCTCGGCGAGCGTTTATATATCCGATTTCCGAACCTCGGAGATAGATGAGCGGTCAACGAAACGGCACTCCGACGACTTCTAAACGCCATCGACAGGAGGCACTCCCGACGCCTCTTTCGTCGCCTCGGCACGGCCTCCTCGGGTGGGGACGATGAGTACGTCCGCCGCCGGCGGGCCGACGCGTGCTGTCGTCGTCGACGATTCGCGGTTCATGCGGACGCTGATTCGAACACTCCTCGAAGACGCGGACGTGGAAGTCGTCGCCGACGCAAGCAACGGGAAAGAGGCGATATCGGTGGTCGATGAACATCGACCCGACGTGGTGACGATGGACATCGAGATGCCCGAGATGAACGGCCTCGACGCAGTCGAAGGCATCATGGACGAGTGTCCGACACCCGTCCTCATGCTCTCGGCCCACGCCGAAGAGGACGCAGACGTCACCTTCGAAGCACTCGACAGAGGGGCGGTGGACTTCGTCACCAAACCCGGTGGGGAAGTGACCTCCGAGATGCCTCGCGTGAAACGCGAACTCGTCGAGAAGATTCAGTCGGCGGCGGCAGTGGACCTCAGTGCGACACAGCGACGGACGCGACCACCGAAGGCCGAGTCGGAACCGCAGACCAAACCCGATTCGTCCGGTTCGGCCGCCACGTCGACGGCGCTCCCACAGGAGGGTTCGACACTCGTCGTCGGTGCATCGACCGGCGGCCCGAACGTTGTCGAACGCGTCCTCGCGGCGCTTCCTGCCGACGCGGGACTTCGCGTCCTCGTCGTACAGCACATGCCGAAGGGGTTCACCAAACGGTTCGCCGCCCGTCTCGACGGGCGGTGTGACTACGACGTCCGAGAGGCCGAAGACGGTGAACGGGTCGGTCCCGGACAGATTCGCGTCGCTCCGGGTGGCTCACACCTCCTCGTCACGGGTGACCGCGCTGGCCGACTCAAACTCGAACTCTCCGACGACGACCCACTCCACGGCGTCAAGCCAGCTATCGACCTCACGATGGCGTCTGCCGCCGAAGTCGTGGACGCACCCCTCGCCGGGGTGCTGTTGACCGGAATGGGACGCGACGGCGTCGAAGGGATGACCCGAATCAGTCGCGCAGGCGGGCACACGGTTGCACAGGACGAAGAGACGTCAGCAATCTTCGGGATGCCGAAGCGAGCCATCGAGGCAGGGTGCGTCGACGTCGTCGCACCCGACGGGCGCATCACCGAAGAAACGCTTCGCGGAATCACTACCTGACCATGGACGAAGAACTCTACCAGGCATTCATCACCGAGAGCGAAGAGAGCATCACGCAGTTGAACAACTCCCTGTTGTCGTTAGAGTCCAACCCGGAGGACACGGACGCCATCGACGACATCTTCCGACAGGCACACACCCTGAAGGGGAACTTCGGTGCGATGGGGTTCGACAACGCCGCGACGGTGGCCCACGCAGTCGAGGACCTCCTCGACGAGATTCGGCACGACCGTCTCGACGTGACGCCCGAACGGATGGACCTCGTCTTCGACGGAATGGACCTCATCGTCGACATCCTCCACGACATCGAAGAGAACGGTGAATCCACCATCGACCCGTCGGACACGGTCGAAGAGATTCGTGCCGCCGCCGAGACCGGTGGTGACGCGGGAAACTCGAATCCGGCGGCATCTGACGAGGACGACCGCGAAGACGTCGACTTCGTCTCACTCGCCGCCGAGTGCGTCGACACCGATACTATCGACGCGGCGACGCTCGCACACGCCCACGTCGAACTGGACGCTGGCCAGATGAAGAGCGTCGACGCGGGTATCTTCCTCAGCAACATCCCCGACGTGGTCGATGTCGTCGGGTACGCCCCGTCACGAGACGCTATCGAAGGCGGGGAGTTCGACGATGGATTCGACCTGTTCGTGGCGAACCTCGCGCCCAAAGCAGTCGAATCGAGACTCGGCGACCTCTGGAAGGTCGACTCGGTCGAGACGAACGACGTATCGGACGTCCTCGACGGAGTCGTGTCGGCCGGAACGTCGCAGGAAGCGGCGCCCGATAGTTCTGACGCCGAGGCAGTACCCGGCGAGAGCGACGACGGTGCGGGCGTGGAACCAGAAGCGGATGTCGACGAATCCGCAGAGGCCACGCCTGCTGACAGTGACGGTATCGAAGACGGGCCAGCAACCGACGGTGACCTTCCGACAAGCGACGAGACGGTGGACGACGGCGGTGACGACGACGGAAGTGACACCGACGGCGGTGACACTGATGGCAGCGCCGACGCCGACAGCGACGACACCAGCACCGACGCCGACGACTCGGACGATGAAGACGACGCGTCGGACGACGAAGACGACGACTCGGAAGAAGCCCGGTCTATCTCCGCGGTCAAGTCCGTCCGCGTCGACGTCGACCAACTCGACGAACTTCACGAACTCGTCGAACAACTCGTCACGAGTCGCATCAAACTCCGCAACGCTATCGACGAAGAACAGAACACGGCGCTGGACACCCTCGACGAACTCGACAAAATCTCGTCGAACCTCCAGAACACCGTCATGGACATGCGGCTTATCCCGCTCAAGAAGGTGTTCGACAAGTTCCCGCGACTGGTTCGTGACCTCGCGCGCGAACAGGACAAACGCGTCTCGTTCAAGGTCGAAGGTGCGGACATCGAACTCGACCGGACTATCCTCGACGAGATTTCCGACCCGTTGATGCACGTCCTCCGGAACGCCGTCGACCACGGCATCGAAGAACCGGACGTGCGCGAGGCGAACGGCAAGCCACGGACGGGGACCATCAGACTCTCGGCCCAGCGACAACACGACACGGTCATCGTGACCGTCGAAGACGACGGGAGTGGTATCGACGCAGACGCCGTCCGCGACAAAGTCGTCGCCGAGGGCGTCGAGACACGCGAAGAGATGAACGCGATGCCCGACTCGGAGGTGTACGATTACATCTTCCACCCCGGTCTCTCGACCAACGATGAGATTACCGACGTCTCGGGTCGCGGTGTCGGGATGGACGTGGTGAAGACCACCGTCGAGTCACTCGACGGGTCCGTCTCCGTCGAGAGCGAACCCGGGCAGGGAAGTACGGTCAACATCCGTCTGCCGGTCTCCGTCGCGATTATCAAGGTCCTCTTCGTGCAGGTCGACGACCGCGAGTTCGGTGTGCCCATCAAGTACATCGACGAGATTAGCCGCCGCGACCGCGTCCAGACGGTCAACGGCGCAGAAGTCATCGTCCACGAAGACACCATCTTCCCGTTGATTCGACTCCGGGAAGCGCTGGAAATCGACACGGACGAACGCGACCACGGGATGGTCGTCCGCATCCGCCCCGACGACAGACAGGTCGCGCTTCACTGCGACGGCGTGACGAAACAAGAAGAAGTCGTCGTGACGCCACTGCAAGGTCCACTCTCGGGTGTCGGTGGCCTCTCCGGAACTGCGGTCATCGGCGACGGGAACGTCATCCCGATTCTGGACGTGTCGACGCTCGAACTCCCCGACGACGGGAAACAGGCGATGCGCGAGTTCGACCCGAGTGAACTCCCCGACACGGCCGAGGAGGCAGCAGACTGATGCCGTCGTCGAGCACCGACGACCCGGCATTCGACCGACTCCTCGAGTACGTCGAAGACTCGCTCCAGTTCCAGACGAGTTCGTACAACGACGCCTACCTCGACCGGCGTATCTCTGCACGGATGCGGCGACGACGCGTCGACGAGTACGAGACGTATCAGGAGATGCTCCGGGAGGACGAAGAGGAACAGCAAGCGCTTCTCGACGCACTCTCTGTCAACGTGACGAGTTTCTTCCGGAACCCGGACGTGTGGGAAGCACTGCGCGAGGTACTCCGAGACCTGAGTTCGAAAGGGAGCAGACGCGACCCAATCAAGGTGTGGAGTGCGGCCTGTTCGGACGGCCGAGAGGCGTACTCACTCGCGATGCTCGCCCACGACGACGACCAGGTCGACGAACGCCGTATCGAAATCGTCGGCACGGACATCAAGCGCGAGATTCTTCGCGCGGCGCGAACGGCCGAGTACCGCGCGTCGGAGACGAACGACGTCGCCGAGCAACTCGACCCAATCGGTGACTGGAAACGCTACGTGGACAAGGATGGCGACACGTTCCGCGTCAAGGACAAGGTCACGGATATGGTCAGGTTCAACCGCCGCGACCTGATTCGTGAAGACCCGCCGGGGACGTTCGACCTCGTGGTCTGTCGAAACCTGTTCATCTACATCAACGCCGAATCGAAGCGAGCGGTGTTCGAGACGCTCGGGTCTGCCCTCGAACCCGAAGGCTACCTCACGATTGGGATGACCGAGACGATTCCGCCACGTGTCCGAAAACAGTTCGACCCCGTCGAGAAACGACTCCGTATCTACCGCGCGACGGATGCCGCGGTCCAGAGGTAAGCAATGAAACCCGGTGAACACAAACTTGGAGACACTCGCGGCCGCTTCCTCCAGGTTATCAAGAACGGCCGGGAGATACACGACGTCGATTGGACGAGTGGGCGCATTCTGCTGTCGAACAGACGACTCATCCTCGCTGGGACGGCAGGGAAGCGAACGATAGAGTTGAGCGCAATCGAGAAACTCGGCGGGCGGTTCGACGTCAATCAGCGAATCGCGACGGTCTCTGATTACTTCAGCATCCACATCCCGTCTGGTGTCGTCCTCCTCGCACCGGTCGACTACGACGAGTTCGAAATCGACTTTTTCGGTGCGTTGCTCAACTCGAAACAGTTCCTCGCTCGACACCCGGCAGTCGCCGGTGGTGTCGTCCAGAACACCGAGTGGGAGAAGGCCCGACTGAAGGTCGAAGAAGAGGCCGTGAGTATGGCGACTGTCGGCGGAAAGTTCGTCGAGATTCGCCTCGACGACATCGGCGCAATCAAGACTGGTGAACGGAAGGTCGTCGACGACGTTCGGAGCCTCATCGAAGTCGAACACTCCGACGACGAAGGGACGAGTCTCCAGACGTACATCTCCGGGCCGGACAGGGCGATTACGTTCCTCTACTCGCTCTTGCGCGAAGGTGAGGAACTCTCAGAGACCTCTATCGAGTTGAGCGAGACGGACAAACAGGTTCTCACCGCGCTCTACTCCGGGGTTGCACCGTTCGACATCCCCGACTTCCTCGGCCTCGACGTAGACCAAGTCGAGGAACTCTTCGAACGCCTCATCGACCACAACGTCGTCGAAGAGGTCCGTATCCGACACGAGGTTCAACTCAACGCTCGTGGCCGTAACATCGCTTCGGAAGCCATCAACGAGCAGTAACCCTCTTTTCGGCGTTCTGACTGACAAACCGGTTGTAGGTGCGATACGTCCGTTCTCATACTCGTAGTTGGGAGTCGCGGTTGCCTCCGTTCAAACTTTCAGTCGCTGATAGTTTGTTGAAACCGTGCTGAATACACGGCGCGTTTGTCTCGTTAGCGAACGGTCTGCATGGAGTCAGACAGTACTTGATGAACAACGCCAACGAGACCCCCGACAAAGAGTGCGAGGCCAAATAGTGACGCAACTGATGAGACGAGATTTTCGAGTAGTGGATTTGGGATGATGAAGAATCCTCCCTGTGAAAAATCAACAAGAAACCATCCCAGTGCAGCCACGACGTACAGTTTCACCAATTCGGGATTGAGTGCATACCGAAACGAATCGACAGCGGTGTCTTCGGACATATAATGAAATTCAGTCTAATTTACAAATGTATTGTCTTATTCAACTACAGACAGGTAATCTGTGCCGGGTCTTTGTTTCATCTCATAACACGTAGGCCAAGCAATGCCCGTTTGCTGAACTCTCCCGCTGCCCCTCACCAATCGCACCACTCAGGAACCCGACTCGGTTGCAGAAAAGGGTGACCGAATCACCGAATTAGACGTTCACGTCTTCTATCTCTTCGTTCACGACGAAGCGGCCTTGCGGCGTGAGCGACGTCGGAAGCGAGTCGTCCTCGATGAGTTCCTCGTCGTTGAGCGTCTCCAGTGCCTCGTCGAGGACCGCTTCCTCGACGCCAAGGAGTTCACTGAAGTCCACTTCTGCGGCCATCTCACCCGCAGAGTAGAGGCCGACGAGAACTTCGAGGCCCTGTTCTGTGACTTCCACGTCGCGGACGTTGGACTTGATCCAGTGGTAGACGAGTCGGAGGTACCGCCCGAGGATGTTCATCTTCCGCCGTGATTTGAGAGAAATCTCCGACGTGACCGTTCGCCCCTGCTCGACGTGTTGCACCGAGAGGACGAGGCGTTTTTCGTCGTCGACGGTCCGTTCGAGCACCTCGAAGAAGATGACGCTCGCGAGGTCGATGTGGAACGGGTCGCCGTCTTCCGTGAGTGGGCCGTCGTCGTCGGGGAACGTGACTGCCTCGTAATCGAGGTGAAGTCCGGTCGGGCGACGCGGCGTGTCCATGACGCGCCCACCGATTCGGGCGGGGTGCGTGACCTGCGCCTCTGACCCGTTGAGGACGGCGCGGAACAAGAGCAAAGTGAACTTCTCGATAGTCTCTCTATCGCCGCCGATGACGGTGGTCCGTCGCTGACTCCCGATGATGTACCCGACCATCACGGTGTAGTCGAAGAACTCCTCGACTTCCGGGGGGACCTGCCCGACGGCGATGTCGAAGATGGACGTAATCGGGATGTCTGTCTTCGACTTCGAGGTGGCGAGGATGAGTCTGCGCTGACTCATCAGGACACGGCCCTTGACGGGTTCGAACGAGGCGTTGCCCCCGGCGACGAAACTCGCGACGAAGTCCACGACGATGGACTCTCCGTTGGCGGTGCGCCGTTGTTGGCGCTGCTTAGACTTCTCGCGTTCTGCCTGCTCGCGTTCGTCCTCGGGTTCCGACTTCTGGCGGCGGTACGCTTGCAGCAGGTCACTCTCTGCAACGTCACCTCCCTCGGGCGTTCGCGCGCGAGCATTTTCGACCATCTGGTCGTCCGACTCCCCAGAATCTGCAGTTCGTGGGTGTGTTGAATCGTCCGTCATATGCTGATCAGTGCTCCTGCGAGCGACGAGGTGGCGACTGCCATGAGCGAACCAACCCAGACGAGTGCCACGAAGTGGAGATACGCGTTCGCTTTGTGGCCACCGTCGACCATGCGGATCATGAGCGAAGAGAGGAGGGCGTTGAACAGGATGATGAGCGTGAGCATGTACTCGATGAACGGCACGTCGTAGACGCCTGCGTAGATGAGCGTCCCGAACTGGAGGCTATCGAGGTTCATCTGGGTCGAGAAGGACGCCAGAATCTCCACGACTTCGAGGCCGATGAAGAACGCGAACGACGCAGACGCGGTGATACCGTAGAGGACACCGATGAGCGTAATCGTCGACTGCTTGCGCTGCCGACGGAGTTTGATAATCTCGTTCATGTTCCGACTGATGAGTTCACCGAGGACTTTCGGCTTCCCACCCATCGAACGCCCGACGTTGTACATCTCACTGAACTTCTGGATGAGGTACGAGTTCGTCTCGGCGGTGAAGAAGAACCACGACCTGTCTGGGTCGAGACGCATCCGGAGTCTGGTGTGCAGACGACCAATCTCACGCGAGAGGACGCCGAAGTCCTTCTTCCGCAGAGTCTCCAAGACAGCGGTGGTCGTACTCTGTTTTGCCGTCTCGGACGCACCCAGCGCACGAATGAACCCCGGGTACTCCTCGTCACGTTCGCCGATGCGTTTCTCGTGACGACGGGCGACGATACCGGGGACGGCCAGTGGCGTCAGTGGGGTCGAGATGAGGAGTGGAATCGGCAGGTCGACCATGATTGGCCGGACGATTTCGCCGACGATAGTCAGGTTGAACGTCCCCATCGCCAGCACGAACACCATCACGATAGAGAGGCCAACGGCACCGTACAACGTGATGTCGATTTGTCGGTCCGCCTTCGTCCGGTACTCACGCTGGTGGAACCACAGTGGGTCGTACGGGGACATCGTCCGAATGACGAAGTAGAACCCCATCTGCACGAAGACGAACAGCACGATGACTGCACCAATCGTCATCGTCGCGTCCGTCCCGGTCAGGATGGGGAGGACGATGGCGTTGATAATAGCGAACGTCATCGAGAGAATCATCGAGAGATAGAGGTCTTTCATGACCTCGAGGTTCCCGAGTGCACTCTCGTAGACGGTGATGTACTTTTGAATCATCGCGTTCTGCTCGCCGAGCAGGAAGTCGTCGATGCTCTGCCCGGCGTTGATTGCGTACGCGAGACGGTCGAGGAAGTCTGAAAGCGGTTTCGACGGGACCTCACGCGCCCGACGCACACAGGCGTCGTCGAGCGACTGGTTCCACGCGTCGACCAACTGGACGATGCGGTTCATCTCCGTCGCCAGTTCGCCGTACTCTTCTTCGCGCGCGAGGGTACGGAAGACGGCCACACGGTCGATGTTCGTGGTCGAAAGGACCGTCATGTGCGTGATGAGCAGGTGAATCTGGTTTTCGAGGCTTCGCCTCGTCTGCTCGACGAGGAGTCGTGGATACAGCACTGCGCCACCGAGGAGCAGTGCCCCTAGCATGAAGATAGGGATGCGAACGAGGATGGGGAGCGGAAGTGCAATCGTGCCCGCGATAGAGATGAAGAAAAACACGATGGACGGACCCAGCACCAACAAGAGGTACCGGGAGAGTTCCATCGGCATCTTCTCGTACGACTCGATGACGTCGCTGACGAAGTCTCGAACCTGAACCGCTTGCACCGATGCACTCGTTTCCCCAGACATGTGTTTACACCCTCGCCATATCGAACGGCAGTCCTTCGGTGCCGTCGCGGTAGTAGTCCTCGATGAGTTCGTTCACTTCGTGGTACCCGAGGACGTTCTCCTGTATCGCACGACGGATGAGTTCCGCCCGGAACTTGATGTCCTCGTAAATTTTCCGCGTGTCGTCGTACCCGAGGAGGGTCGCGACTTTCTGTTCCATGATGAACGAGTTGTTCATCCCCTGGAAGACGATGTCGTCGTTGACCGGGTCCCAGTAGAATACCTCGCGGGTGACGACGCCGCCCATCTCTTTCGAGTACCCCTCTATCTCTTGGACACTCGTCACCCGCCGGAGGATGTCGTTTCCGCGCTTGACCCGGTTCTGGAACAGCGCGATGTCACAGTTCGACATGAACGTCTCGGGGACGTTGATGGGGTCACCGGTGAAACGCTGAATCATCGACACGATGTCGGATGCGTGGAACGTGAGCATGACGGGGTGGCCGGTCTGTGCGGCCTGGAAGGCCATCCGACCCTCTTCACCACGAACCTCCCCGACGATGATGTAGTCGGGACGAGAACGGAGTGCTGCGGCGACCAGGTCGAACATGTCGACTTCGGAGTCTGACCCACGGCCCTCACGCGTGAGGAGTTGCTGCCACGTGTCGTGCGGCGGCAACACCTCGGCAGTGTCCTCTGCAGTGTAAATCTTCGAGTCCTGCGGGATGAACGAGAGGATGGCGTTGAGCGTCGTGGTCTTCCCCGACGCCGTCTCGCCGACGACGAACACCGTCCGTTCGTTCTCCAGTGCAATCCAGAGGTACGCCGAGAGTTCGGGCGAGAGCGTCCCCCACTTCGTAATCTGGAGGATGGAGAGTGGAACGTCGTCACCCTGACGAATCGTAAGCGACGACCCTTTCAGCGACACGTCGTCGGAGTAGATGATGTTGATACGTGACCCGTCGGGGAGCGTCGAGTCCACGATGGGGTGTGCGTCGGAGACAGGGTCACCGATACGCTCACCCATGTTGCGAAGCCAGTTGTCGAACTGCTCGGTGCTGTCGAACTCGACACTGGTCTCGAGTAAGCCGAACGTCCCGTGGTCGACGTCGACCTGGTTGGGACCAATCACGTGAATGTCCTCGTTCTCCGGGTCGCGCATGATGGGTTCGAGTGGCCCGAGTCCCACGATGTCGCGGACGAGTCGGTACTCGATTTTGTCGTACGTGACCTGCGGAACCTCGATACCGACCACGTCGAGTCGTTTCGCCACCGACCCGAGTGGACCGTTATCCTCGCCTTCGATGTGGACGATCTCTTCGAGGAGTTCGCCGATGCGCTCTTCGTAGTCGGCGCTCTCTTCGGGTGCCGGCTTCGAGACACTGCGTTCGAGCAGTTTGTCTTTGACCCGCGCGAACACTTCGAGTTCGTCTTCGTCCATCTCCGGTTCGATGACGTAGTACTTGGTCGTCTCACCGAAGTTACCGTAGATTTGGCAGAACACGGGCCCACCGAGGTGGTAGATGATGTTCGGACGCCGCGACTCGTAGTCGCCGGGGTCTTCGACGAGCATCGGGAACTCACCCGTGATCTGACGGAAGCGCTTGAGGTGGTCCCGGAGGTGGGGCCACTTCATAGCGAGGCGTTTGAGGTCGTCCGAGAGTCTGGCAGAGCCGTGTTCGGTCGCCATCTATGCCACACTCCTGGACTCGATGACGAGCCCGATTCCCGACCGCACCGAGAACCCGACGCGGTCACCGACCTGCTGGCCCATCCCCGCGAACCGCTTCACGAAGATGTTCCGGCGAACGTCGTTCCCGACTTCGACCATCTCCAGTTCGAAGTACACGTCGGCGATAGACCGGAACGGCCCGATAGAACCCTCGTCGACCGACGACGGGTCGACGGTGAGGATGATGGTCTTGCCTTTCGTCGTCAACTCGCGGAAGAACGAGATGATTTCGAGGGCCGCCTGTCGTTCTTCGTTCTGCCGAACCAGCGCTTCGAACTGCGGGTCGTTGCGGAGGATGGCGTCGAACGTATCGATGATGATGACGTCTGCGTCCCAGAGCGTCTCTGCGTCCATCAGACGGCGGAGGAGTTGCTTGCGCTCCTGTTGGCCGCCGGAGAGCGCACCACTACTGTCGATTTCGGCCTGTAAGAACAGGATTTCCTCGTTCAGCAGGTGCTTGACGACGTCGTAGGACAACGAGTGCATCTGGTCGAGGAAGCCACGGACGCCCAACTCCGTCGAGACGAGCGTCACGACGGTGTCTTCCTGGCAGAAGCCGTAGCTAAATCGCTGTGACAGCACGCTCTTTCCGGCACCGTAGTCCCCTTCGATGAGGACGATGGCGCCTTTCGGCATGCCGCCACCTAGTTCCTTTTCGAGACGGTCGTGCCCGGATAATCCGAGAGAGAATTGACTGCTCATGGTACGTAGAATTCGAACACCTCCTCGTCACCGTCGACGACGACGTTCAGTCGGTGGTCGGCGGATTGCGTGAGGGTGAGGTTGGTTATCTCCAGTTCAACGACGTTGCTTGGACGCCACTCCGTGCCGTCCACGACGCTCACGGCCACGTCAGACTGGGAGCGGTACTGTGAATCGACGATGACATCGAACCCGCCACTCGTCGCTGGGAGCGTCCGCAACCCGGTGTTTTTGACGTACACGGTCAGCGTGCCGCTACCGGTATCGTAGACGCTGCTCTCGGGGTCGCTGATGATTTCGATGTCCGTTCGGATTTCCGTACTCACGTCACCGCCACGCTCGTCTACCGAGCTACTGATTCCAGTCACCGTATCGATGAGCACACCGGCGACACCTGCCGCGACGACGATGCTGGCGATGAACAAGATGAGGCTCGGAACGGAGATGTCTGCCATCTAGTTCACTCCCTCCGTCGAGGCGATGCCAGAACCGGTGACGATTTTCACACGGGAGGGTGAACTGGGCGAGGACACTGTTATGGAAAGGTTTCCACCGGGGTGCCACAAGTTTGTCGACTCCACTCCGTCCACAGTCGTGTTGGCCGACGGCGTGGCCGTGTAGGTGTTGTTGACGAGTAACGTCGTCTCGTCGACTGCGAGCGTCTGTGCACCGGTGTTCGTGACGTTCACGGTGAGGGTCGAGTTCCCGGAATCGTACGTCGCGTTCGTGATGGAAATATCAGTGTTCTTTCGTTCGAGGGCCAACTCTGCGTCTGCGTCTTGGGCCTCGACCAAGTTCTCTGCAGCGTGAGACGTCGCTGTGTAGAGCGTCCCCGTCGCGATGAGGACGCCCAGGAAGATAATCGCGGTCGAACCGCTAACACCGAATCCCATCGATTTCCCCTCCGTAGGCGACGAGCTCTTCGAACAGACGCCCCGCAGGAACGCCTTCCGCGAGTCGGCTGACGTACGCGAGGCTCGTCTGGTGGTCCTCGATGCGAAGTTCGGTGTCTTCTTCGCTGTCCATCGCTGCTGCGATTTGCCCGACGTGGGCGTTCAGTTCGTTCTCGACGTGGCGCGAAATCCACTCCTGTTCGCGGTACTGCCGGAGTGCACGAGAGGCACCGAGTGCACCGCCGACCGAGACGAGGTGCTCGGCCCACTCGAGGACGAGCACTTCGGAGACGTAACTCGCAGGCAACTGCGTGAGGTACGCGTTCGACTCGACCACGACTGGCTCGAAGGGTTCTTCGACAGATTCGGTCGGTTCGTCGATGGTCGCCGACGCGTCGGAGTCGTCTTCCTCGTCGGATTCCGTAAGTTCCTCTTTGGCCATCGCCGCGGAGGCGTACTCGGCTTCCAGTTCGTCGAGAGTCTTTTCCAAGTCGTCCGATTCGTCCTCGGGTTCGTCCGTGACTTCTTCGACCTGTTCGTCGAGTTCGCCAGCGTCGTCTGCCGGGTCGTCTTCGAGTTCGTCGAGCGTGTCTTCGGCGAGTGCAGGTTCTTCGAGTTCGGCCGCTTCTTCGGCTTCTTCGGCCGCTTCTTCTTCTTCCTCGTCGTCCCAACCACCGGACTCTTCGTACTCTTGTTTGAGGTCGTCGAAGCTCGCGCCACCGGCGGTTCCGGCGTCCGAGTCGTCGTCCTCGTCAGTTTCTTCGCTGAAGTCATCGTCCAGTGCTTCCGCAGGGCTCTGACGCTCTGCATCGGTGAGTTCGTCTTCGGCGGCGAGTTCTGCTTCTTTCTCGCCAGTCTCGGCGTCGAGTTCGCCGAAATCGTCGTCGAAGAACGTCTCGGCCTCCGCGTTCGCGACCTCGGGGTCGAGGTGCTCTTCGTCTTCTGCTTCTGCCTCGAAGAGACCGAACGAGCCACCACCGTCGAGGCCGCCCATCTCGCGGGCGTCGTCGACGAACGGGTTGATACCGCGGGTGACCATCTCGTAGATGTCGAGGAGTTTTCGAATGGTGTCTTCGAGTTCCTCGACGGTTTCGCCTATCTGTTTGTTCTCTTCGCGGACGGTGTTCATCCCTGACGAGATGGCGCTCACTTCGTTCTCGAGTTCTCCTACGCGGTCCTCGAGTTCTGCGAGTTCCTCGTTGTTTCCGCCGTCGAATCCGCCGAAGTCGTCGTCGTCGAATCCATCGTCGAGGTCGTCGCCGAAGTCACCAAACTCGTCGGAGAGGTCGTCTATACCCTCCTCGAAGCCAAGTCCATCGTCTGATGACATATGTTGTTCTTTTGTTTCAGCTTCGTCCCCGGCGTCGGCCGTCTTCGAATCGTCTGTCTGTTCCATCTTGCTCGGAGGAGACAGCCCACACCACGTGTGGGGTGCCTCGCCCGCGCGACTGCCTGTCACCCGCCTGGTCGTCGGACGGGCCGGGGAGGTCCAACAGACCCGGGGGAGCAGGTAACATTACTGCAAGGTACGTAAGTCGATACAAGAAAGTTCCCGTCCCGTTATCAGACGAGATATTCGGGGTGAAGAGAATTTTACCTACTCAGACGCATAATAAAAGTCTGACGTAGGCCTAGCGCCGGTGAGAAGAATTATCCGGCGGGGGAACAGATGGACGTTCGACAGTCAACACTCGTCTCACTCAAACTATGACAGAACTAGTCAAGACCGGTGTCGAAGGGCTCGATTCGATCCTGAACGGTGGTATCGTGAAGGACGCCGCAGTACTCATCAGCGGCAACCCAGGGACAGGAAAGAGTATTCTTGGGTTGCAGTACCTCTACAACGGCGTCGACCAGTTCGACGAAGGTGGGTTGTACCTGACGTTCGAAGAGGCTGAAGACGACATCCGGCAAGCGGCGGAATCTATCGGGTTCGACCGCTGGCACGAGTACGTCGAATCCGGCCAGATCAAAGTCTACGACAAGCGGACGCTCCTTCGTGACGGCGACTTCTCCTCGACGCTCGACCGCATCCTCGACGACCTCCAAGACACCAGCTACGACCGACTCGTCCTCGACTCGCTCACGATGTTCCAACTCTTCTTCGACGACGAGAAGGAACAACGACAGTATCTCCTGAAGTTCATCGACATCCTGAAAGACAGCGGCCTCACGTCGCTGCTGACGACAGAACAGTCCGCAATCTTCCCGGAGACGGACATCGGCCTCGAGAACTTCCTCACCGACGGGAACATCTACCTCATCCAGAGTCCTGCCGGCGCGACGAGCAACCGGTACATCTGGGTGGCCAAGATGCGCAAACAGAGCATCAAGAACTCGATGTTCCCACTGGAGATTGCACACGGTGGAATCAAGATATACGAGCAAGCGGCGGGCTTCTCGATGGTCGGCGAATCGCCGCCGTGGTTCGGCGAAGAGACCGAATAACCGGACGACCGTTTTTCGCTACCGACGACTTCCCTTCTTAGTCGACCTCCCGAATTCTCTCCGTCGACGAACGCATGGTCCAGTGACGAGTCACGAGACGCGGCGTGTCCTTCAGCAGAGCGCTGTCAGGCGCGATTCAGCAGTCGTGTTGACGCTCTCGGCACTTCCTGTCAGCCCTCGTCGAAACCTGTCGACACTCGTTGCGATGCGTAGCCGACAGAGCGCGTCCGCTCACCGGTCAGCGTCAAGAAAATGAAAACGTTGGAAACCGAAGTTACAGTTCGACCGGTTCGCCTTGTTTCTTTCCGGCGAGCTGCTGCGGCATCGTCAGGATGACCTGCGTCGTACCACCGGTGCGGGAGGTAATCTCGAGGGTGACCTGTTCACCGGTCGAGAGACCACCAGCAAGGTCGGTGTTACCGTCCTCGATGGCCGACGGGGCGATGAGGACTTCGTAGCGGTCGTTCATGCTGTTGAGCACACCGAACGACGTGTCGTCGTCCGTGACTTCGACGAGACCGAACTCGTCTTGGTCAGGGGTCTGGGCCGCCGTACCATCACCGTCGCCCGTCGTCTGGTTCGTCAGCGTGACGACGTTGTCCCCGCTGAGGTACTTGATAGACGTCTCGTTCATGTCCACAGCGTCGGACCCTGCTGCGAGACGGACCGTCATGGTGATGTTGTCGATGTCGTCTTCAGCGCCGACCGTCCCGTGCGTGTTGAGGACTTCGACGCGGTTCGTGACCTTGTTCACAGATTGCTGTCCAGCGTCCTCGGCGGTGGCCTGCAAGAAGCCAGCCGTGTTCACGAGGACACCCGCTGCGATTGCAGCGACCAGGACCATCGCGATGAAGACGATGAGCGTACCGATACCGACCTGACCGCGGTCGTCGTTAGTGAGTTTGTTGAACATTGGTTTCTCCAGTTATAGTGCGATTGGGTCGTTGTTGTCCTTGCCCGCGAGCTGCTGGGGCATCGTCAGGATGACCTGCGTCGTGCCACCGTTTCGGCTCGTGATGTCGAGCTTGACCGTCTCACCCGTGGCCGTGCCGTTGACAGTGGCGCCTTCGACGACGGACGTGTTGATGATGAGTTCCGCGCGGTCAGACTGTTCGTTGAGGACTTCGAACGAACCGTCAGAGTCTTCGAGGACACCAGCGGTGAAGTTCTGACCCGTGGTCAGGTTCGTTGGGTCCGCCTGGTCGTTCGCGTCGTTCGTGTCGTTGTACGTCAGCGTCTCCGCGGTCGTTCCGCTGAGGTATTTGACAGTGGTGTCTTCGAGTGAGACACTACCGGAACCTGCAGCGAGGCGAACGGTGAGGTAAATCTGGTCGACTTTCCGTTCTTCACCGGTCTTGTTCACGAGACCGTGTGCGTTGACGACGTCGACGCGGTTCGTGACCTTGTTCACAGATTCCTGTCCAGCGTCCTCGGCGGTGGCCTGCAAGAAGCCAGCCGTGTTAACGAGGACGCCCGCCGCGATTGCGGCGACCAAAACCATCGCAATGAAGACGATGAGGGTCCCGATACCGACCTGACCCCGGTCTTCAGTTATGTTTTCGAACATGGGTTGTCGTGGGGGCCCCACTCTGGCGAGCGGCGACCTTCGACTGTTCACTTGAGCAGGGTGTACATAACGGTACGGACCTCAATATCAAGACTGATACTGGTGGACTGTTGCGTGATTACAGATAATACTTCGCGCCCACACGCGAGAGTAAGCACGTCGATAGCTCAGAAAACGGAGAAGAAAGATACGGAGCCGAGGAGCGTCAGTCTTGAGCGATTTTGCGCCAGACGTCGTCGAGTTTGTTCTTGACTTCTGGCCGCTCGGTCACACTCACAGTGTAGTCGTCACTTTCGAAGCGGACGACAATTTCGTCTACTTCTCGCCGGTAGACGTTCGTCCGGCGGTGTTCGTCGGAGAGGACGCGGTCGTGAAGTTCGAGAAGCCCGGCAGCCGTCAGTTCCTCGATTCGGCGATAACAGGTTGCGATGGGGATATCCAGCATCTCACTGAACTCCTGTGCCGAATGAGGTTCGTCGGCGGCACGGAGGATGTCAGGGTTGTATTCGTTTCCCAAGGCGGAAAGTGTCCTGTCAGACTCCATAGATGGATTTGCATCGGTACGCACGGCTTGTTAATATGTTGGTTACCGAGTTGCCACATTCTCAGTTGTAGTATTGGATACACGAATTCAGTTCGGTGTGGGGACGATGGTATTATATGTCGCCACTCCGAGCATCTGGCGATGGACGACGAGCGTCCAAGGCGTCGACAACGTGAGCAAGGCGTGGTCGACACTGACGACCTCGATATCAGCCACGACGAGCGTGTCGCCCAGATAGAATCGGGACGGTACGTCATCACGACCGGTGGTGACAAACCACCGAGTCGGGAACAACTCGCCACCGACGACGCTGACGATGAGACGAACGACCAGCAGACAGGTGACGGCAGTCCCGACGGCGACGGCGACGACGCTGCACAATCCGACCAGACCTCGGACCGTCCGGAAGTAGTCCTCCCTCGCGACCCCCGAAAACGCGCGATTCTCGCTCGCCGACTCCTCACCGAACGAGTTGGGTCGATTAAAGCAGACCACGCGTTGGTCGCCACGGCACTCGTCGATGGGAACGTGGAACGACACGAGAGTGTCTCCGACGACGTGACCGACGTCTTCCACTCGATGATGAGTTGGTACGCAAACGCAGTCGGGAGCGGTGAAACGCCTCCCGACGAGGTACTTGGAATCTTGCTCCTCGCTTCCGAAGTTCAGGTCACGTATCCGAGTCGAGCGATTGCAGCACTCGCTGCCTCGTACGGACTCGACCGCACCGACTCCATCGGCAACCTACTCGACGTGATAGAAGACGACGGTGCGTCGTTCCCGCCGCGCGGAAGTCGGTAGTCACGTCCGTCCGTGACCGACCGGCCCGTTCGACGCTCTACCGCCCGACTCATCTGGGTCCACAGTGGAACCACGACCACAACTCGTATCAGCCTTGATAATGGGGTGGAAGGCTTTATAGTCTGATTTTTGGAAATCTGGAAGTATGGCAAGCAAGGTACTGGTCGTGGACGACTCTGCGTTCATGCGGAACCTCCTCAAACAACTCTTAGAGGGCGAACACGAAGTCGTCGGCGAGGCAGAGAATGGCGTCGAGGCGGTCGAACTCTACCGAGAACTCGACCCGGACGTCGTCACGATGGACGTCGTCATGCCGATTCGAAACGGCATCGAAGCCACGTCAGAAATCAAGTCGCAAGACCCGGGTGCGTCTGTCATCATGTGCACCTCCGTGGGTCAGGAAGAAAAGATGCGAGAGGCCGTCGAGGCCGGTGCGGACGGATACATTACGAAGCCGTTCCAGAAGCCGAACGTCCTCCAGGCCATCGCCGACGTAATTCAGGCCGAGGCATGAACCTCGACGTACGGTCGCTTCGCACGTTCAGCCGACTCGCCCACTCGGGCGCCGAGAAGGCCGCAGGGTCGTTGACCACCCTCGCCGGCATCGATACGTACGTCAACGTCACGAAGGTCGAACTCGGCACGAAGGCGGACGTCGAAAACGAATTCGCCGAGCGAGACTTGGTCAGTGTCAACATCGGATTCAGCGGTGGATTAGATGGGCGCACGATATTGGCCTTCTCACCCGAGTCTGCCGAACGGTTAGTCGACGCACTGGTGCCCGGGATGGACCCGACGAGCGGCGACGGCGAACTCGCCGCGAGCAGTCTGAAGGAAGTCGCCAACATCATGCTCGGTGGGTTCATCGACGGGTGGGCCGACTACCTCGACACGTCTATCGATATCACGACGCCAACGTACGTCGACGAAGACAGCGGCGGTCCACTCGAAGAAGTCGAGACCGACGGGTTCGAACACCAAGACGACGAGCGAATCCTCGTCTTCCGCAACCAACTCGAAGCGGCAGACGACGCGATTGGATTCGACCTCTACATGGTCCCGACGTCACAGTCGATTGGAACCATCGTCGAGGCCAGTGGTGACGACGGTGCACTCCCCGTCGAGTCGTTCGCCGCGTTCTCCGAGATGATTTGTGACGGAGCGAATCAGGCCTCAGACGACATCACCGCGATGACGGGCATCGACACTGCGGTGGAGGTCAGTCGCCTGAGTTTCGTTCCGATAGAAGGTGTTCCGATGTCGCTGACGGACGGCGTCCGCCGCGGTGTCGTCTTGGAGTTCACCGGGACGCCGAGCGGATACATCGCTATCCTCTTCGACGAACCCTCCGCCGAGAACATCGCGAGTTCGCTCCTTCCGGGCATGGAAGCAGACGAGGCGATGCGGCAGAGCGCTATTCAGGAGATTGGGAACATCGTCACGTCGGGATTCCTCGATGGGTGGGCGAACGCGTTGGAGACGACCATCGAGATCTCACCACCGAGGCACGTCCACGACATCGGGTCAGCAATCGTCGACCCGTTGGCGACAGACCTCGCCCAGTCACAAGAGTACGCGTTCCTCATCGACTCGACCATCCGGACAGACGACGACGAGTTCACGTGCGACATCTACGCACTCCCGGACGAGAACGAGTTGCGGAAGGCTCTCGAACAACTCTCCCCGGCGGCCTAATCTGGCCCCGGACGCACCCCAGTAATGCAAGTTTACACTACGGACACACCCACGTCGACGTCTGGCAGAATCAAAGTCGGAATCGCCGATTACGCCGTCGACAGCGACGGGGGGTCCCTGACGACGAGTGGTCTTGGGTCTTGTATCGGCGTCGCACTCTACGACCCCGACTCGGGCGTCTCTGGACTCGCCCACGCGATGCTTCCAGAAGCGGACCCGAGCGGTGACCCGGCGAAGTTCGCAGACACTGGAATCCAGTCGTTGCTCTCGGAGATGAAAGACGCCGGCGCCGACCCGACCCGAGTCGTCGCGAAACTCGCCGGGGGGAGCACGATGTTCGACTTCACTTCGGCCAACGGCGGGGCGAGTATCGGAGACCGAAACGTCGAGTCGGCACGAAAGACGCTGGAACGACTCGGCATCGACATCGTGGCCATGGACGTCGGCGGTGACCACGGCCGGTCGTTAGAACTCGACACGTCGACCGGCGACCTGCGTGTTCGGAGCGCGAAGGCGGGCGACCAAATTCTCTGACCTGCAGTTCTTTCGGTGTCGACGCAGTCCTATTCGACTCTACTGCGCTCTCGATATCAACGCTGATAACAGCTCGGGTAGATTTATGTCGCCTGCTTCGAATTCTCTCACCGAAACGGTACGATGCTCGCGTGTGACATCTCGAGTAGCGTTCTGCGCTACCCAACCCAAGTCGGGGGACTTGGGGGACGTCGTACCGTCCCGAACACGAGGTGACCTATGTACCTGGACCCGGACGACTACGACCCAGACGAAATTCGACGCATCGCCCGCGATTCGCCGCAACAGCGACGGAACGGTGACTCTCGGTTCGAAGACCGGAGTCCGTTCCGCTTCAACAACCCGTTGTTCGACCGGAGTCGGGAACCCGCATCGGAGGCGCTTCGGTCGAGCCAACTCGAGCAACTGCTCGTCCACCAATCACGTGGTGACGACGACGACGGTATCGAAAAGCCGTACCTCCGGTCACTTCCCGACAAGTACGGTGCCGAACGCGTCGTCTTCGATTGGCTCGAGTTCCTCGTCCTCAAGGGAGGGTTCAAGCGGGCGATGGACGCCCTCCGGTACTATCAGACGGTCGGATGGCTCACCTCTGACGTCGAAGAGACGCTTCGAGACTACTTACTCGGGTTCTCCGCGGAAGTCGAAGAGGCGACAGACCTCGACGTCGACGACCACCTGCTGAGCCTCGTCTACGTCGCGCGCCTGTCGTCGATGGTGTAACGACGGTTCCGGTCCCGGTATCGGTCTCTCCTTGTGACAAACGAGCTAAACTGCTATGATTGACCACTTCGACATATCCTTCCACGTCCCACACAGGTGGTAACGAATGACAAACAACGCCGTCGACTCGGACGTGCCAGATAGTATGGCCGACTCCGCAGCCTCAACCGTTGACTCCGCAGCCTCAACCGTTGACTCCGCAGCCGCAACCGCCGACGACAGCGCCACGACACCGACGCCAATCGGCGTCAAACTCGGAAGCGCGAGGACCGTCTTCGTCTACGCCGACGAGGATGGTGACCCGGAGACGGTGCAGACCCGTTCGTGTCTCGCAGTCCCCGAGAACTCGAACCAGTTCTACTACGGTGAAGACGCCGAAGCGAAGTACCCGGACAAGACGATGTACTTCCTCGACGGCGGCGTTCCCGGTGACGCCGAGCGAGCGGAACTGACAGAGCGGTTCTTCACAGAACTCTGTGAGGCTCACGACCTGCCGGCGGACAGTGCCGTCGTGTTCGCGATTCCCGCAGTCGACGACGACTGTGGTCTCGCCAACTTCAACACCATGGTCGACGCGAGCGACATCGGTGACGCGGTCACCCGCGGGTTCCCCGAGTCACTCTGTGGGTCGATTCCAGCGGTCGGTGACGACCTCTCGGCCATCGACCAGATATTCGCCGCCATCAACCTCGGCGCGACCACGCTCGAAGCGTCCGGGTACAGACACGGCGAACGACTCGCGCCGTTCTCGACTGCCGCCGCAACCGGAAACGACGTCGACCAGGCTATCGTGGACGCCATCGACGACGAGACGGACGGCCGGGTGGAACTCGCCCGAACCACCGCCCGCGAGTACAAAGAGACGTACGCCGACTTCGACTCGTTCGAACCCTTCACCGACGTGTTCGACCACCCCGAGGAGGGCGAACAGGAGTTCACCGTCGAACGTGGGCTGATGGGGCCACTCGACGCCTACCTCGACGACGTCGTCGACGAACTCACGACCGGGTTCTTCTCGCGACTCGCGACCCAGCACATGCGGTCGTACCAACTGTCGGTCACCCGACCGCTCGTCGTCACTGGTGGGATGGCCTGCATCCCCGGCCTCGCCGACGAACTGGCGAGTCGATTGAGTGAGGAACTCGATAGAGACGTGACGGCAGTCACCGCAGACCACCCCGAAGTCGCCGCTGCCGAAGGTGCCTACCGTCTCGCAGAACGACTCGCCGCCACTCGCTGAGCGACTTCTCTCTCGCCGTCAGGTACGTTCTCGAAGAACGGGTTCCCTAGTCTCTGGCTCGCGGCGTCAGTCGGTCTGTGTCTCCACGGACGCCTGCTCAGTGTTCGTCACCGCTTTGTCCCACCGTTGAAGTCGAACGATTGCGACGGTCCCTCTGGGCTGGTTCTCAGCGAACTGTAGACGGCCGTTCGAGCGGTCGATAATCCAGTGGACCAACCACAGGCCGAGGCCGCTTATGTGCTGGAGTGGCGTCTCCGTCCCCGATTCGAGGACCGTCAACTCGGCGTCGGGAATCCCCGGACCGTTGTCGGTGATGTGAATCTCGACGAAGTCTTCGGTGACGGCAGACGATTCGATGGTGACGCTGACTTCGGGAAGGATTCGGTCGTTGTGTTCGAGCGCGTTGTCGATGAGATTCTTGAGTGCCGATTCGACCAGGTCGTCGGCGTAGACCCACTGCTCGTCGGGGAGGTCACGGTGGATAATCGCTCGTGGATAATCGGACTCGATGTCGTCGAGTTGTGTCTCGATTCGGTCGACGATTTCGACCGGCGTGAGGCCGTCAGATTCCCGGTCGAGGGTGGTGTCGATTTGTCGGGTCTGCTCTCCGAGTTCCACGAGTGACCGTGCTTTGCGCTTTATCGTCCGCGCGTGGTCTTTCGACTCGGCGGGGATGCGTTCGTCGAGCAGGAGGTCTGCGTGGCCGAGGATGACGTTCATGTCGTTTCGCAGGTCGTGGCGCAACACACGGTTGAGGACTCTGAGTCGTTGTTCGTACCGGTAGCGGTTGGTCACGTCACGAGAGTTCAGGACGATACCACCGACTGCGGGGTCGTCGAGGAGGTTGACCCCGACTGTCTCGAAGCGACGCCACGTGCCGTTGTTGTGTCGAATCCTGAACTCGGCCCGGACGGGACCGTCACCGTGGATAGCCTCGTTCAACCGACTCATTACCATCTCTCTATCTTCTGGGTGGACGAGGCCTTCGACGTGTTCTCCGACGAGCGATTCTGGAGTGTAGCCGAGTACGTCGCCCATCGACGGACTCGTGTACTTGCGGATGCCCGACTCGTCGAGGACCGTGATGACGTCCCGAGAGTTCTCGATGAGTGCGCGGAACTCTTCTTCGGTCCGCCGACGGTCGGTCACGTCGTGGAAGACGAGCAGTTGGGCACGGTTCTCGGTCTGTTCTCCGACGGGTCCGCACCTGACCTCGAAGTATCGCTGTTCGTCCTCGGACTCGACAGTCGTCTCGACGCGGTCACGGCCTTCGAGGACTGCTCGCACTTCCGACGGTCGGCGAGTGACGTCGAGGACGGGTCGACCGATACACTCTGAGACGGGGTGTTCGAGGAGTGCCGACGCAGCACCGTTCGACTCGACGACCCTATCGTGGTCGTCGAGGACGATGACTGCGTCCCGCATCTCCGAGAGGATGGCGTTCCGAGCGATGGGCGTGATGTCGAACAGTCGGTACCGAAGTAACGCCCAGAGGACGAGTACAGAACTGACGCCGAACGAGATGGGCGTCGGGTCGAGCGGAGCGACGGGCCGCCAAAACAGCGTCGTTGCGAAGGTTCCAATCGGGATTGCACCCATCGCGGTGAGCAGTCCTGCCTGTCGTTTGTGGACACCGGTACTCGCGAGTGCCGTCTTCGCGAGGATACTCAGGCCTGCGGTCGAGACACCGGCCGTGTAGACGACGTGGAGGATGAACAGCGGACTTCCACCGACTGAGAGACTCTCGGCGAACCCTGTTTGGAGAAGCATCGGTGAGACGAAGAGGCCGTGAAAGTGGTTCGTCAGCGTGAGGGCAATCGCGACCGCCGGTTCGACAGAGAGGAGGGAAACGGTCCGCCGCGTGAGGTTCTGTGCCTCACCGGCGTAGACGATGGTGAAGACCAGCCACGAACTCGGAACGAGCGTGGCACTCGCCCACGCGACTTCGACGTACAGCCGTGCTGCACTCGGTGACGAGGCGAGGAGAGAGAAACCGTACGCAGTCGCCCAGATAGCCGCCGAGAGTGAGAGAATCGCGAACGGTAACCGAACGCGACGAGAGTAGAGTCGAAACCGCCCCAGGACGACGACCGAGACCACACCTGCGAGGATGCCTGCAGCGAACAGGGCATACACGTATGGTGACAGTCCGAGGTTGGTCATGAGTGGGGTGTGGAACACATCTGTAACTCTCGTCCGTTCAGTCATCTCCGATGAATATCACATCGGTGCGACAGTACACGTGACTCGTGTCCGTGACTTAAGCAGTTCGTCCCAGATATCGATTCTGATACTACTCGTCCGAGAACTACACTCGCTATTTACGCAGAGAGAATTTCGCTATCGAGAGAGTGTCTCGTGACTCCTCACACAGTTATCGATAGTTAAACTACTCACTCACGAAGGGTCGCCTTCGCATTCTTGTCTATTAACCTACATTATATCCAAACGGCCCGAACGCTTAATCGGGATGGATACAGAACCACCAGTAGATGCCGCTCGACCCAAGACATCACGACGTTGCAGAACTCCACCACGCTGTCGATGGAAGGAGCGATGCGTCGTTCGATTGGGTCGACGACCCTGTGGACCACACCTGGCGCGAGACCGTCTACCACCGGCTCCTCGCGACGACGGCGATGATAACCTCAGACGGCGACGTGTACCTCGAATCAATTCCACGGACACCGCGCGCCGAGAACGTACTCCTCGACTGGTGTGTCCACCTCGTCGAACGTCTCGGTGGGCGCGGGGCACTCCTCATGGTCTCGTACTACCGAGACATCGGCTGGATTGGCGACGACCCCCACGACACGATTCACGAGCGAATTCTCTCCTTCACCGTGCCGTCTGACTTCGAAGACGCACCGACAGAAGAAGACCACGTCCAGAGTCTCTCGTACATCGCCCGACTCGCGTCGATGGACGACGAGGACGACTGACGTCGGAGCGAGAGCGAAGGTCGACCAGTTCGCTGTTCGACAGCGACCGTTTCAGAGTCCGAGTTGTCGGCCGATGACGAGGTGCTGAATCTCGCTCGTCCCCTCTCCAATCTCCATCAACTTCGCGTCGCGGTAGTATCGTTGCGGCGCGAAGTCGGTCGTGTACCCGTACCCGCCGAGGACTTGGACTGCGTCTTCGGCGACTTCTCGTGCCGCTTCCGAGGCGTCGAGTTTCGCCAGTGCGGACTCCTGGCTCACCCGATTGCCAGCGTCGTACTTCGTCGCCGCCTTGTGAGTGAGGAGGCGTGCTCGCTCGGTCTTGCGATACATCGAGACGAGTTTGTCGCGAATCGCGTCGAACTTCGAAATCGGTTGTCCGAACTGTTCGCGCTGGCCGGCGTACTCCTTCGCGTGGTCGTACGCACCCTGTGCGAGGCCGACAGAGAGGGCCGCAATCGAGATGCGTCCGCCGTCGAGCGTCTTCATCGTCTGCTTCCAGCCTTCTCCTTCCTCGCCGAGGAGACGGTCTTCGGGAATCCAACAGTCGTCGAACGAGAGTTCACACGTCGGCGAACAGTTGAGACCCATCTTGTCCCACACAGTGGTCACTTCGAACCCATCGTCGTTCTCCGGGTCGACGATGAACGTAGAGATGCCGTCGTACCCCTCACCGGGATCCGTGACGGCCTTGACGAGCACCGACCCGGCGACGTTCGCGTTCGTGATGAACTGTTTCGTTCCGTTGATGACGTAGCCGTCGCCGTCTCTCTCGGCGACCGTGTCCATGTCGCTCGCGTCACTTCCCGACCCCGGTTCCGTGAGTGCCCACGCACCCATGTGTTCACCAGTCGCGAGGGGGCGGAGCCACTGTTCTTTCTGTGCTTCGGTTCCGAACAGTTCGAAGGGTTTCGAAGCGAGACTGACGTGTGCCGCGTACGACAGGCCGATGCCCCCCGAGACGCGTCCTAACTCTTCGACGACGAGCGAGTACATCAACTGGTCACCGCCGAGACCACCGTACTCTTCGCTGATGGGGACGCCCATCACGTCCAGTTCGGCCAACTGGTCGAAAATCTCCGCGGGGAACCGGTGTTCGTCCTCGATGTCCTGCGCGATAGGTGCGATTTCCTCTTCGCAGAATTCGCGGACGGTGTCACGAATCATCCGGTGTTCCGCCGGAAGGTCGAAGTCCATGAGAGCAACTATCGCCGAACGGGACATAAACCAATCGAACGACCATGATGATTATGGGCTCTCAGTGTGTGGGAACGTCCGACCGCTTCTTTCACCCTTCGAGAACGACCGTCTCGTATGTACTCTCACATCCTCTTTCCGACCGACGGGAGCGAGTGTGCCGACGCCGCACTTGACCACGCACTGGACCACGCCGAGATGTACGACGCGACGATTCACGCACTCTACGTCGCCGACGTTCGGGAAGTCGGTCACGCCGCGCCCGCCGTCTCTCTCGGGAAGGTCCGGGACGCACTGCACGATAGCGGACGGGACGTCCTCGAACGCGTCGCACGCACGGCCCGTGCTGCCGGCATCGACGTCGAGACGACGGTCACGGAAGGAACACCCGAGAGCGAGATACTCGAATTCGCCGACCGAGACGACATCGACCTGGTAGTGATGGGAACCCACGGCCGGAGTGGCCTCGACCGTTACCTCATCGGGTCCGTCGCCGAACGGGTCGTCCGCAGTTCACCCGTCCCTGTGTTGACCGTCCGACAAGAACCGGAGTGAGCCCACGACGTTAAGCCATCCCTCGTCATACGAGGGTTCATGGACCTCCGTCGGCTCGTCCGTGGCCGTGTCGGGTGGCCTCGTCTCGAGGCTGTCGTCCGTGAACTAACGCGACGATACGACCGCCAGCCCCTCCACGTTCGTTTTCTCGAAGCAGACAACTGGCTCTCGACACCGATGGTCGTGGACGACGAGTGGTTCGTGAAAGTCATCTCCCGGCAGAACTCGCTCGTCCACGCGCTGTTTACGACCGGACGAAACCTCGGTGCGTTCTCCAGCGGAACCGAGGGGTTCTTCGAACACTTTGGGACACCGCTCGAGATGGCCGAACACGAACTCGAAGCCACGAAGCATCTGCGTGAAATCGGACTGAACGCCCCCGCTCCGGTCGAAGCGTTCGAAGTCGAAGGGCTCGGTGTCCTCGTCTTGGAGTACCTGCCGGATTTCCACACGCTCGATACGGCACCGCGAGAGGAAGTCCTCTCTCTCGCACCGGACCTCTTTTCTGCCCTCCACAAGATGCACGACAACCACCTCGCCCACGGTGACCTGCGGGCCGAGAACGTCCTCGTCCGCGACGATGGCATCTACTTCATCGACGCGACCAACGTCAACGACGAGGGGATGCACGACGCGCGTTCGTACGACTTAGCGTGTGCGCTGGCGGCCCTCGAACCACTCGTCGGGGCGAGGGACGCTGTCGTCGCCGCGGCGACGGTGTACGAACCGACCGAACTCCTCGACGCCGTCGACTTCCTCGACTTCGTCAACATCCGTCCCGACCACGACTTCGACGCGGCGGCGCTCAAAGGCGAGATAGAAAAGCGGGTCACGTGACGGTCCAGCGTGCGTGTCGTCGGATTACGTTGCTTTCTCGAGTCGAATCTCGAAGACCGCTCCAGATGGGTCGTTGTCGCTGACGGTGACGCTCCCTCCGTAGTGGTCGACGAGCGTCTGGACGAGGTACAATCCGAGTCCCGTCCCGCTACTTTCGAGCCCTCGTTCGCCTTTGCCGAAGATAGCGTCGCGCTGTGATTCGGGGATTCCCGGCCCGTTGTCTGCGATTCGGACGGTGATGTCGCCGTCGCCTTCTGTCGCGGACACTACCACTTCGGGAACGTCGGCCCGAGTGTGCTGGATAGCGTTGTTCAAGATATTCCTGAAGACCGATTCGACCATCTCGTCTGCACACACCGGTGTCGACGGGATTTCACCCTCGATGCGGATATCCGCGTCGGGGTTCGCGTGGGCGAGTTCGTCGACTGCCGCGTTCAGCGGGTGGGTGAGTGAGATTGCAGTCGTCCCGTCGGTTTCGTCAGTCAGGAGTGTCGCCATCAACTCTCCGACGGTCTGTGTCAGTTCGACGACGTGGTCCGACTTTTCGGTGATAGACGCCAACTGACCGCGTCCGTCTTCGTCGACGTGGTCTTCGAGCAGTTGACTCATCCCGAGGACGATTTGCATGTCGTTTCGGATGTCGTGTCGGACGATTTCGTTGAGCAACTCTAACTGTTCGTTCCGGTCTTCGAGTGTCCGTTGGTACTCTTTGAGGTCGGTGATATCGCGGTTGATGGCGACGAACCGAACGACTTCGTCGTCGACGACGATTGGTGCAATCGTCTGGTCGACGTAGAACTCCGACCCGTCCTTTCGGGCGTCGACCATCCCCTCGTAGTGCCACTGTTCGCCGTCCAGTATCGTTTCCCAGAGGTCGTCGTAGAACTCGTCGTCGTACCGACCAGACTGGAGCAACGCCGGCGTCTCCCCGACGACTTCCTGTTCGGTGTACCCCGTCTGTTCCTCGAACGCAGGGTTCACGTACTCGATGATGCCGTCGGTGTCAGTGATGTAGATGGCGTGCCCAGCGTGTTCGATGGCTTCCCTGTAGGTCTGGAGCGTTCGGACGTGTTCTCGTCGACTCGTGATGTCGCGAGCGAGCGTGAGCATCGCGTGCTCTCCTTCGTACTGTATCGAGACGGCACTCACTTCGACGGGGAACGTCTCACCGCTTGCAGTCTCGAACGTCGACTCGAAGACGAACCGGTCAGACGACTCCACGTCGTGGAACCAGTTGTCTTCGTCCAAGTCGACGACGAACGACGACAGATGTGCGCCGAGGAGGACAGATTCGTCGTATTCGAGGCGGCCGAATCCCGTGGTGTTCGCCCCCAGAATCTCACCGCGTTCGAGCGAGTAGACGACGACTATGTCGTCCATACTGTTCAGTAATCTGGCCTCACGGTGTCGTGTCTCGCCCGCCGCAATCGAGTTGGCAAGCGTATCTCCGACCTCTTCGAGGATTGCACGCTCACGCCCGTCGAACGCAGATTTTCTGTCTGCGTAGATGGAGAGGACACCGTAGCGCGTCCCGTTGTAGACGAGGGGGACGGCCATACTCGATTGGTATCCTCGTTCGCGTGCCGCGTCGCGCCACGGTTCGAACGCCGGGTCTTCGTGGATGTCTTGCATGACTGCCGATTCGTGCGTTCGGGCGGCAGTCCCTGCTGGCCCACGGGAGGTCGGTCCGTCGGTAACGGTAATCGTGATGCTATCGAGGTATCCGTCTTCGACGCCGGCAGACGCCCGCTGGACGAGTTCGTCGTCTTCGACGTCACCAACCCACGCGAAGACGTAGGGGTCTGCCTCGGCGAGTGTCTCACAGACTGCCTGTTCGAGTGTCTCGCGGTCGTCGGTCGTCGCAATCTGGCGATTTATCTCCCGGACGGTGTCGAGAATCTCGCCGGTCGTCTCCAGTTTCTCGGACTCCGCCGACCGCAACACCGTCGAATAACCGAGCGTCGTGCTGATGCCCGCGCCGCCGAGGACTGTATTGGTGATGAGATAGTTCGCGTGGACGATGGTGGCGCCGTGTATCTGCTGATACGAGACGAAGAGACCACCGATGGCCGCACCGACGAGTGCACCTGCAACGAGCCACGCGTCGAGGTGCCAGACTCTGGTCGTCGAAAGCGTACTCTGATAGAAGAAGACGCCCGCAAAGACGAGGCCGACACCGACGAGTACCATCGGCAAGACGCTCAGTAGGAGGCCGACGAGCGGTTCGCCGTCCTGTGCGTGCTCCCACCCGACGAGGAGTGCAACGGCGCCGAGGATGGCAGGCAATGCGGAAGAAACCGTTCTGGAATATCGTTCTCTGGAGATGACCATCTGCCTCTGAATGACGTGTGTTCGTGACTATCCGGGAGATACCACCGAATGAGAATTGATAATTTTGTTGGTAGCTACCTCTCAATAAATTATTTTTGGCTAACAGGTCTGGCGAGTGGGCACAGTCGCTCTCGTCGTCGAAGTCACGATAAAGAGTGTGACCGCGTCGGACCGACTTACTCCCCTTCGACGCCCTCGTAGTCTGCGCCACCCATGTAGAGACGCGAGACTTCGGGGTCGTCGAGGAGACTGCCGGCCTGACCCTCGTAGGCGACGGTGCCCTGGTCGAGGACGTACCCACGGTCGGAGATGGCGAGGCCCTCGCGGGCGTTCTGTTCGACCATCAACACCGAGGTTCCGAGTTCGTTCACCTTCTGAACGTCTTCGAACACCGACTGAACGATGTTCGGAGCGAGACCGGCCGACGGTTCGTCGATGAGGAGTACGTCGGGGTCCATGACGAGTGCGCGGGCGAACGCGAGCACCTGACGTTGGCCGCCAGAGAGCGTCTTCGCCTTCGCGGTGCGCTTCTCGTCGAGGATGGGGAACTGGTCGTACAGTTCGTCGATACGTGCTTGCAGACCCTGTTTCCGGGCGACGCCGCCCATCTTGAGGTTCTCGTCGATAGTGAGCGACGAGAACACGTTGTCGACCTGTGGGACGTATCCCATGCCGGTTCTGACGAGGTCTTCTGGGTCCTCGCCTGCGATGTCTCGGCCGTCGAGTTCGACCGTTCCGGTCCACGGTTTGAGGAGTCCGAAGACGGTCTTGAGGACCGTCGACTTCCCTGCACCGTTCGGACCGATGATGCAGACGATTTCGTCTGACTTGAGGTGCAACGTCAGGTCGCGAAGGACCTGCACCTCACCGTAGCCACTGTCGACGCCTTGCACGTCGAGTGCGCGGTTGCTCATGGGCCTGCACCTCCGAGGTACGCTTCGATGACTCGTTCGTCCGTGCGGACGTCGTCTGGCGTGCCTTCCATGAGCACCTTCCCCTGGTCGAGGACGATGATGGGGTCGGCGAGGTCCATGATAAACGGCATGTCGTGTTCGATGATGAGGAAGGTCTGTCCCTCCTCGTTGAGTTCGCGGATGAACCGCTTGATGTCGTTCGCCAGCGTCGGGTTGACCCCGGCGACCGGTTCGTCGAGCAGCAAGATGTCCGGGTTCGTCGTGAAGGCGCGCGCCAACTCGACGAGTTTCAACTGCCCGCCCGAGAGGTCCGTCGACGGTTGGTCGATGAGGTGTCCAATCTCGAAGCGTTCGAGCAGTTCCCGTGCTTGTTTGATGTTCGCCCGCTCTTCCCGAGTGACCTCGTCACCTGAGAAGAACAGCGAGAACACCGACTCACCGGCCTGTGGGCCCGGGCCGACGAGCATCGCTTCGCGGACCGACATCCCTTCGAGACGCCGAGGCGTCTGGAACGTCCGAACCAGTCCCTTTCGGGCGCGTTCGTGCGGTTCTAAGTCGGTTACGTCGTCACCGTTGACCATGACGCGACCAGCGTCGAGTTCGTAGAACCCGGAGATGAGGTTGAACAGCGTGGACTTCCCCGCGCCGTTCGGGCCAATCATCCCCGTGATGGTCCCGCGTTCGACTTCGATGGAGACGTCGTCGGTGGCGACGAGGCCACCGAACGCCTTCTCCAGACCGACTGTCTTCAACACGGCGTCGCCTTTCCCGAGGTGTGCGCCCTCGTACACGTCACCGGACATCAGTCGTCACCTCCGGTCTGTGGTTTCGGCGACCCACCGCTGGGTGCCGTCCCCGTGTCCTTCGCGGCCGGCCAGATGAGTTCGTCCTTCGGTGGAAGGAGTCCATCCTGCCGGTAGCGCATGATGAGGATGATGAGGACACCGACGAACAGGAGTCGGAGCGGTGCGACGTCGAGTCCGAGCGACCCAATCGCCGGCACGTCGTTGAGGAACCGCGTCCCCTCGCGGATGGCAATGACGACGGCGGCACCGACGACTGCCCCACGGTTCGACCCAGTCCCGCCGAGGATGACGGCAATCCAGATGTAGAACGTCGTCAGGGGGACGAGGTCGGAGGGGTCGATGTACAGGTTCAGGTGCGCGTAGAACGCCCCGGCGACGGCCATGATGACGCTGCCGATGACGAACGCTTGCATCTTGAACTGGTACGTGTCTTTGCCGAGTGCCTTCGCGAGGTCCTCGTCGGACCGGATGGTCCGCAGGACACGCCCCCACGGCGATCGGTGGGTCCGCCGGAGGAACAGGTAGATGAGTATCCCGAGGACGACCACGACACTTGCCGTCGTCGCGAGTCTCGTGAGCGGCAACCACGGGATGAGCGCGGGAATTCCGCTGATTCCGCTCGACCCAGCGGTCCACTGCCGTTCGTTCAGGATGATGAGACGGATGACTTCCGCCAACCCGAGACTGGCTATCGCGAGGTAGTCTTCGCGGAGGCGCAGCGTCGGGATACCGATGAGTATCGCGACGAGGGCGCTCACGACGATTGCCGCGAGGAACCCGAAGACCGGGTGGAGGCCGAGTCCGAGCGGCGAGTTGGGTGCGGTCAAGAGTGCCGCACAGTAGGCACCGAGGCCCCAGAACGCCGCGACTGAGAAGTTGATGAGACCGGCGTACCCCCACTGGACGTTGAGTCCGAGCGAGAGCAGTGCGTACATCCCGACCAGCGATATCTGGAACAACAGGAAACTCAACCCGACGACGCCGGTGACGACGCCGACGACGAGGAGCACCGTGATGAGTCCCAACGTGGCGAAGATGCGACGCTCGGTCTTGTCGCGAACGACGGTCTCGTTCACCCAGGTTGCGACACTCATCCGCTCTCACCTACGATTCCGCTCGGTCTGACGAGCAAGATTGCGACCATGATGACGAATGCCACTGCGGCGGCGTACCGCGACCCAACCGGGATGATTCCCCACTGGTTGAACAGCGGGACGAGTTCGTGGACCATCCCGATGACGAGGCCACCGAGCATCGCGCCGTACACGGACCCGATGCCGCCGAGGATGACTGCGGCGAACACGATGAGCAGGATGTCGAAGCCCATGCGGGGGCGTACGAGTTCTTCCAGTCCGAGGAAGACGCCGCCTGCGGCGGCGAGTGCGCCGCCGATGAGCCACATCGCGATGATGACTTCCCGCGTGCGAATGCCGCTGATTCGTGCGAGGTCCGCGTTGTCGGCGGTCGCACGCATCTTCCGACCAAGTGTCGTCCGCGTCAGTGTCAGGTGGAGTCCCACGACGAGGACCGTCGCGAGACCGACGACCACGAGGTTACGCGGTGTGACCGCGACCCCGAAGGATTCGCGGACCCACGGAATCGGCCCCTGACGGGTCACCCCGTAGCGCTCGGAGTCGGACCCGAACGACAGGAAGACCATCGCCCGGTAGACGAGGGCGACCCCAATACTCGTGATGAGGAGTCCGATGGACCCTGACCCTTTCATCGGTTTGTAGATGATTCGGTCCGTGACGACAGCGATGACTGCCGCGGCGAGCATCCCGAACGCGAGTGCGAGGAAGAACCACAACGGCAGTCCGAACACGCCCGCGTCGCCGAGTGCCGGTTGCAAGAACGACACCGAAAACAACGCGGAGAACGCGCCCACGGTCATGAGGTCACCGTGGGCGAAGTTCGCGAAGTCCGCGATGCTGTACACTAACGACAGGCCGATGGCCGCGAGTACGATGATGCTCGAGAACACCACGCCGTTGACGACGTACTGGAACGGGCTGATTTGAAGCGGAATCACCGCTTCGACCCCCTTCGTTCAGACGGTTGGCGCGCGGTGCGTACGTGCATGATTAGCTGGTGATGTAGTCGCCGAAGACGTACTCGTGGTTCTCGACGCTGTAAATCTGGTAGAATCCCGGCGGGTCACCGTTCTCGTCGAGGTCGACGGGACCGCTGACACCCTGATAGTTGATGTCGCTCGGTGAACCGCCGTCTTTGAGGATTGCTGCGGCCTCTTCGAAGTTGAACACTTCTTCGCCCTCGGGACGGGTCACGTCGCGGACGACCGACGCGAGTGCGTCGCCGCTGAACTCGTCTGCCGCCTCGATTGCGAGGGCAGCGACGGTCACGGCGTCGTAGGCGTAGGCAGACCAGACGGTCGGCGTCGCGTCGTACGCTGACTCGAACGCGGAGACGAAGTTCTGGTAGTTCTCCTGGTCCTGTGGGGCGCTCTCGGTGATGCCCTTCATGCCGTCCATGCTGCCTTCCGGCGTGTTCTCGATGATGGAGTCGGCGACGGTCGACTCTGCACCGTAGTAGTCGACAGCGGTGTTGTACCCCTGGTCGAACCCTTCGTTGACCATGACGGTGTACTCGTTCGCGTACGTGAGGAACACCCACGCGGTGGCGTCCGTCGATGCCATCTCGGTGAGGATACCACTGTACGACGACTGTCCTTGGTCGTGCGGTTCGTTGTAGGAGACGGTACCGCCGAGTTCGGATTCGAACGTCTCGGCGAACACGTCAGACAGGCCCGTCCCGTAGTCGTTGTTGATCCACGTGACGGCGACGTTCTCGTGGCCGTCGTCGTAGACGAGGTTGGCGAGTGCCGTCCCCTTCGCCGCACCGGACGGACTCATGCGGAGCAGTTCCGGACGCGTCGTCAGTTCGGGACTCGTACTGTTTTGGCTAATCTGTACGACGCCCGCGTCGTTCGTGACGCTGTCGTGGATTGCGATGGACACACCGGACCCGACAGACCCGATGAGCAGTGGGACGCCGTCTTGGTTGACGAGTTTCTGCGCACCGTTGACGCCGCCCTGATTCGTACTCTCGTCGTCCTCGACGGAGATGTTGAGCGAGACTCCGTCGTCACCGATACCGACTTCGTTGACTGCTTCGAGTGCCAGTTCGCGGCCACGGGTGTTACGCTCGCCGTACGGCGCGAGTGACCCAGTGAGCGAGTCGACCATCCCGATGGTGTACGAGGAAGCGCCGTCTCCGCCGTCGTCGCTCGCAGTCGTCGTCTCTTCGGTGTCGTCGCCGCCGCCACCGCCACCCGATTGCTCGGTGGTGGTCGGTTCTTCTTCTTCGCCTTCGAGACAACCGGCAGTCGCGCCGACGAGCGACAGTCCTGACAACTTCAGCAAGGTTCTGCGGTCTATGTCTTGCGGTGTCATAACATGGACTTCTCGCCGATTGTCGTAAATATACCTGTAACCGTCCATGGTCGGGATTGGACGATTTCGGGTACGCGAACACGAGTAGTGTTTAATTTTCGATGCCTAATACTCAGAATAATTTGGTAGGGTTCCCCTTTAGGAGGGGACTCTCAAAACACGGGAGCGATGATACCCCCCATCGCGAACAAGTTCGTGGCGGGTGAGACGGCCGAGAGTGCAGTCTCGCACGTCGAGTCGTTGAACCGTGACGGAGTCTCGGGGATACTGAATCTACTCGGTGAGCACTACAGTGACCGACGCGGCGCGGATGCCGACGCCGAAGCGTACGTCTCGCTCGTTCGCGACGTCGCCGCGGCGGATATCGACGGGTGCATCTCGGTCAAACCGTCGCAAATCGGCATCGACGTGAGTGACGGTGTCTTCCGAGAGAACCTCAACCGAATCGTGGAGGCGGCCTCCGAAGAAGACATCTTCGTCTGGGTCGACATGGAAGACCACACGACGACTAACGTCACTCTCGACGCAGTCTGTGACCTCGGCCACGAGACGGACGGAACCGTCGGCGTCTGCGTGCAGGCGAACCTGAAGCGAACTCCGGACGACCTCGAACGGTTGGCGTCCGTCCCCGGAAAGGTTCGACTCGTCAAGGGCGCGTACAACGAACCGGCGTCCGTCGCCCACAAGAAGAAGGCCAAAGTCGACGAGGTGTACCGTGACCTCCTCGAGTACATGTTCGCCGAGTTCGACGACGGCGTCGCCGTCGGCAGTCACGACCCGGCGATGCTCTCGTACGCACGCGAACTCCACGACGAATACGGGACACCCTACGAGGTGCAGATGCTCATGGGCGTGCGCGAGGATGCACAGCGCGAACTCGCTGCCGAGGGCGTCGACGTGTGGCAGTACGCTCCCTACGGTGACAAGTGGTTCCAGTACTTCTATCGTCGCGTGCGCGAGCGAAAGGAGAACGCGTTGTTCGCACTGCGGGCGGTTGTCGGTGTCTGAATACCACGGGGTTTGACGCTAGTGGGGTTCGACAGAAACTGACCTCATTTGCGGACGCCGGACAGAGACCGTACGTCACATGTATCTCGATGCGCAGAGATAGTCAAAATCGACATCTCTCTCGGTTATCTTGATGTCCATAATTCTGTTCTCACACGTTCTGCTGAACACAGGTCTGTATTCATGGGTCGTCTGGGTATCGTCAACTGCTAGTTCGATGTGGTCGATAGGACCTGCGACGTCCGCCAGTTCGTAGCTTTGGTTTGCTCGGAACGTCCCCGAATATTCGAACAGTTCCGTCTCGTTCGCCGACAGAACGCACAAATCGATTTCGACTGACTTCTCGGTGAAATTTCGAGCAGTCAGTTTGACCGGTTGCCCGTCACCGAGGCACCCTGTGAGGGGAACAATCGAGAGAAGGGTGGTAGACAGGAGGGACCGACGCTTCATGGAAATAGTCGGATAGTGTCGTTCAAATGTCTTTTGGGGCACTCCTTCGGCGTACGGGCCACGTATTCAGCACGCCCGTCGAAACCCCACCGAACACAGAAAAACTCGGCAGACAGGGCCTCGGTTCGGCTACTGCGGGTCCAACAGTTTCGATTCTGCTTTTCGCAGGTGTTCGAGCAACGTCGTCTTCGAGATGTCGAGCATCGACGCGAGTTCGCGGGTCGACACCTCGCGTGGCCAGCGGTAATAGCCCTGCTCACGCGCCAGTTCGAACGCCTCTCGCTGACTCTGGGTCAACGTGTCGAGTTGTCGCTCTCGCTTCGGTTCTGCTCCCGTCGCGGACGTTATCGACTGGACTTTGATGTCCGCTCCGCTGTTGTCCATGACCGCGTCGATTCGGTCCCGTATCTCGGTTCGTTCGCCGGCGTACCAGACCTGCCACAGTTCTCTTCCGTCTTCTATCCGTGCCGGAGCACTGTGGACGAACCCCTGTTCGAGCAAGTATGGATTAATCATGTCTCCCGGGTCGTACTCCAAGAAGAATTCGCGTGCGACCGACCCCGGCGCGACCTGTCTCCCTCGTGAATCGAACCGCTCCTGAAGTTCGAGTACGTCGCCGGTCAACGTCGAGTCGGCGATGGTGTCGAGGAGTGTCTCTACGACGTCTCCGGACTCACCGTAGGCGGTGAACAGTCCGTTCATCCGACCGCTCGGTCGTTCGATTTCACCGGCGGGCGTATCGTAAATCGCGTGTGCGAGAATCCCTCCGTCGTGTTTACTCGTCGCCTCTATCGCCCAGCAGTTCGGATGCCAGAGGTCGAGCGTCAGGCGCGTGCCTTGCCCTGCCATGCGCTCGCTCATACCGCGCCGTAGTAGGTGTGAGTGTAAGACCTTGTCTATGGTCACAACGCGTGACAGTACCCGTAATTCGTCTCTCTCGGTCGTCGGCACGATGGCCGACGCGACGGGGGTGACCCTCCCATGGGAGGTGCCGGGGTTATTAATGTAAGTTCCGCAAATACCACCATCATGGCGCAGGATGTCTACCGACACTATATAAACGGCGAATGGACAGACGGCTCCGGCGAGGAGACGTTCGAGAGCGAGAATCCGGCGACCGGCGAGACGCTGGCGACGTTCCGTCGCGGAACCCCGGAAGACATCGACGTTGCGACTGGCGCGGCGGACGACGCGTACGAGGAGTGGCGTGACCTCTCGCACATCGAACGCGCAGAGTACCTCTGGGAGATTTACCACGAACTGCGTGACCGAACCGAAGAACTCGCAGAAGTCGTCACCAAAGAGTGTGGCAAGGAAATCTCCGAGGGTCGCGCCGACGTCATCGAGGCGTACCACATGGTCGAGTGGGCCGCCGGTGACGCCCGTCACCCCAAGGGCGACGTCATCCCCTCCGAGATTCCAGCGAAGGACGCCTACATGCGCCGCAAGCCCCGCGGCGTCGTCGGGTGTATCACGCCGTGGAACTTCCCGGTCGCCATCCCGTTCTGGCACATGGCCGTCGCACTCGTCGAGGGGAACACGGTCGTCTGGAAACCTGCTGAGCAGACGCCGTGGTGTGGACAGATTATCGCCGAGATGTTCGAAGACGCCGGCATTCCGGACGGCGTGTTCAACATGGTACAGGGCTTCGGCGACGCCGGTGCCTCTATCGTCGACGACGAACGCGTCGACAGCGTGCTCTTCACGGGGTCCGCCGAAGTCGGCCACGAAGTCGCGAGCAAGGTGGCCCAGCAACCCGGCAAACTCGCCGCGTGTGAGATGGGTGGCAAGAACAGCATCATCGTCACGGAGAAGGCGGACCTCGACATCGCGGTCCACTCTGCGGTCATGTCGTCGTTCAAGACGACCGGCCAGCGCTGTGTCTCGTCCGAACGCCTCATCGTCCACGAGGACGTCTACGACGAGTTCAAAGAGCGCTACGTCGAACTCGCCAAAGACGTCTCCGTCGGCGACCCACTCCGCGAAGACACCTTCATGGGTCCCCTCATCGAGGATGGCCACAAAGAGAAGGTCACCAAGTACAACGAACTCGCCAAGAAGGAAGGCGTGAACGTCCTCGTCGACCGCACCGAACTCAACGACGACGAGATTCCAGATGGCCACGAGGACGGCCACTGGGTCGGTCCGTTCGTCTACGAGGCCGATGCGAAAGAAGACCTGCGCTGCACGCACGAGGAAGTCTTCGGTCCCCACGTCGCACTGCTCAAGTACTCCGGTGACATCGAAGAGGCAGTCGAGATTCAGAACGACACCGACTACGGCCTCGCCGGTGCCGTCATCTCCGAGGACTACCGCCAAATCAACTATTACCGCGACAACGCCGAAGTCGGCCTCGCGTACGGGAACCTCCCGTGCATCGGTGCCGAGGTTCACCTGCCGTTCGGTGGCGTGAAGAAGTCCGGTAACGGCTACCCGTCTGCTCGCGAAATCATCGAGGCAGTCACCGAGCGCACCGCGTGGACGCTCAACAACTCGAAAGAGATTCGCATGGCGCAGGGCCTCTCTGCAGACATCAAGACGAAAGACGACGAGTAAGTAGACTCGCACGAACGGTCGTAACGGGATTTTTTGACCGGCAGTCTCTCCGGAGTCGGCGGACGCTTCAGACCTACTCTCTGTGACGTTGGAACAGTATCCAGCCTCCGGCGACGAGTCCGACGAGCAAGAACGCCGCCGCGAAGAACGCCGACTGCGACCCGAGGACATTCGACAGTCCGAACAGGTCGATTCGGTTGACGTAGCCGAGGCCGACGAAGAGTCCGAAGACGACGGCGGCAGCACCGACTCGCAGTCCGAGGTCCGTCAAAAACTGGCCGAGCGACGAGTCAGACGACATACAATCTCACCCAGACTCAGCGTCTTGAGACTGACGGAAGGCACTCGAAGTGAGGACTAAGGGGGAGTGACGTCGCTCGACGGTGTGAAAGTCACGAAGGGAGTGGCCCTCCGTGTTCGCTCGCGTCACCAGTTGGCGGAGTGAGACGAGGCGAGGGGTGCGCCCCCTCCGGGCTTGGGGGCGCGAAACGACGTGGCCACGTCGTTGGAAGCCGCAACGGACCCCGATACGTTGCAGCGAGTGCGGCGGATGTGGAGTCGCCGACGTCTGGCGAGAAAAGCGCCTATTGCGTCGGCGATTCTGGCTAAGGAGCCATGGTGTATAAACCCACCGTAACACTGTATAGCGTGTCCCGTGCGCGCGCACTGCCGCTGTCTCACTCGGCCGATTCGAGTTCCTGTCGAAGCGCCGCTTCGAGGTTGTCGAGTTCGCGGTCGAGGTTTCGCTCGAAGAACGTCTCGACGCCCGGGAGTCGGCCGTCGACGACGAATTCGTTGACGAGTCGGCACCCTTCCTCGCTCGGTTCGATAGTGTGCTCACCCGTGACCCGCATCACGCGCGAGCGACCGACGAATTTGACGTGAGTGGGTTCTTCGACTGTCACGTCTTCGGTTTCGACTTTGACCGTAGACCGGACGAGCGGAATCGGGAGTTCGAGGTACCACGTCGCGTGGCGTCCATCGTCGGAGATATCGAAGCGTTCGACGACACTGATAGCTCCCGCTCGTTTCGCTGGGTCGGCGATAAACTCCCAGACGTCCTCGCCGGGGGCGTCGAACTCGAACGTTCGTTTCACGCGGACGGTCATGCGATAGCATCACTCCTCGTCAGTAAAAAGCCGCTGAATCGATTAGCTCAGGGTGACGCGCCAGGTGGTCGAACGGGCACGACCCCACTTCTCGATTTCCACGTCTTCAGATTTCTCAGCCAGGTGGGGGAGGCGGGAACCAACTTGCTTTGCGGTCAGACCAATCGCTTCGGCGATGTTCTTCGCCCGGAAGTACCCCTCTCCGCGGCTAACGCTATCGCGGAGGTATGCGATAATGCGTTGTTCCTCGTCGGTGTACTCGGTCATCCTCGCCCCGTCTAGGGAATGTGCGCTCTTAACGGTTACTTGTATTCTACGTTACTGGAAGATGTGAGCGCCGGAGACGGCCAGCGAGGCGGCGATAATTGCCACCGCGAAGCCAGCCGCTTTCGTCAGTTGGTCCGGTCCAGCAACCATCAGCCCTGCACCGACGAGCGTGAGCACGCCGAACAACGCCGCAAAGCCGATGGACTTGTCGGATTGCACCGTCTTGGTTTCCATATCGACGAACTTCTCGGGTGCGTACTTAGTTCATTCGACAGCGAGTGTCGCGTGACCGGTTCTCATCGACGCGGGTCGTGTCAGTGGCACGTCCTCTCCCGAAGGCCTGCTTCGCGCATCATGTGACCACGACACAAAGGCGTCGTCGGGCGTTCGACATTTGTACCAGTAGCTTCCTGTGACTCTACGATGGGATTGACATCTGTGCTGTTCGGCGGTAAACTCCGAATCGCACTCGCCGCACTCCTCCTTGTCGGAGGCGGCGTCGCTGGGGCGTTCGCCATGGGCGTCCTCGGCGTCCCGAGTGTACAGGGCGTCGACAACCGATTCGCGGGCGTCAACGAGACGGCGACGGTCATCGAGTCGGAAGTCAACGTCGCGAATCCGAATCCGCTGTCTGCGAACCTCTCCGGTGTCAGCGTCGACTACACGGTGTCGATGAATGGACTGGAGATGGTGAACGGTGAGAAAGACGGCGTCGCCATCGGGAGCGGAGAGACGGCAATCCCGCTCCAGACGACGCTCTCGAACGACCGAATCCCCGCGTGGTGGGTCTCGCACGTCCAAAACGGCGAACACTCCACCCTCCGCGTGGACGCGGACGTTAGCTCCGAGACACTCGGGCGCACGTTCGAGGCACCGGAGATATCCCGCGATATCGACACGGACCTCCTGTCGTCGTTCAACTCTACCGAGACGCGCAAGGTGAACGCCGACTCGGCAGTCGTCTCCGACCCCGTGTTGTACATCAACGAGACGAGCGCCGAGTGGGGCGAAGCGACCGAAGACCGCACGGCACTCGAACTCACGTTCGTCGTCCACAACCCCAAGCCGTACCCCGTCGCCGTCTCGGAACTCGGGTACAACATCTCGATGAACGACGTGGACGTGGGCGAGGGAGCGACGGAGTCCGGGTACGTCATCCCGGCAGAGTCCACCAAGACTATCGAGGCCACGACGTACATCGAAAACGAGAACCTCGACGACTGGTGGGTGACGCACCTCGAACGGAACCAGACCACCGACCTCCGCATCGACTTCTACGCGAAACTCGACGCGGCCGGGACGACGTTCACCGTCCCGCTCGACCCGCTAACCTACGAGAAGACGTTCGAGACGGACATCTTCGGCACCAAGGCCGAGTCCGACGCCAGCACGTCGGCGGACTCGTCGTCTGCGCCCGACTCCTCGGGCGAATCGACCACGACGCAGTCTGGAGAGACGACAACCGAGCAGCGTGACGCGACGACCACTGAGTCCGATTCGACCACTGAAACGACGACTGCGAGCCCAACGCCGACACCCACACCCACGCCAACACCGACGCCGACACCGACCCCCTCGCCGACGCCGACGACCACCGAATCGGGCGGGACGACGACTGACGACGGATTGTTGTAAGTATCCGGCCGTCGCCGACGAACCGTCGGTGATTTCTGGCCCAGCCGACAACTCTTTATTTGGGGACACGATAGCACTGTGTATGACACGGAGTACCCACGCTCCTGATCGAGTTCTTCTCCCGTGATGAGAACCCTGTGACCGTCGAGAGCGACGACGAAACCATCGTCCTCACTATCGGCGGCCAGACCTGTGAATTGTCCCGTGACGCCGCTGCCGACCTGCAGGAAGCCATCGGTTCGGCGCTGACCGAGAAACGCGAGTTCTTCCGGACTGCCGGTGAGTACCGGCAGGACGGCAGTTACGTCGTCTCCAGACGCGGCGCAGACTCGACCGGGAACGCGAAAGTGTTCGCCAGCTTCGAGGAATTGCAACGCCTGTACAAACGGTTGCCCGAGACGTTCGACGCGGACGACGTCGGCCGAACCGGTATCACCGGGTCGCGGCGACACATGATTATCCGCCATCTGGGTGAGCATCCGGCGTTCGACTGTCGAATCGCCAGTCGGAACCCTCTGACCGGCGAGAAGCAATCGACCACCGGCGACGACCGCAAAGAAGTAGAGGTTCTCGCCGACTGAGCCTCGTCGCTCAGTCGAGCGTGACGTGTTCTGACTCTTCGTTGAGCGCCAGGTTTGCCGCGATTTCGGCGTTCCGCATCGCGTACTGTGCGGTCTGCTGGAGACTGACGAGTACCTCGCGAATCTGGAGGAGTTTCTCGTTTTCCATCTCCGGGAGGTCGTTGAGGATGTCGCGTTCGCGGTCACCGATTTCGCGGTAGAGTTCGCGGCACTCGATGGTGAGGTCGTAGTCGCGTTCGACGACGGCCCGAACCGCCGTCTTCGTGATTTCGTCCACGTGGTCGGTGAACTCGCGGATGCGCCGCATCGTGGACTGGTCGACGTCGATGGTGTGGCCGTCGGCGTCCATGACGATGTTGGCGATGTCCTCGGCGTTGTCGGCCGTCAGTTCGAGGTTCTTCGCGACGGCGCGGTAGCCGATGAGCGGGAACCCCGAGTCGAGGCCGACGGCCCGTGCGAGGTTCGGGTTCTGGTACGACGTGAAGATGAGGCGGAGCAAGAGGACGAAAATCTTGTTCGCCTGCCGTTCACGGTTGAGGGCGCGCTGTGCGAGGTCAGGGTTGCCGTGGGCGAGTGCCTTCACAGCCTCGCCACGCATCGTGCTGCCCGTGTTCTCCAGTCGTTCGAGCAAGTTGTCGAGGGTGAAGTCCTCCGCATCGACCGAACAGCGAATGGCGATTCGCTCCGGTGTCTCCTCGATGACGCCGAGACCCATGAGTTGCGTCTCGGCTTTGTAGACGGCGTTGATGTGGTCGGAGTCGAGTGCGCCTTCGCTCTTCTCGATGTGGATGACGCGCCGCCCGAGGACGTACTGTGCGACGATTGCCCGTTCGAGGGCCTCTGCGTTCAGGTTGTCCGCTCGAATCGTCGCCTTCGAATCTTCGTTGCTGACCGATTCGGGGAGGACGGTCAGCGTGCCTTTGCCACTGGTACGAATCGACACTTCGTCGCCCTTGTCGACGTTGTGTTCCTTGGCCCACTCCGCTGGGAGCGTCATCGCCAGCGTGGAGGGACCGAGACGCTGGACTTTCCGGGTTTCCATGGTGACTGACAGCCATTCAATGACCTTAAATCCCACTATATGCCAACCTTTGTGAACAATTATTTGGGATTCACCTTTCACATAATTACCCGTACTAGAGCACTTCTCAGCCTGAATCCCGGGGCGTCGCTACTCGATTTTCATCATCCGTCGTTCGACGCGGCCGACACGAACCTTCGTCCACCCTCGGAGTTCTTCGTCGAGTTCCGTGTCGTCGGTATCGACGCGGAGGAACGGAATGGTGTCCAACTTCGACCGTGAGGCGACGATTGACACGTCACACCGGCGAATCACGTCCGGAGACAGTTGCGGGTTTCCACGGCCGAAGACGAACCCTTGCCCGCCGATGGGCGTGACCACGATGACGTTCTCCTCGCCGAGGTGCGCCAGAATCTCCGCTTCCGTCGCGTCGCGGACGAGAACCTCCCCGTCACGATACACGTCCACCCCGAGGGGCGACCCGTCGATTCCGAGTTCGGCTTTGACGGCGCCGACGGTGCTTCCGGGCCCGAGGACGTACGTGACGCCCGCCTCGGCACGGATATCGTCGGCGACGCCGGCAGCGAGGGCCTCTACTGTGCCGGTGCTCGTCTGTTTCGACGATTGCAAGTCTTCTGCAACGGGGACGTGTGCGACTGCCCTGAGTTCCGGGTGAACTTCTCCGGCCCGATAGTCGTCCTCGTCGATATCCATGACCTCGCGGGCCTCGGTTCGCTCGAACGTCGTCGCGACGGCGGCGGCGTCCTCTGGGGAGACAGCGAACACCGACGAGTAGACTTTCACACCGGCGGGGACGCCGAGCATCGGCACGTCACTCCCGTCGAGGGCGGCGGCGACGTCCGCCGCCGTACCGTCTCCGCCGACGAACAACACGAGGTCCACGCCGGCGTCGACGAAGGCGGTGACTGCGGCAGTGGTGTCGGACGCATCCGTCTCGTCGCCATCGGGTTCGCCGAGCACCTCCGGGTCGAATCCTGCGTCCTCGACGAGAGATGCACCCATCGGGTCACCCCACGTGAGGAGCGTCGTCTCGGGTGCGGCGTCGTACAGTCGAGAGAGTGCCCGGGAGGCACGCGCCGGTGCTCGTGGCTCGGCACCTCTCTTTCTGGCCTCCTCGACCTTTCCGTCGGTCCCCTTCAACCCGACTCGGCCACCCATCCCCGCGACGGGGTTGACCACGACGCCAATTCGCATACTCGAACGAACCAACGCACGCGGCAAAAACACCCCGATGCCGCGGTGACTCTGACGACGTGCCGACGGGTACTGTCGTGTATTATGCACGACCTGACTGTCGCCGGAACCTCACCGTTTAAGAACTGGACGGGGCAATTGTCATCTATGATTCCGTTAGAAATAGCCGAGCAGGTGTTGCCGATGTCGGAGACGGCCGGAACCGTCCTCCTCGTAGGTATCGCAATGACCGCCGGGTGGCTCTGGTACCTCCAGCGCTGACCGGGCTACGCTTCTTCGAGTAGGTCGACTCGTTCTTCGAGCCACGCCGCCGCCGATTCGACGGTGTCCTCGTCGTCGCCAGCGAGTTTGATGCGGACGTGGTCGCCGGGGTAGCTTCCGACTGTCACGTCGAACGCCGCCTGAACCGCTTGGAAACGCTCGATGAGCGAACTCTCGGGTTCCGACGTGTGCACGAACCGGACGTGCGTCTGCTCGCCGGAGAACTCGTCGGCGACTCTGTCGAACATCGCCTTCATCTCACGGGGGACGCCCGGCAGGACGTAGACCGAACCCAGCACTGCACCGGGAGCGACGCCTTCGCCGTTCGGGAGCATCCGCGCGCCGGCGGGGAGGTCAGTCGTCCCTTCTACGAGGTCCTTCGCCGAGTAGCCACCGTTCGTCTCCAACCACACTTCTGCTTCTTCGTTGCGTTCCAGTGAGCGCCCGAACGCGGCGGCGACGGCGTCCATCGTCACGTCGTCGTGCGTCGGACCGAGTCCACCGGTGACGACGACGGCGTCGTACTCGGCGTGATATTCGTTGACGACGCGGGCGATGTCGCCGATTCGGTCGGGGAGCGTCGTCACTCGCTCGACGGTGACGCCGCGGTCTGTCAACTGTTTGCACAACCACGTCGCGTTCGTGTTCTGTGTGTCCCCGGCGAGCAGTTCGTCGCCCACGGTGACTACGGCGGCTTGCATACCCCGGCCTAGGGTCGTGACAAGCAAAAAGGCGTCCGCACCGGCGTGTTTCGTTACCGCTTCCTGTCGCGGTCTTCCACGTCGAGGCCGAGTTCTTCGCGGCGTTCGCGAAGCGCCTCGATTTGCCGGCGATAGTAGAGAATCCCGGCCCCGCCGACGAGGAGCGAGACGGCCGCGACGGCGGCGAAGATACCGAGGTCACGCTGGAGGTAGAACTGGACGACGACGCTGCCGTCGGTCACGTTGGTCCATGTGATGTGCAACTGGTCGTCGACGAGTTCTGTCTCGTAGCCCTGCGGACGGACGGACCCGAAGATTGGGAAACTCACGCGTCGGTCCGGCGGCAACACCACCTCGTAGGACCCCTCGACGAGCACGGGAAGCGAGAACCGCTTCGGCGTGGACGACGAGGTGAACGCGAGTTTGCCCTCACTGTCGGCGTCCGACGGGAGCGTGACGTTCGTGATGCGGTTGTTCTGCGTCACGTCACCGCCGCGGGCTTTCAGTTCTGTCCCGTTCACGACGGTCCCGTTCGGATAGCGGTACCGGAGCGATTCGACTGGGAGCGGCGTCCTGCTGCCGAACCCGTCGAACCGGTAGAGTTCGACCGACGACGAGTTGACCTCGTACACCGCACGGAACCGTCCGTTCTGCTGGACCGTGATGTGGGCGTCCGTCTCGGCGTCCCACGTGTACGACGCTGTGGGCTCGGAGTCCAGACGCTCGTTCGAGACGCTCGACGTGCCGCCGAGACACCCCGCGGTGACGAGGAGGAGGGCGAGTCCAGCAACGCCGACGAGGAGTCGCCTGTTCATCGTCTTACTGGCCGATGACTGCCTTCAGTTCCGACGGCAGGTACGAACCGATACTCGCGAGGAGTCCCGGCGGGTCGGTCTGGTCCTTACAGACGATGCTCTGTTCGAGGAGACCGAGTCGTTCCACGGTCACGATGTCGTTCGCGTGGCCGGCGCGGTTGACCGTCGCGCGGACTTCGCCGCGCGTCGCGCTGTTGACGTTGACGCGGCCACTGCCACGAGTCCAGTCGTAGAGTTGGTCGACCGTGTCGTCGGCCAGGCGGGATGGCTCGTCCTCGCCGCCGTAGACGAACGAAAGCGGGACGTGTTGGACGAGGCCGAACCGGTCACGAATCTGCGTCGCCGACCCGCGACCGAGGCCGAGTTCTTTGGTGGGGATACGAATCTCACGTCCAGCGTCGAGGATGAATCCGTCTTCGTCCCAGTGTTCGAGCGTTCCGACGTACGTCTCTCCCGCGGTGAGGTGTGGCGTGACTTCGCCCCACTCCTCCCGGAGGACGTTCCGTGCGACGGTTTCGTCGTCGCCCGAGACAGTCACGGAGATGAAGTCGTCGTCGCGGATGCCGATGTCGTATTCCACGTCGAGGCTGCCGATGTCGTTGGCGACGAGAGACGTGAGACTATCGAGCGCGCGGTCACGTGCGTCGCCGTCGATGTAACACTTTGTTGCGAGTACGACCATCGATTAGTTCGTACCCGTGACTTCGACGTTCAGTTCGTCTCGCAGTTCGTCGATGCGGTGTTCCATCGCGTCAACGAGGTCGACGTTGTCCATCGGTTCGAGCGGCGCACCCGTCTCGGGACACTGGAATCCCAGTTCCATCGCTTCAGAGAACTCGAAGCGGATGCCGGCGGGTTCAGAGAGATAGAACTCGTGGTTACGTTCGTAGTCGAGACGCTCTTCGAGCGCCTCTAAGAGCCGGTACATCTCTTCTTCGAGGTTCTCCGGGATGTTTTCGTAGTGGAACGTCCAGAGGTAGGTGAGCCATCCAGAGTCTTCGTCGCGGACGCGACGATACGACGCGAGGTCGTTCTCGTAGAGGATGAAGAGGGCGCGACGAACGTCGTTGAGCTCTAAACCGAGCTCTTCGGCGAGTTCTTCGTCGGTTACCTCGCCGTCCGGGGGTGCCGCTGCGACTGGCATCCCCGTCGGCCCAACCAACTCGTGGAGGTACTTCTGGATAACAGGGTCGTTCAGTAACTCCTCAAAAGCCATTGTCCGAAATGGCGTCAGGAACGCCATTAAGTCTTATTACTCTCGCGCACACGGAGAACCGACCGGTGACGGGACAATTCGGCGGCGAGACAGGTCGTGTGTCTCCGTCTCGACCGTTAAAACGCGCTCACTCGTCGTCGGCTGGGACGACTTTCTTGCCAGTCGCCATGGGGACGACTCTGTTCTCGGCGTCTTCCCACTCGCGGTCCAGTTCGCGTCCGTCGAATAGTCTGTCGAGGAAGACGGCGAGGCCGGCGACTTCCGAGTGCGGTTGGTTCGTGACGCCGACGTTCCAGTCCGCTTCGTCGTACACCTCGAACGGGACCTTCTCGCCGCCGACGACGACGAGGAGTGGTTCTTCGGCGTGCGCCTCGCGGATGTCAGCTTCCACGTCTTGAACGCGCTCGCCGTACATCGTGAGGTGGACGATTTTGCCCTCCCAGTTGCGGATGACGCCGTTGAGTGCGTCGGTGAGTTCGACGGTGAACGGCCCGCCGAACCGCCCGGTGATGTCTTCGACTGTCTCCAGCGACTGCCCTGCGTTGTCCGGGAAGATGACCCGGTCAGCACCGAGCGCTCGGGCCGTCAGGCCGACGTGCGTCGTCATCCGGTCGTCCCGTCCCGGTCGGTGTCCGTACCGGAGGACGGCGACTTCGGGTTCGTCTTGCATGCCTCTCCGAAGACGGTGGAGGAAAGTGGTGCTTTCGGAACGTCGCCGTCGATTCGACTGCGACCGGTCGGAATTGGTGACTCTCCAGAAGTGGACACCCGCCCCCCTCCCGAGGTTTATGACCGATGACGGCCCACCACCCCATATGAGTCACAGACCGGAGGTCGGCGCAGGCGTCGAGGGAATCGACCTTTCGAACCGGACTGCGCTCGTCACCGGGTCCACCGCCGGAATCGGTCGCGAGACGGCGCTCGCACTCGGCCGACTGGGGGCGACCGTCTTCGTCCACGGTCGAAATCGTGATGCTGGCAGGCAGGTCGCATCGGCCATCGACGACGCCGGCGGTGAGGCTATCTTCTTCCGCGCCGACCTCGCGGACGTCGAGACTGTCCACCGCCTCGCCGACGAGGTCCGTGACCGAACTGACCGCCTCGACATCCTCGTGAACAACGCTGGGGCGCACTTCTCGACGGGGCAACTGACCGCAGACGACGTCGAAAAGACGTTCGCCGTCAACCACCTCGCACCGTTCGTCCTCACGCACGACCTGCGTGACGTCCTTTCCGAGGATGGTCGCGTCGTCACCGTCTCCTCGGGCGTTCACCCACGCGCTGACGGCACGTTCGACGTGACGACAGTAGACCACTACGACGGCCTCGACGCCTACGCTCGGTCGAAACTGGCGAACATCCTCTTCACGGTCGGTCTCGCCCGCCGTCTCGACGGACCCACGGCGAACTGTTGCCATCCGGGACTCGTCCCGTCGAGTCACCTGTGGCGGGAGGCGTCGATTCCGGTTCGTCTCGGGGTTGGACTGCTCTCACTCCTCCCCCATCGACTCGTCAGCGGGTTCGCCGACACGCCCGCGACAGGCGCTGAGACCACGGTGTACCTCGCTGCGTCTCCTGCAGTCGAAGGAACAAGTGGACGATACTTCTCTGATTGCGCACCCGAGGAACCCTCGGCGCTCGCCACCGACGAGGCACTCGTTCGGAAACTGTGGGAGTTGAGCGAGGAGTTGTCCGGTGTCTCGTGGTCGTGACCGTCCGCTCGCCCTCCCGGCGTCGGTGCATCGCGGGCACACCGAAAGGGGAAACGGACTTACCACTCCGTCGAATCATCTGAGACATGTCGTTAGCACTCTCTGACAAGCGCGTCCTCGTGACAGGAGGCGCGGGTCTCGTCGGTTCTCACATCGCCGCCCATCTCGCTGCGGACAACGACGTCGTCGTCGCGGACGACCTGTCGAAGGGGACCCGCGAACGCGTCCCCGACGGCGTCGAGTTCGTCCAGGCGGACATGACGGACCCCGACGACGTGGCCGCCGTCGTCACCGACGACCTCGATATCGTCTTCCACTTCGCCGCCTACACGGACACGAACTACCACGACCCCCGGCAGTTGTTCGAGGAGAACACCGAGATGACGTACAACGTCCTCGAACGGATGCAGGCCGTCGGCGTGACCAACATCGCCTTCACCTCGTCTTCGACCGTCTACGGCGAGGCACCGCGCCCGACGCCTGAGGACTACGCCCCGCTCGAACCCATCAGCATCTACGGGTCGTCGAAACTCGCCGACGAGGGACTCCTCTCGACGTTCGCCCACTCCTACGACTTCACCGTCTACATGTACCGCTTCGCCAACATCGTCGGGCCGAAGCAACGCGGGAACGTCATCCCCGACTTCATCGAGAAGTTACTGGAGGACCCCGAAACGCTCGAAATCCTCGGCAACGGCCGACAAGAGAAGTCCTACCTCCACGTCGAAGACTGCGTCGAGGCCATGTGCCACGTCGTCGAGAACGCCGAACGCGACTACAACGTCTACAACCTCGGCACGCGGACGACGACGTCCGTGACGACCATCGCCAACATCGTCGCCGACGTGATGGGGCTCGACCCCGAGTACGAGTACACCGGCGGTGACCGTGGGTGGACCGGCGACGTGCCGAAGATGCGCCTCTCCGTGGAGAAACTCTCCGCACTCGGGTGGGAACCCGAGGGGTCGAGCGACGACGCGGTTCGCCGCGCCGCCGAAGAACTGTACGACGAACTCTCCTGAGGTCTGCGGCGGTCCTGCCGCCCACTCACTCCGTCTTGGGAACCACGACGGTCATCGTCGCGGACGCGTCGGCGTTGCTGGCCGCTAGCGACCCGGTGACCTCGTATTCGCCGGGCGGTGGCGAGGACCACTCGGCCTCGTATCCGACCGACTCGCCGGGCACGAGCGTCTCGCTCCCGAGTGCCATCGAAAACGCCCGCCCGTTACTCCAGCGCCACACCTCTGACTCCTCCTCATCTACGGCGACGAACTCCGCGCGCTGGCCATCCGGGAACGAGAGGTCGAACGAGTCCTGTCCCACGTTCTCGACAGTCAGTATCAGCGTCAGCGACACGCCGTCGGCTAGCGGGGTGACTGTCAGTGTCGCATCGAGCGGGTCACTCATACGGCTGCGTGTGAACGCCACGAAAAAGAAACTACAGGCCGACGCCGACTGTGAGCAGGAAGTCAGTTGTCGCTAGAGTCGTAGCCGAGGGCGGCGGCCGTGTCGAGCAGTCCGCTGCCCTGCTGGTTCGACGCGAGTCCGAGGTCCTCTGCCGTGTTCTTGAGCCGCGAGCGAGCTTCGCTGTTCGTGTAGCCGTTGGCCATCAACTGTCCGGCGGCACCGGCGACGTGCGGTGTCGCCATCGACGTGCCCGAGAAGGTGTCGTAGCCGCCGGGGACCGTGGAGTAGATGTCCGTCCCGGGTGCGATGATTTCGACTTCGGGCCCCGTCGAGGAGAACCCAGACAGCGAGTCGTCGCTCGCCGAGGAGGCCACCGCCATGCATTCGCTGTACGCAGCAGGATAGCCCACACAGTCCGTACACGGCCCGGAGTTCCCGGCCGCGGCGACGAGGAAGACGCCGCGGTCGGCGGCGTACGTGCAGGCATCTTTCACCGTCTGGGAACCCGAAGAGGCACCGAGGCTCAGGGACCCCACGTCCCACCCCTGGTCGGCCGTGTACTCGATTCCAGCGGCGATGTCGGAGAAGCTCCCCGAGCCACGCTTGTCGAGCACTTTCACCGCGTGCAGCGTCGCATCGGTCGAGACGCCCTTTACTCCCTGGTTGTTGTCGTCGGCGTTGGCGATTCCCGCGCAGTGAGTGCCGTGGTCGTTGTCGTCGTCCCACGATTCCGCATATTTCCCTCTCGACTTGACGAACGCCTTGCCTGCGCCGAGGTTGGCCTGAAGGTCTGGATGGTCCGAGTCGATTCCAGTGTCGAGGATAGCGATGTCAGCTCCCGCTCCGGTGTCGCCGTTCGCGTGGGCCACCTCCGAGTCCGTGCGGTCGATACCCCACGTGAGTTGCTGGGCGAGCGCGTGCATCGTGCCGTTCACCTCGACGTAGCGCACGTCGGGGCGGTTTCGCAGCCCTGCAATCGCGTTCTCGTTGACCTCGACTGTCACCGCGTCGAAGTTGAACTCTCGGACGACAGTGTTCGCCTCGGCCACCGCCGCACGTTTGCCGCTGGCGTCGCTGTAGCCGACGTTGACCTCGATAGTTCCCGGCGAACCTGACGCCATCCCGGCGAGCCCAGTCGTCGCGACGGCCGCGCCGGCCGCCTTCAGTACGTCACGTCGAGTCTTCCCGTCACGATATACCATGACAATCGTGAAAGTGTCGCATATTGATATAATTCTGATGGCCAGCAATTAAATATAAGTTCTTTCGGTAGGTTTAGTATCTACTACTAATAGGTGTCATCCCGACGTATCGTTCACCACCGGTCGTGCGGAAAAGTCGGGTGCGGCGAACGAGACACCTTTCTACCACCGATTCGTACCCTGATTCGTGCAGGTCGTCGGCTACGATACCGAGACACCCGCCCTCTACGTGAGCACGAGCGACGGCATCGATTCCGTCGAACTCGACCCGGGGACAGAACTCGAATATCGCCTCGAATCCCGCCACTGTGCCGGAACGATACACGACGGCCACCACATCTCGTGTGGCAACGCTCGCGCCCCCTACTGTGACGACCACCGGAGCACGTGGGTCTGCGCCAAGTGTACCGGGATGTGCCTCAAAGACGAGATGGACTGCTACGAAGACCACGCCGTCTACCTCGCGGCGTTCGCCCCGGATACGTTCAAAGTCGGCGTCACCCGCCTGTGGCGACTCGAAACGCGCCTCCGCGAGCAGGGTGCAGACCGCGCGGCGCACATTCGAACCTTCTCCGACGGCCGCGTCGCCCGTGAGTACGAAGCAGAACTCGCAACCGACCTGACCGACCGCGTTCGCGTGCCGACCAAAATTTCGGGATTCGGTCGAGACATGGACACTGCGGCGTGGAGCGAACTCCTCGCCGAGTTCGACCCTATCGACACGTTCTCGTTCGACTACGGACTGGGCCTGTCGGACAGTCCGGTCGCAGAGACCATCGCCGCGGGGACGGTCCGTGGCGTGAAAGGTCGAGTGCTCGTCGTCGAAAACGGCGGCACCACCTACGCCGTCGACATGCGCTCACTCGTCGGCTACGAACTCGAACAGGGCGGAACCGACCGAAACCTCCAGTCGAGTCTCGGTGCGTTCGGATGAGCGCCGGCGGCAAAGCGTTCGACTCCCGACCTCTGAGAGACCGTCAGCACTTTCCGGGTGGACGGCTAATCCGCGACCATGGCTGACGACGAACCCGCAGACGAGACGCAGGCACCCGACGACGAGCAATCTGGTGAAGAAGAGAAGTCGTTCCGTGAGCGGGTCGAAGAGATTCGCAAGCGACGGGAGAAAGAACGCGAAGAAGGTGAGCGACCGTCCCCCGAAGAGATGATGGGCGGCGGCGGCCCTGGCGGAATGGGCGGCGGCATGGGCGGCGGCAACCCCTTCGCACAGATGATGAGCGGCATGATGGGCGGCGGTGGCCCCGGCGGAGCACCCGGCATGGGCGCAAGCCAGCGTGACCCCGAACAGAGTGGCGGCGACAACGAGGCACTCGTCCGCGAAGTTCGACAACTCCGCGACGAAGTTCGTGACGTGAACCGCGAACTGCGGCGCATCGCCGACGCACTCGAAAACCGCGACTAACGCGGCTTCACAGTCGGTCTCTTCTCTTATTGGAGTCGGTCGTAGAGCGCCGCCAGTCTATCGACCGAGTGTTCGACGCTCACCTCGTCCCGGCGTTCGAGGCACCGCGCGCTGAGTTCCTCCTGTTCAGACAACGCCCGCTCGATTCCTCGTTTGAAGCCGTCGACGTCGCCCGACTCGTAGTGATACCCCGTCTGTCCATCGACGATGGTATCCTCCAGCGCACCTTCGTTCACGCCCACGACGGGCGTCCCACAGGCGTTGGCTTCCAGCGCGACGAGACCCTGCGTCTCGACCGGACTGGGGAAGCCGAACACGTCGAGTGCGGAGTAGAACGCCGGGAGTTCCTCGCGGTCTAAAAAGCCGAGGAACCGAGCGTCTACGTCGAGGTCGGTGGCGAGTCGCTCCAACTCGTCGCGGGCGGGACCGTCGCCGCCCAACACGAGCGTCACGTCGAGGTCTGCCGCCGCGTGGACGAGTTCGTCGAGGTGTTTCTCGTAGCCGTGGCGACCGGTGTACCCGACGAGTGGACCGTCTCCGAGGCCGTATCGTTCGCGGAAGGCGTCCCCGTCGGCCGGAGCGAACTGTTCGGTATCGATACCGTTCGAGAGGACGACGATTTCGGCGTCGACGCCGACTTCGTCCACGAGGCGTCGCTTCGCGTCCTCGCTCGGGACGATGACCGCGTCGGCACGGTCGAAGAACCACCGTTCGTAGCGCTCGGCGGTTCGTTCGACGCCGCGTTCGATGACTTCGACCGAACTGAGATACTCGGCGTACTCGCCAGTCGGGGTGTGGTAGGTCGCCACGAACGGCAAGTCACGGCGACGAGCGAGTCGCAGACCTGCTAACCCGAGGCCGAACGGCGTGTGCGCGTGGACGAGTTCCGCGTCTTCGACGGCATCGGGGACGCGCGGCACGCCGACGCGCATGCCCTCGTAGAACGGGAACGGAAGGCTCCGAACGGCGTATTCCCCCGGTTCGGGTGCGTACTCGTCGTCTTTCGGGAAGACGACGTCCATGCGGCCACCGCGACGTTGCCACCGCTCGCGCCACGTCTGAATCGTGTACGTGACGCCGTTGACGGTCGGCAGGTACGTGTCGGTGAAGGCGGCGACCGACTGCATGGGCGGTGCTGTGAGGCCAACGGGATAAACTGTTGTGACTTCTCGCTGGCGTGTCAGTGTGTCGCGAAGCGTCGGTGGACGGGAGAACGAGTCGACTCAGTCGAGGGTCCCGGCGAGGGCGTCTTCGTACGTCTCGACGAGTCGGTCGCCGACGCGGTCCAGACTGTGCTCTGCAGCGGTCGCACGCGCGTTCTCGCCGAGGCGACGACGGAGGGCCGGGTCGCGGTCGAGCAGGTCGAGGGCGCGACGGAACTCCTCGTCGGTCGAGCACTTGAGGCAGTCGTATCCGTGGGTGTAGAACTCCTCGAACACGGGGATGTCGCGGAGGACCACGGCTTTGCCGCACGCCATCGCTTCGAGGACGGCGATGCCTTGATTCTCGTTCTTCGTCGGGAAGAGGTAGACGTCGCCCGCGCCGAACGCGCCACGAATGTCGTCTATCCACCCGGTGAACGTCACGTTCTCGGGGGCGTTTTCGACCCAGTATTTGACTTTCTTCGAGGCGTGCGGCCCGGTGTCGTACGGGCCGAACCACGCGAAGTCGTACTCCGTCTGTTTGGCGACGGTGCAGAAGGTCGTCAGGCCCTTCCGCTCGAAGACGTTGCCGACGGCGAAGACGGTCATCCCGTCGAGGTCGTACTTCTCGCGGTACTCGTCGCGGAAGTCCTCGAACCCTTCGAGAGAGTCGGTGTCGACACCGTTCGAGATAGGGCGAATCGGGGCATCGACCGGGTACGATTCGAGGACGCGCTTGGTGTACTCGGAGGGACAGAGGACCACGTCTGCTTGCGAGTAGAACCATTTGAGGTACCTTCCGAGGGCGGGGCCAACGGCGTTGGACCCACGGAAACTCTCGGCGAAGTCCTCACGGGTGACGTGCGAGTGGAGGACGAGTGGAATGTCGTTTCGCTTCGCGTGTCTGGCGACGGCGACCGACCCCGGTCCGATGAGGTTGCAGTGGGCGATGTCGTAGTCGCGGAAGACGCAGTTACCGCGCACGGCGTCGGCTGCAGCGGTGAGCGGTGAATCGGGCCACGGGGACGTGACGACGTCCACGTCGGTGGTCGCCAGTGCTGCCCGCTGTTGGTCGGTGGAGGTCCCGATACCGCTCCGTTCGAGTTGCGAGGCGAACTCGAGGTAGTTCAGTACGCGCACGTTCCGGGTTTCTTCCGGGTGGGATTTGACCCTACCGGCTTTCCGGTCGGTCACGTGCTGGGACTCCGGTCGGTCGGTTCGCTCCGATGCTTCGGAACGCCTATGTCTCGGCCACTCCCCCGACCTACCATGAGCATCGCGGAGGAGCGAATCGACCGACTCCACCACCTCGCCCGCGAGGCGGCCTCGGACCGGGACCACGACCGGGCCCGAGACTACGTCCGTCTCGCCCGTCGCGTCGCAGAGCGGAATCGCTGCGGTCTCCCGAAGGAGTTCCGCCGGTTCACGTGCGACGAGTGCGATGCGTATCTCGTTCCGGGAGTCAACGCCCGCGTCCGAACCCGGCCGGGGGGACACGTCGTCGTCAGGTGCGATTGCGGCGCGACGGAACGCTACCCGTACTGACGACGGCGAGTGCGCTCGAACCGTGGGTACGACCACCAAGCGCCGCCCAAAGCCTTACTATTGAAGGGCCCTCGAACATAGTAGAATCCACGCATGAACACGCAGGACCTGCGAAAGGAAGCCCACGACCTCGACGTGACGGTCTGGGTAGGAAAGAGTGGAATCGAGGCTGTCGTCGGCGAACTGAACGACCAACTCGCCGACCGAAACCTCGTCAAGGCGAAGTTCCTCCGCGCGGCCCTCGGCGGGACGACTATCGACGAGGCGGCCGCAGACCTCGCCGAACGAGTGAACGCGGACCTCATCGAGACACGGGGGAAAACAGCAGTCTTCCATAGATGAGCGTCTACACACTCCCCCTCCAGTTACAGGGTGACGGCGGAGCAATCGGTCGTGTTCTCGCACAGCAGAGCATTCCGTACGCGGGAATACTCGGGACACTTCTCGGATTCGTCGTCGGGTTCGTCGTCGTCTACATCGTCGGGAAGGCCCTCTTGTCGTCCATCCTTCGTCGTATCCTCGACCGACGCGGGGCGGACGAGCACGCCCAGAAGCCGTTGATGAAGGTCGTGACGCTCGTCGTGGCGTTCGTCGCCCTCGGCGCTGGATTCGCACTCGCTGGACTCGGGAACATCCTGCAGTCACTCGCGACCATCGGTGCGGCGGCGACACTCGCGATTGGCTTTGCGCTGCAAGACGTCATCGCGAACTTCGTCGCGGGTATCTTCATCTTCACCGACAAACCGTTCCGAATCAACGACTGGATAGAGTGGGACGGTAACTCCGGTGTCGTCGAGGACATCTCCTTCCGCGTGACGCGCGTTCGGACCTTCGACAACGAACTGCTCACTGTCCCGAACTCGCAACTCACCGACGGTGTCATCAAGAACCCCGTCGCGAAGGACAAACTCCGCCTGCAGGTGCCGTTCGGCATCGGATACGACGACGACATCCAGAAGGCGACGGACATCATCCTCGAAGAGGCCGAAACCCACGACGGTATCATGGACGACCCTGCGCCGTCGGTTCGCCTGACCGAACTGGGCGACTCGTCCGTCACGCTCAAGTCGCGCATCTGGATTGCCGACCCAAGCCGTGCCGACTTCGTCAAGACGCGCGGCGAGTACGTGACGTCGGTGAAAGAACAGTTCGACGCAGAGGGTATCGACATCCCCTACCCGAACCGGACGCTCAGTGGCGAACTGTCCGTCGGCGGAATGGACCGTCTCGTCCAGTCGAACGACTGAGATTCACGGTATCACCGAGACGCGGGCGCGCCGGTACCTCGCGTCCTCCATCTCGATTTTTTACTCGCTGACCGCTTAGAGTTCGATACGTTCGACCAGTTGCTCTTCGGACCGGGTGTTGACGGCGACGATTTTGACGTCGCCTTCGAGACCCGACCCGTCGAGTTTCGCCTTGAGTAGGTTGTCGACCTGGTAGACGCCGGCCGCGTTCACCATCTCGATTTCGACGAGGACGGGCGTGTCGTCACCTTCTTTCAGCGACACGTTACTGATTGCTTGACTGGAGAGCGTGTTGATGCCGCGTCCACCTTTCTCGTACGGGATGCGTGACCGACCGTGTTCCATGTCGAGGGCGTCTGCGACGCGGATGACACCCGCTTCGAGAGTGAGTGGGTCTTCCTCGCGATGGTGACAGAGAATCGCGTGGAGGACTTCGGCTTTCATTCGGACGGTATCCGCGAGGTCGTAGAACTGCGGGAGGAACCTGTCGAGCACGTCAGATGCGAGCGGAATCGAGTAGTACGCGTGCTCGTCACGGTGGACGATGTGCCCGATGTCGTGTAACTGTGCTGCGAGCGCGATGATGACGGCTTCGTCCGCTTCGTCGAGGCCTTGGTCTGCAGCGCCGTTGAACTCGCACCCACCGCGCTTGAGAAGGTCGTAGAGGCGAAGCGCACGGTTACGGACGATTTCGATGTGCTTCGGACCGTGGTCGTTGTAGCCCTTGCGCGTGACCGCGTTCACGTTCTGCGCTTCGAGGAGGGTCGTCACCTCTTCGTCTTCGAGGAGGACAGGGAGAATCTCGTTGAGTTTCTCGTCGGGGAAGGCGTGGTCGGCGTCAGGGTCGTAGACCCGACCACCGTTGATAGTCTCTTCAGAATCGGCCATGGCGTGAGTGGTCCTCGCAGCAAGAAAAAAGGATTGGCGTGAATGCGATACGGGAGCGTGCCGCGTGCCGGTTTACGCTGCTTCGGACGGTTCTTCGACCGTCTTGGATGCCGCCTGTTCGACGGCGTCGTAGTCGGGTTCGACGCCGGGGTCGTCGCTGACCCACTCGTAGGTGACTTCGCCGTCTGCGTTCACGACGAAGACAGCGCGCTTGGCGACACTGTAGACGCCGAGGTCTGCGAAGTCCATCTCCACGTCGTAGGCCTCGATGAGGTTGCGGTTGGTGTCGCTGATGAGGTCGAAATTGAGGTCGTTCTTCTCGGCGAATTCGGAGAGCGTGAACGGCGTGTCGATACTGATGCCGTAGACCGTCGCGCCGATGTCGTCGAAGTTGGCCATCTGGTCGCGGAAGGTGCACATCTCCGTGGTGCACACGCCGGTGAACGCCGCGGGGAAGAACGCGAGGACGATGGGTGCGTCGTCGAGGTTCTCAGAGAGCGTGAACGACTCGATGTCGCCGTCGATGTCCGTCTTCGGTGCGGTGAAGTCTGGGGCAGAGTCTCCGACAGATACCATATAACCACAATATTGAGGTTGCCACCTTATATTCACGGGAATTGGAACGACTGTCCGCGACGAAAATCGATAGACTGTGTGTTTGTCACCCGACACGATGTGTCAGATTCGAATCGGTTCGATATCAGCTCCATTCACGTATCCACAGGTTTCGAGGCTCGTGTCGACGTTTCGCGACAGTTCACTCTGGCCGATAGTCTCTTATTCGAGAAGCCGTAGAAGGCAAAAAGCCTATAATTGCCACTGGGTTACGCAAAAACAGCGATGTTCGAGACCATCACCCCTCTGTTCCCCGGACTCCCGGGCGGGCCGGAGCTGCTCATCGTCCTCCTCGTGCTCGTCCTGCTGTTCGGCGCGAACAAGATTCCGAAGCTCGCGCGGTCCACCGGGCAGGCAATGGGCGAGTTCAAGCGCGGACGTAGCGAAATCGAAGAAGAGCTCTCAGAGATGCAAGGCGAAGACGACGACGAAGACGACTTCTCCACGGAGAAGACGTCGGCTAAGGCGGAGAACTAATCGCAGCTCCATCTCTCGTTTCTCTCGGCCCAGTGGGGTCGAACCACGCGATTTTTGTCGAGTCCTGAGAGAGTTCTCGGCAGGGCGTGTGGCCTAGTGGACAGGGCGAGAGGTTCCTAACCTCTCGATCGCGGGTTCGAATCCCGTCACGCCCGTGCAGTGAGGAGCGACGCGACGAACGAACCGGCATGACGGGTTCGCAACCCTACGAGACGAGTGAAACGAGTCTCGGTTCGGTTCGAATCCCGTCACGCCCGCTTCACTCACGTCGTTCGTTCAGCGGGCGTTCCTGAGACCCACTCGCTTCGCTCGCGGGACTCCCGTCACGCCCTTTTGTACTTTGTGAGGTATCGCGAGTAGTGAACACGGTCAGCAGGGAGCGAACAAAGTGAGCGAGTGGGGTTCGAATCCCTTGTCTTCGTTCACGACCTGCAGCGTACAGTGCTGCACTCCCGTCACGCCCGTTCTGCGACGAACGTGCTGAGCGGACGGTATTTCGCGCGCCAACGTTCTTCCAAAAACCAGAACCGAACCTCCCTCACTTGTTCCGCCAGTAGTAGACGAGTGCGCCGACGCCGACGGTGTTGACGACGAAGTTCGTGATACCACCGATGACGGGGATGGCGGCGAGGACGGTTGCGACGAATGCACCGGCGACGAGGTGCCCCCAGCGCGACGTCTCGACGTTTGCCGCTTCGAGGAGTCGCTCACCCACGTAGATGAAGACGAGTGCCCCGCCGAACAGCGAGACGAATATCATCAGGAAGATGAGCGGGACGGCCACGACGATACCGATGAGCGTGATGATGAGGACGATGATGACGACGATGAACGCCACGAAGATGCCGAATCCCCAGAGGAACGAGGTGACGGGTTCGTCCTCGATGGTGTCGATGACTCTCTCGGTGAAGTCGGGCGCGAGCGCAATGAGCAGAGCGCCGAGGATGAGCGTTCCGACGAACGTCCCCACGGCAGAGACGGTCGAACCGAAGAACCGCGCGAACGTGCTGGGGTCGGCCCCCGGCGTAATCGGTGCTTGCTGCAGGATTGTGAGTGTGAATGGGTCCATAGTCGGAACTCTCATCGAAACAACATAGTGGTTCGCACCGGACTGACAGTGGTCCAGTGCAGTGTTTTTAGGCGGTCGCCGTCTGTCTGACAACCAACTCGCGGCAGTGCTATACTCTGTCACGACCTCTACTGACTATGCGATTCCCGCTTCGAGTCGCCGGCCCACGACTCCAGACCGACGAGACGACTGGCCGACACGCGACGTGGTTCGAACTCTTCTTCGACCTCGTGTTCGTCGTCGCCGTCGCGGAGTTGGCCCACGACCTCGCCACCGACGTGACTGGTCTTCGACTCGTCGGGTTCGTCGGTCTGTTCGTTCCGATATTTATCGTCTGGATGAACTTCTCGTACTACGCAGACCTCTTCGGCGAGGAGGGACTCGACCGAGTCGGCCTGTTCGTCGCGATGTTCGTCGTCGCCGCACTAGCGACCACGTTGCACGACGCACTCGCCGGCCAACTGCGCGGGTTCATCGTCTCGTATCTCGCGCTCCGAGTCGTGTTACTCGTCTTGTACGCACGGGCGAGGATGGCGAACCCCGACGTACGGCAGTTCACCGGTCGATACATCGCGCTCTATGGTCTCGGTGCCTTGTTCTGGGTGGCGGCGCTGGCGTTCGATGGACTGGCCCAGTTCGTGCTCGTCGGTATCGGACTCGCCATCGAAATCGTTACACCCGGGGTCACGTACTTCACCGTCGACGAACGTCCCGCACAGGTGTCGCACATGCCCGAACGGTTTGGTCTGTTTACCATCATCGTACTCGGTGAGGTGGTCGTCGCCGTCGTCTCAGGCATCAGTGGAACCGAGTGGTCAGTACCCGCAGTCGGCGCGGCGGTGGCATCTTTCGTCGCGGCGGTGGCCGTGTGGCGTCTCTACTTCGCGTACGTCCGCGAAGACACCATTACCGACCTCGTCCGTGGTGACTTCGACTTCTTCGCTGGAATGGGGTACACCTACGGCCACTTCGGCGTCACGCTCGGGATTACCGCGGCAGGTGTCGGGTCTCTCCTCGTCATCGTCGCGGCGGGCGAAGGGGTGTCGGTGGCCTTCTTCGACCGACTCGCACTGGGCGGGGGTGTCGCAGTGTTCCTCCTCGGAATCGCACTCACCCACGGAGCAGTGGGAACAATCAGCCAATCAGTCGCGGGTGTGTGGGTGGCAGGTTCGTTCGTCGCCGTCGTGTTCGCGGTCAGTATCGCGAATCCCGTCGTACTCGTCACCACTATCGCGCTTCTCCTTGGCGCACTCGCCGCACTCGAATTCGTGTTGTCGACAGACTCGGTCACGCCAACTCCAGATGCGCCTCGCCCGCCGACGTGAGGGCGTCGCCTGTCTGACGGTGCTCCCCCGGTAGGAGGGCTGACTCGGGGCATAAATCACTGCTTTAGCGGTCGGTCTGTAGAATTCGAAGTACACACCGTATATAAACTCGTATAAAAACAGTCCTTAAACGGACGCTATAATGTAAATAGTCTGGGAAAAAGACTTTTCCATTAACCCGAATATCCGAGGGACAATGGCAAGGAAAGACGCCGACGGTTCCGGGCCAAAGGCGATCGAGGGTGACGCGGAGTCACCGGTGGAGGGCGATGCCGCCCCGGACCAGGCGTCAAACGCCCGCTTAGGCGAGTATACGTGGGCCGACTTCCTCGACGAATATGGGGAAGACGGCGATGTCGAGGCCCTCTATGGCTTCGACCCGCGGACCCGCACGGAGACACCGGGTAGTTCACGGTGGGGAGAAGACGAGGAACACGAGGTTCCGACCCCAGACCGCACAGATTGGGAGAGCGTCGTGCTCGACCCCGAGAACTATCTCGACTTCCACCCGGTCGACGTGGCCGAATTCGTCGGGAAGCGAGGCGCGCACGCGACGGACATTCACGAACAGTTCGAAGAGTTCTGTGACCCCGAGACCACGCCGGTCGTCAAAGACGAGTGGATGTGGGAGCACTACAAACGAGAGTATTACTACGAAGACGATGGCTCCCGCCCGCGGGACAGCGACGGCGACATCGAGCGTTTCGACGCCGAAGATGCCCTCGGGTTCGACCCCGACTATATCGAGAACGCACTCGCACGAGGTGCCCAACGCGCCGACGAACTCGACGAGGTCATCGACACTCGGACGGTCGACGTCGACGAAGACCTCGACGAAGACGAGTTCTTCTCCAGTGCAGACGGCACGACGACGCTGGCGAACCGCTACGACCTCGAAAAGGCGGTTCCGATGGAGAAGAAGACACACTTCCGTGAGGTCGAACGGTACTGGGTCAACAAGCCCTACGCGTTCGTCGTCATCTTCCACTCGGTCAAAGAGAACGAGAAGAAGTACTACGCGGTCGAACCCTACCTGAACCGCGTCGAGGACGACCTGACAGAGTTCCTCACGAGCAAACTCCGGAACGCAATCAAGTACAGCGAAGAGAGCATCGTCCGAAACGGCGAGGACAACCGTGGGGCAGTCATCGAGGCGGAGACGTACGACCTCCTGTCGCGATACGACCTCTACGACAAGCCAGCATCGAAGGCGCTCGCGTCCGACGGGGCGACCGAGTCGTCCGGTCTCATGGACCGTCTCGGACTCGGCGGACTGTTCGGTGGGAACGACGAGCCTGACTCGACGGGCACGGCCACAGTTCCAGACGGCGGCAGTGCGTCTCTCTTCGGCGGCGTCGCCTCACGACTCGGACTCGGTGGGTTCACCGGCGGGTCGAAACGAACGAACCGCGACGACGCACCGCTCGGCGGTATCGACGGCATCGCCGCACGCCCAGAGTCCGCAGTTCTCGCAGACGACGAGGCAGACCTGAACGACTATCAAGTCCAGAAGCTCCAGTACTACCTCCGCCGCGACTTCATCGGGTACGAGCGAATCGACGGCATCAAACACGACATCAACGTCGAGGACATCTCGTGTGACGGGTACAACTCCCCGGTGTTCGTCTACCACTCCGACTACGAACAGATTATCTCGAACATCTACCACGGCGAGGGCGAACTCGACGACTTCGTCGTCAAACTCGCACAGCGTTCCGGGAAGGGCATCTCGAAACGTCGGCCACAGGTCGACGCGACGCTGCCCGACGGGTCGCGTGCGCAACTCACACTCGGCCGAGAGGTGTCCGACCACGGGACGAACTACACCATCCGTCAGTTCAAGGACGTCCCGTTCACGCCAATCGACCTCATCAACTGGTCGACGTTCTCGCTCGAAGAGATGGCGTTCCTGTGGCTTTGCATCGAGAACGACAAGAGTCTCATCTTCGCCGGCGGCACCGCGTCCGGGAAGACGACATCCCTGAACGCCGTCTCGCTGTTCATCCCGTCGAACACGAAAATCGTCTCCATCGAGGACACCCGCGAAGTCGAACTCCCACAACGAAACTGGATTGCGTCCGTCACGCGCCCCTCGTTCGCAGACGACGACAAAGGCGACGTGGACGAGTTCGACCTGCTCGAAGCGGCGCTCCGTCAACGCCCCGACTACATCGTCATGGGAGAGATTCGTGGGGAAGAAGGCCGGACGCTCTTTCAGGTTATGTCCACGGGTCACACCACCTACACGACGTTCCACGCGGACTCCGTGGGTGAAGTCCTCAAACGCTTCACGACCGCACCCATCAACGTCTCGAAGACGATGTTCTCCGCGCTCGACCTGGTGTCTATCCAGACGTCGACGCGGGTCGATGGCAACAAGGTTCGCCGGAACAAGTCGCTCACCGAAATCAACCACTACGACCCAGAGAACGACGAAATCAACGTTCAGGACGTCTACCAGTGGCAGGCAGAGACGGACGAGTTCCTCGAGATGGGGTCGTCGAACACGCTCGAAGAGATAAAGTTCGACCGCGGGTGGGACCACAAGACGCTCGAACACGAGATTTTCAAGCGACAGGTGGTCCTCGCGTACCTCATCGACCGCGGCCTCAACACGTACACACAGGTCGCCGCGACGTTCCAGGCGTTCATCAACGACCAGGACACTATCATCGGCCTGATGGCCACCGACGACCTCGAACGCAGTCTCGAAGACCTGCGTGAGATGGAGTCGGTCCACATCAACATCGACCCCGAGAGCGAGGCGATGGTTCCCCGCCCCGACCCACCGGAACACGTCAGAGAACTCGCCAGAGAGATTCTCCGTCGGGCCGAAGAAGAACTCTTCCCCGACTACCGTAACCGCGACGTCGGCGAAGTCGCAGAGGCACTCGGGCACATGCGAAGCGAACCCGACGTCGAGGCGACGCCCGGCGAACGGAACGAACTCGACTCGCTCGAAGAGGCCACTAGCGACCCTGCCCTCGGCGAAGGGTCAGAGCGGTCTGAACTCGACGCTGGTGACGAGACGCCCGAAATCGAAGGTGACGACGGTCCGTCGCCCATCGACGGCGAAGAAGAGACGCCGGCGCTCGAAGCAGCGATGGAGGACGCAGACGACCCGGACGAACAGGCGAAACGTGACGCCGCGACGGACCTGTGGGAGTCACTGCTCGAATCCGACGTCGAAGGCGAACCCAACGATTTCGGATTCGACGAAGAAGGCGACCCGACGTTCCCGGACCCGAAGGACGACGACATCGACCTCGACGACTTCTTCGGTGCATTCGGTATCGAGGAACCCAGTGACTCGGCGTCGTCGGACGACGACTCGACCACCACGGAGGCGGACGCGAGCGAAGACGCCGACGCCGCCGACGAGACGGTCGACGAGTCGTGGGGCGGGTTCAAAGCGGCAGAGACAGACACGCCAGACGAAGAGAAGACGGAGTCACAGTCCGTCCAGCGCGACGAGGACGAGTAGATGAGCAATTTCGACGCCGAGAACTCCGCGGGACTTGACCGAAGCACCGACACACTCGGTGACGCCTTCTATCCACTCTTTCAGATTCTCTTCGACGAAGACGGCGAGTTCGTCGCGGACGTCGAAGAGAAACTCCAGCAAGCGCGGATGCCGAACACCGTCGAACTGTACCTCTCACGGGCGCTCGCAGTGGGTGTCCTCGTCGGACTCTCGCTGTGGATTCTCGGAATGTCGCTCGGATACGGCATCTTCGCGCTCGGACTCGTGTCGGCGGAATCGATAAGCCTCGGTATCCCCGTCGGGAGCGAATCGACTGCCGAACTCCTCCGCTCACTCGTCATGCCTGCTGCGGTCACTGTCTCGGGCATCGTCTTCGGGTCCATCGGGTTCGCACTCGGATTCGGGACACTCGTGGGGATGCCGTACTCGAAAGCGTCCGCCCGGAAGCGCGAGATAAACATGCTCCTCTCGGACGCCATCTCGTTCATGTACGCGCTGTCGGTGGGGGGACTGAACCAACTCGAAATCCTCGAAGCGATGGCGCGCGCAGACGACACCTACGGCGAAGTCTCGCGCGAGTTCCAGAGCATCGTCCAAGAGACGGAGTACTTCGGAACCGACTACCGAAACGCGATTCGCCAGCAGGCACTTCTCACACCGTCCGACGAACTCTCCCAGTTCCTCACTGACATGCTCTCTATCGTCAACTCTGGCGGTGACATGGAGGGCTTCCTCAAGGACAAGAAAGACAAGCACCTCCGGACGGCCAAACAGCAACAAGAACAGACGCTGGACACGATGGAACTGTTCGGCGAGATGTACATGACGCTCTCGTTGTTCCCACTGCTCCTCATCATCATCCTCGTCATCATGAGCATGCTCGGGAAGGCACAACAGGAACTCCTCTACGCCACCGTCTACGGCCTCATTCCGCTCGTCGGCGTCGGGTTCTTGGTCCTCATCTCGACGGTCAAGCAAGACGAGATTGGCGATGGGTTCCTCGCACCGGCGAACGGGAGTGCCCGACTCCAGGGCCAGCAACAAGAGGGTCTCGTTCACATGGGACTCGTCGAGTCGTACGTCGGCGAGTACAGTCTGTTCTCGCGCATCAAGGACCGCGAAGGGACGTACAAGACGCGAGAGTTACTCCGGCAACCACACGTCTTCTTCAAACAACACCCGCTTTTCACCCTCGCGCTGACCGTTCCCGCCTCGATGGTCCTCCTCGCGGTTGCCGTCGTCGGAGGGTCTGCGCCCACGTCGTGGGAGGGGATGATTGCACAACCCATCTGGGGAACCGTCATCTGGTTCTACGTCCCCGTCTACCTCGTCACCGTCCCGCTGGCAGTCTTCCACGAGTGGAACGTCCACTCCCGGTCTGCGATAACCGGGAAACTCTCGGACAACCTCCGAAAGCTTTCGAGTGCGAACGACACCGGCCAGACGCTCCTCGAATCGTTCAAAACCGTCGCCGACACGTCCTCCGGGAAACTCGCCGACGAGTTCGAGATAATGTACGCGAAGGTCAACTACGGGATGAGTCTCCGTGAGGCACTCGTCGAGTTCAACAACAAGTACCACATCCCGCGCCTCGCTCGGACGGTCAAACTCATCACGAAGGCCCAAGAGGCGTCCAGCCAGATTACGGAAGTCCTGACGACTGCCGCACAGTCCTCCGAGAACCAAGACGACATCGAGCGGGAACGTATCGCACGGACCCGGATGCAGGTCGCGATTATCCTCATGACCTACGTCACGCTGTTGGCGGTCATGGCCATCCTGAAGACGCAGTTCCTCGACGTGATGGCGGGCCTCTCGTCACAGGCGTCCGGGTCCAGTGGCGGCGTCTCCGGTGGTCCGAGTTTCGGCGGTGCACTCGACCCGGACCTCATGTCGCTCCTGTTCTTCCACGGGGTCACCCTTCAAGCGGTGCTCTCGGGGTTCATCAGCGGCTACATCCGTAACGCCGACCTCCTCGCGGGGGTCAAGTTCGTCGTCGTCCTGCAGACGCTCGCACTCGGGGTCTGGATGGTGGTTGGCTGATGCGACGACGTGACCACACCGCCGGAACCGAACGGAGTCGGGCACAGACGACGCTCGACTACGCCGTCGGCGTCGGAATCTTCCTCCTCGCCATCGCGTGGGTCATCGGAACCGTCCCCCAAATCGTCCAACCGTTCGACGACGCGCAGGACCGTCCTCTCGTCGCCAACCGTGCGGCTGACCACCTCGCGGGTGGCGCACTCTCGCCACCGGGGGAACAGACGGTTCTCGACACGGAGTGTGTCGAGGGATTCTTCGAAAATACGTCGCCGCCGGCCGACTGTGAGTACGGAACCGGACCGGTCGAAGACGCGATCGGTGTCGGAGACACGTACGACGTGAACGTCACGCTCGTTCGGGATGGGTCGGTCGTATCGCTTCCCGGTGGGTCAGATGCGACGCGCGGTGAGCCTGTACCGACCTCCGGGCAAGTCGTCGCCGCTCGCCGCTCGGTTCTCGTCGACGGACAACTCCACCAACTACTGGTGAGGGTCTGGTAACGATGGACCGTGGACAAGCACACGCACTCGAGGCGTTCGTCGCCGCCACCGTCCTGCTGGCGAGTGTCACCTTCGCCCTCCAGGTGACCGCCGTCACACCCCTAACTGCGAGTACGTCGAGTCAACACATCGAGAACCAGCAAGCAGCAGTCGCACAGGGACTCCTCGACGCCGCGGCCGAAAACGGGTCGCTCAAGCGCACACTCCTCCTCGAAAATATCAGTGCAGAAGAAGGGGGGAACTACGTCGCTGGCGGCCCGCCGACGGTGTTCGGGCGGATGCTCAACGACACGTTCCGTGACCGCGGAATCGCGTTCAACGTAATCGTATACTCTGTCCAATCAAATCAAGAGGGGAAGGCACTCAACCGAGTCAGTCTCGTCCACATGGGGCAACCGAGCGACCACGCCGCGTCGGCGTCTCGTCTCGTTACGCTCATGGACGACGACGTGCTCCACGAAGTGGACGACAGGACTGCCATTCCGACGACGACGAGGCTCGACTCGGCGTCGTCGTTCTACGTCGACCAGCGACACGATACGGACCCAGTGTGGTCCGCGTTGAAAGTAGAGGTGGTCGTATGGCGGATGTGACGCTCCCCTCGCGAGACGCCGGTGAGGGCCGTGGGCAACTCTTCCTCATCACTGCCCTCGCAATCGCCGTCCTGTTGGTTAGTCTCGCGTTGATTCTCAACACCGCAATCTACACCGAGAACATCGCCACCCGGACGACCGACACGCAACTCGACGAGGCGACGAGCGCACAGCGCGTCGCCGTCGATACTGGAGGCGTGATTTTGGATGCAGAAAATCGGCGTGGTGGGTCACCCTCGGATATCGAGTCCCGATTCGAGACCACACTGGCGAACTGGAGTTCGTCGGCGGCGACGTTGGAGGCGACGAACGGGTTCACGACGAACGTCTCGTACACTGGGACGAACACGACTGGCTTGCGAGTCCACCAAGACGACGCCTCACGGGACTTCACCGACAACTCGTCGAAAGTCGAATGGGTGGTCATCGAAGATGGCCGCGTTCGCGGTATCCGGTTCAACGTCTCGCGGACCAGTCTCGATAGCACCCCTTCCGACGCCTTCAGGCTCGAAATCGACAACAACGACGGTGGCACGAACGACGACGTGCGAGTCACGATGCACGACGATGGGACAAACGTCGTCGTCACCGTGGAAAACGAGACTGGTGTCGTCGGTTCCTGTGCAGTCGAACCGACGAACGACGGTTCACTCGTCGTGGACGTAAGCGACGCGACTGTGGGGACACAGTACTGCCCACCACTCGAAACCGCTCACGACGAGGTCGACGGCGAAATCGACCTCGAGTTCGACAACGCGGACAACGCAACCGGAACGTACGAACTGTACGCGACGAACGACGATACCAACCTCTTCGACCTGTTCGATGGGGACGAATACGCGACGGTCGGAAGCGGGTACTGGCCCGTTCAACAGGACGCGATATACGACGCTAACGTGACGTTCGTGTTCCAGTCCAGTGGGACGACTGTGAAAAAGGAAATCCGAATCGCACCGGGTGAACTCTGATGAATTCACGAGCAGTCTCGACCACCCTCGGTTTCGTCCTGACCCTCACGATAACGACGATACTCATCTCGGGTATCATGGTCGCGGCAGGTGGGTTCGTCTCGTCCGAGCACGAGCGTGTGACCGAGACAGAACTCGAAGTCGTCGGACAGCGTCTCGCGGCGAATCTGGAGGCCGCAGACCGGGTCGTCGCGTCGTCAGGTGACGAGACGGTCACGGACGTGGAGACGCGTCTCGAGCTTCCCAACCGGGTCGCTGGAACGACGTACAGAATCGAAGTCGAATCGAACGAACTCGTCTTGCAGTCGGTCGACCCCGAGGTGACCGTCCGCATCGACGTCGAAACCGCGACAGACCTCAAGCCGGGGTCAGTCGACGCGGGCGACGTCACTGTCTCATACGATGCGGCCACCGACGAACTGGAGGTGACCAATGGTTGACCGCCGCGCCGTGAGTGACACACTCGGGTTCATCTTCGTCTTCTCGCTCGTCCTCTCGACGGTCGGTGTCGTCACCGCCGTCGGGATGGACGGTCTCCAAGACACCCGTAACGTCGAGCGCATCAACAACGCCGAGCGGGCCTTCGACATCCTCGACGACAACATGGAAGACATCGCCATCCGCGGCGCGCCGAGTCGGGCCACTGAAATCAAGTTGGCCGAGTCGGCGCTCTCGTTCGGTGACCCCGTTCGGATGGAAGTCGAGTGGGAAGATGGTGGCGTGGTCGACAATGCGACGGTGAGCACGCGACCGTTGGTGTACACGTCGGAGACGTCTAACGAACGCCTCGTCTACGCCTTCGGAACTGTCTTCCGGGGGACCGACGAGTCGATGACAGTCGTTCGCCACCCCGCATTCTTACTCTCTGAGGACGCCGTCGTCGTCTCGGCAATCTCCACCAGACGGTCGGCCCAGAGTGCGAACTCGGTCGGCGGGTCTGGAACGTACCTCGTTCGCGCAGAGATGTCCGATTCCGGTGCCAAGTACCGGGGAATCGCCTCCGAAAGTGGGTCCTACGACGTGACAGTCAACGTCACCTCACCTCGTCCACAACTCTGGAAGACCGAACTACAGTCGTACGACGACGTGACGTGTCCCTTCGTCAACGACACCATGGTCTCGTGTGAACTCACGGGTGTCGATTCAATTCGAGTCGTGGAAAAACAGGTCGACGTTTCGCTAGTCGACTGACGGGGGTCAGTGGACCTCGACGCGGACGCGATTTTCAGTGACGTGGAGGAACGTGATGTACCGGCCACCGTCCGCCTGTTCGTAATCGAGATTTCCGGACGAACTGCGTTCGTTCACACGCTCACTCCCGCCGGGACCGTCGGTCACGGTGAGTTTGTACTGCGGCGCGAGAAGGGAAAGGTAGTGGTTCGTAACCGTGTCGAGTGACTCCGTCTCGCCATCCGAGTACGGGGTCGCTCTGTCTGCATCGTGTTGGTCGAAGTCGACAGAGGAGTTCGTCGTGTCGTCTTTGATTTCGGGGCCGAAGTACCACTTGTTGTCGCTTCCGGTCATGTCGATTTCGCCGTACGTCATGTCGGTTCCCTCGTGCGTGAGGTTCACCGTGAACGTCGCGGGGTCGTCGCTGCAATCGACCTGGACGGCCTTGGATGGCCCGGGAATAATGTTAGACTTCTGCCAGCCTTCGTAGTATCCTGACCGATTCGAATAGTAGATGCTGATGTCGACGTCACCGTTGAAACTCCCGCCTGTACATTTCCCTGTAGAGTAGATGTGGAATTCGAGGTCTTCCGTGGGGCCGTCGTGGTACATCGACCAGTGCATGTTGTTGAAGTGCCCGTCGGCAGTGAGGTTGAGCGTGTACGAGGTGACGTTATGGTTGTCAGACATCCCTCGTACGTCGACTGACCCCCCTTCGTTCGGCATCCGGAACGCACCGACGACACCCCCGATTGCTTCCAACTCGACGCTCACCGATTCGTTCGAGTGGTCGATTGACATGTCGCCCTCTGTGCGGTCGTCGAAGAACTGTGCCCACCCGCGGTAGTGCGGACTGTAAATTGTCACCTCGACAGTCCCGTTTTCGACGGGGTTGCCGTATCTGTCGCCGGTGATGCTGTAGGTGGAACTCTCGTTCGGGTACACCGGATGGGCCTGTTCCTCTTCGATGATGTCGACGACCGGACTCTGCCCCGAACTGCCGTCACCGGTGACCTGAATCACCGGGAGCGTGAGCGTTTTGTCTCGATAGTGGAACTCCGGCGGCGACACCATCGACGTCCCGTTGTCCTGTGTGCGCCAGACGCCTCCACCTTCGTACGCGATTGTTACGTCCCCCGTTCGGTATTCGACGCTCCCGAGCGTGTCGTTGTACAACTCTTCGGAGGCACCGTCGCCGTCGAAGTCCTTGTGCGTGACGACGATTCTGGTGGTGTCGTCGCGGACGACGTACTGCCCGTCTTGGGTCCCGCTGAGTTCGACTGACTGCGACTGGGTGTCGCCGAGTGCGGTAATTGCAACCTTCGAGTCGAAGAGCGTCATCGAGTGTTCCGCACGGGCAGCACTCGACGCCTGTTTCGTTTCGCTGAGTGCGGCCCCACCGAGAGTGACCACCGCCGTCGTGCCGAGAACAGTGATTCCGAGGATAAGCACGACAGCCAATGGAGATGCTTGTCCCGACCGGTCACGGACGACGCGATACAGCCACGGGACACGGGAGCGACCGCTCATTACGTAGCCTCTCTACGCCCGGGACCAAAACCTCACTGGCTACGTGACAGTCAAATATCTGGATGTGTCGGTGGGTGACCTGCACCCGACGACTACCGTCGCCTCGACGAACGACTGCGACAAGAACGCTTCGTAAGCCAATCGGAGACGTGTGGGCCGGGGGGCCCGGGGAAAAACCGCGACAACCAATGAACGGGCGTGGGTGGGCGCCTCTGAAAGTGAGTACCGGGAATCGTCACCATCGGTCGATTGCCAGACCACACACAGTGCGACGTCCGGCACAGATAGGTGAATCCACGCTGGTTCAGTGTGTCCTGTTCACAGGTGGTTGCCAAGTTCACGCAACAGGACGGAAGCGTGTCTTGGAATCGGTGGAGCAGAGTTCGAGTGTCCGAGTCCCTTCATGAATCACCTCGTGATAATTCGTCTCACACGCGAGCATAGCTTGAACCACGTGAAATAGGGGGCTTTGATTACTTGTGGGGAGATTGCCGCCCAAAATTATCAACTCTGAACGTGGCACGGAGCCTTTGCTCGTCAGGTAGTGTCGCGGAGAATAGGACTCGCCGGGAGTCACGTGAGCAGAACGAACGTGACGTCGGTGAGTGGGCTTGCCGGGACTGAGCAAACCCCCGGTTTGCGACGGTTGTAAACGGAGTTCACAGGATTTGAACACACTTGCAAACCCGAGGGTTGCTCGCTGCTCAAATCCTACCTCAGACATGCATCAATACAGTCGATACACGCGACTCGTTACGCTCACCGGTGGTATCGACAAAAGTTGATGGACTCGCCGGGACTCCCGCGAGCGAAGCGAGGGGGAGTACGGCGAGTCCACGAACGACTGACGGAGCGAAGCGACGGAAGGAAGTGAGTGGACTCGCCGGGATTTGAACCCGGGGCCTCTCCCATGCCAAGGGAGTGATCTACCCCTGATCTACGAGCCCTCGAACGCATCCTTCCATTCCCCGGTCGAATAAATAAGGGCTTCGAATCGTCGGACCGCTGTGGGGCTATCGCGTGGCACGAACCCGATTCCGACGGCCGAATCACTCCTCTTCAGGGGTCCGGTTCGGGTCAGTGAAGACGACGAGTGTGCCGCCATCAGTCTCTCTTCGCTCGATGTCACCGGTGGCGACGAGTCCGTCGAGCACGCGGCGGGCGTGTGCCGGCGACCAGTCGAGGGCCTCTTGCAACACGTCCTCGAACATCCGACCGTTGTTCTCGTGCAGGAGCGAGATGACGCGCTCTGAGTCGGAGCGTGAGTCTACTGTCGATGCTGCTGCAGGTGGTGTCTGGGTGGTTGTATCGGATTTGTTTCGTCCGCGAAGGATACCCGCAGCGACGAACCCGACTGCGAATACCGCGAGTGCACCCAGCAGGAGCAAGGTCTGGTTGTTCGATTCCTCGCCGCCAGTGTCGCCGTCACCGCCGTCGTCGGGGGCGTCTGTCGCTGGCGGCGCGTCTGTTGGCTCCGCAGTCGTCTCGACCGGTGGTTCGGTCACTTGCTCTTCGGTCGTCTCGTTGGTGCCGTCTCCCACGCCCTCACCGACACCGGCACACCCCGCGGTCACTACGAGAAATGCGAGAATAGCCACCGCGAAGACATTGCGTCTCCGTCGAGCGTCCCCCACTGGAATCACCATGAATACCTATTCGTCAACAAACACGGTAGCTATTGTTGGTGGAGAATCTCCGTTTTGTCAGCGCGTGCTAAATCGTTCAAAAACGCCGAGAGGTACAGATTTTAAGAACATCAAAGGTTACTAGATATTTTCGAAGAGTCAGGTCTGCCTTCCTCCCAAACCAGTCATAATTAAATAATGTTTGACAAATCATATCCATCACGGCGTCGATGTATCGGGTATGGCCCGAGTCCGAGACGAACTGAAGGAAGCGAGTGAGAGCATGAAACGTGCCCTCGACGAAGCGCAAGAAGACGTAAGCGAAGGCGTGAGTGACGCGTCGGACCGAATCTCACGTCTCGTCGACAACGCGAGAGAGGACACAGAAGAAGCGACGGCGGACCTCCGGACGGACATCGACGGAGTGATTGCGGACATCGACCGCCTCATCGACGAGACAGCAGACGAGACGCGGAACTATCTCGAAGAGACGCGCAATCGCCTGCACAACGCCCGTGACGCACTCACCGGACGGTCGGACGACTCGACCGGTGGGGAAGAAGCAGAAACCTGAGCAGCGAACCGGTTCTGTTTTTCCGTCCGTCCGAAAACCAGTGGAGTATGCCCAGTGATGACGACGACGCACCACTCGTCCCAATCGTGTGCGAAGCGTGTGAGACGACGTCCCGGATTCCGCTTTCGGACGTTCCTGACACGATTCAGAAACACAACGACCAATTACACGACGGCGAGGATATCGCACAGGTGGACCCCGAAATCGTCCGTCACGTGACCGACCTCGCTGCCGAAGACATCGGCGTATCCGACGACGACGCGTAATTCGACGACGCTCGACTCTCCGTCTCCCCGCTTCTCAGTGATTCGTCGGGCCAGCGGAGTCGAGTGATTCTCCGCAGTGTGGACACCGGTTCTGAGACGCGTCGTCGCTCGACCGAGTTGGTCCTGTTTTCGGTTCGTCCTGCGCAGACTCAACGTCGTGCTCCTGTTCTCGCTCGGCGAAGAACCCTGCCGCCAAGATACTCGACGGGAGCGCGAAGAACGCGATTCCACCGAAGGTCGTAATCGCACCCAGCAGGCGACCCAACGGCGTAACCGGAACCACGTCACCGTACCCGACGGTGGTGAGCGTCACGACGCCCCACCAGAGTGCGTCGGGAATCGAACTGAAGGCCTCCGGTTGGGCACCGTTTTCGGCGAAGAACATGAGTGTCGAAGAGAGGAGGACGAGTGTTCCGGCACCGATGAAGGCGGTGCCGAGGTCATCGCGCTGAGCAGCGAGAACTCGCTTGAACCGCGTTCGGGACCTATCGAGGCGCGGGATGTCGAACATCCGTGCCAGCCACAGAACGCGAATTCCACCTAACGTCTCTGGGTACACAAAAAACGTGGGCCAGAACACGACGATGACGACCAAATCGAGGAGGACGAAGGGTTGGCGAACTAGTCGAAACCGTCCGTCCGAGCCTCGATATACTCTCGATGTCGCCGCCGCCCAGATTCGGACGGCAAAGAGGAGTGTGAAGAGAGCGACCGAGACGACAGCGAACCCGTCGAACAACAGTGGGGCCGCATCGTAGAGTCGGTCGATGCTCTGAAGCACGACGGCGACGACGTTCAACGACGCGAGAACGAGCGCAACAGATTGGAGACGCTGCCCGACGCGGCTCTTCGTCTCCGGGTCGACTAGCCTCCACGTCCGGCGTTTCGTCGAACTACTCATGGGTGACATATCACCGTATACAGGTAAAGTGTCGCCGCCGGCCCAGCCAAATTCAGATGAGCTCAAAGAAACCGGTGTCTCTCTCCAGTATGTTATTCTTTAGGTCCCAATGCTGAATCTTATCTAGCCCTCGCTCATACCCGCCCCTCCATACTCGACGAGCCAGAGCGACTACTATGATTCCGAGAATCGAAGAATTACTACTCAATACCTTAGCATTCCATCCTCGTTTGAATAGAAGAGCCGAATCGCGCTCACGTGGCGACGCAGAGGAGAAGCAGGCTAGATTGATTAATGCCTTTGTGAACAGCAATCCATGGTTAATCAGGGTAAAGAACAGAAAAACAGCGATAGAAGGAATAAATGCAGGGACTGAGGCCACCCCAAAATGTGTGAGTATTAGATATAAGCCCGATCCAAGTGCCCCTCCCGTGAGACCATCAATTATTTGGAGCTTATCGATTCCATCCTCAACTGTTAGGATTTTTTCTTGAGAGTTCTGAATGGAACTGTCGACTTCCAAAGCTAATTCTCGGGAGTTAATGTCCCACGACATATTCTCTCGATTTTCTTCCCAGATTTCCTTAACGTCGTCTCGAAAGCCGACTAAGTGTCCCTCGGCAAAAACTTCAGAAAGCTCTTGCTCCGCTTTGATGAGCTGAGATTGAAACGGCTTTTCGGCCATCTTCACACGTCAATTAGACGTGATTTGGCAAAGGGATTTCCCAAGGGGATGAGTCACAAAGGATGGAAACACTCGATTCATAGCGTAGGCTTAGGTGCGGGGCCCATTCAAATTCGATTTCAGATAGAGATGGGTGTGGTCGATAAACGCAACTAACTCTGTTTGCAAAACTATCGGCAGAACTCGGTGGACTCGCCGGGACTCCCGCGAGCGCAGCGAGGGGGAGTACGGCGAGTCCACGAACGACTGACAGAGCGAAGCGACGGAAGGAAGTGAGTGGACTCGCCGGGATTTGAACCCGGGGCCTCTCCCATGCCAAGGGAGTGATCTACCCCTGATCTACGAGCCCTCACCACCTCGTAGCCGCCACCTGTTTAGAAGCCCTTCGATTCGACGTCGGCACGAGTCGAAACGGTTTAACCCGGCGCGCGTGGAGAATCCAACGGGAATCCAGCACGGCCGCAAATCTGACGTGCCCACATGAGTGGGCTTGGGATTGCGGTAGTGCCCCAGCAGTCGCCAGTGCGACTGCGGGCACTCGTTTCTGCGGTCAGTGCGGTTCCAACCCGCAACAATGGCACGAATGCACACCCGCCGCCGTGGCTCGTCCGGTTCGGACAAGCCCGTGGCAGACGAAGCACCGGAGTGGAGTGACGTCGACGCAGAAGACATCGAAGCACGCGTCGTCGAACTTGCCGAACAGGGCAACGACCCCAGCCAGATTGGCCTCGCCCTGCGCGACGAAGGCGTCAAGGGCGTCCCGGTTCCGGACGTCAAACTCGCCACCGGCAAGAAAGTCACCACCATCCTCGAAGAGAACGACGCGTCCCCGGACCTTCCGGAGGACCTCCGTAACCTGATGGAACGCGCAGTTCGCCTCCGTGAGCACATGGAGGAGAACCAGCAGGACAAGTCCAACCGTCGCGCGCTCCAGAACACGGAGTCGAAGATTCGCCGCCTCGTCTCGTACTACCGGGGCGACAAACTCGACGACGACTTCACGTACAACTACGACGTCGCCGTCGAACTCCTCGAGAAGTAAGTAGATGTCTCCGAGTCCCGCCGAACAGACACCCGCCGCCGAGGCCGCCGCAGTGCTTCGCGAGGCGACGTTCGTTCGCCTCCGCGTCCACACCAGCGGTGCTGCCGTCGCCACGGCGGGCGTCGTCGGGCGGGCACTCGAGACACTCGACGTCCCCTTCCGTATCCGGGCGACCGACACCCCCGACACTGCCGCACACGACGACGTTGCGGCCGTCGTGGGACTGTCGGACGCCGATGCCGACCTCGAACTCGAACCGCGTGACGCTGTCGCTGTCGTCCGCGAACTCGGTGTCGACCCCGACCCGGTGGTCGCGCTGGCAGGCCTCCACGCCGCCGGCGTGTCGCCGGAGGACGACACTGAACTCACAGACGCGGCGACTGACGCAGGTGTCGAGTCCCGACCCGGTGTGGCCGTCCCGACGGGCGACCTCGCCGACGGACTCGCACACTCGACGCTCGTCCACGCACCGTTTTCGGCCGACACAGAGCGCACACAGGCGGAACTCGCCGAACTCGCACTCCCGGCCGAACTCGACGCAGACGCGCACAGACGTGTCGCCTCCCTCGTCGCACTCGATGCGACAGGTGGCGAGGCGACACCCCGCGCGGCGACCGCTGTCGAGCGTCTCTTGCAACCGGACGCGACCCCGAACGGCCCGTTCGCGACCGTCGGTGGCTTTGCCGACGTTCTCGATGCGACCGTTCGGGAGACGCCCGGTCTCGCCGTCGCACTGGCGCTGGGTCACGACGCACGTGACGCAGCGCTCGATGCGTGGCGCGAACACGCGCAAGCGACGCACACAGCACTCCGAGAGGCGACGACCGGCCGCTACGAGAGCCTCTATGCGCTCTCGTGTGACCTCTCGTCTCCGGGACGCCTCGCGACAGTCGCGCGCCTCGCCCGCGACTTTCGGTCGCCGGAACCGACCGTCCTCGCGGTTGGAACCGGTGCTGCGGCACTCGTCTCGACCGGCCCTGCCGGCCTCGACGAGCAACTCGCCGCAGCAGCAACCGAACTGGGCGACGCGTCGGCGACTGGGTCAGAAGCAGAAGCGACGATGCGGTTCGACCCGTCGGTCGAGCCGAAATCGGTCGTCACGGCCGTCAGGGGGGTGCGCCGATGACTCGGCGGGCGACCCTGCGGACCACACACGACGACCCCGAACTCGTCGCTGCGGCACTCGGCCCGGACAACACGGACTCGATGCAGACGACTATCGATGGGGACGAACTCGTCACGACAATCGAACGCGATTCGACCGGTGGACTCCTGTCTACGGTCGATGATTACGTCGTCAACGTGACGGTCGCACAGACCGTCATCGCAGCAACACGAACGCACACAACCACTAACCATGAGTGAACGATCCGTCTCTAAGCAGAAGCGCGGAAAGCGATGGTACACCGTCATCGCTCCCGAGAATTTTGACCGCCAGGAACTCGGCGAAACCTTCGCCGACGAACCCGAGAAGGTCTACGGCCGTACGGTCGAAGCGACCCTCGGCGAACTCAACGACGACCAGGGCGCGAACAACGTCAAACTCACCTTCAAGGTGAACGACGTCGGCAGCGACGCGGCCTACACCGAGTTCATCCAGCAGGAACTCACCCGAGACTACCTCCGTAGTCTCGTCCGCCGCGGCGCGTCGAAGGTCGAAGCCAACGTCACGGCTGTGACGAAGGACGACTTCCGTGTTCAGGTCCAGCCTGTCGCCTTCACCACGAAGAAGGCAGACCGCAGTCAGGAACACGAGATTCGCCGCATCATGATCGACCTCACCCGCGAGGCCATCACCGAACGAACCTACGACGACCTGACCAACAGTATCACCGAAGGCCGTCTCTCGTCGGCTATCTACGGCGAGGCGAAGCAGATTTACCCGCTCCGCCGCGTCGAAGTCAAGAAGTTCTCTCTCGAGGCCCGTCCCGAGGAGATCGAGGCCGAAGAAGAGGCCGCAGTCAGCGTCGACCAAGAAGACGTTGCCGTCGACGTCGACGAAGACGCCGAGTAAGTCCGCCAGACTGGCGGTCTGAATTCCACTTTCGATTTTTCACGGTGTCGAACAGTCGGATACCAGCGGGACCATCCACCGAGTCGTCGCTCCTGAAATGCAGTCTTCGGTGGTACTATTGCGCACTGAGTCGAGAGGAAACTGTGACCCTCCTCGGCATCGTGCTCGTCTGCGGACTCGCGGTCGCAACGATCACATCTTCTGCTATCTACGTCGATTCCGTCCGGTCTGGGCTATCACCCTCGAAGGGGTTGGTTCGGAGTGTCTCGATTGGAACCATCAGTTTTGCTGGCCTCGCTCTCTCGTACGTGTTTCACGACGGAATCAAGTACGTGTACTATTTTCTGCTAAAACCGAGACCGATTGCCAGCACGCCGTACGAATCACTGTTGGTCGTTCTCGCTACGGGGGTCGTCTTGAGCCAACTCCCGACGTGCTATTACCTCACGAACGTCCGGTCTGGGCGTCGGTGACGAGTGAAACTCGGTTACTCTTCGACCACAACCGTCCCGACCATCCCGGCCTGTTCGTGCGGGATGCAGAGATACTCGTACTCGCCGGGTACATTGAACGTGTACGAGTACGTCTCGCCGCTATCGATGAGGCCACCGAGTGAGTTCGAGTACGACTTGCGGGCCGTCTGTTCGTCCTCGTATCCGCCGCTGGCGAAGAACTCCGCACCCTCGGGGAGGACGCTCTCGTAGGCGGTGACAGTGTGACCGCGCGAACTCGTGTTTCGCCACACGACTTCGTCGCCGACTTCGACGGTGACGACCGGTGGGTCGAACGCGACGGCGGTCATCCCGACGTCGAACTCTCCGTTGGACGCCAGCGTCGTTGCACACCCGGCGAGGCTGGCAGTTACGGCCGTCCCCGCGGCGGCGAGAAACGCGCGTCGTGTCTGGCGGCCATCTGAGGACCCATCGTCTCGCATAGCCGAGTCTCGGGACGCGACGGATAAATGTCGCATGGTTCACTCGCCGAACCTTCTGTGGGGACCCGACTGGCCCGACAGCACGAACGGAACGTAAGAGGCAAAGGGGAGGTACGCAATCGCAACGGTATGAGACCCCGATTCGTCGGCCGGTTAGGCCTCGCGGACGTGGTCACCGCCGGCAACGCGGCACTCGGGTTCGTCGCTGCGGTGTTGACCGCAATCGACGTTCGCCTCGCCGCCAAGGCGATTCTCCTCGCCGCGATAGCCGACGGACTGGATGGGGTCGTCGCCCGCCGCTACGGTGGAACAGAAGCCGGACCGTACCTCGATTCACTCGCCGACGTGGCCTCGTTCGGTGTCGCACCGGCACTTCTCGTCGTCACCGTCGTCCGGGAGATGTGGGCCTTCGACCGACTGCGAGTCGTCCTCGGCGTCGCTATCGCGGCACTGTTCGTCGCTGCCGCCGTGATTCGGTTGGCCCTCTACACCGCCTACGACAGCGACAGCGACGAAACAGTCGGCGTGCCGACGACGCTCGCCGCGACTATCCTCTCGGCCGGCGTCCTCGTCGGGTTCGTCGACCCGATGCTCCTCGTCGTCCTCTCGGCTATCATGGCCGGACTGATGCTCTCCGACGTGACGTACCCAGACTTACACGCGCAGGACGCACTCGTGATGGGCGTGGTGCAGGGACTCGCCATCGTCCTCTCTGGGTCGCTCGGAGAAGGGTTCGCGTTCGGCTTGCTGTTCTTGGCGCTCGGCTATCTGTTCTTGGGGCCGCGGTTCTACTGGGGATAGCACTAGTACCGACCATCGTCGAACAACTCCGGCACGACGAGTGCGACAGCAAAGACGAGGATGGCGACGACAACTAAGACGGCCGGCCCCATCTGCGGGTCAATCCCGAGCGTCTGTGCGACTCCCCTCGCAATCGGGTCTGTTTTCGACTCGATGCGCTGGCCCACGAGGCCAGTTGCACCAACACCGATGCCCGCGGTGATGACGGCCGGGGGACCACCGGCTTTCACGGCGCGTCTCAGGAAACCCTGCCTGAACATGTGAGAGGCACACACTCGGCTCCGATAAAAGCGGTTCCCCGTGGAACCAGAGACGTCCGCGACTCGCCTACAGCGCGAACGTCACTGTGATAGCACCCCGTCGAATGGTGGACGGGACGCTCTCGCCTCGCGTCACATCCCCATGTCCGCCGCATCCTCCGGAACCGGAAGGTCCGTCGGCGAGACACCGAGGAGTTCTGCGGCGTGGTCGAGTGCCATGTCGAATCCGTAGTAGCGTTCTAGCTCGTCGCCATCGACCGTCGGGCGAACTTTGAGCATCGCATAGCCGCTGATGTTCTGCGCCACGGCGGCGGTTCGACCCTCCCGGTCAAATTCGAGGACGCGTTCAGTATCGGTGACGTAGTACCGTGCAGTGATGTCGTTGGCAGACGCCTCCTGTTCGGTCATAACCGCCGCTAAGGACTGGGGTGTGTCTAATGTACCGGTTCTCTCGAAGACCAAGACGAGTCACGACTGCGGAACGAAAGTGACGTGAGTCTCACCTTCGAGGTGGAGGTATGTGGTTCCAGAGCGGCCGGCGACGTGACCTCTGCGCCATCCTCTACGACGCAGGCGAACTCCGGGGACAGAAGTTGAAGACGCGACTCGAGAACTACTACGACATCCGACTCGACCCGCAGTCGTTCTACGCGACGCTCGACGCACTCGTGGATGCGGGCCACCTCGAACGACGAGTACGGGGGATACACGACGTGTATGGACTCACCGACGAAGGAGCGAGACGGGTCGAATCGTACTACGCGTGGCTCACCGAACGCGTAGAAAGTGGCGAAAAGCGGACGGCGGACGCCGACGTGCGGACTACCGACTGACGCGGTTACTTCTGGACCCAGTCGCCGATGGTGTTGCGGAGAATCTCGCTCGTTCCCTCGTATATCTCGTTGAGTTTCGCGTCGCGGTAGTAGCGTTCGGCGGCGAAGTCCTTGGTGTAGCCGTAGCCACCGTGAATCTGGATGCCTTCGTTGGCGACTTCACGAGAGATTTCAGAGGCGTAGAGCTTCGCCTGTGCGGCCTCCTTGATGAACGTCTCGTCGCGCATCTTCAGGTCTGCGGCCTTGTGCATGAGGAGTTTCGCGGCTTGCACCTTCGTGTCCATGTCGGCGAGTTTGTGCTTGATGGCCTGGAAGTCGCCGATTGGCTGGTCGAACTGCTCGCGTTCGCCGGCGTACTTCACGGCGTCGTCGAGGGCCGCCCGCGCGATACCGACAGAGCGCGCCGCGATGGTGATGCGGCCACCGTTGAGCGTCTTCAGTGCGTGGATGAACCCGTCACCCTCGTCGCCGAGGAGTCGGTCTTCGGGGATACGCATGTCGTCGAAGCGGAGTTCGGCAGTCGGACAGCCCTTGTCACCGAGTTTGTGCTCCGTGCCTTCGACGATGAATCCGTCGTCCTCCTCGGGTCGGACGACGAACGAGGAGATACCCTTGTTGCCCGCGTCGGGGTCAGTCTTCGCGAACAGGATGACCGTATCGGCGACCGAGCCGTTCGAAATCCAGAGCTTCCCGCCGTTGACGACGTACTCGTCGCCGTCTTTGACTGCCGTCGTCTCCATGGCGGGTACATCGCTGCCTGCGCCGGGTTCCGAGAGGGCGAACGCGCCGATATCTGTCCCTTCGTTGACCGGCGTGAGGTAGGTCTGCTTCTGGTCTTCGTTCCCGAACTCGTAGAGCATGTTGCCAGCGAGACTCGTGTGCGCGGCGACGATGGTACCCAGTCCACCGGAGCCTCGCGAAATCTCTTCGAGGCCGATAGCGTACGAGTGGTAGTCGAGGCCCGCGCCACCGTACTCCTCAGGGAAGGGCATCCCCATCAGGCCCAGTTCGCCCATCTCTTTGACGAGGTCGGCAGGGAACTCGTCGGTTTCGTCGATTTCGGCCGCCCGAGGTTTGACCTCCTCGTCGACGAACTCCGCGACCATGTCTCTGATTTGCTTCTGCTCAGCAGTGAGCGTGAAGTCCATGTGTGGTTCTTTCATCGACTATGCTTATGATTTTCTGCTACGGAACGCCGAGCCTCGCCCCACGAGACTTTTTATCCCCCCTTCCGTATTGGTGAACACTCCGAATGTCTCGACACGCCGATGCCCGGCCACCGGCAACCGACGACGACCTTGACTGGTGTCACGATGCAGTTCAGGGTGTCTCGCGTACCTTCGCCCTCACCGTGGACGTCCTCGACGAACCGATGTCTTCCTACATCTGTATTGGCTATCTCCTCTGCCGAGTCGCCGACACCGTGGAAGACTCGTCGTCGATTTCGCCCGGCGAGCAGGCCCATCTCCTTCGACTCTACGACAGCGCACTCGACCCAGACGACGACACCGACATCGACGAGTTCGTCGCTGCGGTCGAACCACATCTTCCACCCGAAGGCGAACGTTCCGACGACTGGATGGTCGTCGCGAACGCCGCCCGCGTCTTCCGCACGTTCGACGCACTCCCGGACGACGTTCGCGAGGCGGTCACGCCGCCCGTGCGCGAACTCGTCTCGGGGATGGCGATGTTCGTCGAACGCCACTCGGATACGGGCGGCCTCCGTATCCAATCGCGCGAAGAACTCGAAGAGTACTGTTACTACGCCGCGGGGACCGTCGGCAACCTCATCACGAACCTCGTGACGCGGGGGAACGTCGACCGCGAACGCAGTTCGCGCCTCTACGACACGGCCGAGGAGTTCGGCTTGCTTCTCCAACTCGTCAACATCGCCAAAGACGTTCACGACGACTACACCGCCGAGAACAACGTCTACCTCCCCGCCGAATGGTTGGACGAAGAGGGCGTCCCGCAAGAGGAAGTCGTCGAACCACAAAACCTGAGCAAGACAGCGTCCGTCGTCTTCCGGACGGCCACGCACGCCAAGTCGTTCGTCGACGACGCCCAGACCTATCTGGAGACGGTTCCACTGCGCGACGGCAATACGCTCGCCGCGTGGGCAATTCCGTTCCTCCTCGCGGTTGGCACCCTCCGGGAACTCCTCGCCAACCCGGAGCACGCGGTGACCGGAGAAGGCGTCAAAGTCTCGCGCCAAGAGGTGTTCGCCGTGGTGTCGGCCATGAACGGCGCCAGTTCCGAATCACTCGCCGAGATGCGGAACACCATCGCTCGGCAACCGTTCCACCGGACGACCACGAACGCCGACTGAGGCGTACCGCCTTCTCGCTTGGGTCGCCAGCCTCGACAGCGTCGGGGCGAGAACGAAGACTGTTGTTTCTCCGAGAGACCACGGAATCACGTCGGATTCCAGACGGGTCGACTGTTCGGTGTCCACGAGTGACGGGCGGGTTTTGGGAGGATTTTTAGTAGCCGAAGAATAACGGGCGTCTATGAGTACCGAAGAAGCACACGACGACCACGGCCACCACCTGCCGGCGGTCCAGGACTGGCCGCGCGGCTTCGGCGAGGCGAGTTGGTGGCCGTTCGTCACCGCCGTCGGGGGCGCAGGCATCTACACCGGTGCCGGTCTGTACGTCATGGGACAGGACGGAATCGTTGGGTCGGCGCTCGGCCCCGCCGTGTTCATCGGCAGCATCTTCCTCTTCCTGGCCGGTATCTACGGCTGGTTGTACCACGCCTTCGTGAGCCACTTCTGGTCGCGCGACGCGAACCAAAAGAGTGCGGCGAAACTCCGCTGGGGCATGATTGCCTTCCTCGGGTCCGAACTCGCGACGTTCGGTGCGCTGTTCGCCTATTACTTCTTCATCCGCGCAGGAGCGTGGCCCCCGCAGGAGCTCCCACCACTGACCGGGTCGCTCGTGTTGGCGAACACTGCCCTCCTGATTGCGTCGAGTTTCACGCTCCACTGGGCACATATCGCCATCCGTAACGAGAACCGTCGAAACTTCATCCTCGGCCTCGCCGCCACGCTCCTCCTCGGGGTCATCTTCATCGGCGGTCAGGTGTACGAGTACTACGAGTTCATCGTGCACGAAGGGTTCGACCTCACGTCGGGTATCTTCGGGTCGGCCTTCTACGGCCTCACCGGCCTCCACGGGCTTCACGTGAGCATGGGCGCTGTGCTTCTCGGCATCGTGTTCGTCCGCGCACTCCGCGGTCAGTACTCCGCCGAACGCCACGTCTCCGTGAGCACGGCCTCGATGTACTGGCACTTCGTCGACGTCGTCTGGATTTTCCTCGTCGTCGTCCTGTACGTCGGCGCGGAAGTCGGCGCGTAATCGTTCGGACCACGACTACCTTTTTCGCCGAAGTAACCTGTCAGCGACGGCGCTCGGACTGTCGTCTCGTCGAACGACCCCAGTGCGACGCCCTCAGCCGAACTGCTCGTTGAATCGGTAGATATCTTTGTCGAGGCCGGCGACGACGAGGTCGTCTTCCGACTGGACACGCAGGTCGGGCCCGACTTCGGTGAGGAGTTCTCCCGCACGCTCGACGGCGATGATGGTGCAGTTCGTCTTCGCTCGCACGTCCGCCCCGGCGAGCGTTCGCCCGACGAGGCCCGGTGCCTGCGTCCGAACGATTTCTATCTGGGACTGCGGCGCGATGACTTCCTCGTCGAGGACCGTCGACGCGAGCATGCGCCCCGCGACGGTGGAGAGTGCCAGCACGTAGTCCGCCCCAGCGCGGTAGAGTTTCGAGATGCTCTCGGTCTCGTTCGCCCGCGCGATGACTTCGGTCTCTTCGGAGACACGCTCTGAGACGAGTGTCGCGAACACTGCCGTCGTGTCGTCGTCGAGGGCGAGGAGGACGCCGCGCGCTTCGGTGACGTTCGCCTCCGCGAGCGTCTTCGGGTCGGTGATGTCACCGACCACGTCCACGCCGGGTTTCGGCTCTTTGTCGACGACGAGATGGGGGACACCCGAACTCGCGAGTGTCTCTGCGGCCGTCGACCCGACTTCGCCGTACCCCGCGACGATGACCGTTCCCCGGCGGAAGCGACGCGCCGACGAGAGGGTGAGCGAGCGAAGTTCTTCGAGTCGCTTCTCGCGCCCGACGACGAGGAGAATCGTGTGTTCGTCGATGACGTCGTCTGGCGCAGGTGGCGAGACGAACTTCCCTGAGAACCACGCCCCGATGACGTTGACGCCGGTGAGACGGGCGATACCGCTCTCGGCGATGGTCTCACCTTCGACCGGACTCCCGCGCTGGACCAGCAGTTCTGCGACTTCGAAGTCCTCACCGATTTCTATCGCGTCACCGAGTGCAGAGGAGACGGACGTGGTCGCCTTCCCGGCGAGACTCTCACCGAGGAGTCTGCGGGGCGAGACCACCTGGTCCGCACCGGCGTAGCGGTGATACTCCGCGACGCGAGGGTTTTCGATGAGACTGACGACACGACTCGACGGTGCGGCCTGCTTCGCGGCCAAGATGATACTCGCGTTCGTCTCGTCGTCGTCGTCGGCGACGATTGCGAGCGTTTCGGATGCGTTCACCGCTTCCAGCGACTCGACCGATTCGGGGTCGCCGTGGACGACTTCGTACCCTTTTCCGAACAGGTCTTCGGCGAGGTCACGGTCCGATTCGAGGACGACGTACGGGACGTCCATCGCGTCGAGTTCGTCGACGAGTGCGTCTCCACGCGGAGTGAACGTGCAGATGACGACGTGGTCCGAGAGGTCGGTGGACGTCGGCGGCGCGGTCCGTAACGCGTCTTCGACGAGTGGAACGAGGAACAACGGGAGCGTGAGGAAGACGGTGGTCACGCCGGTGAGTTGCATCAAGATAGAGAGCGCGAGCAGTGGCGGTGAGTCGACCCAGAACCGCGTCTGTTCGCCGTACCCAGTGGTCGTGAACGTCTCGACGACGACGTGGAGCGACTGGAGGTAACTCACGTCCTCACCGGCGAACTGCCCCGCCGCCCAGCGATAGACGACTGCGTAGGTGAGCATCAACGTTGCCGCGCCCGCGAGGTAACGACCGAGACGAGATTTCGCTTTCGACAAACCGGGGCCGTCACCCGAAATAGACATACCACTCGCTATGCCCCCCGGTGTCTAAAAGGGTCCTGCCGTCTGACGGATTCTATGGGCCGACGGAGAGACGCCGAACTCGCACTCGTCGTCGCGATACCCGTCGCAGTCGGTGTCGCCGTGCTTCGCCCGCCGAGTACGCTCAGTGCGATTCTCGTCGGCATCATCGGTGCACTCGTCGTCGAAGCACTGTTGCTCCGAGCGCGGTCCCGCGTGCGAACGCTGTGGGACGACCAGCGGGTACAGGTCGTCGCCGTCGTAACGACACTCGTCGCTGTCGGCGTCGCCGTCGAGACGGTCGGTGCCAGCGTCCTCGTTCTCGTCCTCTCGGGTCTCGTGACCTATCTGCTCCTCCTCGTCGGCGTCGAACTTCGAGACTGGCAGACTGGGCGACCGTAGAACTCGGCGTCCGTTCACAAACGTCATTTGAGGAATACTTATCCGCAATCCGGACGCCCCTTTGGGTATGAATACCACGACCCGCGCCGCCGTCGCCGTTGTGTGTACCGCGGCGCTCGTGGCCACGTCGGTCCTCGGAGGGTCGTTCCTCGGACTCGCTGCCCCGTTGTCAGGCGACCTCTACGAATCGGCCGCCCCCGAAGGGGCGACACAGGTCGACAGTCCGTACGGGCCCGCGAGCGTCTGGTACGACGACGACGGCGTCCCGCACATCGACGCGGAGAACGAGGAGGCACTCTACTTCGCAGTCGGGTACGTTCAGGCGCGTGACCGACTGTTCCAGATGGACCTCCAGCGACGACTCGTCGGCGGGGAACTCTCGGCCGTCGTCGGCGAGTCGACGCTCGAATCCGACCGCTTCTACCGGAGTCTCGACTTCCAGTCCGCCGCCGAGGCGTCGTGGCAATCGGTTCGCGGAACCGAGGTTGGAACCCCAATCGAGGCGTTCACCGCCGGGGTGAACCACTACGCTGGAACGGGACCACTTCCGCCGGAGTACGCTCTCCTCGACGCCGAGTTCGAGGCGTGGACGCCGACCGATACCCTCCTCGTCGGCAAACTCATCTCGTGGCAACTGTCGGGGTCGTTTGCCGACCTCCGCCGAGCGACTGCGGTGTCGCGTCTCGGAACGAACGCCACGGAACTCTACCCGGCGACACTCGACCACGACGTGCCCATCATCCGTGACCCTGCCGAGTCTGATGCGGCACCGTTCTCGCCGGCGGATGTCGTCGAGAACGCGTCTGCGACGAACGCGAACGTCGGTGGCGACTTCGGTGCCCTCGCCGAGTGGACCGACGCCTACGACAAAGACCCGACCTACGGGTCGAACAACTGGGTCGTCTCTGGCGAACACACCGCGTCTGGCAGACCACTCCTCGCGAACGACCCGCACCTCGCACTGACCGTCCCACCCGTCTGGTACGAGATGCACCTCTCGACCGACCAGATGGACGTTCGCGGTGTCGGATTCCCCGGCATCCCGATGGTCGTCATCGGCCGAACCGCAGATGCCGCGTGGGGCGTGACGAACGTCGGCGGCGACTTCACCGACCTCTACACCTACGAGATGCGCGACGGCGGATACGTCTACGAGGGCGAGGTCCGCGAGTTCGACACCGAGACGGAGACGATAGAAGTCGCCGACGGCGAGAACGTCGAGATAGCCGTTCGAAAGTCGGTCCACGGGCCTGTCATCGAACGCGGCGGCCGGACCGTCGGCGTCGCGTGGCCGGGGTTCTCCGCGACGAACGAGTCACTCGGCGTCTATCGACTCAACCACGCCGACTCGGTTGACGACATTCAGGACGCACTCCGCATCTGGGACGTGCCCGCGCAGAACTTCGTCGCCGCGGACCGCGCGGGGAACACGCTGTACTACCCCGCCGGACAGTACCCGATTCGCGTCACCGACGGTGAAGTCGTCCGCGGAGACACCATCTTCGACGGGTCCGCCGGAGAGGGTGAGTGGCGTGGGTACGAACCCTACGGCCAATCCTCGTGGGACGGATTCGTGCCGTTCGAGTCCATCCCACACGTCGAAAATCCGGACGTCCTCGCCACGGCGAACCAGCGAACCATCGACGGCCCGGCGTTCTACATGGGTACCTCTCTGACCTACGCCGACCCCTACCGCGGGCAGCGCATCTACGACTTACTGGACGACGCCGTCGCAGACGGAGACGTGACTGTCGAGACGATGCAGCAGGTACAACGCGACGTGCGCTCCGAGGCGGCGACCGGATTCTCCCCATACGCGACGAGTTCCGACGCTGTGGCGCAGATGTCGCCCGGCGCACGGGAGTTGTCCGCCGAACTCGAGGGCTGGGACGGTCAGATGCGCGCCGACTCACGCGCCGCACTCGTCTATCGCATCTGGGTCGACGAGTTCCGAACCGCGACGTTCGCCGACGAGTTCGAACCGCAGGGTATGGACGACTCGTACTACCCGCGTCTGTCCGTCCTCCAGCGACTGGACGCCGACTCCCAGTGGTACGACAACCGTTCGACGTTGGAACACACGGAGACCCGTGCCGATATCTCCGCACAGGCGATGAACCGCACCGCGGACCGACTCGACGAGGAGGGATGGGAGACCTACGGCGACTTCAACACGCTCGATATGAACCACCCGTTCGACCGTGAGTTCACGAACTACCCCGAGCGCCCGATGAACGGGTCGCGTTTCACCGTGTTCAACTTCCGCTCCGCCGGGTCGACGCAGGCGGGCAGTAGTTGGCGGATGGTCGTCGACTTCTCGGACGAAGACGACTCACTGGGCGTCATCCCCGGCGGTCAACGCGGTGTCTTCTGGTCCAGCCACTACCACGACCAACTCGACGAGTGGGCCGACGGCGAGTACAAGGCGCTCACACTCGACCGACCGTCTGGGTCGCCCGATATCGTCTTCGGAGGTGGCCAATGAGCGTCCTCTCCGAGGTCCGAACCGGGCGGCGCGCCGAACTCGCGTTGGTCGTCGCCACGCTGGTCGGACTGGTCGCCGCGTCGTTCCACTGGACTGGCCTCGTCGTCGGCGGTATCCTCGTTGGTCTCCTCGCAACGTCAGTTCGCCGCGCCGTCGTGCAGGGACTCACCTTCGGTGGGGTTGCGCTCGGCGTCCACGTCGCCCGTCTCTGGTGGCACGGGGCACTGGACCCGTTCTTCCAGACCGGGCTCATCCTCGTGCTCACTGTCGGCATCGGATTCGGTCTCCCGACAGTGGCCGCCATCGGTGCACGTGCCATCGTCGACGATGTCTGAGAACTCACCGACCACGACTGAGCGCACTCTGTCGACGGCGACACGACAGACTCGCCGGCGAGTTCTCGGTAGCGGGTTGTTCGCAATCGTTGGCGTCGTGAGCGTGGGGGCCGCCCTCAGAAGCGTTGCTGGCGCTGTGAGCGCCGCGAGGTGGACGACTGGGGCAGTGCTCGTCGTCGGGGGACTCTGGGCCTACACGTACGCCCACGCGGCAGAGAACGTCCACACGAGTGAGTGGAGAGGCAACGAGAGAGTGAGTTACGAGACGCTCGGTGCCCCTACTGTCGTCACACTGGCCCGAGGCGTCCTCGTGGCTGGTATCGGTGGACTCGCTGGTGTCGCTGCGTTGGGTCCCGCTCCCGACTGGGTGCCGTGGGTTGCTGCACTGGCCTACGGTGTCGCCGTCGTGCTCGACGTGCTGGACGGGTTTCTCGCCCGTCGTCTGAACCGCGTCACGGAACTTGGCGGACGACTCGATACCGCCGTCGACGCGTTCGGCCTCCTCGTCGCCCCGCTCACGGCCGTCGTCCTCGGTGAGTTGCCGTGGTGGTATCTCTCGGTCGGTGCGGCACGGTACCTCTTCGTCGCCGGTCTCTGGTGGCGCACGCGGACCGGGCGGCCGACGTTCGACCTTCCACCGCGAACGTCCCGCCGTGTCCTCGCTGGCCTCCAGATGGCCGTCGTTCCGATTGCACTCGCACCGGGAGTTGCCGACAGGTGGATGCCTCTCGTCGCTGGTCTCGCCGCGAGCGGTCTGCTCCTCGGATTCGGTCGCGACTGGTTGTACGTCTCTGGCCGAATCGACGTGGAGACGCCTGCGCCGAGAACTCCCCCGACGAAAGATTAGCCGAGTTGTGCGAGAATATCGACGTTGTGGGCGATGTACGAGAGTTGGTCGCGCTCTAACTGCTGGTGTCGCGTCGCAAGCCACCGTTTGAGCGTCTCGTTGTCCACGGTCTCGGCAGCACCGACCGACTCTTCGACGAACCCGAGGATTCGGTCGAGAAAGACACGTTCGTGGTCCTCGTGTTCTGGGTGGACGACCCAATCGGACCCGCCCGCACTGACGATGTTCGCGCCGAACTGCGGGAGGACCGAGAGGAGGTCCGCACCGGCGTCCGTCCCTGCGCTGTCGCCGTCGTGCATCGTCTCGTGGTAGGCGGCGAGCACCTCGTCGTCTGCCTCGTGTGACGGGCGGAACGCCGTTCTCCCGTCGAAGGTGATGGGTGCGTAGAGGTACCCGCCGTCGACGAGGCGAGAGACGAGTGAATCGACGGCGCGGCGAAGTGGAAGGAGGTCGAACACGGCGTGCGCGATGACGAGGTCGAGTGCCTTCGGGAGGGCCGACATGGCGTCGAAGAGGTCGCTCGTCACGTACGTGAGCGAAACGCGCCGTCCGTGGCGCTCGATTCGGAACCCGTCTCGTGTCGGTTCGGCCGACCATCCGGCGGCGTGCGACCACTTCGCGAAGGCTTTCGCCGCTTGGTCGGCCATTCCCGTTCGCCGGTCGACCATGACGTACTTGATGTCGTCGTGCGCGTCGAAGACGCCCCACGAGAGCAGGCGACGACACATCGCACCGGTCCCCGCTCCGACGGAGACGACGCGGAGCGGTTCGCCCGGATTCGACTCGGCGTGGTCTTCCAGACGGTCTCCGAGGTCCGCGAGTGTCGGTCGGTGGAGCGCGTGGTCGTCCACCGTCTCTTTGGACCGGAGGTAGCGAACGAACGCGTCGTCGTGTCTGGTCACGACCGATTCGTCTCGTCGGGATGGTATAATCGTTCTCCCGACGCATCGTCCGTCGGTCGAAAGTGGTCATCTCCGAACTACCTCGACCTGTGTCTCCGATGGGGCCGATGTGGCTGGTTCCCACGGAATCGCCCGGAAAGTATTTGATTCACTTACTGTGATGTAACGGCAAATGGATAGCGAGATCATCGACGCGGTGACTGGGTGGGATTCCGCACCGTCGGGTGGGGGTTACGGTGGCCTCCGGTCACTCGCGGACGACGGCTTCTCCGGTGCCGTCGTAGCCGGCATGACGTGGGGCTTCATGCTCAACGGTCGTCTCCTCGGCGTCTTCGAGGGGACGATAGCCGACTTCGACGACGAATCGTTCGAGGCCTACCGAGCGCCAGACGCATCGCTCCCGCTTCTCTACACGATGAAAGAGACTGGCGGCGAGGTTCGCGCACAGTACTACACGGAAGATACGCCGCTGACCGACGCCGACGGAACACTCTCTGCAGGTGGGTTCACCGGGTACGTCGAACTCTCCGAGAACGTTCTGTCCGGTGATTACTACGTCGTCTACCACGGTGGGAAGTCGATGAGTGTCGCGTTCGTCGGAAACAGCAAACGTCTCGTCACGGACGACGAGGCGTTCGAACTCGCCGACGACGAGATTGGCATCTACAAAGTCTACGACGTGGACATCGACCTCGTCGAGATTCCAGACGACGAAAGCGACGACGCGGCAGCTGAAGACGAGTCGACAACGGGGACAGCAGGTACTGTTTCCGAGGCCGAGACGGCGGGGAGCGTCGACGACGAAGAACAAATCGAACCCGCGAGTGACTCGTCGTCTCCCGAGACGACGGCGGTAGACGCTGCCGAAGCATCCAAGTCGTCTGGTGCGAGCGCGGAGTCTTCGAGTCCGACACGGGCAGACACGACAGGCGAGTCGGCAACAGCGACCACATCCGACGAGTCCGTAGCACAGGCGACGGCACCGGTCGAACGAGCCGAACCCGGTGACTCCAACGGCACGTCGGGGACGTCTTCGGTCTCGTCTCCGTCGTCGGCACCGGCGACGGGTGCAAAGAACGGTAGCGATTCAGCCCAATCCGCCGACGGTGAGACCGGCGACGACGTGTTCTCTGCCGAGGCTGAGTGGCGAAACGCACGGTCGATTCCGTCGCTCGACCCGCGCGATTCAGAAGGCGAGACTGCCGGCGAACGACCCGGCTCTTCTCGTCGGCCTCGAAAACGAAGAGACAAGAACGAGTCCAAAACGGCCTCGTCCAGACAGGGGACACAGCAACCGAAACGGGCCTCAGGTCGGTCTTCGAGCGCTTCCTCGGACGCGAAGCAGTCGGCGAAGTCGGCGACAGCGGCGTCGTCGAAAGCAGTCATCTCACTTAAAGAACAACTCTCGGAGGTCAAAGCGGAGCGTGACCGCCTCGAATCCGAACGAGATGCCATTCAGAAGGAACGCGACGAACACCAATCTCGCGCGGAAGAACTCGAGCGTCGAGTGAACGAACTCGAATCCGAAGTCGACCGCCTCAGGTCGGAACTGGACGAGGCCGGACTCACGTCCACCGACCGGTCGATGTCGGCCGACGAAGCGCTTCGCGGGACGAACCTGTTCGTCCGCTACGCGAAGAAGAGTGGCGCGACACTGGAGAAGGCCCACGCTGGGCAGGCAAAGCGCGAAGACGTCGTCGAGAACCTCCGTCTCGAACACCACACGACGTTCGACACCGACGGACTCGGCGTCGACGGGCAACCGTACGAGGAGTTCCTCCACGAGGCCCCCGAGTACGGGTTCGCCAAGTGGGCCGTCACCGACCTCCTCTACGAGATTGGTGAGACTGGCAACCGGTCGTCGCTCTCCGGCGTCTTCGACTCCATCCCGAAAGCGGACAGAATCGAACTCTACGGGACCGTCTCGGTGCCGATTGGTGAGGGAGAGACCGAACCCCGAAAGTTCGACGTCATCTTCCGGGACCAGATGGGTAACCCACTGTTCGTCGCCAACTTGAACAACTCTCGCGACCCGGCCACGCAGTCGATGGTCACGCGACTCATCAAAGATTCGAAGGCCGTCGCCGAGGCCAACGAGTCGCTCGGGTCGGCGTTCGTCGTCACGAAGAGCTTCTTCGAACCGGACGCCCTCGAAGCGGCCACCGCCGAGACCGGTGGCGGACTGCTGAGTCGCTCGAAGCGCAAGAGCTTCGTGAAACTCTCGCGGAAACAGGGCTACCACCTCTGTCTGGTCGAAGCCCGAAGCGGCGAGTTCCACCTCAACGTCCCCGACCTGTAGTCGGGTGACCGAATCTTCTCGAGACGTTCGCAGGTCGAATAGTAGACACAGTGACGAGAGAACGGGGGCAGAGAAGAGCGACACCGCTCGTGAATGGTCACGAACGCCTCGTGCAGCCCCGTGTCTCGAACCCGGACGGGGCGTGCCGAGGGGTCAACCGTGGACGCGGGCGTCTCCGCGACGGTCAGAGGTGACTCGTCGTGGTAATCAGAGACAGAACGACCGCGTGTATCGGAATCTTAGCTCTCGATTTCAGCTGCTTCTTCGATCTTCATCGATTCGAGCTTGGTGACAATCTCGTCGAGCTTGTCGTCGAGTTCGTCGACGAACTCGTCGGTTCGCTCGGTCTTGATCGCACCTTGGCTGGAGGGCTCGATAAGGTTCTCTTCTTCGAGAACGCGGAGCGAGTACCGAACCTTGTGGTGGGGGTAGCCAGTCTCGTTCGACATCTTGACGATGCCAATCGGCTCGTTATCGATAACCATCTTCAGGACCTGGAGATGGCGCTCCAACATATCGACTTCTTTCTCAAGTCGGTCTATCATGCCATTTGTTAACTCTTCTTGGGAGGCTTTAAGCCTTGCCCTCCACGTCGGCGAATAATAAGATATCGCGACCTATACGAGGAAACTAAATAACCGTTGTGTTATTCGTCGCCACGGTAATGCGAGTTCGTGGCTTGAATAGCCGTACGCGACACAAATATATGCACACATATGTATTCCTCCTCGGCCAGTACCGTAATCTGTTTAGTGCGGCGCGGGGAACGGCCGACGTATGACTGTTACCATCGTCGGTTCGCAACTCGGCGACGAGGGCAAAGGCGCACTCGTCGACCTGTGGGGCGGCGACGCTGATATCGTCGTCCGCTATCAAGGCGGCGACAACGCCGGCCACACCGTCGTCGAAGACGGCGAAGAGTACAAGTTATCGCTCGTCCCGAGCGGGGCCGTCCGCGACAAAGTGGGCGTGCTCGGAAATGGGTGTGTCATCAACCCCCGGACGCTCTTCTCCGAAATCGACGCCCTCCGCGAACGTGGCCTCGACCCTGACGTGCGTCTCGCCAAGCGTGCGCACGTCATCATGCCGTACCACCGTCGTCTCGACAACATCGAAGAAGAGGCGAAAGCCGACTCCGACTCCGACCTCGTCGTCGGTACGACCGGACGCGGCATCGGCCCGACCTACGAGGACAAAGCGGGTCGTCGCGGCATCCGCGTCGGCGACCTTCTGGACCCCGACGTGCTCCGCCAGCGACTCGAGTACGTCGTTCCGCAGAAGAAAGCCCTCATCGAGGACGTGTACGGACTCGAAGCAGGCGAGGAGTGCGACATCGAAGCCCTCGTCGAAGAGTTCACCGAGTTCGGCCGTCGCCTCCGCGAAGACGACATGGCCATCAACTGTGGTGACTTCCTCGCAGAACGCCGCGAGGCGGGCGAGAACGTGATGTTCGAGGGCGCACAGGGGACGCTCATCGACATCGACCACGGCAGTTACCCGTACGTGACCTCCTCCAACCCGACGGCCGGCGGCGCGGCGACGGGGTCCGGTGTCGGACCGACCGTGGTCGGGCAGGGCGAAGTCGTCGGCATCGTCAAGGCGTACCTCTCTCGCGTCGGCGAGGGACCGATGCCGACCGAACTGAAGGACGACGAACGCGACGAAGAACTCGCAGACTTCATCCGCGAGAAGGGCGGCGAGTTCGGGACCGTCACCGGCCGCCCGCGCCGTATCGGATGGCTCGACATGCCGATGCTCCGCCACGCCGCCCGTGTCAGCGGCTTTACCGGCATCGCCGTCAACCACCTCGACGTACTCGCAGGCCTCGACGAGGTCAAGGTCGGACACGCCTACGAACTGGAGGGCGAAGAACGACTCACCATGCCGGCGACCACCGAGCGCTGGGCCGAGTGCGAACCCGTCCTCAAGGAGTTCGAGACGTGGCCGGAAGTCGACTGGGCCGAAGTCGCCGAAGAAGGCTACGACGCCGTCCCGGACGCCGCACAAGAGTACCTCGAGTACCTCTCCGAGGAACTCGACGTGCCGATTTACGCCGTCGGCGTCGGTCCGGACCGCGCACAGACCGTCCACCTCGCAAACCCGTTCGACGAGTAATCTCGCCGCACAGGCCGGCGAGCGAATCGTCACGTGACGAACGACGGGACGGTCCAGAACCCGTCGGCTGACGGCGTCGAACCCGTACGCTTTTACTTCACGCAATCCACCGTCACGACGATGAAAGAATCCCTGATGGACATCCTCTGTGACCCCCTCGACAAGAGCGAACTCGAGTTGGAAGTCGACGAGCGAGACGGTGACGAAATCATCGAAGGACGACTCATCGGCACGGTCACCGGTGAGGTGTACCCCATCGAGGACGGTATTCCGAACCTCCTGCCGCCGGACATGCGCGACGACTGACTGGACCTGAACGTTTTTCTATTCTCGACTTGACGGTGCTATCGTGTCGAACGCGCCGCTCACCGTTTCGCTGAACGCCGAGCGCCCTCACGACCTTTCGGTCTCGCCATCGTTCTCGACGACCGGTTCGTTCACCGTCGAACTCGAAAATCTCGGACAGGCGGTTCACGTCCACCTCAACATCGACGACGACCTCTCGCGCGTCGTCACGTTGGCCAACGGAAATCACTTCGTCGACGGCGGCCAGACGAAGTCGGTTCGGTTGCCGGTTTCGCCGCCGGCAGAACCGGTGAGCGGAAAGCTCAAAATCGTCTCCGGATACGGGTCGGAGACGGCGTACGTCGACGTGACCGTCAACCCCGGACAGGGTGGTAAACCCCCCGTCGAGATAGACGAGACGCTCTCGAAACCACCACAGGTCGAATCGAACGACGGCCTCGTGGGTTCGCTCGGCGAAGCCTTGCCACGGGTCGACCCACGAGCAGGACCGCTCTTGCTTCTCGCCGCCGTCGCACTCGCCCTCGCCGTCGCTGTCGCATCGGTGTTCGAGAGTCTCGCCATCACACTCGGTGCTGTCGTCGTCGTGGGTGGGGTCTTCGCGGCGTTGACACTGGCGATTCGGTGAAAGAGACGCGCGACTGAAAGCCGCGTCCCGTCTTCGAGTCAGTTACTCGTCGTCGGTCGGGACGCCACAGAGGTTTCCGTCTTCGTCGAACAACTTCGCGCGGAGGAACCGAGTCCGGTACCGGTTGGCACCTTCGTACACGTCCGCCTCGCGGATGTCGTCGATTCGGCCGTCGGCGACGGCCTCGATGATTTCTTCGACCTGTGCTTTCTCCGACGGCGTCAGTTCGAACTCGTAGGTCTGCGTCTCTTCGCCTTCGAGACGCGTCCACTTTCGAGAGGCCGCGATGACGAGTGAACACGGTTCGCGGCACGGGAAGACGCCGTCGCCGCCGTCCACGTCGAGGTCCGTCTCGTCGTCGCACTGCCATTCGCGGCGCTTCACACACTGCGAGTCGTCACAACAGGCCTCGGCGACCCAGTCGACGTGTTCGTGGCCGTCGCCGCGGTTCCACGTCTCGATGACGCTGTACATCCCGGTCTGCCGACCAATCGTATCCTCCCAGTGTTCCACGTCGAGCGTTCCCTCGCGCTCGCGGTACCAGTTCGGAACGGACGCTGGGTAGAACGTCTCGACCGTTTCGACGAGAGTATGAGCGTCGATGTCCGGAAAGACCCATCCACCGGCGAGGTTGTTCCCTGACTTCAGTGGTCGGTAGCGACCGTTCTCGTCGTAGGTGGACAGTTGTCGGGCAGCGAGTGGGTCGTGGTACGGGTCCAACTCGTCTGTGTCCACGTCGGCATCGTCGACGTGCCGAACGTCGTAGACGCGTGTGTCATCGTCGAGTTCGACCGTGATTCGAAGTTGTCCCCACTCTGTGGAGACGCCATTGCGGAGCGCTTCGTATCGTTCGTTGAGGGGTCGTTCGTCGAAGCCTTCGACCCACTGCAAGAAGGCTCGACGGTGCTGGGATACGTCGCCGACAACGTCTGACCAGAAGTGCCAATCGTGGCCGGCTTCGTCCGCCCACTGCGTAAAGAGGTCGTACAGTTCGTCTTCTGAGAGGTTTTCGAACGTCATCTCTGGTGTGTCGAGGCGGTACGTCCCGTCCTCGAACGTGACTGCAAATCCGTCGTGCTCGATACCGTCCCTTGCAGCGTCTACGACCGCGTCGATGTGGTTGCTCACGTTAGACCTCCTCCGTTGCCCGTGTCTTCTCACGGACGACTTCGAGCGCGTCACCGATATCTGCCCCTGCGTCGGCGGCGCGTTCGAGCACCACATCTGCCATCAGGCCCTCGGTTCCCACGGCACCGGCGTACCAGATACGGTGGCCATCGACCACGGCGGGCACGTCGTAGCCTGTCCGGTAGTCGTCGGTCAGGCCCATGTCCTCGGGGATGTCTTCTTGCGTGTGGAACCCGTCGGCGACGAACAACGGGACGACGACGATGTCCTCGGAGTCGAAGTAGTCGGTCACGTCGTCGACTTCTGGGTCTTCGTCCATGTAGAGCGCCTGCACCTCGTCGAAGCGGCCCATCTGCCGAATCCGGTCGGCGTGGTACTCGATGGCTTTCGCGGAGTTCTCGTTGCGCTCGGTTCCGTGACCGACGACGGCGAGGCCGAACCCGTCGCCGACGTTCGGGTCACCGGTGACGGACTCCGCTCGGCGGACGATAACGTCGGTCATCGCTTCGTGGGTCCCGACCGGTCCGCAGTAGTGGACTGTTTTCTCGGGGACGTCTTCGGCAGTGAGCGTGACGTGCGACGCCGAGAGGCCATCTGAGTCCCAGTCTGCCACGTCCCACCCGTCGAGACGGAGTTCACGTGGGATGACTTGCTCTGTGAAGTAGCCCTCACTGATGAACAGTGGGACGACGTACACCTCGTCGGCCTCCACGGTCCTGAGAACCTCCCGAATCGATGGCTCTTCTTTCCAGAAGCCGGTTCGGACCTCGTCGAACGCGCCGACCTCACGGATGGTGTCCGCGTGGTCGTAGGTCGGCGTACTCGAATCCGGGTTCAGGTGCGACCCGTGCGCCACGATGACCAGCGCTTGCATGTCCGGGGGTTATGACGGGACTGTCTTATGGACTTCGCATCCCGGAAAGGAATCTTCGCGTTCGGCCAACTCAGGTTCGCCACCCGTTCAGGTGGGCACACGATACGGTGGCGGGATACGCCGAGGGCGCGGTTTTTTGCGCTCGGACGACGACCCCTCGACCATGTCTCTCGCCGCCGACGCACGCGACGCCGTCCGTGAACGACCGTTCCTCCTCGCCGCCCTCCGCGCGGGTGTCGTCAACTACGCCGCTGCCGCGGCCTATCTGGACCTCGGCGACGACGACGCAGTCGCTGCCGCGCTTCGCCGATTCGCCGACGACCTGTCCGACCTCGAATCTGAGTCTCGTGAGGTGACAGTCACGATGCGAAGCGGCGTCGGCCTCGTCGGCGAAGATATCGAGGAGTCGGACGGCGACCCGGTCCTCTCGGTCGCGGGGGTCGAACTCGCGGGGGGTGGGCCGCTCACTGCAATCATCGCCGAGGGCGACGTGGGAACGGATTACCTCACGACGGTTCTGTCCCGACTCGACGCCGAGTCGGTCGTGGTCGACGCTGCGGGCGTCGCGGGTGATTCCTTGGCCGTCGTCGTCCCACGTCGACAAGGTGCGGCCGCTCTGCGAATCGTCGAATCTGCGAGCGAATCAGTCTACGTCTGAGTGGGTCTGCTGTCCCCCGTACCGTGACGAGAGCTATTTGCCTTCACCGCAGCAACAACTGCCATGAGTACCGGCAAAGTCACACTCTACATCGCAGCGAGTGTCGACGGCTACATCGCCGACGACGATGGTGGGGTCGAGTGGCTCGACGAATTCGAGCAGGATTCAGCGAACGGCGATATCGCCGACGCCTACGAGGAGTTCTTCGCGAGCATCGATTGTCTGGTTATGGGGGCAACGACGTACGAGCAGATACTCACCTTCGGCGAGTGGCCATACGGAGACAGACCGACGTACGTGTTGACTCACAGAGACCTGCCACGGGCCACCGATGCAGTCGAGTTCGTTGACGGGGATATCGGTTCTGTGGCGACCGAACTCGAGCGTGAGTACGACCACACCTGGCTGGTCGGCGGCGCACAACTCGCCCGGAAATTTCTGGACGCGAACCACGTCGACGAACTTCGTCTCTCGCTCATTCCAGTCCTCTTGGGAAGCGGAATTCCACTGTTCGAGAGAAACGACGAGACGTACGGCTTACAGCATCTCGACACGAGAACCTACGACTCTGGAATCGTCGAACTCCACTACGAGGTCACCGCGAGACGGTGAACTGTCCGGCAGAATATCTGCACCCACCGACTGGGACGGACAGCGTCCGACCGGAACCAAAACCGCGTGGAACCGACGGGTTCCGACGGGTTGAAAACCGTCCCACGAGTACCCGAGAGCAATGACGCTGTCCGTGACCAACACGCTGACGGGAGAACGCGAGGACTTCGAGCCTCGAAGCGACGACGACGTGTTGCTCTACGTCTGTGGACTGACGGTCTCGGACGACGCTCACCTCGGTCACGCCCGCCTCTGGATGCACGCGGACATCATGCACCGATGGCTCGAATACGAGGGCTACCGCGTCCACCACGTCGAGAACTTCACCGACGTGAACGAGAAGATTGCCGCTCGCATCGGTGAAGACGACCTCGGTGACGACGAATCGACCGTCGCCGAACACTTCGTCGGCGACGTCATCCGCGACATGCGCGGCCTCAACCTGAAACGGGCGGAAGTCTACCCGCGCGTCTCCGAACACATCCCCGAGATTATCGACCTCATCCAGACACTCGTCGAGCGCGGTCACGCCTACGAGTCGAACGGGTCGGTCTACTTCGACGTGACCACGTTCGAGGACTACGGCAAACTCTCGAACCAGCGAGTCGACGAACTGGAGTCGCAGGGCGATTCTGCCGAACGCTCCGAGAAGCGGAACGCCGCGGACTTCGCGCTCTGGAAGGCAGGTGCCGTCAGTCCCGAGACGGCCGCCGAACACCGTAACCCGGACCTCGAACCCCTCACGGACCCGTGCGGTGAGACGTGGGACTCGCCGTGGGGAGAGGGTCGCCCCGGGTGGCACATCGAGTGCTCGGCGATGTCCATGACGCACCTCGACGAGACCATCGACATCCACGTCGGCGGCCGTGACCTCGTGTTCCCCCACCACGAGAACGAAATTGCCCAGTCGGAGGCCGCGACGGGTCACCAGTTCGCCCGCTACTGGCTCCACGTCGGCTTGCTCCAGACCGACGGCGACAAGATGAGTTCCAGCCTCGGGAACTTCTTCTACGTGGACAACGCCCTCGACGAATTCGGCGTCGACGTGATTCGGACGTTCTACCTCTCGACGGCCTACGGGTCGGAACAGACCTACTCCGAGGAGACGATTTCGGAGGCAGAAGAGCGCTGGGAGCGACTCGAACGGGCGTACGAGGCGGCCGTCGAGGCGTGCGATAGCCCCGCCGCGCGAACCAAAGTCGAGGCGACCGACCTCCGAGAGACGGTCGAATCGACCCGCGAGAGTTTCCGCGAGGCGATGAACGACGACTTCAACGTCCGCGAGGCGATGGCCGAACTCCTCGGACTGGCGAGCGCCGTCAACCGCCACCTCGACGCGGGCGACGAGTACGACTACCGCGCGCTCCGCGACGCAATCGAGACGTTCGAAGCCCTCGGCGGCGAGGTGTTCGGCCTGTCGTTCGGCGAGGGGGCCGACGATGGCGACGTGTCCATCGCCGCGGACCTCGTCCAACTCGTCTTGGACGTGCGCGAGGCAGAGCGTGACGCGGGCAACTACGAACGCGCCGATGGTCTCCGCGACGACTTGGAGGCGCTCGGCGTCGACGTCGAAGACGGTTCCGACGGCGCGACGTTCCGGTTCGAGTAGTCAGTGGATTCCGCCCAATTCTTCGCCGCGTTCTGAGATGAACCACCGAATCACACTTCCTTCCGCGCGGTGGAGAACTTCGCTCGCAGACGACGGGGCGATTCCGACCTCGTCTGCGACTTCTGAGAGTGTACACCGCCTCGGCGAGTCGTAATAGCCGGCGTCGACGGCCGTTTCGAGGACGTGCCACTGGTGGTCTGTGAGGAAGTCGGTGTCGTCGAGCGATTGGGAGACCATGGTCACGTCGAACGTCCACCCAAGGGACCGAAGTGTCTCGCCGAACCGCGAGAGCCTATCTGTAGACGTCGTCACTCGGAAGGTCAATACGCCATCCCGAATCGTATACGGGAACGCCGGAAGGATATCGGAGTCGCGAACTGCTCGATAGAGTTCGGAGACGTCCGTCTCGTAGCGGAAGACAGCACGGCCTTCGTAGCGGTCGAGTAGTTCGAACGCGCGAACCGAGGGGACCGCTCGAAGTTGGTCGAGCAGTTCGTCGAGGTCGTCTGCGTGGACTTCCACGAGTCCGTAACTTCGGTCCGGTTCTTCGATTCCAGAGAGGTACCGAAAGAGCGCGTCGGGGTGGTCACGGGAGATGGCCGTCACGCCGAACTCTTCGGCGAGCGGTATCTCAATCGTCGCCGTCACCATGTCGCTACGTCGATACGCAGAGCAGCGAGTTAGCCGCTCCGCTCACGGGGGAGTATTTGAATAGCCGAGGATGTTCGGACAAACGTACAGGCTGACTGCTCACTTCCTCAGTGTCGATGGCAACCGAACGACCCGTCTCGACCACACAGGAAACGACGCAGACGACGGTTCACGTGTTCCACACTGGTGCCGTGAACATCGACCGAGCGCTCGCGTTTAGGGAGCAGACACGCCACCCGATGCCCTACACCGGATGGCTTCGGCCGAAGTCCAAGCGGATGTGGGTACCCGTCTCTGCCTACCTCATCGACCATCCAGAGGGGCCCGTCTTCGTCGACACCGGGTGGCACAGCGACATCCGGACCGACCAGCGCGGACACCTCGGGTTCCTCTCGTCGACGATGTACTGGGGCCGCCTCCCTGCCGGGCAAGCGGTCCACGAGCAACTGGCGTCGCTTGGCGTCCGGCCCGAAGACCTCGAATACGTCGTCATGTCCCACCTCCACTCCGACCACGCGAGCGGACTGGCACACGTCCGAGACGCGGAGCACATCGTCGTCAGCGCTTCCGAGTGGGACGCACGCAACGATTTCGGGTACATCCCCTCGATGTGGGACGGTATCGACGTCACGCCGTTGGACCTGACGGAGATTCCATTCGGGCCGTTCAAACAGGGCCTCGACCTCTTCGGCGATGGCCTCGTCTACCTCGTCTTCACGCCGGGTCACAGCGCCGGCCACGTGTCCGTCCTCACCAAGACGGGTGCCGGGTGGGTGCTCCTTGCTGGTGACGTGGGATACGCCGCGAAATCGTGGGAAGGCGGCATCCTCCCGGGCGTCACGACCAACGACCGAGACATGCACGCCTCGCTGACGTGGGTGAAAGACTTCGCCACTCGCGACGACTGCGTCGCGGCCTTCGCCAACCACGACCCAGACGTGACGCCGACGACGGTCGGCTGACCGGTATCGAACGCGCCTATCTGTCGGGCGAGAACCGAACGACTGCGAGTTCCTCCGTCGCCTCGGAGAGTTGTACAGTCGGTTCAGGAGAGTCGTTCGAGAGTCCTAACCCGCGCGCCATGAACGGGTGGGAAGATGTGTAGATATCGAGCAGTCGCACTGCCGTCTCGCCCGTGGTGACTTCACTCATCGCAGTGTACCGGCCTCCGCGATACCAGACGTGACACGCCGTTGGGTCGCGAAATTTCTTCCACCAGTTGCTGTCGGCCTTCGGCGTGACGACGACGAGGTCATTCTGCGCCGTGGCGTAGACGACGGGGAACGTGTACCGGCGGCCACTCTGTCGCCCGACGTACGAGACCAGCACGAACCACCGACTGGCGAGTCGGTGAAGCGGCGATTTGAGGAGTCGCCGTAAGAACGGGTTCGCGAACCGCTGTTCGAGCGTTCGTTGTGCATCAGAGATGCGAGGAGCGGCCGACGACGAGGCGGAACTCATGGTGTCAATACGCGAACGTGGGCTAAATTATCTCCCGACGATTCACATCGTAAAGAGGTGCGAGTCGTCCGGGATATCGAACAGTCCCATTCGGACACCCGCATCGAGCCATCCATATCCGTAGGAGAACGACGCCAGCGCGTTGACCCAATCGTCTGCGTCCTTGAAGTGACGGCCGTCGTCGAGGTACGATTCGGCCATCTCCAGACAGTCGGCGGCGGCGTGTCCGAGGTGTGTCTCCTCGGGGACGGCTTGGACTGCTTCGCCGAGGGCGTCGGCGAGCATCTGCTCGTAGCGGTTCGTCTTCTCGTGAAGGTCGGCGGACATAGCGAGATGTGCGTCGGCGACTGATACTGGTCTTTCGCTCCGGCGTCGGTGCGGTGGGTCGGTCCAGCATCTGGTATGCAATCACGTGGCGGTGTTGTAGCCATCCTCGCAATACAGCGCAAGCTTAAGGCACCGGTATAGCGAACAACGGACTATGACGCAAGACGCCGATTCCTTCGTCGAACACAGGAAACTCATCATCGCCGGTTCGGGTATCTCTGGGCTCTCTGCGGCTATCTACGCGGCCCGGTCCAACAACGAACCACTCGTCTTCGAGGGCGACGAACCGGGCGGCCAACTCACGCTCACGACAGAAGTCGAGAACTATCCGGGCTTCCCCGAGGGTATCTCCGGTCCCGAACTCATCAACAACATGAAGCAGCAGGCCGAACGCTTCGGGACCGAGATTCGCCACGGCATCATCGAATCCGTCGACGCGTCTGAGCGCCCGTTCACGGTCACCCTGAAGAACGGCGACGTGTACACCGCAGACGCCATCATCTCCGCCTCCGGTGCCTCCGCCCGGACGCTCGGCATCCCCGGCGAGGAGAACCTCATGGGCTACGGTCTCTCGACGTGTGCGACCTGTGACGGCGCGTTCTTCCGCGACGAGAAGATTATGGTCATCGGTGGCGGTGACGCCGCCGTCGAGGAGGCCAACTTCCTGACCAAGTTCGCCTCGAAAGTGTACCTCGTCCACCGCCGCGAGGAGTTCCGCGCCGAGGACTACTGGGTCGACCGCCTGATGGAGAAAGTCGACGACGACGAAATCGAACTCATGCTCAACACCGAAGCGACCGAACTCCACGGGTCGCCTGAAGAGGGCGTCGACCACGTCACGCTGGTCCGCCACCCCGAGGGTCACCCGACTGCCAAACTCGACGACCCTGAGACCGAAGAGTTCGACTTCGACGTCGGCGCGGTGTTCTACGCCATCGGCCACACGCCGAACGCTGACTACCTCGAAGGGACGGCCGTCCAGCGAGACGACGACGGCTACATCGTCGCGAAGGGCGGCTCCGGCGCCAACCAGACGGCGACTGACGAACCCGGCATCTTCGCCGCGGGCGACGTCGTCGACTACCACTACCAGCAGGCCGCCACCGCCGGCGGAATGGGCGTGAAGGCAGCACTCGACGCCGACGACTACCTCGAAGAACTCGAACGCGAAGAGAAGAAGGAAGCGGCGACGCCGGCAGAGTAAGCGTCTCGGCGCCGTTCGACTGACACTGTTTTTTGACCGCTCTGCCGCAGTTGTGCGCCACCTTTCGACCCCGCCGTCGCAGTCCGCTTCCTGACTGTCGACACGCCGGTCAGTTGTCTACTCGGGTGGACGGACGCTTGGGGACCGAGTCTCTAGTGTGTCGTCGAACGTGATTCAGTAGCCGGGGTCACTGACCAGATGGCTACGTCTCGCTGGCCAGTCGAAGGCTGTTCGGGTGTATTTTGATGACTTTTACTGACGAGGGGGACGAAGACTATCGAGTGACGGTAGTAATGAGGACGAATCGTACGTTGCTGACCCACGGAGTGTGACTTTACCATGGCCGTCGAGTCGGGTGGGTTACTCACGTTTCTCGCCGGACTGACCCTCGTCTTGGCCGCTGCGCATACGCTTGGGACGGTCGCCGACAGACTGGGGTTCGCACCGGTTGTCGGTGAACTCCTCACCGGATTGGTTTTGGGTCCGTCGGTACTCGGGTTCGTCGCCCCGAACGTCACGGCTATCGTCGTCCCGGTCCCCGACCAGTTGGCAGCCCTCGCGTCGCTCGGACTCATCCTCCTTCTCGTCATGGCTGGAACTGAAGTCGACGTTCAGACGGTCCGTCGCTACATCCAACCGACGATAGCCCTCGCTACCGGGGCCTCGGTCGTGCCGTTTCTTTTGGGGTTCGTCCTGGGATGGTCGCTCCCGGGACGATACCTCGTCACGCCCGAACAGCGACTCCCATTTGCGCTGTTCCTTGCGACAGCCCTGAGCATCTCGGCGGTTCCAGTCGCCGTTCGTGTGCTGGTCGACCTCGACGCGATGGACCGAACGGTGGGACAACTCACTCTCACTGTCGCCGTCGTCATCGATGCGGCGGGGTGGGTCGCGCTCACAGTCGTGTCCGACATCGCAAGAGCGGGCCAGACGAATCCGTTAGCGGTCGGTCGAACGCTCGGTGTCCTCGCCGTGTTCGTTATCGTCGTCGCCGTGCTCGGCCCGCGAATCGTCGAGACACTCTTCGGTATCACCTCCTACGTTCGGTCGCCCGCGTTAACCGGATTTTCAATCGTCGTCGTCGTCGGGCTTGGGACGGCGGCTGCCTCGCTCGCACTCGGACTGGAGGCTGTTCTCGGCGCGTTCCTGGCAGGTGTCTTGGTCAAGAACCCACTCGATAACGAGACAGAACGGGTGTTTCAGATGGTGACCCTCGGGCTGTTCGCGCCCATCTTTTTTGCGACGGCCGGATTACGGGTCGATCTGAGTGGACTGTTCACGCTGGATACGCTGTTGGTGTTCGGGATTACACTCGCCGTTGCCGTGCTTGGGAAGGCACTCGGAGTGGTGCTCGGCGCGACGTTGACGGACCTCACACGAGAAGAGACCATCTGCCTCGCCATCGGTCTCAACGCTCGCGGGGCGATGGAACTCGTCGTGGCGGCGTTGGGGTTGTCCATAGGGGTTCTCACGCCCACGGTCTATGCCGTCATCGTGCTCGTCGCCATCGTCACCTCTGTAATAACGCCGCCACTGCTCCGTCGTGCCCTCTCACACCTTCCGGACGATGAGGTATCCGGGACGGCGTGACTTCCCGTGGTCGCTTCGGAAGTGACCAATCGATTACTCGAAATCGGCCAGTGACTGACTACGGCAACGCCCAGACCCACGACTTGGCTGCTCCGGAGGCGTCTTCACCTCACACGAGTGGGAGCAGTATCCAGACGCCCACCGATTTCACCCTCTATACGCACAATTCACCAGTCCTCTGTGGAGAACGCTCTGCTGCATGTGTCCTCTGTCTTGACGTTCCGACATCCAGCAATCGAGTTAAAACGACGGGATGTCGCCTCAGTCCGCAGGTTCTACCGTCTCACCGCGTTCTTCGGGCGTGAGGTAACACTGCGGGTCCGGCCCGAACAGGTCACCAGACCCAGCGATAGCACGAAGCCGTGACGACCCACGACACACGTCCTGATACTGGCAGGTCGCACACTTGCCCGTGAGGTGTTCTTCGCGTTCTCGAAGGCGAGCGAGAAGCGGGTTCGACTCGTCGTCCCAAATCTCGCCGAACGGCCTGTCGCGGACGTTGCCGAGGCTGTAACTCTGCCAGAACTGCGTGAGGTGAACGTCGCCACGGTAGTCTACGTCGGCGACGCGTTCGCCAGTCGGGTCACCGCCGTTGACGCGGAGGTAGTCGTGAATCTCCTTGGCGTGGTCGCTGCCGAGTTCTTCGTCGGCGTACTCGACGACGTACGCGGAATCCGCGTAGTTGCCGACGAGGAGCGTCTCTATCTCTTCGCCCTCGTCGTGGTACTCGCGGGTCATGTCGAAGAGGCGATTGACGGCCCGTCGCTGGGCGTCGTCGTCTAAGTCGGCGTCGGCGATGTCGCCGCCGCGTCCGCCGTAGTCGAGGTGATAGAAGCAGAAGCGGTCGACGCCCACGTCGTACAGGAGGTCCACGACGTCCTCCATGTCCGCGGCGTTGTGTTCGGTGATGGTGTACCGGAGTCCCGTCTTCAACCCGACCGAGAGGGAGTTTTCGATGCCTCGGACCGCGGCGTCGAAGGCCCCGTCTTTCCCGCGGAAGCGGTCGTTTCGCTCGCGGAGGCCGTCCACGGAGACACCCGCGTACGACAGGCCGGCGTCTTTGAGCGCCTGTGCCTTCTCTTCGGTGATGAGGGTCCCGTTGGTCGAGAGGACTGCCCGGACACCCTGGTCGGTGCAGTAATCGACGAGTTCGACGAGGTCCTCGCGGACGAGCGGTTCGCCACCCGAAAAGAGGAGCACGGGGACGTCGTAGTCGGCTAAGTCGTCGATGAGTCCCTTCGCTTCAGCAGTCGAGAGTTCGCCCTGTGCGGGGTCGAGGTCCGCACCCGCATAACAGTGTTCGCAGTAGAGATTGCAGCGCCGAGTCGTGTTCCAGACGACGACCGGACGCTTCTGTTTCTCTTCGCGAATCTGCTCGATAGAGGCGTCTGGGTCGTCGTATCGAAGGCCGTCACCCTCGGCCGTCTGCCCACACAACAACTTACTGATGGAAATCATCCGTGCGTCACCTCTGGGTCGGTCTCGCCGGCCGAATCGTCACGACCCTTTGCAGCCAGGTCGTTCCCGCCGAGTCGACGGACTTCGTCCGCCGGACAGAGCCACAACGCAGACGCCGCGAAGTCGAACAGTGTCCGCGCCTGTTCTGTCGCGAGGTCGATAGACGGAGCGGTCACGCTCCCGACGTGGCGCATGGGTTCGGCGTCGTTCTCACGGAAGAATACCTCCCACTGGCGGCTTCCGTCGATTCGTGGTTTGCTCCGCGGGTCGTCGTCCGTGGGCATGCGTGCGTCTTTGGAACCGACTGTTACGCCCGTTTCGCCTGTTTTCACCGACTGGGAATCGAAGCATTAGACTTCGTTGGATGCCCAGTACCATCGAACGATGACACAACGGTTCTCTCGACGGTCATTTCTGCACGCGACTGCGGCCACCTCTGGAATCGCGCTCCTCGCAGGGTGTAGCGGGTCGTCCGGTGGTGATGGTGGAAGCGACGGGGACAGCGAAGCGACCGACTCCCCAGCACCGGACCGAGAGATGCCGGCGTTCGACGGGTGGTTCGAGCGAACTGGGAACTACGACGGCGTCCACGACATGACCGGAGAAGACGAGGTCACAATCTCGGTCGGTGCCGAGGGCAACGGCGGCGGGTTCGCGTTCGGCCCCGCCGCGGTGAAAGTCTCGACTGGGACGACAGTCGTCTGGGAGTGGACCGGTAACGGTGGAACGCACAACGTGCTGCATCGGGAAGGCGAGTTCGAGTCCGAACTCACCGCCTCGGAGGGTTTCACCTTCGAGCACACCTTCGACGCGACTGGCGAGTATCGCTACGTGTGCGTCCCGCACGAGACACTCGGGATGGTCGGTATCGTCCTCGTCGAGTAACTGTCGAATCGGTTCCGCGTCGTCGAAAGAGCGTGTTACGCCGGTGCCACACCGTCGTGGACCGGTGCTTTACACATGACGCACCCAGTCTTCTGGAGCGTCTCGTACATCGGTTCGTTGACCCGATAGTGTTGCCCACATTCGGGACACGTCACCTCGAATTCGCGCATCGTGAACTCACCACGTAAGTCTAGGCACCCGAGAACCGAGGACCTGTACCCTCAATTCACGGGGGACTCACGTCAGTCCTGTAGGATGGCCCCCATGAGCTTCTTCTGTGCCATCGCGAGGTGCTCGGAGAACGTCGACGTGGTGATGCCGAGTTCCGTCGCGACTTCGCCTTTGTTCGCCCGGCGTGGGTGGTCGAAGTAGCCCATCTCGTGTGCCATCTCCAGGACTTCCCGCTGTCTGTCGGTGAGTTGACCGCGTTCGACCAACACGAGGTCACGCGACTCGTCCGACGACGACTGGAGAAGTCGGCGAACGTCGACGGACCCCGACGACTTCCGGAGTGAGGCGACGACGTCGCGAAGCGTCTCCACGTCAGGTGCGTGGAACGTCAAGAACAACGCGCCGTCACGTGTCTGCACGTCTACGACGGGGCAGTCGAACGTCTCGATTTGTTCGCACGGGCACCCGATGCCTCCCTCGCGTGCGAATCGGTAGACGGTCCCGTCACCGTAGTCGAAGAGTCGTTCCATCTCCGCTGGAACGGCCTCGTCGCTGTCGAAGACGAACTCCTCTGTGACGGAGCCCTCCTGATTCGGTGCCATGCTTCGCGACAACGCGTATCCTGAGCTGTCGTTTTCGGATACTGAAGCGACGGGACACCCCGATGGCCCTGTCACTTTCAACTCTGCTCTGATGCCCGCTGCGCTCGTCATGTATCTAGGCAGACGCCGCTCCCCCTGATATAAACACCCCCGATATCTCGGGCCTTTATATCGTGGGGTGTCCCGACACCAGTCGAGACTTCCCGGCGTTCGCGCACCGTCGCGCGAGAGATAAAGGCCCCAACATATGCGGGGTACGCTTCGACGGACGCGGAGAACGAATCGACGAACGAGCATGCAGACCGGACTCACACGCAATCCACTCGAACCGGCGTCCCCAGAGGCACGCGCCGAACAGGTCCTCGATGCACTCTCGGACCGTGCCTGTCGTCGGATACTTACGACCTTACAGGGTGTGAGTTCCCCGATGACTGCACAGGAACTGTCCACAGAGTGTGACATCCCCCTGTCGACGACCTACCGGAAACTGGAACGCCTCTCGGAGGCACACCTGGTCGAAGAGACGCTCCAGTTACGCACGAACGGGACGCATACCCACCAGTACCGGTCGGACGTCGACTCGGTCACCGTCTCGTTGGGCGCAGAGACTGGCCTCGAAGTCGCCATTCCGGAGGGCTACTGATGGGTTCTGAATCCGCACACACGCCCGACAAAGACACCGAAGTTCCGGGTCGACCCTCTCTCACGTCGCGCGTCGTGACTGGTAACGATGGCCGCGAAGAGTGTACGATTCACCCAACAGGCGCGACACCAGAAGAACTCCTCACGGTGTGGGTGAGCGCCCGCAGCGATTCGTTCGTCGACTTAGACGAGATTCGCTGAGTCCGCTTCGACGCCGGTCGTTTTGTCACTCGACGACGGTGAGAGTCACCAGTCTTCCCGTCGTTGTGGGTGCGGTTCGTCGAGCGCCATGAGATACTCTTCGAGGAGCGTCGGGAAGGCACGTCCGCGGAGGTTCCGGAGGCCGAAGTCGGCGGCCCAACTGATGATTCCCGTGTCCTCGGTCACCACGCCGGCATTCAGTTCCCGCGCGAGGATGAGGAGGTCGAAGTCTTCCCGCGAGTCGAGGACACCCTGTCTGAGCGCACCGCGGTAGTCCTCTCGGAGGTCGGAGATGACTTTGTCAACGTCGGACATCTTCGACGCACCGTCGGACCGGAGTTTGCTCTCTTCGGCTTTCCGGACGGCCTTCTCGGAGACGCGAAGTCCCCGGTTGACGCGGTCAGACATCTCGTCGATGAACCGGTAGACGATTTCGGCGGGGATGTACACCTCGTAGCGGTCGGGGTGTTTCTTGATGACCCACGTATCGAGTTTGCCGAGGAGTTCTTCCGAGACGCCGCGTTCCCGGAGGATGTGTTCCAGTTCCGACGCGATAGACGGCGGCATGTAACACGAGATGTTCAAATCCAGACGCGCGGCGGCAATCGTGTCGAGCAATCGTGCGACTGCCTCTTCGAACGTCTCGTCGTCGTCACGAATCTCCTCCGAGAGAAAAAGGGAGGTATCGAGCACGAACCGTTGTTTTAGCGGGTACTCGGCCATCGTTCGGACTTTCGCACTCACAGACTATGACCCTTCCCCGTCTTTCAGGTCGTTTCGACCCAGAAACGTAGCATTCATCTGTCTCTTCTGGAGGTCCCCACCGTCCCTGCCCAAAACGACTTGCAACGACTCAGAACAGCGGTTCGAGTCTGTCGTCGCCTGTGTCGACGAGTTCTTCGAGCGAGGCCGCACTCGACTGCCGCTTGGCGAGCATATCGCGTTGTGTCTCGATGGCGACTGCCTGCAGTTCCTTCACGCGCGGAACGTCGTAGACGCCGGACAGGAGCGTGACGGCGGCCACGTAGTTCGATTCGACGGGGTAGTCACCGCCGCGAATCTCCATCGTCCCGGTCTCTTCTTCGAGCCACGTCCGAGCGCGTTCGATTCCGCGGCGCGAGAGGACGTCCGGCGGGCCGGCGACGACGACGAGTCCACGCTCGGTCCCTGCAATCTCACACGGGAGGGTGAGACGGCCGAGGGCGGCACGTCGAACGAGACTCGTGATGCGGTTCATCGACTCACCGTCGTCCTCAGTGACGTGCGACCCGTTCGAGAGGCGAGCGAGGAACCCTTTCTTGGGTCTGTCGAGTTCGGCCGAGGCGTATCCGATGGTCGAGATGCCACCGGACGCGAGCGTGTTGATTATCTCGGACGCGTCGACGACAGACTCGGCGACGACACTCGACCCATCGGTTTCGCCGGCGCTGAAGAGGATACCCAACCGACGAGCGAGTTCCGTGTTGATGTCGCTGTAGCCCGATTCGAGCGACTCACCGGTTCGACGCCACGCTTCGTTGTCGAAGAGGATGAGGTTGTCAACTTCGTTGACGAACGTCTGGAGCGACCGGGCGGCGTTCAGGGTGTAGATGCCGCCTTCGTTCCTCGCCGGGAGGATACCCAGACCGTAGACCGGTTCGGTGTAGATGTGCTTGAGTTCGCGAGCGACGACGGGCGCTCCTCCCGACCCGGTTCCGCCGCCGAGGCCGGCGACGACGAGGAAGGCGTCTATCTCGTGGACTGGCAGGTCGTCGACTATCGAGAGGATGTCTCCGACGTCCTCTGCTGTGACCTCTGCGCCGAGTTCGTTGTCTGCGCCGACGCCGTGGCCTTTCACGCGCGACGTGCCCACGAGGACCTGATGGTCCTTCCGGACGAACTTCAGGCCCATCAGGTCGGCACGTGCCGTATTGACTGCAATCGCGTCGACGATGTAGCCACTTCGCGTCCGCCGGTCGTAATCGATGAGGGCGTCGACGACTTTTCCACCTGCCTGTCCGACCCCGATGAGTGCGAGTTTCATGTCCGATATCCTCTCAGAAATCGAACTAGTAAACGCACGCTCACGTATTGAATATGTAGTGCGTAGTGACTGTCAGCGACAGGCTAACCTCTGTCGAGTCTGGCGAGTAGGGCTGTGTGACGAGGACAGAGGGAAAATCGTGGTACAGCGTCGGGTCAGTCTCCGAACGCTTCGCACGCCAACTCGCCGACGACCGAGAGCAACTCGCTCGGTTCGACGACGTGGCCGTGTTCACGGAGGCGTTCGTAGACGGCGCACCCGTCGTCGCCGGCGTAGTTTCGCTCCGAGAAGGGACGTTCTTCGACGAGGACGAGGTACTCCGCCGCCGCCGCCGCTTCGAGGTTCGGGAGGTTCCCTTCCCCGACTTCGACGTCGGCGACGACGGTCACGTCGGCCGCCTCGATACGCGATTCGACGGCGGACCGTGCTGCACCGTCGACGGGTGCGTACGGTGGGACGGTTACGAGGTCCGCACCGACCCGTCGTGCCGCTTCGGCGTCGGTGTCGCCCTCGTTGAGTGCGCCGGTGGTGAGTGCGTACCCTGCCGCAGAGAGGACGTGAAGGGCGCGTGCGGCGGTTCCGCCGCCACCGACGACGTGGACGCGCCCCGTCGCATCTGCCGACGAGGAAGAAGATGGGAGGGCCGTGACGTACACAGACCCGGTGACGGGGTGTCGAGAGACGACTGCTTCGGCGTCGAAAGCGTCTCGAAGGTTCGATTCGGAGAGGACCGTCGTGGGGTCGCCGGCCGAGAGGATTCGCCCGTCTGCCACGAGTATCAGGGCGTCGCAGTAGTGGGCCGCGAGGTTCAGGTCGTGAATCGCGGCAATCGCCGTCGTTCCGTCGCCGACGAGTTCGTCGACGAGTTCGAGCGTCCGAACCTGATGGTTGATGTCGAGACTGGCGGTCGGTTCGTCGAGGAGGAGGACCGGCGTCTCCTGTGCCAATGCCCGGGCGATGAGGACTCGCTGACGTTCACCGCCGCTAATCTCCGTCACTGGTCGGTCCGCGAGGGACTCGACCGACGTTCGACGCATCGCCGCTTCGACGGCCTCCTCGTCGGCCTCGGACCACCCGTCGAACCGACCACGATGCGGTGTCCGGCCCATTCGAACGACTTCGCGAACGGGGAAATCGAAGGTGACGCTCGTCGTCTGTGGCACCGTGGCGACGAGTCTACTCGCCGCTTTCGACGACACCGCGTGGATGTCCTCACCGCCGACGCGAACGGTACCTGAATCGGGGGTGAGTGCCCCGTTGAGCGTGCGGAGGAGCGTGGTCTTCCCCGCACCGTTCGGGCCGATGAGTCCAACGAAGGTTCCGTCGTCGCCGTCGCCAGATTCGGTCTGGTGGCCCGACGACCGAAGTTCGCCGACGTCGGCGGAGATACCGTCGAGGATGCGTTGGCCGCCCAGCGAGACGGACACGTCGTCGAGTTCGACCGCCGGGTCTGAAGCGGAGAACGGGTCGGACGCGTCTGCAGACGAGTCCGGGCGCTGACCGCTCATGGCGAGCGCACCTCTCGGGTCCGGAGGAGATAGAGGAAGAACGGCGCACCGAGTGCCGCGGTGACGACGCCGACGGGGACTTCTGCCGCGCCGGACCGCGCGATAGTGTCGGTCACGACGAGGAACGACGCGCCCGTCAGCGCCGACGCGGGGAGGAGGATGCGATGGTCGGGGCCGACGACGAGGCGAATCATGTGCGGGACGACGAGGCCGACGAACCCGATGACGCCAGAGACGGCGACTGCCGTCGCGGTGACGATACTCGCCGTCGCGAGGAGCAGTTGCTTCGTACGCTCGACTTCGATGCCGAGGGCGTGGGCGTCCTCTTCGCCGAGGAGGAGGACGTTCAGGTCGCGTGTGTGTGCGAGCAAGACGGCGAACGGGAGCGGAAGCACCAGCGCCACCATCACCACTTCATCCCACGTCGCGCCCGAGAGGTGACCCATGAGCCAGAAGACGACCTGTCTGAGACTCTCGCCACTCTGGAGGAGGAGAAACGAGATAACCGCACCGAGGAACGTCTGTACCGCGACACCGGCCAGTAACAGTGTCGCAACGGGCGTCCTGCCGCCTTCCGTTGCGAGCATGTAGACGACGAAGGCGGTCACGATGGCAGACCCGAAGGCCGCACCTTGGAGCCCGAAGGGAACCGAAAGTCCCAGCACGATTGTCGCGACGGCACCGACGGCGGCACCCGACGAGACGCCGATGATAGAGGGGTCGGCCATCGGATTTCGGAAGAATCCCTGCATGACAACGCCCGCGGTGGCGAGTGCGAATCCGACGAGTGCGGCGAGGAGAATCCGGGGGAGCCGAACCGAGACGACGATGATTTGTGCAGTCTCCGGGACCGACAGCGAAACCAGCGAGCCGAGTTCGACACTCGGTGCCGGTACAGCCCCGAGCATCGGGAGAACGACGGCACCGCTGAGCGAGATACCCACCGGGACGGGAATCGCGTCGAGGAGGATGAGCGCGACTGTCCGCGGAGGAATTGTGACGTGGCCGATACCGGCGCTGACGACCACGACGAGAGCCAACAAGGCAGTCAAACCGAGTGCCCACGTGGTCGCTCGTGTTCGAACGTTCATCGAACACAACCGCGCTTTCATTAGGTAAATATTTATTGAACTATCGACGACGCGAATACCGTGAACCATCGATACACCGCAGCACTTCTCGTACTCGTAACCGTGTTTTCCGGGGTTCCGGCACCGGTTGCGGCCGCAGACCAGACTGCACAGTGTTCGTTCCCGATGACGGTCACCGACGCCACGGGTACCGACGTAACCATCTCTGAGGACCCAGAGCGCGTCGTCACGACCAACCCGAGTGCCGCCCAGACGATGTGGGAAATCGGCGCGCGAGACCAAGTCGTCGGCGTCTCACAGTATGCCTCGTACCTCGACGGCGCGAGCGAGAAAGCGAACGTCTCGGGGTCGAACGGCCTCAACGTCGAGGCAGTCATCGGACTCGAACCGGACGTCGTCCTCGTCCCGAACACGACGTACACCGCCGAACCTGACCGCGTCGAACAACTCCGCTCGGCCGGCGTCACCGTCGTCGTCTTCGAGAGCGGCGACTCGCTCGACGCCGTCGCGGACAAAGTCGAACGAATCGGTCGTCTCACCGGTAACTGCGAGGCAGGTATCGAACGTGCCGACGAGATGCGAACGTCCATCGAGAACATGGAGCGCGCACTGGAGGGCGTCGACCACCCTGTCGGTCTCAACGTGTTCTTTGGCTACGCCGCCGGTGGCGACACGTTCATCTCTGACGTGATGACGTCTGCTGGCCTTCGAAACGGGGCCGCAGAGGCCAATTTCACGGGGTTCGGCCAACTTAACGAGGAACTCGTCGTCGAAATGAACCCCGAGTACATCATCGTGCCATCGCACGCGCCGATTCCGAGCGGTCCTGGCTTCGAGAGCACGACGGCGATACAGGAAGACAACGTCGTCGTCGTGGACGCGAACAACCTCCAGCAACCCGCCCCACGCGCCATCGACGCGAGTGAGACCATCATGAAGGCGGTCCACCCCGACGCTTACGAGCGATATCAGGAACTGCAGAACCGGTCGGCGACGACCACGACGGCCGATTCGACCACTGCCACTGCGACGACGGCAGACGAACCGGAGACGACCACGGCGACCACTGCACCGGAACAGACCACCGAGAGTAGCGCGCCCGGCTTTTCGCCCATTGTCGCCGTCGTCGCACTCGTTCTCACGGCCTTCCTCCGTCGTCGTCGATAACGGTCGAACTCGACTCCGTCGCCGACGTCTTTTCGCCGATTACGACTCACTCCGGCGTGCATCCCAAAGCGTCCGCCAGAGACCAGTTCCCTCTCCCCGAGAGACCATAACCGTATTACCGTCGGGTGGCGGAGACACGGGTATGGTCGAGAACGTCATCTATCCCGCCTACCTCGACGCCTCTCTCTCGCGGAGCGAGGGTCGGCGGGTCGCCGAGTCGGCAGCGGTCGAAGACCCGACCGTCGACGAGATTGCGAAAGCGGTCCAGCAGGTCGGGTACGACGCGGTCATCGAACGAGGCAAACGCTACCCGCGTGAGTTCGAGACACGTGGCCGTGTCCTCGTGAACAACGCCGACGACGCGACGAAGAACGACATCGTTCAGGCTGTCGCCGCCTACGTCGGCATCCTCCGCGACTGATGCAGCGAATCGGCACCGTCTCTCGGACGGCGCAGGGACTCGCTATCGTCCGCCTCGACGACGACGACACGCCCGACATCGGCACGATGGTCCTCGACGAGTCGCTCTCGACGGTCGGCCGAATCGTCGACGTGTTCGGGCCTGTCGACCGTCCGTACGTCGCTATCACTGCAGACGACGACAACCCGGCACGACTCGTCGGCAGCAAACTCTACGCTCGCTAAGCGCGGCGAGAGCGCAACCCCCAAAGCCCTCGGGTCGAAACGGCAGGATATGCCACGCCGCGCCTATCGAGGGGTCGCCCTCGCCGCCCTCATCTTCCTCGTCGTGCAGGTGGGTGCACTCGCACTCGTTCCGACGTTCTTCGAACAGGGCTATCAGACGGTCGACGACCCCTCGGACCCGACGAACAGTCTCCTGTACATCGGCGCTATCATCGGGATGACGGCGTTCATGCTCGTCGCGTTCAAGTACGACCTCGACCAGTTGATTCGCGGCATCATCGTGTTCACGAGTGGGTTGCTGTCGTGGTACGTCTTCACCGCAATCCTCCCCAGTGGCCTCCTCGCAATCGGCCTCTCGGCAGTCGTCGCCATCGCACTCCTCGTCTACCCCGAGTGGTACGTCATCGACACGGCCGGCGCACTCATGGGTGCGGGGGCCGCCGGGCTGTTCGGTATCAGTTTCGGTCTCTTGCCGGCACTCGTCCTCCTCTCGGTGCTCGCCGTCTACGACGCCATCAGCGTCTACAAGACCAAACACATGCTCGACCTCGCGGAGGGCGTGATGGACCTCCGCATTCCGGTCGTCCTCGTCATCCCGACGACGTGGTCGTACTCGCTTCTCGACGAAGACTTCGCCCGAGACGCCAACGACGTGGGTGAGAACGCAGTCGAGGGTTCGGGCGAACGTGACGATGTGGAATCCGAGAACCCAGACCGCGACCCCGCCGACCGCGACGCGTTCTTTATCGGCCTCGGTGACGCCGTGATGCCGACGGTGATGGTCGCCTCGGCGGCGTTCTTCTCGGAGGCACCATCGCTCGGTCTCGCGACGCTTCCGGCGCTCAACCTTCCGGCGCTCCTCGCGATGGTCGGAACGTTCGTCGGGTTCGCCGGTCTCATGTGGGCCGTGATGAAAGGCCGCGCCCACGCCGGACTCCCACTCTTAAACGGCGGCGCGATTGGTGGATACATCCTTGGGTCACTCGCCGCGGGCGTCCCCCTAGTCTCTGCACTCGGCCTCGCGCCGTACCTCTAATCTCTCGTCGCGATTACTCGTCGCTTTCTGCACCCTCGCGGACGCGGACGGCCATCCCCGTCTCGAAGTCGAGCATCGCGTCTGCGGAGAGTTCCGCGCGGCCAACGCCGAGGAGTTCTCCGTCGGGCCCGACGACGCACACTTCGTCACCCGAACGGACTGCCAGGTCGACGTCGGTGACGAACTTCGCGAAGGCGTTCTTGCCATCGCGGACGAATGGAATCGACTCGTCGCCGACGGTGACGGTGTACGCCGACTCGTCGATACCCGAGCGAAGTCGTCGGCCACCGGCCACGCCGAGTGTGAACCGACCGTCGGTTCCGTAGGAGGTGACACGTTCGCCCTCGACGTACACCTGCCGGGGGCGGCCACTGCGAGAGCGGGACACGTCGATTGCTTCGTCGGTCGGGAACAACGCGTCGCCCGCGCCGGCCCCGAACTGGTAGTCTGCGACGACTCTGAGGTCCGCCAAGTCGCCCGCATCGTCTTCGGTCATACTCCGTCGTTCTCCCTGCCGGCTAAAGTGGGTCGCGGTCGCGGACGGTAGCGTGGTAACTTACAGCACGGTCGGGGCAGACGAAAAGTCCTAAGTACCGGAACGACCGCCGTCGGAGTATGTCAGTCGACATTCGACTCGCCGGGGTGGGGACCGTGCTGCTCCTCGCGAGTAGCGTCCTCCTCACGCAGACGGCCCTCGACGGTCGTCTGTCGGCCCTCCTCGCCGCCACCGCGACACTCGGTGCGCTCGCGACTGTCGTGCGAGCGTCGTCGCCGACGGCGTAACCGGGACCGAACCCGCTGTTTTACGTATTGGTGCTTCGACACGTCTGACGTATGGCAGCTATCAGTTCCCTCCAGACGGCCCTGCGGAGCATCGGGAAGAACCCGGTGTTGTTCCTCGGCGGGCTTGCACTCGGTCTCGTTACCCTTCCACAACTCGCCTCGCAGTTGGCGCAGATTCCTTTCGTGCCGACACTGCTGCAGGTGGTGACGTTCTTCGTCACGCCGTTCGTCGCTGCCGGAATCTACGGGATGGCCGACGAGGCAGTCGAACACGCCGGGTCGCGGACGACACTGTCGACGTTGACCGACGTGGGTCGAGAGAAGTACGTCCCACTGTTGTTGGCCAACATCGTCGAACTCGGTATCGTCATCGCGTTCGGTATCGCGTTCGTCATCGTCGCCGCTATCGTCGCCATCAGCCTCGGCGTCGGGTCACTCGCCGGCGGCGGTGACCTGGCACTCGGTGGCGGATTCCTCGTCGGTGCCGTTGTGCTCGGACTCCTCTTTCTGGTGTTCGTCGTCGTCAACTTCTTCATCCAGTTCTTCCCAGTCGCTGTCGTCGTCGATGACGCCGGCGCAATCGAGTCGTTCGGCAAAAGCTATCGACTCGTCCGTGCGAACGTCGTCCCCGCGCTCGGATACTCGGTCATCCAACTCGTCGCCGGATTGCTCGTCTCCGCGCCCGTCTCCGGGTTCATCTTCTTCCAGACGTTCCAGAACATCCAGTCCGTCCAGAACGCCGGCACCGTCGCACCCGGTACTGTCCCCGGTGGGTTGGGCTTCTCGACGGTCGAAATCGCCGCCATCGCGACGATATCGCTGGCGACACAGATGCTCCTCACGACGTTCCAATACACCTACGCCGTCGCGTTCTTCGAAGCGCACGAATCCGGGCGGTCGGTGACAGACGGACCGGATATCGACGGCGACGCGGTGATTCCGCAGTTCGAGTGACCGCAGGTCGTCTCGTTACAACAGGAACGTCTCTTGACGCTCCGAGAGGTCGATGAAGGCGTCTGCGGCCTCGACGAGTTCGTCCGCGGTGGACTCTTTGAACGACATCACTTCGACGCGGACGCCCTCGTGTCGCAAGTGTGAACAGAGACGCTCGAAGTCGCCATCGCCCGAACAGATGACAATCGTATCCACGTGATTGGCGAGGCTGACGGCGTCGAGGGCCATTCCGAGGTCCCAATCCGCCTTCTTCGACCCGTCGCCGAACGTCTTGATATCTTTTATCTTCGTCTCAAAACCGATGTCGATGAGTGCATCAAAAAATCGCTCTTCATCCGGCGAATCCGCGCGGATGACGTACGCAATCGCGCGAGTGAGTGCGCGGTCCGCAGTCGCTTTCTCTAACAGCGACGAGTAGTCGATGTTCCGTGAGTAGAGGCTCTGTGCGGTATGGTATAGGTTCTGTGCGTCGGCCAATATCGCGACGCGTTGGCCTGGGTGAATCTCTGTCATTCGTTCACCGGTTGCACTCCCCGGGCTAATAACCGTCCGGGACGTTCCCCTGTCGGACCACGACGGCAGGTCCTGCAGTGTACGCAAGTTATATTATGCTTCCAGTACCTGCATCCGATGTGAACGACGTCACGCGACCTGCGACGACCGCCACACGGTCGACAGCGTCGCGTGCTACTTTCTTTTCGAAAAAACGCGCGTATTGAATCGCTCGTTGCGGGAGTAGCGACCCCGTCTCGGGCGAACCCCTGACGACGCGCACTCGGTTCCACGACCGTTTCCCACACATCACCACATCCGTCTCCACACCACACACCGACACATGACAACATTTGACCTTCGCGGCGTCTACCCCGCGATGACAACCCCGTTCGACGAAGACGGGAGTATCGACTTCGAGCAACTGCAGTCCGACACCCGCCGTCTCGAAGAAGCGGGCGTCGACGGCCTCGTCCCGGTCGGTTCGACCGGCGAGTCCGCGACGCTGACCCACGACGAACACGTCGAAGTGGTCGAAGCAGTCGTCGAGGCTGTCGAGGACGTACCCGTCATCGCCGGGTCCGGGTCCAACTCGACCAGAGAAGCGCTCGAACTCTCGCGACGGTCCGCCGACGCAGGTGCGGACGCACTGCTCCTCATCTCGCCGTACTACAACAAGCCCGAACAGTCGGGTCTCGTCGAGCACTATCGCACTCTCGCCGACGAAGTCGACCTGCCACAAATCGTCTACAACGTCCCCGGACGCACGGGAAGCAACATCCTCCCCGAGACGGCCGCGACACTCGCGGAGCACCCGAACATCGCGGGCTACAAGGCCGCCAGCGGTGACCTCGGCCAGATTTCACAGGTCGTCGAGTACACGCAAGACGAAGACTTCGCGGTGCTCTCCGGCGACGACGGACTCACGCTCCCGGTCCTCTCCGTCGGCGGCATCGGAACCATCTCCGTCGTGGCCAACATCGAACCGGCGCGCACGGGTGCGATGGTCCACTCGGCCCTGCAAGGCGACTACGAGCGCGCCCGCGAGATTCACCACGAACTCGGTCCGCTGAACCGCCACCTGTTCGTCGAGACGAACCCTATCCCGGTCAAGGAGGCCATGGAAATTCGGGGCTACGGGCCGGCACGTCTGCGCCCGCCGCTGACCCGCCTCACCGAGGAGAACACCGAAGAGATGCGTCGCATCCTCGACGAACTCGCCGCCGAGCAAGCAGTCACTGACGGAGGGAGCGCCGAGTGACGGTCCGCGTCGCCGTCACCGGAGCGACGGGTCGCATGGGCGAGGAAGTCCTCGCCGCGGCCGCCGACCGCGACGACGTAGCGGTCGCGTTCGCAGTCAGTCGCTCGGCAGACGGGTCTGTCGAAGGTGTCGCCGTCGAAGACGCCGCCGACCTGCCGACCCTGCTCGCCGACGAGCATCCCGACGTTCTCGTGGACTTCACCGGCCCAGCGTCGTGCGTGGAGTACGCATCGGCCTGTGCAGAGACGGGCGTCGCGTTCGTCTCGGGGACCACTGGCCTGAGTCAGGGTGGATTCGACGCCCTCCGCGAGGCGGCCGAAGACGTTCCGGTCCTCTATGCCTCGAACTTCTCGCGCGGCATCGCGGCACTCCGCCGTGCGGTCCGCGAGGCGGTTCCCGCACTCGATGGCTACGACATCGAACTCACCGAGACGCACCACAACGCCAAGCGCGACGCACCGAGTGGAACGGCGCTCACCCTCTTGGAAGACATAGATGGTGTACGAGGCGATTCCCCCCGCGTCCACGGACGCGAGGGCGACGCACCCAGAACCGAGGGTGAAATCGGAGTCCACGCCCGTCGGGCGGGGGATATTGCCGGTGAGCACGAAGTATTACTGGCTGGAAATCACGAGTCACTCTCACTAACACACCGCGCGGGGTCGCGCGGAGTCTTCGCCGCCGGCGCACTCGACGCCGCGGCGTGGCTCTCGGGCCGCGACGCCGGGTGGTACGACTTCACCGAGGTACTCGAATGAGTCTGGAATCCGACGTACGAGAACTGTGGCAGCGATACGACGACGGCGACGTAGACGCCTCGTCGGCGACCGTGGACGAACTCGACACGCTCGACGCGTTCCTCTCCGCCCTCGAAGCGGGCGAGGTGCGCGCGGCCGAGAAGACGGGGTCCGACGTGACCTCGTGGGAGGCCAACGAGTGGGTCAAGCGGGGTATCCTCCTCAACTTCGGCCTCCGCGAGACACTCACCCGCGAGTACGGCGACGTTCGCTACCACGACGTCCTGCCGCTCCGCGACACCGAGGACCTCGGCGACCGCGGGACTCGAAATACGCCCGACGGAACCGTCATCCGCCGCGGTGCGTACCTCGGCTCCGACTGTATCATGATGAGTCCCTCGTTCGTGAACATCGGCGCGTACGTCGACGACGGTACGCTCGTCGATTCGTGTGACACCGTCGGGTCGTGCGCCCAAATCGGCGCGGACGTGAAACTCGGCGCGAACACCCTCATCGGCGGTGTCCTCGAACCCGTCGAGGACGCACCGGTCGTCGTCGAAGACGGCGCAGCACTCGGTGCTGGGTGTCGCGTCACCTCCGGGTTCGTCGTCGGCGAGAACTCTATCGTCGGTGAGAACACGCTTCTCACGCCGCGCATCCCCGTTTACGACCTCGTAGACGAGGAGATTCACTACGGCCACCTCCCGGCGAACCGCCGGGCGTTCACCCGGTTCGTGGAGTCGTCACTCGGCGACCACGACCTGTTCGCCGGCGGTGCGTACAAGCCCGCCGTCGTCGCCCTCGACATCGAAGACGACACCCTCGACGCGACCCGTCGGGAGGAGGCACTGCGCGAATGAGCGACGGAGGGCCGGCCGTCCGGCGACTGTCCGACTGGGACCGCGAGCACCTCCTGTCGCTCGCCGACGAGTTCGGGTCGCCGCTGTACGTGACCGACCTCCGTCGCGTCCGCGAGAACTGTCTCCGACTCCGTGAGGCGTTTCCCGAGGCCCACGTCAGTTACGCTGTGAAGGCCCACACGGGTCAGGCAGTCCTCGAAACCGTCCGTGACGCTGGCCTCGACGCCGAGTGCGCCTCCGCGGGCGAAGTCGAACGCGCCCTCGACGCAGGGTTCCCCGGCGACCGAATCCGCTACACGGCCGTCAACCCCCCCGCCGCCGACCTCGACCACGTCGTCGACCGGTGGGAGGAGAACCCCGAGATGACCGTCACCGTCGGTGCCGAGGACACCATCGGCCGCCTCGCAGACCGCGGATTCGACGGGCGTCTCTGTCTCCGAGCCAATCCCGGCATCGGTGCTGGACACCACGAGAAGGTCACCACCGGTGGCCACGCGAAGTTCGGCATCCCAATCGACCGGGTCCCGGGAATCGCCGAGAACGTCCGCGACGACTTCGACCTCGTGGGCGTCCACGCCCACGCAGGCAGTGGAATCTCGGGCGACGACCTCTCGGCACACCGTGAACTCGTTCGCCGGATGGGCGACCTCGCGCGCGCCATCGACGACCTCGAATTCGTGGACGTCGGCGGTGGGTTCGGCGTCCCGTACCACGACGACGAACCTCCACTGGACCTCGGCGCCGTCGCCGAGGCGACGCGCGAGGCACTCGGCGACACCGACGCGCAACTCGCCATCGAACCCGGGCGATACGTGGTCGCCGACGCTGGCGTCCTCCTGTCTGCGGTCAACACCGTGAAGGAGGTCCCAGAGACGACTGTCGTCGGCATCGACGCTGGTATGACGACTTTGCTCCGACCGGCGATGTACGACGCGTACCACGCGATTTCGAACCTCTCTCGGCCCCACGCCGAGGCGGTTTCGACACTCATCGCAGGACCCGTCTGCGAGACGAGCGACGTCTTCGCAGAAGACCGAACACTCGCCCGTCCCGAACGCGGCGACGTACTCGCAATCGGCAACACGGGGGCCTACGGCTACGAGATGGCGAGCACCTACAACTCGCGGCCGCGACCCCCCGAAGTCGTCCTCGACGCCGACGCCACTCGTGTGGCCCGTCGGCGCGAGACCCTCGACGACATCACCACCCTCGAACGTACCGCATCCGAGCAACTCCCCAACTGACCAAGCACACCACCCAGAACCATGAGCGTACTAAACACCGTCCCATTCGAAAAGTTCCACGGCACCGGAAACGACTTCTTCGTCGTCGATGCCGAAGACCCAGTCCCAGACCGACCAGCGTTCGCGCGAACGCACTGTGACCGAAATGCAGGCATCGCACTCGACGAGAGCGACCGACGCGGCGCAGACGGCGTCCTCTTTCTCGCACTCGAATCCCGCTATGACCCGCCGCGCGTCGTCATGACGCTCGTCCAACCCGACGGGTCCGTCGCCGCCATGTGCGGCAACGGCGCTCGCGTCGCCGCCGCGTGGGCGGCCGAACGAACCGGGTCCAACGAGATTATGATAGACACGCCCGCCGGCACCCGACGCGCATCGCTCGACGGCGGCAACGTGACCGTCGAGATGGGCGTTCCGTCGTTCGAACCCCGAGACGTTCCCCTCGCCAGCGACGAAGAACTCGTCGAAGCGGACGTCGAGGGACTCACCGTCACGGCCGTCAACACGGGCGTCCCCCACGCCGTCGCGTTCGTCGACGACGTGGACGACGTGGACCTCGAAGCGGTCGCACCGTCGATTCGACACGCGCCGCTGTTCCCCGACGGAACGAACGTCACCATCGCCTCACCCGACGGTGAAGGCGGGTTCCGGCAGCGAACCTTCGAACGCGGCGTCGAAGGCGAGACGCAGTCCTGCGGGACGGGCGCAGTCGCCGTCGTCGCCGCCGCAAAGCGACTCGGCCACGTCTCCGGCGACGACCCAATCGACGTCTCTCCGCCGGGCGGAACGCTCTCTGTCACGGTTCCCGACGAAGGGTCGGCACTCCTCGGCGGTCCTGCCGTCCACGAGGGCGACGGCGAGGCCGACATCGTCTTCCGCGAGCGATGACAGGCGGCGGGTTCGACCCCGTCGAATTCCTCGAACGGGCCGTTCCCGTGGCATCGAACGAAGACGTGGGCGCGATGCGCGACCTGTTAGTGGAGACACTCGACGCGTACGGTGCCGACCCGACTGTGGACGACGCCGGCAACACCGTCGCCTCGAAGGGGTCGTCCGACCCCGACACGCATCTCGTCCTCAACACGCACATCGACACCGTCTCGCCGCACGTCCCCTACGCTCGTGCGGGCGGCGTCATCCACGGCCGCGGGTCGTGTGACGCGAAAGGGCCACTCGCGGCGCTCCTCGCGGCGTTCTTCGCGGCAGACCCAGCACCGGACGCGCGGGTCACGCTGGCGATAACGCCCGACGAGGAACTGCTCTCGACGGGTGCCGCCGCACTCGACGTGGACGGCGACCTGTACATCGTCGGCGAACCCACCGGACTCGACGTGTGTACGGCGGCGAAAGGGAGGTTCGAAGGAACCGTCACACTCGGTGGAGTGGCCGCCCACGCCGCCGAACCCGACTCCGGTGCCAACGCCATCGACGCCCTCGCGCCCGTGCTCGACGCACTCCGGGAGTTCGACGACGACAGAGAGTCGCACCCGGACCTCGGCGACGCGACGTTGACACCGACGATGGTCGACGGCGGCGAGAACTCGAATCAGGTTCCGGCCGAGTGCCGACTCGTGGTCGACCGGCGAAGCGTTCCCCCAGAGACTGCAGATGGCTTCCGCTCGGAACTCGTCTCGACGCTTCAGTCAGTCGTTCCCGAGGGCATCGGCGTCGACTTCGAACTCACCGAGCGACCGACGCCGTTCCTCGAAGCCTTCGCCACCGAACCCGACCACCAACTCGTGACGACGCTCGCGCAAGCGTCACGTGATGCGGGCGGCCGAGGTGACGTCCGTCCGTTCACTGCCGCCACCGAGGCATCGTACTTCTCGCCCGCGCCAGTCGTCGTCTTCGGTCCCGGCGTCCTCACCGACGACGAGGGAGCAGTGGCACACGCCGAACGCGAGTACGTGCGGACCGACGACGTTCGGACCGCGGCCGAGGCACTCGAAGACGCCGTCACGCGTCTCGTCGAGTAAATGTCTACCAATCAAAACGTTCTTGATGTGCGGCAGAGTTGTCTCGAACGATGCGCCCTCCACATACGCTCATCGTCCCTCTCGTCGTGGTTCTCGTGGTGGTCTCTGGTGTCGTCGCCGCCGATGGCGGGACCGTAATCGACCACCGCGGAGACGAGATACTCTTGGACGCTGTCGCGGACCAACGGGTCCAGGGAACGACGCCGTACGAGTCGGGGACGGTCATCGGCGTCCGTATCAAGTCCGTCGAAGACACACACCCGTTCCTCGTGTCGAAAGCGGTCAGAGTCGGGACGAACGGGTCGTTCAGCGTCACCTTCGACCTCTCCGAGTTGGCCCCACTCCACGGCGGGCCAGTTCACGTCGAAGTTCGACACAACGAGACCACCGTCCACGAAATTGACGGCATCCTCGTGACGAAGAACATGCCCGACGACTCGACGCTCACGTACCACCAACCGACCGACGAGTCGACGGCGACGGACCCGTCACCGACCACCACGACGACCACCGACACCGGGTCACTCTCGGGGATTCAGGTTCCTGGACTCGGACTCGCCGCCGGGGTAATCGCACTGGTCGCCGTGGCACTCCTCGCACGTCGGTAATCGCGACCCCCCAACAGAACCGAGGTCCACGACCCGCGGCGGAACGCAACGCCCTTTTTCCACCCCGCCCATCGTCGGCGTATGTACGAGGCGGTCTACGCACACCCGGACGGCGAGAGCACGGCAAGTCGCGTCGCAGTCGCCGCCGGACGATACGGGTACGACGGTGTCGTGATTCGCGGCATCGACGCCCGCCCCGACTTCGACCGTCTCCGTGACGAACTCGACGTGGACATCGTCGACGCCGTCGAAATCGACGCTCCCGACCCGGAACACGCCAGCGGGGCGGTCGGTAACTACCGGCCGCAACGCGAACTCGTCGTCCTCCGCGGGGGGACGAACGCGCTCAATCGATTCGCCGTCGAACAACCCCGCGTCGACGTACTCGCCCGACCGATGGCCGGTCGTGGAAACTTCAACCACGTACTTGCGAAGGCCGCGCGCGACAACGGCGTCCGCGTCGAGTTCGACCTCGACCCGGTTCTTCGGAGTGACGGCGGCACCCGCGTGCAGGCGCTCTCCGACCTCCGAAAACTCCGCGAACTCGTCGAGTATTACGACGTCCCGTACGTCGTTTCCGGCGGCCCTCACTCGCACCTCGAACTCCGGGCACCGCGCGAGTTGGCCGGCCTCGGCGAAATAATCGGCTTCGACCGCGAACAGATTTTGGAGGGCCTCCGCGAGTGGGGCCGACTCGCCGAGCGAAATCGTGAGAGGATGTCCGAGTCGTTCATAGCCCCCGGCGTCAAACGTGGCAGACATGAAGAAGACGATTGAGGAACACGCCGCCCGCTTTTCGGAAGTCGCCCCGGAGTACGACGAATCACAGGACAGTGACGAGTATCGTGCGTGCGTCTCCCTCGTCGTCCACTACGCCGACCCGTCTCCCGACGACGTGGTCCTCGACCTCGGAACGGGAACCGGGGCTATCGCCCTCGCACTCGCCCCGGACGCGAAGCACGTCATCGGACGCGACATCAGCGAAGGCATGCTCGAACAGGCACGGGCCAAAGCCGCCGAAGTCGGTATCGAGAACGTCGACTTCGGGGTGGGTCGGTTCCGTGACCCGAACGTAGATGCGGACGATGTACACACTGGGTCGTCAGAGACGCCCCAAGCCGACGCTCGCGATGCTCGCGTCGATATTGTCGTCTCCAACTTCGCTATGCACCACCTCTCGGACGAGGAGAAACGCGAGGCGATTCAGGTCGTCGCCGACCTCGAACCCCGCCGGTTCGTCCTCGGTGACGTGATGTTCTTCGGCGAACCCAACCCGGACGAACCGTTCTACTCGCCAGAAGTAGACGACCCTTCGACTGTTGGCTTCCTCGCAGACGCCCTCACGGACGCGGGCTTCGTCCTCACCGCCGTCGAGGCTGTCCACGAACAGGTCGGGGTGTTGGTGGCCGAGCGGGCACCGTCGTTCGACGAGGGAGCTGAATGAAACACCTCCCGAAGCATCTCCGACCGCGGTGGCGATACCTCGCCGTCGAGGTAGAGTCGTGGCCAGACGCGTCGCTCAATCGCGGGACGTTCCAGCGCGAACTCTGGTACGCCGCGCAGAACCTCTTCGGTGACACCGGCAGTGCGGACGCCGATTTGACCGTCCTCGGCTTCGATTCCTCCGACTGCGTCGCCGAGACCATCGTTCGTGTCCGGCGGGGCTACGTCGACGAGGGGCGTGCTGCACTCGCCTGTATCGACACAGTCGGTGACGACCCAGTCGGGGTGAGAGTGCGAGGCGTCTCCGGGACGGTGCGTGCCTGTTCGGAAAGGTATTTACACGGCCGGACCGCAATTTCTGAGAAGAGAGACGTCGTGTTCGAGAACGAATCCCGGACCGCCGTCGTCCGCGACTCCCTCTTGGACGTCAGCGGTCCGGGCGGGTTCACGGGCGCGACGCAACTCGATTTCGAGTGATACTCTATGCAGGGACAAGCGCAACAACAGGCGTACGACCGCGGGATTACAATCTTCTCGCCGGATGGTCGACTCTATCAGGTCGAGTACGCTCGTGAGGCCGTCAAGCGCGGCACCGCGAGCATCGGTGTGCGAACGTCCGAGGGCGTCGTCCTCGCGGCGGACAAACGCTCTCGCTCGCCGCTGATGGAACCGACGAGCGTCGAGAAGATTCACAAGGCGGACGACCACATCGGTATCGCGAGCGCCGGCCACGTCGCCGACGCCCGCCAACTCATCGACTTCGCCCGTCGCCAGTCGCAGGTCAACCGCCTCCGCTACGGCGAACCCATCGGTATCGAGACACTGACCAAGGAAGTCACCGACCACATCCAGCAGTACACGCAGGTCGGCGGTGCCCGCCCGTTCGGTGTGGCCCTCCTCATCGGTGGCGTCGAAAACGGCACCCCGCGCCTCTACGAGACGGACCCCTCGGGGACGCCCTACGAGTGGAAGGCCGTCGCAATCGGTGCGGACCGCGGCGACCACCAAGAACACCTCGAAGAGAACTACCGCGACGACCTGACCCTCGAAGACGGCATCGCGCTGGCACTCGAAGCCATCGCCTCCACCAACGAGGACGGCATCTCACCCGACGGCGTCGACGTGGCGACGGTCTCGTCTGAGTCCGAACGCTTCGTCGAACTGTCGAACGAGGATATCGAAGACCACCTCGTCGCCAACGACCTGCTGGCGACCGAGGAAGACGAGACCGAAGACGAGTAAACCGCTTCCCGCGGTACCGCGTATTCTTCTTCGTACCGACCCGACACGTCGCTATCGGTGATTCTGTCGTTTCATCGATGAGACTGTGTCGCCACTCCCCAGTGTGGGTCGTCGCCAGCACACTCAGACGGTAAAATACGGCACCGAATCGGTGATTCGGTCGCGTCGGTGGCGTTAGTATTCCTCGTAGGCGAGGTTCATCAGCCACTGCGAGAATGCGTTACTGTTCGCGTTTATCTCCTCTTCTCCGATGAACGGCGAGAGCATGTCGCCCGCCATGAGCATCGAGAAGTCGAGGTCGCGCGCGGCGGGTTCGAGGTAGTAGGTGGTGTGCCCGTTGTAGACGGCCTGCGTCCGCTTGATGAGGTCGAGCGACTCCAGAACCTCTGCGATACGGCTTCCCTTGCGGGAGGAGATATCGAGTTCTTTCCAGAAGTCACTCTGATGGATGCCGCCCGACTCGCGGATGAGTTCGAGTCCCGCGCGCTCGTCGGAAGAAAGGTCGGATTCGGCTTCGCTCGCGCTCATACAATCTACACGTCGGGCGAGCGGTTTAATGCTGACGTTCGACCGGTTCGAAGGCGTTCTGACACGGCGGGCCATCGGCGAATTCGTACGACTGCCCTTCGTTTCCGAGTGTGATGAGCGACGACGAACGAGTGCCAAATCGACCCTCTGGGTCGTGGACGCAGACGCCGAACTCGTGGTCACCGAGCGCATCCGCCGCCCGGTCACGCCACGCACCCATCGACTCACTCGGTTCCGGTTGGAGCGCTTCCCAGAGACGGCGGGCGTTGTCGGCCTGCATCTCACCTCGCTCGGGGTGTCGCGCCGGGACGAACCACGAGTCCGGCGTCCCGACGTTGACGACGACGTGGACGCCGGGGTCGAAGCTTCGAACCGACAGGCTCCCGTCCCACTCGAAGTACAGCGCGGCGTTCTCGTCGGCGACGACGAGGTTGAATCCGTCGTACGTGTGTTCGTCTACGGAGTGTTCGACGAATCGTGCGGCGTCCTCCGCCGTCTCGTGGCGCAGTGCGTCGCGGACGAGGTGCCCGCGAGAACGCTCGCCGCCGCCATCCACCTCGACCCAGCGGTTCGTGATGCCGACGAACACGCCGGCGTCGTTGTGGCCGACCCACGTACCGCCCGCCTCTGCATCGCGCGGGGCGACTATCGCGGGGCCATCGCCGTCGTCCCATCGCTGCGGCGGTTCAGCGGGCCTGTCGAGCAGTTCGTCGCGGTTGGCGGCGACGACGACGGGTGCGTCTTCGAACACCTGCCACGCGAGGATGAGTGTACACACGACTGGAGGTAGGTGCCCAGGGTGGAAAAATATCTGTTTCGGGGACGGTCACTCCCATCGCTCTGGGTTTATTCGCGCAGCAATCACTCGTCCGACAACTCCTCGACCCGTGCTTCTAACGCTTCGACACGCTGTTCGAGGTCGTCATCCGGTCTCGACACCCATGCGAGAATCGACTTCACTGCGAGTCCTCCGACGAGAACGAGGACCACCACGAACGGGACGGCGATTGCGAGAACTGCGGGGAACTGCGTCGGGAGGGCCATACCCGTAATCCTCTGACGACGTGTCAAAAAGTGTGACTACTCGTCGTCTTCGAACCGACTCAGGTCACGCGACGCGAGTGCGACGTTCACTGCCGCGACGTTCTCCGGCACGTCGTGGACGCGAACGATGTCTGCACCTCTGTCGGCGGCGATGGCCGTCCCGGCGATGGTCGCCGCGAGGTTGTCACCCGTCTCTTCGCCGACGAGCGAGAACATCGATTTGTGTGAGTGGCCGACGAGGACTGGACACCCGAGTGCCGAGAACTCGTCGATGCGGTCGAGCAGTTCGAAGTTCTCGGCGCTGGACTTCCCGAATCCGAGGCCGGGGTCGACGATGATGTTGTGCCGCGGGATACCCGCTTTCTCGGCGAGGAGGACGCGTTCTGTGAGTTCGTCGATGACGTCTTCGACCACGTCGTCGTAGTCGATGTCTTTGTCCGGAATCACCGGCGCGTCGATGCTGTGCATCACGATGACCGGCGCGTCTCGTTCGGCGGCGAGGAAGCGCATCTCGGGGTCTTCGAGGCCGGTCACGTCGTTGAGGATGTCTGCCCCGGCGTCGAGGGCCGCCTCGGCGACGGCGGCCTTCCGGGTGTCGACCGAGACGAGCGCATCGAGGTCCGAAATCGCCTCGATGACGGGCGTGACGCGACGAATCTCCTCGTCTACCGGGACCGCTTCTGCGCCGGGGCGGGTGCTCTCGCCGCCGACGTCGATGATATCGACGCCGGCGTCGACCATCGCCTGCGCCTGAGTGACGGCGTCGTCGATGTCGTAGAATTGACCGCCGTCGTGGAAACTGTCCGGTGTGACGTTGAGGATGCCCATGACGGCAGTGCCGTCTCCCCACGGGTAGTCGTGGGACCGAATGGCGTCACCAATACCGACGCTCGCTCGAATCTCGTCGGCGAGTTCTGCGAGGGCGTACGGTCGGTCTCGAAGAGTCGCGGTGAGCCGTTCGAATTGGTCCAGCGTCGCCATCAACACCACGTCGACAAGTTCACCGCCATCGCTGTGGCCCGAAATCGCGCACTCGCCGCCGATGGCGAGGAGTTCTTCTCGGAGAACCGCTGCTTGGCGGCCCTGCACGCGGGTTCGAATCGTTCGGAAGACGCCCTTCTCAGCACGCTTCGCATCCGCGGGAGCGACGTGTACTCGTTCGAGCGTCTCGCGCGCGTCGTCGAGCGTTCGGTGCCTCTTCGGAATCATCGCCCGTGTCCACGTCGTCCGCGCCTCGGCGACGACGTACAACGACCCGACGACGAGGATGCAGTCGTCCGCTGTCGCGTGCTTCCGTGCCCGTGGGAGCGCGGACGCGACTGCGTCTCCTGTGTGTACGTCGTCGATGCCGGTTCGCTCGAAGACCGCAGAGAGGATTTCGGGGTCTTCGGCCCGTGAAATATCGGCGTGGCAGGTGACGACGGAGGAAACGTCGGGGAGGGCCTCGACCATCTCCCGGTGGTCCTTGTCGTGCATCGCTCCGTAGACGAGGTGCAAGTCGTCGTAGTCGAATTCGTCGAGGACCGTCGCCAACTGGGCGCACGCGTCGGGGTTGTGCGCGCCGTCGAGGACGACCATCGGGTCGGTAGACATGACTTCGAATCTGCCGGGCCAGTGTGCGTTCCGAAGGCCGCGGTGAATCGCGTCGGCGGAGATATCCGGGGCAACCTGTCGAGCGAGCGCAACCGCGATACCGGCGTTACGGGCTTGATAGGCACCCAACAACGGGATTCTGAGGTCGAGCGTCTCGTCGTCGATTTCGACGGTGACGGCCGCCTCTTGATGGTTCACGCGACCACCGTACGTGGCCCGAACGTCGGCGTCCGACCCGTCGTTGCCGACGGTCAGCACGTCACCGACTTCGCCACGGATGACGCCCAGCGCCTCGTCGGTGGCCCCCGTCACGAGCGGTGCATCTGTGGGTGCGACTGCGGCTTTCGTCCGCGCAATCTCTTCGATGGTGTCGCCGAGGACCGCCGTGTGTTCCAGCGAGACGTTGGTGACGGCACTTGCGATGGGGGCGACGACGCTCGTCGCGTCGAGTTCACCACCCATGCCGACTTCGAGGACTGCGACGTCGACGTCCGCTTCCGCGAAATACCAGATTCCGAGGGCTGTCATCGTCTCGAAGAACGTGAGTGGTTCGCCGTCGGCGGCGCGTTCGACCAGATAGGGTTTCGCTTCGGCGACGAACGCCGTCAGCGCGGACTCGGGTATCTTTCGACCGTCCACGCGGATGCGTTCGCGGATGTCGTCGAAGTGAGGTGAGGTGTAGAGACCGACGCTCTGGCCCGATTCGCGGAGCGTCGACTCCAGCATCCGGGCGGTACTTCCCTTTCCGTTCGACCCCGCGACCTGCACGAACGAGACTCCCTCGTGGGGGTCACCGAGGTGAGAGAGTAACCGCTGAATCGACTCGGTCCCCGGCTTGACCTGGAAGCGCCGGAGGTCGAAAAGGAAGTTCACCGCCTCGTGGTACTCCATACGCAAAAAACCCGCACGGTGGGCTTAGGCCTAACGCTCCGTGGCCACCGTCTCGTCCCGCGTTACTCGTCGATGTGGACGACGAGAACCGGCCGCTTCGCGTTCTCGACGACGCGTTCGGTGACGCTGCCGAGCGACGTGAGTTTGTCGCGTCCGGTCCGCCCGTGCGTCCCCATCACGACCACGTCGACGTCGTGTTCGTCGGCGTATTCGAGGATGACTCGGTGCGGCACGCCTTCTCGGACTGCCGTCGTCGTCTCGCACTTGCCTTTGCACTCCGCGGCGCACTTTTCGACGGCGTCTACCGCATCGTCTCGAAGCGCCTGAATGACGGCGTCCTGTTGGTCGCCACCGGCGGCGAGGTAGACGCGTTGGTCGACGACCGAGAGGACGTGAACCGTCGAGTTGGCACCGGCGAGTTCGAGTGCGTGTTCGATAGCCTGCATCGTTCCCGGACTGCCGTCAGTCGGGACCAGAATATCCTCGTACATACCCATGTGTTCTCCTCGCCGACACTTGAAGCATCGCGTTGGTTCAAGAAGTTGGGAACGGGGATTGGAGAAGAACGGGCGGTTTGGGCGGACTGGATTCAGAATGTGGGTTTGGTGGACTGGCTTGAGGAACTCGTTCGCATTGCTCGCTCGTTCCTCAAGTCGCGTGAGACGCGCTTCGCGCGCCTCACTGACTTCCGCCACTCCTTCGCTTCGCTCAGTCGTGGCGGAAGCACCGCTGTCCGGTGAACACCATCGCAATCCCACGCTCGTCACACGCCTCGATGACCTTCTCGTCGTTGACCGACCCACCGGGCTGGATGACCGCCTCGATACCCGCGTCGGCCGCCTTCTCGACGCCGTCCGGGAACGGGAAGAACGCGTCAGAGGCCATGACGGCCCCCTGCGCGTCCTTGCCCTCGGCGTGTTCTTCGGCCTTCATCGCGGCGAGTTCGACCGCGTCGACGCGGGAGACCTGTCCCATGCCGACGCCAACCGTCTCAGTTCCGTTGGCGAAGAGAATCCCGTTGGACTTCACGTGCTTCAGGACCTTCCACGCGAACAGCATCGTCTCTAACTGCTCGTCAGTCGGTTCCTTCTCGGTGACGACTTCGAGGTCGTCGAGCGTCGGCGTCCAGAGGTCACGCTCCTGAACGAGTCGGCCGCCGACGAGTGCTTTCTCGGTGTAGGTCTCGGTTCGCTCGCCGAGTTCTCCGACGTCGAGGACGCGGAGGTTCTTCTTCTCGGTCAGCACGTCGAGGGCGTCGTCGGTGTAGCCCGGAGCGACGACGACTTCCTTGAACGAGTCCACGACGAGTTCGGCCGTCTCGGCGTCGCACTCACGGTTGAGGGCGACGATGCCACCGAAGGCGCTCATCGGGTCCGTGGCGAGTGCGTCAGCGTAGGCCTCCGCGAGGGTGTCCGCGGTGGCACATCCGGCGGGGTTCGTGTGCTTGATGACCGCGGCGGCGGGTTCGTCGAACTCCTTGATGAGGTTCAACGCACCGTCGGCGTCGTTGTAGTTGTTGTACGAGAGGCCCTTCGCGCCCTCGTTGAGTTGTGGTGCGCCGACCACCGACGCCTCGTCGCACGTCTCGTCTACGTAGACGGCGGCGTCCTGATGCGGGTTCTCGCCGTAGCGAAGCGTGTCGTAGCGGTCTTCGGAGGTGAGACGACGTTCTGGGAGGCCAGCATCCACGTCGCCCTCGATGGTGACGCCGTCGTCGTCGACGGTCACGCGACCCTCGGCGAACCAGCGGACAGCGCGCGGGTACGCCTTGAACTCGGCCTCGTAGAGGACGCGGTTCTTCAGGGCGTCTTCGTCGTCGTCCGTGTAGACGGGGACTGCTTCCTGCGTCACGATTGGGCCGGCGTCGACTTCCTCGTTGACGACGTGGACCGTACACCCGGTCGTCTTCACGCCGGCGTCGAGAACCTGCTCGTGGGCGTTCATGCCGGGGAACGAGGGCAGGAGCGACGGGTGAACGTTGAGCGTCATCGGTGCCGCGTCGAGGAACGTGGCGGTGAGGACGCGCATGTATCCGTCGAGACAGACGAGGTCGAAGTCGTAGTCGGAGAGGGCGTCGAGAATACGCTCTTCGTGCGACTCGCGGGACTCGTCGTCGCCGCGTTCGACGACTTCCGTTGGGATTCCCTGCTCGTCCGCCCAGTCGAGGATGGGTGCGTCGGCGTGGTTCGAGACGACGACGCCGAGTTCTGCCCCGCCGGGGGTGCTGTCGGCGATGTTGCGAAGGTTTCGTCCACGGTTGCTCGCGAGACCGGCGATGGTGACCATGTGGAGATGGCGTGTCGCGGGCCTCAAAGTGATTGCGGTCCTCACTCTCCAAAGTATACTCGATTATGCATATGTCGTTCCGAAGAACCGGATTGTGTGCACCCCGATATTCACACACGTGCTCATATTCGGATTTTGGTACGGACGCGAACCCCCGGCGTTTAACCCATCCCACCGAGACGGGTCACCCATGACCGACGCCGACCGGAACGACCCGCTCTACGCGGTGTCCCCGCTCGACGGGCGCTACGCCTCTCGCACCGCACCACTCGCACCGCACGTGAGCGAGGCCGCACTCATGCGTGCTCGCGTACAGGTAGAAGTCGAATACCTCGTCGCACTCGCCGACCTCGACGCGACGCCACTCGAACTGCCCGAACCGGAACGGAACGACCTTCGGGCACTCTACGAGGAGTTCGACGCCGACGACGCGGCACTCGTGAAACGTCTCGAAGTCGACGGCGCAGAAGGCTACACCGCGACGAATCACGACGTGAAGGCCGTCGAATACTTCATCCGGACCGAGACGCCCGAGTCCATCCACCCGTGGATTCACTTCGGCCTGACTTCCGAGGACGTGAACAATCTCTCGCACCGCCTGATGACGAAGGGTGCCGTCGAGGAAGTCCTCGTTCCCGAGATACGTGAGGTACGCGACGAACTCGTCGCCCTCGCACAGGAGTACCGCGACGTGCCGATGCTCGCCCGAACTCACGGCCAACCCGCGACGCCGACGACGTTCGGTAAGGAGATGGCAGTCTACGCGTCCCGTCTGGGGCGCGCGCTGGCCCGTGTCGAGGCCGCGAGCGACGCTCTCGTGGGGAAACTCGCCGGGGCGTCGGGTACCTACGCGGCCCACGTCGCCGCGTACCCCGACGTGAATTGGCGGGCGTTCTCCCGCGAGTTCGTCTCGTCGCTCGGTCTGGAACACGTCCCACTCGCCACGCAGGTCAACCCCTGTGACGACCTCGCGGCACTGTTCGACGCGTTCCGCGGCGTCAACAACGTCGTCGTGGACCTCGACCTCGACGCGTGGCTCTACATCTCCGACCGGTACCTCGGCCAAGAGACCGTCGAAGGAGAGACGGGGTCGTCGACGATGCCGCACAAAGTCAACCCAATCGACTTCGAGAACTCCGAGGGCAACCTCTCGAAGGCGAACTCGGACCTGACGTTCCTCGCGGACTACGTCACGACGTCGCGTCTCCAGCGCGACCTGTCGGACTCCACGGTCAAACGGAACATCGGCGCGGCGTTCGCCCACTGCCTCATCGGCTACAAGAAGACGCAGGCCGGCCTCGGAAAGGTCGTGCCGAACGAACACGTCATGCGCGAGGAACTGGACGACATGCCGGCTATCATCGGCGAGGCAGTCCAGACGATTCTCCGCCGTGAGGGCGACACGCAGGCGTACGAACGCGTGAAAGAACTCACGCGCGGCCGTGACGTGACGCTCTCGGACTTCCACGACCTGTTCGAAGACCTCGACGTAGACGAGACGACGCGCGAGGAACTGCTCGCGCTCACGCCCGCGACGTACGTCGGTCTGGCGGACGAACTCGTCGGCGACGTAGACGAGTAACGTTCGTCGGCCCGTCAGTGGATGACTGACGGTATCGAGAGACGAAAGCCGTCTGGCCATATCGGCGACTGAAAACACAGGCTCACGACTCTTCTTCGGGACGCACCGGTGACAGACGCGACGCTCGCGATGGTTCGATAGTCAGGAGAAATACCGCCGTCAGAGGCCGATGGGCACGGTATCAGCCCCCAAGCGGTATGGGCACGGGTTCGGTGAACGCCGACACGGATGGGCTGGATAGGCTGGTCCGGTGTGACGGTTCGTCATGGGCTGGTAAGACGACGCAGGGCGCTCACCGTGATTAATTATTTACTCAGCATAGAATAAGTCTTTTGGTGGGGTGGTGCGTTGGGGGAAATATGAAAGCAATCGTCGTCAAGCGCGGGGAAGACAAACCGGTCGTCATCGACAAGCCACGACCGGAACCCGAATCCGGGGAAGCACTCGTCCGGACGCTTCGCGTCGGTGTCGACGGGACCGACCACGAGGTCATCTCCGGTGGGCACGGGGGATTCCCCGAAGGCGAAGACCACCTCGTCCTCGGGCACGAGGCGGTCGGTATCGTCGTCGACCCGAACGACACCGAGTTAGAAGAGGGAGATATCGTCGTCCCCACGGTCAGGCGACCACCGAAATCGGGGACGAACGAGTTCTTCGAGCGCGACCAACCGGATATGGCGCCCGACGGGATGTACGCCGAACGCGGTATCGTCGGCGAACACGGGTTCATGTCCGACTTCTTTACCAGCCCAGAGGAGTACCTCGTGCGCATCCCGCGCTCGCATGCCGAACTCGGCTTTCTCATCGAACCCATCTCTATCACCGAGAAGGCCCTCGAACTCGCGTACGCGAGTCGCTCGTCGTTCGACTGGGACCCGTCGTCCGCGCTCGTGCTCGGAAACGGCAGTCTCGGACTCCTGACGCTGGCGATGCTGAAAGTCGACGACAAGGCCTACGAGCGACTCTACTGCCTCGGCCGACGGGACCGGCCCGACCCGACCATCGACATTATCGAGAAACTGGGTGGGACCTACGTCGACTCTCGACAGACACCCGTCGAGGACATCCCGGACGTACACGAGCAGATGGACTTCATCTACGAGGCAACGGGGTTCCCGAAACACGCTATCCAGTCGGTGCAAGCACTCGCGCCGAACGGTGTCGGTGCCCTGCTCGGCGTGCCGAGCGATTGGGAGTTCGAAGTCGACGCGGGCGCGTTCCACCGGGAGATGGTCCTTCACAACAAGGCCCTCGTCGGAAGCGTCAACTCTCACGTGAAGCACTTCGAGGCGGCGACGGTGACGTTCACCAAGCTTCCCCGGTGGTTCCTGCGTGACCTCGTCACGGGAGTCTATCCGCTATCGAACTTCGAAGAAGCGTTCGACGACGACGACACCACTATAAAAACCGCCATCGAATTCAGTAGCGTATGAAGAACGTCGACGACCTCATCGCCAGCGCGGCGGAGCTCGCGGACCGTGGTCTCTCGAAGGGCGAGATTGCCGACGAGTTGAACGTCTCCCGTGAAACCGCTAGTTGGCTTGTCGAACGAAGTGGCGCGGCCACCAAACCCAAACCCGCAGAGAAACCCGATGGTCCAGACGACATCCACGTCGACTGGAACGCCATCGGGAGTGGCGGCAAACGCCTCACGTACATCGGTCGTGCACTCGCCGACCTGCTCTTGGAGACGCACGAAGAGGCAGACGTCACCATCGGTATCGAGAAAGCGGGCGTCCCGCTCGCGACGAGCGTCTCGCGCGAACTCGAAACGTCGCTCGGTGCGTACTCACCCGCGAAACACCAGTGGGACGAAGGCGACATCGAGGACCTCGGTGGCGGGTTCTCCCGGAACTTCGCCCCCGTCGACGGCCGCAAGTGCTTCATCGTCGACGACACGGTGACGAGCGGAACCACGCTCCGCGAGACGATAGAGTCGATTCGCGCGGAAGGCGGCGAACCACTCGCGTGTGTCGTCATCGTCGACAAACAGGGCGTCGAAGAGATAGACGGCGTCCCCGTTTACTCGCTCATCAACGTCGTCCGCGTCGGCGAACAGTAATCCCGACCCGGTAGCCGGCAGCCTACCTGGCCGACGGCCGACTGGTCGTCTGGCCGACCACCACACGACGCAACTCCTTTGTCTGCCGGGCCGTTACGTAGGTCTATGACTTTCCAACCCGAGAGCATGGACCCAGAAGAAGTCCAGTCCCGTGTGAACGAGGCCATCGAGAACAACGACGTCGTCCTCTTCATGAAGGGCAACCGCTTGATGCCGCAGTGTGGGTACTCCGCGAAGGCGCTCGAACTCATCTCACAGTACGTCGACGAGTTCGAGACGGTCGACGTGCTTCCTGCACTCCCGCACTACCGGGCGGCCCTCGACGACAAGAGTGGGTGGGAGACGATTCCCCAGACGTTCGTCGACGGTGAGTTCATCGGTGGCAGCGACATTCTCGAAGAACTCGACACCCGTGGCGAACTCGAAGCGACGCTGACCGGCGAGAACTAATCGACGGCCTCTCCCGAGAGTATGAACTCGTTTTTGCGCTAACTGGAAGGGGAGCCCATATAAGTCTCCGACTCGTACAGACACACAGGTATCGCCAACCGCGTGCGCCCGCACCGTGGCTCTCGTCGATACCGAAGCCAACAATGTCAGGCCGCGTATATCGACTCCATTCGACGTTGGAACTGCCACTCGAAGACGTAATGGACTACTTCGAGAACGACCCTACACTCCCACCGGAGGTTGAGGATGTGGACATCACGCGCCGCAACAACACCCTCATCATCAAAGCCGTCTCTGCTGACGACAATCTCAGCAAGTACACCCCGACGGCACAACTGAAGGCGAGTGTAACCGAGAACCGCGTCTACGAAGAAGAGCCACCCCGAGCAGGTGCGCCGAGTTGGGGACAAGAAGAAGAAGAGGAGATTCCCTCGGAACTCGTCGAGTTCGCCTGCTTCAAAGGTGACCTCGAGACCGTACTCCAGAACACGGCGCTTCAGTACCCGATGTTCCTCGTCCTCCGAGAGATTGCGATGCTCTCAGAGAAGGGGACGCTGACCGCCATCACCGAAGAGAGCGACGAACTTCAGGCGACGCGCATCGTCGAAGGCGAAGTGCGCGCTGCGTCCGTCGAAGTCGTCGAGAACCCACAGCAGAACAGTTCGGCTGACAGCGGTGTCAACTGGCGCGACAACAAGTTCATCTCCTGAACTCGCCGTATCCTCTATCCCAGTCCGTCGCACCACGATAGCCTGCGGCCCTACTCGTGTGCGACGGTACCACGGGCCACACAATTCCTCGGTCAAAAAGCATTTACACGACCTAATTAGATGTAATTACGTACCATGTCGGAAGCCTTCCCAGACTACCTCGACGTCGACTACACCGACGGCGAGGGAGAGACGCCGGAAGATTACCCGAGCATCGAGGAGAAAATCGAGAAGGCCATCGAAGTCACGAAGGTCGGTCTCGAGCAATACGAGAACCCTGCCGTCATGTGGACTGGCGGGAAGGATTCGACGCTCACGCTCTACTTCATCAAGGAAGTCGCCGAGCGCTACGACCTCGAAGTTCCCCCGGCGGTCTTCATCGACCACTACCAGCACTTCGACGAAATCATGGACTTCGTCGAGCACTGGGCCGACGAGTGGGACCTCGACGTCATCTGGGCGCGCAACGAGGACATCGGCAACTACGTCGACGAACACGGCCTCGAACCCGGTGACGACATCGACGTCTCGGAACTCTCCGAGCACAACCGACACCACATCCGCAACATCCTCGAGTACGAAGAGGACACCTTCCCCTTCCTCCTCGACACCTACGTCGGTAACCACCTGCTGAAGACCGTCGCACTCAACGACACCCTCGAAGAGTACGACATCGACGGCGTCATCTCGGGCGTCCGCTGGGACGAACAGGAAGCCCGTGCCGACGAGACGTTCTTCAGCCCGCGTCACGACCCCGACATCTACCCGCCGCACGACCGCATCCAACCCATCCTCCAGTTCGAAGAGAGCGCCGTCTGGGACGCCTTCTGGTACTTCGCCGTCCCCGACACGGTCGAGAACTACCCCGAAGACGGCTACGTCCCGGAGAGCGACGAGGACCTCCCCGAGGGCGTTTCGCAGGAAGACGTGCCCGTCTCGCCGAAGTACTTCGCCGGGTTCCGCAGTCTCGGCAGCGAAGTCTCGACGGACAAGTCCGCCGAAGAACCGGCGTGGCTGCAGGACATGGCGAACACGACCGAGCGCGCAGGCCGCGCCCAGGACAAAGAGGACCTGATGGAGCGCCTGCGTGACCTCGGCTACATGTAACGTTCGGGTCTGAAGGCTCGATTCGACAACTCGTTTTTGCGGTCCTAACGGTCGATAAGCGCCGCCTACCGTCTCGTTAGTCCGAAAACATAGATAACGCCTGCCGTCGATGCATCCACCATGGTTCTTCGGTTTCCCGACTATCTCAGCCTCGATTACAGCGAGGGTCGTGACGAGACTGCCGCAGCGTACCCCACACTCGAAGACAAACTCGAAAAGGCGGCGTCTATCACCCGCACCGCACTCGAACAGTACGAGCGACCCGCAATCATGTGGACCGGTGGGAAAGACTCGACTGTCGTCCTCTACGTCGTCCGCGAAGTCGCCGCCGACCTCGGCGTGGCGGTTCCGCCGGTCGTCTTCATCGACCACTTCGAACACTTCGACGAGACCGAACAGTTCGTCTACGACTGGGCCGACCGCTGGGACCTCGACCTCATCGTCGCCCGCAACGAGGACTTCGCAGGCCGTGGCATGGCCCCCGGCGACGAAATCGCCGTCTCCGACCTGCGCGACGAGACCCAACGCGAACTCGCCCGTCTCGGTTACGACGACGACACCATCGTCCTCGACGCCGATACCTTCGAGGGCAACCACCTGCTGAAGACCGTCGCGCTCAACGACGTCATCACCGAACACGGCTTCGACGGCATCTTCTCCGGCGTCCGCTGGGACGAACAGGAAGCCCGCGCCGACGAGACGTTCTTCAGTCCGCGCCACGAGTCCGACAAGTACCCGCCGCACGACCGGGTCCACACCATCCTCCAGTTCACCGAGGCGGACATCTGGGGTGCCTTCTGGAACTACGTCGTCCCCGACGCCGTCGACGGGTACCCCGTTGGCCACGTCCCCCAATCGTACGATGACCTCCCCGAAGGAGTCGAACCCACCGACCTCCCCGTCTCGCCGAAGTACTTCGAAGGCTACCGCTCGCTCGGCACCGAATCCGGGTCGACGAAGGCCGACGACCGCCCCGCGTGGGTGCAGGACCTCGCCGCGAGCAAGGAACGAGAAGGTCGCGCACAGGACAAAGAGAACCTGATGGCGCGCCTCCGCGACCTCGGCTACATGTAAGACGACTTCGTACTCGTCGGGTCGCACTCCGTTCGACCGTTCACGGTGAGACTATCGTTCGAAACTCTCTGAGTGCGAGCGAAGCGAGTCGCCCATCGCAGGGGTAAAAAGGGAGATTCTGCGGGTGTACTGACCCAGAGCACGTATCAGTCAAAAATTCGTTCCGTCTGCTTCAGGAGGGAACACCCTCTTCACGGCAGTCTCCGCCGGAGAGGGCGTTGCCGGAGAACCCCAGCACGGAACTCGTTCGCTACTGGATGTCAGCGGTCGTAAAGCGCAGATATCCCAATACGAGCGGAAGTGCACACCATAGTCCGAGAATCAGGAATCCGACCCAGTCGTCGAGGTACACTGCGCTTCCTTCCGGATAGGACGTAATCTCACCGTACTGTGGAATGACCGCCTTCGTTGCTTTCATGAAGGCAGTCGAAGGGTTGAGCGTCCCGACGAATTTGAACCAGTCGGGTAACCCCGCCTCCGGGATATCGTTCCCGTAAATCGCCAATTGGAGGAGGAGAAGCAGAACGTCCCATCCCAGCAGAAAAAGTGAGTACAGTGCTCCTGCACCGACGAATGCCCGCGTTCTCGACTTCATCCCCGCCGAGAAGCCCGTAGCGAGGCCGATGTAGACAGTCCCGTAAAGTATCGTCAGGAGCGTGTATTGACCGAAGACGACGGCGTCGAACGACTCGTAGGTCGCCAGAGCGATTGCCCCTGCGACGGTATAGCCGACGAGTATCGACACACCGATGACGGCAGTTCGCCCGACAAACTTCCCGAAGACGACTTCTGCTCGCGAATTTGGTAGGCTCAAGAGGAATCGGATTGTCCCGCTCTCCAGTTCACCCGCAACAGTGTCGTACGCGAGACTCAGACCGATTAAAGGGACCATGAACACTGTGGGCTGTCTCATACTGTTCAAGAGTGCCAGCGTGCTTCTGTTCGCAGTGCTGTCTTGATACATGAGGGGAATCCACTGTATCGTGGCGAGCCACGTGGCGAACGCGACGAACAGCAACGTCGTAGTGAGGAGGGAAAGCGACCGTATCGAGTCCCGGAAATCTTTCTTTATCACTGCGGGGAGGGCCATGAGTATCACCACACCTGTCAATCAAATGTATTTTTCGCACGTCGTCATCTCGGTACTCGTGGCTGTGCAGTCGTATCGTCGTCCTGCTGGCAGCACAGCATCCACACCGTAGCGCCTATCTCTCTCAACACGGTATCGCACCCATGGCATCCGAGTGGGTCAGTCTCTTCTCGGGCGGCAAGGACTCCTCGTGGGCGCTCTACCGGGCGCTCGAAGAGGGATTGAACGTCACCCGCCTCCTGACCGTCCACCCGAGCGACGACTCGTACATGTACCACGTGCCGGCGACCGACCTCACCGCACTCGCGGCGGAGAGCATCGGCATCGAACACGTAAACGTCCATCCCGGCGATTTGGAAGCGACCGACGCCACCGACTCCGGCGAACAGGGCGACGCCGAACTCGAACCGCTCGAAGCGGCCATCGAAGAACTTCAATCCGAAATCGACCTCGCAGGCGTCACTGCGGGCGCCATCGAGAGCGAGTTCCAGACGAACCGGATTCAGGGGATGTGCGACCGCCTCGGTATCGACCTCTTCGCACCTCTCTGGCAGGAGGACCCGCGCGAACTCGGCGAGGCGATGCTCGACGCCGGGTTCGAAATCACGCTGATTCAGGTCGCCGCGCACGGCCTCGACGAATCGTGGCTCGGCCGAACACTCGACGAAGAGGCACTCGACGAACTCGCAGAACTCAACGAGCAGTACGGCGTCCACGTCCTCGGCGAGGGGGGCGAGTTCGAGACGTTCGTCACCGACGGGCCCCACATGGACCGCCCGATTGAACTCGAATACGAGACCGAGTGGGAAGGGACACACGGGCGACTCCGCATCACCGACGCGTATCTGGACTGAGGTGACTATCCGGGATTCGTCTCGAACACGTACAAAATAGAACGCTGTTCTGCGAGTGCGGCAGTCGTTTCTACTGCCCGTTCGTCAACCGTGAGTGTGCGCCGATGAGCGCGTTCGAGAGGTCGAGGTTCTCGATGTGCGTCTCCTCGTCGACGATGGAGTTCTTCAGGTCGGCGTTGCGGATGATTGCACCGGGGAAGACGACCGACTCTTCGAGACTGGAGTTCTCGACTGTCGCGTTGGCCATGATATGGACGTTCTGTCCGAGTTCGGTGTTCGTCACCGTCGCCGTGTCGTGGATGAAGTTCTCGCCTTCGAGGTACCACGCCACTGCGTCGAGGTAGCTCTGCGGCGTGCCGATGTCGAACCACGCGCCGTCGAAGGTGTACGCGAACACGTCGCCGTTCTGTTGCAGCCACTGCATGAACCAGCCCGGTTCGTCGGGGTTGTTGTCGCCGGAGAGGTACTCGTCGAACTTCGGCAGGTCGCCGGCAGGAATCGCGTAGCACGCGATGGAGACGAGCGTGCTCTTCGGGTTCTCGGGCTTCTCTTGGAAGCTGACGACGCGGTCACCGTCGAGTTCGACGAGACCGTACGATTTCGCGCGTTCGAGGTCCTTCACGTCGTAGGCGGCCAGAGTCGGTGCTTCCTTCTCGTAGAAGAAGTCCACGAAGTCGGCGACGTCGAAGCTGATGAGGTTGTCGCCGGCGATGACGACGAGGTCCTCGTCGACTTCCTCGCGGTCGATGAGTTGGGCGAGTGCACCGACGACGCCGAACTTCTCGTCCTCGGCGCTGGTGTCTTCGACAGATAGCGTGGGCTTCTCGTACGGTGACTCGTCGATGTACGTCTCGAACGACTCTGCGAACCGCTCGTTCGTGCTCACGAACACCTCGGAGACTCGGTCGTCGGCTTCGAGGTCTTCGAAAATGGTGTCGATAACCGTCTGGTCACCGACCGGGAGGAACATCTTCGGTCGGTGTTTGGTAATCGGCCACAGACGCGTTGCGTACCCACCGGCAAGGACGACTGCCTTCATGTCCCTCAAATCCCACCACGTGGTCAAGGTCTTTTTGCATCCTCTCTATTTTGCTGACAGTTCGACGTGGTCGCACGGCGGAAGGAACTTTCCCCTCGGATACTAACCTCGTCCCATGTCAGACCGGGAGTCTACCGCGACGACCCGCCAGCGTATCGCCGACGCCCTCCGCGCCGACCCGGCAACCGCCTCCGAACTCTCGACGAGTCTCGGTGTCCCTGCGTCGTCGGTCTACGGCCATCTCCAGCACGTCGCTCGCACCATCCAGAGTGAAGGCGACGAACAATTTCTCGTCGCCCCACCCGAGTGCCGAAACTGCGGATTCAGTGCCTTCGACGACCCGGTGAACTACCCCTCGCGGTGTCCCGAGTGTCGGAGTGAAGGTATCGAAGAAGCAGTCTTCAAAATCGGGTAGCGAAGTCAGCATCGACGACGCCACTCAGAACGTGGCAATTTCTCTGTTGTGGTATTCGAGATACTGCTCGTCAACCTCGTGGTCATCGCGAACGTACAGTGACGCACCGTCGATGTCTCGGTCGTATGCGTGTGCGATGGTCTTCGAATCGGGGTCGATTGCGAGCATCCCGTAGTCGAAATCTGCGTGATGGTCAGGGCAGAGAACGAGAACGTTCGCTTCGACGTCAGGTCCGCCATGAGGTCGGCCGAGTGGTTTGAGATGGTGGGCTTCCGCGTAGCCATCGTCCACATTCCGTCGCCGCCGGTCTCCACAGACCTGACACGTGTGCGAGTATCGTTCTTTGAGTGCGGACGTGAGTTTCGTGTTTCTGATGATTCGACTTCGTGTCGTTTGGATTCTCTCAGGAGGCGAGAGGTCCGGTGTCGACTCGGCAGCATCCACCCGTTCTTCGTGTTCGGCCCGACGCCTGAGGACGAACTGGAATACCTCTCTGTCATCCGTATCGAACGGGCCGCACTCGTGGGAAACGACTTCGACTTGGCCTTGGTATTCCCAGTCAGCGTTGTTGTCTGGCCTGTGGAAAAAGAAGATAGGAAGCGGGTTATCCTCGGCTTGCGCGAGAAACTTATTTCCACCCGTGAGCGTCTGGTCACCCGTCCGACCTTCGCCGATGTACGTGAATTGACCACCGGTTACATCATCCGCATACGGTCCTGTGTCACTCGAAAAGAGTCGAAGGTAGCGTTGCTCGTCGTCGTCGTAACAGATTTCGATGCCGCGTCCGGTCATCCCTCGGTCGAACCGGGCCTCCAGTTCTGAACCACTGAGACGTTCTCCGGGGGTGAGCGAAAGGTCTGCTAACTTCACGACGGCACCGATGTAACCCCACCGAAAAAGTGTTACCTCACTGCCTGTAGTTGTCGATCCGACTTACAGTTCGTCCAGTTCGTCGAGGAGCGTCTGCGCCCCTGCTGCCGACGACCCCGGACCGCGCGCCGTGATGAGGTCACCATCGACAGTCACACTTGTGTCGGCGTCGAGTTCGGCGTCCCAGACGCCACCGGCGGCCTTCACTTCGTCTTCGACCCAGTAGGGCAACTTCCGGCCGTCGGGCATCAGGTCGTCGTCGTCGACGATTCCTTCTTCCCACTCGTTCGGGAACCCGGTGACGTTGCGCCCGTCGACGAGGAACGACCCGTCCGCCTCGCGGGTGAACGCGAGGATGCCGACGGCGTGGCAGACGACGAGGGCCTTGCTCTCGCCACCGGCGACGGCCTGCAAGAGTGCCTGTCGGGCGTGGCGGTCCTGATTGACGTCCCACTCGGTCCCGTGCCCGCCGGGGAAGACGACGGCGTCGTATTCGCGGGCGTCGACCTGTGCGAGTTTCTCGGGGTTCTGGAGACGTTCGTCGTTCTCGTGAACCTCCATCACGTGTTCGGCGAGTTCTTCGCCGACGTTCTCTGGGTCGACGGAGCGTTCGTCGACGACGGGGACGCCGCCAGTCGGTGTGGCGACGGTGATATCGACACCAGCGTCGCTCAGCGTGGTCAGTGGTTCGATACACTCCTCGCCCCAGTAGCCATGCTCGCTTACGATAAAGAGTGCTGACGTCATCGACCTGTTGTACGACCTGCTGATAAATAGGCACCGGGGAGGCGGAAACCTCGTGTGGGTTCTGCGTACCGAGACCGGTGTCGTCCCCACTCAGTCGTCGTTCGTGGGTGGGTCGATGGGGACGCCCTCGTCGACGAGGTGACACGCGGCGGTCGACCCTTGCGGCGTCGATTCGAGCACTGGATGGGTTTGCTCGCAGACGGTACTGAACGCGTCGTCGAGCGTCCGGCGTGCCGCCTGGTCGTCGCCGGCGACGAGGGCGGAGAGGCCGTTCGAGAGGAGTGCTTCGGCATCCGGGTCCGACAGTGTCGCTGGGATGTCGAACTCGCGCCGGAGTTCGCGTTTCACGGCGTCGTCCCCGACTTCTTCGGGTGTGTCTGCGTCCCCCTCTGCTACGAGGAACGTCCGAACGTCGTCGACGTCGACGTCACCGTCGATGCGTAGTCGTAAGTCGAGGACGCGACGCCACTCGGTCTGGTCGAGGTCGAACTGCTCGGGCTGGATGACCTCGGGACACCGGGTGTGGAACCGACACCCTTCGGGAGGGTTCGACGGACTCGGTACGTCGCCCGTGAGTTCGACACGGTGGCCTCTCCGCGAGGGGTCCGGTGTCGGAATCGACGAGATGAGTGCGCGTGTGTACGGGTGCTGTGGGTCTTCGAACAGCGTCTCCGTGTCGGCTACCTCGACGATTTCGCCGAGGTACATCACGGCCACCCGGTCGCACACCTCGCGGACGACGCCCAAGTCGTGACTGATGAACACGATAGCGAGTCCGAATTCGGCCTGCAACTCGCGCATCAGCGAGATAATCTCCGCCTGGATGGAGACGTCCAGCGCCGAGACGGGTTCGTCAGCGACGACGAGGTCCGGGTTGAGGACGAGCGCTCGTGCGAGTGCGATACGCTGTTTCTGCCCACCGGAGAACTCGTGCGGGTAGCGGTCGAAGTCCGTCGCCGACAGACCGACGCGCTCCAGTAGATTTTCGACGATTCGGCGGCGACGGCGCCGGTCACGCATCCCGTGGATGGCGAGTGGTTCGGCCACCGACTCGCCGACGCTCATCCGCGGGTCGAAACTCGACGACGGGTCCTGAAACATCATCTGTGCGCGGCGACGGAAGCGCTTCAGTTCGGTGTCGTCGTAGTCGGTGATGTCCTCGCCGTCGAAGACGACTGCGCCGTCAGTCGGGTCTTCCAACCTGAGGAGCGACGTCGCCGCCGTCGACTTGCCACATCCGGACTCACCGACGAGTCCCAGCGTCTCACCGGCGGAGACGTCGAACGAGATACCGTCGACTGCTTTCACCCGACCGACCTCCGATTTGAGGACGCCCTTCGTAATCGGGTAGTGTTTCTTCAGTTCCTGAACCGACAGCAACGGGTCAGAACTCATCGGGCGTCACCCCCAGACGAGTCGTGTCCGTCGTCAGGGTCCGCCACGGCGGCCCCGCCGTCTGCCACTCGTGATTCTGAGGCCGACCCACCACGAATCACCGACGAGTCGTACCCGGGGCCGTAGTACACGCACGCTGCTTCGTGGCCCGCGTCGACAGTGAGCGGTTCCGGGTGGTCACCGGCACGACAGTCAGCAGTCGCGTGCGGACACCGTGGGTGGAACCGACACCCTGCGGGTGGTCTCTTCGGGTCGGGGAGCGTACCACCAATCGGCCGCATCGACTCCCCTTGGCCGGGGAGGCAGTCGAGAAGTGCCTGCGTGTACGGATGCGACGGGCGGTCGAACACGTCGTAGACCGTACCGGACTCCATCACTTTCCCCGCGTACATGACGACGACGCGGTCGGCGATTTCGGCGACGACGCCCAGGTCGTGCGTGACGAAGACGATGCTCATGTCGAACTCGTCCTGTAAGTCGCGGAGGAGTCTGAGAATCTGGGCTTGTATCGTCACGTCGAGGGCCGTCGTCGGTTCGTCGGCGATGAGGAGGTCCGGGTCGGCAGACAGCGCCATCGCGATGACGACGCGCTGTTTCATGCCGCCGGAGAACTCGTGCGGATAGTCGTCGATTCGAGCGGTCGCCTCTGGGATTCCAACGCGGTCGAGGAGGTCGATTGCGCGGTCACGCGCTGCCTGTTTCGACACGTCCCTGTGGAGGCGAATCGCCTCGACGATTTGTGCGCCGACCGGATAGACCGGGTTGAGGGCGCTCTGTGGATTCTGGAAGACGTGTGCGATTCGACCGCCACGAATGGATTCGAGGCGCTTGCCCGACGCGTCGGTCAGGTCTTCACCGTCGAACAGAATCTCGCCGTCGGCAATCTCGCCCGGCGGCATCGGGAGGAGTCTCGTGATGGACTCACAGGCGACGGTCTTGCCGGACCCGGACTCGCCGACGATACAGACCGTCTCGCCGCGTTTCACGTCGAACGAGACGCCGTCGACGGCGCGGACGACACCTTCGTCGGTGTTGAACTGGACGTGCAAGTTCCGAACGGAGAGGAGTGGGTCGGTCATGCCTCACCCTCCGAACGCGGGTCGAGTGCGTCCCGCAACGCGTCGCCGACGAAGTTGAACGCCAGCACCGTGAAGAACAGGAACACACCCGGGATGGTCGCAATCCACCACGCGCTATCGAGGTCACCACGACCGGACGCGATGACCTGTCCCCACGACGGCGTCGAGGGGTCGGTCAGTCCGAGGAACGCGAACGTCGCTTCGAAGAGGATGAACGACGGGATGAGGAGCGTCGCCGCTGTGATGACCGTGTTCGACACGTTCGGCATCAGGTGACGGCGGATAATCCATCCGTCCGACGCACCGGCGTTCTCGGCGGCGCGGATGTACGACTCCTCGCGCCGTTGGAGCGCTTCAGAGCGTACCAGTCTGGCGATACCGCCCCACCCGAGGAAGCCGAATATCGTGATGAGCAAGAAGAGACTCGGCTTGAACAGGTAGGTCACGATGAGGAACAAGAAGAACGTCGGGAACGTCTGCTGGATATCGACGTAGCGCATCAACACCTCGTCGACGAGGCCAGAGAAGTACGCGGCAGACGTTCCGACAGCAGTCCCGATACTCACGACGATGAGCATCGTGACCAGTCCGACCTGCATACTCACGCGCATCCCGAAGACGACGAGTTTGGCGATGCCCTTCCCGTCGCTCGTCGTCCCGAGTGGGTACTGCCACGTACCGTGGCACAGTCCGTCGGCAGTCTGGCCGACACACGTCGTGGGCACGGCCGAATCGACGCTGAGGAACATTGGCGGTTGGTACGCCGCGAGGACGTTCAACTCTGGTTTCGCCAGCACCAACGGCCCGAACGTCCCGACGACGAAGACGACGATGAGGTACACGGCGCTCACGACTGCGGCGCGGTTCTTCTTGAATCGTCGCCAGTAGTACGCCGTCAACCGACGGTTTTCGACCAACGGCCAGACGACGAAGAACGCCCCGACGAGCAACGTGAGGACGAACAACCAGTTCGTCCCCGACAAGAGGGCGTCGTCTGTCACGAACACGTCGTAGGCGACGGTGACGACGTAGGCCAGTGCGGTCACGACGAGAACTTGCGTTCGCCGCGGCAGGCCGAGTCCGCCCAGTTCGTCCCACTCCACGTCCTCGAATCGTTCGGTGGTGCCCGCGTCGGGTTGCGTATCGGCTGCCATCAGCGGTCACCGTAGTCGATTCGCGGGTCCAACACGGTGTAGGCGATGTCCTGGACGAGGTTCCCGACGATGGCGATGAACACCGGCACGAGCGTCGTCGCCATGACGAGCGCCGTGTCCTGCTGGATGATGGCTTTGTAACTCAACAACCCGAGACCGGGAATCTGGAAGACCACCTCTGTGATGTACGCACCGGCGAAGAGCAAGCCGAGGATGTCGGCGACGAGGATGGTCATCAACGGCACCATCGCCGGTCTGAAGATGTGCCGGACGAGGACGCGCCAGTCGTTCGCCCCCTTCGCCCGCGCCGTCTTCACGAAGTCCGCGTGGACGTACTCCAGCGCTTCCGCGCGGGAGTACCGCATATTGCCGGCGATGGCACCCGTCGAGAGGACGATGACGGGTAAGAGGAGTTGCTTCGCGTTCGCGAGTGTCCAGACACCTCTCCCCGTCTGGTAGTAACTGGGCAACCACCCCAAGTCGACGGCGAACACGAGGATGAGCATGATACCGAACCAGAAGTTCGGGATGCTGATGCCGAAGAACGCCGTGAACGTCCCGACGTAGTCGGTCAGGGTGTACTGGTGTGTCGCTGAGTAGAGGCCGATTGCGTACCCGAAGACGATAGAGATGAGCGTGGCGGGCACGGCGTACATCAACGAGTAGGGATACGCGGCGGCTATCGCGTCTATCACCGGTTGGTTGCGGGTGAACGACCACCCCCAGTTGAACGTCGCCATGTTCACCATGTAGTTCGTATAGCGGGTCAGTAACGGTTCGTCGCGGCCGGTTATCTCGTCGAACGTCTCTCGCGCCTCGTCCACGTCGCCGCCCTCGGTGGCGGCCTGAAACGCGAAGGCTGTCTGGCCGTCACCCGGTGCGACGGCGAGGAGGCCGAAGGTAATCGACAAGATGAGGTACGTCGCAACCACCGCCCACGCGACGCGACGGGCGACGTACCAGTGCATGCTCATCGGGGACCCTCCACCCTCACTCGAATCCGTAGTCGCCCGACAGGTTGTCGGCGAGCATCTGCTTGGCTTTCGCCGCGCCGTAGTTCTCGCCCACACCGGTCTTTTCGACCTTCGAGTCGTCGAACCACTCGGAGAACTCGGGTTGGTGTGTGTGGGCGACTTCAGCGTAGCCACGGTCGATGTTCTCGACGATAGTCTGTTTGTTCACGCCCATCGAGAGCGCGTAGCGGACTTCGCGGGTCCGCAGTTGGTCCCACCCGTTCGCGCGCTGGTTGTACGCGAGAATGGAACAGAAGGCGTTCGGCGTCTGGATGACCTTCGTCGAATCGAGGTCTTCGAACTTCGTGGCCTTCGCCGAGGGGATTCCCGTCGCGCTGACTTCGCCCGTCTCGAACGCGGAGAGTCGCGTCGATTGCTCGCCGAACACCTGATACTTGTACTCCTCGAAGTAGGGCGTGCCGTCGTATCCCTCGACGTCGCGGAGGTAGTAGTCGTCGTTGCGCGTGGCGACGAACACCGATTCGCGGTCCCAGCGCTCGAACGTGTACGGACCGAGGTTCCCACCGTAGGCAATCTCTTGAATCTCCGTCGACTGGTTGAGTTGGTTGCCGCCGTCTTCCATATCGCGGTACTGTTCGACGAGGCCCTTCGGGAGGCAGTACGCGCCCCACATGATTGGTTTCAAGACGAACGCCGGGTCGATTTCGGGGAGTTGGACTTCGAAGCTCAGTTCGCCAGTCTTCTCGACCGGGATGGGTTCGTCGTTGCGGAACCAGTCGGACTGGTTCACGTCGCCCGCCCAGTTGTCCTCGGCCTGATGGACTTCTTGGATGTAGTACACCCAGTCGTCGGCGGTCATCTGGCCGTAGCCTGCACCCCACTGGAGGTTGTCGCGCAGGGTGAATTCGTAGTTCTGCTTGTCGTCCGTGTCGATGGATTCGACCCACAACGGGACGACGTTGTTGTCGTTGTCGAGTGAGTACGCGCCGTCGAGTACCGTGGCGAGTCGGTTCGACGACTCCTGGTCGTTGATGCGAATCGGGTTGAGTGTCTTGGCGTCGGTGCCATCACCGACGTTGTACGCGCCCGTGACTGACGGCGTGCCGCCGGACTCACCGCGGAAGTACTGCTGATAGTTGTAGCCGATACTCGGCCCGGCGTCGATACCCTGGATGTCCTGTTGGAATCCGTTGAGGTCGACCGAGAACTCGTAGAAGTTCACCGGTTGGTCACGACTGAGGATGCCGAACACGTTCGCGAGAATCGCCTGTCGCCTCGCGTCGTCCGTCTCTTTCGAGGCCTGGTCCAGCATCCCCGCGAGGTCTTCGCTCGGGCGGTACCCGTAGAAGTTGACCGTCGACTGCTGGCGTTTCTCTTCGCTTGTCCAGAACGGGCGAATCGCCGTCGGCGTCCGTGGGTACGAGTTGAATCCGATGCCGAGCATGAGGTCCCACTGCTCTTGACTCGTCGACTCGTCGCGCGGACCCGCGTTGAACGAGGTTCGTTCCTCGCCGTCGTCTGGCGTGTAGGTGTTCTGGGCGTACTTCGACAGCATCGTGTTGAACGGAACGCCCGTCAACTCGACGGCGATACCCATCTTCCCGTACTCCTGTTGCATGAACTGCGCGATGGTCTTGGTCGTCTCGCTACCCGTGCTGTAGACCATACTGAGCGAGACCTGTTCGCCGTCGGGTCCGACGAGCGTGTCGCCGAGGTCTTCTGCCGGCGTCTCGGTCGAATCTGACCCACCACCGCCGTCACCACTCTCGCTGTCTGGCGTCGACGTATCGTCGTCCGAACCCTGAGTACACCCTGCGAGTCCGACGACTCCCCCTGCCCCAAGTGTTCGCAATAGTGACCGTCTATCGAAATGGAATTTGTTACCGGATGCCATGAAACCATGTGACAGCCAATTATGCAAATAGTCTTCGATTATTATTGTGTTGACACGAATAGGGCGACGCCATCCACGTAAACGTCGAAACTGTTCAGCGGTTGGATACGACGTGAGAAGAACCGCGATTCGGTACCGCGACGGGTGGAGTCATACGCGTCGACTCCGTGAGTTAGACGACTGCCGCCGAGGTGGTCTGTCGTCTTCAGTCGTCGCCGTGTTCGTCGACGATGACGACTTCGCCGTCTTCGACGGTCACGTTGATGAGCGTCTTGACGTGGTGTTCCGAGTCGTCGAGTTCGTTCGGGCCGGCCTTCTTGATGATGGCCACGGTGTCGACGACGTCGGCACCGATGTGGTCGAGGGCGTCGAGGACGGCCTTCATCGTGCCACCCGTCGAGAGCACGTCGTCGAGGACGAGGACGCGGTCGCCTTCGTTCACGTCGTTGATGAACATGTCTCCCTCGGAGTACCCGGTCTGCTGGTGGAGAGAGACCTCACCGTCGAGACCGTACTCGCGCTTTCGGATGACGACGAGTGGGATGTCGGTCATGAGCGAGACGGCGGTGGAGATGTGGATACCCATCGCCGCTGGGGTGACGATTTTGTCGACGTCTTCGAGGTCCGCCTTGCGGATAATCTTGATGACGATTTCACGGAGGAGTCCGGGTTTCAGCATCGGAACCCCGTCGCTAATCGGGTGCACGAAGTATTCGTAATCGCCTTTTTCGATGATTGGCGCGTCGAGAAGCGACTGCCGCAACTGGTCCATGTCGCCCGTTCCCCGGGTTAGACATAAAATGTGGCGGTTCGCGGTCCGTCGGGTACGCAAACACACGATGGGCGGTACCGACTGGCACGCGAGGACGACGCTGTCCCGGCGGCGGTCACAGTTGCGTCTCGGTGTTCGGACCCACCGGCGAATCGGAACACCAGTGTTGCGACTCGTCGGTGCAGACAGTCCTCGGGGAGACCCCCGAGAGTCGTTACATTCCGCCGAGAAGGTGCGACGCCGTCCGAACGAGTGGTTCGACCGGTTCGTCGGTGTCGACGAAGAGCAACATACCACGTCCCCCGCAGTACACCTGCAAGACGCCGTGGTCGTCTCGTTCTTCGAATCGGTACTCGACACTGTTTTGGACCGGACTGAGTCCCGAGAACAGTCCACGTTCCATGAACTCCCTTCGTGTCTCTTCGGCGAGGTCACTCAGATGTGCGACGAGTTCGTCACGACTGCCGAACGACTCGCGAACCGACTCTCCCACGTGGAAGAGGTCGAACGCCGTCGCACCGTAGACGGCGACCAGTGAGACAGCCCCCTCAGACGTCTCACGAATCGCGTCCATCGCGACGTCGCTCATTGGTCCCGGTCCGTTGACGGATGCCATCCGTGCCGGGTCGATTATCACGCGTTCCCCCCCACGCCCTGACGCTGCGCGTCTCCCTGCCCGGAGCGCGCGTCTGGACCTGTCATGAATTCCAGATTGTCAGATGTTGTTATAAATGTGGAGGGGGAGTTTCTGGCCGTGAAAAATCGCCCCTCGTCTTCTGGAGAAGTATATACACGAACGAACGACTCTGTCGTCGAGTGCGAGTGTAACCCCAAATCGGAGCGAGAATCCGGCCGTCAGTCGTCGTCTGCGTTCGTTCGCTCGTGGAGGAACGTACCGTCGTCCAGCGAGAGATTCACGCGGAATCCGTCCGGAGTCAGTGAGACAGTCGTCCGGTCGAAGGTACACTCGTACTGCCGGTAGTGGGTGCCGTCCGACCGAACTTCGGTGGTGGACGTGACGAGGCCGAACTCACTCAACCGGTCGAGACGACGGTAGACTGTTGGAAGCGAGAGGCCGGCTGCCTCCCCGAGTTCTTTTGCCGACTGCGACTCTCGACGTAGGGCGACGAGCAACGCCCTCGCCTCGGTGTCTCCGAGGACGTCGAGTAGTTCGTTGCTCGGTACGCTTCCATCCATCTCTGGTGAACCAGTCCGAATGTGTGTATAAAGTAGTTGCGTCCACTGAGTGACCTGCATCTCGATTGGTCGGTAGACCACAAAATAAGGAGAGCCGATACTGGGGACGATGGGACGACTGCAACGACGACCCACGACGATTGATTGCGGTTCTCAGTCGAAGTTCCGGCCTCAGTTTGGAGGAGAGGCACAGTCTTCTCCGAGTGCGAGTCACGAGTCTCGGCGGCGGAGACACTTGCCGTATCGCGACGAAGTCGAGAGACGGACACACCAAACCACCACGTCGGTGTGACGTCGAGTGAACACGTTTCAGACCACCAGTCGAACGTGTCTTCGGTCACGAGGAGACGAGACTCGTTTCTCGCGGAGCACGAACTCTCTCGGAGCGTTTGCAGACGACACGCCTAGTGCAACAATTCTTCCGAGTCGCGTAACGCGCTCTAGTACGTAGTAACGTCGTCCTAGGATATAAATTTCACCACTACATGACTATCATGAAGTCGAGAAACAGCTCGAAGAAGGCGGGATAGCGGGTGTCTCCGTGCCATCTGGCCGTCGGGTTTGACAACACCTAAGTCTGCGCTACCCACAATTCCCGGCGTGCAACCCACACCGGAAGTCGTCCTCGCAGTCGTCTTCCTGCCGTTTCTCGCCGCGGCGTTCACCCCGGCCGTCTATCGGTTGCTGGGCGAACGCACGGCGTACTTCGCGGCGGCCGTCGCGTTGGTCACACTCGGCCTCGTGACGGACCAGTATCTCGCGGGGGCGCATGGAACCGTCTCGTTCGATTGGATTCCCTCGCTCGGCATCTCGCTGGCGTTCTACGTAGACGGGTTGGCGCTTCTCATCGCCTTCCTCGCCAGCGGCGTCGGCGTGCTCATCCTCACCTACTCTGGGGGCTACATGCACGGCGAACCGGGCCAGGCGAAATACTACGCGACGTTGTTGGCGTTCATGGGTTCGATGCTCGGGGTGGCCCTCGCGGGTGACCTCGTCGCCCTGTTCGTCTTCTGGGAACTGACGAGTCTCTCGTCGTTCATCCTCATCGGCCACTACACCGGCGAGGAAGCGTCTCAGTACGCCGCTCGGAAGTCGATGCTCATCACAGTCTCCGGTGGACTGTTCATGCTCGTCGGCTTCGTCCTCCTCGTCTGGGCCTCGGGCCAGACGGCGGCCATCGAGGGGACGACCTACAGCATCCCTCTCCTCATCGAGCACGCGGATGCTATCCGTGAGGTGCTGACGGCATCTGCGCTCCTCGTCCCCGTCCTCGTCCTCGTCGGACTCGGCGCGGCGACGAAGTCCGCGCAGGTCCCGTTCCACGTGTGGCTTCCGAACGCGATGGAGGCACCGACGCCGGTTTCGGCGTTCCTCCACTCCGCGACGATGGTCAAGGCGGGTGTCTATCTCGTCGGTCGTTTCCGTCCGCTCTTCCTCCCCGAAGAGGCGGCGGTCCTCGGCGACTGGACGCTCGTCTTCGCCGTCCTCGGTCTGTTGACGATGACCGTCGCGGCCATCCTCGCGGTGAGTGCGACGGACATCAAGGAACTGCTCGCGTACTCTACCGCGTCTCACCTCGGACTCATCATCGGCGCGTTCGGCTTCGCCAACACGTACGGCGCCGAGGCCGGCGCGTTCCACATCCTGAACCACGCGAGTTTCAAAGCGGCGCTCTTCCTCGTGGCCGGCATCATCGCCCACGAGGCCGGTACCAGACAAATCGAGAAACTCGGGGGACTTCGGAAGCACCTCCCGATAACGGCGGTCATCGCCGTCGTCGCCTCGTTGTCGATGGCTGGCTTCCCGCCGTTCAACGGGTTCTACTCGAAGGAACTCCTGTTCGAAGCGACCTACTACGCCGCCGAAGAGATGGGCGGTGTCGCGTGGGTGTTCCCCGCCGTCGCGGTGTTCGGGAGCATCTTCACGTTCCTCTACTCCATCAAATTCGCCTCGCTGTTCTTCGGCGACGAACCAGATGGACTGGGACACGTCCACCGACCGCCGGTCGCGATGCTCGTCCCACCAGCCATCCTCGGTGCCCTCGTCCTCGCCATCTCGGCAGCACCGAATTTCTTCATTAACGCGCTCATCGGCGAGGTGTACGGCAGCGTCGTTCCCGGCGAGGCGCACTCGTTCTCGGTGCACTTTCCCACGGAACTGACGCCGTACGTCATCATGAGTATCATCACCATCGCCGTTGGTGCCATCGCCTTCCCGTTCTACGACCGCATCCACGACGCGATTAACGCGATACTCCGTGGACCGGTCCGCGCGAACTGGTGGTACGACAACTTTGTCGAGGGGCTGACGACGACCAGTGTCGCAGTCACGCCCAAGATACAGACCGGACTCCTCCGCACGTATGCGGCGTGGGGCTTCCTCGGGTTCGTCGCGCTTGCACTGGGTGGCTACGCCGCCGCGGGCGTGTCGATGCCGGCATTCGACGGCCTCAGCGTGTCGATTCCCATCGTACTCGTCCTCTTGGTCGCACTCGTCGGAGCGTTCGCCGTCGACGTCGCACCCTCGCACGTCGCGGGCGTGTTGACACTCTCTATCGTCGGGTTCATGGTTGCAATCTTCTACATCCTCGCCGATGCACCGGACCTCGCGCTGACGCAACTCGTCGTCGAGACGCTCGTGTTGGTCATCTTCCTGCTCGTCTTGGACCGCCTGCCGGCGTTCTACGGCGACGCACCTGACCGACTCGTCTCGCTCCGCGACGGCGTCCTCTCCGTCGCAGTCGGTGCGACGGTGTTCTTCACCGTCCTCCTCTCGACGGACGCGTCGCCGGACCCACTCCTGAAGGAGTTCTTCGTCGCCCGTGCGGGCGTTCCGGCGGAACACGGCCCGTTCTTCACCGACTTCGGTGGCGGGTCGAACATCGTCAACGTCATCCTCGTCGACTTCCGCGGGTTCGATACCATGGGTGAGATTTCGGTGGTCGTGATGGCGTCGCTCGCCATCTTGACCCTGATTCGGATGCGTGGCCGAGGTGAGGCCCAATGAGTGGGTCTTCCGGGCGCACGACGGTCATCTCACAGACCGTCGCGCGCATCGCCGTCCCCATCATCCTCGTGACGGCCATCGCACTGCTCTTCCGCGGGCACAACCTGCCCGGTGGTGGATTCATCGGTGCGGTCCTCGCAGTGGCCGCCTTCGCGTTGGTGTACGTCATCTTCGGCCTCGAGTTCATCCAGCGCGAGATACTCGGCATCTCGCCCGACGGGTCGGAGCAACACCGCCTCGTCGAGAGTTATCGATGGATGGCGTCGCTCGGTCTCGCCATCGCAGTCGGGTCGAGTCTCGCACCACTCGCGTTCGACTTCCCGTTCCTCACGCAGGGTGTGCTCTTCCTTGAGCACCTGCCCATCTACGGTGAACTCGAAGTCGCCAGTGCGTTCGCCTTCGACATCGGCGTCTTCTTCGCCGTCGTCGGCGGCCTGCTCACCATCGTCGCGGAGGTCGGTAACGAATGACCGAAGTCTTCCTCGCGGGCATCCTCGGTGTCCTCTTTAGCATCGGAACGTATCTCGTGCTTCGGCGCGACGTCGTCCGCGTCGTCTGGGGTATCACCATCATCAGTCAGTCAGCGAACGTCTACCTCGTCACCATGGGTGGGTTCGGCGGACTCGGACCCATCCTCTCCGGTCACGGCGGGGGCGGCCCAGCACCGACCGACCCAATCGTGCAGGCGTTGGTGCTCACCGCCATCGTCATCGGGTTCGGGACGACGGCACTCGCCCTCGTCTTGACCTACCGGGTGTACGAGGAACACGGAACTATCGACATGTACGAACTCGGAGGTAGCAGATGAGCACGCTCGTCATCGCACCGCTCCTCGTGGCCCTCGTGACAGCAATCGTGACGCTGCTCGTGCGCCCGAGCGACATACTCCAGCGAACGGTCAGTCTCCTCGGTGCCGTGGGCTACCTCGGTGCCGTGGCCCTGCTATTCGACGCGGTGATGCTTCCGCTCGGCAGCGAGTCGGGCGTCCTGGTGTATCAAGTGTCGAACTGGGCCGCACCGTTCGGCATCACGCTCGTCGCCGACGGCCTGTCGGTGTTCATGCTGGCACTCGCCGGCATCGTGTCCCTCTTGGTACTCGTCTACTCCATCGCGTCCATCAGCGCGTTCGGCCAGCGACTCAGTTACCACCCGCTGTACCACTTCATGATGGTCGGCGTGACGGGGTCGTTCCTCACCGGCGACATCTTCAACCTGTTCGTCTGGTTCGAAGTGATGCTCATGTCGAGTTACATCCTCGTCCTGTTCTACTCCGGTCGTGAGCACACGCGTGCGGCGCTCAACTACGTCGTGCTCAACCTCATCGGGAGCGCGGTGATGCTCGTCGCTATCGGTGGCCTCTACAGCACGACGGGGACGCTCAACATGGCCGACATGGCGCGACGCCTCGCCGACCCGGCAGCCTACGACGTTGCCGTCCTACCGGTGCTCGGTCTCTCGGCCGTGTTGTTCTCGGTGTTCGCGCTGAAGGCCGGCCTCGCACCCTTCCAGTTCTGGGTGCCGGCGGCCTACCGCGCCGCACCGTCGCCAGTCACCGCGATGCTCGCCGGCGTCGTCAAGAAGGTCGGTGTGTACGCCATCGTCCGTCTGTACTTCACCATCTTCGCCGCGGCGTCGGTCGACCTCGCGTTCCTCGGTATCAGCGGCGACTCTGTCCTCGGCTTCTTCGGTCCGGTCATGTTCGCCATGGCCGCGGTCAGTATCGTCCTCGGTGGCATCGGTGCCGTCGGCCGGGACGACGTGGACGGTATCCTCGCGTACTCCTCTATCAGTCAGGTCGGATTCATCGTCCTCCCACTGGCAGTGGCCGCGACGGCACCGTCCGACGCAGTCGCAGTGCTCGGCGTGACCGCAGCACTCGTGTACGCGTTCAACCACGGCCTCGCGAAGAGTCTCCTCTTCCTCGCCAGCGGTACCATCCAAGACGTCGTGGGCAGCGACAAACTCTCGGACCTCGGTGGCCTCGCCGACCGTGCGCCAGTCCTCGCGGCCGGGTTCTTCCTCGGCGCGTTGACGCTCATCGGCGTCCCACCGATTTCGGGATTCTTCGGCAAGTTCCTCGTCTTTCAGGCCGCCGCAGAGGCACTCGCCGCCGGCGCAACCGGGTCGGCACTCGCGCTCGCCGTCGCCCTCGCTGGTGCCATCCTCACCATCGCGTACTACACTCGTGCGTGGAATCAGGTGTTCTGGGGCACCACGACCGAACTCGTCGACGCAGCGATTCCGTCCCGGTGGACGCTCGGCACGCACAGCGCAGCGATGACTGACGGCGGCGACGACGGCCTCGAAGCCCTCGAACTCACCACGCAAGTGACGGTGGTCGTCGCTCTCGCCATCGCCGCTATCGGGTTCGGTATCGGCTTCGAGGCCGTGTTCGCTGCCGCCGACGCCGCGGCCCACGCCGCACTCGACACCAACGCCTACGTCGACGCCGTCATGCACGGGCCGGGCGTTGGCATGGACGCAGGCACGGGAGGTGGGCACTGATGAGTCGCCGTTGGCCCCTGACTGGCTTCTTGCTGGCCATCTTGTGGCTCTTCGTCCGCGGCGTCGAACTGACGCCGATTCGACTCCTCGAAGAGCTCATCATCGGCCTCGGCGTCGGAATGGGAATCGCGTTCTTCTTCCGGCGCTTCTACGCCGACCGGACATCATTCTCCTGGAGCGCCCGCGTCGCCCCCTTCGCCACGCTCTACATCCTGACGTTCCTGTGGGAACTCCTCACGGCCAACGTTGACGTGGCACGCCGGACACTCGCGCCGTCGATGCCCATCGACCCGGCCGTGGTCGAAGTCCCACTCCGCGTGCGCACGCCGCTCGCTGTCACGACTATCGCGAACAGTATCACCCTCACTCCGGGGACGTTGACAATGGACTACGACGACGACACCAACACGCTGTACGTTCACAGCATCGACGGGAGCGACCCGGCGGGTATCCTCGAACCGATTCGCCGCTGGGAAGACTACGCGCTCGTCATCTTCGACGAAGAACTGAAACCCGGCGACCCGGCACCGCAAGCGCGGGTCACCACAGAGACCGACCACGCCGCCGCCGTCACGGGGGGTGAACAGCATGGCTGACCCAGCGTACCTCGCGGTGGTTGACACCGTTCTCTACGGTGCCCTCGTGCTCGCTGCGGGCCTGACGCTCCTCGTGAGCTATCGGGTCATCCGCGGCCCGACGGTCCCTGACCGCGTCGTCGCACTCGACACCATCGCGACGAACGTGGTCGCCATCGCCGCGCTGTACGCCATCTGGACCCAGCAAGGCTACTTCGTCGGCGTGAGCCTCGTGCTCGCCATCATCGGGTTCATCAGCACGATTACCGTGGCTCGCTACGTCACGGAGGGGGACATCATCGAATGACCGCAGAGAGCGCGGCCGCAGTGACGGTCGGTCCCGTCCGCGCGGCCCTCGTCATCTCGTTGACGCTCGTCGGGAGTTTCTTCCTCCTCGTCGGGACCATCGGACTGCTGCGGTTCCCCAACGTCTACAATCGGATGCACGCCACGACGAAGGCGACCACCCTCGGCGCGGCGTCTATCGCCCTCGCCGGGTCGGTGTACTTCCTGCCGCACGGCGACGGGTTGATGTCGCTCGTGACGGTGGCGTTCTTGTTCCTCACCGCACCGACCGGCGCGCACATGATATCGCAGGCCGCCCAGCGGATGGGCGTCCCGTTCGTCGGCGGCGTCCGATGGCCAGGGACGCAAAACGACGTGATGGCGGATGGCGACGGCGAAACCGACGACTGACTGTCGCCACTCGCGTTACAGTTCTTTTTCGAGTTCGTCGGCGACGCGCCCGCCGAGGTCGACTTTCGACCCGACGAACTCGCTCGTGTCGCCGTCGCGGACGACGAGTGCTCGCGTCGTCTCGTCGCCCATGACCGAGGCGTCGTTGGCGACGACGAATGCGAGACCGACGCGGTCCATGATTCGGCGTGCTTCTTCGACCATCGCCTCGTCGTCGCCGCTCGTCTCGGCTTTGAATCCGACGATGGTGAGGTCCGGGTACGACTCGCGGACGGTGTCGATGAGTTTTGGCGCAGGTTCGAGGTCCAGCGTAATCGCCTCGCCGGAGCGAATCTTCTGGTCGGCCGCCTCCACGGTGAAGTCGGAGATGGCCGCCGCCGAGACCAGCGCGTCGGCATCTCCCGCCGCCTCCTCGACCGCCGCGAGCATCTCCGCCGCGGACTCGACCTGTCGCACGTCGGCGTAGTGAACGTCGTCGCCGTCGTGGACGAGCGTCACGTCCGCGCCGCGAATCGCGAGGGCGCGAGCGACGGCGCGTCCCGTCCGCCCCGACGCGCGGTTCGAGAGCGTCCGAATGGGGTCGATAGACTCCGTGGTCGACCCCGACGTGACGACGACAGATTTGCCGGCCAGCGTCTGCTCGGTGGCGGCCTTCGCGACGCCCGTGACGATGGCGTCCTCGGTGGCAATCTTGGCTTTGCCTTCCTCGATTCGAGGGTCGACGAACTCGACGCCCCACGATTCGACGCGTTCGATGGCCTCCAAGACGCCCGGGTGGTCGTACATCGGTTCGTGCATCGCGGGCGCGACGACGACGGGAACACCGGCACCGAGCGCCGTCGTCGCGCACGTCGTGACCGGCGAGTCGTCGATGGCGGCCGCCATCTTTCCGACCGTGTTTGCCGTCGTCGGTGCGACGAGGAACACGTCCGCCCACCCGTCGCGGCCACAGAGTTCGACGTGTTCGACGCGACCCGTTATCTCGGTGACCACGTCGTTCTCGGTGGCGAACTCGACTGCCCACGGGTGGATGATTCCCGTCGCGGCGTCGGTCATCACCGCGCGAACGGACGCTCCCTGTCGGCGGAGTTCGTGCGCCAACTCGACGACCTTCACGGCCGCGATACTCCCTGTCACCCCGAGTGCGACGTTGACACCTTCCAGCATTCACTCGTGTCTGCGCCCGCTATCGGTTAAAAGGATTCGCGTCTGCGGAGGTGAAAACGGGTCCGCAGATTGGCGAGCGTGGAGTGGGGTGGAGTAGGGTGAACTGAAGTGAAGTTGGGACAGGTTGGAGTGGGGTGGGTTGGGCGGCTACTCGTCGAGTCGCCCGAGTTCGTCGTCGACGAGGCTCGGATGGGTCCGCTGGGGTTCGGGATGGCGTTCTCCGAAGAACTCGCGCATGACCTCCCGAGACTCCGCCTCGCGACGCTCCCACTCGTCTTCGTCTATCTCTTCGCACGCCGGCGGTACCTCGCGTCCGCGGTCAGTGAAGTACCCGGTCGGGGTGACCCAGTCGTTGTAGAACGGTGTCTCCGAGTCGTGAATCAGCGTGATTGCCATCTCGGCGGCGTCGCCCGCGGCGACGACGGTCTGATGGTAGATTTCGGTGAGTCGGCCGGCGGCGTAGATACCCGGGACTGCCGTCCGTCCGAGTTCGTCCACGTCGACGTAGGTCTTCGACCCGGCGTCGCGGAGCTCGACACCCGTGTCTTCGAGGTACGAGGAGTCCGACCACGAGGCGGCGACGACACGAGTGGCCGTGCGTTCGTCCGTCCCGTCGTCGGTTTCGACCGTTGCACGGAACAACGGGTCGTCGTCGCTACCGAGTACGTCCACGTCGACGACGCGACCGGTCAGCGTCTCCGCACCGGCACGGTCTGCCTGTTCGCCGAGAAGGTCGGTGAATAACCGACTGTTGACTCCGGCGGGGAATCCCGGTACGTTTTCGAGGTGGGCATTGCGTCGAACAATAGACTCGCCGTCGTTTACGACCAGTGTGTCGAGGCCGGCGCGAGCGAGGAACGTCGCCGCGGTGAGACCAGCGACGCCGCCGCCGACGACGAGCACGTCTCGCGGATTCGTCTCGTCCATACGTGTCGTTAGAAAAGCGCTGAGTAAAGGGACGCGGTTCCCTCTGTCGAAAACCTCGGAAGGTGATAGTTCGTCGAGGGCGTAGTAATACAGCGTGCGGGTCGGTGAAACGTGTCAGCGATGATTCTTGAGACCCTTTTCCTTTAGCACCTCCTACTCGCCGCACCGATGACCAACACGGAACGTGACTATCAGGGCTACACCCCGATGGACTACGATGCAGACAGCGAGGCTGACGAGGTGTACCAGAAGTGTCTGGCGTATCTTCTCACGCACGCCCCAATCGAGCGCGATGATACTGTGGTCGATATCGGTACGGGCACAGGTATCGTCGCCCTCGAACTCGCGTCGAAGTGCGACCACGTGTTAGGGCGGGATATCTACGACGAGTGGCTCCGGTACGCCCGTGAGAAAGCCGAGCAACGGAGTATCGAGAACGTCTCGTTCGACCACGGTTCGTTTCGTGACCCGAACGTCGAGGAACCGGTGGACGTCGTCGTCGCGAGCTACGCACTGTACATGGCCTACGACGAGGGAGGCGAGACCGAATTGCGCGCAGCCATCGACGGACTTGCAGCGTTGAATCCGCGTTGGTTGGTCGTGGCCGACAAGATACGCTTCGGGCCGACGCAGACCCCGACCGATTACGAAACACTGCCATCGATGGGGACCATCGCCACGCTCCTCGCAGATGCAGGCTTCACGCTCACCGACGTCGAAATCATCACTGAGTCGGCCGGTGTCCTCGTCGCCACCCGATAGTCCCACAGCAGCGGCATTCTCCCGAAACCTCGGTCTCGTATTGTCCCGAGATGAACACAGAGAACATACCGTAATCGCCTGCAACAGACTGCCTCTGTCTGTCCCACGCCACACCTGTCGAAATGTAAGGGACCGACAGAACCGCCCGACTCTCTCACTGTCGAAAATCGACCCTGCCGCGTCCGGCGTGCCCACTCCCGACTCGACGCGCTACTCCCTGTTCTCCTGGCTTGGTGTCACACCGGAATCGTGGAGCCAGCGGTTCTCCGCGACGTCGACACTGACGAGTCCGTCCGACGGAATCTCTGGAGAAACCTGGAGACGGAGACGCCACCGGGCGTCAGACAGCGCTTCACCGTCGATGAATTCGACACACCGGGTGGGCGTCCGTGTGAGCAGGTCGACGGCGATAGGGAGCGTCGGAATCCGACCCGTTCGCTCTGCGAGGGCGTAGTCGCCGAAGGTGACCTCCCAGCGTCGGGCCGCCTCGCCGGCGGTACTTCTCGCACTCTCGCCGCCGGTGAGGGGTCGAACTGTGTACCCGTCGAGGAACCCGACGGATTCGAGGTTTCGAAGCGTCGCTCCGACCGGATTCGGGGTTCGCTCCGAGGCGAACACCGAAGCGGCCTGCTCGACGACGGCCGTCTGTTCGTCTGCCGACAGTCGCACGTCCATCTCACTCATTAGACTCCACACCATCGTGAGACAGTAGTCGTCTTCGTCGCCGACGACTTCGGCCAGCGTGAGATACGTCTCCATCGCGGCGGACTCGACTTCCCGGTGACCAGACTCGGAGAGTGACTCGAACACCGCACCGGCGACGTCGTGGCAAAACGAGGTGAACCTCGTCCGCCGGTCGCCAGCGTCCGTCGCGAGCGGCGGTATCTGACTCGACGACGCCTCGTGGACGAGTGGGTCGCAGTACGGTGCCGCCGGGTCGTATCGTCGAAGCACAGAGCGATACTCGCTCGCGAGTTCGGCAGCCTCTCCAGCGGCGTGTCGGTCCGGAAACGACAGGCCGGATGTTGCCGACGGCGCAGTTCCACTGCGCCCACACAGGACTTCGTAGTCGCCATCGGGACAGGACAGCGACCGAACCTCTGCCCTGATGTCCCGCAGCGTTCCCCCCACCATCTCGACTCTAGGTGTTTACACGGGCCGATTATAGGTTGCGATGACGCGCTCACGGGGTGTGTACTGGGTATCTGCGGCCCACAAGGCTTAGTTCTCCCCGGATACATCACCTTGCGTGGACGAGATAGCCGTCAGTACCGTCGTCTACCTGCCTCCCGAAGATATCTACGAGTTCCTCGTAGACTTCCCCCGGTACGCGAACTACTCGAAACACTTGCGAGAGGTTCGGAAGTCGGGCGACGGGTCGCCAGGAACCCGCTACGCGCTCCGGTTCTCGTGGTGGAAGCTCACGTACACCGCCGAGTCGAGGGTGACGGACGTTACGCCGCCGACGCGCATCGACTGGAACATCACGAAGGACATCCACGCCGTCGGACGCTGGCGTATCGAAGAACTCGACGAACTCCCGGCCGACGCACCGTCTGGGGCCGAGACGGCCTCTCGTGTCTTCTTCGAAGTCGAGTACGACCCCGACACCGTCTCTGCCGGTGATATCGACCTCCCCCGGTTCGTCTCGCTCGGGTGGGTCATCGACAAGCTGAAACCCGTCTTGCAGACCGAAGCAGAGCGCATCGTCGAGCGTATCGTCGCCGACATCGAGGGCCGCCCACGACAGGTCGAGATTACGATTCACACACAACATGGGAACTGAGCGGTCCAGTCTCGGTTCGTGGGTGTGTGCCGGTGGTGAGGTACCGTCCGACGCACCCGTGGACGAAGGGAAATGCACATACGCACCCGCAGTCCAACCGAGAGGTATGACAGGGGCTGGTCCAACGTGCGCGTGATTATCGTCGGTGCCGGACAGGTCGGGTCGTCGATTGCGGCCGACCTGGACGCGACCCACGAAGTCGTCATCGTCGACTGCGACCCCGAGCGAGTGGACGAACTGAACTACTCGCTCGACGTGCTGGCGATTCGCGGGGACGGGACCTCCGTCGACACGCTCGAAGAAGCGGGCATCGAACGGGCCGACATGGTCATCGCCTCCACCGACGACGACGAGACGAACATCGTCGTGTGCGCGACGGCGAAGGCCGTCTCGTCGGCGTTCACCATCGCCCGCGTGAAGAACACCGAGTACCTCCGGACGTGGCAGCACTCCGAGAAGGCCTTCGGCATCGACTTCATGGTCTGTACGAACCTGCTCGCCGCAGAGTCAATCGTCCGCGTCGTCGGCCTCCCCGCCGCACGCGACGTTGACCCGTTCGCCGGCGGCGAAGTGCAGATGGCCGAGTTCGAAGTCGACGACAACAGTCCGGTCGCCAACCAGACGGTCAGCGAGGCTGACCGATTCGACTCGCTGACGTTCGCCGCGATTCTCCGCAACGGTGCCGTGACGATTCCCCGTGGTGACACCATCATCCGACCCGGTGACCGCGTCGTCGTCATCGGGAGTCCCCAGAGCGTCCAGGGGTTCGCAACGTCTATCTCACCAGACGAATCTCCGGGGACGGCCGAAGAAGTTGTCATCGTCGGCGGGAGCGAAATCGGCTACCACGTCGCTCGTCTCCTCGAAGAACGCGGGTTCAAACCGCGCCTCCTCGAACAGGACCCAGAGCGTGCTCGTGAACTCGCCGAGCAACTGCCCGGAACCATCGTCATGGAGAGCGACGCGACAGATATCGACTTCCTCGAACGCGAGTACATCGGCGACGCCGACTTACTCGTCTCCGCGCTCGACTCCGACGAGAAGAACCTGCTCGTCTCGCTTCTCGCGGCACGCCTCGGCGTCGAGCGAACTGTCGCCGTCATCGACACCACCCCGTACGTCGACCTGTTCGAAGCAGTCGGCGTCGACGTCGGCGTGAGTCCGCGCGAAGTTGTCGCTGAAGAGATTACGCGTTTCACCCGCGAGGGGGGCGCAGAGAACGTCGCACTCATCGAGTCCGACAAGGCGGAAGTCCTCGAAATCGAAGTCGATGCCGATAGCGTCCTCGCCGGACGACCGATTCGCGAGTCGGTGACGTCGCTCCCGGAAGGTGTCGTCATCGGTGCAATCACCCGCCAGCGTGAGTTCATCACGCCGCGCGGTGACACCGTCATCGAACCCGGCGACCACGTCGTCGTCTTCGCGGATAGTTCCGTCGTCGGCGACGTCGCCCCCAAACTGTAACGCTGGGCATCCCCCCGACAACGGCCACTGGGTCGCTAGCCACCACGTCACATGCTCTCGTAGGCGAGCGAGAACCCGAACAGGCAAGAACCCTGCGTCCGGAACGTTTCTCCACGAATGAAACTGCGCGTCGATTACAAAGCCAGCCTTCGTCTCGTGGGGACGGTCCTGAAGTATCTCGCAGTCCCCCTCTGTTTTCCCCTCGTCGTCGCGCTGTACTACGGTGAGTCGGTTCTCCCGTTCGTCGTCACGATGGCCGTCACGGTTCTCGTCGGCATCGGACTCGAACGTCTCGCCGACGAACCCGACATCGGCGCACGCGAAGGCTTCTTGATGGTCGCAACGACGTGGTTCGCGGTGACACTCGTCGGTGCGATTCCGTTCCTCATCGAGGCACACGGCGTTCCGTTCGTGACTTCGGCCATCCACCCGGAGTCGACGCTCGGCAACCCGGTCAACGCACTCTTCGAGACGATGAGTGGGTTCACGACGACTGGGGCGACAGTCCTCGGGGACATCTCGTTCGAGTCCCACACTCGCAGTATCATGATGTGGCGGCAACTCACACAGTGGCTCGGCGGGATGGGTATCGTCGTCCTCGCGGTGGCAATCCTCCCCGAACTCTCGGTGGGTGGGGCGCAACTGATGGACGCAGAGGCACCCGGCCCCGGTATCGAGAAACTCACGCCGCGCATCGCCGAGACGGCACGCGCACTCTGGGGTGCGTACCTCGGCCTCACCGTCCTCGAAATCGTCCTCCTCTACAGCCTCCACGTCACCGGCAACGCGCCGAACATGGACGTGTACAACGCCATCGCCCACGGCCTGACGACGATGCCAACGGGCGGGTTCTCACCCGAAGCACGGAGTATCGAGGCGTTCTCTGCGGCCGCACAGTGGGTCATCATCCCGTTCATGGTCGCTGCCGGGACCAACTTCGCCCTCTTCTGGCACGTGCTGACGGGCGAACCGAAGCGACTCGTCCGCGACACGGAGTTCAAGTCCTACCTCGGCATCATCGGTGTCATCTCGGCCATCCTCGCGGCAGTCCTCTTCCTCGGCGACGGACTCGTGTCGGTGGCTCCGGCGGGCGAGACGTACGACCAGTTCTACCTCGAAGGCGTTCGAACGGCGCTCATCGGCAACGTCGAACCGTCGCTTCGACAGTCGATATTCCAAGTCGTCTCTATCGTAACGACGACTGGCTACGCGAGCATGGACTTCAACGCGTGGAGCGCACCGACGCAGTACGGCCTGCTGTTCGCGATGTTCATCGGTGGGTCGGCCGGGTCGACTGGCGGGGCCATCAAAATCGTTCGCTGGTACGTCATCCTGAAATCGCTCCGCCGCGAGTTGTTCACGACTGCACACCCCGAGGCGATTCGCCCGGTCAGACTCGCTGGTCGCGCCGTCGACGAACGCGCCATCCGCGGTATCTACGCGTTCACGCTCCTGTACCTCGTGCTGTTCTTCGTCTCGACGGGCTTGCTCCACCTCGATGCGGCCCGTATCGACCTCGGACTGAGCGTGCTGGAGTCGATGAGTGCCGTCGCCGCGACACTCGGGAACGTCGGGCCGGGATTCGGTATCGTCGGACCCATGGGGAGTTATCTCGACTTCTCGAACAGTTCGAAACTGTACATGGTCATCCTGATGTGGATGGGTCGTCTCGAGATTCTCCCGGTGTTCGTCCTCTTCACCCCCGAGTATTGGCGGCGGTGAACGACTGCTGTCGGGGACTCTTCTACCGACTGTCTCGACCCACAGACGGTGGCGTCTTTTCACGTCCGCACTCCGGAGCAGAAATGTTGATGGGTGTGGTACTTCACTCGTGAGTATGAGAAACACGCGAGGGTGTCGTCCGTGCGCGTAGTCATCGTCGGCGCGGGCGAAGTCGGGTCGAACATCGCAGCGAGTCTCGCCGATTCACACGACGTCGTCGTCGTCGATGTCGACCCCGACCGAGTCGAGGAGTTGAACTACTCACTCGACGTGCTGGCGATTCACGGCGACGGTGCCGCGATAGAGACCTTAGAAGAGGCCGACGCCGGGAGTGCCGACCTCCTCATCGCGAGCACCGACCACGACGAGACGAACCTTGCGACCTGCGGCACGTCCAAAGTACTCGGCGACGCGTTCACCATCGCTCGCGTCAAGCACGTTGGATTCCTCAGGACGTGGGAACGCTCGTCTGGGGCGTTCGGCGTCGACTTCATGGTCTGTTCGAACCTGCTCACGGCGGAGGACATCGTCCAGATTATCGGTCTCCCCGCGGCAGTGGACGTCGAGTGGTTCGCAAACGGCCTCGTGCAGATGGCCGAGTTCGAAATCGGCCCGGAGAGTCATCTCGTCGGGCAGACGGTCCAAGAGGCCGACCAGTTCGACCTGCTCACGTTCGCCGCGATTCTTCGGAACGGCGACGTAGAGTTACCGCGCGGAGACAGCACACTTGACGCCGGTGACCGTATCGTCGTCATCGGACCGCCCGAACGAGTCTACCAGTTCGCGACGACTGCGTCGCCGAACGACGCAGCGACCGACACAGAGAACGTCTTCGTCGTCGGCGGGGGGGAAATCGGCTTCCAGACAGCGCGATTACTCCAAGAACGCGGCATCAAACCGCGCCTCATCGAAGAAGACCCAGACCGCGCCCGCGAAGTCGCAGAGACGCTGTCGGACACACTCGTCTTCCAGTTCGATGCGACCGACACGGAGGCACTCGAACGAGAGAACTTCGGGGCCGCCGACACCGTCGTCGCGGCCCTCGACAGCGACCAAGAGAACCTCCTCGTCTCACTTCTCGCCAAACGACTCGGGGTCAATCAGACCATCGCCGTCGTCGAGACTGGCGAGTACCGCGACGTGTTCGAGGCCGTCGGCGTCGACGTGGCGGTGAACCCGCGCGTCGTGACCGCCGAAGAGATAACTCGAATCACGCGTGAGGAGACGACGGAGAAACTCACCTTCATCGAGGACGACCGGGCCGAAGTCATCGAAGTCGAAGTCGACGAGAAGAGTGCGCTCGCCGGTGAGATGATTCGGGAGTCGATTCCGCGGTTACCGAAAGGTGTCGTCGTGGGTGCCATCGCACGCGAGCAAGAACTCGTCTCCCCCCGCGGCGATACGGTCATCGAAGTCGGCGACCACGTCGTCCTCTTCGTCGACGAACGCGTCGCCGAAGAGGTTACCTCGTCGGTGTAACGCGACGGCCCTCGAACCTCACGAGCGCCAGTACGACGGCGTGAGGATGATGAGGACCGACAGAATCTCCAGACGACCGATCCACATCAAGAAGACCATGTAGAGCTTCGCCGCGTTCGAGAACGGGAGGAAGTTGTTCATCGGCCCGGCGATACCGACACCGGGACCGATGTTTCCGAGCGTCGCGATGGCGACGCCGACGGCCTCGATACCGGAGAGTTCGAGCCCGATTCGGAGGCTATCGAGGTAGATGAGGACCGTCGAGACGGCGAAGATGGCGAGGAACGTCATCGTGAAGACGAACAGGCCGCGGATGGTCGACTCGTCGACGACGTCGTCGGCGAGGCGAACGGGACGGACCGCGTCGGGGTGGACCGACGTGAACAACTCGCGGACCGCCGCTTTCTGGATGAGGTACCAGCGAATTATCTTGACCGACCCGGCCGCAGACCCGGCGGACCCGCCGAGGAACATCGCCAAGAGGAGAACGACCTGTGCCGACTGGTCCCACGTGTTGAAGTCCATGCTCGCGTAGCCAGTCGTCGTCACGATTGCGACGGTCTGGAAGACGGCCTGTCGGACCGCGTGTTCGAGGTCACCCGGAATCGTGGGGACGTTGGCCGGCACCACGTCGAGACCGAGGCCGGTAAAGAGGAGGACCGAGAGGACGCCCCCCACGAGACCCATCATCAGGAGGTACGACCGAAACTCGGCGTTCTTCGTCAAGCGCTCGGGTTCGCCGGCGAGGACGTACCAAAACAGGGCGAAGTTGGTTCCGGCGACGACCATGAAGACGACGACGGCCCACTGAATCGCGGGCGAGAACGCTTCGACGCTCCGTGCTTCCGGCGAGAACCCGCCCGTCGGAAGCGTCGAGAGGGCGTGGGCGAGTGCGTTGTAGAAGTCCATGTTTGGTGCGAGACCGGCGAGGTGCAATCCGTAGTAGACGACCATGGCGGCGATGGTGAAGCCGATGTAGATTCGCCAGAGTGCGCGGGCCGTGTCCCGAATCCGAGGGGTGAGTTTCTCTATCGACAGCCCCGGCGCTTCCTGGTCGATGACCTGCGCACCACCGACCGAGAGTTCCGGAAGAATCGCGACCATCAGAACGATGATTCCCATCCCGCCGAGCCACTGGGTCACCTGCCGCCACATCATGATGCTCCGAGTGTGCGTGTCGAACGAGATGCTACCGAGGACTGTCGCCCCAGTCGTCGTGAATCCGCTCATACTCTCGAAGAGTGCGTTGACCGGTGTGGCGACGGTTCCCTGCCCAGCGACGAGGTACGGAATCGACCCGACGATGGGGACCGCAAGCCACGTCAGACTCACCAACAGAAAGGCTTCGCGGTGCCCGAGGTCCGGGTCCGACCGGAGACGTTCGAGGCCCACCCCGACGACGACCATGACGGCCATCGTGACGACGAACGGGACGGGACTCTCGCCGTAGTAGAGTGCGACGGCAATCGGCAACAACGGCGGGAGTGCCATGTACTTGATTACCGACCCGAGGAACCCCAGACTCGTCCGGTAATCGACGTAGGTTTTGAAATTCGCGTTCATCCTCTTGTTCACGAGTCAAGATTGGGAGCAGCCATATGATTCCTTAGGTCTCTCGAAGCACCCGTCTCCCTCTCGTCGCCGAATCTGCCGTGAGAAGACGGCCGAGTGAACGAGTGCAGACACACGGGCTGACATTTATCACAGTCCATGGTGATATCGCATTCACACACGCATGACAACTCGACGACGAGAGGATGTCGAGAGGGTGGCCCAGTGAGTCACTCTGGCGGACGTGAGCCTTCGGTTAGCCTCAGTCTGTTGGACGCGACGATGGTCGGTATCGGCGCAATGATTGGGGCAGGAATCTTCGTTCTGACCGGCCTAGCCGTCGACATCTCTGGCCCGGCAGCACTCGTGGCGTTTGCTCTCAACGGGGGCGTCACGACGTTCACAGCGCTCTCGTACGCCGAACTAGCCTCGGCGATTCCGCGAAACGGCGGCGGGTACGCGTACGTCCGAGAAGTGTTCTCCGCACCCGTCGCCTTCGTCATGGGATGGACGCGCTGGTTCACGTACATGATTGCCGGGTCGCTCTACGCGCTCGGATTCGCCTCGAACTTTCTCGAATGGGGCCACATCTACGGCATCACGCTCCCCGGCCAACCAGTGTTGTACGCACTGGGTGCCGTCGTGGCGCTCGTCGCGCTCAACGGCCTCTCGACGGAAGCGTCGGGACGAGGCGAGACGGTCATCACCATCGTCAAAATCGCTATCCTCGCCGTGTTCGTCGTCTTCGGCCTCACGGCGACGCGAGTCAACGAGTTCGACCCGCTCTTCACGAAGGGCCCGTTGTCGCTCCTGCCCGCGATGGGCCTGACGTTCATCGCGTTTCAGGGGTACGACCTCATCGCCACCGTCACCGAGGAAGTCGAGAACCCGCAGGTGAACATCCCGCGAGCGATTCTCTTGTCAGTCCTCGTCACCGTCGTCGTCTACCTCTTCGTCGTCTTCGTCGCCATCGGAACGCTCGGTGCCGAAGAACTCGCCGGGGCGGGTGAGACGGCCATCGCACAGGCGGCGGAGGGGTTCATGCCGTCGTTCCCGATAATCGGAACTGGTGCGTCACTCATCGCCTTCGGGGCGGTGTTCTCGACGATTTCTGCGCTCAACGCAGTCGTCATCGGGTCGTCGCGGGTGGCGTTCGCGATGGGTCGTGAGCGCCAGTTGCCCGCCCGTCTCGGCCGGTTCCACCACCGGTACGGGACACCGCTCGTGGCGATTATGGCCTCTGCGGTGGTGATGCTCATCGCCGTCGTCGTGGTTCCCATCCGTATCGTCGGAAATCTCGCGAGTCTGTTCTCGCTTCTGGGGTTCATCATCGTCAACTACGCGTTGATTCGACTCCGGCGACGACAACCCGACCTCCAGCGACCTTTCGAGGTTCCGTTCTACCCGGTCACGCCGATACTCGGTATCGTCTGTAACGCGCTTCTCGGGTTGTTCATCGACCCGTTCACGTGGATACTGGCTATCGGCTGGTTGCTCTTCGGTGGTGTCGTCTACCTCGCGTTGTCGAGGCGGGGCGACATCGGCCCATCGGGTCCACCGGAGATTCAGGAACCGGAGCCAATCCAGACGACAGACACCGACGACTGAGGAACCGAGACAGACTCGCCCCACAGAACCGACACCGACCAAACAGACCACCGAGACCACTACGACAGTCCCACACGAATATACACTCATGCCAAAACCAGTGACTCAGGATTTACGCGTCATCATCGGCGGCGGGGGAGAGATGGGCGTCCGTACGGCCGAACTCCTCTCAGACCGCGGCCACGACGTCGTCATCGTCGAATCCGACCCGGACCGCTGCAACGAACTCTCCGAGAAGTACGTCGCGACCATCATCGAGGGTGACGCCTCGCGCCCGGAGAAACTCAGACAGGCCCAACCCGAACGAAGCGACGTGGTCGCCGCGTTGACCGACGACGAGACGACCAACTTCGCCATCTGTATGGCCGCCCAGCGGATGTCGGACGCTCGAACCGTGATGCGCATCAACGAGACACCGGACGAACTCTACGAGGAGTTCGTGGATGGTCTCGTGTTCCCGGAGCGACTCGGTGCCCGCGCGGCGACGAACGAAATCGAGGTCAGCGGCGTCAGAACTATCGAGGACATCGGCGGCAACGTCGAAGTCGTCGAAGTCGAAGTCGCCGACGACGCACCCGTCGCCGGAAAACGACTGGACGAGGTTCGCCTGCCGCGCGGGAGTCTCATCATCGTCGACTACCACGGCAACCGACTCGGTGGCCCCGACACGCTCCTCGAAGCGGGTCACCGCTACGTCCTCGCCGTCGAGTCGAACGTCGCCGACGAAGTGATGAACCTGTTCCGCGGGTAGTCGGCAGACGAACTGTCCGGTGGGCACGCCCCCTGAAGGCTTATTCCGCGTCGTGTCTGGATTTTGAACAATGTCCCCCTCACCTCGCACCCGACGGGGCGTTCTCAGCCTCGGTGGAAGTGCGCTCGCCCTCCTCACTGGGTGTCTCTCTGCGTCACCGGCGACCAGCGACGACGTCGAACCGACCGAGAACCCGACGCAGACGACAGCGACGACCACACCTACGTCCGCCCCCGCCGACGTGACCGTCTCGAACGTCCAACTCACGCCGGAACTCGTCGCCCTCGATTCGCCGGACTCCATCGGAACGTTCGGCGAGCGAGGCGAACAGTTCGTCCTCGTCACCATCCTCGTCGACAGTACACCGTGGCCAGCAGTCGATGAGTTTTCGCTTTCGACCGACGACGAGTCATTCACGCCGCTCCCGACCGAGGAGGTGCCGGGATACGGTCGCCTCTGGGAACGTGGATACGCCTACGGAGGACACGGGAACGAAGAAAGCGGAGGTCAGTCCGGCTATCTGGTCTTCGAGGTTCCGAAACCGCTCGAAGCCTCAAACGTGGTGTTCCGAGGCCCCGGCGGTCAGTTTTCTCTCGGCCAAACTGCCCGCGACACACTCGCCCGGCGGCCGACAGAGTTCGCCGTGACAGACGTTACTGCCCCAGAAACGGTCGAGAGCCTGACGGAGATGGAACTCTCGGCGACGATAGAGAACGTCGGGACGTACGACGGAACGTTCGTCGGCGCAATGAATCGGGTCGGCCCGCACGTGGCCTATACACCGGTCACGCGCGTCTCGCTCGACCTCTCGGCCGGCGAGTCGAAAACGTGGACGCACTCGTACCGGCCGCAACTGACCGCCGGTAATGCTCCGATGCCGATGCGATTCAAACTCGACTGGCGCGATGGAAGGATTTCGACCGAAACGATGGTCGAATGGCCGTCCTAAGCGCCGGCAATCAGTTCTCGACGGCAGACGCCGCGCGAATGATGGTCTCTTCGTCGAACTTCTTGCCGATGAGTTGGAGTCCGACCGGGAGGCCGTCCGTCTCGCCCGCGGGCACGGAGATAGCGGGGAGGTTGGCGAGGTTCACCGGGACGGTGTTGGCGTCGGCGAGGTACATCTGAAGCGGGTCGTCGAGGCTCTCACCGAGTTTGAACGGCGGCACGGGCATCGTCGGCGAGGCGAGTACGTCCACGTCCTCGAACGCCGCGTCGAAGTCCTGTTTGACCCACGCGCGGGCGTCCTGCGCCTTCGCGTAGTACTTGTCGTGGTACCCGGCAGAGAGCGCGTACGTGCCGAGGAGGATACGGCGCTTCACTTCGGGGCCAAACCCTTCTTCGCGGGCGCGGGCGAAGGCGTCGTTCCAGTTGCCCTCGTAGCCACCGGATTTGCCGTAGCGGACGCCGTCGAACCGCGCGAGGTTCGAAGACGCCTCGGACATGGCGATGACGTAGTAGGCGGCGACGGCCTTTTCGACCGACGGCATGCTGACTTCGCGGTACTCGGCACCCTGTGCTTCGAGTTCGTCGAGGGCGGCCCAGAAGGCTTCCTCGACGCCCTCGTCGGCACCGTCGACCAGTTCGGTCGGGACGCCGATAGTGAGGCCGTCCACGTCGCCGTCGGCGGCCGAGGCGTAGTCGGAGTCGGCACCTTCGTCGTGGGTGGTGCCGTCGCGTTCGTCGGGGCCGGCGATGACGTCGAGGAGGCCTGCGGCGTCTTCGACCGTCGGCGCGATTGGGCCGATTTGTTCGAGGGAGTTCGCGTAGGCGACGAGGCCGTACCGTGAGACGAGGCCGTAGGTGGGCTTGATGCCGACGACGCCACAGAAGGCGGCGGGACAGCGGATAGAGCCACCCGTGTCAGACCCGAGTGCGAGGTCCGCTTCACCGGCGGCGACTGCGGCGGCAGACCCACCGGACGACCCACCGGGGACGCGGGATTCGTCCACGGGATTCTTCGTCGGGCCGAACGCCGACGTTTCGGTGGTCGTCCCCATCCCGAACTCGTCCATGTTTGCCTTGCCAACGATGGTCGCGCCGGCGTCTTTCAGCAGTTCGACGACCGTCGCGTCGTACGGCGGGACGTAGTCTTCGAGCATCGCAGACCCACAGGTCGTGCGGAGACCCTTCGTCGAGATGTTGTCCTTGACGGCGATGGTCTTCTCGCTGAGCGGACCGTCTTCGTCGCTCTCGACCGTCTCTTTCGTGATGAAGGCGTTCAGCGACATTTAGGACACCCGCGGACCCTTGAAGTAGCCGTCTTCGGTCTCTTCGGCGTTCGAGAGCGCCTCGTCTTGCGTCAGGCCCTCACGGACCTCGTCGGGGCGCATCACGTTCACCAGTTCGTCTTCGCGGTCCACTTCGGGGACCTCGTCGAGGGCGTCGAAGTACTCGAGGATGTCCGCGAACTGCGTCGCGAACTCCTCCACTTCGTCCTCGTCGAGGTCGACCCGCGCCAACTCGGCGACGTGTCGAACCTCGTCGGCGTCGACGGGCGTATCGCTCATATATCGCAGGTGACGGAGACTGGGAGTAAGGGTTTCGGTGTGCCCTCTCGCCACCAGTCGGGTGGTCCCCGGGCAGTCTGTTCCCAATCTATCGAGACGGCTATCGGTCCCCGCTATATTCAGTCGTTTTATTGCCGTCAGATATAAGTAACCGGCGTCGATACGAATAGACGGAGAACGACCGTTCCCAGTTGCTTCTCTCGCACACAATGACAGGAAGTGTCCGACGTTTCACGACCGATACCGCGCGCGTGCGCAAACAGGCAAACGACCAGTCCGAACGCGATAGCGAACGGACCAAACACGAACAGAACGAGTCGCTCACGTGCCCAGAGTGCGGTTCTGAGTCGCTCGTCTCTGATTCGGAGCACGGTGAGACGGTCTGTGACGACTGCGGACTCGTCGTCGAGGAAGACGAGATAGACCGCGGGCCAGAGTGGCGTGCGTTCAACTCCTCGGAGAAAGACCAGAAGTCCCGTGTCGGTGCCCCCACCACCAACATGATGCACGACAAGGGACTGTCGACCAACATCGGCTGGCAGAACAAAGACGCCTACGGACGCTCGCTGTCGTCGCGACAGCGAGAGAAGATGCAGCGTCTCCGCACGTGGAACGAGCGCTTCCGCACTCGTGACTCCAAAGAGCGCAATCTGAAGCAGGCACTCGGCGAAATCGACCGGATGGCCTCGGCCCTCGGTCTTCCGGACAACGTTCGTGAGACTGCTTCAGTCATCTACCGACGCGCCCTCAACGACGACTTGCTCCCCGGCCGGTCCATCGAGGGCGTCGCCACGTCGTCGCTCTACGCCGCCGCCCGCATGGCTGGGACGCCTCGCTCGCTCGACGAGATTACGAACGTCTCGCGGGTCGAAAAGGACGAAATCGCTCGCACGTACCGATACGTCGTCCGAGAACTCAAACTCGAGATTCAACCCGCAGACCCCGAGCAGTACGTCCCACGCTTCGCGAGCGACCTGGGTCTCGCAGACGAGACCGAGCGACGCGCACGACAACTCTTGAAGACCGCGAAAAAGCAGGGCGTCCACTCGGGGAAGTCACCGGTCGGCCTCGCCGCCGCCGCCGTCTACGCCGCTTCGCTCCTCACCAACGACAAGGTGACGCAAAACGAGGTATCTGATGTGGCCAACATCTCCGAGGTCACCATCCGGAACCGCTACCACGAACTGCTCGAAGCGGAAGAGCAAATCCAGACGCCCTAACGGGGTCGGCCTTTTCGCGTTCCGCAACACCGATACTCACTGCGCTAGAGCGTCGCGTATGGAGACGACACGACACTTCACCGCCACGGTGTACATCGTCAACGACGGGGCCGTTGCCCTCCACCGACACGAACGCCTCGGCATCCGCATCCCACCCGGCGGCCACGTCGACCGCGACGAACTCCCCCACGAAGCCGGTTTGCGCGAGGTTCGTGAGGAGACCGGTCTCGACCCCCAACTCGTCGACGACACCGATTCCGTGCCCGCTCCCGACGGCGAAGCGCTTCCGCACCCGCGCCAGCAGATGCTCTACGACATCAACGTCCACGGCGATGGAAGCGTCGGCCACCAACACATCGACCACATCTACTACGCTCACGTGGACTCTCGTGACATTGACCCTGCACCGGGTGAGGCCGACCCCGACGTGTGGGAGTGGTACGACTCCGACGACCTGCGAGAGAGCGAACTCGACCCAGATACGGTGCAGTTTGCGCTGGAAGCTATCGAAGTCGTGTCGGACGAAGACTAACCTCGGACCGGCCGCCTACTCGACGAGCGACTCCACGTACTGCTGGACGTGGTTCTCCATTCGACGTTTGAACCCCGCCTGTCGGGCGAGTCGGTCGAGTTCCCGAGACGCGTAGGTTCCGTACTGCACCGCTTTCTTGTCCGCCTCGGCGACTGACTCCGGAAGGACTGGTTTCGCCGCCTCCCTGAGGGCGACTTTCCGCCGGCCGTCGGCGACGAGTAACTCGTCGGGAAGCGGGAGTGCCGCTTCGACGACTCGGTCGTGCAGAAGTGGTGCGACCGGTTCGACACCCGCCGCACGGAGCGTGAGCACGTCCCGTTCGAGTTGGTCGGGAAGAGTGAGAATCATCTCACGGGCGGCCCCGCGAACCGTCTCGGCTTCGACCCGCGGGTCGTTCGGTGCTTTGGCAACCTTCGCGTACCCGCCGAACAGTTCGTCAGCGCCCTGCCCGACCGCCAGTCGGTCGTAGCCATCGGCGGCGACTCGTTCGGCAAGCAAGTACAGCGGAAGGACGATTTGCACGTCCATCGGGTTCGTGCGCCCGAGGGCCGCGACGATTTCGGGCACGGCGCGTTCGATAGCCTCGTGCGTGAGTTCGACGACGCGAAGGTCACGGTCCATCGCACCCGCGGCGTCGCGGGCGGCGGCAATGTCGTGTGAGCCCTCGAACCCGGCGACGTAACACGGTGCGTCTGGAACGCCAGACGCGACGACGGCGGAATCAACACCGCCAGAGAACGCGACGGCGAGGCCGTCGTCGTCGACTGAGTCGACGGACTCGAAGACGGCCGCTCGGACCTGTGCGAGTGCCTCCTCGGCGTCGGTGGCAACGTCCGGGGCGGGGAGTGTCCAGACCTGTTCGGCGCGTCCGGCATCGTCACCGGTCGTGGGGCGAGACTGACCCGACGGAACCGCCACAGGGTCTGTCAGGTCACGGTGGTCGAACGACCACACCGAGGGGTCCTCTCGCTCGGAGAAGAGTGGTTGGCGTCCGAGCACGTCGCGGACGAGACGGCCGTCAATCTCACCGGCGAACCCGGCGGTGCCGGGAAGCGGGTCGCGTTCGTTGAGGGCCCGTCGAACGAGTGCGTCGTCTGCGCCACGCATCGCGTCGTCCTCGTCGCCCATCAGAGCAGGTCGGTCAGCGCGTGTTTCACGCGGCGTTTCGCGCCGCCGGCGGCCTGTTGGAAGGAGATGCGCCACGGTGTCTTGCTCCCGACCACGCTGGTTCGTCCCTCGGTGATGGCTTCGAGGATGGCGTCGGCGGTTCTGGTGTCGGTTCCGACTTCGGTGACTGCCTGTCCGACCATCTCACTGATGTGGGCGTCGCTGCCGGCGGTCATCGGGAGTCCTCGACGCTTCGCGAAGCGTTCTGCACGCTGGTTGGCGATGCCGGTGAGGAGACGTGAGTTGTAGACTTCGATGGCGTCCGCGGCGGCGAGTTGGGCACGTGAGATGTGCGGGGCGACGCCGTGACGCGACTTCTGGAACGGGTGGGGGACGACTGCGATGCCCCCGGCGTCGTGGATTCGGTCGAGTGTCTCGTCGTACGAGAGGCCGGCGGGAATGAGTTCTCGCACGCCGAGTGCGAGTACGTGCCCTGCTGCACAGGTGATTTCCATCCCCGGAATGCCGACGAGTCCGTAGTCTGCTGCAACGTCTGCTGCTTCGAGACTCGCGTCTATTTCGTCGTGGTCCGTCACGGCAAGCGCGTCTAATCCGACGGCCGCCGCCTGTTCGAGGAGGAGTTCGACCGGGTCCCGCCCATCGTACGAGAGGGACGAGTGCGAGTGCAACTCGACCGATAACACGAGGTAACCTAACAAATGAGGCTAAAAAAGCGCCCCGGTCCCGGCTCGATAGGTGTGTCTCACTCACGCACGGATACCACCCAAGCGCAGTGATTGAACATTCACCGACACGTGGTATGTTTCCGAGAGTGTCTACGAGAGACGACATACCACCCGAACTGGTCAAAGTGTAAGAACACAGATATAATATGCCAGTGGACAATATTTCGATACGGTGGGGAGACCCGACGAGTGGTGGGCACCACCGGGGAGAAGAACGATGACTGTACGAGACATCGCGCGACCGAAGGACGAATTGGTAACTGCGAAGGTAGACACGCCGGTCGACGAACTGGCGAAGATGATGGAAGACAGGATGGTCGGGTCTGTCGTCATCGCCAACGGCGACGATATCGAAGGCATCGTCACAGACCGTGACATCGCACTCAAGTGCGTCGGGGCGGGCGGCGACCTGAAAGGGATGACTGCGAGCGACGTCATGACAGGCGAACCGTTCACCGTGGATGCGGACCTCGGCGTCTACGACCTGTTCCACCAGATGCGTGAACACGGCGTCCGTCGTGCCCCTATCGTCGACAACGGGAAACTCAGCGGTATCGTCACCCTCGACGATTTGCTCGTCCTCCTCGAAGACGAGATGCACGAACTGTCCGAAATCATCCGTGCTGGGTCGCCGCCGTACACGCCCGCGTGAGCGTTCGACGACCCGACACCGACGACCGACGCTGTTTTTTTGAGCACTTTTGTGCACATAGAAAGGGTTTACACTATGCGTTCTGACCATACCAATGAATGACGCTTCCCGACGCGGACCGCGACCTCGTCGTCGCCGAACTCGGTCGAGACCCGACGCCGGCCGAGGAGATACTCTTCGAGAACCTGTGGAGTGAACACTGTGCGTACCGGTCGTCTCGCCCCCTCCTCTCGGCGTTCGACTCGGACGGAGAACAGGTCGTCATCGGCCCCGGTGACGACGCCGCCGTCGTCTCGCTGGACGACGACACGTACATCACACTCGGCATCGAGAGCCACAACCACCCCTCGTACGTCGACCCCTACGACGGCGCGGCGACGGGTGTCGGCGGCATCGTCCGCGACACGCTCTCGATGGGCGCGTACCCAATTGCACTCGCCGACTGTCTGTACTTCGGCGACTTCGACCGTGAACACTCGCGGTACCTCCTCGACGGTGTCGTGGAGGGAATCGCCGACTACGGCAACGCCATCGGCGTCCCGACGGTCGCAGGTGCGACGTCGTTCCACGAGAAGTACGAGGGCAACCCACTCGTCAACGTCGCCTGTGTCGGTCTCCTCTCCGCCGACCGTCTCGTGACGGCGGTTGCACAGGAGGCCGGTAACAAACTCGTTCTCGTCGGCAGTTCGACCGGCCGTGACGGCCTCGGCGGCGCATCCTTCGCGAGTGAGGACCTCGCCGAAGACGCTGAAACCGAAGACCGACCGGCCGTGCAGGTCGGCGACCCGTACACCGAGAAACTGCTCATCGAGTGCAACGAGACACTTCTCGACGAGGAACTCGTCGAATCTGCACGTGACCTCGGTGCCGCCGGCCTCGGTGGCGCATCGTCCGAACTGGTCGCGAAGGGTGGCTTCGGCGCCGAAATCGACCTGAACGCCGTCCACCAGCGCGAACCGAACATGAACGCCTTCGAGATTCTCCTCTCGGAGTCCCAAGAGCGCATGTGCTACGAAGTCGCGCCGGAGAACGTCGAACGCGTGCAGGCGATTGCCGAGCGATTCGACCTCGGAAGCGCCGTCATCGGCGACGTCGCCGAAGGCAACTACGTCTGCACCTTCGACGGCGAGACGGTCGTCGACGTGCCGCCGGAGTTCCTCGCCGAAGGCGCGCCGATGAACGACCTCGACGCTACGGAACCCGAGGCGGCCGAACGTGACCTCCCCGAAGTCGTTCTCTCCGAGGCCCTCGAAGCGGTCCTGTCGGACCCAAACACCGCCTCCAAGGAGTGGGTCTACCGCCAGTACGACCACGAAGTCGGCCTGCGAACGGCCCGGCGACCCGGCGACGACGCGGCACTCCTCGACATCCCAGAAGCAGGGACGAAACTCGCCTTCACGGCCGGTGCCGACCCGAACTGGACCGACGCGGCCCCGTACGACGGTGCCCGCGCCGTCGCCTTCGAGAACGCGACTAACCTCGCCGCGAAGGGGGCCAACCCACTCGCAGCAGTCGACTGCCTGAACGGCGGTAACCCCGAGAAACCCGACGTATACGGCGGATTCAAGGGAATCGTTGACGGCCTCGCGGACATGTGCAGTGCACTCTCCGTGCCCGTCGTCGGCGGGAACGTCTCGCTGTACAACGACTCCGTCTCGGGTCCGATTCCGCCGACGCCGACCCTCGCGATGGTCGGCGAGGCCGACGGCCCCTCGCCCGGCATGTCGCTCTCGGGCGACGGTGACCTGTTCCTCGTCGGCTATCCCGGTGACGCGCTCGGTGGGTCGACCCTGCTCCAGCACGAAGGCGGGTCCGACGCCTTCCCGACACTCCCCGACGACGAAACCGCGGCCGCCGCACTCGATGCGATTCGTGCCATCGCGTCCGAGGATTCGACGCGTGCCGTCCACGACGTGAGTCACGGCGGTCTCGCGGTTACACTCGCCGAGATGGTCACCGAAGAAGTCGGCGCAGACATCGCCGTCGAGAACGTCGTCCAACTCTTCGACGAGACGCCGGGTCGCGTCGTCGTCGAAAGCACGGACGTAGATGCACTCGTCTCCCTCGCCGGCGACGTGCCACTCTACGAACTCGGCACGACGACCGACAACGACTATCTGGGTGTGACCGTCGACGGCGACTACGTTGCCTTCGACGCCGCGAAAATCGCCGACCTGCGCGACGTGCTCACGCACGAACTGGACTAAGAATAAACGGAAGCGACGACAGTCGCTTACGGTTCGAGGACGACTTTTCCAGTGCTCTTTCTGTCTTCGATGTACTGGTGTGCCGCCGCCGCATCTTCGAGGGGGAACGACTCGCCGACGATAACGTCGAGTTCGCCGGCAACGAGGAGTTCCGAGAGTTCGGGAACAGCACCGAGCACCGACTCGGGGCGCTTCCGCATCGCGTTTCCGAGGTGGAACCCGATGACCGACTTGTTCTCGAAGAGGAGGCGTGTCGTATCGGCTTTGGCAACCTCGCCAGAGGCGGCACCGTAGGTGACGACTCGGCCGAAGTCAGAGAGTGCGTCCAGACTGTGCTGGAACGTCTCGCCGCCGACACCGTCGAGGACGAGGTCCAGACCTTCACCGTCAGTCTCGTCGGCGATTGTCTCGCGGAAGTCTTCGTCGGTGTACTGGATGGGGTGGTCGAGGCCGAGGTCTGTCGCGAGGTCCAGTTTCGCTTCGGTGCTGGCCGTGCCGAACGTCTCGGCACCCGCGAGTGACGCAAGTTGGACGGCAGCGGTGCCGACCCCGCCGGCGGCGGCGTGAATCAGCACTCGTTCGCCTGCTTCGAGGCCACCCCACTCGTGGAGGCAGTTGTAGGCGGTGAGGAACTGGATGGGGAATCCGGCGGCCTCTGCAAAGGACATCGACTCCGGCACGTCGAACAACCCGTCCGCACGGGCGTTCACGTACTCGGCGTACGCGTTTCCACCGGTCATGGCGACGACGCGTTCGCCGACGTCGCGGTCGACGCCCTCGCCGACGGCGTCGATGGTTCCTGCCGCTTCCATCCCCGGCGTGTAGGTCGGGGTGGGGCCGTCACGGTAGTGGCCGCGCCGTTGCATGATGTCGGCGAAGTTGATGCCGACTGCTTCGACGGCGAGTCGGACCTCACCCGGCCCCGGGTCTGGCATCTCCGTCTCGCGGACTTCGAGGGTGTCGCTACTCCCGTACTCGGTGACGACTATCGATTTCACAGTCCTCCTTCGCGACGCTGACAGAAAAACGGAGAGAAAGCGGAAGTTCGTTGGATGTCGGTTCTACGCGAGGAACAGAGGGAGACCGAACGTGACGGCGAGGCCGACGACGAGGACGAGAACGCCGGTCGTGACCTGTCCCATCGTGAAGTCCTGCATCGGCGAGGTGACGCGCCCTTCTTCGCCCGAGTGGTGGTCGCCGTGGTCGTGGTCGCCCGAGTGGTGGTCGTCGCTCATACGCGACGCGACGGGTTCGCGGTACAAAAACGCACCTAACCGTCGCTCTGGACGTGGAGAAGTGAGCCACAGTCGTCCGGTGTCGAGAGACCGCTGCCGCCCGACAACCTAAGTTCCACGCGTGAGACTCCTCAGTATGACTTCAGTTCCCGCGGACGAAGAACGCCGATGGTGGAAAGAAGCGGTCGTCTACCAAATCTATCCGCGTAGTTTCAACGACTCCGACGGTGATGGGGTCGGCGACATTCCGGGCATCATCGAGAAGGTGGAGTACCTCGCCGACCTCGGTGTCGATTGCATCTGGCTCAACCCCGTCTACGAATCACCCAACGCGGACAACGGATACGATATCTCAGATTACCGCGCCATCATGGACGAGTTCGGGACGATGGCCGACTGGGAGGAACTGCGCGACGCCCTCCACGAACACGACATTCGCCTCATCATGGACCTCGTCGTCAACCACACCTCCGACGAACACGCCTGGTTCGTCGATTCGCGGTCGTCGCGAGATGCCGACAAGCGAGACTACTACTGGTGGCGCGAGGGACGCGACCCCGAGGCGACGGACCTCGACCCCGACGACTACGATACACCCGCCGACGTGGACGAAGTCCCGCCGAACAACTGGGAATCGTTCTTCGACGGTCCGGCGTGGACCTACGACGACCAGACCGGCGAGTGGTATCTCCACCTCTTCGACCGGAAGCAACCAGACCTGAACTGGCAGAACGACGCGGTCCGCGACGACGTGTTCGAGATGATGGAGTGGTGGTTAGACCGCGGTATCGACGGGTTCCGCATGGACGTCATCAACCTCATCTCCAAACCCGACGGCCTCCCCGACGCCGACCCGGAACACGACGTCAAGACCATCGACCGGGCGGTCAACGGTCCCAACATCCACGAGTACCTCGGCGAGATGCGTGACCGAGTCCTCGACGAAGACTTGCTCACCGTCGGCGAGATGATTGGCGACGAGATGCCACTGGAGACGGCGAGGCGCTACACGAGTCAGGAACCCGGCGGCGACGGCCTCTCGATGATTTTCCACTTCGAACACATGCTCCTCGACGAGGGCGACGAAGCCTGGGACGTCGTCGACTGGGAACTCTCCGACCTGAAGGTGGTCATGGACCGCTGGCAGGAGGGCCTCGCCGACGAGGGGTGGAACTCGCTGTACCTCAACAACCACGACCAACCGCGGATGGTCTCTCGCTTCGGCAACGACGAGGAGTACCGGCGCGAGTCGGCGAAACTGCTCGCGACGTTGCTCCACACACTCCGCGGGACGCCGTACATCTACCAGGGCGAGGAGTTGGGGATGACCAACTACCCCTTCGATTCCCTCGACGAGGTGCGCGACGTGGCCACGCTCAACCCCCTCCGAAACGCAATCGAGGCGGGGACAATCGACGGGTTCGACGACGTGAAAGACATCGTCCGCGTGAAGAGTCGCGACAACGCGCGGACGCCGATGCAGTGGGACGACTCCGAGCACGCCGGATTCACCGACGACGACCCGTGGATTCCGGTGAATCCGAACCGTGACCACATCAACGTCGAGGCCGAACGAGCCGACTCTGCGTCTGTCTGGCACTACTACCGTGACCTCATCTCACTCCGGAAGGACCGCGACGTACTCGTCTACGGCGACTACGACCAACTCACTCCGGACCACGAATCGCTGTGGGCCTACACCCGGACACTCGAAACTGCTGACGGCGACGACACACTGCTCGTCGTCCTCAACTTCGACGGCGACGAGACGCGTTTCGAACCCCCGGCAGACCTCGCTAGCGAACCCGCCGAGATGCTCGTCTCGAACTACGATGCGGACGTCGAGAGCGTCGAGACCACGACGCTCCGCCCGTGGGAAGCGCGCGTCTACGACCTCGCCTAACCCGGAGGTTTCGCCGGACGACACTCGATTTGGCGGACGGTGAGACGGGCGAACCGACGGAGTAAAAACACGGAACCGAGTGAATCTCCAGTAATGACCGATATCGACCGCGCGTGGTGGAAAGAAGCGGTCGTCTACCAAATCTACCCGCGAAGTTTCAACGACTCCGACGGTGATGGATTGGGCGACATTCCGGGCATCGTCGAGAAGGTGGACTATCTCGACGACCTCGGCGTCGACTGTGTCTGGTTGAATCCCGTCTACGAGTCGCCGGGCGTCGACAACGGGTACGACATCTCGGACTACCGCGCCATCATGGACGAGTTCGGGACGATGGCCGACTGGGAAGAACTCCGCGACGCCCTCCACGAACGCGATATCCGCCTCATCATGGACCTCGTCGTCAACCACACTTCCGACGAACACGCCTGGTTCGTCGACTCCCGTTCTGCGAAGGACTCGGAGTACCGCGACTATTACTGGTGGCGCGAGGGTCGTGACCCCGAAGGAACCGGCCTCGACCCAGACGAGTACGAGACCCCCGCAGGCGTGGACGAAGTCCCACCGAACAACTGGGAATCGTTCTTCGGCGGCCCGGCGTGGACCTACGACGACCGAACTGGTGAGTGGTATCTTCACCTCTTCGACGAACGGATGCCCGACGTGAACTGGGAGACGAAAGCGCTCCGCGAGGAACTGTTCGAGATGATGCAGTGGTGGTTCGACAACGGCATCGACGGGTTCCGCATGGACGTCATCAACCTCATCTCCAAACCCGATGGCCTCCCCGACGCCGACGCCCCTGACGAAATCGTCAAAGGCGTCGACCAGTTCACCAACGGCCCGCGCGTCCACGAGTACCTCTCGGAACTCCACGACCGAGTCCTCGACGGCACGGACGCGATGACCGTCGGCGAGATGGCCGAACTCTCCATCGAGGAGGCGAAACGGTACGTCGGTGAGGACGGCGACGGCATGAGCATGGTGTTCACCTTCGACCACATGCGTCTCGACATGACCGACGCCGGTCGGTGGTCCTTCCGCGAATCCTCACCGCGCGAACTCAAGGAGTCGATGACTCACTGGCAAGAAGGCCTCGCCGACGAGGGGTGGAACTCACTGTTTCTCAACAACCACGACGAACCGCGACAGGTCTCGCGCTTCGGTGACGAGGAGTACCGACGCGAGTCGGCGAAACTGCTCGCGACGTTGCTCCACACCCTCCGCGGGACGCCGTATATCTATCAAGGCGAGGAACTGGGCATGACCAACTACCCCTTCGACTCCCTTGACGAGGTTCACGACGTGGACACGATAAAGAACGTCCGAACCGCCTTGCGAACAGGCCGCCTCGAGGAAGACGACGTGATGGACCTCGTGCGCTACCGCACCCGCGACAACGCGCGGACGCCGATGCAGTGGGACGACTCCGAACACGCCGGGTTCACCGACGGCGACCCGTGGATGCCCGTCAACCCGAACAAAGACGACATCAACGCGGCGGAAGCCCAGAACGACCCCGACTCTGTGTGGCACTACTACCGTGACCTCATCTCACTGCGGAAGGAACGCGACGTTCTCGTCTACGGTGACTACGACCTGCGACTCCGTGACCACGAGTCGCTGTGGGTCTACACTCGAACGCTCGAAACTCCCGATGCAGACGAGACGCTCCTCGTCGTCCTCAACTTCGACGGCGACGAGACGCGCTTCGAACCGCCGACGGACCTTATGGGCGAGTCCGCCGAGATACTCGTCTCGAACTACGACGTTGCCGTCGACGCCGTCGAACCCACGACGCTCCGCCCGTGGGAAGCACGCGTCTACGACCTCTCCTGAATCGGGAGCGAAACCCCGCTCGTTTCCAGAGCGGTTAGGCAGTCTCGTTCGCGGCTAACGACGCCATCTCGAATCGAGACTGTTCGACGTGCTCGCCTTCGACGCGTGCTTCTCTGACCGCGGCCTTCGGACCGCGGACGGGGACGACGCGAAGGTTGTGTACGTCGCCGAGGACGGCGTGCAGGCCACGCGAGATGTCGTCGCGCGCCTCGACCGGAACGGCGAGTGAGACGTTCGTGAACTGGCAGTCTGACGCCGGACCGAGTTCGCCGACCACGTCACTGTCTGCGGCCTGCAGTTCGACCCGGAACCCCCACGGCGTGACGAGGAACGTCCGGCGCTCGTTTTCGGTTACTGACCAACCGTGTTCTCTCGCTCGCTCGACGACGTCGGAAACCTCGTCGACGACGACACCGAAGTGGTCGAAGTCGAGTCGTGGGGCCGGTGTGAGCGTCACGTCTGCAAATCCGCCGCGGTTCGTCTGGAGTCTGCGTGTGAACTCGGGTGGGGTGTCTTCTTCGGGCGCGAGTGCGACAGACTCGCCATCGACCGAACCGAACCGGGCAGTCGGCGTGATGCCGTGTGCCGAGAGGAGAGACGCGGCGAAATCGACGTCCGGAACGTGGTAGTGGAGGTGGAAGATGGAAGGGAGGTCCATGTCGGTGAGGTCTTCGCAGACCAGTATGAACGTAGCGCTGTCGTCACTCGCTCCCCACGTGCGCAGTGCGAAAAGACGGAGGCCAGACGATTACCTATCGAGCGTGTCGATACCGAGAACGCTGTACAGCAGGCACGTCTCGGTGGTTGCGGTGACGAACAACACTGCCGCGACGAGGAGCGACACTCCGGCGACTCCGGCCGTCGTGGGCACGTCCCACGGCCGGAGATAGGTGGTACTCATCGAGACGACGGTGAGGAGTAATCCTAGTGCGATACGAACTCCTTTGTCAAGTGAACCGACGTTTTGCTCCATATCGATAGTACGCTGTTTTGAATAGAGTAGCCACCCGCTGACTCTCGGCGGGCGAGAACGAGACTGACCGGTTCACGATATCCGCGGACGCGAGTTCTCTCCTGCCGTAGTCGAAACGGTGAAACGGCTCATTCGCCAACGTTTCGGTAGCGAATGCTCACGAAGCGCATCATCCCCTGTATCGACGTGGACCTCGACGACGACGGGAATCCGGCCGTCTACACCGGGGTCAACTTCGAGGACCTGAAGTACACGGGCGACCCCGTCGAGATGGCTAAACTGTACAACGAGGCCGGTGCCGACGAGTTCGTCTTCCTCGACATCACCGCCTCGGCCGACGGCCGTGAGACGATGCTCGACACCGTCTCGAAGGTCGCAGACGAGGTGTTCATCCCGCTGACCGTCGGTGGCGGCATCCGCACCCGCGACGACATCAAAGAGACACTCCGCGCCGGCGCGGACAAAGTCTCTATCAACACCGCGGCGTTGCAGAACCCCTCGCTCATCGAAGCGGGCGCACGCTCGTTCGGCAGTCAGTGTATCGTCATCTCGGTCGACGCACGCCGCCGCTACGACGAAGACGGCGAGTACTACGCCGAAGTCGACGGCGAGTCGTGCTGGTTCGAGTGCACCGTCAAAGGCGGCCGCGAAGGAACCGGCGTGGACGTGGTCGAGTGGTCCCGCGAGGCCGAGTCACGCGGTGCCGGCGAGTTGTTCATCAACTCCATCGACACCGACGGCACGAAAGACGGCTACGACATCCCGCTGACGAAGGCCGTCTGCGACAACGTCTCGACGCCCGTCATCGCCTCGTCGGGGTGCGGCGGTCCCGAGGACATGTACGAGGTGTTCACCGAGGCGGGGGCGGACGCCGGCCTCGCCGCCTCTATCTTCCACTTCGACGAGTATTCCATCCGCGACGTGAAGGAGTACCTCGACGAGCACGACGTCCCGGTCCGCCTGTAAGTCAGGGCCGCGAGTCGCGGGCGACACGTCCCGCGGTCGTGCGCACCGTGCGCAGTCGAAACCAATCTTAACCACGATAGCGGCCGTATCTCCGACCGCGATGACTGACGATTCTTCTTGGTTGACTGACCTGCAACGGCACCGCGAGCAGAAAGACCACTATCTCGCTCACGACCGCCACTCACCGATACCCCCCGACCAACGCGAGTCGTTCGACGGCCTGTCGTACTTCGACCCCGACCCCGACCTGCGGTACGAACTCGAACTGTGGGAGTACGACGACCCCGAGACCATCACTATCGGCACGTCGACGGACGGAGAGCGCGAGTACCTCGTCTGGGGCACGTTCGAGTTCGAACTGGACGGCGAGACGTACACCTTGGACGCGTATCGAACGAGTCCAGACGAGGACCGATTCTGGGTCCCCTTCCGCGACGAGACGAACACGAACGAAACCTACGGTGCCGGTCGGTATCTCGACCTCGAAGCCGACGACCGGACCGAAGACGGCCGGTGGGTGCTCGACTTCAACTACGCGTACAACCCGTTCTGTGCGTACTCCCCACGATACGAGTGTCCGCTCGTCCCCATGGAGAACTGGCTTCAGGTCAGCGTCGAGGCCGGTGAGATGGACTACGAAGGTCCCGCGGGGGCAGAAGACGCTCACGGCGCGCACGGCCACGCGGACTAACTGGTACACCCAACCATCGCTGCCCTCAGTCGACAGCCAGACGGCTCAGGGGGAGAGGAAACGAGCGTAGAACGGCAGTTTACGCGTCGATGCCTGCTTCGTAGGCGGCGGTGAAGTTGTCGGCGGTGTCCTGAACGCCGCGAGCGGCCTCGGCGAGCGCGTCGAGTGGGTCGACGCCCGCTTCAGTCTTGATAGAGAGCACGGGGTCAGTCTGTCCACCGGACTGCTCGGGGTTCACGTCGTACGTCGCCGCAGTCACGCTCTCGGTCTGGAGGAGTTCACCTTTCAGCACGTTCATGAAGGTGTGGTCCTCGCCGCCGATTTCGATGCGGAGTTCCTCGTCGGTCTTGTCGATGACCCGCAGTTCCATGGCTCTCCGTTCCGTCCAGCGGCGTTTTAACGTTTCGTCTCGGGGACAGGCACGAGTGCGTCTACGTCCACCGCGGTTCCGGTGAGGGCGTATTCGGACCCGTCCTGTTCGATGACGCCCTCGGCGACGAGATGGTCGAGGTGGGCGAACGCTTCGCCGGGGCCGTGGAGGATGTGGATGTTCGAGAGGTCACCGAAGAGGTGAGCACTCACCGTCCACGCGTCGGCGGGGCCGTGTTCGTCGAGGACAGAGAGGACGCGTTCGGTCCGTTCGCGGTGGTGTTCGGCGATGACGCGCGCCCGACCCGCGGGGTCGTCGATAGCGTCGCGGTGTCCCGGCCACGCGCGTGCGAAGTCGAGGTCAGCGATTTCTGCGAGACTGTCGAGATACGTTTCGAGCGGTCGGTCGACGCGGAGGTCCGCACCGCCCACGTTCGGCGTGTACTTCGGGAGGATAACGTCGCCGACGAACGCCTCACGTCCCTCGTCGCCGTCGAAGGCGAACGCGCTCAGGCCGGCGGCGTGGCCGGGGAGGTGAACCACTTCGAGTTCGTCGTCACCGGCGGCGATTCGGTCGCCGTCTTCGACGGGCGTCACGTCCACCGAGTTCCCGTACATGTCGTCGTGGCCGTCGAGGAACGACGTCACTTCCTCGCGTGGCCCCTTCGGAATCCGCCACTCGTCGAACCGCTGTTCGCGGATGTCGCGTTCTTCTGCGATGGCGTCGTCGTCGCGGGCGACGATTCCAGCGTCGGCTTCGTGGACGTACACCTCAGCGCCGCTCGCCGCTTGAAGTTCACCTGCAAGTCCGGTGTGGTCGGCGTGCCAGTGGGTGAGGACGATTGCGTCGAGGTCGGACACCTCGTAGCCGACGGCGGCGAGGCCGTCGCGAACGTCCTGCCGGACCGAATCTGTCGCGACGCCCACGTCGACGAGCGTCGGTCGGTCACCCGGGATGAGGTAGGCATTGTTCCGCCCTTCGAAGACGGTGTTGCCCAGCCGAATTCGTTCCATGAGAGCACCTGGCCGTCGAGGTTCATGATTATTCCGAAGGGACCCGGCGACACCGCCACAGTCCGACTCGCCCGGTACATTCAAAAGCCATCCTCACATCGGTTCGCACGTCGAATGCCGGTGGACTTCTACGAACTCCTCGGGGTCGAACGCGACGCCGAGAAGACCGAAATCAAACAAGCCTTCCGTCAGATGGCGCGGGAGTATCACCCCGACGTCAACGACGACGAACGAGCGACGGCCCAGTTCACCGTCGTCAGAAAGGCCTACGAAGTCCTCACCGACGAGACCGAACGAGCGGACTACGACCGGATGGGTCACAGCACCTACGTGGAAAAGCGACTCGACGGTCTGACCAAGTTCAAGTTCCCCGGACAGGCAGGCAACGGAAGCACGTCGACGAGTTCGTCGTCTTCCTCGTCGCGGTCCACCCCGTCTACGTCGCGGTCCACCTCGTCTTCATCACGCTCGTCTCGGTCGTCATCTTCGCGTTCGTCTTCCGCTCGGTCGTCATCTTCCCGGTCGTCTACGTCGGGGTCGTCTTCTTCGCGCTCGTCGGGACGAACGTCGTCGTCCTCGCGGTCTACGTCCTCGAACCGGTCGTCAGCCAGAACATCGACAGGGTCGTCCAACGGGTCGAGTACGTCTTCGCGGACGCGTTCGTCTCGAGGGGCTTCCAGTCGGTCGTCTACGTCGACGAGTCGCTCGAACCGGTCGTCGTCGCGGAGCAGTCGAACTCGTTCGACGAGTAATTCCTCTCGAACTGGGGGGTCGAGGAAGTCGAATCGATTCGAACGCGAACGCGGACAATCGGCGTCGTCGACGACAGACCAGGAGAGTGGGACGAACCCGTTGTGGTACGGATGGGCCATCTCCCTCGTTACCTTGCTCGCGTACTTTGGTGGTCTCGGATGGTACCTCGTCGGTGCGGGTGCCCCCTTCGTGACAGCAATCGCATCCATCGATACCGCCGCGCCTGTGCCGTCGTTACTCGCGGTGTCACCTCTGACGACGCCGAGTATTGCCGCGTTACAGACCGCGGTTTCGACTGCCCCGACGACACTCGTCCTTCCGGGGACTGCCGTACTGCTCGCCGTCTCGCTCCTCGGCGTCATCGCGCGGTTCGGTCACTCGTGGACGACGTGGCTCTACGCACTGGCGGCAGCAGTGCCCGTGGTCATCCTCGCCGCGGGAGCAATCGGTGTTGCTCGGCCACTCCTCGTCGATATCGTCGGACTCGTCGTCTGCCCGTTGGTCGGTGCCGGTGGGTTCGTCTTCGACGCCGGGCGGTATCTCTTCGCCACTCGGTGACCACGCCATCGTGGCGAGTCGTCTCACGAGGTACTCACGATTATTGCCACGGGAGTCGAACGTGTCAGTATGACTACTTCCGGTGGCCGAGTCAGGCGATTTCGCCTCGGTGGAGCGAACGCGTACCTCGTCGTCGACAGCGCCAGCAGTCGCGAGGACGGGGACGAGGTGGTCCTCGTCGACGCCGGGATGCCGTGGGACCGGCGGCGTCTCTTGGGCGGCCTCGCCGACGCCGGACTCGACGCTGGCGACATCGACCGTGTCCTCCTGACGCACTACGACCTCGACCACGTCGGCACACTCGCGACACTCGGCCTTCGAGACGACGTGCCGATTCACGTCGCCGAACCGGACGCGTCGCACCTGACAGGCCAGTCGAAACCGCCTCTCCGGTCGCACAAGGGTGCCTTCCAACGACTCACCGCCCCGTTCTTCGACCGACCGACGAACCCCGTCGAAGTCGTCGAAGACGGTGACGAAGTCGGCGGGTTCGTGGCCTACCGAACGCCGGGACACACACCGGGCCACACGGCATTCGTTCACGGACGCCTCGGTGTCGCCTTCGTAGGTGACATGGTACGTGCATCCGGTGAGAAACTCGCACCGATGCCGTGGGTGGTCGCTGCCGACGCCACGGAGAACCGTCGAAGTATCCGAGAGTTCGCCGCACGGTGCCCACCGGTCGACGTGGTTGCGATGGGACACGGCGACCCCGTACTGGAGCACGGGTACGGGGCGCTGAAGCGACTCGCCGACCGCGTGTGAACGTCTCACTCGACTAATACTTTTAGCCGGGCCGTTCGTCTGTACAGACATGAACACGCCCTCCAGACGGTCGGTTCTCAAACACGGTGGTGTGCTCGGACTCGCAGCACTCGCGGGGTGCGCGGCACCCAGCATCGAGACGCGAGAAGAAGAGACACAGGTCGTCCAGCCGAGTGGATACGAGTCGTTGGAGGTTCGGAACGTCAACGGCAGCGTCAGGGTCCAACCGTGGAATGCAGACGAGGTAGAGGTTCACATCGTCAAACGCGCCTTCTTCACCGATGCCCTCGGGTCGGTGCAAGTCGACATCGGCGGCGACGACACCCTCGAAATCACGCGAGTCGTCCGTGACGAAGACTCCGGACGTGTCGTCGTGGATATCGAGGTTCGCGTGCCCTCTGACTTCCCGGTGACACACGCGTCGTCGTCGAACGGGTCCATCGACGTACAGGGGACGACGGGTGACCTCGAAGCGCGGACGAGCAACGGGAGCGTCACTGTCCGGCGACTCGATGGCTTCGCCGAGTTGACGACCAGCAACGGAAGCATCACCGCCTTCGATGTGTCGGGACTCGACGGCGTCCGAACGACGAACGGGTCTATCGAAGTCGACGTTCGGTCGATTCGTGACGACACGAGCATCGAAACGTCGAACGGGTCCGTCGCGGCGGCCCTCGCAGGGGACCTCGACGCCGAACTCGTCGCCCAGACGGCAACTGGGTCCATCGACACGAGTGGACTCTCGCTCACTGGTGGCGACGTCTCACGAACCCGAGTCACAGGGACGCTGGGTGACGGAGGGCCGACGCTCACTGTGTCGACGAGTAACGGGAGTATCGAGCTGTCGCTCTTGTAGGAGTAAAGAGCGGGGACCGCGGCCGAGCGCAGGTCCCCGGACTGACCAAGCCACTGCGAGGAGCACCAATCTCACAGTTGCCTGACGCGCCCGGCGGAAATGAATCGAACCACGCGCGTCAACACCACGTATGGTTCTTGTTGTAAAAAATCCTTTGTTCTCGCCAATTAGGGCCGCGCCATACAGAACCACTGGATAAATATGCTCTTATGTGATGCATTTAGCTGTAGAAAGTGAACATTTGGGAACCTTCATGGTTCTTACTGGACGAACGGCCGGCAGAATCGTGAAGAATTCAGAGAATCGAACGACGACGGTAGAATAGGAGAGAAAACGAGAGAGAAGACGGTTATCTGACGAGATACGGGTCGTCACCGGGGATGAACCGCCCGAGGTCGGATTCACGGCGGAAGTCCGTCGACTGGAGTGTCGTCAAGCCAGCGACGAGTTCGTCGTGGTCATCGTCGTCCCACTCGAGAGGGTCCTTGATAGGAACGACGAGGAATCCACTCCCGCGAATCTCCTGTCCGTGGAGTGCTTCCATGTCGATATCGGTCTTCCATCCGACAGACGTGTAGTTGTTCAAGACGTGGTCCGTCGCGACTGCGCCCACAGGGAGCAGAACGTGGGCGGCGATTGCGCGGAGTTCTGCGTCGAAGAATCGCTCCATGTCGGTGTAGTCTGCGGCCGTCGGTGTCCCGTCTGGGACACACATGTGCAGATACGACACGAACGTCGAGTTCACGGTCGGTTCGTCGCCCGTCGTCCCCAAGAGGCCTGCATCGACGAGTGCTGCCTGGAGTCGCTTGCCTGCTTCGTTGGTGAACGGGACGCCGGTTTCGGCCCCACCGTGGATACCGGGGTGGTCACCGATGACGTGAAAATCAGCGTTGGCGTCGCCGTATCCCGGGACGAACCGGTCACACGACGGTCGCATGCCGAACGGGTTGCTCGTGCGGTCGGTTACGTTCCTCACGGTATCTCTTGAGGCGTCGTCAGATAAAGAAGACGTGGTTCGTCCCGAAATCGTACACGAACGTGTATGAGCATCCCGTTCGCCGATTCAGAGTTCGACGCCAGACGGGATGAGACTCCGGCCACGGAGTAGACTGCCGTCTACGTCGTAGACGAGAAACATCGACTTCTCGAACGTGGCGAAGTGTTCGCCTTCGATGGCGACGTCGACACGATAGTGGCCGTCTTTGTCGTCCGAATTTCGGCCGTACTCCCGCGCCGCGCCGATGAAGTACAGCACGTCTTCCGCGTCGGCGTTGAGTTCGAGGACGTAGTCACCGGTCAGGCGGTCAGTCACACTGACGACACCTCGTGTGTCCGTCTCGGTGATTGGACCCTGGAGGCGCAAAGATACGTCTAAGTCCCCCGACGCGAGGACGTCGCCGCCGGGTGCGGAGAATCGCTCCCGGAGTTCCTCGGGTGGGCCATAAAAGTCGATAGAGACCGTCGGTTGGCGAGGAGTGTCGTCTTCCTCGTACCAATCGACATCGCGAACGTCGAGTTCAAAGTAATCACGCCGCATTCCGTACGGTGTAGTATTATTGCGCGACCTATTAACGTGACGCCCACTCTCTCCCACGTGTCAGACGCACAATCGCACCGGAACTCCGACTCGGTGGTCGGACAGGTCGGTAGTTTTTACCCGACGCACCGTGGCGAATGTCGCATGGTCTGGGTCCGGTCTGAACACGCAGGCGCACTGGCAGTCGTTTCGACGTGGCTCTGCGCACTTCTCCCGTGGAACATCACGTACTCGTCGAGCATCGCCGGCGTCAGTTTCTTGTTCGTCAGGTTTCCCTTCCTCGAAATTCAGTACGCGTGGGGGCTGTCCCAACGCGTTGCTGTCCGTAATCCGTTGTCTGCGCTGTCGCTCCAGTCGGGACAGACCGTCGAAATCGCCTATCAGGTGTGGGTCGTCGGTGCGGCGGCGTTGGCGCTCGCACTCCTCTTTTCGTTCGCGTACTATCTACGTGAAGAACGCGTCGAGGCGGGGCCAGTCGACCCTGTCCGACTCCTCGGCGGCCTCCTCGGAGTCGTCGGCCTCTCGTTCGGAGCGTCGTCGTATCTGCTCGCAACGCGTGGAATACCGGGCATTCCGCTCCCTGTCGGCGTCGTCATCGCACTCGTCTTCGCCGGCGTCCTGTTGACTGTCGAACGTTCCTGAGTGTCGGGCGCGCGGACCATTTAAGTAGTGACCTCTCATACCACCCGACCAACTGAACCGGGTGACGATGCCACGAGATAGCACGAGAGATACGAGGCCGACAATCGACGCTGCGGGCGGCAGAGGCGTCTTCCGACTCCTCCGCGATGGTGACTTCGACATCGCCGCCGACGAGACGAGACGAATCTTGCGGCGAACCGCAGAGATGCTTCGCGGGTCGAGCCTGAACGTCCGTCCACTCATCCCAGAGGACACGCCACTCGGGACGTACGACATTCCAGAGGGGCACGAAGAACGCGAGCGATACTGGGTGAACGCGCCGTTCGCGTACGTCGTCGTCACCTTCGATACGAACGCGACTGCACACCACTACCACGTCGTCGAACCGAACCTCGACGAGTTCGAGGCGTCGCTCCTCGAGCGCGTTCGTACCGACATCCGCGACCCGTTGTTGTACAATCGCGACATCGACCCGACGCGCGAGGACGCCCTCACGAACGAACTCGCGACACTCCTCGAACAGTACGGTCTCGAACTGGGGATGGACTCGTTTCACACCCTGCTGTACTACCTCCGGCGCGACTTCCACGGGTACGGACCGCTCGACCCGTTGATGCACGACCCGCACATCGAGGACATCTCCTGTGACGGGTACAACCTCCCGCTGTTCGTCTATCACGACGAGTACACCGACATCGTGACGAACATCTCCTTCGAGAGCGAGGAACTCGACAACTACGTCATCCGCCTCGCACAGCGCTCCGGCCAGCACATCAGCGTCGGTGACCCCGTCCTCGGAACGACGCTCCCCAACGGTGCGCGCGCCGAGTTGGCACTCGGTGAAGAGGTGACGCCGCGCGGGTCGGCATTCACCGTCCGGATGTACGCTGAAGAGCCATTCACGCCCATCGACCTCGTGGAGTACGGGACGTTCTCCATCGAAGAGATGGCGTACCTGTGGCTCTGTATCGAGCACAACAAGAGCCTCATCTTCGCCGGCGGGACGGCCTCCGGGAAGACCACCTCGATGAACGCCGTCTCGATGTTCGTCCCACCGCGGGCGAAAGTGCTCTCGATAGAGGACACTCGCGAACTCGCGCTGTACCACGACAACTGGCTGTCGTCTGTCACCCGTGAACGCCTCCACGAAGGCACGGACATCACGATGTACGACCTCTTGCGGTCCGCGCTTCGCCACCGTCCGGAGTACATCATCGTCGGCGAAGTCCGCGGCGAGGAAGCGGTGACACTCTTCCAGGCGATGAACACGGGTCACACGACGTTCTCGACGATGCACGCCGACAGCATCGAGACGGTCATCAACCGACTGGAGAACGAACCCATCAACGTCCCGCGTGCGATGGTCCAATCGCTCGACTTGCTGTGTGTGCAGACGCTCACACGGCACGACGGCGAACGCGTCCGTCGGTCACAGACGATTGGCGAGATTGGCGACATCGACCAGCGAACCGGCGAACTCGACTACTCCGCCGCCTTCTCGTGGGACCCCGAAGACGACACGTTCAGCCAGAGCGACAGTTCGTTGCTCGACCAGATTCAACGCGAGAACGGATGGTCGCGGACCGAACTCCGTCGGGAACTTCGGCAACGTGAGCAGTTCCTCCGATACCTCCTCGACAAGGGCGTCTCCGACTACCGCCGGTTCACCGCACTCATCAACGAATACTACGCAGACGCCGACGACGTGATGGCCCGCGTCGAGGCCGACGAAAACATCGTCGACGCAGGAACGAGGCCCTGACATGGAGTTCGGCCTGCACTATCTCCCCCTCCTCGTCGCCATCGCCATCACGCTTCCCGTGGTGCTGTCGCCGGTGAGCAGGCGCGCTGACTTGGTGGTCTCGCAGGTCGCACTCCCAATCTTCGGCTTCTACGTCGCCAACGAGAACCCACGGCGCAGAGAGCAACGCCACCGACTCCGCGCGGCGCACGTCGGTGTCACTCATCGTGTGTACGCCTCGCGGACCTTGCTCATGGCCGGAGTCTTCGGCGTCGCAGGGAGCATCTTCGGCGTCTACGTCGCCGCCGCACTCCTCGAAACGCTCGCCGTCTCGTCAAAGACGGTGCAATCGACGCTCCCCGCTGCACTCCAGTTCCTCGGTGGCCTCGCGGGCATCGAGGCCCTCTCGCTCGGTCAGTTGTTCTTCATCCTCCTGTTTTCGAGTGCGACCATCGGGACGGTGCTCGCCGTCGGCGTCTACTGGATTCGCTGGTACTACCTCGTCGAGCGTGCGGACACGCGCTCTGCGGAAATCGAGGCGACACTCCCGCGGACAGTGGCGTTTACCTTCGCTCTCTCACGGTCCGGGATGCCGTTCCCGAAGGTGCTCCAGACACTCGCTCGCAACGAGGCAGTCTACGGTGAGGCGGCCCGAGAAGTTGGCGTCGCCGTCCGCGACATGGACGCGTTCGGGACGGACGTCCTCACCGCGCTAAAGTCGATGGCGACGCGGACGCCGAGTCCGAACCTCGAAGAGTTCACGGCGAACCTCGCGAGCGTCCTCGGAAGCGGTCGAAACCTCTCGTCGTTCCTCCGCGAACAGTACGAGCGGTTTCAGGAGGAAGCAGAGGCCCAGCAGCAACAGTACCTCGAACTCCTCTCGACGCTCGCCGAGGTGTACGTCACCGTGCTCGTCGCGGGACCGTTGTTCTTCATCACGGTTCTCGTCGTCATCGGCCTCGTCCTCGCGGATACACTGTTCGTCATCCGTCTGCTCGGGTACGTCGCGATTCCGCTCGCCAGTTTCGGCTTCGTCGTCTACATCGACAGCATCACTCGCTCGCTTCGGGGAAGCGTCGTCGTCGACGACGACGTACAGACGGCGGGCGACTCGATTCGGGCAATCGAGGGACGAACGGAGTCTGGCACGCGGCCTGCGACAGACGGTGGAGAAGTCGCAGACCGGTGGCAGGCGAACCGCGAACGACTCGCCGCGTACGACCGGTTCGCCTGGCTTCGCCGGTGGGTCGACCAACCCATCAGTCAACTCGGGCGGAACCCGTTTGCGACGCTCGTCATCACGATTCCGCTCGGAATTCTCTGGGTCGCCCTTCAGTCGTCGCCGCCCGACATCTCGCTCGAACGACTCCTGTCGTCGCCACCGCCGATTCCGACTGTTGCACTCCCGGAGACGTCGGCAACCACCAAGATGATACTCGACGTGGTCGCCGCCGTCGACCAACACGTCGTCGAGGCGGGTATCGTCTCGCTGTTCGCCATCGCCTTCGTCTACGAGGCGCGGAAGCGCCGGGTTCGGGCCATCGAACAGGGCATGCCCGACTTTCTGGACAGACTCGCGAGCGTCAACGAAGCGGGCCTCACTATCGTTCAGAGCCTTCGACGCGTGTCCTCGTCCGACCTCGGCCCACTCGGTGACGAAGTCGAGCGAACCTGCCGCGACATCGACTGGGGGGCCGACGCACAGACGGCGCTCCGCCGGATGGACCGCCGCACGACGAGTCCGATGGTCTCGCGGTCGGTCACGCTCATCACCAACGCGATGAGTGCGAGCGGCGACATCGCGCCGGTTCTCAGAATCGCGGCAAACGAGGCGCAGGACAGTCGCCGACTGGCCCGAGAACGAACTCAGGAGATGCTGACGTACCTCATCGTCATCTACATCTCCTTCTTCGTGTTCCTCGGCATCGTCGTCGCCCTGACCGTCTCGTTCATCCCGGCGGTCGAACAGGCGACGTCCCAGGCGGCGGTCGGGTCCGGAGGCGTCGCAGGCGTCACCTCCGGGACGTTCTCTGGCCTGCGCGACGTGGACACGCAGGCCTACTCGGTGCTGTTCTACCACCTCTCTGTGATACAGGGCGTCTGCTCTGGCCTCATTGCAGGCCAACTGGGAGAAGGCGAAGTCGCCGACGGCATCAAACACGCGGGCGTCCTCCTGCTCATCACCTACGCCCTGTTCTCGTTTATCTGAGAGGTTGCTGCTGGCGTCGGGGGGTCGGTGACGACCCGTGTCGTGACCGACGCGACCCGTGGAGTCTTTGTCGCGGCACCGCCACGGGCCGACATGGACGACCCTCGAACCGCGGTCCGCGAAACCTACGACCGCATCGCGTCACACTTCGCGTCCACACGCGAGTATCCGTGGCCGGAAGTCGAATCGTTCGTCACGGACGCGACGGCCGACGGGCCCGCCACGCGCGCTCTCGACCTCGGGTGCGGCAACGGCCGACACGTCGAACTCCTCTCGGGACACGCCGACGACGTCGTCGGATTAGACGTGAGTCGTGGCCTGCTGGACGAGGCAACGACCAGAGCGACGGACCGAGGGTTCGACGCTGGACTCGTACAGGGCGACGCATCCAGACTTCCGTTCGTCGACGACGCCTTCGACCTCGCCGTCTACGTGGCGACGCTCCACCACCTCACTCCTCGCGAGTCGCGCGTCGCGAGCCTCGACGAACTCGCTCGCGTCCTCGCGTCTGATGGTCGCGCCGTCGTCAGTGCGTGGAGTACGGCACACGACACCTTCGACAGAGAGGAGGGGTTCGACACGACGGTCGATTGGACGCTCCCCGGTGGCGAGACAGTGCCGCGGTTCTACCACATCTACTCGCCCGACGAATTCGACGCCGACCTCGCCGAAAGTTCGCTCACAGTCGTTGAATCGGAGATTTCGAGTGGGAACTGCTACGCTATCGTCAGCGGCGTGTGACGAACCGGAACGCTCTGCGGCAGGAGTGTGACACGGCGTGACATTTCGCGGCTGGATACTGTCCTCGCACAGGTGATGTGGGCTTAAGGCCAGTCAGACGTATCGACGTGTATGACCAAGACCGACGAACGACAGGAGTACGAGGTGGTCGTCGTAGGCGGCGGCCCGGCAGGGTTGCAGACCGCACTCTACACGACGCGACTGGGGCACGACACCGCACTCGTGGACCGCGGCGGTGGCCGCGCCGCGATGATGCTCGACACCCACAACGTCATCGGTATCACCGAAGACCAGTCGGGCAACGAGTTCCTCGCGACGGCGCGTCAGCAACTCGAAGACTACGGCACGGACATCTTCCGTGACTTCGTGACCGAGGCCGAGCAACTCGACGACGGCCGATTCCGTCTCGCCGCGAACGACGGCGAGTTCATCGCCGACCGCGTCGTCCTCGGCGTCGGGTTCAACGACAAACGCCCCGACCCGCCGCTTCCGCGCACCGGAAAAGGCCTCCACTACTGTCTCCACTGTGACGCCTACATGTTCGTCGACGAGTCTGTCTACGTCATGGGCCACTCCACGTCTGCGGCCTACGTCGCGATGATTATGCTCAACTTCACCGACGAAGTCGATATCCTCCTTCGCGGTGAGGAACCCGAGTGGTCCGACGAGACGGACGAACTCGTCCGCGCCCACCCCGTCGACATCGTCGAGGCCGAGATTTCGGGGATGAACAAACGCGACGACGGGTGGTTAGAGAGTTTCGAGTTCGAAGACGGAACCGTCCGCGAGTACAAAGGTGGCTTCGCGATGTACGGGTCGGAGTACAACACGACGCTCTTCGAACACCTCGACGTGGAAGTCGACGACGACGGGACCGTCCCGGTTGACGACCACGGCCGGACGAACGTCGAGGGCGTCTTCGCAGTCGGTGACATCACCCCCGGCCACAACCAGATTCCAGTCGCCATGGGGAAAGGTGCGAAGGCAGGCATCGCCATCCACATGGACCTCCGTGAGTTCCCGAAGAGTCTCGAAGAGATACGTGCCGAGGGTGCAGTTGCCGACGACGACGTACCCGGTATCTCGCCGGCACTCCTCGACAAAGCCAAACAGTTCAACGAGTCGCACGCGGACGACTAAGCCCGAAATTCGGCGAAAATCGGGGGTAATCGGAGTTCAGTAAACACCCATCTCAAGTTCTCCCAGACAGTATGGTCTGGCACGATGAAACGTACTGGAATCGCGACTGTCTTGGTCGCACTCCTGGTCGTCTTGGCCGGGTGTGCTGGCGGTGCGGGAACGCTGACCGAGTCCCCGCAGTCGAGCGGTGCGAGTGAGACGACTTCGTCCGGCAGTGCAGACGCCGGCGAGACGGGCACGGTGAACTTCTACGTGAGTGACGAAGAGAACGCAATCGGCGACTTCGAGCACCTCAACGTCACCATCGAACAGGTGACGTTCGTGCGCGCGGAAGGCGGTGAGGACGCGGGAACCGAGTCTGAAGACGACGACGCGTCGGAAGACGAATCCGTGGACAACGAGTCCGTCGAAGCAAACGCATCGGTGAACGTCTCGAACGACACGACGGCAGTCAACGCCACCGCGACTGTCGACGCGGCGGCCGAAAACGAGACGGAAAGCGAAGGAGATGCAGACGCTGACGTCGATGCCGAATCCAACGGGAAAGTGACCTACGAAGTCGACAACGTCACCGTCGACTTGACCGAACTGAAAGGCGAGAACGCGACGCTCGTCGACTCGTACGACCTGCCAAAGGGCGACTACAACGCAGTGTACATCGAGGTGAGCGAGGTGAACGGGACGCTCGAAACCGGTGAACAGGTGAACATCAAACTCCCGAGCAACAAACTCCACATCACCTCCGACTTCACCGTGGCGAGCGACGAAGACGTTGACTTCGTCTTCGACATCACCGCGTTCGAAGCCGGAAAGAGCGGGAAGTACATCCTCAAACCGGTCATCAGCGAGTCTGGAACGAACGTCCCAATCAAGAACGTCGACGAACCGGACGAGAACTCTGACGACGAGGCTGAAGACGAGGATGCAGACGACGAAGGAGCAGAACACGAAACTGAGGCCGAAGCCGAAGCAGAGGCTGAAACCGAACTGAACGTCACCATCGACGGCAACGTGACGCCCGGCGAGCACGTGACGCTCGTGGTGACGCAGAACGGGAGCGCCGTCGAGAACGCCACGGTCACTGTCAACGACGAAGTCGTGGGAACGACTGACGCCAACGGAACGCTCGACGTGGAGATTCCGCTCACGACTGACCTGTCGGTGAACGTCACCCACGGCGATGCCGAGACGGAACTCGAATTCGAGTTCGACGGCGAGGTCTCAAAAACGGTCGAAGCAGACTCTGAGAAGCCCGAAGACGCCGGAAAATCGGACAACAGCACCGCCTGACCGAAAAGGTAACATCCTTATTGTGGCGTCGAGAATGGAGGAATAGACGCTGCATCGGGAGCACCGGTGTCTCGGCCGAACGAAGTGAGGTCGAGGCTCGGTGCGAACGAGTACAGCGAGTTCGCACCGGTGGTCTAATGGTAAGACATTGGCCTTCCAAGCCAATTATCTGGGTTCGATTCCCAGCCGGTGCATTTCTCTGACGAACCAAAACTCCGAGTGAGAGTCGACTCTCTCGTTCTGTACGTCGTAAATGCCGCCCAGAGAAATCGAATCAGGAAGCGTCGTGAGGAGAGGCCGTCTCACCCACGAGGAGGAGTCCCGTCGACGTTGCACTCACGTCACTCGCGAGACTCCCCGCCAGCACACACCCATCTGCTGCGTTTCGTGGTCCCTTTGCAGTCGTCGTCTCTGGAAGTCGGTGGCCAACCCACGAATCTCGTATATGATTATAGTACGTGTACAATTTATGTGGCTGCCAGTGGTACAGTAACCGGCTACAAATGTCAGAATACGACTACATAGTGGTGGGTGCCGGGTCGGCAGGGTGTGCGGTCGCAAATCGGCTGTCTGAGGATTCAGACGTCGATGTCCTTCTGCTCGAAGCGGGTGCCCCAGACGAAGACCACCGAGAATCGATATACACTCCGGTGATGTTCCCGACGCTGTTCAAGTCCGAGGCCGACTGGGAGTACTACACGGAACCGCAGGCCGAGTTGAACGAGCGCCGACTCTACCAGCCGAGAGGTAAGACCCTCGGCGGGACGAGTTCGATGAACGCCCAGATATACAATCGGGGGAATCCGTGGGACTACGATAACTGGGCAGCGCTGGGCAACGAGGGATGGTCGTTCGACGAGATGCTGGAGGTGTTCAAACGGGCCGAACGGTTCGAAGGAACCGGACAAGACGAATTTCACGGGACAGAGGGGTTGCTAAACGTCGCCGACCTCGTGGACCCACACCCGAGTTCCGAGACGTTCATCGAAGCGGCACGAGAGTGTGGACTCGAACACAATCCCGATTTCAACGGCGAGACGCAGGTCGGTGCTGGATTGTACCACGTCACGCAGCGAGATGGCGAGCGCTTCAGTAGCGCAGCAGCGTACATCAAACCGGTCCTCGAACGCGAAAACCTCACTGTCGAAACGAAGGCGCTCGTGACGAAGATTCGCTTCGATGGCACGCGCGCTGTCGGCGTCGACTACACCCGAGACGGAGACGAACACACCGCAGATGCGACCGAAGAAATCGTCGTCTCCGGCGGGGCGTACAATTCCCCGCAACTGCTGATGCTCTCCGGGATTGGTCCCGCAGACCACCTCGAAGAACACGGTATCGACGTCGTCGTCGACGTTCCCGGCGTCGGCCAGAACCTCCAGGACCACCTGTTTACCTTCGTCGTCTACGACCGGACTGACGACCAACCGCCGGCCCCAACGTCGAATATCGGTGAGGCCGGCGGGTACCTCTACGTCGACGACGACGAACCCGCCCCGGACCTCCAGTTCCACTACTGCCCAGTGTACTACATGAACCACGGGTTTTCGAATCCGGAGGGCCTCGGCTACTCGATTGGGTCGACACAGGTCCGGCCAGAAAGCGTGGGCTTCGTCGAACTCGCCTCGTCCGACCCGACTGAACCGCCGGTCATCGACCCACAGTACCTCACCGCTGAGCCTGACCTCGCGGTTCTCAGAGAGGGAATCAAGCGTGCCCGCGAAATCGCACAGGCCGATGCCTTCGCGGACATTCGGGGCGACGAACGCTGGCCGGGCGAAGACGTCCAGACCGACGCAGAAATCGAGGAGCACATCCGGGAGACGGCCCACACCATCTACCATCCCACGGGAACGTGTAAGATGGGAACCGACGAGATGGCCGTCGTCGACCCGCAACTCCGGGTCCGAGGTGTCGAAGGTCTGCGCGTCGCAGACGCCTCTATCATGCCGAAAATCACGAGTGGCAACACCAATGCGCCGTCGATTGCAATCGGCGAGAAGGCCGCCGAACTGATTCGAGGGTAGTACCACCGGCCCAGACTGCTCCGCGAGTAACTTTTCTGAACGGGGCTATTCGTGAAGTCCGCAGAAACCGAACGGTCGTAGAGAGAGGAACCGACCCACGTTGGAGTCGTCTGAGAGACCGGACAGCGACCGGAGTAACGACTATGAGGAATCGTGAGAGACACAGTACCATGGCAAGCAGTTCATCGCAGCCGACCTCTCGGTGTCTGCGCTGTGGATACTCGGCTGTCTCGGGTGGAGACGAGTGGGACCGAGTCGAAGCCTCCCTCGGGACGATGACGCAGTGTCCCGAGTGCGGGAGTACGAACGTGATGACCGGACGCTAATCGCACCGGGCCATTCAGTTCTCACGCCTATCCGCTGTATCGAGAGCCGAACGGCCGACTACATTTAACAAATATTACAGCAAATATGCCCTGTGGTGTGTGAACA